>AP035449.1:1394254-2788509 GCA_041154365.1 Candidatus Neomarinimicrobiota bacterium | reverse complement strand
TGTATAATATGTGCATCGTATTTAAGTTATCCACACCCTTTTTACAGAAGAAGAAGACGGGTGAAAATTCCATAACATCCTTATAATCAACCTGTTCTGAATTTAATCTCCTCACGCGCCTATAAGATGGAGTTCAAGCGTGCTTCAGATATCCACATGTTGTCCACATTCATTCCAATCTGCGCGAAGTGAAGTTTGCAAATTGAGGTGGCAATGTCAAGACACTTTTTAAGAAAATTGTAAAATCATTATAAATCGCGCTTGCTATTTTTAATCATAAATATTTGATAATGACGGACATTTTTTGGATATTACCAGGCTGTAAATCAAAAAAATGGAAAATAAAGGAGATTTCCCTTGAAAAGAACATTTCAACCCAGCAACAGGCGGCGCAAAAATAAACATGGCTTTCGCTCACGCATGGAAACACGAGGTGGAAGGACTGTCCTTTCGCGGCGCCGGGCCAAGGGGCGGAAGCGTCTGTCGGTCTCTTCGTGAGCCATTCCCTGAAAAAAAAAGCCATTTTAAGAGACCGTGCGGCCATACAGGAGCTTTTTGAAAAGGGTCGATGGAAAAGCTGTCCCTTTTTTCACATGGTTTATTCCCCCAATGCGGGGGAAAACCGCTATCTTTTCGCAACCCGGAAAACAATCCGGGGGGCCGTCCGGCGAAACAGATCCCGCCGTGTATTGAAAGAAGCCGTCCGCTTAAACCAGGATTCCATACCCGTGGGTTTCGATTATGGTTTCATTGCCTCGACAGTTCCTGAAAAGGGGGCAACTCCACAGATTGAAAAGTATCTGAAAAAAATGGTTGTTCAGATCAAATGAAATATCTGATACTGAAAAGTATTCGTTTTTACCAACATTTTATCTCCCCTTATTTTGCACCTTCCTGTCGCTTTTCTCCCACCTGCTCATCCTATGCGTATACGGCCATAGAGCGGCATGGATTTATTAAGGGGGGTAAAATGGCCTTGTTCAGAATTTTTAAATGTCATCCCTTTCACCCCGGGGGATATGATCCGGTACCGGAAAAGGAGAAAAACAGTGTTTGATAGAAATACGGTTATCGCATTTATTCTCATTGCTTTAATTATGATTTTCATGCCCTTTTATCAAAAACAATTTGTTGGAGAACGAGAACCGGTCTCCGAGGGTTATCAGCGGGAAAAGGTTCAGGGTCCGGCAGAAGTTACCGAAACTGAATTTCCACCAACCCAAAGCATTTCAAAACCTGAGGATGTTCCGGTTCATCATGTTCCCGATGAAATGAGCGCCGAGGAAAAAGAGCTGGTTATATCCACAGATACCTATTTTTTAACCCTTTCAAACCGGGGAGGCGGAACTGTCACCCAGTTTCGTTTTAAAGAATACAAGACCTTCCGGGGCAATCGGGTTCACCTGTTAAAACCCGGCGCCGCCGGAAATCTGGGAATGGAATTTCCCATCTCAGATACTGAAACCCTGTCGTTTAATGAGATTCCCTTTCAATCAAAGGTCTTTGAACAGCATTCGAACCTGGACACCCTTTATATCAACAGCCCGCGGACCCTTTCTTTTACCCTGAAAACGGAAGAAAATCAGGAAATTACCCGCACGTTTACATTTTCTCCTGAAGGATATGCTTTTGACCTTGATCTTGTATTAAAGAATTATGCCGGTCTTGCCCCCAATATGATATATACCCTAAACTGGTATGATGGTTTTGCCATTACCGAGAAAAGTGTGGATGATGATTTAAACTATTCATACGTCTACAGCAAAGTGGGAGAAGAGCTCACCCATCTTCAGTTAAAGGAAAAGGAACAAAACATCAGAACAGACGGGGATGCCCGGTGGGTTGCCCTGAGATCCAAATACTTTCTGGCATCTGTTGTGGCAGAGTCCCGGCCCGGCATCCGGACAGAAATCTATGGAGCCCGGAGCAAGACAGAGCGCTTTTTCAATGCCCGCCTATTTATGCGTCTGCCCGCCAGGGATATACACGAAGACCAATATAAGGTGGTGATCGCCCCTCTCGATGAAAGCTACCTGACTTCGCTGGGTTATGGCCATGAACATGTGATGAACTGGGGCTGGAAACTCATCAAGCCGATCTCAGTGGGAATTCTGAAACTCCTTCGGTTCATGCGGGGCTTTATTCCAAATTATGGAGTCGTCCTTTTGATCTTTTCTTTCCTGGTGAAAATCATTCTCTATCCGTTGACGCACAAAAGTTACGAATCCATGAAGCGGATGCAGGAACTTCAGCCCCTGCTGGCAGAATTGAAGGAAAAGCACGCCAACAATCCCCAGGCCCTGAACCAGGAAACCATGAAGATGTACAAGGAATATGGTGTGAATCCTCTGGGCGGGTGTCTGCCCATGCTTTTTCAGATGCCCTTACTTTACGCCCTGTTTATTGTTTTTCGCACAACCATTGAGCTTCGGGGCGCCTCTTTTGTCTGGTGGATCAAAGATTTAAGTACTCCTGATGTGATCTTCAATCTGCCCTTTTCCATTCCTCTCTATGGGGATGGGGTAGCGGTTTTGCCCATTATTATGGCCCTGACCATGATACTTCAGCAAAAAATGACCGGAGCCAGCCAGGCCAACCAGCAGCAAAAAATCATGATGTGGTTTATGCCTGTCTTCTTTTTATTGATCTTTAACAATTTTCCTTCCGGTCTGAACTTGTATTATACTGTTTTTAACTTACTGACCATTCTCCAGCAGAAGCTTTTTATCAATCCATCCGTCCACGCAAAACTGGCGGAACAGCGGGAGAAAATGGACGCCAGGCAGAAAAAGGCAAAAAAGAAGTAGTATCATGGCAGGATATGAAGGGACAATTGCTGCACTTTCCACACCGGAAGGTGTCGGTGGCATTGCCGTTGTCCGTGTTTCCGGACCGGATGCTTTGCATATCATAAAACCTTGTGTATCACGGATACCCCCGAAAGCTTTGCAGGCAACCTTCACACCATTTTTCAATCCGGAAGACGGACATTTTATAGATGACGTCATTGTTACCTTTTTCAAGTCCCCCCGCTCATATACCGGTGAAGATCTTCTGGAAATTTCCTGTCATGGCGGGCGGATTATTCCTGCTCTTATACTGGAGGTTCTTTATGCCCGCGGTGCCCGGCCGGCCCTGCCGGGAGAATTCACACGACGTGCTTTCATTAACGGGAAAATGGATCTTACACAGGCAGAGGCCGTGGCCGATATGATTCACGCAGAAACAGAAAAGAGTTTAAAATCGGCACGTGTTCTTCTCCAGGGCCGTTTGGCCCGTGAGCTGGAGGAAATCCGTCATCTGCTTTTGGATGCCGCCTCTTTACTGGAAATCGGACTGGATTTCAGCGACCAGGATATTGAAACCATCGACCCGGAAGACATTCGGGACCGGATTGAACGGGGATTAACACACATCAGCGATTTGATGGCCAGTTATCAGACAGGCCGTATTTTACATGACGGGGCCCGGATTCCCATTGTGGGAAAACCAAATGCTGGCAAATCAAGTCTTTTAAACGCCATTCTCAAAGAAGAACGAGTGATAACCTCAGATATCCCCGGAACAACCCGGGATTATATTGAGGAACGGATAAACCATTCGGGGTATCTCCTGCGTCTTTATGATACCGCCGGTTTACGGGATACCCGGGATTTCATCGAGTTGGCCGGATTGGAAAAAACCAAGAAGCTGATGAAAGATGCCGACCTGATGCTGATGATCACTGAATTCCCGAACGAAGTACCGGCCCTTTCCGCTTTCCTTGAAGGCCAGGAGATTCCCGGACTTATCGTCCTGAATAAAATCGACCGGCTGCCTGAAGAGGATGTCCGTACCGCCCTGTCTTATACAAAGCCTGACCGGCCGGTTTTTGCCGTCAGTGCCACAAAAGACATCCATATCTCGGCGCTTATGGACCGGATTCTGGATCTGTTACAAAACCACTACGTCCTGAACACCGAATCCGTGATGATATCCCATCTTCGTCATCAGAATCATCTCAACGCGGCGAAGAAAGCACTTTTAAGCGCCCGACAAGCGCTGGATGAGGGCATGTCCCCCGAATTTATCGCCCTGGATATCCGGGAGGCCATGGGAGCCCTGGATGACATAACCGGTAAGACAACCTCGCCGGAGGTGTTGAATCACATTTTCAATCGTTTTTGCATTGGAAAATAGATGATGTTTCACGTGAAACGCACTTTAGAGGAATTTGATGTTATCGTTGTTGGTGGCGGTCATGCCGGCGTAGAAGCTGCCCTTGCAGCCGCCAGGCTTCGGAAAAAGACCGCCCTCGTCACACTATCATTAAAAAGTATTGCCCGCATGAGTTGCAATCCCTCCATCGGTGGACTGGCAAAGGGACACCTGGTGCGGGAACTGGATGCTTTGGGTGGTGAAATGGGTCGCGCTATTGACCAGACCGGTATCCAATTCAAAATGCTGAACCGATCCAAGGGAAGAGCCGTTTGGTCTCCCCGGGCCCAGGCAGACAAACGGCGATATGCGGATTATATGCAACAAACCCTTTTAAAGACGGACAACCTTCACATCATCGAGGGTGAAGGTTCCCGCCTGATATTTTCACACGCATCAGTCCGTGGTGTTTTCCTGAAAGACGGTCGCAAGATCCACGGAAAATCTGTTATTCTTACAAACGGCACATTCTTAAATGGTCTGATTCACATCGGTCCGGTACAAATTGCTTCCGGGCGCTACGGGGAACTTCCTTCTACAGGCCTTAGCGACCAGCTGAAAGCAGAGGGATTTGTTGTCAAGCGCCTAAAAACCGGCACCCCCTGCCGGGTAACACATCGATCCATTGATTTTTCGCGGATGTCACCCCAGCACGGCGACCCGGATCCGGAACCTTTCTCTTATTCAACAACTTCTTTTTATCCCAAAGATATTCCTTGTTACCTGACTCACACACAGGAACAAACCCACGATATCCTGCGGTCTGCCCTTCACCGCTCTCCCCTTTATGCCGGAGATATCCGGGGAACGGGTCCGCGTTACTGTCCGTCGATTGAAGATAAAATTGTCCGATTTCATGAAAAAACCGCTCACCAACTTTTTCTTGAACCGGAGTGGGAGGGTTCGGAACAGTGGTATATCAACGGATTCAGCTCATCCCTCCCTATTGATATCCAGTTTAAAGCCCTGAGAACGGTTCCCGGACTGGAAAAGGCTGAGTTTATCAAACCCGGCTATGCCATTGAATACGACTACTTCCCCTCTTATCAACTCCGTCATTCTTTGGAAACGAAGGATGTTTCCGGCCTTTTTTTCGCAGGACAGATTAACGGCACAAGTGGATACGAGGAGGCAGCGGTACAGGGCTTTATGGCGGCCGTGAATGCCTGCCGGTTGCTGGATGGACTGGATCCCGTGATTTTTTCCCGTTCAGACGCCTACATCGGGGTACTCATCGACGATCTGATTACTAAAGAAACCGACGAGCCCTACCGTATGTTTACCAGTCTCGCCGAATACCGTCTTATCCTCCGGGCGGATAACGCCGATCATCGCTTGTACCCGGCGGCTGAAAAAATTGGAATACAAACGCCACGCTTGATCGAACGCTTTAGACGTTCCGTGCACGAGAAAACTCGCATCAAACATCTCTTTAAAACCACATCTTGTCCAAAAGACTCCCCCCTGGGCCTGTCTCACACCCGGACCGAGCGCTATGACCGGCTCATCAAAAAACACATCCTCCTCCGGGAATGCCTTCCAGCCGTACACCGGGAGATTTTTCCGGAAGTTCAGTTCCACAGCCTGGATCAGGCTTTTATTGAAACACTTTATGAGGGTTATATCCACAGACAGGAACAAATGGTGGAAAAAATGAAACTTCTTGAAGAAAAACAGATTCCCGAACACTTTAATTACGACATGGTGAAGTCCCTTTCCAATGAGGGGCGGGAAAAACTAAAACGCTTTCGTCCCGAAACCCTGGGACAGGCAGGCCGGATCCGGGGGGTTTCGCCCTCTGATATCCAAATCCTTCTGATTTATTTAACCTGATGTTTCACGTGAAACCATGGACATGACTCTGATTCAAACATTCCGGAATACGCCGGCTTATACCGCTTTATTCCACCGCTTAATGAGGGATAAACACATTTGGGCTGAAGCCCAGGTTCTTTCTTTTGTCGCCTTTCTTTCAAGATCGTTGTCAGAAGATGGCCTTTTCCCCGTCCTTCTCCTCGAGTCCGAACGGGAATCGGAAAAAATGCTGGAAGCCTGTGTATCCTTTTTTCCTGATGACACGGTTGTTTGGCTCCCGTTTTATGATTTTGGCACAGAACTTTATAACCATGCCCGCTTTGAGAATCATTTTGCCCGCTATGCCTCACGTCTCACCCGAAACAACCTCTCCTGTGTAATCGCTTCTCCGGATCTTCTTTCTCACCCGGTACAAAATCCTGCAGCCCCTTCCGTTTCCGGCTTTTCCCTTTCCGAGGGTCAGGCCCTTTCTTTTGAATGGCTTACACAACGCCTTTCAGATTTGGGATATGAGCGAACAGAGCTGGTGGAACATCCGGGAGAATTCTGCATTCGTGGCGGGATTGTCGATGTGTATCCCTTTGGCTCTCCCCTTCCCCAACGACTGGAGTTTTTTGGAGACACCCTTGAATCCATTCGCTCTTTCAATCCCGATTCCCAGCTCTCGGTCAACACGGAAAAACATCTCCGGCTTTTTCCTTCTTCCGGATCTTTTTCTCCCCGTTCACCCTTTATCGATCAATTACCGGAAACGACAGTCCTTATCAATCTTTCGGGCCGTTCCGTTCCCATCAACAAGGCCCTTTTGTCCATTACCTTTTCGCCTGTTTCTGATGAAGACTCCTTTAAGGCTTTACCTCTTCCGCCTTTTCAGGCAGGGACTTCAAGAGATGCACATATTGTTCGCTTTGTCCGGGACCTGAATACGGTGGTCCTTTTCTGGCAAAGTTCCCTACTGAAAGATCGGCTGGAAAAGTTGTTCCATGCCTGTGAAAATGTACATTTTATTCAGGGAAGCCTTCCTGAGGCGTTTCTCCTGAAAGATCTCCAGGCAGCTTTTTTAAATGACACTTACTTTTTTCAGAAAGAGCACCTTTTCAACCCCGATGCCCCCTTTATACCCGATGTAGAACGGGTTCCCCGCCGGGATATTTTGAAATACGGAGAAGCTGTTGTCCACGTAGATTACGGCATCGGCATTTATCTGGGCACTCGCTTTTCAGACGGAGATGAACAGCTGATTCTTGAATACGACCAGGAAGACCGTGTTTACCTGCCCGTCAGACACATCGATAAAATCTATCGTTTCTCCGAAGGTCATGCCCATCCGCCCCAACCCGATTCTCTGAAACGAAAAACATGGGAACCTAAAAAACAACGGGCAAAAAAAAGTGCCGCTTATGTAACAGATGAATTGCTTAAGCTGTACCGGAAAAGGGCCTCCCGAAAAGGACTTGCCATGGACGGAGAACCTGTGTCTGAAAAAGAACTGGCCCTCTCCTTCCCCTGGCCGGAAACGCGGGACCAGGGCGTGGCCATCAAAACAGTCAAAGAGGATATGGCCAAACCCCTGATTATGGATCGCCTGATCTGCGGTGATGTGGGCTTCGGAAAAACGGAGGTCGCTATCCGGGCAGCCTTCAGGGCCGTTCTTTCCGGCTATCAGGTTGCCGTCCTTGTGCCTACAACCATTTTGTCCATTCAACATTACGAAACTTTCCGGGAACGCCTTTCTCCTTTGGGAGTATCCGTAAATATCCTGAACCGCTTCCGCACAGATCGGGAATTTAAAACCCTGCGTGAATCTGTCGTTCAGGGGAAAACAGATATTCTGATCGGGACACATCGAATACTGTCTAATAAGTTGTTTTTTAAAAACTTAGGGCTTCTTATCATCGACGAAGAACACCGTTTCGGTGTCCGCCATAAAGAGAAAATTCAGTCGATACGGTCCAACGTGGATGTGCTGACCCTCAGCGCAACTCCTATTCCCCGGACGCTTCAGTTGTCCCACTCGGGAATCCGGGACATACTTCGCATCGATACCCCGCCCAAAGAGAGGATTCCAATTTATACAAAAGTGATTCACTGGGACTCTGATCTTATCCGCCAGGTTCTCCGGGACGAATTGAAAAGGGGTGGACAGGTTCTTGTGGTAGAAAATAATATCCGCGAATTGGAGCCCCTGACACACAATCTAGAGATGCTGGTCCCCGAAGCAAGAATCCGTTTTGCCCACGGACAACTCACGGGCAAAATCCTTGAGAACCAACTGATTGACTTCTTTCACCATCAATATGATGTTCTCGTAAGCACAACGATCATCGAGTCGGGTATCGACATCCCCAATGCCAACACCCTGATTGTCATGAATGCGCACCGATTCGGATTATCCCAATTGTATCAAATTCGCGGGCGGGTCGGGCGTTCTTTTCGAAAAGCATACGCTTACCTGGTAATCCCCCGGCACCGGCACATCAATCCGGACGCTATGCAGCGTTTAAAGGCGTTGGAATTCTATACCGATTTGGGGTCCGGATATCATATTGCCATGCGGGATCTGGAACTACGGGGTGCCGGAAATCTCTTTGGAACGGAGCAAAGCGGCCATATTGACCAGGTGGGATATCGTTACTTTTTAAAACTTCTGACGGATGAAATTGAATTGCGGACCCACCGAAAATCCCCCTTGCAGACCCAGCCCGATATTTCTCTCTCCCTGCGGGCTTTTCTGCCGCCATCCTATATTCCATCAGGGACAATCCGCCTGGAATTGTATCAATCCATTGCAGCTGCCGAAAAGGAAGAAGATGTACAAACCCTTTACAAAGAATTAAGGGACCGCTTCGGACCGCCTTCGCCGGAAGCCCTGAATCTCCTTCGGCTCAGACAACTGTATCTCCTGGCCAGAAGACTTGGAATAGAATCGATCACCCAGCTTACTCAATATACAAGCCTTGTTTTCAATCCCCATATTCCACACGATATCCTTCAAAAAATTGCCCTTTCCATGATTCCTGTTCTCAAAGAGCTGGAAATTCCACATTCCTTCCATACAAAGGGGAACTTTTCGATCCGCATTCATTTGGATAAAGGGAAAGAAACAGAGGTCCTGAAAATGCTGTTGGAATCGGTAACGAATAAAAATAAATTTGAGTTTTAAAAGACGGGAGATTCAATGAAAGTTCGCTTATTTCTGATTTTACTCACACTGATCTTGATTGTAACATCCTGTGACAAGAAATTTGATGACCAAACCATCGCCTATGTGGATGGTGAAAAATACACCCTGGAAGATTTGTCTGAACATTATTCCGCCGACTATCTGAAGGGTATCTCGGCGAATGTTGTCAAAGAACGGGTCGATGATTATATCAACATGATCCTGGCATTGCGGTATCTAAAGGAAACCGGACGCAATGACGATTATTCGTTTAAATATAAAATTCAGGTTAAAAAAGCACGGGAATACGCCCAGGCGTTGTATGATCACGAGGTCTTCAAACATCTGATCGGTGATGAAACCTATGATGAGCTCTATAACCGTATAAAATCACAAAAATTAACCCACCACATCCTGATCACGTATAAGAACCCCCGAAACCCGGATGTTGAAAGAACAGATAAAGAAGCCTTTGTACTCATCAACCAGATCCGTCGGCGGGCCAAACCTGAAAACTTTGAATCTTTGGCGGCTGAATATTCCGAAGATCCGGTTACCCGAAACAAAGGGGGAAACCTTGGATGGGTTAAGGCCGGCCAGATGATCGCCGTCTTTGACAGTGCCCTTTTTGCCACGAAAACCGGTCAGATCAGCCCACCATTCAAAACATCTTATGGATATCATATTGTCTATCCAAAACAGGAGCGATCCCTGGCCGTAAAATCCCGGGAAGAAGAGATGCCCCGACTGAAAATCCTGGCCCGAAAACTGTGGCCGGAACGCTTTCTTGAGCGCCAGCGGGAATATATTGATTCCCTCACCCAGAAAAACCCTCTCACCCTGTATCCCAAGGGCATTGAATCCTTTTACGCCGCCTTTGACTCTCTGGTGTCTCAAAAAAGAAATGTCTTTGAAACACTCCTTGAAATGCCGGACACCTTTTTACTGGCCGAATATTCCGGTGTCAAAATCGACAAAGACTGGGTTGTGGATTATATGGCCTTTTTTCTTGACCATGAAAAATTTCCCCGTTTCAAATCAGCAGAAGACCTGACGGATTTTGTGCGGGACAATCACATTCTTGATTTGCTCGTTCGCACCGGATCCCGCCTGGGAGAGGTGAAAGGAGAAGAATTTCAACGGAAAATCAACCGCTATATACTCCGGACAGCACACGCCTACTATTCTGGTGTTGTTATTTATGAAGGTCTTGAACCAACAGAAGAAGATCTTGCCCGGTATTACGTCCGAAATAAATCCAACTATATGATGCCCAAACAGGTTCACGTACAGGAAATTCTGGTTTCTGACAGTTTGCTTGCCCGGGAAATCCACAAAAAACTGATGGAAGGTGCCGTTTTTGCCGACCTTGCAGAAAAATATACCGAGCGTCCTGCCGGAAAACGGAATCGTGGTTTGCTGGATCCTTTTCACAAAGGGCAATATGGCCAAATGGGAAAACGGGCTTTTGAAATGAAACCGGGCAACCTCTCAGAACCTATCCCCCTGAAGGATGGCCGGTTTTCCATCATTCAGGTGATTGAGTTTTATCCCGAAGCCCCCATGGCTTATGACTCGGTAAAAAAGAAAGTGGTTCAGGACTACATCAGGGAAAAACGGGCAGAGGCAAAAGAAAACGCGTTTCAAACACTCTATGAAAAATATGATGTACAAATCAATCCACTGTATAAAAAATAGACTGTTCTGGGTCCTCTTTTCCGGTTTGCTGATTTTCTCCTGCTCTGAAAAGGAACCGTCCCACATTCTTGCCCGGGTTAATAATTCCTATCTGACAGAGGAAAACCTGAACCTGATACCGACCATGACCGGGACCGAATCCTCTATGGAAACGGAAAAAAAGAAACTTATAGAAAGCTGGGTTACTACAGAACTCTTATACCAGGAAGGGATGAAACGAAAGCTGGATAAAAACCCCGAAGTAAAAAACCAATTGCTCCAATATCAGAAACAGTTGATTGCAAACTTATACCTGCAACTGGAATTGGGCAACCAGCTAAGTGCAGATGATGAAGAAATTAATGAATACTATTTTCAAAACCGTGAACAGTTCCGTGTCGCCGAATTGACACACAAAGTGAATGTATATACATTTGAAACGGAGGATGCCGCTCAAAATGCGTACCGTACCTTTCTCCGGAACAATCCCGGCGCCGTTCAGGAGTTAAAACAAAATCATTTGACCATCACCCGGTTTGTCAAAGAAAATACAGTTACCCCGTATATCAGAAATCTTTTCTTTTCAGGCCAACCACCGAAAATATCGGAACCTTTTTTCCATAAAGACGCGTTCTTTCTCTTTGAAATCGTTGAAACCTTTCCGCCGGATTCCTATCTTCCCATCTCGGAGGTGCGTGAGGATATCCGTCAGGAAATCGGCATCATGAAATACAACCAGGCATACAATGCCCTCATTCATAAACTCAGGAAAAAATCACATGTTGAAGTGCTTCAGTAAAGGTGTCATTCTCATTCTCATCGCTCTCTTGCCCCTCCGGGCTCAGCAGCTGGTAGACGGTATTGCGGCAATTGTGGGACAGGAAATCATTTTGTACTCCGATGTTCAGCAACTGACTGTCGAAATGTTGCGCTCGTCTGGTATAA
Organism: Candidatus Neomarinimicrobiota bacterium; assembly: GCA_041154365.1. Taxonomy (NCBI): domain Bacteria; kingdom Pseudomonadati; phylum Fidelibacterota; class Fidelibacteria; order Fidelibacterales; family Fidelibacteraceae; genus Fidelibacter; species Fidelibacter multiformis. The sequence goes on along the minus strand of AP035449.1, from coordinate 2,776,712 downwards.
ACCCGTCTTCCATGACAGAAAACGATTTTATGTCCATGCAAAATGAGGCCCTTCGTGAATTAATCAATATGGAAATTATCCTGCTGCAGGCCGAGGAAGATTCCATTGTCGTCCGGGAACGGGATATACAAACATCTCTCGACCAGCAGCTTCAGCAGTATATGGATGTGTTTGGATCTGAAGAACAAATTGAACAGGCCTTTAATCAGCCGATGCGAAAAATCCGTGAATTTTTATATGACCGGGTTAAGAGCTCTTTAATCGTACAGCAAATCCAAAATGAACGGTTTGGAAACATAAGCGTCAGCCGCCCTGAAGTCATCTCTTTTTACCAGGAAAACCAGGATTCCATACCAGAGATTCCGGAACGTGTAGAAATCAGCCATATCCTGATCATCCCAAAACCCTCTGAAAACAAAAAGTCCCAGAAGCGGGAAGAATTGAAAGCGTTAAGGGAGCGGATTGTGTCCGGTGAAATTTCTTTTGCCGCGGCAGCCCGCGAATTTTCCGCAGATCGCCCCTCGGCGGAAAACGGCGGTGAATTGGGATTTTCACCTAAGGGAACATTTGTTCCAGATTTCGAAAAAACCGCATTTTCTCTGGAAGAAGGTGAAGTATCTGACATCGTGGAAACACAGTTCGGTCTACACCTGATTAAGCTTGTTGAACGCAGAGGAGAATTCATCAACCCCGCCCATATTCTTTTTGAAATCAAAAAGGATGAAGCAGATAACGCCCGGACTATCCACATGTTATCCACAATACGTGATTCTATCCTTGCGGGAGGGGATTTTGAAGATTTTGCCCTCCGCTACAGCGAAGATCCTGATGTGGTTACCAACAAGGGGCATCTGGGTGAATTTCCAGTGAATACTCTGCAGATTGAAGAATTCAAATCAGTTGTGGATACCCTGGAAGAGGGAAAAATTTCCGAACCTTTTCAAACCTCTTTTGGCTTTCATATTCTGAAACTGAATGGCCGGAAACCTTCAGAAGAAATCACACTGGAAACTCACTATAACGTTATTGAAAACATGGCCGCTGCTCAGAAAAAACAAGAAGCCTGGAATCGCTGGTTGGATTCCCTGTATGAAAAATTCTATGTTGAGATCAAACGATAGTTATCCACAGTGTCCATGTATAACTTGTGAATGTGAATGAATAACTTGGCCACACATAAACAAACCGCAGAAAACAAAAGAATTGTTCACATGAACCAAAAAGTTATCCACAATTTTCAGGCGCTCAAAAAGCTTATTTTTTTTCACTTTACATGTGATATTCACACTTTCCACCCGTATATTATTATTAGTAATTTTTAAAAATAATAAGGGATTAATACAATGAAATTCACCGTTTCGAAAAATGATCTTTACCAGTCTCTTCAGAAAGTCTCAAAAGTTACACCGGTTCGTTCCACACTGCCCATATTAAGCTGTATTCTTGTCACGGCAGAGGACGGAGAACTCCGTTTCAGATCGACAGATCTTGAAATTACCATGGAAACATTTTGCAAGGCGGATGTGGAAGAAAACGGATCCATAGCCATTCCAGGACGCATGATTCTGGATATTACTTCTGAACTTCCTGAAACCGAGTTGACCATCCGTGTAAAAAATGAAAGCATTGAGATAAAAACACCCCAGGGTGGAGAATACCGCATAACGGGACGGTCTTCTGCTGAATTTCCGGGAGTCCCCCTGATAGATGACAGTACCACCATTCTCTTCTCGCCGGAAAAACTCCAACGGATGATTGAAAAGACAATTTTTTCCGTAAGTCATGATGAAATGAAAGCTGCATTGAATGGTGTCCTTTTTCAATTCCGTGAAAATTCCCTGCGGGGCGTTGCTACAGACGGTCACAAACTGGTTCAGCTAACCTATGAAAATTTTGAAAATAACACCCTGGAACGGGATGTGATTATTCCTGTCAAATTTCTCAATGTGTGTATGGCCAATATTAAAAATATTGAAGAAGTTCGTTTTAAAGTGGGGAAAAATCATGTAATGCTGGAAACGGAAGAAAGTGTGATTTATACACGTATTATCGAAGAACGTTTTCCGGACTATGAAAGTGTGATTCCCGTAAAAAATCCCAACAAAGTCCTGGTGGATATTGATGCATTTCTATCGGCAATCAAACGGATAGCCATCTTTTCCAATAAAAACACACATCAGATTGCCCTGACATTCAACGAAAACAAGGTTGTAATATCTACAGAAGATGTGGAAACAGCTTCCACGGCAAAGGAAGAATTATCCCTCAGCTATGAAGGAGAACCCTTAACTATCGGGTATAACGCCGAATATCTGAAGGAAGCCATCCGGCACATTGACGGAGAAAAGGCAAAAATATTTCTCAACACGCCGTTATCGGCAGGACTTTTTTACCCTGAGGAACAGGTGGAAAATGAAAACTTGCTGATTTTACTGATGCCCATCCGGCTTTAATAAAACAGAAGAAGGGCGGTACGATCCGCCCTTTTTTGTATATTCACCTGATGATGCTACAGACTTTAACTCTCAGACATTTTCGATGTTTTCAGAAACAGACCTTTCACTTTTCCCCTGGTTTGAATATTCTCTTTGGTCCGAACGGATCTGGGAAATCATCTGTTCTTGAAGCCATCTTTTTCTGTTGTTTAACCCGTTCCTATCGGACGTCTCGGGACATCGAAGCGATTATGCGGGACCACGACCACGCACTGATAAAAAGTAAATGGGAGAATTTGGGAACCGTCAAATTTACGTTGGTCCGGAACCTGGGGAAAAAATTACTTTTAAACAATGTTTCTGTTGAACGGTACAGTGACTGGATTGGAAAATTACCGGTGGTGGTTTTGTCTCCTGAAGATTCGGTGCTGACAAGTGGTGCTCCCCAATTAAAACGCCAGTATTTTGACCGGCTTTTTTCGCAGGTTTCCCATGAGTATTTGGCGAATCTCATTCACTATTCAAAACTGCTGAAACAACGCAATGCATATCTGAAACTTAAAAATGACAGGAAATCTTTTACATACGACACCCAGCTTGAAACCTATGATGAACAACTGGCACCCCTGTCATTGAAACTCTATGCTTTTCGAAAGGAAAATTTTTCCATTTTGAACGATTTTTTACATGCTTTTTTTCTGGCTATTGATGAACGGGATATCCCTGTATCCATTGAATACAAATCCTCCTTAAGCCTTTCAGAAAAAAACAATTCGTATATCGAGACATTTTTATCTGAATCCAGGGGGAATATCCAAAATGAAATTCTTTTGAAACGATCTTTAAGGGGGGCCGGTTATGATCGCATTGAATTCAAACGGTCCAGCCAGGCTTTAAAAACCGGAGCATCCCAGGGAGAAAAAAAGTTTTGGCTGGTTTGTCTGAAGCTGGCAGAAGGAAAATATATCCTGCAACAAGGAGGCGTTGAACCCCTCTATTTGTTTGATGATCTCTTTTCAGAACTGGATATTGACCATACCCGAAACTTGTTGCATCATATTCGGGAACTAAAACAAATAATTGTCACGTCTACAGATCTAAGTGATTTAAGGCGACAAGGGATATCACCAACCCCGGGATCGTTTAATATCATCGATATATAGGGCCCTCAGATAGTTAAATTTGAACAATTACTTCTTCATATTTAGTGGGTTATTTAATAAATTTAGCAGATGAAAAGTATTGAAGGTCCATTGAATGCTCTTTTGACCAGACTGACCGGTCCCCGGGCGCTGATTGAACACCAGGCCTTTCACAAGTGGCGGGATGTTGTCGGAGAGAAAATAGCGGCTGTCACCGAGCCTGAAAAAATTGTTTCCGGTGTTCTTTATGTCCGGGTTCGGGACCACGTATGGCGAAACGAATTGATGATGATGTCCGGAGAACTGGTGGAAAAATACAGAACCCTCATGGGAGAAACGGTTGTAAAAAAAATCAGGTTCATATAGCACCGGTAAGAAGTTTTGAATAAGAAGAAAGGAATCGGAAAGAAATGACGACAAGCGCTGCCAATGATTACAGATCAGATAAGATTACCGTACTTAAGGGACTGGAGGCAGTACGGAAACGGCCGGCAATGTATATCGGGGATGTGGGGAAGCGCGGGCTTCATCACCTGGTATATGAGGTGGTGGATAATTCCATTGACGAGTCCCTGGCGGGTTTTTGTGATAAAATTGTTGTGACCATACACCCTGACGAAAGTGTGAGCATTACAGATAATGGCCGGGGAATGCCGGTTGATATGCATCCTACGGAAAAGAAACCGGGCGTGGAAATCATCATGACCATTCTTCATGCCGGCGGAAAATTCGATAAGGGAAGCTACAAAGTGTCCGGCGGGTTGCACGGCGTGGGTGTTTCCGTAGTGAATGCCCTTTCTGAAAAGTGCCGTGTACAGATTCACCGAAATGGAAACATTTATGAGCAAACGTATGAAAAGGGTATTCCAACAAAAGCACTGGAGATAATTGGTAAATCCCGAAAAAACGGAACCACCGTAACCTTTTATCCGGACAAATCCATCTTTACGAAAGTCCAGTTTGATAAAGAAGTTCTGGAAGAACGAATGCGCGAGCTGGCTTTTTTGAACCGCGACGTGTCGATCACCCTGATAGATGAGCGGTCCGGAGAAGAAAGCACGTTTCATTACAAAGGGGGGATACAGGAATTTGTGACCTATTTAAACGAGGCCAGATCGCCTCTTCACCCCAAACCGGTTTTTATCACGGGGGAACGGGAAGATGTACTTGTTGAGTTTGCATTCCAGTATAACGACAGTTACAATGAAAACTTTTTTGCTTACGTCAATTGTATTCACACGATAGAAGGGGGAACCCACCTGACAGGTGCCCGGACCGCGCTGACCCGGAGCCTCAACACATATGCCATCAAGAACAATTTGTTCAAGGGGATTAAAAAAAGCAACTTTTCCCTGAGCGGTGAGGATACCCGGGAAGGGATTACGGCTGTTATCTCGGTCCGCGTGGCAGAGCCGCAATTTGAAGGACAGACCAAAACAAAGCTGGGCAACAGTGAAGTAAAGGGAATTGTTGATAGTATTATCAGTGACGGACTCTCAGAATATTTTGAACAAAATCCATCCGTTGCCCGAAAAGTCATTGAAAAATCGGTTTTGGCGGCCAAGGCAAGGGATGCTGCCCGGGCGGCCCGGGAGCTGACACGTCGGAAAAATGCTCTGGACAGCAGCAATCTTCCCGGCAAACTTTCAGACTGTTCCATTAAGGATCCGGCACTATGTGAACTCTTTCTGGTTGAGGGAGATTCTGCCGGCGGAAGCGCCAAACAGGGACGGGACCGGCGATTCCAGGCCATCCTTCCCCTTCGGGGTAAAATTCTCAATGTAGAAAAGGCCCGGCTGGATAAAATATTATCCAATAACGAAATTCGCACCATGATTACAGCCATCGGTGCCGGTATTGGCAAAGAGGAATTCGACATTGAAAGGATCCGTTACCATAAAATTATTATTATGACCGATGCCGATGTGGACGGAGCCCATATACGGACCCTCCTCATGACCTTTTTCTACCGGCAGATGTTTGATCTGGTCAAAGATGGTTATGTTTATATTGCCCAGCCCCCCCTTTATCGAATTAAAAACGGAAAGTCCATGCAATATGCCTATGATGATGATGAGCTGATGAAACTTCTGAAACGCTTCGACGCAAAAACAAAATCCAGGCTGAACATTTCCCGGTATAAAGGTCTTGGAGAAATGAATCCGGATCAGCTGTGGACTACCACGATGGACCCGGAAACCCGGACCCTGAGGCAGGTTTCCATTGAGGATGCCGCTGCCGCCGACAGAATGTTTTCTGTATTGATGGGAGAAAGCGTGGAGTCCCGGCGTCGCTTTATTGAAGCCAATGCAAAATATGTAAAAAACCTCGATATCTGACCAAGAAACAAGGATAGGAGAAACATTGACCAATCAACGCATTATACCCGTAAATATTGAGGATGAACTTAAAGAGTCCTATATCGATTATTCCATGTCCGTGATTGTATCCCGGGCCCTGCCGGATGTCCGCGACGGCCTGAAACCGGTTCACCGGCGGATTCTGTTTGGAATGAATGAGCTGGGCGTCCAATATAATCGCTCCTACAAAAAATCGGCCCGTATCGTCGGTGAAGTCATGGGTAAATATCACCCCCATGGTGATTCTTCTGTTTACGACGCCATGGTCCGCCTTGCCCAGAGTTTTGCCATGCGCTATACCCTGGTGGACGGCCAGGGAAATTTTGGCTCTGTGGATGGTGACAACGCCGCCGCCATGCGGTATACCGAAGCGCGAATGACCCGCCTGGCCGGCGAATTGCTGGTGGATATTGATAAAGAAACGGTGGATTTCCGCCCCAATTTTGATGAAACCCTTCAGGAGCCCATTGTTCTGCCGACCCAAATCCCCAACCTCCTGGTAAACGGTGCGTCAGGTATTGCCGTGGGTATGGCCACCAATATACCACCCCATAATATGGCAGAAATCTGCAATGCCCTTACGGCCCTGGTGGATAATCCCGATCTGGAAATTCAGGATTTGATGAGATTTATCAAGGGACCGGATTTCCCAACCGGAGGCCTTGTGTTCGGTTCTGCCGGATTAAAATCCGCCTATTTAACCGGACGGGGCAAGGTGCAAATCCGGGCCCGTGCCTCTACGGAACAGATCCGGGGTGGAAGAGAACAGATTGTGATTACCGAAATCCCATATCAGGTTAACAAAAGCAATGTCATGGAAAAAATTGCTGACCTGGTTCGGGATAAGGTAATTGATGGTATCAGCGATCTGCGGGACGAGTCCGACAAGGACGGTATCCGCATTGTCATTGAGCTGAAGCGTGACGCCATTCCTGAAGTGGTTCTGAACAACCTCTACAAACACACCCAACTTCAAACCACCTTTGGGATCATTCTTCTGGCACTGGTAAACGGTATCCCAAAAGTTCTGAACCTGAAGCAGATACTTGCTCATTTCATCGAATTCCGCCATGATGTCGTGGTCAAGCGGACCCGCTACGATCTGAACAAGGCTGAAGAAGCAGCTCATATCCTGGAAGGGCTCAAAATCGCCCTGGACAATATTGACGAGGTGATAAAAATTATCCGCGCTGCATCCAGTGTGAATGAAGCCCGGGAAAATCTGATCGCCCGCTTCAGTTTCAGTGAAAAGCAGGCCCAGGCGATTCTGGATATGCGACTCCAGAAACTGACGGGACTGGAAAGGGATAAAATTGTTCAGGAATATCTGGAAAAACTGAAGCTGATTGAAAAGCTGAATTTTATCCTGGAGAACAAATCCAAGCGGATGGAAATCATCAAGGAAGAAATAGAGGACATTAAGTCCCGGTATGGCGATCCCCGGCGGACAGAGATGATTGCCGACAGTGATGATTTTACCATCGAAGATATGATTGCCGACGAAGAAATGGTTATTACGATTACACATAACGGGTTCATCAAGCGTTCGCCCGTGTCAGCCTACCGCTCCCAGAATCGTGGGGGCGTGGGGAAACGGGGAGCCGGCACCCGGGATGAAGATTTTGTGGAAAATCTCTTCATTGCGTCCACCCACGAATACATGATGTTCTTTACCAGCCTTGGGAGGGTGTACTGGCTGAAGGTACACCAGATTCCACAAGCCGGAAGGGCATCCCGGGGACGGGCAATCGTGAATCTTCTGGAGTGTGAAAAAGGCGAAAATGTCAGGGCCTTTCTCAATGTCCGCGAATTTTCCGAAGACCGGTTTGTGATTATGGCAACCCGGAAGGGTGTGATTAAGAAAACAGCCCTTTCGGCATTCAGCCACCCCCGGCGGACAGGTATTCTGGCGATTAAACTTCGGGAAGATGACGACCTGGTTGGCGTGGATATTACCAATGGCGAGCAGGATATTATTCTGGGTACGCTGGAAGGAAAGGCCATTCGCTTCAATGAAAAACATATCCGCGACATGGGTCGGAATGCTTCCGGGGTGCGGGGTGTAACACTTGCCAATAAACAAGACCGCGTGGTGGATATGGTTGTGGTTAAGCGTGAAGGCGCCAGTGTTCTGGCGGTCAGCGAACGGGGTTTTGGAAAACGGTCTGAGATTGTTGACTACCGGGTGACCAACCGGGGAGGCAAGGGTGTAATTACACTGAAAACGCTTTCCAAAATCGGGAAAATGGTTGCCCTGAAAGAAGTCGTGGATACTGACGATCTGATGCTTATTACCGTTCAGGGACTCCTGATCCGGATGCATGTCCGGGATATCAGTGTCTATTCCCGTAACACACAAGGGGTCAGACTGATCAATCTGAAGCCGGACGATAAAATCAGTTCCGTTGCGTATCTGAAAGAAGATGAAGAAGCCGAAGAGGTTGAAAGCATCGAGGAATGATCCCAAATCTTGAGGAAAATCTGAACCGCATCAAAACGGATATCCGCCGCCTGTCTCCCCATCCTGACAAGGTAACACTGGTGGCCGTTACAAAGCGTTTTCCCATCTCGGTTCTGCAACAGGCTGCAGATCTGGGAATAGACAATCTGGGAGAAAGCCGGATGCAGGAAGCCCTGGAAAAATTTGAAAAAGATCCACTACCTGGCGTAATCCGGCACTTTATCGGGGTATTACAATCAAACAAAGTTCAGAAACTGGTGGACTATTTTCACTGGCTTCACAGCCTGGATCACATAAAAATTGCCCGGAAAATTTACGAGAAGGAATCCTCCGTAAATATCTGTATTCAGGTGAACACAAGTGGCGAAGAAACCAAAAGCGGCCTTCGACCCGACCGGGTATCGGACTTTGTCAAAACCCTGCAAAAAGAGACCCCGGGGCTGCATATCCGCGGACTCATGACCATGGGGCCGCTGACAGAAGATGAAAACAGAATCCGTAAAGCCTTTCGCCTCCTCCGGGAAATCGGAGATACGCTCCGGCCCCTCGAAACAGATACCTTTTCTTTCAGGGAGTATTCCATGGGGATGTCCGGTGATTACCGTATTGCCCTGGAAGAAGGAGCCACCATGTTGAGGATCGGGCAGGGACTTTTCGGACCAAGACCGGAGAACCAATGACTCAAAACAAAAAGATTCTCATTGTGGACATGACCCGTCAAACCCTTTTTCCCAATGAAAAGGTCGCGGATGTGATGACCTTGTCCCGCGATGCAAACCCGGACCTGTTTCGACCTTACGAATTGTTGATTTTTACGGCCTTTGTTCGGGATTTGCCGGAGGAGCTGGTCTATGTAAAGGATTACATCAACGCCAGTGGTTATAATCCCCTGGTGGGAAAAAATCGAGACGATCTGGGACCGCGATTTCCGGACATGAGTTTTGTTTTCAATTCACCGGTCAGCCAAAAACTTCCATCCATGATTGTAACCGCCGGCGATATTGATAAACCAAACATCGTTCGCTGCGATCCACTTGTCTGGAATGCCATTCTCGGATCCCACCAGAAGAAAAAAATTTTGGGACTGCTTTACCGCGACCGCGACCAGGTAGAAGCATTGATTGTACAGGAATTACGGATATTGAACAAAGAGCGTCAAAAAAAACGGGAGGAAACAGATGCATAAAAATTCCATGAACAAAGTGATCATTATTGGTAACCTCGGACGGGATCCGGAGCGGAGGGCTTTGCCAGATGGACGGGCCATATCAAACATCTCCGTGGCGACAACGGAGTCTTACCGGGATAGCTCAAGCGGCGAAATCAAAGAAATAACCGAATGGCATCGTTGTGTGGCCTTCGGAAAAACGGCAGATTATATCAACCAATATGTGACCAAAGGGCGGAAAGTTTATGTGGAAGGACGGATCCGAACCCGGAAATGGCAGGATAAGGACGGAAACGACCGGTACACAACGGAAATTCTTGTAGATATCCTGATTCTTCTGGATCGCCGGGGCGCCGGACAAGATGAGGATGATAGTGGATCTGCCTCAGATGTTTCGATTCAATATGACGAAAACGAGAATACATCTTCCAATACCGGAACATCGGAAAATCTGCCACAGGACGACGACCTTCCCTTCTGAATTAAAAGAATATGACACGCATTATTACACGGGTTATTGATTGCTGGATTTTCAGGCGAACACCCGACGGACTCCGTTTTTTGATTATGAAACGGGCATCGGAGCGTATTTACGCTGGCATTTACCACTGTGTTCATGGAAAAATCCTCCCTGGAGAAATGGCGTGGGAAACAGCGTTGCGCGAAATGTCCGAAGAAACCGGGTTGAGTCCCGTCCGATTCTGGGTTGCCGATTTTACCAGCTCTTTTTACGAAGCAGCAGAAGACCGCATGAACCTTGTTCCCGTTTTTGCCGCTGAAGTGGAAAAGGAACTGGTGAAGATAGGCCAGGAACACGAAAGTTATGATTGGCTTTCTCTGGAAGATGCTGTTGAACAAGTGTCCTGGGAAAATCACAAACGGGCCCTCAGGGCCATTGCCCGGATGATGCAGAAAGGCTTTGAAGCAAAAAAATGGCTGGAGATCCAACTCAATGAATCATGACAATTACGTTCCAGAAGATATCGATAACGGACAACGGGCCGTCGCCTGCCCGGTCTGTGGTACCAATATCCCCAACAATCCGAAAGACATGCTTTTCGAAATTGAAGCCATAGACACCGATTTTAGAATCCACACACTCCAGGATGATCTGTTGGACGACTGGCTGATCCAGTGTCCGGTGTGTTATTACGTGAGTCATGACTTTGCCTCACCGCCCAAAAACCTTCAGGAAGTATCGGTTTATGTTGAAAGCCCGGCCTATCTGGACCAATTTTCGGACAACAATCCAACGACGCTGGAGCTCTTCAGGGCCTACCAGGGCATTCTGGCGGTGGATGGCGCCCGCTCCTACCTTATCGGTGACTGTTTCATGCGCATTGCCTGGCTCTTCGACGATGAGGGGGATGATATTCAGGCGGTCGAAAACAGGAAAAAAGCGATTGAATATTTTGAACGGTCTTTGCTGGAAACAGACATGAATACAAAAGATGTATCCATGTCCCATTATCTGATGGCGGATATGCACCGGCGAAATAAAGACTTCGACAAAGCCAGAAAAAATTTGTACAATCTGGATACATCCATAAAAATGATGCGCAAGCTTTTTGATTTCCAGTGGAAGCTCATCAATGAAAAAAAATCGGGGATTGTTCACCTTCCCCGTGAGGAGAGTCCTGATGAAGTATTATCCTGAATTTGAAACCCTCCTGCTTGAACAGGAAGCGGGGGCCACAACACTCTTGCTGAAATTTTTAAATATTCTGACCCGGTATTTTACGGAAAACAGCGATTTTACACGTGAAGAACAAAGAAAAAAAATCCAGTTCTTTTATGAAAAAGTCACAGAGGCCCATCCCCTCATGGCTATTTTTCCCAACCTGTACAAGGTAATCATGGATACGTTTCAGAATGGTGAACAAACGGTTCCTGAAATCATTGAGATATTCCGCGAAGCGCTGAATGATAAAATTGATAAAACCGTGGAAACCGCCTCATCCCTGATTAAAGACGGCGCCCGGGTCTTCTCATTCAGCCACAGTTCTATTGTTCGAAAATCACTGGTTCGGGCGATGCAAAATGATATCACCTTTACGGTTCACACTACAGAATGCCGCCCGGTCAATGAGGCCGTGAATCTGGCAAAGTTTTTGGCACGTTACGAAATCGAAGTGATGCTGTATACCGATTCTGCCATGGAAAAAGCCATAGAAACCTGTGATCTGGCCATGGTAGGCACGGACTGGTACTGGAAAGACGGATTTGTGAATAAAATCGGGACGGGCCTGGTGTCCCGCCTTTGCCGGGAGAAAAAAATTCCCCTCTATGTCCTTACCGATTCAAGCAAAGAAATGCCCGGCCCCCCGGAGGACTGGAGCAAGGATAATCATCCCGCCTCTCTGATTTTGGCGGAAAGTATCCCCAATATTACGGTGTTTAACCCCTATTTTGAATCGGTTGCCTTTACCAAGCCCGGAGGAATTATCATTAACGGTGATTTAAACCGCTTCTAATCAGGTAATATGACACATCAGGATTTCAATACACACGACGGGGGACTCCCTTTAAGAACATCTTTAGCCCTTCTGCTGGCGGGCTGGGGCTTGTCTTTGGTGTTATCACCCCTACTCACATCCTCTTTTATCCCGGATTCCTACTACCGGACGGTTTTGGGTATGATAATTCTGGAGCTGATTTTCCTTGCACCGGTTTTGTGGTATGTGGGGAGGAAAAAGGGAGAGTACTCTCTCATCCACCTTTTTAATCTTTCAGCTCCTGATAAGGGCTCCTGGCCAGGGGTGATCTCTTTTATGGCTGGCCTTCTGATCCTGGCGGATGCGGTGGACCGGCTGCTTTTGCGGTGGCTGGAAATACCACCTGAATATTTTTCCCTTCTGGAAGGGATGAAGTGGTCCGGTATCGGCGAGGCTGTTCTGATGATTATCGCCGTATCCGGGGTGGCTGCCTTTGCAGAAGAGGTAATTTTCAGGGGGATGCTCCTTGGGTCCATGGAAAAAGCATTTCGAAACACCAAATCTGCTATCGTCATCTCATCTCTCTTCTTTGCCCTGGTGCATGCATTGCCCTGGTACTTTGTTCAAATTTTTATCCTGGGGATTGTTCTCGGAACCCTTGCGTCCGGCCTCCGGTCGGTATGGCCGGCAGTTTTTTGCCACGGAGCGTATAATTTGTTTTCTATGATTCTTCTGAATCTGGACAGTGAACCCCTTTGGTATGTAGCGGAAGGGCGCGTGAGGAATGCGTGGGTGCTGGTCGCCGGTTTGCTGCTGTGGTTGGGGATCTACTTGTTGAAGCCCCATTTCCGCTTTCCGGCTCCCCCACCGCCCCAGGACATTAAAAAAGAATAAAATTCGGTCCGATGATTTTCGTTTCTCTTGTGTATATTTGCGCTGTGATGATAAAACGATTTTTTCCGATAACCGCCTTTTTCCTGCTATGCATACCCATAACCCTGTGGGGTCAGGATTATGAGGTCACTTTTCTCGGAATTCCTGTTGTGCGTGTTCACATTCAACAAATTCCCGATGATAATCCAACACTTGTTACCTATGAGTATACCGCCCGGACCAACCCCTTTTTTTCCGCTATTTATAAGGTGAATAACCGCTATCGGGTGACAATGGACACGTCCATGAGCCGGATTGTCTCCTATGAAAAAAAAATTTCCCAGAAAAATTTTCAACAATCTTTCCACACCCAATACAAGCCCGAAAAAACGATCTATTCCACGGGAGATGAAAGAATTTCAGAAACAGGCCGGCATACGATGTTATCTTTGCTTCTGGCCCTGACACGTGTTAACACACCCCGGGAATTCAGTATTCCTCTTGAGATTGAAGGGGCTTATTATTCAGCCCTGATGATACCACGGGAGAAAAACTCAAATATTCTGGAGTGGGAAATTCTGTTATTGCCGGACGGAGGTTCCTCTGTTTTAGCCACAACAGACCTTTTTACCTCCCGCCTGGCGGATCCGGAAGCCCAACGATTTATCCGTGTTGATATATCCTCCGGCCATATCGTTGCCGCCCGTTTCACCCTTTCGCCCTATACACTCACAGCACGTATCCTGGGGGACTCATGATGCGTAAGGCCGTGTATCTGACCTGCCTTGTTTTGTTTTTGGCGGGTGCGGGTTTCTTTATATTCCGATCCTGGTTGCGCCAGGGGGAAATGGCCGCCTATCCCGAAATCCGCATGGAACGGGAAGGAACCTTTCTTGTGCGCCCCGACCAAGATGGGACAAAACTCCACATTCACCTTTCAGAGGAGGAGGATTTTTTCCAGGCTCTTGGGTTTGCCCAGGCGTGGGCGGTGGGCGACCGGTTGATGTATTTGCGACTAAGTGCCCGGGGAGAGCTTTCCCGGTATTTCGGAGAAGAATACAGATCGGCCGATGCCTACCTGAAGGCCTGGCCCTTTCAAACCCTTGCCTCGAAAACCCTGTCCGGGCTCCCGGATGAAACACGGGATAACCTTGAACACTTCGTTAATGGAATCAATCAGCGATTTTCTTCACTTCCGCCACCGTCGGGATGCCGTTGGTATCATGTGGATACAACTCCCTGGATGGCCGAAGATGTCCTGGCCATCTGGCACCTTCTGCGTTGGGCTCAATGTGAAAGCTGGTCATTGCCGTTCTTTATCCGGTATGCTGAAATTTACTACGGGCGGCAGGTTAAAAAACAATTTGAAACGATTTTAAATGTATCCCTGCCCGGTTTTGAACCCGGGCACATCCGGGATTTCATGGCCTTCTATACACTGGATCGGAATGTTCGTGAAAAAGTGGGACTCATGCCTGTATTTCCGGAACAGGGTATGGCAGGATTTCCCCTTTTTGGTTATTCCGGAGGAGAAAACGAGGACTGGATTGATATCGTGGTCCACAGGGATTCTTCCACGACCCGGATTCTTCAACACACGGGCCTGCCTCTTGTTTTTTATGGAGAGAAAGGATACGCCGGCCCGGCAAGATGTCATGTGATACCCACCGGAGCTGATTTACAACGGGGTAGTACAAACCGTCCGGACACGACCTTCCAGATCGCATTACTTAACTTTTCTCTGCAGATTCCCACCCGGCTCTTTGATGTAAGAGGAGATGTGTTCGCACACCTGATGAATCAGGATAGTCTGGATATCCGTTTTTTAAAAGATTTTTCGTATGCCGTATCTGCCGGAGTTACCGCATATGATTCAGTGCCTTCCATGATCCGGGGCGTTTCAGAAAAGGAGCTGGCTGCGGAGATTTGCCGGAAATACCCGGATCATGAAGCCCTAAACCGCTTGTGCCGGACCCATGATCCTGCCCTGTGGGGGGCTTTTGTCAGGACTTTGCTGGAACGGGTTTACCGGGACGATGTGCAGGTTATCTTTCCTGCCTTTGCCTCCTGGCCCGGTGATTATCCCGACCTTTTTCTGAAACACCTCCTGATGATGATGAAAAATCCCTACTCGGCATGGTGGGATAACCGGCAAACGCCACATACTGTTGAACGAATGGATGATATTATGACAGATGTCGGGGAAGCTGTGTTTTCACAATATCGTCAGGGGAAATTATCCGTACACATAGAAGAGGGCCGTGGCAATCCTTTGGGTCGTTTTCATATATTGACTGGCGCCTACCGGCACTTTTCCAAAGATATAAAAATCCCCCTTGCCATTGTTCTCAAGGATGACGGAACCTTTATTTATAACAGTTTTGTCTGGATTCCAAATTACAAATCTTCAGAAAATTCGCTGAGATAACTTTCAACGCCTTCGGCACTGGCTTCCAGGGCAGATTTTCCCGATTCCCAGCCGGCAGGACACACCCTGCCTGTTTCCCGGGTATAGGCCAGGGCGTCGGCCACGCGCAAGATTTCATCAACATTCCGGCCAAGATTCAGGTTATTGATGATTTGTGATTGCACAATCCCATCCGGGTCGATGAGAAAAGAGGCCCTGAGTGCCACACCGTCCGGATGTTCAATGCCGTATTTTTGGGTGATTTCATGATTGACATCTGCGACAATGGGAAAACGTACCGGCCCAATCCCCCCCTTTGTCCGGGGAGTATTCTTCCAGGCCAGATGGGTATATTGTGAGTCTACAGACACGCCAATCACCCGGATACCCCGTTTGTCGAAAGCATCCAGACGCCGGTCATGGGCAATGATTTCCGTTGGACACACAAAGCTGAAATCCAGGGGCCAGAAAAAAAGAACGATCGGTTTTCCTTTATAATCCGATAAACGAAATGATGGATTGATCGTATTGTCCGGCATGACGGCCGGTGCCGTGAAATCAGGCGCTTCACGGGATACGAGAACAGTCATTATGATTCCTTCCCGTTTGTGTTTCTTTTTCGTTTTTCGATCATTTTCAGTATACGCTTCTGATGTCCGACCTCCTGTTGCCGAAGGTCTTCAAAAACCCGGACAAGGTGATCGGGGATGCCGGTTAGAGTAAGATATAAACGATATAGGGCTTCGGTTTGTTTCTCACGCTCCAGGGCAACGTTTAAAATCGTATCTGCATCCGATTCTTCGTTGATATCCGATGTTTTAACAACCCGGTCAGAGAGGTTAACCTCTGATCCCAGTGTTTTATCCAGTTCGTGGGAGGACAAATGGGTCTGGTTTAATAAATCCCGCAGATGATTGAAGTGTTTGGTTTCTTCTTCTGAAAGCTCAATGGCCAGTTGGCGCGCGTCCGGATCATTGAGAAAACCGGCAGCCCTGACATAAAACACATGACTTTCAGTTTCAATGCGTTCCGCGTGTTCAAGAATATCCCGTACAGTTAAATGTGTCATAGTTCACCTCGTAAAATATGGTCTATACGTTTTGCCGCCGTGTGACCGTTGGCAATGGCGTGAATCACATCCGGCCCCTCTATGATGTCACCACCTGCAAAAAACCAGGGCAGGGATGTTTGATAATACGCATCCACCTGAATCCGTCCCCGTGCATCGGTTTTTATCTCTTTTTTGAATGATTCGGGTATGTATGAGAGGTCCATGCCCTGCCCGATGGCTTCAACGACAATGGATGCTGGTAAAAATC
Source organism: Candidatus Neomarinimicrobiota bacterium (assembly GCA_041154365.1). NCBI lineage: Bacteria > Pseudomonadati > Fidelibacterota > Fidelibacteria > Fidelibacterales > Fidelibacteraceae > Fidelibacter > Fidelibacter multiformis. The sequence continues at coordinate 2,760,112 of AP035449.1, read as the reverse complement.
GGGTATCTGAGGGGTCAAATTTTGGATTGAAGCGGCCATGTTCGTCAAAAACCGAAACACACCGAACGGTTTTCAAGCCCTTCAGGGTATCGCCTTCGCTGACAACTTCCAGGGGGCCGTAGCCGGGAATGATTTGAATCCCTTCTTCCCGGGCTTCTACGATTTCTTCCCGGTCCGCCGGCATTATATCCTCTGTTTCCAGGCAGGTGAGGGTGATGTTCACCCGGCCCATCTTTTGCATGTGCAGGCGCGCAAGCGTTCGGGCGATATCCATGGCGACATTTCCGCCTCCGATGACGACCACCGGCGCTTCATACGGGATTTTTAGTCCTTTGGTAAAATCCCGGAGCAGATTCACCGCCTGATATACTTGGGGATGATCAGCTCCCTGAGCCCGGGTGCTCCGGCCTTCATGAAGCCCTGTTGCCGCATAGACAATGTCAAATTCTTCATGGAGGGATTTCAGTGATATATCCCGCCCAACACGTGTTTCGGTCCTGATTTTCACGCCGAGGTGTTTTATGTGTTCAATGTCTTTATCCAGCTGGTCATAGGGAAGGCGATATTCAGGAATTCCATATCTCATCATCCCGCCGGCCTCGGGCTGAGCTTCAAAAATCACAACGGCATGTCCCTGAAGGCGGAGATAGTAAGCGGCAGAAAGACCGGCCGGACCGGCACCGATAATGGCTATCTTTTTTCCGGTCTCTTCCTGTGGAGAATCCAGCAGGGAAGCATATTTATGTTCAGGAATCTGATCGGCAATATAGCGTTTCAACCACCGGATGGATACAGGATCCCCCCGGTGGGAAATGGAACAGACGGTTTCGCATTTATGGGTACACACCCGGCCACAGACTTCCGGAAGCGGATTGGTCTCATAGAGAATACGTATAGCCCGGTTCAAATCATCGTTTCGAATTGCCTCAATATAAGCGGGAATACCCATGTGTGCCGGGCAGGTAGCAACGCAGATCCCACAGGAAACACACCGGTCAGCTTCCCGCAGTGCCTGCTCATGGCTGTATCCCTTTACAATTTCCATAAAGCCCTGGATTCGGTCTGCCGGGTTGAGCTCTTCCATGGAGACCCGGTCCAACGGGTTCAGGGTATAGTTTTCCGGCCGCTTGTATCCCTTGTCGGCCGTATCCCAGGGTTTTTCCTCTGCACCGGGAATAAACCGGAAAACTTCCGGATCATTGTCAATCCATTGATAGGCATTGGACATGGTCAACGATCCCGTCGTGCAGATATCAACACAGAGGCCACACCAGCAGCAGCGTCCGTAGTCAATACGCGGGCGCAGGCCGCTGTCACCGTCTTTTGTCTCAACGCCCTCTACCGGAACCATGTCGATGGCGGCATTCTGACAAATGGCTTCACAGGTGCCGCATCCAATACAGGTATCCAGATCATTTTTGTGGAAGCCCCGGTAGCGCGGAGCTCCATCCCGGTTCAGGGGAACCTTAATTGTGATGGGGTCTTTTACCAGATTTTTCCAGGCCGTTAAAGGCTGAAGTATATCGCTGATTTTCATGGTTACCGCTCAATTTCAGGTGGATAGGTATGTAGAGAGGTCATCAGGGCCGCCACATCGGCAATATTCACGCCGACGACCAGTTTTTCCATGAGTGCCACGGCATGGGTGTACGAGGGTCCCCGCACATTGACCCGCCGGGGATACATGGAACCGTCAGAAACCATGTAATACCCGTATTCACCCCGGGTACATTCTGCCCGGACATAGGTTTCTCCCCGGGGGATTTCCCAGTTCAGCACATTGGGCAAAGGCGCCATATATTCTCCGTTTTCCGGCATTTTATTCAGAATCTGGCGGATCAGATCCACGGTGACAAGCAAATCCCGCCGCCGGACATCCAGGCGTGTATAGGCATCGGATTCTATCCCGACGACCGGTTCAAAATCCAGCTCCGGATATTTCAGGTAGGGGGAATCCTTCCGGACATCCAGGGGGATTCCTGCTGCCCTGGCATTGGGACCGGTAATGCCATAAGGTTCGATCCACGAGGGATCTATGACGCCGAGTCCCTGGGTTCGTTTTTTGAAAACGGCATTGTTGAACATGACGGTTTTTACATCTTTCATAACCCGTTCTATATCATCCAATACATCCAAAAGTCGCTGTTTAAATCCCTCCGGCAGGTCATTCCGAACCCCGCCAGGCAAAATATACATGTGATAGATTCGGCCGCCGGTGAGTTCTTCAAACCGATCCAGAATATAATCCCGCAGGTAATTGGTCCACTGTCCCGGCAGGCCGTGTCCCAGACTTCCCGCTGCGCCGCCCATCCACATGAGATAACTGGCCAGTCGAGCCATTTCCAAAACCAGGGTGCGAATCCAGAGGGCTTTTTCCGGGACATGAATACCGGCCAGCTCTTCTACGCCGGCGGCAAAACAGTATTCATTGAAATCGGGCTCGGGAACGCAAATACGGCACACCAGGGGAAAACACTGGATGTATTTCCGCCGCTCCATCAGCTTTTCAAATCCCCGGTGCAGGTAACCCACGTGGGTTTCACACTGCATCACCTCATCACCCTGGATGATGAGTTCAAGAGACATATTTCCTGTAATTCCAGGGTGTTGAGGGCCCTGCCAGATATGGGTGAATTTGTGACTTTCCGGGTCTATCTGAAAAGAACCGTCAGCATTTTTCGGGGGGAATTTGCTCCTGTCTTCTTCAAAATATTTCATGATTCCGTTCCATCGGGATAGAGTTTCTGTTTCATATATGTCTCAGGATCGTGAGTTTTCCGCCCCGGCCTGGGGAAATAGGTCTCTTCCGAATATTTTTTTGTGTCAAAATCTCTCCGGTAAGGAGGAATATCCTGCCAGCCTTCCAGGATAAAGGGTTTGTTTACTCTGGGACTCCCGGGAAAATCGATTCCGAACATTTCGTGTAATTCCCGCTGATAGGTGGCCGCCGTTTCCCATAAGGTGTGAACCGATTCCATCACGGGATTTTGCCGTGGAATAAAGACCCGGAGGCCCACATCTGTCTTTTGGGTATGATTCCTCAGAAGATAGGTGAGCTGAAACTGATCTTCCTCAATCCAGTCCACGGCAGTGATCAGCACCAGATGACGAAAGCCCAGCACATCCCGCAGATGTTTCAGTGCGTGAACCAATACTCCGGTCTCCAGGGTGGTAAACAGGAGATCTTCCCGCTTCTTTTCAAAAGTCCTTCCTGAAAAGTGTGTTTTCAGCTCGTGAATGACATAATCCATGAATATTCCTACCAGTTATAGTCCGGCATATCCCAGTCTTTGATGATTTTTTTCTGATTGGCTTTATACCAGTCCAAATTTTCGATATAGGTGTTGGCACCCTCCCCCTTTCCGGCGCGAATGCGTTTTTTCAGTTCCTCGAGTCCGGCCAAAATAGACTCGGGTCGGGGCATACAACCGGCGACGTATACATCCACCGGCAGGTAATGATCCAGACGGTTGATGGTGTTGTAGCTGTCCCAATACATGCCGCCGTTGATCGTACAGCTGCCCAGGGCCATCACGAATTTCGGGTTTTGCATTTGCTCATAACTTCGAATCACCCGTTTGAGGGTTTTGACGGAGAGATATCCGGAGACCATGAGTAAATTGGATTGCCGGGGTGTCGGCCGCCACTGGATGCCAAAACGGTATGCGTCAAATCGGGGTGTCATGAGGGGACGCATTTCAATGGCGCCGCAACCGGTTCCATATCCCAGGATCCACACGGATTCAGACCGGGCCCAGTTGAAAAATTTTTCCAGGATACGATTTGCCGGTGATTCGGGATGGGGACGTTCCGTGCAGAAGTAATCCTCCATGGGATTCACTTCAAATTCAATTCCGTCAGGACCTTTTACACGGCGTTTTTTCAAGTCATCATTGGACATAATTGCCTCATATAAAAAGGATTGCAAGAATTCCAATCAGGGCGGGAATCCGAAGAAACCAACGTATGGACTGATCCACACGAAAGCGTGGGAAAGCCACACCGATAAAGACAGGCCACATATAGAGCAGAAAAACTTTCACAATAAGCACCGGCCAGTTTGTGGCACCGCCAAAAAACAGATTCACATAGAGGATGGTTTTGGCCATCGGGAAGATTGCCCGGTTTGTCTGGAGGACGGCCAGGAAATTGGAATGAAATTCTGTCGGAGGACCAATGGGGATTTCCTGGGGCGCCAGAACCACATCAAAGGGGGAACGCATCATGGAACCCAGAAATCCCAGCATGGCGGCAACTGTTGCCAGGGGATTGGTAAAGAGTGTCCAGTTCAGAATGCTACCCTGCTGTGCTGCCACAATATCTGTCACCGACAGGGTCTGGTACTGTACGGCAATGGCGATAATCGCCAGAATAAGGGGGACTTCAGCAGCTGTCATTTGGGAAAGCCCCCGGGTGATCCCGATGGCGGAATAGGGATGACCGCCTTCTCCGGCTCCCAGGGCCATCCCAAGAGTCCCAAAGAAAATGAAATAAGCCAAAAGGATTAAATCACCCGATCCTGAAAAATTCTGAAACCAGGCAGATCCGTAAATCACGGGCATAAAGAGAAAGAGTCCAATACCTCCCGAAAGCCTGAAAACCGGCCCCAGATAAAACATGATTCCGTGGGATACGGTGGACCGCATGGCATAATTCTTGAAAAGATCCAGATAGGGCTGATACCAGCGGATCCCGTAGCGACGTCCCAGACGGGCTCCGATCTTGCGGACGATACCCTGAATCACCAATCCCACATTCAATACGATGAATAGAGAAACCAGGGCATATACGATCTGCATCCAGTGAAATGTCATTGTATTCCTCCCAGGACAAGAAAAAAGACCAAAACGGCAAAGAGGATCTGGTGAATTACATAACTTTGGCCATTTCCGCTGAAAAGCCGGGCGATAAAACCTGCCGTGGCATGGGTACCTTCGGACAGACGATTCCAAAAATCCATGCCGACAGGTGCCACCAGAAATCCCAGAGCTTTCCGGTAAGGCGCAAAAAAGTTGTAGGCAAAGTGAGTCAGTTCAGGGCGGGATGGCCGTTCGGCGGCGTAGACAATGTTGAACTGCTTTATTTTCACGGCTTTCCGGTTAATGAAGAAAAGCCAGAAAAAAACCACGGCAAAAACGACACCGGTCACCAGCATGATCATATATCCATTCCAGTAGCCATAGAGGCTTCGGGCCAGGGGGCCGTCCCAGACGAGGGCATGTTCAGGAAAATATCGCGTAAGAAAAGCACCCACCGGTTTCAGGGCAACATTGGGTACCGTACTTAAAAAGAGGATGATACCCATGAGGATAATCTGGGGCACCATCATCCAGAAAGGTGCCTCTTTCACCTGACGGTGATGATCTTTCAGCTGCCCCAGGAAGATGGCATAGATTAGGCGGAAACAATAGAGGAATGCCACCAGGCCGGCAAAGCTGATGATGACCCCCTGAAGATACCATCCACTGAGAACCGTGGCATTGTAACTAAGCCATTTTCCGGCAAAGCCGGTTAAAGGGGGAACACCGGAAAGGGCGATGATCCCGATCATCACGGAGATGAAGCTTACAGGCATTTTTTTAATGAGTCCGCCCATTTCGTACATGTTCCGGGTTTTGACCCGCATTACCACACCGCCGATAGCCAGAAAGAGCAGGGCTTTGAAAAGGAAATGGTTCAGGGCGAAAACCGTGGCCGTTAACCATCCCAGGTGATTCATCATGGCCAAAGCAAAAAGCACATACCCCAGTTGACCCACACTTGAATAGGCCAGAAGCCGCTTCGCATCTTCTTCAAAAATGGCACTCAGGTTTCCGATCAGAGCTGTTATGGCCCCCAGCCACCCCAATGCAGCATAGAGATTCACGCCTCCAAGAGATTGGGGGCCCATCCCGGACATGAGGAGGATTAATCCAAACACACCGGCTTTCAGAAGAACGGCAGACACCACAGGGGACACATCACTTTCTGCCTCGCTGTGGGCGCCCGGAAGCCAGATATGCAGGGGAACGGCAGCGGTTTTAGTCAGAAAACCAAGGGCAAGGAGGATAAAGATGACAGACTGAAAGGGGCCTCCGGACGAAAGGGTTTCCAGGGCAAGTGACCCTTGATTTGCTGCAGCCAGGAGTCCGAAGCCTGAAAGCATGGCATAGGCTCCGCCCATGGAAAAAAGGAAGTAAGACAGGGCATGGGAAAGGGATTTTTTACCCCGGAGAATCAGAAAGTAGCTTCCCAGAGTCATCAATTCCCACCAGAAGAAAAATTCCAGGGTTGTCCCGGCCGTCAACAAGCCGGCAAGGCCTGAATACATCAGGGCAGATGAAGGGTAAAAACCGGCTCGGCGTCCTTTATGATGATAACCTGCCAGAAGAAGAATCATTCCGCCGACCAGAAAAACGATGGCGAAAATCAGGCGGAACTCAGTTAACGTGGGATATAAAGAGTAAAAACAGAGCCCCAATCCGCCAATCATGAACGTGTTTTTTACACGTGCCGGTATAAAATCCAACAGAAAAAAACCGGCAATAAAAAGGAGTGGAATCCGGTTGTGGGTCAGGAGAAATGCAAAACGGGACATATTTAAAAGAGGGATCAATCCCAGTAAAAGAAGAGCAGGTATCATGCTATAAGCCGGAGGAATTTTTTGGATTTCTGCCTTGGTTTGGCCTTCTCCCTTCACCGCATATCCAAACCATCGGACCATCCAGGCGGCCTCCAGGAGAGAGCCCAGGAGAATTGCAGCCATCATCCACCCTTGGGGGCCGGAAGCCAGTGCCGTGATCAGGGACCATTTGGCAAAAAACGATGGAAAAGGGGGTAATCCCAGTAGGGCAAAGACGTAAAATCCCAGAAGAAAAACAAACAATGGTTTTTGTCGAATATCAGCCCATTCATGAACCGATGTAAAGCCGGTATGGTGGCTCAGCCAGAAGAGTCCGGCCTTGGCCAGCGCATGGACAGCCATGAGGGAAGCGGCAATGAAAAACATCTCCTGTTGGGACAAAACACCCATTCCGAAAACGGAAGCAATCAGCCCGGCCTGCCCTACGGAAGAATACCCGAGCATCCGATTTACGGCAGATTGTTTTAGTGCCAGGACATTGGAAAAGACAAAGGTCATCAGACCAATGATGGTTAGGGGGAAAAGCCACCTGTCGCCAATCACAGGGAGAAATTTGTACAGGGCAAACAGTCCGGCGGTCATTCCGGCGCCGGAGAAAACGGCGGAGACTGCCGGTGAGGCATTTTCATACACATCTAACGCCCAGCCATTGGCAGGAAATGGTTTCAGTTCAAAAACAAGGGCCAGAAAAAGAAAAAAAGCACCGGCGCTTCCGGAAAATAAAACAAGGGGGTCTGAATACAGAATACTGTCAACATCCAGAGCACCGGTGCGGATATATATCAGGATTGCCGAAAGAATAAGGAAGATGGAAATCACACCGGTTGCCATCATCCAGGAAAAACCGGCCCTCAGGCAGCGCCCGGATCCCTTAAACAAAACCATGCCGGCAAGGGCAACGGAACTGATTTCAATAAACACAAAATAGTTGAACAGGTCCCGGGTAAGAATGATTCCGTTGAGGGCCATGAAATAGAGAAGATAGGTCACGGCACTCAGGGTACCCTTTTGACGGAAGGTCGTTTTCATGGCGGAAAGTCCCAACAACCCCAGGCAGTTTATTATCAGCAGGGTCAGGGCTTCGGGAAGATCCATCCGGAAAGCAATGGAAAAAGGGGGCAGGCTTCCTGCTGTTGATGCCGTAAAAGGCTGCCTTATACCGAGCAGGAAGGCAGACACGTAGTATGCCGAAAGCAGAAACGTTCCGGCAAGGGCAAGAATCATCACCGTCGCCGGAATTTTCCCATACCGTTTTCCGGTTAAACCGGCAAAAAAAGCGGCTAGGAGGGGCAAGGCAATATAAAGAATGGGTTGTGTCATGATTTATCCACCAGATTACTGAGTGACAGGGTTCCGTATGTGTGGTAGATGCGCAAAGCAAACGCCAGGAGGAAAGCTGTGATGGCAAACCCGATGACGATGGCGGTAAGGACCAGCGCCTGGGGCAGGGGATCCACGATCTGTGTTTCGGGGCCGGCCGCAATCATGGCGTCGTTTAATATGGGAGCGGTACGGTTTTTCAGATATCCAAGGGAAACGATGATCAGGTGAACCCCTGTATTGGCCAGGGAAAAACCAATAATGATGCGCAGCAGGTTATCCTGTGTCAGCAACGCGTAAAGTCCTAAAAGGATCAAAAGAGATCCGGTTGTGAGCGTGATGGTCATTCTTTATGCCTCCCCTTCACTGTGTGTGATTTTAATCAGCATAGAGGAAAGTTCGGTGCCTACCTTCAGGCCGATCAGGATAGAAACCAGGGGGATGGTTCCTGCGGAGATCAGCCTTCCCGGGAATCCGCCGGGGAGAAGCCGTGAATCCAAAAATCCTCCGGCAAAAAAGAGACCGGCGAGCCCTAAAAGGACATAGAGAAAACCGGAAGAAGATTCTATAACAGAAAAAAACCGAATGAATACAGAACGGCCTGTTCCGGCCAGAAGTGCCAGGAGAAAGGCCGATGCCAGAAAGGCCCCGCCCTGAAAGCCCCCGCCGGGAGAAAGGTGACCGTTAACAATAATATAGATGCCCGTCAGGAGGATAAGGGGGAGAATCATTCCGGAGGCTGTGTACAGGAGCGGACTTGCAGGTGAGGGACGCCGTGAATTTTCCTGTTTCAGATAAAAGCCGAAGATAGATGCCACAAGGAACAGGACGGTGACTTCACCCAGTGTATCCAGCCCCCGGTAGGTTACCAGGACCGCAGTAACCAGGTTCAGGGCACCGGTTTCGGCAAGTCCATTTTCACCGTAATACCGGGCTGTGGCTCCCAGAGTTTCCGGCATGGTATAATCACTTATAAGAGTAAAGAAAACAAAACCCAGGGCAACTACGAGGAGGAAAACGAGAAATTTTCTAACCATGTTTATCCTCCTTGCGAGTCTTGCCAAGAACCATAAAAAAGAGGGCCGTCATGAGACCGCTGCTGATGGCCGCTTCCGTCATAGCCACATCAGGAGCCGCCAGAAGGATATAGAGAACACTTGAAAAAAGGCTCACGGCACCTGTGGCAATAATGGCTGACGGCAAAGATTTAAAGCGTATAGCAGCCAGGGCTGCTGCGAGAATAATAAGGGAAAGAATCAGGGAGAAAGCCGTGATCATGGTGTTTCCTCCTTTGCTTTTTCGGCTGGCGAGCCCAGATCATCACGGAAGAAACGGCCTTTTTCCTGGCTATGATGATAGGCTGCCCGGGCGATGATATGGTTGGAAACGGGAACGGTGATGAGAATGAAAACAGCGATAATCAGCAAACGGCCCCACCATCCGGGATGGGTAAAGCCGATCCCCAATAAAACGAGGAGGGTTCCCAGTGTAGAGGCCTTGGTTCCGGCCTGAATGCGATTAAACACATCCGGCATGCGCAAAAGGCCGATGGAAGCTGTCAGCAGGAAAAAAGAGCCCAAAAGGACAAAGATGGCACCGATAACTTCAAGATACTGCATTACAATCCTTTCTCAATAAATCGGCCGATGACAATTATACCCAAGAATGAAAGGAGTCCGTAAACCAGGGCGACATCCAGATACAGGGCCTGTTCAAAGAGAATGGCTGCCAGGCCGATAAGGGAGATGACGATAATACCCAGAACATCAATTGCCACGGCCCGGTTCACGAATCCCGGCCCCTTGAAAAAGCGATACAGGGTTAAAATTAGGGAGATGAGTATCAGAACTCCGGCGGCAATAAGAATTTTATCGGCCAAAGAGAACCTCCAGGTGTTTTTCAAATTTTTTTACGATCGCATCCGTTTCGGCATGATTGTGGACGTTTCCTGCATCAATCCAATGGATGTACAGGATGTCGTCCCGGATATCCAGCGTAAAGGTGCCGGGAGTCAATGTGATGGCATTTGCCAGCATCAACCGGGCCAGCGGATCTTTTAGGCGGGTTTTTACGGCAACAATTCCCGGTTTGATGGGCAGAGAAGGGGAAAGGACCCGGACCGCTACATCCACATTGGCCCGAAAAAGCTCTTTCAGGAAAACACCGGTAAAACACAGGAAAGCCCAAAAGGACTTCGCAGACAGAGAGACATGCTTAAAAACCGGAAAAAATTTTGAACTCCAAAGCGCAAGGAAAATTGAGAGAACCAATCCGGAAAGAAGGATTTCACCGGACAGTGAATTATTTAAAAGAAGCCAGACCCCAAATAGCAGCACTCCAGATAGTATACCGTGTTTCATGCATTCCTCATCTTAACAATTGACAAGATGTTGGTCCATCAAATCCAGCAATTCCCGGACACACGCATTGTCCAGGGAATAACGATGATATTTCCCGTCTTTGCGGGAGAGAACGATGCCGTGAAATTTTAAAATCTTTAACTGGTGACTCAATGTGGATTGATCTGTATGAAGGATTTGGGCGATTTCGCCTGCACACAATTCGCCAGTCCGAAGAAGCCGGACAATCTGAAGACGGCCGGGATCACCCAGGGCTTTAAAGATCCCCGCCATACTTTGGGCGGATTGTCTATCCAGAACGGTGGCTTTGATCTCTTTCTCCTTCTGAATTGTACTGATGGGATTCCGGCTATTTTTTAATTGAACATTTGTTCAATTGTTAATTTAAGAAAATACCCGTAGTGTATGTCAAGAAAAAAGTTGCCGTGGAATGCAAAAACCATGATAATCCCGGTAAGATACTGTTATAAAAAAGATGCTATGCCAGTCACTGAAGGTTTTGTTTCTGGCGCAAGGTCCGTAAGTGGGAAGTCTCATGCCGAAGGGGGAACCCTTTTCCCTGTCGTTTGGTGGACAAATATAATTTGTTTTTTTCTGTAGTCATTTGTAACATACTGGGCTGAATGAAAAGACAAGAGGATTCTCATGAGAGATAAAATTCACCCCAAATATGAGCCCTGCACGATTACCTGCTCCTGTGGAAATGTTATAGAAACCCGGAGCACCGTGGGAGATATGCGGATTGAAATCTGTTCTGCCTGCCATCCCTTTTATACAGGAAAGCAAAAATTGCTGGATACGGCGGGTCGTATTGAGAAATACAACAGAAAATACAATATCAATCCCAAAAAGTAGCCCATCTATGAAATACCGGCGGTTCACCCGGAGCCTGATTCTGATACTTCAGAAATCTTCCATTCTTGTGGGAGGCCAGGCGGTGATCGAGGGTGTCATGATGAGGGTCCCCGGCGCCTATGCAACGGCCGTGCGGATTCCGGATCAGTCGATTATCACGGAACGAAAACCATTTATTTCTGCAGCCAAACGGGTCAAATGGCTTGGATTTCCTATTATCCGGGGGATTGTATCCCTCTTTGAGTCCATGAAAATCGGCATGGAAACACTCCAGTTTTCCGCGGATCATGCCATGCCTGAACCGGATAAAAAGACAAGTGCCTTTTGGGAAAAGATCTACAATACGCTTACCATGCTTTTTTCCTTTGCCCTGGCCCTTGGCCTTTTTGCCATTCTTCCCCTGTGGCTGACCACGAAGGTTTTCGCCATTGAAAAAACAGCCTGGCTGTTCAATCTGGTGGCAGGACTCTTTCGCATTTTCTTTTTTCTGGTCTATCTGTTTTTAATCAGCCGCATGAAGGACATCAAACGTCTCTTTGAATATCACGGTGCGGAACATAAAACCGTATTTGCCTTTGAGCACGGACGGGACATGACCCTTGAAAATATCCGGCCCTTTTCTACTTTTCATCCCCGCTGCGGCACCAGCTTTCTGTTTGTGACTCTGATTAATGCGATCCTTATGTATGCCGTGATTGATTCTGTGATCATGGCTTTTCAGGGCCCCATGTCTTTGACAACCCGCCTTCTGGTCCATCTGCCTTTGATTCCCCTGGTGATGGGCGTGGGTTATGAGGTTCTGAAGTGGACAAGCCGGCACATGAATAACCCCTGGATCGGCTGGATGACCAAGCCGGGATTGTGGCTCCAGCGCATTACCACATCCCAGCCGGACGACAGCCAGATTGAATGTGCTTTAACAGCCCTCAGAACGGCCTTTGACAAAGATTGGGATACCTATACCGGCAAAGAATACATCGCCGAAGCAGTTGACTAATGAGAGAAAAACTTGAACACATTAAAATCAGGTATCATGAGATACTGGAAACGCTGGCAGACCCGGATATTTTTCGGGATCAGGAACGGTATAAACAGCTTACACGGGATCAGAAAAATTTAGAGCCCATCGTTCAGGCGACGGAAAAGTACGAAAAACTTTTAGATCATATTCACGAAGATGAACAAATCCTCCGGGGGAATGACGCCGAATTGAAGCAGATTGTCCGGGAAGAACTGGATGACCTGCTGGCAGAAAAAGAATCCATGGAAGAGCATCTGAAATTCCTGCTTATCCCTAAAGACCCCAATGATGACCGGAATACCATTCTGGAGATCCGAAGCGGAACCGGTGGCGATGAAGCAGCGCTGTTTGCTGCTGATCTGTACCGGATGTATACCCGTTATGCCGAAAGGCAGGGATGGAAGGTGGAGGTGCTGGCCTCTTCAGAGCTGGGAATCGGCGGCCTGAAGGAAATATCCATGTTGATTACCGGGCAGAGTGTCTACAGTAAATTGAAATATGAATCCGGTGTTCACCGGGTACAGCGGGTACCTGTCACGGAAAGTTCCGGCAGGATTCATACCTCTGCAGCCACCGTGGCGGTCCTTCCTGAAATGGATGATGTGGATGTGGAAATCGATGAAAAAGATATCCGTATTGATACATACCGGGCCTCAGGACATGGTGGACAGCATGTGAATAAAACCGATTCAGCCATCCGCATTACCCATTTCCCCACAGGAATTGTGGTCACCTGCCAGGATGAAAGCTCGCAGCATAAAAACAAAGAAAAAGCCCTGAAAATATTATATAGCCGGGTCTATACGGAAATGGCCGAAGCACAGCAGAAATCTATCGCGGAAGAGCGGAAATCCCAGGTTTCCACCGGGGACCGAAGTGCGAAAATCCGCACCTACAATTTCCCCCAGGGGCGAATTACAGACCACCGGATCAACTATACGGCTCACAATCTTCCGGCGGTGATGGAAGGTGATCTGGATGAACTCATTGAAGAACTGACTCTGGCAGATAACATGGAAAAACTTAAAAATCTCTGATTCCATGACAGAACATGCACAAGAAAAAGTCTGGCGTTTAGTGGATCTCTTGCGCTGGTCCGTTGAGTATCTTCAAGAAAAGGGCATTGAGGATTCACGCACTGCCGTGGAATGGATGCTGACCCATGTGTTAAAAATGTCCCGGGTGGATTTATATCTGAACTTTGACCGGCCCATGAGCCGGGAAGAATTGAATCGATATAAACCCTTGTTACTTCAATGTGCCGCTCATCAACCGGTACAACAAGTGGTGGGACAGGCAGATTTCTATGGTTTTCAACTGACAGTCAGTCCGGATGTCCTTATTCCCCGTCCCGAGACGGAGCGCCTGGTAGAGTATATCATTTCAGTAGCCAGAAAGCGGACCGACCCCTTTTCCATTCTGGATATCGGAAGTGGAACAGGTGCCATCGCCATTGCCTTGGCAAAACATTTACCCCTGGCCCGTATTCACGCGCTGGAAGTCTCTCCTCAGGCAGTGGATATCCTGAAAAAGAATTGCCGCTTTCATAATCTGATGAACCGGATCGGTATCATTCAGGAGGATATTTTTTACTGGGAGGCGCCGGAGCCGTATGATATCATTGTCAGTAATCCCCCCTATATTGCCGGACACGAAATGGAACAGCTTCCGAAAAATGTGGGATATTATGAACCGCCCCTTGCATTGACGGATCTACAGGACGGCCTGGCCTTTTACCGGCATTTTGCCCGGAGGTTTCAGGAGTGGCTGGTGCCGGGAGGAATGGCTGTTCTGGAATTTGGAGGACCTTCCCAACGCGAGGCTGTTCAGGAGATTTTTCACGCCTATAGAGACCTGGAAATTCATCGCGATTATCAAAAAGATGATCGATTTATAAGCTTTTTTCGCCCCTGACGCCTGAGAACATTTGCGATTCAGAATCACTTTTGTAAATTTGCCCTCATAAAACGGAGGTTTGGGTGAGTAAAAATCTGATCATTGTTGAATCACCGTCCAAAGCAAAAACCATCAGCCGCTTTCTGGGTAAGGATTACGAGGTAGTGGCATCCATGGGACATGTTCGGGATCTGCCGCCGAAAAGCATGGGTGTGAATGTGGAGGGGAATTTTGAACCCTCATATATCATCCCTCCGGATAAGAAGAAAGTTATCAAGACTTTAAAAGAGAAGGTCGGCCAGGCAGACAAGATCTTTTTAGCCTCTGATGAAGACCGGGAGGGTGAAGCCATCGCCTGGCATTTATGCCGCGTTCTGGATCTGGATCCGGATAAAACATACAGGATTGTGTTTCATGAGATTACGAAACACGCCATTGAAGCGGCACTGGAGAATCCCCGTCATATTGACCGGAATCTGGTGGATGCCCAGCAGGCACGCCGCGTTTTGGACCGCCTGGTCGGGTTTGAAGTATCCCCCGTTCTTTGGAAAAAAGTGAAACCGGCTCTCTCTGCCGGCAGGGTCCAGAGTGTGGCCGTACGCCTGATTGTGGAGCGGGAAGATGAAATCCGGAATTTTAATCCTGAAAATTATTTTAAAATCACAGGAGAATTCCATCCGGAAAAACGTGAAGATGAGGTTTTTACGGCCGAGTTGCAGGAAAAAATCCCAGCGGCTGAAAAAGCAAAGAAATTTCTTGAAGACTGCCTGGATGCTGAATTTACAGTCAGCGATATTTCTCGGAAGCCTGCCGTAAAAAATCCCGCTCCTCCTTTTACTACGTCTACGCTTCAACAGGAGGCCGGGCGCAAACTGGGATTCTCCGTCTCCCGGACTATGTCCGTTGCCCAGCAATTATATGAAGCCGGTTATATCACCTACATGAGAACCGATTCGGTGAATCTGTCGTCCATGGCCATCGGTGCAGCCAAAGAGCTGATTACAGCCCAGTATGGGAAAGAATATTCAAAACCCAGAAATTTTACAACAAAAAGCAAATCCGCACAGGAAGCTCACGAAGCCATCCGCCCCTCGTATCTGGACCGGGAAACCATTCAGGGCGACAGGAACCAGCAGCGCTTATACGATTTAATCCGGAAACGGATGATTGCCAGCCAGATGTCCCCGGCCAAACTGGAGAACACCCAGGTAACCATCGATATATCCACACGTTCAGAAACGCTGACAGCAAAGGGACAGGTCATTCTTTTTGACGGTTTCCTCCGGGTGTATCAGGAATCCCGGGATGATGAATCGAATGAGGAAACGACGGGTCTCCCCAGACTCACAGTACAGGATACACTCATCCTTCAGACCATGGAAGGCCGGGAGCGCTTTACCAAAGCCCCGCCCCGGTATTCGGAAGCAGCCCTGGTCCGCAAGCTTGAGGAATTGGGCATCGGTCGTCCATCAACCTATGCTCCCACCATTTCCACGATTCAGAAACGGAAATATGTGGTAAATGAAAGCCGGCCCGGAGAGAAACGGGACTACAAAATATTCATCCTCAAAAACGGGAAGGTTTTGGAAAAAAACGGCAGTGAAATCCAGGGTGCCGAAAAGAAAAAGCTCTTTCCTACCGATACGGGCCAGGTCGTGAATCAGTTCCTGATGAAACATTTTGATGATATCCTGGATTATGGGTTTACGGCAGATGTGGAAGTGGAATTTGACCGGATAGCCGAAGGCCGTGTGGCCTGGGCAGACATGATCCGGGATTTTTACGGTCCCTTTCATGCAAATGTTGAAAAAACCATGAAAGAATCGGAAAAATTCAAAGGAGAACGCTATCTGGGAAAAGATCCGGAAAGCGGCCGGGATGTCTTTGTGAAAATTGGCCGTTACGGGCCTATGGCTCAAATTGGGAAAGCAGATGAAGATTTGAAACCCCGTTTTGCCGGTTTGCGGGATCATCAAAGCCTGGAATCGATTACTTTGGAGGAAGCCCTGGAGCTTTTCAGGCTGCCCAGGACTGTTGGTGAATATGAAGGGGAACCGGTAACGGCAAATATCGGCCGTTATGGTCCCTATGTAAAACATAAAAACACCTTCTATTCTTTGGGAAAAGAGGACGATCCCCTTTCCGTCTCTCTGGACAGGGCTGTTGAGCTTATCGAAACGAAACGGGAAAAAGATAAAAATAAACTTATCAAAGAATTTCCGGAAGAACCGGGATTAAAAATTCTGAATGGCCGGTATGGTCCCTATATTTCCTATAAGAAAAAAAATACAACGATTCCGAAAAATACGGATCCGGCAACCCTGACACTCGAACAATGTCACGAACTGATCAAAGCCGGTGCCGCAAAGAAATCCGGAAAACGGAAAGGAAAAAAACATTCATGACGTCTGTAAAGCCCATGTCCTATCCCTTGATGGAAAAACTGGTAGCCCTCAGCCGCCGCCGGGGATTTTTATTTCAAAGTAGTGAAATTTACGGCGGGATCAACGCGGTGTATGATTATGGTCCCCTGGGTGTGGAACTCAAACGAAATGTGAAAAACCGCTGGTGGAGGGATATCGTCACAGCCCGGGAAGACGTGGTAGGCATGGATGCGGCGATTCTTATGCATCCCAAAGTTTGGGAAGCTTCGGGACATGTGGAAAATTTTCACGATCCCATGGTGGAATGCCGGAAGTGTCGCCGAAGATTTCGCCAGGACCATCTGCCCGAGGGAAGCACACAGTGTCCGGAATGTCAGGGAGAATTGGGGGCACCGCGGCAATTCAATCTGATGTTTAAAACCTTTCTGGGATCCACGGAAGAAGGCGCACAGGAAATTTATTTAAGACCCGAAACCGCCCAGGGTATTTTTGTGAATTTTGACAATGTGGTGTCATCCAACCGGGTAAAACTCCCCTTTGGGATTGCCCAGCTCGGGAAAGCGTTCCGGAATGAAATTACAACAGGGAATTTTATTTTTCGCACGCGCGAATTTGAACAGATGGAGATGGAATACTTTATCCGTCCCGGCGAAAATACCCAGTGGCTTGAATACTGGGCACAGGAAAGGCTGAATTGGTTCAGGTCTTTGGGAATTACACCGGAAAAACTCCGTCTGAGAGCCCATGACGAAGATGAACTGGCCCACTATTCCACGGCCTGTTATGATGTGGAATATGAGTTTCCCTATGGATTTTCCGAGCTGGAAGGTATTGCCGACCGCGGGACTTATGATTTGACCCAGCATATTAACCTCAGCGGGAAAAAACTCCATTATGTAGATCAGGATAACCGGGGACAGAAAATCATTCCAGCCGTGGTTGAAACATCTGCGGGAGTGGATCGTACGGTTTTGACTCTCCTGGCAGATGCCTATTGGGAAGATGAAGAAAATGACCGTGTGGTAATGCGCCTCCACCCATCCGTTGCGCCGTTTAAAGTTGCCATCTTTCCTCTCTTTAACAAAGATGGGATGCCCGAAGTTGCCCGGAAGCTCTATGAAGACCTCCGGTTTAAATTCGCCGCATTCTATGATACGGGGGGATCTATCGGAAAACGGTACCGCCGACAGGATGAAGCCGGAACGCCCTTTTGTATTACCATTGACCACCAAACCCTGGAAGACCGCACAGTTACACTCCGGGATCGTGATTCCCTGGAACAAATCCGCGTTTCTCTGGATCAGGTGGAGCAAGTACTTGAAGAGAAAGTGGGTACGAGGGGATGAAGAGACGAGGGTACGAAGACAGGAGGGTATGAAGGGGTGAAGGAGAAACAATATTAACCCCCGGCAGAAGACATATACAATTCATGTCTCTGTTCCATAGGAATGCATTCCATTGAAAAAGATTAAACAGTTCGGTTTTTTTGTAAGTGTATGTCTCCTGACAACACGAGGGTTTGCCCAGGATTCCCTGTTCTTGAAAATACAATCCATGATGGATTCGGTTTCAATAGAGAACATTGAGGAGCACATCCGGAACCTGGAATATGCCGGCGGCCATGAAAGCCGTGTGACATTCACGCCCGGAAAGGACAGTGCCCGGGTATATATCGCAGATTATTTGATCAATGAAACACAGGTTGATTCTGTAGTGCTGGACACCTTTTATGTAGAACATGCCAGGGAGCCTTATAATACCTATCCGTTGATGAATGTGGAAGCCTGGATTAAGGGAACAGGTGAGCTGGAAAGGTATTTTGTTTTGGGAGCCCACTACGATGCGTCTGCCAGCCGGATGGGAAACACTGCATGGGAAAATCATTGGGACACACTGAAAGCCCCCGGAGCCGATGATAACGCAACCGGCGTGGCGGCTATTCTGGAAATCGCCCGGATTCTCTCCGATTCCGCCTTTCATTTTTCAGAAGAGTACGGCATTGTCCTGGTTGCCTTTGCCGCCGAAGAATCCAACCCAACCTTTGGATCGGGGCACCAGGGGAGTTATCGTTTTGCATCAACAGCCAGGGAAAAAGAACACACAATCCTCGGCGCCGTATCCATCGATATGATTGGTTATAATACAAAATATGATTATACAGCGATTGTATCCAACAACAATTCCGAATGGCTTGGGCTCCGGTCCGCGGATATTAATGAATTGTATGACATTGGACTCATCATGAATCAGCCGCCTTATCCCTATGCCACTTACAGCGATCATGACCGTTTTTGGGAACAAGGGTATCCGGCGATCCTCATGATTGAAAATGCGCCACCATGGACGACTGCAACCTATTATGCGCGCAATTATCTCTATCATACCTCTTATGATACACTGGGGTCCGTGAATCTGGGGCTTGTGAAAAAAGTGACCCAGATGAACCTGGGACTGGCGGCCGATCTGACCGGACGGGTGACTTCAATCCCAGGAGCCCGTGTCCCGGAAAATTATGTTTTGGAACAGAATTATCCCAACCCCTTTAATCCCACCACGACTATTGAGTATACGGTTCCTGCGGCGGGAAATGTCCGGATTACCGTTTACGATATCCAGGGACGTGAGAGAGTCCGTTTGATCCATTCACACCACGAACCCGGAAAATATACAGTTCCTTTTAATGCCGGAAACCTGGCCTCAGGTGTCTATCTTTATCGCCTTACTGCCGGACCGGTTGTGCAGACGAGAAAAATGATGGTTTTAAAGTAGCTGCGGACCCATGTGTCCGCCCAGAGTAAGGGCGACCCCATGTGTCCGCCCACACGAATGGAACAGGATAAAACGATGAATAATTGTAGCAAATCTGATAAAAATGATTCTCAAAATATCTCCGCCAATCAGCACCCAGAACTCCCCACTCAGAACTCCAACTCTTTACTCTCTACTCTAACTACTCTAAACTCTCAATTCAAAAAGTATCACGGTTTGGGTAATGATTACATCGTGATGGGACCAGAGTTGCCGGAGGGACAGTTTTCCCCGGAGTTTGTCCGGCGTGTGTGCAATCCTCATTACGGGGTGGGCTCGGATGGATTGCTTCACGGTCCCCTCACCTCTGATACTGCCGATTTCCGGGTGCGGATGTATAATCCAGATGGTAGCGAGTTTGAAAAAAGCGGCAACGGACTCCGTATTTTTACCCGTTATCTCTTCGATATGGAATATATACAGCATGATCCCGTCACCATTGAGACAAAAGGTGGACTTGTGACGGCACAGGTTTTACGGGAGAACGGACTTATTCGCGTGGAAATGGGAAAAGCCAGCCTGCGAAGTGATGTGATCCCGGTCCGGGGCGAATCTCGTGAAATGTTGGATGAAGTGTTGGAGATTGAAAACCGGCAGTTCAGAATCTCTGCCGTAACGGTAGGGAATCCACACTGTGTTGTGTTCATTGAAAATCCAAAAGAATTATCACCGGACCTGGCGAAAACCTGGGGCCCCCTGATTGAACCCCATCCTCTTTTTCCACACAAAACCAATGTTCAGTTCATGTCCCCCCTGGATGAGAGAAATATTCGCATAGAAATATGGGAGCGGGGAGTCGGATATACCATGGCCTCCGGGAGCAGCAGCTGTGCCGCCGCTACGGTGGCCTATCGACTTGGTTTTTGTGGCAACGATGTAAATGTGCATGTCCCCGGCGGAGTGATACACATCCAAATCCATGAAGATTCATCACTCACCATGACCGCACCGGTGGTTAAAATCTGTGAGGGGAAACTCAGCAGCGAATGTCTTCCCTGAATTCCCATAGAAAAAGTGAAAGAGATTATTTTCAAACCACATCAGTGTTTGATTCGCTTATTGATATATAAAGAGTTTGTCCCGACAAACCGCATCAAAATCCCGCACATAAGAATATAACTATAATAATATAAGCTTGACAGATGTCTCTAACCGGTGTATTTTACCCCCGGGGCGGGGGGAAGCACATTAAACATAAACTATAAATATTATTATTACGGGTTAACGTATTAAATGTTTAATAATATGTGTGTTTTATTCCGGGAATGAAAATCCTGTTTCAAAAAAGTTTAAAAAACTTATAAAGAAATTGATTTTAAAAAATCAACACAGTTTACCAGTACTCTTGGAAAAAGAGAGCTTTTAAATTGTCCTGTAATTTCCTAATGTGTAAAAGATGAAAAGACGGATACGCACTCATGAAAGATAAAACCATTCATTTTCAAGCCATTGGAACGATCCACTCTCCTTACAAACAACCCAAAGGAACTCCCATCCAACCTGCCGGCGCAAAAGGAGTAGAGGGAAAAATCGTTTTAAATCCTATATTTTCTGAAGGGCTTCAGGATTTGGAAGAATTTTCACACATTATAGTATTGTACTATTTTCATTTATCAAAGTCATACTCCTTAAAGGTAAAACCATTTATGGATACTGCAGAACACGGTGTGTTTGCAACCCGTGCACCTGCCCGTCCCAACCCCGTTGGCATTTCCATCCTTAAACTGAACTCTATTGAGAAGAATATTTTGCATGTAAGCGATGTGGATATTGTTGATGGAACCCCTCTCCTGGATATTAAACCCTATGTACCGCCGTTTGATGATAAAGAAAATGTCCGCGTCGGGTGGCTGGAAAAGAATGTGTACAAACTATCCGGTACAAAGGATGATGAACGGTTTCTATAGAAAAGAGCGCGAGAATGATAACAGGGTTTCCCCTCTCATTTCTCTCTTCCCTCTTTTTTGTTTTTTTGTCGGATAAACTCTTCTTATCTTTTCCAGAATTTGTCGGGGACACCTACCCACTAATCATTCAAGTGAAACGGAAAGATGAAAGAGGATAAACTCAGCATCATTATTGTCGCCCATAATGAAGAAAAATTTCTGCCGAAATTACTCCGTTCTCTATCGCGTCAATCTTTTAAGTCCTTTGAAATCATTATTGTGGATAGTCACAGCTCGGACAGAACAAAAGAATACGCCATGAAATATAAACATGCCTTCCCGGAGTTCTCGTATCTTCTGCTGGATGATACCCCCGGCCCGGCCACCGGCAGAAATAAAGGAGCAGCTCTTGCCAATTATCCCCGACTGCTTTTCCTGGATTCCGATACCATATTACCCCCTGATTTTCTGGAAAAATCCCTTGCAGAAATAGATAGAAAACATGCAGACCTGGCAAGTGGCCGGGCACGTATCGCCGAAAATCACCCCCTCTCCCGTTTTGGCATTCATTTTTTGAATTTCTTTATGATACTTCTCTATCCCCGCTATCTTTCTGCCTATGGTGCCTGCCTTTTTTCTACAAAGGATATCCATGACCGAATCGGTGGATTTGACGAGTCCCTGGGAATTTGCGAAGATTGCCACTATGTGAAAAAAGCAGTAAAAACCCAAGGCTTAAAATATCTTATTCTTAAAGCCTTTTTCTATACAACAGACCGGCGGGCTAAAGCCGAAGGAGGGATACCCCTCATGTTGAAGTATATTAAATCACATCTGTACCGGATGATCACCGGAAAAGAGATTCCCAGGAATAAAATCACATATACATACGAGTTGCACGAAAAATGAAGCAATCAGAAAATAACACATCAGAAAAGGGTCCTCTTAAAAAAACATGGGATAATATGGTGATTGGGCTCCATTCCCTGGTGGTCAGAAAGTCTTTTTATATCGGACTCCTGACCCTTTTAGCCGGTATCCGCCTGAATTTCTTTTCACAAACCTATCTAAGGAAATATGTCAGCCATGGAAGATCCCTGCCGGCCCTGTCAGATCTTATCCTGGATAATATCCCCTATTGGGATGTGGATTTTTTGTATGATTATTTCAGCATTGTTTCCGTTCTGATTTTTATCGCGTATGTAGTGCATAAAAATCAATATCATCGAATACCTTATGTTTTGCTTTTATGCGGGATGTTTCATCTGGTGAGGGGAATGTTCATCATCCTGACCCCTTTGGGACACCCGGCCATGTTTGACGGAACGGAAGGGCTTTTCAACGGATTTTCCAAATTTGAACTGGGCGTGTATCCGTCCGGGCATACGGGTATCAGTTTTATCTATGTTTTGATGACCCGGGACAGGGTCTACAAAGGGCTGATCCTCTTTTCCCTCTGTGTGATTATCGCGTCCCTTTTTATCTCCAGAGGTCATTACAGTATCGATGTGCTGTCAGGAATTTTCTTTGCCTATGCCATTAAAAGTTTTGCGGATAAGCATATACAACCCCGTTTTATCTGATTTTCCCCTCACAGGTGTATACTCAACAAAACCGGTATGATATGATTCCCCTTTTATAAATCTTTTTTCTTAAAATAGTGAGGATCCATTCATGGACCCTGACATGATAGATCCGGACAGAACTCCTTTGTTTGTTACAGGGGTTTCTTTACATTTTATGTCTGAAGCATGAGGTTTTCATGACGTTACTGAAAGAAGAAAAAATATCCGGAATGCTGGTGTATGAGGGGTGTCTGTTAAAGGTTCACCGGGATGAGGTGAGACTTCCGAATGGCAAAACCAGCATCCGGGAGTATATCCGCCATCCCGGGGCTGTGGTTGTTCTCCCCTTTTTGGAGGATGGGGATGTTGTTTTGGAAAGACAGTTCAGATATCCTGCCAATCAGGTTTTTATCGAGTGTCCCGCCGGAAAAATTGATCCCGGAGAATCCCTGGAGGAAACAGCCCGCAGGGAATTGCTGGAAGAAACGGGTTATACCTGTCGGGAACTCCGGTACCTGGGGAAAACACATCCGGGAATCGGGTATACCGATGAAGTCATCTATCTCTATGAAGGACATGGCCTGTCACGTCAGGAAGTGAAACGGGATGACGATGAATTTCTTGAAATTTTTCATGTACCCTTCGAAGAAGCCCGCCAAATGGTGATGAGGGGAGAGATAACAGATGCAAAATCTGTAGCAGCCATTCTATTAAGTTATGAAAACCGTCGTTCTGAAACCCGGATTTAAGGGGAGTACTGATATATGAAACAGACACTCAATCAAAAACTGGTCAATATTTTAAAAGGGGATTTTCACGATCCTCACAACGTTCTTGGGATCCACGCCGTTTCACCGGTTAAAAAAGTAATCCGTGTCTTTGTGCCGGACGCAGCAGAAGTGTCCGTTCAGCGTCTGGATGGAAGAAAAACCGCCTATCCTCTTTCTCCCATGGATGTAGAGGGATTCTGGCAGACGGAAATCCGGGTGAAGCATTTTTTCCATTACCGGATTCATGCTACATATCCGGATGGAAGCAGCTATGATTATGTGGATCCGTATCAGTTTACACCCACGATCAGCCAGGACGACCTGTATCTGTTTAACAAGGGAGACCACCGTTTTGTCTATGAAAAACTGGGCGCCCACACCTGTGTTCACGACGGGATTCCCGGTGTGCGCTTTGCCGTTTGGGCTCCGACAGCCCGACGTGTAAGCGTGGTTGGAGATTTCAACCGCTGGGACGGCCGTTATCATCAGATGAGGGCTATGGGAAATTCCGGCGTGTGGGAAATTTTTATTCCGGAAGCCAGGGCCGGCGTTCTCTATAAATTTGAGATTTTTACGGCGAACCGGACACTCCGCGTGAAAGCCGATCCCTATGCCCAATATTTTCAGAAAAGACCTGAAAATGCCTGCATCGTTTTCCAATCCACCCATGACTGGAAAGATGATTCATGGCTGAAAGATCGTATGGGTAGACAAACCCGTACTTTGCCATTGAATATTTACGAGGTCCATCCCGGATCCTGGCGCATCAAGGAGGATGGCAGCTGGTATACATACCGGGAACTGGCCCATGAATTGGTGCCCCATGTAAAAGAGATGGGCTTTACACACATTGAATTCTTACCGGTCATGGAACACCCTTTTGACGGATCCTGGGGATATCAGGTCACCGGCTATTATGCACCCAGCAGCCGCTTCGGAACCCCCGATGATCTGAAATATTTCATTGATGTCTGCCATCAAAACCATATCGGAGTTATTCTGGACTGGGTACCGGCCCATTTTCCAAAAGATGATTTCGCCCTGGCACGATTTGACGGGACCGCCCTGTATGAACATGAAGATTCGCGCCTGGGCGAGCATCCGGACTGGGGGACCTATATATTCAATTACGGCCGGAATGAGGTGAAAAATTTCCTGCTGGCCAATGCAGTGTACTGGCTGAAGGAATTCCATGCTGATGGATTACGGATCGATGCGGTTGCCAGCATGCTCTATCTGGACTACAGCCGGAAAGAAGGGGAATGGATTCCCAATAAATACGGCGGGAACGAGAACCTGGAAGCCATCGAATTTTTAAAACACACAAATTCCGTCCTCCATGAATACTTCCCCGACACTCTGATTATCGCCGAAGAATCCACAGCCTGGGGCGGTGTGACAAAACCCGTGCAGGAAAACGGTCTTGGTTTTACCTATAAATGGAATATGGGATGGATGAATGACTTCCTCAGTTATATGTCCAAAGATCCCATCTACCGGAAATACCACCACAATGAACTCACCTTTTCCATGCTCTATGCCTATTCGGAAAAGTATATTCTCGTTCTGAGCCATGATGAAGTCGTTCACGGGAAAAAAGCACTTCTAAGCAAAATGCCGGGGGATGACTGGCAGAAATTTGCCAATTTTAAATTACTGCTGGGTTTTATGACGGGTCATCCGGGGAAAAAACTCCTCTTTATGGGATCGGAGCTGGCTCCCTGGCACGAATGGAACGACCAAGAAGGGCTTGATTGGCGATTGTTGCAATGGGAACCCCATAAAAATGCCCGGCTGTATCTGGAACATTTGAATAAGCTCTATTTAAGTGAACCGGCTCTCTGGGAATGGGATACCCGACCCGATGGCTTTGAATGGATCGACGCCAACAATGCCGAACAGTCTGTTATTTCATTTATACGGCATGGGAAGGATCCGGCCAATGACCTGTTCTTTATCTGTAATTTTACGCCTGAAACGTATTTCGAATTCCGGACAGGGGTCCACAATCCCGGAAAATACCGGGAGATTTTTAATTCTGATGCCATGATTTACTACGGAAGCGGTGTGATCCGAAACAGTGAACACGTGAGTGAGGAAGTCCCCTGGAATGGCCGCCCCCACTCCATCCGTTTCGGTCTCCCCCCACTGGGAATGGTTATTTTTAAACGGATACAATAGCTGATGACGGAAGAGAAAGGGAAACGTATTCTCTATGCCGTTTTGAACTGGGGATACGGGCACACCATTCACGCTTTTCCCCTGATTGAATTTCTTAACCGGCACCATGAGGTCATTCTGGCCGCAGATGGCCAGGCCATGGTTCTGTTGAGACGGCGTTTTCCCCAGAATCTCTGTATTCCCCTGAAAGATGCCCGTATCCGTTATACAAAATATAAAATCCTGATGCCCCTTTCCCTGGGAATACAGGCAGTAAAAATGCTGGCAGGTATGAAGCGGGAACACCGTCTGACCAAAAATCTGGTGAAACACCTAAAAATTGATCGCATCATTTCCGATAACCGGTATGGTGTTTGGGACCGGCGGATACCTTCTTACCTGATAACCCATCAATTACGTTTTCATATGCCAATCCGCCATATTGAACCCCTGAGTATTATATTCAACCGAATTGTTTTTAACGGATTTACGGGGATCTGGGCCCTGGATTCCCCACATCCTGAGAAAAACCTGTCCGGATCTCTTACCCATGACAATCCCCTAAGCACACATCCCAAAGTCCGGTTTATGGGATTGTGGTCAGACCTGATACCCCAAAAGGTCGATGAAGACATTGATCTGTTGGCCATATTATCCGGACCCGAACCAATGAGGACCCTGCTGGAAAACACACTTCTTGAGCAAATGTCCCGATTGCCGGGGAAAAAAGTCCTTGTCCGTGGAATTGACGGTCATTTTCCGGCGAATGTGGAAGATATAACCCTTTTGGGTCTGGCGGAGAGAGACGAAATAAATCTTTTAATAAACCGGAGCCGGATGGTAATATGCCGGTCCGGGTATACATCCACCATGGATTTGGTCCGGCTGGGGAAAAAGGCGGTCATGGTACCCACTCCCGGACAAAGTGAACAGGAATATCAGGCGGAACTGTATCATAAACGTGGTTGGTTTTATGCTGTCAGGCAGGATGAGCTGGACCTTGTAAACAATGTGAAAGCAGCCAGGGCATATCATCCACCGGATCTGAGCCAATGGTTCAACCGAACGGACTGGCTGGACGAAGCCATTCGTGAGTGGCCTAAAGAGAGGATGAAAAGATGACGACATGTTGCCGGCTTGGATTATGGTTTTCTCTTATCATTTTCGGCCTGGGGGTTCAAACACTGTGGGGTACACAGATGCATGTCCCTGAAGAGAATCCTGAATATCCGTTTCTGCTGGCCATGGAAACGCGGGGACTTCTGGACTCCCCCCTTCCGGCGACACGGCCCTGGATAAAAAGTGATGTGGCGGAACATCTTAAAACACTTTTGAAAAAAACCGGCAGACTTAGCGGGACAGAACGGGAGATCCTCCAGATGCTGGTCAACAGGTACCGCCCGGAGTTATCAGACCTGAAACATCCACGCCTGGCTGAAGAAGACAGCGTCCATGCGTTTCCTCTCCATATCCGGGAAGATCTTCAACGAAAAGTCTCACGCTCCATTATCAGTGAACCGGATTACCTGTTTCTGTTTGAAACGGAGGATGAATATCTCTTTCTCCAGGGCGATGGACTGCTTCGCCTTGAGAACAAAAACGAGTTGTTTCGATTCTCAGGTCATGTAGGTTTCAGGGGATTTGCGCAAATGGGCAATGTCAGTGTCTTTGGTGAAGCCATGGCCTATGGTCAAACCTTCAAAGATGGATTTATGGAGGATCCGGTCGAAAGTCGAAGATATTATACCCATACGGATTCAGTACTCTCTCTTGCTACCTTTGATAATGCAATGGGTTATATACAACTGAATACGAAGGCGGGTCTTTTTACTCTGGGTAATGATTTCCTGAGTTGGGGCTATGGTGAAAATTCTATGACCTTATCCGGAGAAACGGCTCCCTTTCCTTACATGATGTGGCAAAAATATTTTTACCGATCCCGTTTTACATTTTTCCACGGAAGCCTGCTTAATGCAAAGTATACCCTGAGTGAGGATGGGCATTCACGAATCTATCCCGAAAAATATATAGCCGGGCACAGACTTGAAATGTATCCCCGGAAAAATCTCTCTTTTGCTTTTTCTGAATTTGTCGTATATGGGTTACGCAATATGGAATGGACCTATTTTATTCCTGCTGCATTTATTTGGTCTGCAGAACACAACCTTGATGATCGAGACAATGTACTTATGAGTTTTGAAGCACAGTGGCAACCTGTCCGGGGAATAAAAATTCACGGAAATTTCTTTCTGGATGAACTGGATTTCAGGGAATTGGGTACACAGTGGTGGGGCAATAAACATGGGACACAAATCGGGTTGAATATTTCTCTTCCCGTCATTTCGGGTGGAGAATTTTTCTTTGAGCGGTCACAGGTCAGACCCTGGACCTATACTCATTACAAAGATGTGAATACCTTTACTCATAAAGGGGATTGTCTGGGGTTTTTTGCAGGACCAAATTCCCGGGTGTATACCCTGGGTGTTCGAGGATGGTTGACTTCAGCCCAATCCTTTATATTTTCTTTCCAGTCTGTAAAGAAAGGGAAAGAGCTTCTTCCTGAAAGCCACCCGGATTATTATCCTATCGGTAGTGATGCAAACCAAAACTACTATCAGCGAAATAAAGGGTACGATTATAAAACAGAAAATCTTATGGGGGATGTTGAAAAGATAATGTCACTTCATGTTGAATGGCAGTATCAAATGCTAAATAATATGTGGTTAAATATTTCATGGCAACCGCAATGGAATGAAGGTGATATGACTCATTATGGGCGATTGGAATGGCAGGTGAAACACTGATGATGTCCTTTATTGTTTTGTCAGGTATCTATTTTGTGTTCATTTGTTTGGTGATTGCGGCCCTGGTAAAAGAAAAAATATGCCAGGGAAAAAGCGAGCTGAGTGCAACAGTCATTGTCTGTATTGATCATGATAAAGAAAACCTTCCTGGTTTGATAGAAGCCCTGATACGTTTAGATTATCCGGAAACCCTTCTGGAAATATTATTGGTGACTGAAAGTTCGGATCGTGAAATTGTATCTGAAATACAAAAGAGTACTGCGAAAAATAAACGGATACGTCCTGTCCTTATTTATGACCGTGAAGAAGGGTTAACAGGACGGAAAAATGCGATTACACAGGCCGTTGGAGTGGCGAATGGAGAGATTATTCTGCTCACGGAAAGCAATTGCCGTCCGGGTTCTCAGTGGGTAAGGCGGATGATAAATTGTTTTGATGAAGAGACGGGCATGGTTATGGGGTTTCCGTCGATAGAAAAAGGCTCCGGGCTTATGCACCGATTCCTTGAATTTGATCAGCTTGCAAAGGTTGCGGTCCAGACAGCAGGTGCTTATTGGAATATTCCCCCTTATTCATCAGCCCGAAACCTGGCATTCCGTCGCCGTCTCTTTTTTGAGGTGAATGGCTATGAAAGTTCAGGTTCAATCACGACAGGCGATGATTTTTTCCTGACACGGGATATTTGGCTTAAGACAAAACGGCCCTTCCGCCATGCGATTCATCCTGAAAGTTTTGTCGAAACGAAAATTAAGAATAAGCCGCGGAAATTTCTTGTACAGCAACTGAAAAAGAGTGGCCAGATTTATCACCTGGCACCTTTCTATAAAGGAGTTGGACTCTTTATTCTGATGTATTATGGCGCTGTTCCAATTGCCATGTTTACCCTGCCCCCTTTGATATGGGCTGGTTCTCTTTTGATTAAAACAATTTTGGAATGGACGGGAATCATGCTTGCCGGGAAGCGGTTTGGTTTTAAGTATCTTGCCTTCTGGTATCCCCTGCTGGCACCTGTTTATCCCCTCTATGTTTTTACATCTGCCGCCCTGATAAATAAAAGAAAAAAGCCTGTATAAAATAAATCATTGGAAACTTCTGATGCCTTATTGAGAGTATAAAGGTCGAGGTTTAAAAAGTGTTGAAGGTATTGCCACAATGCAAAAAAAATGGTGCAAAAAGTTACTGATCATGATTTTGACCCTTCTGGGGATTATTATGCCTTTGCAGGGGAACAATCCCGACCCCACCCGCTACCCGGTGATCCTGGTCCACGGTATTCTGGGTTTTCCGGAAGTCTTCGCTCTTTTGGAATGGCGCCTGAACCAGGCCGGATATGAAACACTCAACTTTTTCTACCCCTCCACGGAAAAAACAATCCGTGAACATGGAGAAGATCTGGCGACATGGATTAAAGCCCAGACAAAGCAGGATACTATTTTACTGATCACCCATAGCATGGGAAATCTGGTGGCCCGGGAAATGCATCATGCCCATCCGGAAATCCCCATTTACCGGTGGCTGATGGTCGCCCCGCCCAATCAGGGAGCACAATCTGCCGACCTGTGGAGTAAAATCCCCCTCTACCGCTGGTGGACCGATATACCCGGACAGGAGTTGCGATTATCCAATATACATGCCCACTATAAACATCTGCCTCCCCCCTCCTGTGAATTTGCCATCATTGCCGGCGGGATGAAGAATGAAATCGGATTCAGTCTCCTTTTGGATGGGGACGATGATGGCAAGGTGCGGGTCGTTGAAACCCAATTGCCCGGGTATGCCGACTTTATGATTATCCCCCAGGTCCATACCGGCCTTCTTTTCAGTAAAGAAACCTTTGTTCAGGCAGATGCCTTCTTCCGGACCGGACGTTTTGACTCAACCCTTATGGATCAGGAATTCAACCTGGGAAAAAGGTTGGAAAATATTCCGGAATTATTAAAACAAGGAGAGAGCAAATGAAATTTTTTCGCATGTATCTTTTCAGTGGGCTGATGGTTCTGTTCTTGCTTTTGACATCCTGTGCCCGGAAGGAACTAACCGAAGTCCGGACGATGGAGATTCAACCCATTCCCCTGCAGGCGATTCCCGATGGCCGGTATGAAGGACGTTTTACCTATAGCAATTTTGAGTATGCCGTTGAAGTCCTGGTGGAAAACCATCAGATTACCGGTATCCGCGTGCTTCAAAACAGAACCTCGGACTATGCAAAAAAAGCAGAAGGGGTGCTTGAAAAAGTTGTAAAGGAACAGAAAACAAATGTAGAAGCCGTCACCGGTGCCACGACAACAAGTAAAGCCCTGCTCAAAGCCGTTGAAAATGCATTGTTGCCCGCGATGGAGTAGCAGATGATGAAAATTGTTGTTTTGGAAGGACATACTCTCAATCCCGGGGATTTAAGCTGGAAGGATTTACAGGCCTTGGGGGATGTGACCATTTATGACCGGACACCGGAAGAGAAAATTGTGAAACGGGCAGAAGGTGCAGAAGTCATCCTCTCCAATAAAACCCGGTTGAGCCGGTCCGTTTTTGAAAAACTGCCTGCTTTAAAATATGTGGGAGTACTGGCCACCGGGTACGACAGCGTTGATGTGAAAGCGGCGGCGGAAAGGGGGATAACAGTAACGAACGTTCCCACGTACGGAACCCGGTCTGTCGCCCAAATGACCTTTGCCCATATCCTTAATCTGGTATATCGTCTTGCCGACCACATCCAAAGTGTGCAATCAGGAAACTGGTCGAAAGCTCCGGATTATTGTTATTGGGAACACCCCCTGACGGAACTGGAGGGACTGACGCTGGGGATTCTGGGACTTGGACGTATCGGCAAGGCTGTGGCGGAAATCGGTCATCGTTTCGGGATGAATATCATCTATCACGATACACAATCTCTCTCCTCTGTCCCGATATCATGGCAGGCCGTTTCAATCAATACCCTTTTCAAATCAAGTGATATCCTCACCCTCCATTGTCCACTGACACCGGAAACACACGAAATCGTGGATATTCATCACCTGAAAAAGATGAAGAAATCAGCCTTTCTGGTCAATACAAGCCGGGGTGGACTTATAAAAAGCCCGGATCTGGCAGAAGCCCTGAAAAACGGGGTAATTCGGGGGGCCGGCCTGGATGTTCTGGACCAGGAACCTCCGGCGGCTGACCATCCTTTGATCGGCATTCCCAACTGTTTCATCACCCCACACATTGCCTGGGCTACCCGTTCTGCCCGTGAACGACTTTTGAAAACGGCAGTTGAAAATTTAAAAGCCTATTTAAACGGGAAAGCAGTTCATGTTGTGACGCCATGACGATAGAACGGGGGAGTGATGGGAAGAAATTGGAGAGATTGATTTGATTGCCTGCCCTGTGAAAAAAGAGCAAGGCAGTAACGCGTAACGCGTGATGCGTGACGAGATTGGATGGATGCGTCAATGGACGGAGGAGCTGAAAAAGTTCCCAGTCTTCGCTACAGACTGCCAACTGCCGACTGTCGACTTTCGACTTTCGACTTTCGACTTTCGACTGAAGTCCCAGGAGCGACGCGACGCTAACTTCAGACAGGCCGCAGCCTGTCCCTACATCTACCAACTTCTAACTTCTGAAAACGCTGCGCAGCAGCAATTGAACACCATGAACTCAAAAGAAGGAGCATGCTATGAATTATCTGCCTTACGACGAGCGGTATGAAAAAATGGAGTACCGCTTTTGCGGAAAAAGCGGCTTGAAACTTCCACAGATCTCTTTGGGACTCTGGCACAATTTCGGCAGTGTGGATGTCCATGAAAATGCACGGAAGCTGATTTTGCATGCTTTTGACAACGGCATTACCCATTTTGACCTGGCCAACAACTATGGTCCTGCCTTTGGAACAGCCGAAAAAACATTCGGCCGGATTCTCAAAGAAGATTTGGCGGGTCGCCGGGATGAACTGGTGATCTCCTCTAAGGCGGGCTATCTCATGTGGCCGGGGCCTTACGGCAATGGCGGAAGCCGGAAATATCTTATTGCCAGTCTGGATCAAAGTCTGAAAAGGATGGGCCTGGAATACGTGGATATTTTCTACCACCACCGGCCGGATCCTGAAACACCCCTGGAAGAAACCATGATGGCGCTGGATCAGATTGTCAGAAGCGGCAAAACCCTCTATGTCGGCATATCCTCCTATTCACCCGAAGAAACACAGAAAGCCGCCGAAGTACTGTCCAATTTGGGGACACCCTGCCGGATACACCAGCCAAAATACAATATGCTCTACCGCGATATCGAAAAGGGACTCTTTGATGTTCTCCGGTCCAAAGGGATCGGATGCGCGGTATTTTCTCCTCTTCAACAGGGTGTGTTAACAGGGAAATATCTGAACGGTATCCCGGAAGAGTCCCGGGCCGGCAGACCGGAAGGATTTCTAAAACCCGAAAATATCACAAAAGAGATGCTGAATAAAGTACAGGCGTTGAGCAAAATTGCCGAAAGCCGTGGACAGACCATGGCTCAAATGGCGGTTTCCTGGGTCCTTCGCAGGCCGGAAGTAACCACTGCTATCATCGGCGCCCGGAAAGTTTCACATATTGATGATGCCCTTAAGGCTTCAAAAAACACGAAATTTTCGCAAGAAGAACTGAAAAAAATCGATCAGATTCTGGAAGACAAAGCATGAAAAAGAATCCTCTTGTTTCTGTTAAATCTCCAGGTCGATTGCTTTTGATCATGGGCGGAGCCGTTATTCTTCTTATAATTCTGGCAGTTTTTTTCTTGATTCCCCGGGAGCCGTATGCGGAAAGAACCCTGGCGGAACATCGTGATACCTTCCGGAAAACCCTCATCGATTCAACCATCCTGGCAGTTATTCAACAGGCCCCGGAGGCTTCCAACGAGGAAGAATGGAAAGGTGCCTGCTGGGCCATGGGGCTGGCCCAATACCGCTCAGATGTTGCGGAAAAAGCCCTTAAAAAAGCATTTGATCGTTATGAAACACTGGATAATGAACTGAAACGGTCGTTGCTGGAAGTGGCTTACGGCCTTTATCCCGAGCAGTTTGTGCCGGAAGTCCGGTCCATTCTCCGGATGGAGAAGGACCCCAAACGCTTTGTTATGGCAGCATTGTACCTGCATCGTGCCCGGTTTAATCTGCAGACCGGGATGGAAATCAGAAACCTCGTGATAGAAAAATTCAGCCATCTGCCGAATCATCCCATTCTGGGAATGTTCAGGGCGGAACTGCACTTCAGGCCCGAGCTGCCTCCGGTTGATCAATTGCTTTCCCCGGATTTTCTAAAGGGTTATCCGGTTTTTTACACCTTTTTCAGGCAAAACCGGGATTATCCGGGAGTCACGATTTGTCGCCTTGCCGATGGAAGCCTGAAAAAGGAAGAAGGCCAGACCCTCTGGTCCGTATGGCACCTGGGGCGGTCAAATTCCGGCTTACCCGGGTATGTGACACACGGAAATACACCGGAAGGTCTCTATTCCCTGCAGGGAATCACACAGTCTGAGAATGTCTTTATCGGTCCAACACCCGTGGTCGATTTGAAAATGCCCTGGGAAATATCACCGGCTGATTTTTTTCATGGCAACACTCCCGATACCCTGTGGGACCGGGCCGATTACATGGCTGTGTTGCCTCCCCGGTGGCGGGATTATCTTCCTGTGTATACCAGCTATTATGCCGGCAAAGCCGGCCGAAGCGAAATTATTGCCCATGGGACCACCATCAACCCCGACTTCTATACCGGGAAAGATTGGTATCCCTTCACACCTTCTCTGGGCTGCCTTACAGCTTTGGAATTGTGGGATGACGAGAGTGGGACCCGGACATTCAGCCATCAGCAAAAATTGATTGATTGCCTGAAAGAAGAGAATATCCAAAAAGGGTTCTGGATGGTCATTGATCTGGACAAATCAAATAAGCCGGTTACCCTGGATGATCTGCCATGGTTTTCATCCTCCATTCGGAAGATGAGAGAAGAGTAAGGCCTTCAGGTGACATTGTTTTCAGGAATTGCATACAGAAGCACGGTGTGGGAATCGGGAACGGACATAAAAAGGATTACAGGTATCTTCCGGTGGCCGGCACCTGTCAGTGTACCTTTTTGCCCAAGGATTGTATGCCCTGAACTCTCGGGGATTTGAGAATAGAGGTCATGATAAGCATCAGCATCCATACACACATCCAGGAATTGATATTTTAATTCGTGATAAGGCTTTTCCAGCAATCCCGATAAGGATGCATTAACTTTTAAAATAGTCCCCTTGTGATCGGTCACGAGACAGGGAAGCGGACTCTTTTCCATCCATCGCATATAATCATCACGCTCCCGCCGGATATCGTCAAATTCTTTGTAGTAACTGGTCACATCAATGCCAATGGCAAAATAGAGATTGTATTTCTTTTCTCTCCGGATATGGGAAAAATCCCACAGGATCATTTTTTCCGCCCCGTCTTTTGCTCTGAAAGGATATATCTTTTGTCCCTGTTTATGCTCCCTGAGAGCAAGAGACTCAAGAAAATTCTGAGCATCTTTTTGCCGGTCCGGAGAGATGAAGGTGCTGTAAAAAAAACGTTCCCGTAAATGGGATATATCATATCCGGAGATTTCCATTGCCCGGGTATTGGCATAACGAATATTTCCCTGTTCGTTGAAACCCAACAATAACATACCACCGACATCCCCGATGGCTTTTGTCGTTTCATAAAACTGCATCAGGGCCTCTTCCTGCTCTTTTCGTTCGCTGATATTGCGAATTACCACATGGATCAATTCGTGATTCCGTTCTGAGAACCGGCGGGCGTGGACCTCTGTTGCAATCCGGTGCCCGTTTTTGGTCACATGGGTGCTTTCAAAACGGGCAACCTGATTTTTAAGAATCGTCTGCATATGCAGGTCGATTTTGGAGATTTCATCGTCTGTCACAATATCGGTGATTTTCAAACCGATCATCTCATTCCGTTGATATTTAAAGAGTGAACAGGCCGCCTGGTTGACATCCAGGATCCGGGTTGTACGGTCAATGACAAAGGACGCATCACTCATGTTGTTGAAATAGGACCTGTATCTGAATTCCCTGTCTTCATAGGCTTTCATCTTCAGGTAAGTGGATAAATTATCCGCCAGATAGATAAGCCAGTCAGGATTTGTTTTGGAGCCGAGGGGGATACGTGTCATAAGGATCGGTGTTTGAGACCCGTTTTGCCGAACCAGAAAGCCTGAAGCCGGTGTATCCGGCCCACCGGACGATTCGATTTTCTCCGGGATGTTCAGTATGCGTCGGAGATCATGTCCTGTAATGTCCGCACGGCTGTATCCTGAAAAAGATAAAAAATCCTCACTTGCCATCCGGATGTGAAAAGATGCATTGCAAATAATCCAGTAACCCGGCAGGCGTGCATAATGAGCTTTTAGTATCTGTTTCAATTGTTGTTTTCCAGGAATCCCGGCCACACTTTGTTCATTTTCTTTATTCTCAAACAATCGGGCCAGCAGCATGGACAACAAGCGGAGAATATTGGAAAAAACCTCACTGACGGCCAACCCCTCCTCCACAATAAAGGCAATAAGATATTCACCGGACGGAAGGGAAAGACAGGTGCTGATCAACACATGGTAAATATCCGGAAAAAGTTCTTTGCGGTGGATGGCAACAGCCGGAACGACAGCAATATCTTTGCTTCTTTTGAGTTTATGAAGATGTGTTTGTCCATCGGGACTGTTTAGAAAACGGACGACATCGTCTCTCTCTTTTTCCGTGCCGGGATGGATGAAAGTGTACTTTTTTTCCGGTGAAAGCCTGATAATCCAAAAGCTCTTTAATTCCATAAACTGCTTTAATTCCTGGCAGATCCTATCCAAAACCTTATCAGGATGTGGAAAATCCGGCAGATCATTGAAAAGATGAAAACTTTTTTCATGGATTTTTACCAGTTGATCTTGTTTCCGGAATTTTTTATGGACATCCGCAAAGGCGCTATCCCACTGGAGATGCAGCTTTCGGATGGTATATTCGAGGTAGATGAGGGATAATGTCAGAATATAAACCGGCACCATATCCTGAATCAGCGACTGATTGTATATTCGATAAAAAAGAATGTTTGCGAACGGGATTGTGCCGGAGTAAATCATCACATACCGGATAAGTGCCGAAATAATCCAATGCAGCAAAATCAGGAAGATCAATCCCGGAAAAAAAATATTTACGTGTCTTTTCCAGGGAAGGGGTTTGAGGTAGAAAAAACGCCGAACCTGTGAATTTGTCAGGGCAACCCGAAAAAATAAAATCGAAAATAATCCAAAAACAGATTGAATCAGGATATGATATCCAATTTCTACTGATGAAATGGGTTGGATATGTATCGTACCATCCCCAAGAGTAGACTTTAAAGAGATAAGCACGGGGAAAAGGGTAAAGGCACTTAAAATCACCACAAAACGGTAGAGCAGTTCAAGGACAATCATATCCGTCCAGATGGTATTCCCCGTTTCCCGGGAAAATTTTTCACCCAGGCCGTGCCATAAAACCCACAGGATATAAAACGTAAAGAAATACACCAGACCGTAATCTGTCCCGTGCCGGAAAAGAAGGATAGAAAGATATCCCCCTGAAAAAGCTGAAACCAGCCCATATTTCCAACCCCATACAATGGCAATGTACACGGGAAAAAAGAGTCCCGGATACAAAGGAATATCAAAAGGCCCCAGATTAATATTCAACGGATAAATATTCAGAAAAAAACTGAGAATGCCGAAGAGCATGGAGATGGAAATCTTATAGGTCTGTGGTTTGTGAACGTTTTGAAAAAGTTTCACCGGGGTGAATCCTTTCTGTGTGAAAAGGGAAAAATGCCTTGAAACGTTTTATGAGCAAACATCATTTTTCCGGCAGTTTGTCTTAATTTGGTTTTGAAATCTAAAAAAACTCGTGTGGACTTAATAAGGGAATCTTGATGTATCCCGAGAGGAAAGTAAATTATGGTGTATTCACGGAGAAACCTTTGGCCGGAAAAGGGTACTAAAGGATATGAAACACATGACATTGAACGCGATGAAAAGGATGCTGTGTCAGCCACTTCCGGGAGCGGCCAGTCACCGGATCATGTGGCCGGAAGGCCGCGAAGAGATTCCCCTGGAGGATCTTTACCCGGCAGCCACCATGATTCTGATTTATACCCTGGATAAGCGTCAGTATTTTCCCCTGATTCGCAGAAGCAACCGGGAGGATGATGCACACCGTGGACAAATTGGTCTGCCGGGTGGGCATCATGAACCAGGAGAGAGCTACCTGGAAACGGCCATCCGTGAAACAGAAGAAGAAATCGGGGTTCAGATAAAACCTCAGGAAATTGCCGGAAAACTTTCGCCCCTTGCCATCACACGCAGCGGATTTATTGTACACCCCTATGTCGCCCTGACGGAAGATGCCCTGACCTTTAAACCGGATCCTGCCGAAGTGGACGAAGTAATCCCTGTTTCTCTGGAAGAACTCCTGAGGCATCCGGAAAACAAAACCTTTAAACTGGATAATGGGTGGAACGTACCGGGGTTTCTTTTTTCCAATGTGAATGTGTGGGGCGCAACAGCAATGATATTGAATGAGTTTAGAGTGATGAGTTTAGAGTAATGGGTTGGAGTTTTGAGTTGAGAGTTAGGCCATTGTGGCTTTTAATCTTGACAAAATAGTACAGATTTAAGTAAACTCTGCTTCAAAGAAACCGAGGAGACCATGGGCAAGGATCGCGAACATATTGATTCACTGACGAAGAAAGAGTATGAATTTGGTTTTGTGACTGATATTGAGATGGAAATGGCGCCGAAAGGGCTCAATGAAGATATCATCCGCCTTATCAGCGAGCGAAAAGGGGAGCCGGAAAGGATGTTGCGCTGGCGTCTGAAGGCCTACCGGCGCTGGACAAAGATGTCGGAGCCCACCTGGGCTTTTGTCACATATCCTCCTATCGATTATCAGGAAATTTACTACTACGCTGCGCCCAAAAAGAAAGAAGGACCGAAAAGCCTGGATGAAGTGGATCCGGAAATTTTGGAGACCTTTGACAAGCTGGGCATTCCCCTGGAAGAACGGGCAGCCCTGGCCGGTGTGGCCGTGGATGCGGTGATGGACAGCGTGTCGGTTGCAACAACCTTTAAAAGCAAGCTCAAAGAACTGGGCATTATTTTTCTTCCCATTTCAGAAGCCATCCGTGAATATCCCGATCTGATCAAAAAATATCTGGGCTCAGTGGTCCCCCCGACAGACAATTTTTTTGCGGCGTTGAATTCAGCCGTGTTTACTGACGGCACCTTTGTCTATGTCCCCAAAGGAGTCCGTTGCCCCATGGAACTCAGTACCTATTTCCGCATCAATGCCGCCAACACCGGTCAGTTTGAACGGACACTCATTGTGGCAGATGAGGGAAGCTATGTGAGTTATCTGGAGGGGTGTACTGCCCCCATTCGTGATGAAAATCAGCTCCATGCCGCTGTTGTGGAACTGATTGCCCTGGATGGGGCAGAGATCAAGTATTCCACCGTGCAGAATTGGTATGCCGGAGATAAGAATGGAAAGGGAGGCATCTATAACTTTGTCACAAAACGGGGGGTATGCGGTCATAATTCTAAAATCTCCTGGGCTCAGGTGGAAACAGGATCCGCCATCACCTGGAAATATCCCAGCCTGATCCTTCGGGGAGACAATTCAGTGGGGGAATTCCACTCCGTGGCCCTTACCAACAACCGGCAACAGGCCGATACAGGCACTAAAATGATCCATCTGGGTAAAAACACCCGGAGTACCATTATATCCAAAGGAATTTCCGCAGGCTATAGCAACAATTCATACCGGGGTCTTGTGAAAATCGGTCCCAGGGCCGATCATGCAAAAAATTATTCCCAATGCGATTCCCTGCTTATTGGGGATACATGTGGCGCACACACCTTTCCCTACCTGGAAGTAGACAATCCTACAGCCAATGTGGAACATGAAGCCACCACATCCAAGATCAGCGAAGACCAGCTTTTTTATTGTAATCAGCGGGGAATCGGCACAGAAGAAGCCATCGGTGTGATTATCAATGGCTATGCCCGGGAGGTTTTTAAACGCCTGCCCATGGAGTTTGCCGTGGAAGCCCAAAAACTTCTCACCGTCAGCCTTGAAGGCAGCGTGGGTTAATCTGAAAATAAAGGACATGCGTATGTTAAGCATTCGGAATCTGAAAGCATCCATCGAAGGAAATCATATCCTCAAAGGGATCAATCTTGAAATCCACCCCGGCGAAGTCCACGCCATAATGGGCCCCAATGGCTCTGGAAAAAGCACCCTGGCCCATATCCTGGCCGGACGGGAGGGGTATGTGGTGGAAGACGGAGAGGTGATCTTCGAGGGGAAAAACCTTTTGGAACTGGCACCGGAAGCACGGGCCCGGGAAGGACTCTTCCTGGCTTTTCAGTATCCCATTGAAATTCCCGGTGTTTCCAACACCACCTTTTTAAAAACAGCCCTGAACGAAATCCGGAAACACAGGGGACTGCCTGAACTGGATGCCATGGATTTTCTGACCTTGGTCCGCAAACGGATGAAACTGGTGGATATGGATCCCTCCCTCCTGGGGCGACCGGTGAATGAAGGCTTTTCAGGCGGAGAGAAAAAAAGAAATGAAATTTTGCAGATGGCGGTTCTGGAACCCCGGCTGGCCATCCTGGATGAAACCGATTCCGGATTGGATATTGATGCCCTGAAAACCGTGGCCAATGGGGTGAATTCCCTGAAAAACAAAGATAATGCCACCCTGGTGGTAACCCACTATCAGCGGCTTCTGGATTATATTGTGCCCGATTACGTGCATGTGCTCTATGACGGACGTATTGTGGAATCAGGCGATAAAACCCTGGCCCTGGATTTGGAACGGAAGGGATACGACTGGATCAAAGCCAAATCGGGAGAGAGCCGATGACATCACGCAGGACGGATACTCACCATTTCTATCACAATCTCCGGATGCCCTCCCCTGACAATCAACAACCGTTTCTGAGAAATTTCCGGAAAGCTTCCCTGAAAAAACTGGAACAGGCACCCTTTCCAACACTGAAACATGAAGAATGGAAATACACAGATTTAACAGACCTCTCAACACAGGTGCCAACACCGTCAGCTTCCTCCGATTTGGACGGTCTTACACCTGAAGCGGTATATCCCTATACTTTCAATCAGATGAAAAGCCATGTTCTGGTTTTTGTGAACGGCCATTACGCACCCCGGTTTTCCAGGACAGATGATCTTCCCGTCGATATGTGTGTGGAAAGTTTTACAGAAGCATCCCAAAGAGATCCCGACATAATCAAAGCCCACCTGGGAAAGGCAGATAAAAAAGGAAACGATTATTTTTCTTATTTAAACGGTACTTTTTTTACTGATGGAGCCGTAATCCGCATTCCGGAAAACTATGCATGCGAACGCCCCATTCATCTGATGTATCTGACGGTGGGGAATGGAGATCTTCGCTACTCAGCCATCCGGAATATTATCCTGATGGGAGCCGGAAGCTCTGCGACCGTTGTGGAAACATACGACAGCCTGGATCAGCAACCTGCTCTGACGAACGCCGTCACGGAAGTGTTTGCCGGAGAAAATGCTGATTTGCGTCATCACATCCTGCAACTTCAGAATGAAAAGAGCTTTTTTTTCGGGAGTACAAATATTGCCCTCCCGCAGGACAGCCGGTACCTGAACACCTGGGTATCGTTGGGAAGCCGCCTGGCCCGGAAGGATGTGGATGCCGACCTGACCGGTCCGGGCAGTGATTGCCAGCTCTTTGGTTTATATGCCGGCAAAGATCATCAACGGATGGACAACCGGACTGTTATAACCCATCACACACCCCACGCCACAAGCAATCAGGTGTACAAAGGTATTCTGGACGGAACATCAAGAGGCGTCTTTAATGGTAAAATCCTGGTAGCCCGGGATGCCCAGAAAACCGAAGCCCATCAGTTAAACCGAAACCTGATTCTTTCAGACAATGCCCACGCCGATTCAAAACCCCAGCTCAAGATTTTTGCCGATGATGTCAAGTGTTCCCATGGTGCCACAGTGGGACAGCTGGATAAAACGGCCATGTTTTACCTTCAAAGTCGGGGCATTGCCAAAGAGGTCGCCCGTTCCATGCTGACCTTTGCCTTTGCCAACGATGTGGTGGATTCCATTATCCTGGGATCGGTCCGGTTTTTCCTCTATAAACGGCTTTATAACCGCTTTGGACGGGACTGGGGATCTGCAGAGGATTTTGAATCGCTACATACCATAAAGGAGCCAAGAAATGACTGATGATATTAGAAAAGCTTTTCCCATTCTTCAGGAGACTATTAATGGACATCCATTGATTTATATGGATAATGCAGCCACCACCCAAAAACCCCGGCAGGTGATTGACGCCATCTCCAGGTATTACCTTCATCAGAATGCCAATGTCCACCGGGGAGTTCATACTCTGAGCCAGAAAGCCACAGACCTTTTTGAAGCCTCCCGTGAGGAGGTCCGGTCATTCCTTAATGCACCGTCAACCGAAGAAATTATCTTTGTCCGTGGAGTGACGGAGGGAATCAATCTGATCGCGGCTTCTTTCGGACGATCCCAACTGAATGCCGGCGATGAAATCATTCTCTCGGGGATGGAACATCACGCAAATATTGTTCCCTGGCAGATGCTGGCCCGTGAGTTGAAATTTTCCATCAAAGTGATTCCTTTTAATGACCGGGGTGAATTGGATCTGGAAGCCTATCAAGAGGCATTCAGTCCCCGGACACGCCTGGTGGGCGTAGTGCATGTATCCAATGTATTGGGTACAGTAAATCCTGTCAAAGAGATGACGGCCATTGCCCATGAGCACGG
This sequence comes from Candidatus Neomarinimicrobiota bacterium, assembly GCA_041154365.1. Lineage (NCBI taxonomy): Bacteria > Pseudomonadati > Fidelibacterota > Fidelibacteria > Fidelibacterales > Fidelibacteraceae > Fidelibacter > Fidelibacter multiformis. The sequence continues at coordinate 2,717,795 of AP035449.1, read as the reverse complement.
AGTGCCCATCCTGGTAGACGGCGCCCAGGCCATTGCCCATGAAAAAGTGGATCTTCAGGACCTGGATTGCGACATGTATGTCGTATCGGGTCACAAGGCCTATGCCCCAACAGGTATTGGAGCTCTTTATGTAAAAAAGAAGCATCTTGAATCCTGGCCACCCTATCATGGCGGCGGTGAAATGATTGAAGAAGTGGCCTTTGGGAAATATCCCACCTTTGCCTCACTGCCCTACCGCTTTGAAGCGGGCACACCCCACATGTCCGGTGTGGTGGGATTTGCCGAAGCCCTCCGGTTTATCCGGAATACAGGCTATGATGTGATTCAAGCACATGAACAAAAACTTCTTGAACATGGCCGTAGACAACTCTCTGCCATTCCGGGACTCACATTTTATGGGGACGCTGAACGGAAAACATCCATCTTTTCATTTCTTATTAAAGGGATTCATCCCCTGGATATCGGCAGCTTCCTGGATGCCCGGGGTATTGCCGTACGGACCGGTCACCATTGTGCACAGCCTGTGATGCAGCGTTATGGCATTCCTGGAACCGCCAGGGCCTCCCTGACGATTTATAATACCACTGATGAAGTGGATTACCTGGCGGAAAGTCTCCGCGATCTGGTGAAACTCTTCACCTGAAAGGAGGAAACATGACAGAAAAACGAAGTATGAAAGAGGTCCGCGAAGAAGTGATCAAGGTGCTGAAAACCGTGTATGATCCTGAAATATGGGTTAACATTTACGATTTGGGCCTTGTGTATGATATTGACATTAATGACAACCTGGACGTTTATATCAAGATGACCCTTACATCACCTACCTGTCCCATCGCTGAAACTTTGGTCCAAAAAGTGGAAAGCAAACTGAGTTATATTGATGGCGTAAATCACGTGGAGGTGGAAATTGTGTGGGAACCGGTCTGGAACCAGGATATGATCACCGAAGACGGGAAACTGGCTCTTGGGTTGATGTAAATGAAGCTCTCCACACAGGAAGTGTATGGCCTGCGTTGTATTCTGCGAATTGCCCGGTCCGGCAAGGAAAACGGCATTACCATCCATGAAATCAGTGAAAAAGAGGGCATTTCAGAAGCTTATACCGCCAAAATTCTCCGTATTTTGCGATTGAAGCACCTGGTCCTGAGCGAACGTGGGAAACATGGAGGATATATCCTGGCCGATATCCCGAAAAATATTCCCGTCAGCCAGGTAGTGAACGCCCTTGGTGGAAAATTATATGAGTCAGACTTTTGCTACAAATATCATTCGGACACACATAAATTATGTGAACCTGTCGAATATTGTTCTCTCCGCACCCTCTGGTTTTCTGTACAGAAGGCCGTAGACCGGGTCCTGGATGGCGTAACCCTTCAGGATATCCTGGACGAGAACGTGGATACAAAAAAATGAGGAAGCGCTTTTTCCATTCTCTCATGTGATCCATTGACCAACCCTCTAACTATTAGTAAATTTAGCAGAATTTTTAAACAAGGGGCTTATGATAGACATGCGAACCATTCTGATTGATTTTGATGTGCATAAAGAGATAGAACGCCGCCGTCGTTCTTTCAAGGAAACACCCAATGATGTATTAAGGCGGAATTTTGGATTGCCGGCCCTGATGCCGGATGAAACAGAAGAGATCCGTGAAGAGCCGGGATTGGCTGTCCGGGGGACCGTGATACCCAACGGCACCAAACTCCGGGGGACATACAAGGGCATTCAGTATTATGCGGAAGTCAACGAAGGACAAATCATTTTCAACGGGAAAAAGTTTAAATCACCCTCTGCCGCCGTTATGGACATTACCCACGTAAACACCAACGGCTGGATATTCTGGGAATATTACGATGCCGTCAACAGTGAATGGAAAATTCTGAAAACACTTCGGGAAAAAGCCCAGGACCCTATGGGCTGATAGAGAGATGGAGAGAGACCTCCATTGACGTGCAGAATCACACTCAACCTTCCCTGTGAAATAAGTGAAGCGTATTTCATGGGGTTTAACCCCGACAAGCAATATACCATGACACAAAAATTAAAAGTCTTTCTGCTAATTTCAATACTGATAGTGCTAATGACCCATTGTGAACCGCCAATGGTTGTTACAAAATGGTCCGGTCAGACCATGGGGACATTTTACCATATCAGTGTTTATGGTCCGGAGATGGATGAAGCCCGGCATCTGCAGATACATGATGGCATTGATTCCGTGTTGCAATCCATCAATCAACAGATGAACCCCTGGGATCCGGAAAGTAAAATTTCCCGGTTTAACCGTTTGAAAGCAGGAGATACCCTGGACATCTCACCGGAGTTTGCCCGGGTATTGGACATATCCGGAAGAATTTGGGAAAGCTCTGACGGCGCCTTTGATCCGACTGTTGGTCCCCTGGTGGATGTGTGGGGATTCGGTGCCGGGTCAAAAGAAAAAAAAATTCCGGATCCCCATGAAATAAAAACCTGTCTGGAATATACCGGATTTGATCTGATTGGGTGGGAAGTCACGAAACTGACAAAAAAAGATTCCCGTGTCCGGCTGGATTTGGCAGCAGTTGCCAAAGGATTTGGCGTAGACGCAGTATCCCGATATCTGAAAAGCCGGGGTTTCACGAATCACCTGGTAGAGATCGGTGGAGAAGTGTTTGCCATGGGAAAGGTGAAAAACCGCTCTTGGCAACTGGGGATTGACCGCCCCGAGGATTTTGCCCTCCCCGGTGAAAGCCTCAGCTCTGTCATCTCCATTTCAGGACAGGGCGTGGCCACATCCGGAGACTACCGGAATTTTTACATAGATAAAGGGCGGAGAATTTCACACACCATCAATCCAAAGACCGGTGAACCGGTGACGCATAACTTAGCCAGTGTGACCATTATTGCCCCCGATTGTGCCCGGGCGGATGCCATTGCAACAGCCTGCATCGTCATGGGTAATACGGCACCTGAATGGCTGGAAAGCCTGGATTCGGTGGAGGGATATTTTATTTTCAGACAGGACTCTGTGACGATCCGGGAAACAATGACCCCCGGATTTGCTGATTATCTTGTCAAATAGAATTAAGCCGCTTTTTCTGTCGTTGATGAAAAGGTTCATTCCATTTATAAGTTTATCAAGAAATGAATTCCGCCGCCAAAACCCAAAACAGTTTCAGTTATTTTTTTCGATATCTTCAAGAAGATGAATTTTTATTTCATATTAAATATTAAATTAATATAATGATCCATTACACCTCCCAATCCCAAAACGCTTTCATCATACTCCTGTAAAGCTCCGCGGTTTTTGGGGGGAGTTTGCTTTTGGATATATCAAGGTCCATGATATCCTGCAGGTTTGCCATGAGGTCGTAGACTGTGCAGAATTCATTGTTTTCATCGGTGTCGTCATGCTCTTCCCAATGAAGAAAGGTGTCTAGATCAAATCCCACCGGTTTATAACCTTCCTGTTGGGCATATTTGACGATCTCTTTAAATGTGTCCAGCTCAATTTCAGCCCAGCAAAATTCATCCTCATCTTCACAGTCATCATGTTGTTTGGCCTGCTCAAGGATAAATGCTTTAATTCTGCTGAATTCTTTGTCTTCTTGTGCCATTTTATAACTCTCCTCGGATAAAACTAATAACTTTTTTTATCTTTATTGAGCACCGCTTCTGTGAATATCTGTCCGTCTGTTTCCATGACCGGTTTCTGAACAAGGGTTTTTAAATAGGTCCGGTATGAAAACGATGTCTGTTTTTGCGGGTATAAAACGGAATGAGTTTTCAGACAGGTTAATATCCCTGATTTATCCATCATCCTATGATCACTGAGATAATCCGCCATGTGCAGGAGCAATGCCCGCTCCCGGGTCAGGGTTTTTTCCGCCAGTTGTAATCCTTTTTGGAGGATTTCCTTCCCTGATGCGTTTACAACGTCATCCGTGTCATGCAGGTGTTCCGGCGTTTCATGGGATTTTACCTGATAAGAGGCAGGAAAACCTCCCATTCCTGAACTCCGGACCATCGTCATGACAAATCCTGTTGCCCTGGAGATGTCCGATTCACATCCGTCCGTGATTCTTTCTTCACCAAAGATGATCTTTTCAGCCGCATATCCCCCTAAAAGCATGGCTACACTGGGAATGATCTGATCTTTGGATGTAAACTGCTTATCCTGTGAGAAGAGTGTTGCCCCTTCGCCTTCACTATCCGATATCACCGAATAGACTCCTTCGGGGATTCTGTTTAAAAGGACGGAACTGAGTATGGCATGTCCCGATTCGTGGACGGCAACCACCGCCTGCCGGTCATCCTGACGGCTTTTCCGGAGCGTATGAAGGGTAAGGACAGGTGTAAAGGATGTCTCCCCACTTTTAGCTCCCTGATAGAAGAACTCTGCACGGATTTTATGTTCATGATAGGCTAAGCGAAGACTTTCCGCACGGATATCCTCTAAAAAACGGTACGCCACGATATCCCCGATATAGGATGTGATCAGTTGATGGATGGTTGTAAAGACGGGTCGCGTTCCCTGGGTGGGATAAACCCCTTCCCGATAAATCAGCTTTTCAATACTTTCCTCAAAATGAATGGCAAAGCCGGTTTTTCTGCCGAATTTCTCTGCGATTTTATGCAGTTCCGCCCGGATGATCTGAATGTATGTTTTCCGGTTGAAGGCCGGGTAAATGATATGGGAATTCCCGAGCCGGGATATCTGTTCACTCCGAAGCCGGTTTTTCAGGGCATTTTTTATCATGGGGATTGTGATCGTCAGGGACTGTTTGTGAAATTCATCTGCATCCATTTCCGTACTGAAATTGCTGCTCATGGTATAGGCTTCGTCCAGATTCCCCAAGACAAATATCAATGCTTTAGTGCAATCCACTTCCCGCTCGCTACCGGCATGAATAATAGCCCTTTCAATGAGCTTTATGACTTCAGGCAAGGTGAATTGGGCAATCTGATTTTCCAGCACTTCGTAATTTAGATACTGATCCCGCATGCAATCGTAAATCACATTTTGCTGTTCCGATGTGAGAATCGGCGGATGTTTGCTGATTTCATCGGCAAAAGCCCGGAATTTCAGTCGCTCAGCAGCTGTCAGATAAATCTCCCGCCCTTTCACCACATTTCCCTGTTTCACCACAACCCCCTTCCCCTGGAGAAATCGGAGAAAATCCCGGAGTTCACACAGGACTTCTATATCGCGAAAATCCCTGTCCGCCTGAAATTTTCCGGTATCCAGAAGATCCCAGATAATCCGCGCGTACGAATTGCCTGTTTCGAAACCCATTTCATTCAGGCTCCGGGCATGCTGGAATTCATCCAGGGCAATCATGACGGGAAACCCGTTATCGTAGGTGTAAATATCCTCAATCTTGTCCCGAAGCGTGAAAATACTCTCTTTATTGCCGCCCACATCGATATGGTAATAACGTTCCTCAAACTTCAGCAGTTCACTCAGCCGTTTCACCAGACAGGTCTTCCCCACACCCGTGAGTCCCCACAGATTGATCACAACCGGTTTCTCCTGCAGATCCGGATAGAGATACCAGGAACTGCACAGATCCACCACCTGATCAATCACGTTATCAATCCCGAATAACTCCTTTTTCAGTTGGGATTTGGCATGCTGCAGAATCTCATACCGTTCCTCCATATCAAAATCCATCAAAACACCTTTCTTTTTATCCATCCTTTATTCTCCTTCTTTTTCATTGAAACTAACCCTTAAAACGACATATATTGTCGCAAAGAATCATTATTTTAAAAAAGTGGGGGATTTTTCAACATGCCGGATGTGTCACAGAAAAAACGCCTGATCCGTATATTGGAACTGTTAAGCAGCGGCAAAGCCGTATCGGCGGCGGTGTTAAAGAAAGAATTCGGGGACAGTGTCACCGTACGGACCCTTCAGCGGGACCTGCAGGATATTGCGGATATTCTTCCTCTGGATAACCGGACTGTCCGGGGACGTGAGCAGGAGTTTGTTTTACCCCGCTATTACCGGGGGATGATCCTTCCCGTCATTCATCAAAATGAAATGCTGGCCTTTCACTATCTCAAATCCTTTATTAAAACACTTAAGACCAGTGCCATTGCCAAAGACATTGAAGCCCTGGAAAAGAAACTGGAAACCCTGGTTCCGGGGGATGTGATCCTTCCCTCCACGTGTACAGATGAAGAACTGGTCTATGATCAGAACAAGGGATATTTTGACTATTCGGATTACGATCATATTCTGAACCGTGTGATTCAGGCGATCGGGGATAAAGCCTGGATAGATATGGATTACTTCCCGGTGGATGCCGACAAGAGCCGAACACTGACCATCTTTCCCCATCGGATTTACACCTACCGCGGTAGTTTATACATGTTGGCTACGGTTTACCATTATGAAAAGCCGGTTTCTTTTCTGGTTCATTACATCAAAGCAATAAGTAAAAGTGAAAAGAAAACCGGGACACGGCCTTCCTTCTCCCCGGAAGATTTTACCGTCAGCCGGTTTGGTGTCTTCTCCGGTGAACCTGAACATGTGAAAATTAACATTAGCAAAGACATCCGACGTCACTTCATCGGCCGAATCTGGCATGAATCGCAAACCCTTACTGAAAACCATGACGGATCCCTCACCCTCACCCTGGATGTCCCCATTGTGCCCGATTTTATCAGTTGGATTTTGAGCTGGGGAGTGGGTATGAAAGTGCTGGAACCGGAGGGGTTGGTGAAGAAAATGAGAGAAATCGGGAAAGAATTGTGCAAGTTATATTAAAAACTTCATAAAAAGTTATTGTTCGTCTTGATTTTCAGATGTAAGAACCATACTATAAATAAAGCAGAAAAAAGCATTTATGACTAATCATAATAGGCTTAGCAACGATTTAAATAGATTTATTGTGAATATAAAAGGAGCAAACCATGGAAAGAAAAGCAGTTGAATCATCGAATTTGGCATCGGTAGGTTATGATGAGCATGAGGAAATTCTGGAAATTGAATTTCAGCATGGAGGCGTCTATCAGTATTTTGATGTCCCCAAAAAGGTTTATGAGGAATTGATGAGTGCAGATTCACACGGGATATATTTTAACGCTAATATCCGTAATAAATATATTGATCATAAAATGTGATTTCAGGGCTGACTTATAAGTCACCGGATTAAATCTTGATATTCCCAAAAAATTTAGAAAAATGAGGTGAAATCAAATGGCCATATTAAAAATCAATCAAAAGCTTAAACGTGTAGAAATAAGTCCCTTTGAAATCGACAATCCGGTTGTCTTCAATTATTTTGACAAGCTCCCGGTATCAGAAAGGGATGATACATTGTTTAGAGCCATATACATTGGAGTATTGGCCCTCATGGAAGACCGGATTGCAGCCTTTTTATCAAAAACCCAAAATGAACTTGGGACCGAACTGGAAAGCCTGAAAATGATCTTCGATATGAAAAGGGAGATATTTTACAAAACAACTGTTAAAGGCACGATTGCCGAGGCAGAGATTGCTGAATTTCTCAATCAATACTTTTCCGAAAAGAAACTAAAAGACCGGGCAATGCTCACCGGCAATGTTGCCGGAACCCTTCCCAAAAACAAAACAGGTGATATTATTTGTGAGGTTAATGGTAATGCGGACTTGAAAATTGCCATTGAATGTAAATTCGATAAAAGTATCCATTTGGGTGATATTGCTGGCAAAGACATCTTTATCCGTAAATCGGACACAGCCTGGAGCCAGTTACTGGAAGCCCGGGCAAACCGGGAATCTCAAGTAAGTCTGATTGTTTTTGATATCTCTCTTGTTGACAATTCAATCCTGAAAAACTATGAAAACGTTGGATACATCCCCGGAGTTGGTTTGATTGCTGTTGTGGATTCACAGAAAGGGGATTATTCAAATCTCGTCATTGCCTACATGCTTGCCAGAGACATCGCACTCCATGCCAAAGAAGTGGATCTTGACAAAGACACATTAGCCATACTCATCAACAGGATCATCAAAGACATCACTGAAATACTTTCCATTAAAAAGCTTGTCCGGAACAACATTGACAACAATAAAGCCATCCTGAAACAACTGGATAAATCCCTCTTACTCATGGAATTCAACCGGGAATACCTGAAAAAATTTCTGAAAGACGGAAAACTTTCCAAAAAAGATCTGCTTGATTTTTATTCCGGAGAAGATGTCAAAGATAAATATAGGATGATTGAGAAGGAGATAAGTGAGATATGACTATGAAGAAACTAATTACAAATATTGGCTCTTTCCCCTTGATTGCTATAAGTGCGATGAAGTATATTCGATTAAAGTAAATAATAGAATGGTAAGTAGAATAATTACTACTAAGGAAAAAATAAACGCCATATGTTGCATATTATTCCGAATTAGAAGAATAAACGAAACATGGCGTATACACAGACGTTGGCGGTAATTTCAAACGACACAACAATGACATTAAAAGAATTTATAAAACAGTTTGATAAAACCAATTCAGTTGTTCTTCTTGAAGGCAAAAGAAATGTTAGAGAGGCAGACAAAGAAAAGTTGACAGCACTTGGAAGGTTGTTAGCATCAAAGACAAAAAGAATGATATTTAGAAGCGGAAATGCAGAAGGTTCAGACCAATTGTTTTCTGATGGTGTTACCGCAGTCGATAATAAAAGATTACAAGTTATTACTCCGTTTTCTGGACATAGACAAAAAACCAATCAAGCTTACTACACAATTTCTTTAGATGACATAAACATTGCTGCCGAACCAGAAGTGGTGTATCAGTCCAAAAGAAATAAGAAAACTGAAAAGCTCATTGACCAATTTGTCTCAGGTGACAAAAATCGTTATACAATAAAAGCAGCTTATATAATCCGAGACACTATAAAAGTAATAGGAACAGACGAAATAAAGCCAGCAATTTTTGGTATATTCTATGACGATTTAGATAACCCAATGTCAGGTGGAACGGGACACACAATGAACATTTGCAAACAAAATAATATCCCATTAATTGACCAAAAAATATGGTTCAAATGGCTGACAAAATAGAACAACATACCGCTAAAAGTAAAATAAACACAATTGTGTTTAGCCTTCCAATATGGTGGAATAAACACAGTTGGGTTTATACAGACGTTAGCGGTCAGTTTAAAGAAAAGCAACTATCCAATATATGGAAACATTAGAATTAATAAAAGATGCGATACGTATGATAATTATCTTAATTTTGAGAGAAATTTAATTTCATTAAAATATGGTAGTATGGCAGTAAAATCATTTGATTACATGGAAAGTAACCTACCCACAGAGAATTTTAAAAAATTTCCAGCAGTTCCAGTTGTGGTTTCTTTTGGTAATAATGAACAAGAAATATTCACAGGATTAATTGATAGTGGGTCAAACAATTCGTTTGTCGATGTGTATGTTGCTGAAAAAATAAATGGAATTATAATAGATACTATAACAACAAGTGGTATTAATTCAAATATCGAAAGAAAACCTGTAATTCAAATAAAACTATCTGTGGATTCAATGGAAGGAAATTGGGTGGAATTAAAGGTAGGTGTCATGGATACTCAACATCCAAACCATCAAATCATATTGGGTAGAGATTTTATAGAAATCTTTAAAAGAATAACGTTTGATATTGATAATAAGAAAACAATATTGGATTATTAAAAACCGAACCGCTAACAAGGTATATAAGCAAGTTTGCCATTAAGGTTACTATTAAATTGATAATTACTACAAGGCAAACCTGCTCATATACCTAGCCGTTATCAACACCATTAGCCACTAAATATGATGCCGTGTGATCATTGCATTGTTGCATATTGCAATGATCTATTTTATTCTGTATAATATCAGTAAAGAAAGGAGTGGATATGCCGGCAGCAGTCAGAGTGTCAGATAAATTGCTTCAGGAAGCAAGAAAGTTCAGCAAAATAGAGCATCGCTCGATTACCGGCCAGATTGAACATTGGGCCAGAATTGGTAAATGTGCCGAAGAAAACCCGGATTTATCGTATGAATGTATTCGGGATATTTTGATTGGAATCGAAGAATTGGATCATGGTGAACACAGCGAATATGAATTTGGATAATTTAAATGAAAATTTTACAGTCCAGACTCTTTGCAAAAAAGGTTAAGAAATTATCAAAATCTGAAAAAGCCATATTAGATTCTGAAATCCGAAAAATTATCGATCATCCCGAAATTGGACAGGAAAAGAAAGGTGATTTAAAGGGAATATTCGTTTATAAATTCAAAATTAAGACAAATCAATTTTTACTTGCCTATCGTTTAAATCATGAAAATATAGAATTTATAATGCTGGGTTTTCACGAGAATTATTATAGAGATTTGAAGAATTATCTTTGAATGCTACTTTGAAGGATTTGTATCGAATCTATTTTATCGGCGCCAATACTATCCCCTTTTAAAAAAATAAAATTCATCAGCATTTTCGCTTTACTGCCATAAATTTGTTTTGCAATATTTAATAGCCGTGCCCTGACAGAAGCCGGGATATTTTTAACGCTGTGATCTTTATTTTTCATCCGACAATCGCCTTTATATATGGATTCATCACTGTTTTGACCTGACATGTTTCAGCATATTCATAAAGACGGTTAATATTGGCCCCTTTCCGGGCAAGGTATGTCTTCAGGGCTTCAATCGCTATATCTTCTCCCAGTTTTTTTCTGTAGCGAAACATATCGGCTATGGACTTTTCTGCCGAGTAAATTTTGATCTTGATATTGTTTGATTCGATATACTCAATCCCTTCGGAATAAAACCGCTTCGGAAAATAATATCCTCTAATAGGGGGATATTTCATTTTCGGAAATTTTTCCGACTGAGGAATTGCCACATAGACTTCAGGTGGATTAAAAGTTGTCAGGTTGTAGTATTCAAGTGCTGACAGAAGACAAATCACTCCTTTGGGTATCAGATGGGCTATATCAATAAAACTTTGTGGAATATGATCCGGATGATTCATGTCTGTCAGCCGGTAATAGCCAGGTTTGATTTTTTCTATCTTACCTTCTTTGAGTAGTTTCGCAATATCGCGCGTATGAAAAGAAGCCTCTTTGAGATCCTGCATACGGGCATATCCACTGTGATCAAGAAAATATTTGATAATGTTGTTCATAATGAACGGTTCCATTTTACTGTTAATATAATACATTTACAGAAAATATGAACCATTTAATTGCTTGATTCATGAGCACATTTTAGAAAAGAGTGTATCCATTTTTCCTTGGTCGTATCATTTTCTTTCTCTAAAAAGGCTTGTAAATTTTTTTAAGTTATATAGGTAAACGTCAACTATTATTCCCCGCATGTTGCCTCACGAGAAAATCACATGATTTAGAAAAACCTGATTGTTCCGATTTCAATTCGGACACTATTCCGATCCATTTCGGACACTAATTCCGATTTCAATTCGGACAAAATGCACAGGTTAAGCGGAATAATGATTTGTGCCTGATATTCATTAAATTTTTTTATCGAGCACCCTGACTTCAACACATGAAAAACTATTTAATAAATTGAAGTTGTTCGTTTAAATCCCCGGACATGAACAAATTAAGCATATGGCATTATTAATATATTGGATACAAATAAGAAAGGTAGTTTTATATAAACAGAAAATGATTGTCGGTTTGTGGCTGGTTTACCATAAAATAATTCAAAAAAATCACAGTTTTGCTTTATAACTGTTATCTTATGCTGTAAATTTTAAGACTTTCGGTATGATGGATGCCGAAAATTGTTTGTTTGATAACCTCTATATACATAGCGGATCGCCGCCCATAAAGAAAGGCTGTCTCCGGGAAATAATGAGAGTCTCCTGTAAAATCATACTTACAACTTTTTGTCTGGCATCTCTGTTAACAGGCGCCGAGACCGGCCTGCTCCGTGGAAGGATTCTCGATGAAAAGGGGAACCCCCTTCAGGCTGCCAATGTTATCATCCCCCGTCAGCAAACAGGATGCAGTACGGATGAAAGCGGCTATTTCAGCATCCGCCTGGAAGCAGGGGAGGTCCCTTTTACCGTGTCTTATATGGGGTATAAAACGTACTCCGATACAGTCACCGTTCCTCCGGGAGATTCCAGAAATATCACGGTCCGGATGACGCTGGATTATTTCAAAATCGGCGATGTGGTGGTCCTGGCGGAAAGGGAGTTGATTCCGGATGCCGTGGAAACCAGCACACGGATCAACAGCGGCGAAATTGAACACCTGCAGGCTTCCAGTCTGGGGGATGTGATGCTGCTGGTCCCGGGACAGCGTTTTGAAAATCCCGGAATGGCAGAAAAAAAACAGGTTTCCATCCGGAATAATGTGACAGACAGCGATGCGGAATCGAATGAACTCTTCGGTACCCAAATTATTATTGATAATATTCCACTGTCCAACAATGCCAATTTACAGCTGGATACCAAAACAACCACAAGCAGCGGAGATGTACTGGCAACTGCCAACTCCGGTCTGGATATGAGACAAATTCCCGCCGATAACCTGGAAGAGGTGGAAGTCATCCGCGGGATCCCCTCTGTGAAATACGGTGACCTTACCTCCGGCATTGTGAATGTCAAAACAAAAACCGGCCTTCGGAAACACAGCCTGAAAATCAAATACAATTTCAATAACCAGGAAGCAAATCTGGGGGGTGGTTTTTCTCTTTTCGGGCAGCAATTCGATTATAATGCCAATTATGCCCACAGTGTGCGCAATATCCGTATTCCCGAAGAAAATTATTCGCGCCTGGCGGGACAGATCAGCATGACTTCCGTCCTTTTGGATAATATCCTCACACTGAAAAACAGGCTCTATTATACGCGCTCCTTTGATGAAAGGGGTCTTCGCCCGGACGATCTGTACCAAACGGTGAAATATAACCGGGATTATACGCTGCGCTTCAGTAATCAAAGTACTTATCTGCTCTCCACATCCCAAAAATTGGATTACAATTTTTCAGTCAACATGACCCGTCAGAATTCATACCGGAAACAGCTCATCAGTACAGACCATACCTATGTTTCGGACAGAATGACCGAAGGGTGGCAAGAGGGAATTTATATCCAGAATTATATCTCGGAACTCTCTGTAAAAGGCCGTGCCTGGAACATATATCAGGATTTAAATTATCACCAGGAACTCATCCTCAATAAAACAACCCACACTTTTCTTGCGGGTATCACCTGGCGCCTTGAATTTAATGACGGAGAAGGGCGGATCTATGATCCCCTGGAACCGCCGACCGTCAGCAGCAATAAACGGGAACGCCCACGGCCTTATGACGATATCCCGGGTTTATCCACAACCAGCTTTTATGCCGAGGATAAGATCGAAGGCCGGCTTCTTATGGATTATCAATTGAATCTGGGCATTCGTTACGATATGTACGGCAAAGATCATTTTGCCGGGACCCATCACGGATCCGGGCTGAATCCAAGAATAAATCTCATGCTCTCCCCCTTTCAGGATACCCGCTTCCGGATCGGCTATGGGCGAACGTCCAAAAGTCCATCCCTCGGCATGCTATATCCCAACCCCATCTACTTTGATGTAGACGATATCAATGATATCCTAAACAACCGGGTTATCGTATCCACCTATATCTACAGCCTGGAAAATCCGGACCTGAAAGCGTCTGTGCAAAATAAGATAGAAGCCAGTATAGACCAGAAAATCGGAAATTTTGGACTTTCCCTGACGGCTTTCAGCAATGTGACAGACCATGGCTTTGCCACAACCCTGAGCCGCCCCATATTTGAATACAAATATGACCGGGATGATCCTGACATGACGGTCACAGACTCTGTTTTTACAACGTATTCTGTGTGGGAAAACAGTCTGACAACCTATTCCCGGGGAATTGAAGCCAGTATCCAATCCAGGCCCCTGACTCCTTTGAACATGCAGTTCCGACTGGAAGGATCCTATATCTATACGACCAGTGAAAAAGAAAATGCGTATGATTATGCCACCACCTACCGCTATGACCCCGGCCTGGATGAACGGATTAAGCCTTACTGGAAACCCATCACCATGGAAGCGGACAAATTTCTGATTAATTACATCCTGGATTTCAGGCTCAAGGATCTGGGAGCCTGGGCGACGCTTTCTGCACAGCAGGTGGTCTTTGACCGGAACCGTTTCCTGGGCCTGGAGGATTCCCTGGCGGTGGGGTACCTGACTCCCGGCGGCAACAGAGTACTCCTCACGGAAGAGGAAGGATCTGCCTTTGTCCGGTCACAACCTGCCTATAATTTCAGAACGGAAAGCGTGCAAAACATTTGGGTTTTTAACTTCAGGGCGACAAAAGGACTTGGCGACAATGCCCGGCTTAGCTTTTTTGTGAATAATTTTTTTAATTCCCACCCCCTTTACCGGCGGAAACGGACACCTGTGGAATCCTACCTGAAACAAAATCCGGACCTTTACTTTGGCCTTGAACTGAGTGTCCAGATGAATCCTCTCTTCACACTCCGGGAGAGCAAAGAATGAAGCAGTATACATTGTTACTCAGCATACTTTTCCTTTTTACCTGGGCATGTGTGGATGTCCCCGAAGCCCCGAATTCCGCCCATTTTAACCTGAAAATCCAGTTGCAGGATACAACGGTTTTCAGCACCGGATCCTTTAACAGCACGGAAGGAGCCACCGTAACCCTCCTCTCGCTGACTGACGGAAATAAGCTCACAACCGTTACTGATTCGTTGGGAACGGCCTCTTTTAGTGCCGTCCTTCCGGACCGGTACAGCATCTCTGTTTCCCGCCCACTGAAAACAGAAGAGATCTGGGAAGTCCTGAACCGGAACGAAATGTGGACCCTGAACGGGGATTCATCCAACGTGATTCTTTTTGCCGAACCCGGAGAAACCCTTACGGTAACCGTTCCCCTTTCCCGGTCCCGTTCCGGAAGCCTGGTGATTTCAGAAATTTATTACAGCGGCTCAAAACCCGATCCTATCCCCAATTATTTTCATGATCAGTTCCTGGAAATCTATAACAACTCAGAAACAACCCAGTATCTGGACAGCCTCATCATTTGTGATACAGACTATGGTTTTGCCGAGGATTCGTACCTTCATGCCATCCACGCCTACATGTTTCCCGGAACCGGGACCGATTATCCCCTGGAGCCCGGCGAGGCGGTGGTCATTGCCCAGGATGCCATTAATCACGCCCAATACAACAAGAGTTCCATCGATCTTACAGACGCGGATTTTGAATACTATGTGAAAGACCAGGGGGATGTGAACAACACCGATGCCGTGGATATGATCCAGATTCATCACAAGTATGGTATTGATTTTCTCTATTCGGTTTTTAATGATGCGATTCTTCTTGTAAAAGTAAAAGACCCCTATAAACACGGTTATGATAATTTTGAACGCTTATTGATTCCCGTGACCAGTGTGATTGACGGGGTAGATTATCGGGAAAACACGTCCCTGATGGATAAAAAGCGGTTGAGTGCTGCCATCGATGCCGGACTTGCAGGAGGGATGCCGGCCTATACAACCCAGTCTGTTTCCCGGATTGTGGATACGGTGGCCGTGGATGGACGGGTCATCCTGAAAGACAGCAACAACAGCAGTTTTGATTTCATCACCAGCCAGGAGCTCACGCCCGGGGAGGTGCCCCAATGATGAGACGAGGGATGTGGATGGTTTTATGCCTCTTTATGGGTCTGACAACGGGACTCTCCGGCACTTCCCCTGTGGAATATTTTAAAGGATCCCCTGTTGTGCATGCCACAAGCAGGGAATTTAACAACCCGGCATCCCTTGTGACACCGGATCCGAACGGCTCATGGTACCGTTATGGGCTCACGAATATATCCGGTTCCATTCATCACCCCTTTGAATCCGATGCGGCGATTTTCCACACAATAACGGCGGCAGGATATAAAACACTGAAAGATAAAACACGCTTTTCCGGAACCTTCTCTTACCGGGAAAACCGGGAATATGACCGGCTTTTTCGTCACAACAGCACCCTCAATACAGGCATTCCGGTCTATCTGGCCGATTCCACCACCGGGGACTGGCACATGAGCGGCATTCAATGGACCCTGGACATACAAAAGCCCCTGTCTGAATCATTCTCCGGAGGACTGGGACTGACATATCTGGTGGATGAACAGATCAAGCAGAATTTTCCCAAACCGGGTGTTAAACGAAACGGGTATGAACTGATATCCGGACTGTACTATCATTCCGAAAAGCAGGCCCTGAGCCTTTCCACCTCTTTATTTGAATTCAAGGAAGAGATTGAAACCGTAAAATACAGCCTTGAACAGAATCTCACACCGGTTTTTATGCTGTACCGGGGCTTCAGCCAACCTGTTTTTTACCGGGGGCAAACCAGTTATGAACGGTTGCAGACGCGTCAGGGATTTTCCCTGTCTGCCGGTATGAAAACCACACTTCCGGCAGGATCATCCCTGAAAGGAGAAGTATCGGCGGAATGGAGCCGGGGTGAGGCCGAAGACGAAGGGACCGATGCCATTCCCCAGGGTTCCTGGACAACCCGGCGAATCAACTGGGAACTGGCTGTTCAAATGCAACAGAGCTCTTTCATCTCCCCGGTGTTGTCTGCAGAAGGACACACCGTGATGTCTGAAGCCACACATCCCGATTTTCCCCTGACACTATATGAAGGAAACCTGACGGAAGTAACTGCCTTCGCAGGAATAACCCTGGGGTATACATCATTTCTCACTGCTGGTATATACCTTGAAGGTTTTGAAACATGGCGTGAAGATTCATTTCATGGAAGAGGCCTCTACGGCAAACAACTTATGATGGGACCGAAACTCCAGGTGCAAAAAGATCCGGCATCCGGATTAGTATCCCGTTTTTATGTGGCAGCCCTGAAGGAAATTTCAGGTGAATCCCGGTTGGAACAGAAGTTTTACAGTATACCCCCGGCATTTCTGGAGGATGAAGCCTGGGCCATGACGGCCGGGAACACACTTTTGAACGCCGGCTCATCCGTTGAAACCAATATTCTGCCCCGTTTTTCTGTCCGCCTGGATGTTTCCTATGCCTGGCTGGCGGATTTGGATGATCATCATACCACCCATGCCCGGCGGGATCAATTTTTTGTGAAAATGACACTCATTCCGAAGCATGAATAAAAGGAGAATCTGCTTTATGAAGCGTATAACCACAGCCCTTGTGTTGCTGACCATCCTGATATCCGGATGCTCTCACACAACGGTAAAAAGTGACAAGCTGACACCTGAAACCGGCGAAAAACCGGGTATTCTGGTGTTCATCGATGATAAAACCCATGAACATGTCCGCGAGGAATTGACAGCCTATCTGGAAGCCCTCCGGTATGACGGGATGAAACCTACACTTTTCAGCAAGTCCTGGGAAAACCCCGGTGAAATCAAAGACAGTATCGTTGCCATGATTAGACAAGATCCGGCAACGGAAGGAGCTGTTTTTATCGGCGATATCCCCATTCCCATGATCCGGGATGCCCAGCACCTTACCTCTGCTTTTAAAATGGATCCGGTGCGGTTTAAAGACATGCAGCGCTCGTCCATTGCCTCGGACCGTTTTTACGACGATCCGGACCTGCGCTTTGACTTTATCAGCCAGGATACCAGTGATTCCCGCCTTTTTTATTACTCCCTGCGGGCAGATTCTCCCCAACGGATTGATAAGGATATTTACAGTGGCCGTATTATCTCTCCCCGTCTTTCCGATGAAAAATATGAGGATATCGCCGCTTATCTGAAAAAGGCGGCAGATGCGAAATATGAAAGCAACGCACTGGACCACGCCATCACCTTTGCGGGACACGGATACCACAGTGAATCCCTCAGTGCCTGGGAAGATCAGCTCTATATGCTGAAAGAACAGTTTCCTCAACTCTACCTTCCCGGAGCCTATTTGAAAAATTATTATCATACCATGAGCCAGGACTTGAAAGCCATTCTTCTGGATGAATTGCAGCATCCCGACCTGGATCTGGCGGTTTTTCACTGCCATGGAGGATATGATACACAATACCTTCTTGGACTTGAAACACCCCAAAGTCCACCCATGGCCGCGGAGTATATTCAACGCCATTTTAGGAGCAAAATCCGCACGGCCCGGGAACGCTACGGCGAAGAAAAGGCTGAAGAAACCCGGAAGTACTATCAGGACAAGTATCACGTAAAAGACGAATGGTTTGAAGGACTCTACGATCCCGAATCCATCCGGCAGGATTCCCTGTATTATGCAGCCATGGATATTTACAGCACCGATATTGAAGAAACCGATCCCATGGCACGGATGGTCATTTTTGATGAGTGTTATAACGGGCAGTTTTTCATGGAAAACTACATTTCGGGGACCTACATCATGGAAGAGGGTGCAACACTTGTGGGTGTGGCCAATACAGTGAATGTGAAACAGGATATCTGGCCAAACGAACTGATCGGCATAATCCCCCGGGGAGCCCGTGTGGGTCAGTGGCATCAGTTCAACACCTATCTTGAAAACCATGTGATCGGGGATCCCACCTTTCATTTTTCCAATCAAGACCGGGAGACTGCGTGGTGGGACGGGATTTTGAACCAACACAAAAACGATGCAGAATTCTGGGAACAACAACTTGAGTCTGAAGACTTGACACTCCGTGGATTAGCGGTCCGGAAAGTCTTTGAACTGGAAGGAACAGAAGGGAACAGCTTTCTGGTGCAGACCTTTTTGGATGATCCCTCGGAAAATGTCCGCCTTCAGGCGTTGAAATGCCTGGCCATCCTCCGTACGCCTGAGTTTTATGATCTTCTGGAAAAAGCGGCACAGGATCCGTCCGAGCTGATCCGCCGTATTTCCATGAACATGATGAGTGCTACGGGACAGGAGCGTTATCTGCCGGTTCTGGCCGGGGCTGTGGAATCTGATGTGTCCAAACGGGTCCGCTTTGCCGCCCGGGGAGCTCTGGAAATTATCCTGGCAGATGAAGAAGATAGCTGTTACATCTATCGTGATGAGATGAAAACCGACCACGAACTGACACGTATCAACGAAACACTTCAAAGTCTGGATCGCAGCTCCAATCGCCGTCTATATGACGATTTGCTGAAATCCCTTGAGGATACAACACTGACTGATAAACAGAAAAACGGACAACTCCGGATTTTCAGGAACTACCAGTTTCCCGAGGCAATTCCCGTATTACTGAAATTTGGCGCCTCATTTGAAGAAAGTGACTATATCCGGACTGTCGCCCTGGAAGCCCTGGGATGGTACCATCTGAATCCGGAGGCTCCTGCCGAAACAGAAGAGGCCCTGTTAAAATTAGCTACAGATCCCCAAACACCGGAAGTCGTCCGGAAAGAAGCCCTGAAAAGCTACAACCGTCTGAAAGAAGGTGCCAATAATCCCATCACACCCTGAGGGAACCCTTCATCCTGTCCGGAGTATACCTTCAGGATATTGAAACGGATTGGACATCATGGGTCTAAGTATTAAAATGAGGAAAAAGATGAAGCACAAACACATTGCATGGATACTCATACTTATCACTGCAGGACTCCTGGTTTCCTGTGCCGATAAATCCGCTGTTAAAGATCCGGAGCAGATTCCCCTGGATGCTCCCATCCCTGTTGATTCAAAAATCTTAAAGGGGACCCTGGATAATGGTATGACATACTATATCCGGGAGCATGAAGAGCCGGAAAACAGGGCGGAATTGCGCCTGGTGGTAAATGCCGGGGCAATCCTTGAGGATGATTCCCAGAAAGGATTTGCCCATTTACTGGAACATCTCCATTTCAACGGGATGGCCGATTATCCCCACAACTCCCTGATCGACACCCTGGAACGCATTGGTATCCGCTTTGGGTATGATCTGAATGCCTATACCAGTTTTGATGAAACCGTGTATATCCTGGAGGTTCCCACGGATTCCCTGCACCTGTTGAAAATGGGTGTTAATATCCTTGAAAACTGGGCTTACAAACTTTCATTTGATTCCCTTGAAGTGGAAAAAGAAAAGGGCGTGGTCATTGAAGAATTCCGCTCCGGGCGATCTGCCAGGTCACGGATGTTTGATGAGCATATCAAGGTTTTGTTCAAGGGATCCAAATATGCAGACCGGCTGACCATTGGTGATACACTCGTCATCCGCAAAGCCCCCCATTCGGAAATCAAGCGCTATTACCATGAGTGGTACCGGCCGGATCTTATGGCTGTGGTAGCCGTGGGAGATTTTGAAGCAGATTCAATGCTGACATGGCTCCGGGATACATTTGAACCTTTTAAAGGACCGGATAATCCCCGGGAGAGGGAACTGTTTCAGGTCCCGGAGAATCAAGAGCCGCTGTATTCCATTTGTACGGATAAAGAGGCCACGGTAGAGCGGGCCAGCATCTATTATAAGAAAAAACCCATCGTGAATGAAACAGCGGCCGATTACAGGCAGACGCTGATTGAGAACCTCTATTTCCGCATGCTGAATGCCCGGCTGGCTGAAATCAACCGGGAGCCCGGTGCACCTTTTGTCCGGGCCAGTAGCGGCAAGGGAAGTTTTGTGCGAACCGTGGACGTTTTCGGTCTGAATGTGATCGCCAAACCCGGGCGGCTCCTGGAAAGTATCGAAACCATTCTGACCGAGGCGGAGCGGGCCCGGCGGCATGGATTTCTTGAATCAGAGCTGGAACGGGCAAAAAAACAACTGTTAACGGGCTATAAACGCAGTTATACAGAGCGGGAAAACCGGGATTCAGAAGCCATTGCTTCTGAGTATATCCGGAATTTCCTCAGTGGTGAAAGTATTCCTGGAATTGAATGGGAATATAAACTGGCTCAGCAGGAAATTCCCGGCATCGGTCTGGAGGAAGTCATGGCCGTATCTGAAGGTCTGATGACAGATGAAAACCGCATTGTCCTGGTGGAAATGCCGGAAAAAGAAGGCTTGCCTATCCCCACAAAAGAGGAGATAAATACTATTTTTGAAAAAGTGGCTGCCAGTCAGATCGAACCTTATATAGAAACTGTTTTAACGGAGCCCTTGATTGCAGAACTGCCGGAACCTGGAGAAATTGTCGGGGAAAAAGAGTATCCTTCGGTGGGTGTCACAGAATGGACCCTTTCAAACGGGGCAAAAGTGGTACTCAAACCCACGGATTTCAAGGCCGATGAAATTGAATTTGCGGCTGTAAGTCCCGGAGGATGGAGCCTGGCGCCTACGGAAGACCTGGTCAGCGCCAAAATCGGGGCACAACTTATACAGCAAAGCGGATTGGGTGCTTACAATGCCACGGACCTTCAGAAGAAACTGGCCGGGAAGAATGTAAAAGTAAATCCCTATATTGCCATTCTCTCGGAAGGGATGCGTGGTAACAGCACGGTTTCAGATTCAAAGACCCTTTTCGAAATGATCTATTCCTATTTTGTCCAGCCCCGTGCGGACAGCAGTGCCTTTAATACCCTTGTTGAACAGTACAGGGCACGGCTTTATAATGCTGCTGCAGACCCGGAATCTGTTTATTATGACAGTGTGATGGCAATTATGTATGACCATCATCCCCGCCGGGAACCGATGTCCCTGGAAGATCTGGACAAGATGGATATGAAGACCGCTGTGGATTTCTATAAAGACCGGTATGCAGATGCCGGCGATTTCACCTTTGTGTTTGTCGGGAGTTTTACCCTCGATGAGATACGTCCTCTTGTAGAACAATATCTTGCCACCCTTCCAGCCCTGAACCGCGAGGAAAACTGGCGGGATGAAGGGGTTCGATTTGCCGAAGGCCCTCTTAAAAAAGAAATTTATCGGGGAGAGGAAGATAAAAGTATTAATTTTATGTTACTTCATAGTCCTTTTGAATATTCTCCCGCCGAGGAGTTTTATATCACAGCGATGAAAGATGTGGTGAAGGCGCGGTTAAGGGAGGTTATCCGTGAAGAAAGCAGCGGGACCTACGGCGTGTCTGTCCGGGGTAACATTTCACGGCTTCCCGTGGAAGAAACCTCTGTGCAGTTCTATTTTACCTGTGAACCGGCCCGGGTTGAAGAGTTGACAGATAAACTGGTTGATGAACTGGAACGGATCAAAGCAGGGGAACTGGATCCTGTGGCTGTTGAAAAGGTTCGGGAAATCGCCGTCCGTCAGCGGGAAAACAATCTGAAACAGAACAGATACTGGCTGAATGAACTGAAAAACATCTACTTTTATGGTGATAGCCCTGAAATACTCCTGGCCGTTGATGACTATATTCAAAACCTGTCCAAAGATATTGTGGTTGAAAAAGCCCGAACGTATCTCGACACAGATGAGTATATCCAGGTGGTTCTGTATCCACAAAAATAAATTCTGATGTGATATCACAACCACCGGTATCCGGGAAAACCACTCCCGGTTTACCGGTGGCTATATCCAAAAGATAAAATCATTTGAACTATAGTGCATATTTATACACAATTTGTATATTTTTAAAACACAACTTTTTTACTATATGCGTCTATATTTGGGTTTTATCTTTACAAAGTATAAAAATTTTGCAAATAATTTGTTGTTTTGTTGGAAAAATATAAGATTTTCTGAAATTGATGCTTGCCATTTATCAGATAGTTTGCGAAAATTGGGAACGCTATAAACACGCTAAACACATAACCGAGAGAGAGTGTATGGAATACGCTGTAGAATGTAGAAATCTCACACACTATTACGGAGCCAAGAAGGTCTACGAGAACATGAGTTTTAATATTAAGACCGGTTCAATATTGGGGCTTCTTGGTAAGAATGGAACGGGTAAAACCACCACCATCAACATTTTGAACGGGTTTCTGGAACCGAAAGCCGGAGAATGCTTTATCCTGGGTGAAAACTCCCAGTATCTGAGTCCTGAAACCAAATCAAAAGTAGGATTTCTTCTGGAGGGACATATTCAGTATGATTTTATGAATATCTACCAGATTGAGAAATTCTATTCACAGTTCTATCCCCAGTGGAAAAAAGAGCCCTATTATGAGCTCATGAGCAAACTCAAAATCACGGACAAGCAGAAAATATCCACCATGAGTTGCGGTCAGCAAAGCCAGGTTGCCTTAGGGCTCATTCTGGCACAGGATCCGGATTTGATGATCATGGATGACTTCTCCATGGGACTTGATCCGGGATACCGGCGTCTTTTTGTTGAATTCCTGGCAGAATATGGCA
Organism: Candidatus Neomarinimicrobiota bacterium; assembly: GCA_041154365.1. Classification (NCBI taxonomy): domain Bacteria; kingdom Pseudomonadati; phylum Fidelibacterota; class Fidelibacteria; order Fidelibacterales; family Fidelibacteraceae; genus Fidelibacter; species Fidelibacter multiformis. Next base: position 2,694,625 of record AP035449.1, on the reverse strand, counting down.
AAGCGGAAAACAAAACGATTTTTGTCACGTCCCACATCATTCAGGATATGGAACGCCTGATTGATGATGTGGTGATCATGGGATACGAGGGAGTTTTACACTCCTCTTCAATGGATTACTTCATGAACCATTTCCGCCAGTATGATTTTCAGGTGAAAGACGGTCCCGTGGATTTGACCAAAGATGATGTGATCACCAATTACGATCGGGTGAAGAATCATGCGTCTGTCTATTCATTTAAATCCCCGGAAGACGTGAAAAAATACCTGAAAGACAAAGGTATCGCTTACGATAATTTCAGAGAAGTCCCCATGACACTGGAAGATGCCTTTATCGGTATAACCGGGAAGTATTAGGAGGAGAGATGATAAAGAATATATTCTATAAAGAATGGTTGAAAATCCGGTGGGCTTATCTGGCCATGGGTTTGCTGTTTGCGGGAGCGCTTATCTATGTCTTTGCTTCCGTGGGACATTCGTATAAGTTCAATGAAGCGGCCAGCTATTGGTATAACATTATTTTCAGGGGTGTAAAATTTTACACAACCCTTCGATATCTGCCACTTCTGGCAGGACTCGTGCTTGCTGCGGTTCAGTTTGTTCCCGAAATTCAACGGAAACGGATCAAACTGACGTTTCACCTGCCTGTTGATGAATACAACGTGTTACTGGCGATGGCCGGGATTGGCTTTATTTCACTCCTCGCCATGTTTGTCGTGTCTTCCCTGATTTTTCTGCTGGCGGGTTATGCCTATTTCCCGGCGGAAATTATCCATAGTGCATTTCTCACGATGGTTCCCTGGTATCTTCTGGGATTGACCGCCTATTCCCTGGCATCCTACGTGATTCTGGAACCGTTGTGGAAACGGCGGATTTTCTATATCCTTTTTGCCGTAGGATTTGGAAAACTCTTTCTGTACGGATGGTTCTATAATATTTACGACAGGGTCCTGATCGGAATGCTGGTTCTCACAATTCTCCTCTCTGTCTCTGTTATCTATTCCGGTCACCGCTTTAAAAAGGGGGTCTTTAAATGATTGTTCGTATCAGCCGCTATACATTAATACTCGTTGCCGTTGTGGTGATGGCTATCTACCTTCCCGATTTTTACTGGTTGTTCTTTGATGTGAAAACACCGTCACCCTATGTCTCTTTCTCACCGGTGGATTCCATGTTCATTATGTACCGCCGGGAGGATAACGATTTGGTGTTCCGGGATGAAGAAGGCAATACCTATACCCGCGATGAATATGAAGCAAAACTGCCCTTTTTCTACTATATGCAGTTGATCTCCGACGGGAGAATGCCCGAATCCATCCACGGAATCGAACTGGATGTGAATGAAATTAAAAAGAACCGGAATATGCATCGGCTCAGATCCTATCAGCTGGATATTCCCCAGATTCCCCTCTATCCTCTTCTGGAATCTGAATCCGGCCGGGTACGGCTCGAATTTCCCGATGAATATTTCCGGATCACCGATGAGGGGATGGAATTTGTCAACAGTATCAGCCGGGAAGTGGATCAAGACATGAGTGCCCTGTTTACCCGGGCCCTGAAAGAAAAAGGGTTTGAATTTCCGGCAAAAAAAATATTCACAAATCCCACAACCCGGAAGGCATTTGACGAAGGGTGCTTTGTGGTGGATTCGAAGGACGACCTGTACCACATTAAAAAAGCAAAGGGCCAGCCTGTTGTTGCCAACACACATTTCCCCAAAGATATCAGGATCCGACACATGATGGTCTCTGAAAACACTCTCAGGGAATATTACGGAACCATTATCTCTGAGGATGACCGGATTTATTTCTTAACCTATGACAACTATAAGCTGATAGAATTGCCTACGAAAGGCGCTTATGACAGCGGGAAAGCCACTCTTCTGATTACAACCGATCTCTTTTTCCGCCAGGTGACCCTGGATAAGGAAGATGGTATCGATGTTTTCGTCACGGACCGGGATTATAACCTGATTGATGAGTATCATGAATCGTGGAAGACCCGGGAAGAGTATCCCCAGGGTAAAGTTGCCCGGGCGATCTTTCCCTTTTCTGTTTCCCTCAATGATGGTTCTTCTACCTATGTCGGACTTTATACGGACTGGCATTTTCCTCTTGCCTGGATCGGGAATATCATTGCCTTGCTCATCTTTGCCTTTTTCCTGAAAAAAGAAGATCGTAAACTGAAAAAGTCCATACCGGAACTGTTGCTTGTAGCCGTAACGGGTTTGTATGGACTGATTGCCTGCATGGTCTATATTTATGTGCCCCTGTGGCGCTCGGAAAGGAAATGAAAAAAAGAATCCTACATCTGTGCCTGATACTCTTGACCTTTGTCGCCGGAGCTTCGGCCTCGGTGATCAGGGGAAAGGTGATTTGTCACATGGATAAAGCCGTGATCCCCGAAGCGCTGATTGTGCTTGAGGATCCCAAGGATGATGCATTCCAGATGGAAACCATGTCGGACAAAGAAGGCTTTTTTATGTTCCGGGATGTTCCCCCGGGCCGGTATAAGCTGGCTGCCCTGAAAGAAGGCTTTTATAATAACAGCCTCTTTGATTTTGATGTGCTGCCGGATCAAAGCTATGACGTCACCATCCGCCTGATCAATCAAAAAGGGCGCTGGAATTCAGAATATTGTTTCATGATCGGCGGAATCGAAGTCAAAGCGGTGGAAAAAGATGTTATCCAGAGTGAAATGGTGACGACCCGCCGCATAGACAGCGGAGAAATTGATCACCTTCAGGCGGATAACCTGGGTGATGTGCTGACCCTTGTTCCCGGTGTGGAAAAATCCCGCCAAATTGGCCTGTCCTCTGATCAAAGCATCGGTATCCGGAAAGTGGCGAACAGCTATACCACCCTGTCCGGAAATGAGACCTTCGGAACAACGGTGATGGTGGACGGTAACGTGATCAATAATGATGCCATGATCACCGGCATGAGCAGCTCCCTTGCTTCCGGGATTGATTTACGGACGATCCCTGCCGACGATATCGAAAGTGTAGAAGTCATCACCGGTATTCCCTCTGTAGAGTACAGCAATTTTGCCGATGGCGTGATCAAGGTGAACACAAAGCGCGGACAGGTCCGGTCACGGCTGAAAGGGAAGTTCAATCCGGATACCAAAGGAGCCAGTTTCAGCAGTGGTTTAAAGGTGCCCTTTGGAGGGACCCTGGATTACCATGTAAACTATGCTTACAGCGAACGGGATATCCGGAAAGAGGGCGATGAATATCACCGCTTCTACCTGAGTACGGCTTACTCCGGCGATGCATTGGATAAAAAGCTGGATTACGTACTGAAAGGCAGTTATACACGATCTTTGGATGATGAGAAACCCACAGATGCCAACAGAGTGGGACGCCACAGCCATGATTACAGAACGACCGGCGGACTCATCCTGAAATACAAACCTGATCCTCAACTGGTATATTCCAATTATTTCAATGTGGATATGAACCGGAAAAACAACTATCGTAGCCGTTGGGTCAATGATCAGATTGACACGGTTTACGGGTATATTGGTGAACTTTGGGAAGATGGCAGAGAGTGGGATATCAATTATAAATTGCTCCGGGATAAAACAGTCAAACAAAAAAACGGAAATGAAACAGGGACGCTCTACGGGCTGGAATTCAGCTATCAGAAAAATACCGGAAGCGGTGTTCACCTGGATTCCATTTACAACTACTATGGTGCTTACAGCACGCGCAGGAGCTACTCCTTCGATGATTATCCCGGCTTCCCCAAACTCAGTGTCTATGGAGAAAGAAACTGGAAATGGAAGGTCAGGGACCGTTCTGTTGAGATGATGCTCGGACTAAGGTATGATGCAATCAATGTTCGGGGCCTGGACATCAGTGCCGGCAATGACGGCATCTCTTTTCTCAATGCACGGCAGGGAGAATTTCTGAGTCCCCGCTTTAATACCCGGATCGAACTGGCAGACGGCCTTTTTTGGCGCCTCGGCGCAGGACGCAGTGTCAAATCGATTTCCCTGAGTCATGTATACCGGAATTCAGCTTATGTGCAGACATTCATTGATTCCCAATGGGTCGAAGTGGAATATAAACAACAGAACCCGGATTTGAAGTCTTATTATACGGATAAGCTGGAAACCAGCCTGGACTGGAAAGCAACAGACTGGCTTGGACTGACTCTGACCGCATACTACCAGGAATCGAAAGATCAACCCTCTACAATGGCTTATCCCGTCGGATACGAAATCAATCCCGATACCCTTACCTCACTCACCTACAGCCTGATGGAAAACACGGCCTGGAGCAAGGACAGGGGGGTTGAATTCTCTCTGAATACCAAACGGATTAAAAACCTGAAATTTGTTTTCAATGCCACCTATCGTTATTCCCTCCGGGGTGAAGAAGGCCGCTATTACGACAGTTCTGTAGATACTTCATGGGAAGAAATCTGGGTCCCCAATCCGGAAACCTGGAAACATAAAATCATCCTCGGACAGCAAACATCTTATATTAACCAGAGACTGGGCGTTTGGCTTACAGTGGATCTCCAGTATATTCCCTTTGATCAGAAAAGAACGGTTTATAAATCAAATTCCATTGAAACAGTCCTCGAAGATCATCCGGTTACCCTCTATCAGGGGATGACATACTGGTATGATGCCGAACGCTGGGAATATGGTGATCACTGGGTTTTGAATGCCCGTTTAAGTAAATCGGTGGGGCAAAATACGGAAGTGTCTCTCTACGTGAATAACGTGTTTGATGACCCGGGATTATGGATCGATCCCTTCCGGGGAAGTATTTATGAATTGAATGTGCCCATTTATTACGGGCTGGAGGTCAGTACGCAATGGTGAAACATTGGATGAAAGGGATCGCCATCTTCAGTGCTGGGATTTTTCTCCTCTTTTCCTGTATGGAAGTGGATGATAAACCACTGGAATATGAAGGAACGCAACAGAAAAATCTGTTGATCAGCCTGGATACCACCTCATTGGGGAAATTTTTTAACGGTCAGAGTGCCGTTTTGTCCGGAATTCCGGTTGTTTTAAAGAATCATGATTATGAAGGATTCGTCCGGACTGCTTACACGGATGACAGCGGATGGGTCTATTTCGACAGCCTGCTGAATGGCTATTATATTGCCAGTGTGGGTGTTGATTATCCTTTCGACAATGCATTGGATACGTCCCGGGTTACAGGACAACAGGAGTTTTACGTTCATGATGAAGTCCCGGCGATTGATACCCTGACGGTACGTGTCAGTGGAAATCCCGGACTCAAGATTAATGAGATATATTACATGGGTCCTCCCAATAAGATTTTTTACTTCTTCGATCAATTTGTTGAATTGTACAATGCATCTTCCGAAACCATTTATCTGGATGGAATGATCGTGTGCCGGATGGGTCCCTGTACCATCGGGGCAGATAACGTGACCTATATTTTTCAATTCCCCGGTGAACCGGTCACAGGCCGTGAATATCCCGTAGAACCCGGTGAATTTGTGGTTTTGGCCCAGGATGCCATGAATCACGTGATTGTTCAGGGGAATGATACCCTAGTGAACAGTATTGATTTAACAGACGCAGACTGGGAATTTGTGAATTCACAGGATTATGCCGACACAGATAATCCGGACGTCCCGAATCTTGATAATATCGAAGAAGGACACCGGCGGGATTTCATGATTTCCCTGGGGGATGATGTGGTGCTTATTGCGGATGGCCGGGATGTAAATTATGCCGACGGTATCGATATGGAAACGATTATTGATGTCGTGGAATACAGTTCTTCATCCACAAATGTCAAAGATATTACTGAAGAACTGGATGCCGGATGGGCCGGCACAGGTGCCATCAAATACAGCGGCCAGTCCGTGGAACGAATTGAACCGGGTTTTGATACGGATAACAGCACCATCGATTTTATCGTTCTTGATACACCAACGCCTGGATATCACCATGAATAAAGCCATCAGACAATTCACGTTCTTGTTTCTGATTACCATGTCCATAGGATATGGATATACCAATGCCATCGGTGTGTCTGTTCCCGATACCTGGAATACACTTTGGGAATTTGATAAACATCCTCTTCATTTCAACACATATGATCATGCTGAAGGTATGAATACAATTGTGTATACCGGTTATAATTCACAGGATATCCGCCGGACCTTTGATCCGGAAACCGTATGGCACTATGGAGCCGTCTTTGAAACATATCGTGAACTGAATGAGAAAACAGCCCTCTACGCGGCGATTGATTTTGGGAATACCATTCATAATCACCAATTCCGATCGATAGAAAAAGATTTTTATTCTCCTTATATTGCGTTTACCGATACAACAACCGGCGATTTTCAGTATAACGGGCCTCTGATCGATTTTTTCTTCTCCAGGGATTTTGGGAAACGGATAACCTGGGGGCTTGGCATCAATTATGGTGTAGAACGGGGAATCAAGGATGTCTTTACCCAGGCGGAGTCCCGGGAGTTGAACAGTGATGTAACAAGTTCCCTGCGGATCAGACCGATGTTATCTCTTTCTGTGGATGGGTGGTTTCGTCGCTATCATGGACGGACGGCCCTGGAAGCAGTTAAGGAATTCCAGGATGCCCAGGTCCAAACATGGCTGGGATATCTGGCTTACCGGATGGAAAACCCCGGATCCTCTGTCGACATGGAACGTAATAAAGATGGATATGAATTGGGAGCGGGACTGCTTTTTGGACAACCGGACAGACCTTTTTCAGCCTATCTGGGATTTTCCAGAGGTGCCGAAGAAAATGATGCCCGGAAAGGCACAAAAAGTGTTGCTTCCGAGCGTGGTTATTGGCAACGGAATACGTCAGAGGGACAGATTTGGCTGAATTATAAACAGGCTGAAGCGTCCTGGAGTCTTTTCGGCACAATGGTTCACATTGAGGATTGGGGAAAGACCGGGATATACGAGGCACTTTTTTTCGAGACGGAGGAATCCCGGTATACGGCGGGAATTGGATTGCAATTCACAGCAATCAAAAATACCCGGCTGGATATCATGGCCCGTGCCGGAATGCACTCGTGGGACTACCACAATTATCTGAAAGCCCAAAGTGAAACCCGTGAAGAAAACGAATGGAGAGTCTCCTTCGATTTTGATATCCACCCCTTTCCGGTTGTATCCTATACCGGGGGGGTCAGCGTGGAAAAACAGCCCCTGCATTTTACATGGAACATTCCCTCACTGACCCGCTATCTTGTCCAGGCCGGTGTTGAATATCAGTGGGGATTCAACCGAATTTGCCCGGCTCTGGTGTGGGGCATTGAAAGTGCAGAAGGCCTGGATAAGGAAAATACAATCTGGCAAATCCGTCTATCGGTGATGCGATAACGGACAATGCTTCCGATTATACATAAAACAAGGAGGTAAGAATGCGAAAAGTGTTAACACTAGTAGCTGTTCTTCTCTCGGCAACGCTTCTCATGGGACAAACATGGGAAATTGTCAGAGAACAATCCATTTCTTTTGATCCGGCAGATGTGTACTTTCACGATGCCCAAAATGGTGTTCTTGTGGGAGATGAAGGCGCGATTTACTCAACGACAGATGGTGCGAAAACACTCACACCTGTAATTGCAGCCGATCCGGCGGTTCCGGATCTGGTGGACGTTCACTTTGCAGATGCCAATAACGGTTATGCAGTAGGTGACGATGGCCTGATCCTGAAAACAACGGATGGCGGTAGTAACTGGATTGATGTGTCCGATACCAACGTGGTCGTTGACCTGGCCGGTGTCGCTGTGATTTCTGACCAGGTAGCCTATGTGGCCGGCGATGATTCAACATTGCTGAAGACAACCGATGGCGGTGCCAATTGGATCAGAAGCACCTTTAATTTTGCCAATGCAGATCTGGATGGCGGCATTGCTTTCTATGATGCTGATCATGGCGTGGTTCTTTCGGATGCCAATGGCGGAGATGCATGGTATACAACAGATGGCGGAGACACCTGGAATTACAGCCCGCTGGCGGGGTATTTTCCCGTGGGAACCACAAGTTCCCGTCTGTATGATATCGATGCTGCCGGGACAACCTTCGTGGTTGTCGGATATCACCGGACGACGTTTATCTCGACGGATAATGGTCAAACCTGGACATTAAGCGGTCCTTTTTCCTATGACTACGACCGGAATATCTCGGTGGATGCCATCGATGATAATACTTTCTATGTAGGAGGAAACGGCGGCTGGTTCCTGAAAACATCTGATGCCGGTGCCACCTGGGATACCCTTTATTTCAATACTGGAAATGATGCGGACCTTGTCCACTTTGTCAATGCTGATGAAGGATTTGTGTTCGGAAATTATGCCCAGTGGATGGCGACTTCAGATGGAGGTGCAACATTTGAACCCATCAATGAATGGCCGTCATCCTCATTTTGGGGACTTGCACTGCCCACAGATACCAAAGTGATTGTGACTGACTGGAGCGGTGGTGACATGACCGTTAGTGAAGATCTGGGATTCACCTGGTCATATCCCTCCAATGCAGTTACACAGACCGTTGTATCTATTTATGAAATAGAATTCGCCGATGAGAATACCGGTTTGCTTGCCGGGAGTGACGGGCTGGTTAAAAAAACCACCGATGGCGGACAGACCTTTACTTTTGTCGACAATCCCATGGCTCAGATGTCCAGAAAACATATCAATGCCCTGCGATATGTGGATGAAAATACCGTTCTGGCCGGTGGATCATCCGGGATTATTATGAAATCCACGGATGGTGGGGATACCTGGGTAGAAATCGGCAGTGAGGGAAGCAGCACCGTGTATGACTTCTGGCCGGTATCTCCCGACCTGACCCTTGCGTCTGTGGGAAGCGGTCAGATTCTCTATGCCGATGCTGACTTGGACACCTTTTACCTTGCCCGGGATTATGGGTCCATGTCCATGCGGTCTGTGGAATCCAGAAACGGTGTTCTGCTCATTGGTGCTTCTTCCGGTGAAATTTACCGGACAACGGATTTCAATGCCCTGGATTCTCTGGAAGCGGTGTATACAGATCCGGATGGAAACGATATCTATGACCTGGAATTTGTCACGGATGATCTGGTTTATGCCGTAGGACGTCGCGGCCGAATCTATAAATCCGAAGATGCCGGACTGACCTGGGTCCAGGATGTTTCCGGCGTGGAAGCTTCTGAACCCACACTACAGAAATGTGCCTATCGGAACAATGTCCTCTGGGCAGTGGGTCAGAACGGTGTAATCCTTAAACTGGACATGACACCGGAAGAACCTGTAACGGGTATTGTCATCAATGAAATTCTGGCGAATAATGTTGAAGCCGCCGACGAGAACTTCATTGAATTTTACAACACGAATGCCGAAGCCGTGGATATTGGAGGATTGTATCTCTCAACGGATTCCGAGTCTCCTCTGGAATGGCAGATTCCTGATACAGATCCGACAGCAACCACAATTCCCGGTGGAGGATACCTGGTAATGTGGGCCGATAACCTGCCGACGGAAGGCACGCTTCATGCCGGTGTTTTACTGGATGCTGCCGGCGGATATATCGGACTGGTTCAGAATCTGAATGATACACCTACGGTTGTAGATTCATATACCTATGAAGCCCAATCTCCGGATACGGCCGTTGGCCGTTATCCCGACGGGACAGATACATGGCAGGATATGCCGGCAACACCGGGTGCCGCCAACGAAGAGTTCCCACCTGTTTCTGTTGTGGATGGATTACCGAAGACATTCGCTGTTCATGCGAATTATCCCAATCCCTTCAACCCGGAGACAACTATCCGGTTTGATCTTCCGGAACGGATGAATGTCACGGTACACGTCTACAATATTCTGGGTGAACTGGTCAAAACACTTGTGAATAATACTCAGATGCCGGCAGGATATCACAGTATCCGCTGGAATGGCACAAACCAGATGGGTATGTCTGTAGCAAGCGGTATCTACCTCTATCATGTAGAGGCCGGTACACATCAGTCAACCCATCGAATGGTACTGCTTAAGTAAACACGTATAACCTTCTGAAAGGGGGAGATTTCCATCTCCCCCTTTTTATTGTTTATCTGTATAGGGGTCGTTATGGCGAAGCAATATAACAACCGTTTGAAGCAAACGATTCAGCTGACAATTCTGGGACTCATTGTTCTTTTCATGCTGATTCCGCTGTTCAAAAAGGATTTTGTCGTAGATTTTGAAGCCTATTGTCCTTTCGGTGGATTGATGACACTGGGTAGTAAGGCCTGGCTTGGGAGCCTGTCCTGTTCCATGAGTGCAACACAACTCTTTATGGGTGTGGCACTTGTGGTGGGTATCATCCTTTTCGGAAAACTTTTCTGCGGATATATCTGTCCGATTGGAACGGTGATTGAACATCTGCGGAAACTGGCTGCCAAAATCGGTTTGAAAACCATCACATTAAAAGGCTGGCTGGATCGGGCTCTGAGAGTTTTAAAATATCTGATACTCTATTTTACAGCTTACTATTCCATTACGTCCAGTGAACTCTTCTGTAAAAAGTTTGACCCGTATTATGGAGTGACTTCCGGATTTGATGTGGATACGGTCCTTTGGTGGTCATTAAGTGCTCTCTTTATTGTTCTGGTCGTTTCTGTATTTATACGCTACTTCTGGTGCAAGTATTTATGCCCTCTTTCAGCGGTTAGTAATATTGCGGCGAATGTTTTGGTTTCAGCTCCTATTCTTGTGGTATATCTCATACTCCGTTGGGTCGGTGTTGATTTGCATGTGGCCTGGCTTTTGGGCGCATTGGCACTCAGCGGTGCGGCAACGGAAATATTTCGTTATAAATTTTATGGTTTAACACCTTTCAGGATTAAAGTCAACGAGTCTCAGTGTACAAGCTGTGCACTTTGCGATCAAAAATGCCCCCAGGGTATTGAAGTCCATAAATATGAAACAGTAGACCATCCGGATTGTACCCTGTGCATGGATTGCGTAAAAACCTGTCCGACAAAGGGTGCTATTCATTTCTGGAAATGGAACAAGACCTGGATTCCTCCGGTCATCATTGCTGTGCTCTTTGTTTTGGCTCTTCTCTTTGCCAGCAATTATGAAATCGCCACCATCAGTGAACGCTGGGGAGATTATCAGAATGTGGAAAATGTTCAATCGGTTGAAATTAAAGATCTCCGGACTGTCAATTGTTTTGGGAGCGCTAGCAGTTTGAAGGCAAAACTGATGCGTAAACCCGGTATCATCGGCGTGGATGCCTATGCCAGTGAGCACAGGGTCATCATCTTTTATAATGGGGACGTTTTGAATGAAAGCGGTGTGATGAAAGCTGTCTTTTCACCCAGCAAATATAAAATCCGTTCTCCCGAAGCCACCATTGATCAGGTGGATATTCTTCAGGTTGGTGTTTATGAACTTTTTGATGGATATGATAATTACGACCTGTACCGAATGCTTGCAAAACACAAAGGTGTGTTTGCCTTTAAGACCGAATTTGGTGAACCTGTGATGGTGGATATCTACTTTGATCAGGACCTTGATCCGGTTGAAGCTCTTTTGAATACAATCAATGCCGGTGAATACACCATGGTGAAAGAAGGGAAAGAAGAGTTGGTCCAGGTGGAATTTGAAACCGCAGAAGGTGAGAAACTCCTTGATCCTATCTCTTTCAGGGATTTTGTTCAGGAATTCTTTCCGGCGGTGAACCAGACATTCAATGACTATGAGACATATGAAGCATCTGATTTGAAGGTTCTGGAAATCGGGTTACCGGAGGCTGACAACAGCTCTTATAAACGCCATCTGAGCTATTATGTGAGTCATTTATCGGGGAATGACGGCATTGTTCGTTTTGAAACCCTTTATACGGACAAGCCTATTGCCCATATTTACTTTGATCCGGCCCAGGTGGATTCTGCTGAAATCGTGAAAATGCTTACATCTCCGACCATGACTGTATACCTCCGGGATGGATCGACCCGGGATTTTGAGAATCCCTTTCATCCGAAAGAGCCCTTTAAAATCATTGCGGCACCTTAATAACAGAACATGACACAATTGGGTAAAAGCCTCCTTTAGGAGGCTTTTTTTATTTCGGGAATCTGTAAAAATTTTAAAAATTGGAAGAAAAACTCATTGACTCCCATTTTAAAAACCGTTAACATTATCCGCTTTTTGGCAAACGGAGGCGTAGTTCAACTGGTTAGAGCACCGGCCTGTCACGCCGGAAGTTGCGAGTTCGAGTCTCGTCGCCCCCGCACCCCCGAAGGATTGAAAGTATAGTGTCACAGATCTATTATGTGGATGAAAAATGGAAACGCCGGAAGTTGTCCCGACATGTCGGGAAGTCTCGTCGCCCCCGCACCCCCGAAGGATTGAAAGTATAGTGTCACAGATCTATTATGTGGATGAAAAATGGAAACGCCGGAAGTTGTCCCGACATGTCGGGAAGTCTCGTCGCCCCCGCACCCCCGAAGGATTAAGAATATAGCATCACAGATGTGTTATGTGGATGAAAAATGGAAACGCCGGAAGTTGTCCCGACATGTCGGGAAGTCTCGTCGCCCCTGAAAGAAGAAAAAGGACGCTGGAGAGTTTTTTTGATAATCACATAGACAGTTAGTGTTAAAAGTTTTAAAGCTTACGATGTGTAAAACATATTATACATACATTATTTATTCGGAGAGTGATGACAAATATTACGTTGGTTCCACCCATGATTTAAAATTAAGATTAAAACACCATAATGATGGATGGTCAAAATCAACAAAGCATGGTATCCCCTGGCAACTTGTTTATTCAGAAAAATATTCATCAAAGAGTGATGCGATAAGACGAGAATATCAAATAAAGAAGAAGAAGAGTCGGAAATATATTGAAAATCTTTTTAAGTAATTTGAAGATCACGCCGGAAGTTGTCCCGACGTGTCGGGAAGTCTCGTCGCCCCCGCACCCCCGAAGGATTGAAAGTATAGTGTCACAGATCTATTATGTGGATGAAAAATGGAAACGCCGGAAGTTGTCCCGACATGTCGGGAAGTCTCGTCGCCCCCGCACCCCCGAAGGATTAAGAATATAGTGTCACAGATCTATTATGTGGATGAAAAATGGAAACGCCGGAAGTTGTCCCGACATGTCGGGAAGTCTCGTCGCCCCCGCACCCCCGAAGGATTAAGAATATAGCATCACAGATGTGTTATGTGGATGAAAAATGGAAACGCCGGAAGTTGTCCCGACATGTCGGGAAGTCTCGTCGCCCCTGAAAGAAGAAAAAGGACGCTGGAGAGTTTTTTTGATAATCACATAGACAGTTAGTGTTAAAAGTTTTAAAGCTTACGATGTGTAAAACATATTATACATACATTATTTATTCGGAGAGTGATGACAAATATTACGTTGGTTCCACCCATGATTTAAAATTAAGATTAAAACACCATAATGATGGATGGTCAAAATCAACAAAGCATGGTATCCCCTGGCAACTTGTTTATTCAGAAAAATATTCATCAAAGAGTGATGCGATAAGACGAGAATATCAAATAAAGAAGAAGAAGAGTCGGAAATATATTGAAAATCTTTTTAAGTAATTTGAAGATCACGCCGGAAGTTGTCCCGACGTGTCGGGAAGTCTCGTCGCCCCCGCACCCCCGAAGGATTGAAAGTATAGTGTCACAGATCTATTATGTGGATGAAAAATGGAAACGCCGGAAGTTGTCCCGACATGTCGGGAAGTCTCGTCGCCCCCGCACCCCCGAAGGATTAAGAATATAGTGTCACAGATCTATTATGTGGATGAAAAATGGAAACGCCGGAAGTTGTCCCGACATGTCGGGAAGTCTCGTCGCCCCCGCACCCCCGAAGGATTAAGAATATAGCATCACAGATGTGTTATGTGGATGAAAAATGGAAACGCCGGAAGTTGTCCCGACATGTCGGGAAGTCTCGTCGCCCCTGAAAGAAGAAAAAGGACGCTGGAGAGTTTTTTTGATAATCACATAGACAGTTAGTGTTAAAAGTTTTAAAGCTTACGATGTGTAAAACATATTATACATACATTATTTATTCGGAGAGTGATGACAAATATTACGTTGGTTCCACCCATGATTTAAAATTAAGATTAAAACACCATAATGATGGATGGTCAAAATCAACAAAGCATGGTATCCCCTGGCAACTTGTTTATTCAGAAAAATATTCATCAAAGAGTGATGCGATAAGACGAGAATATCAAATAAAGAAGAAGAAGAGTCGGAAATATATTGAAAATCTTTTTAAGTAATTTGAAGATCACGCCGGAAGTTGTCCCGACGTGTCGGGAAGTCTCGTCGCCCCCGCACCCCCGAAGGATTGAAAGTATAGTGTCACAGATCTATTATGTGGATGAAAAATGGAAACGCCGGAAGTTGTCCCGACATGTCGGGAAGTCTCGTCGCCCCCGCACCCCCGAAGGATTAAGAATATAGTGTCACAGATCTATTATGTGGATGAAAAATGGAAACGCCGGAAGTTGTCCCGACATGTCGGGAAGTCTCGTCGCCCCCGCACCCCCGAAGGATTAAGAATATAGCATCACAGATGTGTTATGTGGATGAAAAATGGAAACGCCGGAAGTTGTCCCGACATGTCGGGAAGTCTCGTCGCCCCTGAAAGAAGAAAAAGGACGCTGGAGAGTTTTTTTGATAATCACATAGACAGTTAGTGTTAAAAGTTTTAAAGCTTACGATGTGTAAAACATATTATACATACATTATTTATTCGGAGAGTGATGACAAATATTACGTTGGTTCCACCCATGATTTAAAATTAAGATTAAAACACCATAATGATGGATGGTCAAAATCAACAAAGCATGGTATCCCCTGGCAACTTGTTTATTCAGAAAAATATTCATCAAAGAGTGATGCGATAAGACGAGAATATCAAATAAAGAAGAAGAAGAGTCGGAAATATATTGAAAATCTTTTTAAGTAATTTGAAGATCACGCCGGAAGTTGTCCCGACGTGTCGGGAAGTCTCGTCGCCCCCGCACCCCCGAAGGATTGAAAGTATAGTGTCACAGATCTATTATGTGGATGAAAAATGGAAACGCCGGAAGTTGTCCCGACATGTCGGGAAGTCTCGTCGCCCCCGCACCCCCGAAGGATTAAGAATATAGCATCACAGATCTATTATGTGGATGAAAAATGGAAACGCCGGAAGTTGTCCCGACATGTCGGGAAGTCTCGTCGCCCCCGGACTCCCGAATAAAAAGATTGAGATAAAAAAAGCCGGTATGATCATACCGGCTTTTATGCATGATTTAGATTCGGTTATTTAATAAGAACCATCTTTTTAACAGAGTGGAAATCTCCGGCCGTAATGGAATAGAAATAGGTACCGGACGGCAGGAATGACGCATCGAGTGTCAGCTCATAACTTCCGGCAGTTCTATATTCATTCAGCAGTGTCATGATTTCCTGACCGAGCATATTATACAGCGTCAATGTTACGTGGTTTGATTCAGGCAGGTGGAAACGGATTGAGGTACTGGGATTGAAGGGATTCGGGTAGTTCTGTTCCAGTGCATAGTTTGTTGGTACAAGATCTCCTATAAGTGCTGTTTCAACTTTGTACAAATAGACATTGTCCACATATACCGTATTGAGATCCCCGGACAGAATCAATTGGGCCAGATGTCCACGGGTTGTTAATCCTGTAAAATCACTGAAAGGAATATCAATACTCACCCACTGGTTACTGGCAAGTGCCGGTGTGGTAGACGCTGTGAGAACAATCTCGTGTTCCACATTATCTCCATTTTCTTCCCAGACTCCATTGGCGCCGAAATCAACCAGTTTGATCCGGAATTCAGCAGGTAAAGCTGTAGAATCCGGTGTCCAGATGTCCATGTGAAAATGGGTCATGGATGACGCATCCACGGTTGATGATGAAAATTCAATACCTGCAAAAGATAAGCCGGTATATAATTTTACATCATCTTCAGAAATTTGAACGTCACTGACCTGGGCATCATCCCATGTTGCAGACCAGGTGTCTACAGTCACATCCGTATAGGCATTGCTAAATAGAGAAATCACATCTGTAGCTGCACGATCCGGTGTAGGAGCAGGAATTTCCGGTTCGGGAATTTGGGCTTCACCGATGTAGAAATAGATGTTGTCTACATAGAATGTCCCAAAATCACCGGAGAGGATCATCTGGGAAAGATGGCCTTTTGTTGTCAAGCCGGCAAAGTAAGCCAGGGGGACATCAATACTGACCCATTCACCTGTTTTAAGGGCTGGTGTAGAGGCGTCGGTAAAACTCAGTTCGTGTTCCACATCATCTCCGCCACCATAAGCACCATCATTGCCAAAATCAACCAGCTTAACCTTAAATACTTTGTCTGCAACGGAATCAGGGATCCATAAATCCATATGGAAATGGCTCATGGATGTAGCATCTGCACTAAATTCAATGCCTGCAAATCCTGTTGATGTGTATTTTTTTACATCATCACCTGATATCTGAACATCTTCCACACTGGCCCAATCCCAATCCGTAGACCAACTGGAAACCGGGACATTTGTATAAACATTACTAAAAACTGAAACAACATCAGATTCGGGTTCTGTGGGGACAGGTGCCGGAACCAGGGGAGTGGCAACCTGGGGTTCTCTGTAAAAATAGACATTATCAATGTAGAGTGTACTTAGATCTCCCGAGAGAATCATCTGAGATACGTGAGCAGTGGTCACCAATCCGGTGAAATCAGTCATGGGAATATCAAAACTGACCCAGGTGCCTGTTTTAAGAGCAGGAGTGGTGGTACTGGAAAAGGTAAGTTCGTGTTCCACATCATCACCGCCGCCGCTCCAAACGCCGTCGGCACCAAAATCCACCAGCTTCAATTTAAAGACCTGTCCTCCATCAACCGGATCGGGGGTCCAGATATCGATATGAAAGTATTCCATTGCTGAGGCATCTATCGTAGGTGACGTAAATTCTATGCCCGCAAACGAAAGGTTGGTATACAATTTCGTCGTATCTCCTGCGATGATGACATCCTCAACATCGGCAACATCCCAGTCGGCAGACCATGTACCGACCGGTACATTGTGATAGACGTCAGCAAACAATGAAATAACATCTTTTTGTTCTTCGGTAGGTACCGGAGCTGCCACGACAGGCTCGGTTGGTTCTTCTGAGCCCGCCTGGGCATGAAAATAGACATTGTCCACCCAAATCGTACCCAGATCACCGGAGAGAATCATTTGGGACACGGCACTTTTTGTCACCAGTCCGGAGAAATCGCTTAATGGAATATCCAGACTTACCCATTGTTCTGAAGCAATGGCAGGTGTGCTGGCATTATCAAGGACCAATTCGTGTTCCACATCATCACCACCGCCATATGCCGCATCTGCACCAAAATCCACGAGTTTAATCTTGAAGACTTGTCCTCCAGCTGTCGCATCGGGTGTCCAGAGATCCATGTGGAAATGAGTCATCTGTGAAGCATCCGCCTGAAATTCGATTCCGGCAAAGGTTAATCCCCTGTACAATTTTGTGGCATTTCCATCAACGGTTGTATCCGTAAGGGATGCCACATCCCAATCTGCAGACCAGGTGGTGACCGGAATATCGGTATAGACATCACTGAAGAGTGAAATAACACTATCTGCCGGAGCCGTGGGAACCGGTGCTGCAACTGAGGGTCCCGGTGTAATTTCCGGACCACTGCCGTCATCATAGAAATAGATGTTATCCACCCACACGGTGTTTGGATCACCTGATATGATCATTTGCGCCAGATGGCTTTTTGATACCAATCCTGAGAATTCATTTAAAGATACATCCAGGGAAACCCAGGTTCCAGTTGCCAGGGCAGGAGATGTACTTGAACTGAAAGTGAGTTCATGTTCTACGTCATCACCTCCTCCATACGCACCATCAGCACCGAAATCCACCAGCTTGACCTTGAAAACCTGTCCTCCATCGACAGCATCCGGTGTCCAGATATCCATGTGAAAACGTTTCATGGATGATGCGTCAATGGTTGGTGATGTAAATTCGATACCTGCATACGAAAGGTTCGTATAGAGCTTGGTCGCATTGCCGGCCACGTTTGTGTCCGCCACATCTGCCACATCCCAATCTGCCGACCAGGTGCCGATGATTTCATTGGTGTATGCATCACTATACAGCGATACAACACTGTCGGCATGTACGGTCGGAGTCGGTGCTGCACCGGAAGGCGCGGTCTGTGCAAAGAGCATTCCGCTGAACAGAAGAATTCCGGCGAGCCCAATCCATCGTTTGACTTGCTTTTTCATTTCTCCTCCAACATGTTTTTGTTTATGGTTTTTGCTTGATTGTGTGTTCCTTTTATCAAGTCTCTTTTTCATTTATAAATCCTTCATGACTTTTTTGGGTGTGCGGTCTTCATAAAAAAGGCCCCAATGTTTTTCTGCATGTTTCGGTGAAGAATCCTCTCCTCCGCCTTTCCACGATTCATCGAATATTTCAAACCAGTATGTCATTACATCATTTTTTTCAGCCCATTTGCTCATGGCGTGATAAAAGATCTTCTGTTGTGCTTCATCTGGTGCTTCTCTGAATTGTGTCCCCTGTGCACCCACACCGGTGTCGTTTTTATCATAGTCTGTCGCCCATCCCGTTTCTGCGATGACAATCCTTTTACCAGGATGGATTTTTTTAAGTTGTTTATAGACGGAATCAATCCAGGAAATACTTTTTTCCAAAGTGATACCATTCCACAGGGGATGGATATGTGTGGATATAAAATCCAGTTCGCTGGCGATATTCTGACTGCTTTCCTCAAGCCAGAAAAGATAATCATCTGCCGTTGTAACAGGTTGTGGCACTGCCGGACGCACCATGCGGATGTATTTGAGCAGGTTCTCCTGTTTCATCCGGTGGTAAGACCAGTAAACCTGGGTTTCATTTCCAACGCTTACAGAACTCACGATCTCGGGATAGTTATTGGCCAGTTGAATCCCTTTTTTAATCTGTTTAAGATTGTCAAAAATTTTGGCAGGATCCCGGCTTTCATTCTCCAGCCAGATACCCAGCATCACTTTTATGGGAATGTGATGTTCATGGATGAGATCAAGGAGCTGTTCACTGTCACGATCAGAACCGTAAATCCGGATGTGATCCCAATAACGGGTTATGATATCCAGATCCTGCAGCATTTCTTTTTCCGATGGACCCACAACACCAGGTGCCTGGCCTTTCCGATAGAAGCCATAAGCTACAGCATGAGGAACGATTTCAACGGGCCGTTCTTTTTGTAAATGTCTTTCTTCAAGTGGGATCCTGACGGTTTGCAGGGAGTTTGCCGGAATTTTGATTTTTGCATATTCATTTTTGATTTGCAAATGATAGTCAATGGGTTCTTTTGTGGTATTCAATACCTGTACACTTAGCAGATTGTTGCTGTTAAGTGTTGCGCATGTGTATAAATCATCAGCACCCACCCCCTTAAGATGACGTTCTGTTCTTACGGCATAATCACCGGGCCTGATGGTTCTGCTGAATTGTGATAGGATGTAAAAGATAGGTGTGTAATAGATATTCTGGGTTTCCGTGTCGATCATAATCGGGGCACCACAATAATTTCCCACATGGTTAGGGCCGCCTTTTTTATCCAGCACGATATTCCAGTCGATCCATCCCGTGACCCAATGATCCAGGCTCACAATAATATTTCGGGCATACCGATGGACCGGGGTGTACATGGGATGATCTTCCGGGATTACCCCTTCCCAGCTTGCCGTATAAGCCCAGTCTGTTGCATTTTTATTCCACCAAAACGAATCGTTACTAAACCAGTTTTCCTCTTTATATCCTTCAGGATCCTGAATGCCGCCTGGAGCCTCTTTTCCCAAATCGTCAATACATCCTTCCGTATGGATGATATTATATTCTGGATACGCAAGATGTACTTTTTCAAGCACTTCCTCGGAAACCTTGTTAGTACTTTCATACCAGTGTATGGCGGCACCGTCCACAAACGGGGCACTTCTTTTATCTGAAAAGATTGTCTTCGCCCAGTGCTCCAAACCATCACGGTTCTGATCATACACAAAGAGCTTTATGTCATCCCAGCCGTTGTTTTTCAGGGCAGGACCAAGGTGGTTTTGAATAAACTGATTTTGGGATTCAGGAGAAAAGTGCATGCTTTCCCATTGCCCATTGTTGCCATGGGGCTCATTGACGGGGGTCAGTGCCCATATATCTACACCCTCATCCCTGTAAGCTTTGAGATATTTCACGAGGTATTCGGCATATGTTTGCACATATTCCTTTTTTAGGGATCCTCCGGTACCCTGCCAATTGTTTTCCGGAGAACCGGGGATGTACCAGTCTTCGATATCCTTCATCCAGGCCGGCGCCGTCCAGGCAGAAGCAACAATATGGATAGAGGGGTTTATCCTCAATGCTTCCCGAATCATGGGAAGCAGGTCATAGGTCTCATCCTTTATTCCAGGATAATCTTTCTTGTTGAAACCTTTTGTATCCATTTCGATACTAAAAGAGCGTAATTCTTTGTCATCCCAAAGGTCCGCGTAAGAATATTTCCCTTCTACTGTAAAATCACAGGCTCCGATGTGTGTTCTGGCCAAAGAAAAATGGGCTCCCTTATCACCAAAGATTCTATGCATGACTTCTTCTCTTTTTTCTGAATCCAGGTGAGCCAGAACAAATGCAGATGATTCTGTAAAAGATGAACCAATCCCCTCTATGTGTTGTTTGAGTTCATCAGGCTTGATTTTCAAAACGGTTCCCTTGGCCTGCCCATAGACAAAATTGACATTGTCTTTCACAGCAAGACGGTCTCCGGATTCTGAGGTAAGCAATATTTCTGAACTTTGGAGTTCGGAATGATCCGCTTTGCAGGAAAACATCAACACCGGAAGGATCAGAAGCGTAATTTGAATGATATTTTTATGTGTTGGTTTTATCATCATTTTTGCACCTTTACATGGTCAGATATTTTTCATCAATACCAATCTGGCCCCAGGCCCTTAACTGTCGGGCCCATCCCCCCAGATTGTGAATGGATACGGGGATAACCTTCATGATATTGAGCTCATCAATATCTTTGTTCAGATACAGTTTGTCTACTGCAAGCTTTAACGCCTGACTTCCCATCTGGAATGTGGCTTGTCCCACAGCTGCTGTCAGTATATTGTTTTCTATATATGGAAAGGATGCAGGGAAGGCATCAATGCTGACAAAGGTTAACCCTGACATGGTTTGGTTTTCCATAAGCGTGTGGCGATCAAACAACCAGGATCCCAGTGTAATCACTCCGGATATGTCGGGATGGGATTCCAGGGCTTTATGTAAAGCTCTTACTGCCGATTCAGGTGTTTCATTGTGTTCTATAATATCAGCGATCTCTAACCCGGGATACATATTCAGAGCATTCTGGATGCCCGCCAGCTGCAAGGTGTGTTTATAGGCTTTTTTGTTCCCTGAGAGGATTGCAATCTGCCCGGAATCCACCCAGGGGGCCATGAGCCCCACAAGTTTTTCACCAAGGCTATAGTGATCTGGCCCCACATAGGCTATCCGTTTTGATGAGGGGGCGTCACTATCGTACGTAATAACGGGTACGCCGGCTTCAATGGCCTGATGAATACTTTTATTAAGTGCTGCAGAATCAGAACATGAGAGAATAATAGCGTCGATATGGTTGGACAGAGCCTCTTGAATGAATACTTGTTGTCTTTCCGGACTCTCTTTTTCAGGTGCTTTGTAATCAAGGATAATTTTTAATTTTGAGTACTTTCGGGTAATCTTTTCAATTTCATTTTCAGCACCCAGAAAGGCTTTTTGTGAGACAGGATCATGAAGTGCCGTGCCAATCATGCAGATGTGAATAGACTGTTGTGAAAGTTTTTCACCGCTGCTGTCTTTTCCGTTTATCCCGCATTGGGTCAGGAATAAACTTGCAATCAAGGTTATCACAAGGATTTTTATATGATTTTTTTTCATGGTGATCTCCTATTGGGCAGGTTTCATTTCAACGGTCTCAAGGGCGGCACGTTTTACCTGAAGTAGTTTGCGAATTTCGTAAGACCGGTCTTCCGTAATTTTGTACATTTTAACAGATAGAATGGCGATTGCAGCACAAGCCGCCGGAACCAAAATATCAATGACACGCATTTGGAAAAAAGTACTGGATGATTGAGCACCCCCCAGATCAACAAGGTACCCTGTTTTATTTAAAAGAAAACCGGATAACGCGAAGGCCAGAGACATCCCGAGCTTTACAGTCCACCAGTAAATTGAGCTATACATACCTTCACGACGCTTACCGGTCTTAAGCTCATCCAGGTCACAGACATCCGCCATCATGGATCCCATAAGGGTAAATAATCCTCCCATACCGATTGCAATGAGAGGGGCAGGTAAGAGTACTTTCCAGGGGGCCATGGGATCATAGCTGAACCATTTTAAAAGACTTCCGATCATTGTGGAAGATGCTGCCAGCATAAAGGTTTTTCGTTTACCGATTTTTGTAGAGAGCCATGTTAGAAAAAGAATAGCAGTAAATGTGGAAATTGTGTTTATGGTGCCAAAGAGTCCGATATAACGTGCTCCCAGGTCATTATCGCCGCCACTGACATAAAATATGATAATATATGAGCTGAAAGCTCCGACGAGCATCATCCCATTGAACATAAAAAAGGTCCCGACAGCCAGTTTTAGAAATTCTCTGTTTTTCAATGTAGTTCCCAGGCCGGAGAAAAAGACCATTATATTGTGCCAGATACCTTTTAAAGCAATATCTGTCTTGCCTTTTCCATCTTTTTGAATATATCGTTCCCGGGTAAAGATTGCCGGCATAACGCCCAGGACAATCACCAAAATACCGATCATGATTGCCAGCGTTCTTGCACCCTGCACAGAGTTTGAAAAGATCCGGTCATTTTCCATAAAGGCGTAAAACCAGGGCAATATAATCCAGGCGATTTGTCCCATAAAATTTGTCACACCCTGTACACGGGTCCGTTCATGATAATCTTCTGTGAGTTCATACCCCAGAGCAACCCAGGGTGTGGCATAAATGGTATAAAACAGATAGAAGATGATAGAGCCGGTAAGAAATATACCGAAATAAAACAATTCACTTCTTCCGGGAGGTAATTGCCACATCAAAGCGAAGATGAGTCCTACACCGATGGCACCCACAAAAATAAAGGGTCGCCTTCGACCATATTTGGAACGGGAGTTATCAGAAATATATCCCATAATAGGATCTGTAAAAGCATCAGTAAGCCTTGGAATGGCCTGGAGGGTTCCAACCAATGCCGGATTCATGCCGAGGCCGACATTCAAAACAATAGACATGTAACCAATGGCTGATCCCAAAAGGTTGTTAACGATAGATCCAAGGCCGTAAGCAAATTTTTGTCCGAAAGAGACTCTGTCTTTTTCAGCCGTTTGATGATGTTGATGTGCATTCATGTGTTAATGTCCTATGAGTATAAATGTCCATTAATTATTGTTTTGCCCGGTAAACCCGCACATAATCTACCCGCATAGTTTGGGGAAAGAGAGTATCCTGATTTGGAGATCCCACATAATTTCCACCTACCGCCACATTTAAAATGATATAAAAGGGATGATCATAAACCCACTCTCCGGGCAGGTCGTCAGGAGTAATTGTCTGAAAGAGGATACCATCGACAAACCATTTTAAATAATCCACTCCCCATTCAAGCGTGAAGGTGTGAAAGCCTGTGTCGAAACGGTCCTTAACCAGTTCATATTCCGAGCCTATGCCGTTGCTCCCGGAATAACCGGGGCCATGGACTGTCCCCGATATTTTGGTGACTTCCTGTCCACGGTATTCCATCATATCGATTTCACCACAGGCAGGCCATCCGACAGTATTGAAATCATTGCCCAGCATCCAGAAAGCCGGCCAGATTCCCTGACCCCAGGGCAAGAGGATGCTTGCTTCAATTTTTCCGTATGTTGTTTCAAATTTTCCCCGAGTCAAAATGCGTGCTGAGGTATAGTTCTGGCCTTCATAGGATTCCTTTCGTGCGGTGATGGCCAGGTTTCCTTCTCCATCAAGTGATGCATTTTCCGGGCGGTCCGTATCATACTCCAACTGAGCATTACCCCAATCGGTACCTATATCATAGACCCATTTATTTGCATCCGGCTTTTGACCGGCAGGTCCTTCAAATTCATCCTGCCAGATCAGCTCCCATTCCGATTCTTCAGAACCTCCCAGATCACAGGATGCTATAGATACTCCGGTGATGATAAAAAACAGCAGAAGGATGATCTGTTGAATTGTTTTATTCACGAGCGTTTCCTGCCTATTTATGAAATAATATATTGTCAATGTACACGATGTTGGGATTCCCTGATATAATCAGTTGGGCGATATGGTTTTTCCCGGTCATACCGGTAAATTGGCTTAAAGGAATATCAAAACGCACCCAGCTTTCTGTTGCAAGAGCCGGATTGGTACCTGCGCTAAATGTCAATTCATGTTCAGAATCATCACCACCGCCAAATACACCATCTGCCCCGAAATCCACCAATTTAATTTTAAACAGTGCCGGGGGTGAGGTAGAATTGGGTGTCCACATATCCAGGTGAAAATGAGTCATATCGGATGCATCTATGGGTGAACTTGTAAACTCAATCCCGGCAAATTGGAGGTTATAATATTTTTTCAGAGTGTCACTGCCGATTGTATAATCTTCCACATTGGCAGCATCCCATTCGGCAGACCAGGTGTCAATGCTTACATTGGGATACTCATCACAAAAGAGCGAGATTACATCTTCCGAAGCAAAAGTGGGTGTTGGTGCAGACGTTTCAGGGGCAGGCGGGGGTGTCTTGGATATAATTGTTACGGAGCCTTCCGCATCGACAGATCCAAGTTTTGCAGACAAAACCGCTGTTCCAGGGCCGACCAGTCTGATAATGCCCTCCTCGTCAACAGAAACAATGGTATCGTTTGACGAGATAAATGTCAGGTAGTGAGAACTCATATTCACTGTTACATCATTTCCGGCGACATTCATTGTGACCCGAGTGCCGCTGAAGTGTGTCAGGCTGTCGCCGACCTCTCCGGTAATCGTTTGATTGTTGATGACCGGCCGGGGATGGGCAATCGTACCCAGGTGTTCAAAACGGACTTCATCCACCCAAATTTTGTACCCATGGCCATTCACATGAGAGGCGGCCAGATGGAACATCCCGCCTTCCCGCGTGAGTTTTGATGCCAAAGGAATGGGCAGAATCACTTTTTTCCAGAGGGTATTTACCGTGACGTCAGGCATTTCGACAGTGTATTTTGATGTCCCGGAATTATCATTCCCGAAACCGAAGACCCCCACCTCTGCCGGCATACTTGCTTTGGTCCAGAATGTCAGGGCGTCATATTGTGTAAGATCGCGGCCAACGGGATGAACGAGGGCACCACCGGCAAACCATCCACTGGGATCGTTGGCATCGGGCACAATAAAACTCATGGAACGGTCTCCGTCATAGTATTCAATAGCATCCATTTCAAGTGCATCATATTTTGAGTTAAGAAAGGCCTGATATTGAATACCCTCTCCAAATTCATCCATGAATACTTCGGGATCATCCGGGAAGGGTGCCGGATCAAGGCCTGTAATATCCCGTTCACAACTGCTCAAGCTCAAAATGATCATTATTACCATTATGAAGAATGATTTTTTTTGTTTTTGTATCATGATCGTCTCCAATGCAATTGATGTGTTATCCTGTGTTATTTCATGTTGATATTCATGTGGAAATAAGTTCTGATTTCCCATTCAGAACCGTTTTCATCTGTGCCTGGACCGGGTTCATAGCGGGGAGAATATTCATTCAGGGAACGCCATCCGAGTTTCAAGCCAAAGCGGGGTTTGCTGTCATAGAGCCAACCTTGTTTTCCGAGGGATTTTGAAATATCAACACTGAGTTGAAGGGGATATGTCAGGTTAAAATCTTGATGATAATCATAAGGTCCCCAATCGTTAAACTTTACCATGGTGATCAGCTTGATATCTTTTACGATGAAACGGACATCGGCTCCCATGCGGAAGATTTCCCGTGGGTCATTTCCCTTCGGTTCTCCGTTTCCGGTATAAAGATTCGCGATCAGACCCAGATCCGTACGTGCTTTTGAAACGATCCGCGCATAAACTTCCCACAGATCTCGGGCTGGTGGAGCCCCGTCAAAGGCAAAGAGGGTACGCCCGTCACCCAGGATACCGATTGATGCATCACGGGTTGTGGGATGGTGCCGGTAGACAAAGCCAATGCTTGCAGCCAGTTTGGCATCTTCACGCATATCGCTGTCCCAATTATACATCCATGTGGCAGGTGTGGGATCATACGTCAGGAGTATTTCCCCGGCTGTGGTTTCGCGGTTGTCAATGACGGCAAACGGATCGTCAAGTACGTTACGGGGTGTGGCAGGGGCTGGAGCATCAGAGGGGATGGGGTCCACGAGGGGTTTTTGCCAGAGGAAATTGGGAGCTATCTGCCAGTTACCCATTAAATAGGTAAGACCTGTTAAGATATTTGTTTGGTTACCTCTGCCGCTATCTTTCAGGCGCCAGCCTGTATAGGTCAGGGCACTGTTTACACGACCGTCAGCGACCAATCCCATCATGGCACCCTGGGCATACCAGTTGAACCGGCCTTGTGAGTATGTCACCTTAAATTTTCCGCCAAACATATCTGCAGGCCGGATTTCGTCTTGCAACACACGATAGGATCCGGCGTCTTTATCCAGAATCTGGAAGGTTTCTTCAAGACGGTTTTCACCGGACCAGATACCGCCCAATTCAATACCGGCTTTTCCCACCGGAAAAGCCAGGTGAAGAGTGGCTTTTTTTGTAGGTGGAAGAGGTATGGCGAAAGAACTTGTTGCCAGGCTCTGAGAACTCAGGTCTTCCTGATACATAGCAGTTGTAGTAAATCGTCCAAATTGTTTCCGGTATTTCAATAAAATGGCCGGATTTGCTCCCCACCAGAGTTCGGGTCCATAGGCAATTTTTAATCCTTCCAATGCTTGTTTACCGGCAAACTCAACACCCAGAGGCGCTTCACCGTTGTAAATGTCAATATTGGGACCGTAATTTGCTTCTGGATACAATCCAAAAAAATCACCCTCATAACCCCAGTGATAATGGCCGGTACGATAGAAGCCTGTCAGGTTGAACCAGTCATCATCCCAGTTGAATTCAGCCCTGTAGACTTTAACCCGCTCTGCATCAGTGATCGTGTATAATCCCTCTTCGGCGCGAACAACCTGTTCGCGACCCCGGTTTTCATAAAAGATTTCATCGATGGGGTTTTTGGGAACATGAGCCAGAAAGTTGAGAGAAATAAAACCATTGAAATGGCCATTTGGACTGAAGGCAACGGTTGTAAAATAGGATTGCAAATGGTCAAATCCCTGGAAACGGGGGTAACCGTCAAAATCTGTATCTGTAGAAGCCGGTGTTGTGATATGGGAACCGCCTGTATAATACGTTTCCATTTTGATAAAGGCATTGCTGATGCGAAAAGCCTTTTGATTCTCGGATAATAAGGCAGCCCTGTCTCCCCGGGCTTTCAGGTACATTTCCTGAATATTGAGAGTATTAAAAAAAATTGATCAATTCCAGCATGGGTTAATCCCGGTTCATAAGGGCTCAGTTCATGGATCTGTTGCAAGGCATAGAAAGCAGCCCTTGGATACAATTCATATAAGCCACGTTCGTTTGTCGGACCTTTGGCACAGATACCGAACCACTCTTCATTCATATTGTTGGACCCTTCCCGGTAATCAAACTGATAGCCCCCGTTTGCCCATGAGGCCTTGGTATTATGAACATCCAGGTCATATTCCTGCCCGGTTTTCCACCACCCGTCACTAAACTGAAACGTAAATCCGCCAATTGAATTGCCGGTAAGTCCCATACCTGCAGCGTGTTTATACAAGTCCGCCCAATTGGATATAAAATACCCTGCCTGATCAATTTGAGCTTCTTCACCGGTTCGGGCGTTAAAAGCATCCGATCCAAACTCGGCCATCATAAAAGGAAGCCCCAGTGTTTTTTCAACCCGTTCAAAAGCATCTGTAAATGTGTAACCGCGATACATGTTGCTGGCAAAGATATCAAGATCTGTTATCTCACTGGCGAGGATATCAAGGAACAGCAAATCACCATTCACCATAGCAACAGGTCGTTTATCATCGATGGCTTTAATTGTTTTTACACCTTCATTAAAAAGGGCATACATGTGGCGGGCCCGCACTTCTTCACGTGTAGGCTCTCCGGGGATATTTTCCGTTTCTGCCGAATCCCAGAAAAGGCCATAATTGTTTTCATTTCCCAACATCCACATCAGCAGTCACGGTGTATCCTTGTATTCTTCAGCCATCTCGCGGACTTCATTGAGTAGCGCTTTTCGTGTGTCAGGGTCTGCGTAGTCTGTATGAGGGATATACGCACCGTTGACCTCAACACCATAACGTCCAAAAGCATGGTTGAGCACTGTATATATCCCGTATTTTTTATAAATATATTCGATCCAGCGGGAAGGAATGCCCACATACTGGCGTATTGTGTTGACCCCCATTGCCTTAAGCAAGGACATTTCGTTGTCTAAAGCTGCCACGATGATATCATCCGGCTGGTTCCATATTGAATAGGTATAGGTTGTCCCGATTGGATAATAATCCCAGTTCATCCCCTTGATAAAAAAATCTTCTCCCTGAACCTGTAGACGGTAACCGTTCTCATCCTGTACCACCATTACCTGATCGAATTCCTTGGCGCTTAATCCGGTTACAATGACTGTAAAAATGAAGAAGATCAATGATGATAAACGAATCAATCTTTTTCTCTTTTGCATTCTATACCTCGCTTTATAATAACTTTAACAATACGTGTATTTTTATTATTTTATTGTCCCGCTCAAACACATGTGAACTGTAAGATGCTGGAAGTGTTAATCCGTCCAGTACTTTCTCGTGACCGTCCCGAAATGTCACAATCATTTTTTCCATATCTGATTTGATGTAAATGACGGGAACCTGGCAGATGGTGAAAGCCATCATATTTTCACTTAGCATCAATGTTTGTCTTTTATTCTCCACATCGAAATAGCTGAAAACTTTTGAGTTTAAAAGGAATTCCTTTGTGTTCAGAAGAGCCGGAGTAAAATGAATGGCTCCTTGTTTGATGCGCACTCCCAATTCACCGGTTCGTGCAAGGATATCCTCCTTTGTCTGACCTGTCATGCCCGGTTGTTGTACGCCTGAATACCCGGGCGTGTGAGAATAGGGATCCATTGGAAAAGCGCCATATTCGTCCGGATTCTTATGGCTTCCGATTCCTTCTTTAATTTCAAAATAATATGTTTTTAACATTTCCAGGATTTCCGGATCGGATCCATCATTGTAAGCCCGGTAATAGGTATCCTGAACCGCCAAAAGTAATTTTGAAACCATGTGCCAATAGATACATCCCAAGCCTTCGTATTTAAAAAAGGTACCGGAGCGTCCGGTGAAAGATTGATGATCAAAAACAGATTCGTAAATATCCAGAATCGTATCGATTTCCGGAGCATTCAAGTCCATTTTTTCCAGGGTTTGTTTCAGGATGCGGCCATTGCTAAATACTGCGTTGAAATGGACATTGCCGTCAATATCCTGTTGAACCACCCGGGTATCTTTAGCCTGGAGAGAATTCTTTAAAAAAGAAGATTTATTTATATATTTTTTGGGGATTATGTTTTTCTCTGTAAAGCGCGGGAGTTGACGATCAGGATATAAAACATACGACTGTTGATCCGGACGATAGAGTCTGCTTTCCCGAAGTGATTCTAAAACGTCAAGAGCCTCCTGGGCGGACAAATACCCTGAACTTAGTACGGCGACCTGTCCTTCCAGCATTTCATAAAGCTTCCGGAGGGCAATTCCCTTGTCGGTCATACGGATGACATGATAGGCATGAAACAACCCATCATCCCGTTTGTTGAGGCTGATGGTGTGATCGATATGTTGAAGAACCAGGGAAAAGAGATTCAACATGTCTTGTCGGGGTAATCCCTTCCGTATTTTGGAAAATCCCCTGGTATATATGAGGGACCGGTATTGAGAGCCTGCATGTCCCAATTCATCCAGGAAAACTTTTCTGTCTTTATCCCTGAGGACGGCCCCAATCATATTCTTATGGTTATTGAAAGTCGTTAGGATCTTTTGAAAATGATCATAGACTTCCTGAGAAATATCAATTGTATCGATATCCAGTTTCCCAAAAAGGTCTGATAAAAAGTGGAGGTGATCCCGAAGATAATACAAGGTCACCATGGAAACGCCAAATCCGACCAATGCGTTATTTGCGTCGTTCCATTCCGGCCGCTGGGTATTCATCCAGATTCCGGCGCCGGGAATGAAGTTGGACAGTTTGGCCAGAATCGGAACCAGCAGTTTTTCAGCCAGGTTGACAAGAATCAATGACCCCTCTGCATCATGGAGGCGCTGGGCATCTGTCCCCATGTTTTTCATCGCATTCATAATCTCGTCGTGCAGGTTTGCATCGAAATCAATGGTATGATGGGGATCTTCCACAAGGGAAGCATAGGGTTTGATCCGGTAGGGGACATTGGCATAGGTAAACAGATCTTGTGTCAGAAGTTTTTGAAGTTTTCCCGGATGAAAGTGATAAGAGAGTTTTAAAAGTTTGAGCAAATAGACAATCTGATGATCCCCCCAGTAGCCGATATTGGCAAACGGAGTATGGGGGTCTGGAGTTTCCCATTCAAAACCATTCCGTGTCAGTCGATAGGGGTTGTACCCGTCTGCGGTTGTAGAATTCACAAATTTTGTGATCATGTGTTCAATGAATTCCGGAAACGATAAAGTCAGGGCTTCCCAGTTCTGAAAAACATCTCTCCAGTTCCCCTGATAATTCAGGAGCCGGTTTCCATCCTCATCCCGGATATGAATAGCAAAATCATTCCAGGGACGACTTGGATCACCGTGACGGCGGCTGAAGCTTAAAGGCAGATATTCATAAAGAAGACGCTCCAGATTGTTGTCTTTTTTGTTTAAGAAGCCCGAGATATCATTTAGTGCCATGATGGCAGGAAGGTTTTCCAATTCGTCACGATATTTTTGATATAATGACACATTTGACGTTCGCAAAAACTTCAGAAAATCATCTTTATATATGGTGTTATTATATTCAAATATTCCTCCCCGCATAATATTGAAAAGGGTCACCGAAAAATGACGGAAATTCATGTGCTGATCGCGTCCCAGTTGAAGGCCGTCACTTCGGGCAACCAGTTGTTCAAGGGCTTCGTCACTTTTCTGCAATTCGGATATTAGGATGTTTTCAGGATGGGGCTCTCTTTGTAAAAAATCTCTCAGTTCAGTGAGTTGGACAAGATCCTGCTTCAGATCCGCCTGGATGAACCAATTTTCCCTTTTTCCTCGTGGAAGCTCAAAAGTGCTTTCGATAAAATATGCTCCCCGGCGTGCTCTGATATCTGTTTCGGTGGATATCGCTTTTCCCTTCCGGAAGGCGTCAAGCTGGGTGGAAGACAATAATACATGATCCCGGTGCAAACCGGCAGACCATACGGTGGTGGAGTGTAAAGATTCTGCCGGTTCGGCTCTGTCGGTAAGCAGGGAGCTGAGGGTATAAATCCCGATACCGTTTTCTGGCAGAAGCTCATTTTTCTTGTAACCATCAAGGAGTGTACTGTAGGCCAGTTGTGTGCCACGGTCCACTCCGGTGGGCAGGATGTTCTGAATGCCATCCAGAATGCGGATCGTGACGGTTTGGTGCCCTAAAGAGGTGATGGCTGCTTCCCGAACAATCCCAAAGCGGTGACAATTTGTCCACCGGCAATAAAACGCAAGCTTCAGGTCATGATTGATCTCTTCAAATATGATATCATTTCCCAAAGGACGCTTATACATGTTACGGCTGGTTTCATAAAGGCCCTCATACCGGTTGGAAAGGGGTTCCCAGAAATTTATTTTACCGTTGATGGTGGCCATGATCAATGTTTTACCACCGGTTGTATTTTTTGAATCGTGAATGCGGTCATCATTATAATAAGGGAACAGTGCGTTATCCGGATTGCAGCGACCGGCGGTCAAGGCTCCGGAACTGGATACAAACATCCAGATATCTGAGTCACTGATAACACTCAGGAAAAAAGGAGACATATTGTCGTAGTTTTCTATACAGTAATAGGGTTTTCCCTGAAAATCCACCATCTTGCCCTGAACCGGCTGAGCGTTGATTTTCAGGGAAGTGGGACCGATATGGATGTTTTCCTGATGTAAGCTGTTGGACATAAGATGGCCTCCGGTCAAGCATTTGGCATGTGTTGGTTCATCCACAGAAGGATCTTGCCATGAATTGCTAATTCAAAAAATCTTAATGATGATTTAGGACTTTTTGGGGATTATTGCTCGGAAGATAGTATCAAAATGTCGGACTATAATGTCATTTATGTTTTGGAGGAGATATATATTCTGATGGAGATTTATGGTATTGTTTCCGGAAACACCGCGCAAAATAGGTCAGATCATTAAACCCCACGGCATAAGCAATCTCTGTAATAGTCACTCTTTTTTCGCTAAGCAATTGTGCGGCTCTTTTCAAACGAATGCTTTTGATAAATTCGTTTACGGTCTGGTCTGTAAGTCCCCGGATTTTACGGTAAAGTTGTGTGCGGCTCATGCCTACTTTTTTGCCGAGCGTATCGGCATTCAAACCGGTATCTGAAATATTGCGTTCAATCATTTCAACAACTTTCTGGAGAAATTTTTCATCGACATCTTCAATATTGACGGACTTGGGGCCGATCAGAAAATCGGCGGAAAATTTCTTTCGGAGTTTTTTTCGGGATTCCAACAAATTGATTATCTGAACATTCAGCATATCGATATTGAATGGTTTTGCCAGGTAAGCATCTGCGCCCTTCTCAAGACCCTCGATTTTTGATTGTTTTGAAGAATAAGCTGTTAAAAGGATGACCGGAATGTGACTGGTTTTTTCACTTTGTTTCAAACGGTTACACAGCTCTATCCCGTCCATGTTTGGCATTTTAATATCTGAGATAATTAAATCCGGGATCTGTTTTTTGGCTTGTTCAAGTCCGATGATTCCATCCTGGGCACATTGAATTTGATAATCTTCCGCAAGGGATTTCCGGATATAATTTCGTATTTCCTCGTCATCTTCTACCACAAGAATCAGTGGTTTACTGCCGGGTGTTGGGCTGTAAGACTCGTTTTTTTCGCTTGTTGCATCAGGTATTTTAAGTATACCGGATGTTTTTTCACGGATGGGTGTGCGGATGAACTGACTGACGACCTGTTGCTCTTCCAGGTATTTTTCGTCGAGGGGAATATTGACGGTAAAAACAGAACCGTGCCCCTCTTTGCTGTCGATTCGGATCTTCCCGTGATACAGCTTGATCAGTTCATTGACGAAAGCCAAGCCGATACCACTCCCTTCCCGGACATCCAGACCCTTCCCCTCTATTCTGAAAAAACGCCGGGTGATTAAATTGATCTTGTCCCTGGGAATGCCGATCCCTGTGTCGGATACGGCGATTTCTATATTCCGGACGTTTAGAATGTCTTTGTTTTGTTTTTTGTTCTTTTCAGGATCAAGAATCGTTGCTGAAACGTGGATTCTTCCCCCATCCCTGGTGAATTTGAAGGCGTTTGAGAGAAGATTGTAGATGATTTTATCCAATTTATCTGTGTCGAACCAGGCAATCTCCCTGTCGGTTGAACTTGTAAAGGTTAATTCCATCTTGTGATCAATCGCGTATTCCCTGAATGAATTTACGGTTTCTTTTAGAAAAGCAATAATATCACCGGTGGAAAGCTGCAGGGATAAGTCACCGGTTTCAATTTTCTGAATATCTTTCAACTGATTGATCATCCGATGGAGCCGTTGGGCGTTTCGAAGGATTAGTCCGATGTTTTCACGGGACCGGGAATCCAGGGAATCAGAACTGCTTAATTTCTCCAAAGGACTCAGAATCAGTGTCATGGGAGCATGAAATTCATGGGAGATATTCGTAAAGAACCGTGTTTTCATTTGATCCAGTTCATACATTTTTTCCAGTTCCAGTTGTTCAAGACGCAAATCAGCCCTCATTCTCTGGCGGCTGATAAAGTAATTGAGAATAAAAGTAAGAATGCCCAGGATCAGGAGTGCCTCAATGATATAAGCCCACCAGGTTTCCCAGAACGGAGGTGTGATATATATCTTTATAGATCGCCCGGTTTCATTCCAAACCCCATCGTTATTCGAAGCTTTGACTTTGAAAATATATTCACCGGGATCAATGTTGGTATAATTAGCGGTTCTGGCATGCCCTGCATCATTCCAGGAGTCTTCAAAACCTTCCAGTTTGTAGGCATATTGGTTGTCCTGTGGGGAAATATAGTTCAGGGCGGCATATTCAAAGGCGAATACGTTCTGGTGATGGGCCAGTGTGATCTTCTTGGTATTATTTATGTGGTGATTCAGAATTGAATCCGGTCCATTGACGGAAACGGATTGATTGAAAAGTCTGAAATCCGTGAAGACAAGGGGAGGGATATATTGATTGGATCGGATATGGGATGGATAAAAGATGTTGAAACCATTATTCCCACCGAAGAGGATTTCACCCTGCCGGGTTTTCAATCCGCTGCGGATATTAAATTCATTCCCCTGGAGTCCATCGGATACGTCAAAAAGCTGAACCTCATTCTGATCCGGATTGAAGCGGCAAATACCCTTGTTGGTGCTGAGCCACAGAAAACCCGGTTCACCTTCCAGAATACATTTGATTTCGTTGTCCGGCAGTCCATGCCGTGTGTCATAACGGGTAAAGCTATCTGTTTCAGGATTATACCGGTTCAGTCCGCCGCTGGTCCCGACCCAGACAGATCCATCCTTTGTTTGTGTAAGATACAGGACAAATCCTTTGCTGAGACTTGTAGGGTCTTGACCGTTATGCATGTAATTAATAAACGTATCTGCTCCCGGATCCAGACGGTCCAGCCCGGCATCGGTGCCGACCCAGAGCCTGTTCTGATCATCCCGCAGAAGAACACGGACATTGTTGTCACTCAATCCGCTGTTTGTTGTATTATAAATCCGGACATGGTCTTTATCCGGATTAAAATGGGTAAGGCCGCGCCAGAATGTTCCAAGCCACAAACCGTCTTTTCCGTCACCCTCTATATCCATAATGCGGTCACTTGCCAATCCGGCAGAAGACTGTGTATAATTTATAAAACGAGCATTTTTTCGATCGAAAAGGTATAAACCCTCTGCCCATGTACCAACCCAGAATCTGCCTTTGTGATCTTCGTATAAAGAAAGAATGACATTCGTTTCCAGCCGGGTGTTCTCTTTGGTATAATGCAGAAAACGCCCTTTATCCATGTCAAACTGATTCAGTCCGCCCCCATCTGTTGCAATCCACAAGCCTCCGTCTTTTGTTTCCAAAAAGGTATTCACCATATTATGACTGAGGGATGCGTGGTCTCCCGGTTGATGCTTAAAGTGCTTAAAGGGAGTGTTCCTGTCAATCAACAAATTGATGCCGTGAGCATATGTGCCAATCCAGATATTTCCTGCCATATCTTCAAAAATGGACCAGATGGAATTATGGCTTAAACTGTATTTATTATAGGGATCATGTTCATAATGTGACATGTTTCCTTCAGAAATATCCAGGATATCAATACCCCGGTCTTCGGTGCCAATCCATAAAAATCCTTTTTGATCTATGAGCAGGCTGATCACAATATCACTTGTGAGTGGTTTAATATCTGACCGTGTTGAATAGTGTTCGATCACTTTGGGCTGATTATACTGAACGAGCAAGCGATACAGACCATCCCCTTGTGTTCCTATCCAAACGTGATGATCTTCATCAGACTGTACGATGGCAGTGATATGATAGGGTGTGAGTCCGTTTTCCCCATACAGGTGAGAGACCGCCAGGCTGGTTCCATTCAAGATATCGATGGCTCCGTTATCGTGAACGATCCATATATTGTGTTCGTGATCCTCAAATAAGAGACTGATTGTCATGCTTTGAAGGTTTTTATTTATCGTCGTGAATCCTGTGTTTTCTCTATAAAGAATCAATCCACCGTTGCGGGTCCCAATCCATACACGGTTATCACTGTCAATCAGTAGTGCTTCAATTTGATTATCTGTGAAAAAAGAAGTATCACCGGCTTCAGAATGATAGGTAATCATTTGATCGGCTGCCGGATCGAATCTGTTCAATCCATCACTCGTGCCTATCCAGATACGGCCATCCTGGTCTACGGCAAGGTCTGAAATGTAATTATGTGCCAGGCTTTGTTCACGATCCTGTGTATAGTGAAAAGTCTTGAAATGATATCCATCGAAGCGATTGAGCCCGTTAAAGGTTCCAAACCACATAAAACCGCTTTTATCCTGGGTTATACAGGTCACATTTGACTGGGAAAGGCCGTCATTCGAGGTCCAGTGGGTAAATCTGAAAATTGATTGTTCAGATGCCGGGGCTGAAACTCTAAGCAGTAGAATGAGCAGGCAGGTGCCCAGAAGTCTCTGTATGCCGGGGGTTAAGTTGTGTACAATTTTAATGAAGCCTTTTGTTCTTATCATGGTTTTTTAATATCGGGGATGTATATCCGGAACTCTATTCATGACCTCAAGTAATACGGAATATCCCTTTGATTGAAAGATCTTTTCATGGAGGGATTTCATCTCATCATGAACAATTTAGGGAATCCTGATTAAAGAAAAGAAGGATTATTCTCAACCGGTTCACCGGGAATCACCCTTTCAATCCTGCATGAAAATTGTTATATTTAACTATAAGA
This sequence comes from Candidatus Neomarinimicrobiota bacterium, assembly GCA_041154365.1. Taxonomy (NCBI): domain Bacteria; kingdom Pseudomonadati; phylum Fidelibacterota; class Fidelibacteria; order Fidelibacterales; family Fidelibacteraceae; genus Fidelibacter; species Fidelibacter multiformis. Next base: position 2,657,735 of record AP035449.1, on the reverse strand, counting down.
AAGGATGGGTCCTAACTGTTCAATGGTGTCGTGAGGACATGATGATTGTTTCAATCGGAGAAATTCTCTTCGACCAATTTCCGGACTACCGGCGGATTGGAGGAGCTCCTTTTAACGTAGCAGCCCATTTGTCTTCCTTTGGCTTGAAGACGGATTTTATCACACGGGTGGGAAACGATAAAGATGGAGATGAACTCCGCTCTGTTGTCTCATCCTATGGATTGGATCCGGGATTGGTGCAGGAGGATGCAGCTTATCCCACGGGACGGGTTGAGGTTGCTTTGGACCCAAAGGGCAATGCCCGCTTTCAGATTATCAGGCCTGTTGCCTATGATTTCCTCGAAGTTACCCCTGAGGCACTGGACCGGGTTTCCAGGGCTGATTTGATTTATGTGGGGACCCTGATTCAACGGTCAGCCCGGGGATTTGAGACGGTCCACAGCCTGTTAAAACACCGGAACCCTACGGCCCTTGTTTTGTGTGATATCAATCTCCGGCCGGATTGTTATACGGAGAAAACGATTCGGGAAACCCTGAAAAAGACGGATATCCTGAAACTGAACCGGGAGGAGCTGCAAACGCTTTCGCAGCTTTTTTCGGGACCGGAGCAGGAGGAAGAGATGCTTACCTGGCTTATGGATTCCTTTTCTTTCCGGATGATATCCCTGACAGCTGATGCGGACGGCAGCCGGCTGATGACTTCCAGAGGCTCCTATTCCATGAAGCCTAAAGCTGCCCTCTCCATCCGGGATACAGTGGGAGCGGGAGATGCCTACGCCTCCGTTTTGGCAGCCGGCATCCTCCTGAACTGGGATCCCGAAAAAATCCTGAAAAATGCCACAGATTTTGCCGGCAAAGTTTGTACCCTGAAAGGTGCTTTACCGGAAGCCCCGGGTTTTTATACATCCATCAAAAAAGAGATACATGGAGATAACGATGACTAAAGACGGTCTCTATATCATGATGTTCAGTATCCATGGACTGGTGAGAGGATCCAACCTGGAAATGGGCCGGGATGCAGATACCGGTGGACAGATCAAATATGTGGTCGAACTGGCAAAGGCGTTGAGCCGCCATGAAAAGATCCGCAAAGTAGATCTGTTTACCCGCCTGATCGATGACAAAACGGTTTCGGACGATTATGCAAAGCCGGTCGAAGATCTGGGAGAGAATTGCCGGATTGTCCGTATCCAGTGCGGCGGGAAAAAATATATGCGGAAAGAATTGCTTTGGCCCTATCTTGGTGAGTATACCGACAAAGTGTTGAAGTTTATCAAAAAAGAAAAGGATATCCCGGATCTCGTCCATGGTCACTATGCGGATGCCGGGTATGTGGCCTCCGAACTGGCGATGGTATTGGGACTTCCTTTCTTTTTCACCGGTCATTCCCTGGGACGTTCCAAACTTTCAAAACTTCTGAATGAAGGGATGAAGGAAAAAGAGATTATTCGAAAATATAAAATTGATCACCGCATCGCCGTCGAGGAAAATATCCTTAAAAATGCCAATCTTGTGGTAACCAGTACACGGCAGGAAGTGAATACCCAGTACGGGCAGTACCACAACAAAACCATGACCCGTTACAAAGTGATTCCCCCGGGAATTGATCTGGAGAAGTTTTACCACTACCTCAGGAATCACATGTCTGAAAAGAGTATTGATGGCCGGCAAATGGCTGCCAAAGCCTCAATTTCTGAAGAACTCCACCGTTTTTTCCTGAATCCCTCAAAGCCGGTAGTGCTAACCCTATGCCGACCGGATCAGCGGAAAAATATCAGCGGATTGATTAAAGCCTATGGCGAAGATCTGGAGCTCCAGGCCATGGCCAATCTGGCTATTTTTGCCGGCATCCGGAAAGATATTACCGAAATGGAGGAAAATGAGCAGGATGTGCTAACGGAAATGCTTCTCCTCATGGATAAATACGACCTTTACGGTAAAATGGCCATTCCCAAAAAACATGATTTCGAACATGAAGTCCCGGAATTATACCGGATTGTGGCTGAAAAACATGGAGTGTTTATCAATGCGGCTTTTACAGAGCCCTTTGGGCTGACGCTCATTGAAGCTTCGGCATCGGGATTACCCATCGTAGCTACAGATGATGGTGGACCCCGAGATATCATCTCGAATCTGAAAAACGGAATTTTGGTTAATGTACGGGATACGGAAAAAATCAGCGAGGCTTTGAAAACCATTCTTGCTGATCCGGAACTCTGGAAAAAATATTCTCAAAACGGAATTATCAACGTGGAAAAATATTATTCCTGGGATGCACACGTGGATACCTATATAAAGGAAATTGAAAAAATGCCGAAAGAAGCACAGGAGTCTCCCATTATCAAGGGAAAAACAAAAGACACGGTGGGCAAACGCCTTCTCTCTTTGAACCATCTGTTGATTACCGACATCGATTATACCCTGATTGGCGGTGATAATGAGCATCTGGATGAATTGAAAAGGCGGCTTGAGGATGCCCGGGATGTTCTGGGATTTGGCGTAGCTACCGGACGGACGATTGAATCTGCCATGGAGATCATCCGGGAACACGATATTCCCCAGCCGGATTTCCTGATTACATCGGTGGGAACCGAGATTTACTATGGGAATGAGTTGACCTATGATCATGGCTACGATGCCCATATCTCCAAACGGTGGAACCGTGATAAAATCCGGGAAGTCCTGGATACGCTGGATTTTCTGATCTATCAGGAAGAGGACACCCAACGGAAATTCAAAGTCAGCTATTACATGGAACCGGACAAAGACCGCCTGGCATCGGTGCACCATGCCCTGGTCAAAAATAAGCTGAAATACAACCTTATCTATTCCCATGGACAGTTCCTGGATATTCTGCCTGTCATGGCTTCCAAAGGGAAGGCCATCCGGTATTTGAGTTATAAGTGGGAAATTCCCCTCCGGCAGGTGATTGTTTCAGGGGATTCGGGAAATGATGAAGAGATGCTTCGAAGCGGTGCTTTGGGTGTGGTTGTGGGAAATTACAGCTCTGAACTGGAACATCTGAAGGATGTAAACCGTATTTTCTTTGCGGAGAAACCTTATGCCGGTGGTATTCTGGAAGGGCTGGATCATTATCAGATTATTGAGAAAGCAAAAGAAAGGAATCGTTCTTGAATTTGAACAATAAAACAGAAAAACTGATTAAAAAAAAGGAACTCCATACATTTAAAGAATTCATTGCCGTCCTGGCCAGGCATGAAGGAAAAATCCTCCTTCAAAATGATTTGCTGTTGATCTTCAAGGATTTTTGTGCTGAAAAAAATCTTGAAAATGCTTTTCTGGAGGATTCATCTGTTGCCGCATTTCTGAAACGGATTCAGGAAATTATCATCCGGAATGAATATATGGCCCTTATGTACCGGCATGGCATCGGGAAATACCGGTTTTACATGTTGCGACAATATGGGGAGTATATGGAAATCATGGCTCCCGGGGAGTATCTGGATATTAAGGATACACAAATTTCCAGCGAGGAAAAGATACTGACCCCTCTTCACATCGACTTTATGCCCTTTTATGATTTTTCCCCTTCCATCCGGGATACGCGCTCGGTAGGAAACGGGATCCGCTATCTGAACCGTTACCTGAGCAGCCACCTCTTTCAAAATCCAAAAGAATGGAATGAAAAACTCTTCAGTTTTATCAAAATGCACAGTCATAACGGTTTTCAATTGCTGGTCAACGGGGGAATTCTGACGGATTTTGATTCTTTTTATGAAGCCCTTGACGAAATGATTGAAACCCTTTCCAGGGAATCTGAGGAAACGCCATATTCCAGGGTAGAACCCCTTCTTAAAAAAGCTGGATTTGAGCCTGGTTGGGGCAACACAGCCGGCAGGATTGTTAAAACCATGCAGCTGCTTTATGATCTCATCAATGAGCCGGATGATTCTTTGTTGGAAGCCTTCATTGCCCGTGTACCCATGCCCCATATTTCAAAAATCGCGATTATTTCTCCCCACGGCTGGTTTGGCCAGGAGCATGTTTTGGGTAAACCGGATACAGGCGGACAGGTGATTTATATTTTGGATCAGGTGAGGGCACTGGAAAAATATCTGAAAGAATCCCTGCGATTATCCGGACTGGATATCGATCCCCGGATTATCGTGATTACCCGGCTTATTCCTGAAGCCGGAGATACCACATGCGACCAGAAGCACGAGAAAATCCATGGGACAAAGAACGGGTGGATTTTGAGAATTCCTTTCCGGGATGAGCACCATCAGGTGATTCCACACTGGATTTCCCGTTTTCATGTCTGGCCCTATTTGGAACAATTTGCCGAAGACGCCGCTTTTGCCGTTCAAAGTGAATTTGAAGGGAAACCGGATCTGATCATCGGAAATTATTCGGATGGAAACCTGGTGGCGTCACTCATGTCTGATGCCCTGGATGTGACCCAGTGTACCATTGCCCACGCCCTGGAAAAGACAAAATATCTCTTTTCGGATCTTTATTGGAAGAATGTGGAAGACCATTATCACTTCTCCCTCCAGTTTACGGCCGATATGATTGCCATGAACAAATCCGATTTTATCATTGCCAGTACTCACCAGGAGATCATTGGGACCGAAACGGAGATGGGACAGTATGAATCTTACCAGAATTTTACTCTCCCCGGTTTGTACCAGGTAATCAACGGGATTAATCTTTTTGCACCCAAATTCAATGTCATTCCCCCTGGCGTGGATGAACGGATTTATTTCCCTTATCATGAATCGGATAAACGCATTCAGGAGCATACACATACTTGGGAAAACCGGCTTTTTACAGATCCTGCGGAGGATATTTACGGCAGACTGGAGAATCCGGATAAACGGCCGATCTTTACCATGGCCCGTTTTGACAAGGTAAAAAACATCACCGGCCTTATCGAAGCGTTCGGACAGAGTGATGCACTAAGGGAATCCTGTAACCTCATCTTTTCTGCCGGCAGTATCCGTATCGAAGAGTCAAAGGATGATGAGGAAAGGGAACAGATCCATCTGGCTTATGAACTCATTGGTAAATATGATTTGCACGGACAAATCCGTTGGTTACCCAGTATTAAAAAACAGGATACCGGTGAGGTTTATCGGATTATTGCCGATAAAAAAGGAATTTTCGTTCAGCCGGCACATTTTGAAGCATTCGGTCTGACAATTCTTGAAGCCATGGTTTCCGGATTGCCGACCTTTGGCCCTAAATTCGGGGGACCATCAGAAATTATCGAGCCGGGCAAGAGCGGGTTTCTGATGAATACCAGCAAACCGGAACTGATTGCTGAAAGCCTGGAAACTTTTATGGAGTCCTGTGAAAAAAACACCGGGCTTTGGAAAACCATTTCTGAAAATGGGATTAAACGGGTGAACAGCTATTTTACCTGGGCTCTTTACAGTGAAAAACTTGTAAGCCTTGCAAAACTATATGGTTTCTGGCGCTTTTCTGAATCGGCCGAAGGGAAGGTGAAGCTGAACCGTTATACCGATCTTATTTACCACTTTCTCTTCCGGCAGCGAGCCCTTCAGGGAGAATAGTCCCTGTATTTATTGGATGATTGTCAACTCATTCAACAGGTCTTTCGCCTTTTCAATTTCAGTCAGGTTCAGCAGAAGGTACCGGATATCCACCGAGATGGCACGGGTCAGTTGATCATCATAGATCCAGTCGCTGGTCATGGCTTCATAGTTACCATCAAAGGCAATACCTACGATGCGACCCTTTTTATCGAAGACGGCACTGCCGGAGTTTCCGTTGGTGATATCCATGGTATGAAGAAAATTGACAGGAAAATCCTCTAGCCCTTTATCATAAAAAACCTGGTTATTTTGATTCAGACGAATGGATTTTATGGGTTCAGGAACATTGAAGGGGTGTTCACCCCGGTCCTTTTCCCATACACCGGTGAGTGTTGTAAAGGGTTCATACCAGATGGCATCAGCCGGTGAATATCCCTGGATATGGCCAAAGGAGCAACGGAGGGTTCCATTGGCATCCGGATAGATTGTATGGTCTAAGAAATCTTTTAGTGCATCAAAATAGGGTGGCATCAGGACCATTCTCTGACCTGCGCGTTTTTTGCCTTCTTCCCGGATTTCCCGGGCTTGTTTTTCCAGCAAACATGCAAAGAGAATACAAGGATCCTGAATTTTAATGAATTCTTCCGGAGTCATGTCAAGAAGACGTTGTCTGAAATCCGGGTCCGTCAACCGGGTTTCAGAGTAGAGATTTTCCACAAATCTTCCGACAACCTGAGAAACAGATTCTCCTTTTATCATGGAAAAGAGTGAGTCGATCAAAGGAATCCGCTCTGTTGCCGGTGCCTTCAACATCTGTGTGAGGTGGTGGTGCAGGAGGATTTTATCCAGTGTTTCGTCATAAGCGGACATGTAATAAGCCATGGAACGCTGCTGTTTATCGTAATCCCGCTGTTGAAACCCCCGTTCCCGTTCCAGGTCCGGTTTTTTCTTTTCATGATTCCAGCGGACAAGATCCGAGGCGATGGCAACTAGACGGGGATCCCGCTGCAAATTATAAAATTTTTCCCGGGCATGATAATTCGTTTCGTATGCTTTCTGTAGTTTATCCAGTTGTTGCAAAATGTCCCGGTTCTTACCCTGATGATAAAGTTTTTCTTCCAACGTCTGTTTTTCACCAATAACATCCCGGCTCTTTAATCCATCCAGCATTCCCTGGTATTTTTTCTTATAGTTGTTCAGTCCCTTGATTCGGGAGGCAAATTTCAGGGTTTTTTCCGGATTTGCCGCACCCAGGGAATCCATAAGATCCACCAAAAATTCAAAATGCCGAATAGCTTCCGGGTATTCCACATTAAGGGTAAATGCGGCCTCCCGGGCAGTGAGGTAGCGTTGGGTTCTGCCGGGATATCCCAGGATCATGGTGAAATCTCCGGGTTTCAGGCCTTTTACCGATAGGGGAAAGTAGTGAATAGGCTGATAAGGGATATTGTCTTCTGAATATTCTGCCGGATTATTTTCAGAATCGGCATAGACCCGGAGGATGGTAAAATCCCCAGTATGGCGGGGCCACATCCAGTTGTCAATATTGCCTCCGAATTCCCCAATGGCACGGGGAGGAGTATAAACCAAACGCACATCATTAAATTCAAGGCGGCGAATTAAAAAATAGGATTTTCCATTGTAGAAGGAGCGGATCAGAACCTTTTCATGCCCCTTTTCTTCCCGGGCGATAATACGTTTGATTCGGTAATCCACAGAATCGTATCGTGCAACGGGATTCATGGTGTCGGTAAGGCCGTGTAAAATTTCCTGAGTAACGTCTTCAAAAGAAATTGTAATAGAGGCCCGGAAACGTGGGACATGTCTTTCTTCATCATGGTTTCGGGCCAGAAATCCCTTCTCCAGAATGTTGTCTTCAAGGGTACTGAGTTGCTGAATACCACTGAATGCCACGTGATGGTTGGTGAGAATAAGTCCTTCCGGGGAAATAAATGAAGCGGAAGCACCATTCAGGTTCACCACACCGGCTGCGATCTTTGGATAACCTGTTTGGGGGTCCACATCAAATTTCATCCGGAGACCGGCTTTACGCATGGATTTCAGGGGCAGCTTATTGAGAAGGTACATGCCTTCAACAGCATACAGAATCTGTAGAGTTGAGATTATAAACAGGCAAAATACAAGAATTCGTTTCATGATTTCTCCGGGATTTTGTTTATATCTAAATTTAAATGCAAGGCATGAATTGTTGAAACGTTTCTTGAAGAAAAAAGGCAATATATAAACATATAATTTACAATATAAGCTTGACAAATCTATTTCGGGTCTGTATTTTACCCCCGGGGGTGCATAAACATAGGGATATTTCTATAAAGGTATAATTTAACCCATGGAAAGACAGGTTTTTACCACAAGATACGGATTTCAAAGAAACAATAATTGTCCTGATATCTTTTACCCCTGGTATTTTCATGGTTTATCTTTGGTCTGAAGCTGATTATATTTAATTATTGGATAAGATAATCAGCAAACTTATCAACCTTGTGGTGCCGCCCCGGCGGTGGCGTATACCTGTCATCCTCCTGTTGGGGACGATTGCAGGAAGTGGTGCATATACAATCTATGTTTCGCGGGCTTGGACCTATGTTTCTGATAACCCTGAAACGTGCATCAATTGTCACATCATGAGCCCTCAGTATACAACCTGGCGACATTCTTCCCATCGGGAACAGGCGGTATGCAATGATTGCCATGTGCCACACAATACGATATTTCATGCCTACTATTTCAAAGCAAAGGATGGATTGCGTCATTCAGCCATTTTTACAACACGGGGGTATGAGCAGAGTATCCGGATGCTGGAACCGGGAATACGGGTGGTTCAGGAAAATTGTATCCGGTGCCATGAACATTTAAATGATCAGGTGGGGACGGATGTCTCACATGCTGAAGTTTTAGCAGGGGAGGGGCGTGTCTGTTGGGATTGTCACCGTGAAATTCCCCATGGCCGGGTCAGAAGCCTCTCTGTAACACCCTTTACGCAGGTTCCTGTGCCGGAGTCCCCCGCACCGGACTGGTTGAAAAAACTCTTGGAAAAAAAGGCAGGTGAGCCAGATGAAAATCAATGAACTTGTTGACAAACACCATTGGCTGGGTTGGCTGTTGTTTTTGGGCACGGCGGTGGTGGTCTTTCTGTTGGGACTCTTTGCCTCTACCATTATCCAGCGTCGGACAGAAGCAACCGTGATGAATGTTCCCTTGTATGATCTGGAAGAATTTGAACCCCGGAATGAAATCTGGGGAAAGGCCTATCCCCGGGAATATGCCCGGTACAAGGAGATGGCCGATACCTCCTTTGAGTCCAGATATAATGGAAATGCATTCCGGGATGCCCTGGAAGAGGATCCACGGCTGGTAATTCTGTTTGCCGGGTATTCCTTCTCCCGGGATTATAACCAGCCGCGAGGACACATTTATGCCGTGCAGGATATACACCATACTCTGCGGACCGGGACTCCGGATGAAAAGACACCGGACATGCAAACATCCAGCTGCTGGACCTGCAAAAGTCCGGATGTACCCCGTGTGATCCACGAAATCGGCGCCGCGGAATTTTTTAAAACACCCTGGTCGGAAATGCTGTCCGAAATTGTCAATCCCATCGGCTGTGCCAACTGTCATAACCCGGAAAATCAACATCTTCGCATTGTGCAAACACCCTTTATTGAAGCGTATGAACGAAAAAATATTGATATCACCGATGTTCCCATTAACAATATGCGAACCATGGTCTGCGCCCAGTGTCATGTGGAGTATTATTTTAAGGGTCCGGGAAAATATGTGACCTTCCCCTGGGACAACGGCTACAGTATGGAAGCCATTGAATCCTATTACGATGCCTATGATTTTCATGACTGGGTTCACCCCCTGAGCAAAACCCCCATTATCAAAGCCCAGCATCCTGATTACGAACTCTTTATGACAGGTATTCATTTTGAGCGGGGTGTTTCATGCGCCGATTGTCACATGCCCTATATCACGGAAGGAAGCCAGAAACTTACCGATCATAAGATTCAAAGTCCGCTGAATAATATTGAAAATTCCTGTATGGTGTGTCACCGTGAGGAGAAGGAAACGTTGATCCAAAATGTCTATGACCGCCAGGATAAGGTATATGAACAGAAAATTCTTCTGGAGGATATGCTGGTCAAATCTCATATAGAAGCCGCGTTTGCTTTTGATAAAGGTGCCGGGAGTGAGGATATGAAACGGGCACAGGATTTTATCCGACAGGCACAATGGCGCTGGGATTTTGTGGCGGCCAGCCATGGGGCTTCTTTTCATTCCCCGCTGGAATCCATGCGAATCCTCTCCGACGGGATGGAAAAAGCCTCGGAAGCCCGGCGGGAAATTGCCCGGGTTTTGGCGAAACTGGGTTATTATGAAGATGTGCCTTTGCCTGATATCAGTACCAAAAAGAAAGCCCAGCGCTATCTGGGCCTTGACCCGGTAAAACTTCGGAAAGAAAAGAATGAATGGATTGCCGAAGAACTGCCTGAATGGCTGAAAATTGCCAAAGAACGGGAAGCGCAAATGAAAATGCCCGAGCGTATCCGTTGAAACCGGGTTTCATGATATGACAGGCTTCCAATCCGGCAATTTAAAGGTGTTTAAAAACGCATTTTTTGTGTCTGTGATTCTCTTTATTTCTGGAAGTGTAATCCAGTATTTTTTTGGAAATTTCCCCCTTGGGCTCTTTAAGACACCGGTGAATATTATTCTTTTTACTGAGTTTCTGGTTCTCATCCCCCTCCTGTGGATTTTATTTCATAAACGGAAGATCATCCGGTGGTTTTCATCCCCTGAAGCGGCTGTAACATCCATGATCTTTTTTACTTTTCTGGTTTTTCTGATGGCTCTGATTCCCCAGGGGGGACATCCGGATCCTTTGGGTTTAAAAGGAATTGTGAATACATGGATGTTTGCTGTTTCCGTCATGTTTTTATTAGTCACCCTTGGATTTGCCATCCTTCGCAGATTGATGCCTTTATCCCGGAGAAATATCATTTTCACAATGAATCACTTTGGGTTATGGCTGGTGTTGCTTGCAGGATCTCTGGGACAGGCAGACAAAGAAGAAGTGATCATACAGGCAGGACAGGATCAGTTGGTCTGGTATGGTCAGAATGAATACACCGGTATCATGGAACTTCCCTTTGCACTGGAGCTTCAGGAATTTATCGTGAAAGAATATCCTCCCCGGTTGGCCCTCTTTCATCAGGCTGGTGCTCTCGTGAAAGCGCGGGGTGATCAATGGACATCTGTTGATGAACCGGGAATCTTTGCCATCGATTCGTTTGACATTCATGTTGGAACATATTATCCGGAAGCATTTGTTAAACCCGATACCGTTCTGAATGTGCGGGGCATTGCCGGAACAGCACCGGCAGCCCGTGTCCGTGTTACACCCCCTTCGGGTAAAAAGGTTCAGGGATGGATCAGTCCAGGCGGTTCAATAACACCGCCCCGAAGTCTTGAACTTTCCCCGGATTTTTATCTGGCTCTCCTGCCACCTGAACCGGCTTATTACGGAGCGCGAGCCCGTCTATATACCCAATCGGGAATAGACGGTGAATCGCGACTGATTGAAGTAAATCATCCAATAAAAGCAGAAGGCTGGTGGATTTATCTGCAAAGTTTTGATCAGGCTATGGGCAGAAAAGCAGAAAGGTACACTTTTCTGGCCGTTAAAGATCCCTGGCTCCCTTTGGTGTATGCCGGTCTATGTTTCATGATTGCCGGCGCGTTGGGATTGCTTTTTTTAAGCCCAAAATCCGGAAAAAGGGAAAACTTATGACCTGGAATTTTCTTCTGCTTACAACGATTCTTTTTATTGCCGGATGGTTTGCGGGAACCGTACTTCTCCTCCTGAAGAAAGAGACCGGAAGAGCCGGGTGGATTGTAAAAGCCGGACCCCTCTTTTCAACCCTTGTTCTGACAATTTTTGTCATTTTTTTATGGTGTGAACTGGAACGCCCGCCTCTGCGGACCATGGCGGAAACCCGTTTATGGTATGCCCTTTTTGTCTCGGGAATTATTTCCATTCTCTTTGTGAAAACCCGGGATAACGCACTCTATTTTCTGGGTGCCATGATGGCATCCGTATTTCTTATTGTGGATGTCATCCATCCGGAATACCGAAGCAAAGCCCTGATGCCGGCACTTCAAAGTCCCTGGTTTATTCCACACGTGATTGTTTATATGATATCCTACGCTGTTCTGGCGGCGGCGTGTTTGTCCGCTTTACGGGGACTTTTTCACAACCGGGGGAATTCAGCCGTCTCACAGAAACATTACATAACCCTTTCTATGCAACTGGTGTATCCCGGTTTTACGCTTCTCACGCTGGGGATGATTCTGGGTGCTATCTGGGCAAAAATCGCCTGGGGAAATTACTGGAGCTGGGATCCCAAAGAAACCTGGGCATTGCTCACCTGGCTCTTTTACCTGATCACGATTCATATTCATCACAACTTCCAGGAAAAACGAAAATTATTGCTATGGTTGCTGGGATTTTCTTTTCTGGTGCTGATCATTACCTGGATGGGGATCCGGTTTTTACCGGGGATGCAGAGTATACATGTTTATGGGTAGTTAGGAATGAGGGATGATGAATGATAAATGATGAATGATGAATGATGAATGATGAATTGAATTTAGGAATTATTGAATTTGGTTTTGTGAAAGAGATATGATTTGTATAAACAGCTATACTTTATCCATAATATTTGACGTTGCCCAATGGCGTTTGAATGCCTGATTTTTTGCCGGAGCAAAGCTATGGTCCAGAATTTGTTCCGCCCCCAGTTACCGCAAACCTCACGACTCGCTACTCGAACCTCGCTACTCCCTATTCCCCAATTTCCAGTTACGTAACAACGCCAGGTCACCGAATAGACCACCGGTAGGCGGTCGTATCGAAGTGCAACCCCTCCTCAACCTTCCCTGTAAAATACGCTTTTCTAATTTCACGGAGTTAATCATAATTCTTCAAACATTAAATTCTCTTTTTCAAAAGATAGTATTATATTTCCTTACCATGATTGATACACTCAAACACCCTTTCCGGTTTATCTGGGATTTTTGGTATTATTACGAACCGGTAAAAAACCTTTTTCATGTATTTTACCTGAATGCCGACCCGTCCCTTGTCCCGTCGGAACAGTTTCACTGGGCCTCTCACTCAGGTGGGATATGGGGTGACCAGAGATTTTATCCACATGGATTGGGGGCCCACAGATGTTTTAACCGCCTCTCCGGACCGTTGGGATAACACATCTATCTGGACGGGTGATATCATTAAAGTGAAAAATGGATTTCTGCTCTATTATACATCCCGGGATGGCAATCTTGATGATGGGAAAACCCAGCATATTGGCTGTGCGTTTTCGAAAAAGATCGATACAGATCATTGGGAGCCGGTCCCCGATTTCAGAGTTAAACCCGATGGCCGATACTATACACAACGGTATGTCCCGGGGGATGTATCCATCCATTCCTGGCGGGATCCCTATCTTTTCAGGCATAAAGACAATATCTACATGCTGGTGACGGCAAAATCGGTATCAAGGCCGGTTAAGCACAACGGTGTGGCCGGTTTATTGAGATGTTGTGACGGACTTCTGAAAGAATGGGAATACCTGCCACCCCTCGCCAATACCGGCTTTTTTTCCGAAATGGATGTGAACCAGGTTTTTAAAAATCCACATGGCGGATATGAACTCATATGTTCAACAGGCCCGGACTATGATTCGGTGCCCGGGACCCGGGGGACAGGCGGACTTTATGCCATTCATTCGGAAAACCTGCTGGATTTTAACGGGAACAGCCCCCGGCAATTGCTCTCCCACGAATCGGGACTCTATGCCTTTCGCATTATTCCCGAACTGGGCGGTGAAATTATTGGATTTGACCACCGGACCGGTGGAATCCGGAGAAGCGGAGTGAAAACAGGGTGGAAGTCGGTTTGCAGGAATTTTTTACGTTTAAACGTTTAAATATTTAGACGTTTAAACGTTGAAAGGTTTAGATGTTGAAACGGTGCGTTAGTTGACAGTCGGCAATCAACTTTATGAGGTTAGAAGTTGGAAGCTGGCGTCGCTTCGCTCCTGGGGCTTCAGTCGAAAGTCGGCAGTCAACAGTCGGCAGTTTGTGACTTTTGGAAGCCGCTTCGCTCCGGCATAGGATTCAAGCACCTCACTTCATTCGGTGTTCAATAGCCGCTACGCGGCTTTCAATCACCACTTCGTGGTGTTCAAGCACCTCACTACGTTCGGTGTTCAAACGCTGCAGCGCAGCGTTCAAGGATCTCACTGCGTTCGATCTTCAATCCCAGATATGCGGATTTCAATGGGTGCCTGGAATTCTTTTTTGAACACTGCGAAGCAGTGCTGGAATGCTGAGCGCAGCGAAGCTATTGAACGGCACGAAGTGCCGCTTGAATTATTAAACGCCGCTTCGCGGCTTTCAATCACCACTTCGTGGTGTTCAAGCACCGCTTTGCGGTGTTCAATTGCTGCTTCACAGCGTTCAAGTCCATTATCTTTCATAAGCTGATATCTTGATACGACTGCTACAAAGTTTAAATGAGGACTGTATTTAATCCATTAAATAATTCGAAACAACACATATATGATTAACAATATTATCTTGCATTGTGTCGCATATCGCTGTATTTTACCCCCGGGGTGGGGGGCCTCACCTAAGCGAAATCATATATCCCATCTCTCTTATAATCCTTGTGCTAAATCAAATGAATCGCCAATTCTATTAAAGAAGTTAGAAGGTGGAAGTTGGAAGTTAGCGTCGCTGCGCTCCTGGTGTGTGTCGAGGTGTAGGGACAGGCCGTGGCCTGTCTAAAGTTAGCGTCGCTTCGCTCCTGATGTATTTATCAAGTCAATCAAATCAATCAATTCAATCGACTTTTTGACTTTCGACTGTCGACTGCCGACTGATGACTGTCCACTGTCGACTAACGACTCTCTGCCCTTTGCATCGCCAGCAGGCATTCAATGGTGGATTCGGCTCCGGAATTATCATTCACACTTCCTGCATCATCAATCCCGTCAAAACAGCGGCCTGTTTTTGGATCATACATGGGAATCCGGGCTGAATTTTTCCCCGTGAACCAGGAGAGGATTTCCCCGGCAATTTTGTAATATTTTTGATGTTCTGTTTCATCCGCAAGTGCCTGCATTCCCTGATACATGGAGTTGATACCGTAAGCAATCTGGGGATAAGGTGTCACTGTATATGCCTCATCAGCCAGAACCTTGATCTCCCAGGGATAATTATTAGACAGAACAAAGGGAATAAAATGGTCCGCCCACAGCCGGACACTTTCTAGATAGACAAAGTTTTCAGTTAACCGGTATGCTGCCATAAGGGCTGCAGCCTGTGTATTGCCCCAGTTATGCCAGGTTGATTCCCAACAGAAATACATTCCATGTAGTTCACTTTCCGGATTCAGATACTGGTATTTCATCAAACCTTCGGCTATTTTATTTACCTCTTCATGGTAATTAAAATCTCCTGTTTCAGTCAGACGAACCAGAGCTGTAAGGAGTTCTGCATTCATGTCCGGAGCCTTTTTTACCAGCCACAAAGGGCGGCCTCCCAAAGATGTTTCTTCCGTTTCCGGATAAAGAGATAAAATATCTTCCAAATGAGGGTCCATGGTTTGGATTTGTTTCTTTACCCGTTCGAGCAAATCTGCATATTTTGGTCGCTCACGAAATATGTTGTAAGCTGCTGTAAGCCCCCGAAGTCCCCGAATCGCCCACCATTGAAATTCGGCAGTGCTGGTCCGGTATTCCGTATTGATGGAACCATCCTCATGCATAAAATTGTACCACAATCCATCATCGCGACTCATATAGAGCAAAAAACGGGTCATTCCAGCAGCAATGGGAAGTAAGTCCCCCCTCTTACGCCGGATTATTTCTGTTTCCAGGACTTCCAGGAAACGTCCCACATCGTCCACACAGGTAATACCTTCTCCGGAAGCAATCACAGGTTCATAAGAAGGGGCATCGGCATAGATGTAGATAAAAGAAAGAGATTCCTCCCCATCCACTGTAAGACTGTCTGTCAGGTTTAGGGCGTGATTCAGGTTTACAGAAGATTGTAGCTGATCTTTCCGGGAATCACATCCCTGAAAATAAAACATAAGGCTCAGCAGAAAAATTGTCCATCTCATATCCGGTCTTTCTCTTCAAAAATCAGATCTGTTTTATCCACAACAGCCGCTCCGATGACCGTATCGGCCCCGGCATAAATCACCACATATTGATCTTCTGTTTCCATGGTAGCACAACTGAAGATCACATTAGGTACAAAGCCGTGGATTTCCCAGTCCATTTCCGGTTCAATGACAGGCCGGGATTGACGGGCCAGGATTTTTGTGGGATCGTCATAGTCCAGCAACGCCACACCCAGACGGTAAGCATTTGTCTCATCCACAGCATGATAGAAAAGAAGCCAGCCCTCCGGATGTTTAACGGGTGGACCTGCAATACCAATACGGACACTCTGCCAGTCATCGCTGATGGGGGTCATGATTTTTGTATGCTTGTAAAACTGCTTCATATCCTGAGTATAAGCAATCCAGATATCAGGATGGCGTCGGTGCAAAAGGATATATTCACCCCTGATTTGTTTTGGGAAAAAGGCAGAATTCTTGTTTTCTTCATCTAAAAGGACCCCTTTTCGGTCCCAGTGAATCAGATCCCGGCTGGTAGCCAGGCAGATCCGGTAATCCCCGGGAAAGCGGTTTCCAAATCCTGTATAGGTCATATAAAAGGTATCGTCGATTTTTACTATTCGCGGGTCTTCAGGTCCTCTCAGTTCCTGAGGGACGTCATTTTTTACAATCGGTTCTTGCCGCCTTTCCCAGTGAATCAGATCATCACTTGTGGCATATCCCAGTTGATTTATATATTCGCCATAACGGGCATGGCCACCGATGTTGGTGGCTCTGTAAATCATATGGAATCGTCCGTTTTCGTATACAGCCCCTGCATTGAAAACGGCCGCCCGTTCCCATTCATGTTCCGGATCGGGTAAAAAAACCGGGTCTTTTGAAATTCTGTGTAGTGTGATCATTGCTTCTGTGTCCTGTCTTTACGGTTTCATGGTTACAACGGTTTTCAGGCTTTTGTGTTCGGTTTGATTCTCGATGGCTTGTTTAATCTCCCCCAGTGAGAATGTTTTTATTTCAATATCATCTAATGTGATCTTTTTCGATTGTACCAAATCGATGGCGACTTGAAACGTTTCCGGATTAAGAAATGAGCCGCTGATCCGGATATCATTTTTAAAGAGTTCATACGGATATAAGGCAAAAGATTCTTCAGGATGTGGAACACCAAACAGGATTAAATGTCCTCCACGGTTTAAGAGGGAATATGCCGTTTTAACAGCCTGGATGTTTCCCACGCATTCTATCACACAATCAGCTCCGCCCCGGGTTAATGTGCGGATTTTTTCCTGAAGACGAAGGTCATGAGGGTTGAAAGCCGCGTCCGCCCCAAGTGATATCCCGGAATTTCTCCTGCTTTCATCGGGTTCCACCAGAAGAACCATGCGTGCCGGAGAAAGCATGACAAGTTTCAGCATAAGAAGCCCAATCATTCCGCCGCCTACAACAACTACGGCATCTCCGGAATGAATCTCTGCTTTTTGAAAACCATAGAGTGCACAGGAGAGGGGCTCCATCAAAGCTGCCTGCTCAGGGGGCAAATCCGGTGGGATATGGTAACACTGGCTTTCAGGAACGAAGCAGTGTGTGGCAAATCCGCCGTCAATGTTCACACCCAGAGCTGTCAGATTTTCGCAGAGATGGACCTTTCCTTTCCTGCAGAAGCGGCATTGTCCGCATGCAATATTGGGATCCACACTGATAGAATCACCAGGTTTGACAGAGGTGACCTGTGTGCCCGTCTCTTCAACAATACCGCAGAATTCATGCCCCAGAATTACGGGGGGACTGGCTTCAGATTCACCCTTCAGGATTTTGATATCCGTCCCGCAAATTCCACAGGCCTGGACCCGAAGCAAAACCTCATGGCTTCTGGGATCCCGAAGATCCCGCTCAATGGGATTCAGGCTCTTTCCGTTAAATTGTATGGCTTTCATCATTAGTTTTTTAACCCCGTTGTTGCCATACTTTCAATGAAATATCTCTGGAAGAAAGCATAGACCAAAATAATGGGGATTGCCAGGAGTGTTGCCGCCGCCAGTTCGGCCCCGAGCTGGGCTTCCGCCTGACCACCTACGGCAAATAGAGTGACCATCTGGGGCATGGTCATCAATTCCCGGACACGGATCACAATTAATGGCCATAACACATCATTCCAGCTTCCCATAAAGGAAAGAATGCCCACAGTGATAATCACAGGCCGGGAAAGGGGCCAGAAAATCCTGAACAGAATCATCAGGTCATTGCATCCGTCAATCCGGGCGGCATCTATGAGATCCTGGGGAATATCCAGGAAAAATTGCCGAAAGAGGAGAATACCGAATGTACTGATCATTCCGGGCACTATAAGAGCCATGTAGCTATCCACCCAGCCGAATTTAACCATGAGGATATACATGGGAATCAGGGTGATCTGAAAGGGAATCACCATGGTAAAAAGGATGACACCCAAAATAAAATCCCGTCCGAAAAAGCGGAGCCGGGAGAGGGCATACCCCACTATGGATCCAAAAAAGATGACGGATAATGTCACACATGAGGAAACGAAAAGACTGTTAAAAAGGGCGCGCCAGATGGGAATTTTCTGCACAACAGCTTCGTAACTGTTCAGTGTAAAATTGGATGACCACAACCCTACATGACTGATTTCAATTTCCGGCTTGAAGCTGGCAGAGATCATCCATAAAAAAGGATAAGCAAAAATTAATCCTCCTACAATCAGGAAAAGGTATATCCAGAATTTTTTCATTTGTCTTTTTGCTCCACAAGTTTCTTTTGAATCAACACAACGAGTAATACAATGACAGCAAAGAAAAATCCCAGTGTGGCGGCATAACCCATGTGACCGAAATAAAACGCCTGATTGTAAATATATAGCATAGCTGACAAAGTGCTGTTAACAGGGCCGCCGCCGGTCATGACGAAGGGTTCGATAAAGAGTGAAAAACCGCCGATGGTGGATAAGATAATCACAAGGACGATGGTACTGTTCAAAGCCGGCAGGGTGATGAAAAAGAATTGCTGAATGGGCCTTGCTCCGTCAATTTCCGCGGCCTCGTACAAATAACGGGGGATGCCCTGGAGCCCTACCAGAAAAAGGACAATGTACAAGCCCACATTTTTCCAGGTGGCCATAATGGCGATGGAAGGCATGGCCCAGTCCGGATGGGTAATCCAGGGGATACGAGACAGGCCCATTTTTGTCAGAAGGATATTCAGCAGACCTGAATCATAAGCATAGAGCTGACGCCATAAAAGGGTAATCACCACTCCTGAGACAATCACCGGCAGAAAATAGACCGCCCGAAAAAACCCCCGTGCCTTGATCTTTTGATTGAGCAATACAGCCAGAAGAAGGGCTACGATGATTTGAAGGGGGATATGGATGACCAGAAATTTGAGGGTGTTTAGGATGGATTGGAAAAAAAGTCTATCCTGAAAAAGGCGGATAAAATTCCGCAGGCCTACCCACTCCATGGGGGTAATCACATTCCATTTGTGGAAAATCAGGATAAATGAAAAAACAAGGGGGAACCCGACAAACAGAAGGAAATACAGGATGTAAGGGAGGCTCATCAGGTAGCCTATTTTGCTTTCGGAATTTGTGTTTTTTTGTTTCATCGTGAGCGGTTCCATTCAATAATCATTTCTGCCCGTTCTGCTGCATCTTTAACGGCCTGCTCCGGACGTTTCAGACCAAAAACGGCACAGGCTTCATACTCCTGGGAAATTCCGTCAAAAATCTCTTTCAGATCCGAAGCCCCGTCTACTCCCCGTGTGTAGGGTGCCTGTTCGGCAAATTTTACCATTCGGGGATGTTGGGTAAAATAATCTTTGTAAAGGGGATCTCCCGTCAGGTTTTGCCGTAAGGGAATCTGGCTGCATAGTTCAAGCAATCTTAAATCGGCCTGCGGGGTGATCAGAAATTTGGCAAATTCCCAGGCGGCTTCCGGATGTTCGGTGGTACTGAAAAGTGCAATATTTTTATGGTCGCCGTAAGTATAAACCGGTCCTTCCGTATCATCGGGGACAGGTATGGGTGAAATATCAAATTCAAAATCCGCTCCGGCATAGTTTTGGATATGAATCACATTCCATGGACCCGTAAATTGAGTGGCCAGTTTTCCGGCAACAAACTGATCCCCCTGAAAGGTTGTCCGGGGATAATAACCGTTGGCATACAATTCCTGAAAAAACTGAAAGACTTCCACAGATGCATCGTTGTTAAAAACAATGTCTGATTTGTCAAAGAGGGTTTTACCGCCGGAAGCCGCAATGTAAAAGGTGTAATAGTCGAAAAATCGTTGCCACCAGATAGGACGGATATCCCGGTACCCCATCCACTGGTCGAAATGGCCGTCCCCGTCCAGATCTTTTGTGATCAACCGGGCTGCGTCAAGGTACTCGCTGTATGTTTCCGGTGGATTTTTAACACCGGCTTCCCGGAAAAGACGGACATTATACATGACCATTATGGGATTGGTTTTCCATGGGATCTGGTAGTAATGACTGTCCGGGGACTGGAATGCATTCAGCAGTTCCATGGAAATCCGTGAAGCCATCACATCGAAAAAATCCGGGAACTCATTTAGGCGGACAAGCCCCCCGGCATTCGTGAAATCATCCATGGCTCCAGGCCAGATGTTCGAACAGATATCCGGGGTGGTTTTACCGGCAATGGCAGCCAATAAAACTTCCTCAGAGGACTGACTGGCTGGGATTGGTTGTAATCGGACCTGTATCTCAGGATGGGTGCTGTTCCATTTTTCTACCAGTTCTTCTGCCAGATTGATCTCATTCTGATTCGAAGAACACCAATAGGTTAAATGGATGACTCCAGCCTCATCATCCTTTCTTTGTGATGAATTCCTGTCGCAGGACAGGACTCCGGCCACACTCATGAGAATTACGAGAAGTATCAGTCTCTTTTTCATAGTTTTTAAAAAGTTACCACAAGTTTATCGATATTGGCAGTATGAACCGTGTGAATGGAAATTGTGTAATATCCGCCCCTGTTTTCGTAAGACCACAATCCGCTATAAGGTAATCCGTTATAGGTAATTGATTTGGGTATGGCTGGTGAAATCATAACCGATTCACACTCATGTCCCGGATACGCTTTCAGGGTCAGCCGAAACTGGTTGGTATCAAAACGACAGGATTCCAGAACAGCTTGTGTGCTCAGCAGAGTAGGGGATTTTGGCGATTCCCCCAGTACAACCGTGACGGTTTTCATCTCTGGGAAATTTTTGGGAAATACAGCTGTATTTACGGCGGAATTCCCAAATTTAATGTCTCTGATGACCGTTCCACTGCCTTTCAGATGAATCAACAGAGGATTCCCGTTGACATAAAGGGTAAAAGAACAATCCTCTTGTTTTTCCATTAAAAAGGGATCGAGGGCAATATTCCATCCATTGTCGGTCACGCCGTATAATTGATACAGGCAGTTCAGATACCAGGCTCCGGCCCACAAAAATTGGGGTTTGTCCACCGTTCCATATTCGGCAGGATTTTCCTTGTTGGCATTGCGGACTTCATAATAGGCCGGCTGGCCGTTTGGACCTTCCATAATGCCGTGGAGTGACATGGTCGTGCTGATGAATTCGGCGGCTTTGGCTTTTTCCCCGTTGGCAATGAGGGCCATGGCATACCAGGCATTCCCCTGAGGCCAGATCCCGCCGTTAAAATAGTAGTATTTGGCACCGGCCTCATTGCCTGAGAATTTCATGAATTCGCCCCACTGTTCAAAATCCATGGGATACGCATTGTAAATTCCCACAGCCGGATCCACCATGACGGAAGTAGCTGTTTGAACCAGTTTATCCTGCTTTGTTTCATCCAGCAAACCGTAATGGGCCGCCAGCAGGGAGCCGATGTAATAGTGCTCATCCAATGAACCGTTGTTGTGGTAGTTCATCAGGTAGCCTGCCTCTTTAACCCACAGCTTTTCAACCAGAGCTGTTTCCATGCTGTCCGCCAGAGATGCATATTTTTGAAGGGGCACGTCAGCTTTATCCAGTGCCGTGGAAAGATAGATATAATCTCTTAAGCTTTTTATGGCAAGAAGGGTCATGTATGTTCGGGGACCGTAATTATGGCCGATATCCCACCAGTCCGGCCGGTAAGACCACATGAGATAATCCTCTTCCAGGGTGAGCAGAGAATTTGTTACACGGGTGGTGATATAGGGAAACAGGGATTCCACAAAGGCACTGTCCCCGGAATGGCGGAGATATTTGGCCGCCACCTGCACGAACCAAAAATTATTCCAGTTGTCCGAATCGGCGAGTTCCGTCACATAACGACCGTCTTTCCAATAGTAGGCATGGGGAATGACATGGGCATCACTGGCGTGGTGAATGATATATTCCAGGTCATTTCGCACACGGTCAATGTCAAAATTCACGGCCGCCAGGTCGGTGACCAAAGCATCATGGGTAAAATAGAAATTGTATTCCGCCGGGCAGGGCATGGGGACGATTTCACTGTCCAGATAATGGGCATTGGCGGCCATGACGGCTTTTGCATACGCGGTGGAATGATCTGTTTCTGGGGTGCCGGTGTGGAAAATGGTCTGATATGCTTTATCGGCCACAAAATTTTCATACAGACTGACTTCCTGTTGAAAATTCTTCTCTAAATCCGCAACCAGTTCCCCGCTTTCTTCATGACTGCATGAACCAATAATCTGTACGATGTCCAGGGTTTCTCCCGGGTTGAGATTTTTTGTATAAACCTGGCGTACAGAAGGCGGAAGAGGCGGATTGGAGAGAATGCTTTTGATCGGCTTGTCTCCACCGTTAGCGAGAAAAACCACGGCATGACCGGCATCATCCTCCTGAAAATGGAAATAGGCCGCGTCCTCTTCAAGGGTGTTTACAGCCCGGTCAATCGGCCGGAAAGTGTGACAGGTCCGGATGGCCGTTTTCAAATGGGTACTGAATTCAAATTTTTCGGTTTTATCCGATGTGTTCTTCATCTGAATTGTCAGGATCATGGCCGGTTTGTTCTGACAAAAGCGATAATCTGCCTTCAGAAGAAAATCCCCCTTTTCCTGAATAAAGGAAACGGAAGCCGGGGTGAGTTCAAAAGGTGCCGGTTCTTTTCCAATGATCCGCAATGGCCCGTCTCCGATTTTCAGGGTCCAGTCCGCCACGTAAGAGGTATCCCGGGTCCAGTAATCCCGGCTGTGATCAATGCTGTTGGCAACAGGATAATAGAAGCTGATACGTTGGGGGATCATGGAACTGTGATGGAAGGAGACTCCCACAAAAGGACCACCCACCTCAATTTTGGCGTCTCCGGTAAAGTTGACCGGTAGTTTGGATGAATCGATACTTTTTGGGGAAGAGCAAGAGGTTAAGGTGGAGGTTAAGATTGAGATTAAGATTAAGCCCGGTGAAATGCGCAAAGTATATTTCAATGGGGAAGTTCGTGAACGATGTGATACTTTTTTCACAGAAGATTTTTGGATTTGCCGGATGAGTTTTTGACAGAGAACAATAAGGTTTTTCATATTTGTTGTTTTATCCTTATTTCAATTTCACACATTTTTTCACCAGTGTCAGTTCATCTGTCTGTAAACGGTACATATAAACCCCCGAGCTGATATTGGGAGAATTCCATATATGAAAATAGGAACCGGCAGATTTATATTCATCCACAAGTGTTTCAATCAGCCGTCCGTTGATGTCGTAGATCTCCAGTGTTACATGACTTCCCCGGGGGATATCAAATTGAAAAGTAGTGGTGGGATTAAAGGGATTGGGATAATTCTGGGAGAGGTGAAAACTGACCGGCAGTTCACTGCCATTCTCACGATTCCTGCTGGTTACGGAATAGAGTTCGGCTATTTCTTCAAGGGATAATGCATAATCATAGATGGCGATATCATCCAGACTGCCTTTAAAATTATATTCGGTGACATTGGGTAATACCTGCCCGATCATCAGGTCGATGGAAGTCGTTAGGAGAGTACCTGAAAAGGAGGAATGGGAATCCAGATTCCCGTTAATAAATAATTCAAAATTTTGACCATCGTATAATCCGACAACATGGTACCATGCGTTAGTGGAAACCTTGATCTGTGAGTCCAGATCTTTTACACCGTCTGTTGTTTTCACAGTCCACCGGATTTTTTTCTCAGGGATGATGGAGATTTTCCAGCGATTTTCCCAGTTCCCGTGGGAAATGGGGTAAGATTCCCGGGAACTGTAAAGTTCTGAAGCATTCATCCAGAAACTGACGGTAATGGCATTGGTGAAATTCAGGCTGCTGCTGTTGGGTACCCGGATATGATGACTGGTACCGTTAAAGGAAAAAGCGCAATCGGCATTTCCAAAACGGTTTTCTGTTAAAGTGGCACCATTTACGATGCCATGGTTATTCATACCACTGTCATCCTGTGCATTGCCGCTGAAGGGATACCAGGCTACCGGATCACCGGTCTGGGCGCCGGATGAATCCCGAACCACGATCCCGAGACTGTCCATATCGTATCCGCCGCGGGAATCGTCGATGGTGCATGTGATATAAAAATATCCCGATGAATCGGGTGCAATCCAGGCTATGACGGAATCTCCTCCCGTAATGGTTCCGAAGGGTGCAGACCATTCGTAAATCAGAAGATCCGAATCGGGATCGCTTGCCACACATTGTATGTATGTGGTATCCTGCTTGTCAATTTTTCGTGCAGATGCAATCAGTTCTTCAATCACCGGATCGTGGTTAAAGGCTTCAATGACTGTCATTGTCAGGCTGTCCCGGACCGGTTCAGCGATCCCGTCACTGACAGAGCAGTAAAGGGTTATTACCGTATCTACAGACGGAGCAGTCCAGGAGATAGATGGTGAATTACCATCCAGCGTATCATTTCCTGTAGACCACAAATACGTCAGGGCATCCAGATCCCGGTCCGCCGCCGTACAATAGATGGTAATAGCCTGGTTGAAAAGGATTGTGGCAGAGTCTGTTGCCAGGGATTTGATCCTTGGTTTGTGATTACTTACGGACATACCACTGCTGTAATCGGCCACGATACCGTCAACAAGCATCCTTTCTTCATCGTAGGTTATGGCTCCGCCCGTGGGGATCAGGACCGCCAGGATCACGCCGTCTGCGGGGATGGTAATTACAGTTTCGCCACTGATGGCAGTCTTGAGGATTTGGTTTGTAACAGCATCATAGAGATCCACACCTGTTGAACCGGCATTCAGTGTCACCGTTTTATCTTCGTCATACGGATTATAGTATAAATAGGAAGGATAGAAGTCTTTTTGGAAATAGTCCGTTTTGCATACATCAAGTCGTAAAATCCCCGGTATTTCTGTGGTATCGATCAATCCGCCCAAAATTCCCACATGGGATGAGCCATAGAGAGCGAAATTCGTCGCACCCCAGCCGCCGGATATGGCATCGCCGGTGGCAAAGGGACTTACACCGCTTCCGATGGCAAATTCCCGCATGGATTCATGGGCGATACAGGCGGTGGTGTCGTATTCATACGCCCAGGCTTCCCCATCCTGGTGATCAGCCGGGAGGTAATTGGCATAAAAAAGCCGGGAAGCATTGGCCAGGTTCAATACCCATTTGCCGATGGCCCGGGCATAGCGGTCATCATAACGGACCATGGGCACCAGTGCCCCTGCCATTTCAAAACCGTTCATGGCAAAGGCATATCCGTCGTAAAGGGCTTCTCCTACCAGGCCGTAACAGTCATATCCACCCCAGTTTCCCAGAGTTACACCCCATTGCCGGGCATTTCCCTCGGGATCGAAACACCAGTTGAGCATTTTGTCCACATTGTACGTGGTACCCAGTTCTGCATTCATCCGGGCGGCGATATAGACCCCATAAGGGAGCTGTAATTCGTACGCTGCATTTGTGGAAAAACCGCTCAAAAATTCCATGGCCCATTCGGCACCCATCCGATAGCGTGGGTTTCCGGTTT
This sequence comes from Candidatus Neomarinimicrobiota bacterium, assembly GCA_041154365.1. Classification (NCBI taxonomy): domain Bacteria; kingdom Pseudomonadati; phylum Fidelibacterota; class Fidelibacteria; order Fidelibacterales; family Fidelibacteraceae; genus Fidelibacter; species Fidelibacter multiformis. Next base: position 2,632,045 of record AP035449.1, on the reverse strand, counting down.
CAACATAGGCATTGTATAAAAGCCAGGCAATAGATCCGGCGGATTCCGGTTCTGTGACCCCTTCCGTGTGGGGTGTCATGGTGGATAAATACCAGCCCCGGTAATTCATGGATGCCCGGTTCCAGGGAGTGGCACTGCCTCCCATTGTTTCCACTGCTTTCAGCCACTGATCGGCCACCGATGTAAACTGGAAGTCAAAATCCCCAGTTCCAGGATAGAGATCGTATAACTGGTAAAAAAAGACATTCGGCATCATGGTATACCACCAGTCATCTCCGCTCTGACTGGTGGGATTATTCAGATAAACATTTTCTTCAGGTCTGCGGTTAAACCATTCTTCGCAACCTAATACCCAGTTGTGTCCGTTTTGATTGCTTTTATCAATGCCAATCAGTGTGGCACCGATGACTGCCGGTAATACATTGATGGCTTCTGCGTTCCCAGGGTAAGGGGTCCCCACTACGGTATGGAGCCCAAAGCTGTTATGATTGGGATAGTTGACCGTATGGGTATTAATCCACACCAAAGGCAAATACTGACCGGTCCGGCTCAGATCAAAAACGAGATTATCATAATCAACAGCCACCTGTTTCCAGTTCCTCATCAGATAGGGCTGGGGCAGATTCGGCATTTGTTCCACACGGGGCACGGGAATCTGGTCTGCAAGGGAAGTGGAAAAACAAATGATCAGACAGACAAGGAATTTTACTGGAGCCCTGCCCCCGTGGTGTTTATTCATGTATGTTCCTGTGATACGTGTTTATACTGTCAACGCCTAAAAATTCAGCCGGATTGTAAAACGGTTGACATGTTGCAAGCGACCGAAATCGGCGTAGGCATAATCCACCATAATATTGGATTGTCCGAACATCTGATAGCGGAGTCCGGTTCCCAGGGTCAGGCCTTCTTCTGTATCCCTTTGTCCAATGGCTTTATATCCGGCCCGAAGGTAAAGCATATTCAGCAGCAATAATTCACATCCTGCATTCATGCTTTCTGTATTATTGATTGGATGGAAAGCATCCACAGCGATCGTCAGGCGGGCTTGTTGTTTGTTTATCACATCGTATGCCAGTCCGAATTGCATGTTCAATGGGAGGGGCCAGTCATCGGTCATCAGCTTCCCCATGATCCGGTCGTTGTTCCCTTCAATGGATTCATCGGCATCGTAGTAAATAATCAAATCACTCCCGTCCATTTGAAGAGACGGGCCGAAATTGGTAATAGCTGCCCCGATACGCAGGCTGCCGAATCCTGTGTGGTACAGAGTTCCGATATCCACGGCAAAAGTGGATGTGTTCTCATGCCAGATACGTTCAGAGATATACTTTCCGGTAAACCCCATGGAAAAACGGTCTGTGATGCCAAAAGAATATGAGAGTCCCACAGCATAGCTTGTCGCATCGTATTCCTCACCGGTTCCGTCGGGAAAATCCACGGTTCGGACTTTCATGCGGGGGACTGTCATGGCATTAAGAAAAAAACCGGCGGTACCAAAACGCTGAAAGGGCAGGGTAGCCCCCATATAATTGAATGAAATATCTGCCAGCCATTCGGTTCTTTCAAATACAGCCTCTCCCTGATCCATACGGCACAAGCCGGCAGGATTCCAGTACAGGGCTGATACATCATTGGATATTGCCACAAAAGCTCCTCCCATACCAATAGCCCGGGATCCTACGCCAACTTCCAGAAAAGGTGCGGCGGTTGTACCTACATTGGTCATCCTGCCCGATTCACCATATGCAAGGGATGCCCCAAGCAGCAAAATAAGCCCCGTTTGCATAAGATGTTTTTTTACCTGAGTCCTTTTCATGAAAAACTCCTGTTCACTAATATGATGTGGAGACCCCCACAAAATCTATTTTTCGTGTGAAACCCTCGTCTGAGGTGTTGATACTTAAAAGAAAATCCTCATCAATTTCGATGGATGCTTTCGCCCTTAATCTTGTCAGATGGTTTTCCAGCCAGGCTTCTTTTTCTTCATCGCTTGTGATACTGTCTTTGATCGAATGGTAGAGTTTCCGGATCATTTTTTCAGCCAGCAAATATTCCCTGCGGGTTTGAACTTCTTCCCGGACAGAGGGATACTGATCCATTTTTTCCCGGAGCCCCATTTCCGATAGGACATGATCCCGGATATAGACCGCTGCGGCATTTTTCAGACTTTCCCGGAGACCGGTTTCCGAGGTGTATGTAACCGGTTGTGGATTAACGCGGTAATTCATGATCAGATCTCCAACGGTCATTTCTCCATCCCGAAAGGTGGCAATAGCCCTGGATGTCAGATGGCGTTTTGTGTGTTCCAGTGTGTTCACCTCCTGATCAGGGAGGTATTGCAGTTTCTCCGGTTCCAGAGGCCTCTTTTCCCACAGGTGCCGGGTCAGGGCATTGAGGGCATCGGCTTTGATGATGACTTGCTGGGGAGCCATCACCTGTTGGACAAATTCAAAGGAGGCCTGGGTTTCTTTTCGCTTTCGGAGCACTCCGGCTATCGATTCCCGGTGAATCTGGAAATCATGTTCGCGGATCAACACATTTTTCTCGTAATCCACGACTTTAAATATGTGATAATAGGTTCCGTCAAATACCGGTTCAGATACCTGGTGCAGATCCATGGAATAGAGTCTTTCCTCCAGATCAGGGGCTACATCGTTCCAGGAGACGGCATCCACAGCACCGTATAAGGGGGATTCGATAGTTTTAACACCGGGATACATGGGAATGTGCTTCCATGGCACAACGCCGGACCGGACATTTTTGATTTCCGGTTCAAGGGCAGTCTGGAAATGTTTTACATGCAGTGTTTTACAGGACCGTTCAAAGGCTTTTCGGGCTTCATGTTCTGTCACGGTGATGGGATTCCGGATATATTTCAGGTAGAGTTCCCGATTCACCGCCTGCCGGCGGAAAAGGTCCAATGCCCGCTGCATGAGGGTATCCGATGTTCCGAGGTCCATGGTTTCGGCTTCCTGGGCCAGGAGGATCCGGTCCGTGAGCCGTTGTAAGGCATCTGTGTAAGCCTTTTCCTTTGTCTGGGCAGCGATATGGCGGGGGATAAATTCATAGAAAAAAGCAAATTCATCGGCAGTCACAATCCGGCCGTTTACGGTGGCAACCGGAGAGGATTCCGGTTCAGGCTGATCACATCCCGGCAGAAAGGGATAGAGGATAAGAGCCGGAAGAATCAGCATTAGGATGCGATGTGTATACGTTTTCTTCATGTTATTTAATCAGGGCAAACCGTCCGATTTTTTCTCCCACGCCCGGAGCCTCCACATGATAGATGTAAATTCCGTAAGCAATTTCATTGCCATCTTTGGACAGGATATCCCAGGCAGCCATGCCATCATTGGCTGTTGAGTGGTGTTCAATCGTATCGATAAGGTGGCCTCTCAGGTTGTAAATCCGGATGGTACAGTCTTTGGGCAGGTGATAAAAGTGGAGCCGCCGTTCTCCCCGGCCGAATTTGTACATATTCCGCGGTTCCCAGGAGGCCGTGACCACATAGGGATTGGGAACGACACAAATATCGTCCAGTTCTTCCTTTGCCAGCGTGTTGCTGGAATCTTCTCCCGACACGGTAAAGCGGAAAAGTTCTCCCTGACGAAATGGTTTCCGGGTGGCCACATAGAATTCGTCTCCGGGTTGAGGCGGGTCAACGGTGATCCAGGTGGTATCGGCATAGGGGACTTCATTCACCCAGACGGTGTCGATTTCCAGAAGAGGGGCAAAACGAATCATCCAGGATGTGTAGCGTTTAAAGATAAATTCGTCATCCGGGACAATGATGAAGATATCGTCCCCATGACTGTATTGCCCGTCTTTGTCGATATCTGATACGGCATAGACGGCGTCTGTTGAATCGGTCACATTATATACCCGGACCGTGGAGGGTACGGATTTAATCCCGAATACACCGGCAGAATAGGTGTAAACAGAATCGTAGAAAGAGATTATATAATCGGAGGGCTGTTCCAGGTTCAGGCGGTAACCGATGACATCTTCATTTTTCGGATTCAGGCGGATTTTGGGGACATAATCGGAGGATCCGGCAATAAAACCGGTTTTATTCTGATCGATTGTGATTGTTGTGTCATTATAGATGGTGAGGGAAAGACCGTCGAAAAGGGGACTCTCATCACCATAAGAGGTGACCTGAATGCTGTCCAGCACCAGCGTGTCTGCTTCCACATTACGAACCGAATAGAAAGGTGTTGTTTCGTTGTGAAATTTGGTGGATTCCATAAAGGCCAGCTCATAGGTAGTTTCTCCCGGGGGGATTTTGTGTTTTTCCACCAGGTCGACATGAATCTGCCCGGTGCCGGGGCCCACATGATCGATGTCGCCATCCACCTGGGGTGGAATATATCCGGCGGCAGCAGGCCGGGGCGTGGCACTGCCGCAGTTGATATCCATAAAGGTTACCTGACCCAGAGAATTCATGTTGATGATGGCCGAACATTCCGAAGGCTGAAAGCCTTCCACACCGTCTTCCGTGTATGTGTAAAAACCGTAATCATAGGAGACAACCGCATAATAGTAGGTCTGTCCGTTTTTGACATCTTTATCCGTGAACACATGGCGAATCCCGGTGTCATCTCCCAGATTGAATTTGATGCCGTAGATATCCACCGGATGGGGACCGGTAATGCCATCCTGCAAATCAAATTGGGCGATGGGTTTTCGGTATGTTTTATTACCATACGAATCCGTGATGATTTTACTTTCCAGAAACTGAGGTTCTGTTCCGCGGTAAATCATGTAGCCCTCAAAATCGTATTCCTGCAGAAAGGGGTCAAAGGACTGCTCGGCAAGATCATCCCAGACCAGGGTGACTTCGCCGTCACCGGGATAAATTTTTACCGTGGGTTTCAAAGGCGGTTTGGCGAACTGATAATCCGCGTTATAGATTTGCTGGACGGCTTTTTTGTTTTTCACCAGATCGTCTTTGTCTTCACCGAACAACAAGGCCATGGAATAGCGTTCTGTTTGGTTTTGCATGAGGGGAAAAGCGCCGGATGAGAAAAACATGCTCAGATTATTGGGTTGGACAATTTCACTCATGGGGGGTGGCATCCGGCTGAAAACACCCCAGTTTTCTTCGTCATTGATGAGTTCATAACGGTGGGTGGGAAAAATATCAAAACCGGTTAATCCGATCTGATCTGATTCATCAGGATCCGTGGCATTATAATTGGGTTCTCCATTTGTGGGTTTTCCGTCCCCTTCTCCTTCGTCCGGACCGGTATAGTGTAAATCGTACACACCCACGCCATCAGCTCCTACGTCATCATTCAAAGGTTCTTCAGGTTCCCATTGTCCGTTTCCATTTACATCGGTGTAAGGCTCCCAGTCACAATCTTCATCATGTTCCCAATGGGGTATGGGATCATATTTGTATACCCGGACAAAGTTTTCCACGTTGTCAATCCCATAGGGATAAGTATCCAGAAATTCCCCGGGTCCGTCGCTTTCCCGGGACTCATCCACCATCCCGTCATTGTCATTGTCTTTTCCATCTGTTTCAATACCGGGACTTTCGAGGAAGGCGTATCCGGCATACCCGATGGGCTGCCAGTTCCCTGGGGTTCCTACTGCACCGGGAGGCCCGTAGGCAAAGGCGATATCCAAATCCAGGTCGTATTCGCCGATGTTTTGAACATCACTACCCACACCTCCGATACCCCAGTCGATATACTGGGCAAAGTAGGATTTCTGATAATCGGTATTGGATTCGTTCGTGATGTCATAGAGCCAGAAAATACAGTCTTCCGCCAGGACCTGGCTCCATTGAAATCCTCGGGCCTTCACGACAAGCCCCACACCGCCCCGGGTGGAATCCCGGGAGTCACAGTAAAAATTCATAAAAAGGTTGGGTTCTTTATCCGGATCATCATCGAAGACAAACACTGTTTCCAGATCGGCATTATAGATTCCTTTTCCGAAATAGCCGTTCCAGTGTCCGGCCCAGGACAGGGGTCTATCCAGCCAGTAATCCGGCCAGGAATTGGGATTATTACTCATGGCCGGGGAGGTGTTGGATTCTTTGTCCATGTTAAACCAGTTGGGGCGGGCTTCAAATCCCCAGGGGACTCCATCGGGGGAAACATCCACAAATTCCCGGTACTGGGTTTCCATGGGATGGATGATTTCACCATCGCGGTTGGTTGTTTCCACCGAGACAATCAGTGTGATATCATCCAGATAATGCCGTTCCGGAGAGGGCCAGCATCCGGAGGGATCATCAGGGTAACTGCCCACTTCGCAGTAATTCCAGAAAAGGGTATGGACCAGGTTGCCGTTCATCAGACCACGCCGGCGCCATTCCCGGTGACCCCTCATGGATTTGGGGGTCTGCCCTTGAAGTGGAATCACGGTCAAAGCCAGGAAACATAAAACAGCGGACAGAAAAATTGTTTGTTTTTTCATGGTGAATGTCTTCATGTTAATTCTCATCTTTTCTGATCAAAACTTAAGGAGCAGCCAATGATGACCTTTCGGGGTTCATCATAAAAGTTCGGCTGTGTATACCACTCTTCCTGGGTTTTATATCCACGGTACGTTTCAAAAACCATGTCATAATTATAATCGGCTGTTCCACTGGAAGGATATACTTCCCGATTGTTTTTCCGGTCCAGAAGATTGGTAATCTTCATGAAAGGCGAAATGATCCAGGAGTTAAGGAAAAAGTCTTTGGTGACGTTCAGATCAAAGGTCATGGTCATGGGTTTGCGTTCTCCGTTCAGAATCCGGTTGTTATAATAGGGAGATTCCCGGGTATAGGGAGTGCCGCTGCCGATTTTTCCGATCAAACTGATGTGAAAGCCCATTTGTGTGGTCGTCATGGACATGTTCAGGGAATGGGTTTGATCCCAATCCAGAGGTCTGCGCTTTTTTTCTGATTGGATGGGTGGATCCGATTCCTGATTTTTCGATTCATCCATGGGATCCGACGCATTTCCCGTGGCGGATTGATAGGTATAATCCACGGAAAAACCAACGGATCCCGGCTGTTCGAGCATTTCAAGAGCCACGGTGATTCCCTTGACGTTGGCATAATCCCGATTGATAAAACGCCAGAATTTTCCTCCGTAGATATTTTGCATGGTTATCTGACCGATCAGATCCCGGATATCTTTGTTGTAACCGGTGATATCGATGGTCAGGTTGGACGTAATGGCCTGTTTGATACCGATCTCGTAACTGACGGTTTTTTCCGGTTTCAATTCGGCATTGCCCATGATATTGTACCGGCCCCGGGGCGGCTGATCGCCTTTGAGCTGAATCAGATTCACTTCAAAATCGGGGTTGATATAGAGGTGCTCATAATTGGGAACCTGAAAAAAATGTCCATAGGAAAAGTGGATCACCCCCTGATCGGAAATAGGATAGGCAATACCGATACGGGGGCTCCATTGATGGGATGTTTTAGCTTCCCGTTTGGGAGCTCCCTGGGTATCGTAAAAATATTCAGGGACCTCGCCGTTTGGATCAAAATAATCCAGCCGGACTCCCATATTGATGATCATCTCCCCCAGTTCCAGTTTATCCTGGATGTAAGCGGCAATTTCCACAGGTTTACGGGTATAGGAGTTGTTGTACCAGGAAGAATCGGAGGGTATGCGGATTTCATCATTTTCATCGAAATACAGCTGATATTCATGAAGCCACAAACGGCACTGTTTATAACTAACCCCCAGGCCCAAAGTCTGACTCCGGGTAAACTGGCTTCTCAGGTCAGCTTTGGCAATGCGGGTCCGATTGTTCCGGAAATGGTGCCACATCCGCATGCCACCGGTGGAAAATCCGTTGGAATTATTTTGTGTGAGATGCTCAATAGGCACGTAACGGGGATCATGGGGATCCTTATAGACATATTGGCTGTATTCGGTAAAGGATTCCGACGCATTGGCTGTAAGAAAGGTGGATTTCCCAAACATACGGGTGTATTGAAGCCCATTTTGATAACTGTTGCTTTCGTGATGATAATTGCCGTCCGGATTGTACTTGAAAAGGCGGTCAAAATCCCGGTGGTATTCATCTTCATAGAAAAAAGTATAATTGATTTTATCCCTCTGGGATACTTTCAGGCTGATTTTTCCCTGGAGGGTTTTAATCTCGCTGGGATTCATGGGAACGTAGGTGCTGTCGCCGGTTGATTGGATTACATTTTCTTCAGGATTGTCGGAAAAGGTTGAAAAATCCTGGGGACGAAAGATGCGTCGGCCGTATTGCCAGCCGTCATTTCCGTAAACCCTTCCCAGTATTGAAAAGGAGATCCTCTCTTTCATGAAAGGTAAAGGACCGCTTAAGCTCATTTGCAGGTTGGAAACAGAAAGAGGATTGATATGATCGATATGCATGAAAGTTTTGGTATGTGAACTTAGATAATCCCCAGAGAAAAAAGAGAGTTTCCCCGAATAGTGCTTCTGTCCCTCCTTGGTCACGATGTTCACAATACCGGACATGGCCTGGCCGTATTCGGCATTGAAGGTGCCGCTGATGATTTCCACTTCCTGAATCATGTCGCTCTCTACATCGAAGAGATTATCCCCGGAATAGGCGTCATTCATGGGAATGCCGTCTACGATGTACATCACTTCACCGGCCCGCCCGCCGCGGAAGTGTCCTTCCACCACGCCGGCCTGGAGATTCACAATGTCACTGAGTGTCTGAACCTGAAGCTGTTCGATTTCGTCTGAGCTTACACGAAAAGAGGTGGATGTAACGTCTTTTTTCACAGTCGGCATTTTGGCAATCACGATGACTTCCTGTCCAGCCAAAACCTCAGTTGTCAGCTCGAAGTCCAGGGGAGTGGTTAAGTCAATCATCACCTGCACATTTTGCTGTACGACTGCCTGATAGCCAATCATAGAAGCCCTGACCGAGTAGGTCCCCGGCATCATATTCAGTATGGTATAGTATCCGTCCGCATTGGTGGCTGCGCCATGGGAGGTTCCTTCCACGATGATATTGACACCGATTAAAGGTTCTCCGGTTTCTCCATCTATCACCCGACCGGCGATTTTTCCGCTTGTCCCTGCGGAGAGGATGGAACACTGGAGGAAAAGAGCCATTATGGCAATTCGCAATGAACGTCTCATGTGATAATCCTTCAACGATTTTAACAGGAATCTACCGGAGCTGCAAGCTCCGGCAGATTCAGGGGAAAGAAAAACTAACGCAACAGAACCATCTTTTTCGTCAGGCGCTGTTCGTTGGTTTTCAGAACATAGAGATACATACCGGAAGGCGCCAGGGCTCCCCGGTCATTGGTAGCATCCCAGATCAGGGAATAACTGCCAGGATTCTGTACGGCATTGACCAGTGTTTTGACATGTTGTCCCATGATGTTGTAAATATCAATGGTTACAAGTGTCTGATGGGGCAGGTCGTATTGAATGGTTGTGACAGGATTGAAGGGGTTGGGATAGTTCTGATGCAGGGCAAAGTGTTCAGGAATTTCGGGAATATCTTTACCCTTGGGCTGAATGGCATTTCCGGGAGCTACTACCATTTTAACCACGCTGAAATCATCGAACCAGGCATTACCTGTCACCCAGTTGTTGAAACGGGCCCGGACGGAGATGCCGTTGGCATCGTCAGCCGCTTTGTGGACCCCTTCATAGAGGCGCCATTCAGTGGTGCTGTCCCGCTGGTCCACATAGATAAAGCGGTCACCCTGTGCGCTCCATTCGGTGTCGATATTGCCGCCGTGGGTGAAAAAGCAGAGGTTGATACCGCCGTCATGATAGTCTCCGGTGGGATAGGTGAATTCGCCAATCCCGATATCCGGTACATTTTCTGTTTTGACCCAGACGCTGATCTTGTACCATTCGCCTCCTTCAATGGGATAGGGCTGTGAGTAGTACACCAGTTCACTCTGGCTGGTGGTAGTATCTGCATCCTGGTACATTTCGACAGAATACGTGCCGCTATGGGCTTCCACATCACTGACGACGGTGTAGTTTCCATTGCCGCCGTACCAGTCCATCCAGCCGGCCACGTCTTCCGCACCACCGTTGAAAACACCCATGGTCCAGGAGTCGGCCGTGTTGCAGTCTATATTGTCAAAATAGACCGTTCCCGTGGCATTTTTTCCCATGAACAGGGTCACAAAGACCTGTTCCGGAGCTTCGGTAAGCATGACTACATCATTCAGATCGGCCCAGTCCACATCTGCCGCAGTTTGATCCGCCCAGAGTGTCGCCGTCGCCAGCTCGGCTCCGGCGGCATTTTTGAACTCAAACAACACCCCGATGCGTTCGTCATCATTGGCAGGGTTGGTGTTCACACCGACGGTTTTGATGGAAGCATTGACCGAGAAAGTTCCGGATCCGGCATTGTTCCAGTAGAGATTGGCATTATCCCAGGATTTCCACCCGATGATGTCTGCCGATGTGCCGGATTTTGTGATCATGAAAGACCGGAATCCGTTGAGTACATTGGATGAGGTGTCGGTTCCCACACCCAGTTCCGTTCCGAAAGTCCCGTTGAGCGGGTTCCAGAACGACGGGGAAAGATCTTCAAGTCCTGGATTTCCGATGATATTGTCGCCATCCTGAACGATTTTTTCTACGCTGAAATCATCGAACCAGGCTTTACCTGTCACCCAGTTGTTGAAGCGGGCCCGGACGGAGATGCCGTTGGCATCGTCAGCCGCTTTATGGACCCCTTCATAGAGGCGCCATTCGGTGGTGCTGTCCCGCTGGTCCACATAGATAAAGCGGTCACCCTGTGCGCTCCATTCGGTGTCGATATTGCCGCCGTGGGTGAAAAAGCAGAGGTTGATACCGCCGTCATGATAGTCTCCGGTGGGATAGGTGAATTCACCGGTTCCGATATCCGGCACATTTTCTGTTTTGACCCAGACGCTGATCTTGTACCACTCGCCTCCTTCAATGGGATAGGGCTGTGAGTAGTACACCAGTTCACTCTGGCTGGTGGTGGTATCTGCATCCTGATAAAGAAGCACGGAATAAATCCCGCTGTGAGCCTCTTCGTCTGTTACGATGGCATAGTTTCCATTGCCGCCGTACCAGTCCATCCAGCCGGCCACGTCTTCCGCACCACCGTTGAAAACACCCATGGTCCAGGAGTCGGCTGTGTTGCAGTCTACATTGTCAAAATAGACTGTTCCCGTGGCATTTTTTCCCATGAACAGGGTTACAAAGACCTGTTCCGGAGCTTCGGTAAGCATGACCACATCGTTCAGATCGGCCCAGTCCACATCTGCCGCAGTTTGATCCGCCCAGAGTGTCGCCGTCGCCAGCTCGGCTCCGGCGGCATTTTTGAACTCAAACAACACCCCGATGCGTTCGTCATCATTGGCAGGGTTGGTGTTTACACCGACGGTTTTGATGGAAGCATTGACCGAGAAAGTTCCGGATCCGGCATTGTTCCAGTAGAGATTGGCATTATCCCAGGATTTCCACCCGATGATGTCTGCCGATGTGCCGGATTTTGTGATCATGAAAGACCGGAATCCGTTGAGTACATTGGATGAGGTGTCGGTTCCCACACCCAGTTCCGTTCCGAAAGTCCCGTTGAGCGGGTTCCAGAACGACGGGGAAAGATCTTCAAACCCCGGATTTCCGATGACATTTTGCCCGTATGCCACGCCGCAAAAGATCAGGGAAATCGCAAGTAGTAACAGTGTCCCCTTTTTCATCATTCCTCCTTGTTTCTAGTTGACAACCAGTACATATTTTAATTCCCGGAAATTTTCAGGATACACACCCCTTTTCTCTGCAGTGAAAAGGAAATCTTGTCAGGGACCTCCTTTTGGCAGGAAAGAGATGATGCATCCAGTTTCCATTGGGGTAAATTGACGGTAAGCTGTCCGTGGACCTTTTTCCAGTCATGATTAAAAATGATGATGAGATACCGGGATCCTTTTTTCCAGAATCCTGCTTCCAGTCCGTCTCCCTGCAATGTGAATAGTGACGGGGGAGCCACGGATTCATAGATGGACCGGTAGATATTGCACAGGTGATATTTCCAATCATCCTGCTGGCTTCCCAGGGCAAGCATTTCGAGGGGAAAGGGACTAAACCAGACAGTCCCATTCCCGACGGAATGCCTGAGAAGAAAAGGAGAACGAAGGGCGTCTTCTGCTATGGAAATCCCCCCATGGTTTAAAACCGGGCAGACGCTGAATTCCGGTTCTGTATGTTTCAGGGGAATATTGATAATATCGTTCGCATGAAAAGCTCCCCAGGCTTTAGCAAAGGTAACCTGGAGTGTCTCCTGGGGATAGAAATCCGGAACACCGAACTTGCAGTCTGTTTCAATTCCGGCCAGAGTATGCCAGTCCGGAACCCAGCTGTCGTTGGCAAAACTGAAATACAGGGTTCCGCCTTTTTGTAGGTATGTGTCCAGGGCCAGGCGAGTCTGCTTGGTCATGAGTTTCATGCGGGGGATGATAAGGAGAGGGATTTCTTCAGGATTGAGTGAGAGAGTATGAGAATATTTCCCCTCATGATCCAATTCCTGCGCCGGTTCCACTACCATGTGGACATCCAGATTTGCCCGTTTCAGGAGCGAGAAGGTTTCCAGGTACAGATCATACCATTGTTTGAATGCCGGTTGAAACTGAAAAGGATAACGATAATAGTAATTGGAGGGGATGAATAGACCCACGGGCTTTTGACTGGATATTTTTTGGTAAGGGGCTAGGTCTGATAGTACTTTTGCAAAGGCCGGAAACTCCCGGGCTGCCGGTTTCAATGATGTATCTTTGCGGATGATGCCAAAATGCTCTTCAAAGGGGTGATGGGAGTACGGGCGTTCATCTGTAAAATCAAAATCATTCAGACACCAGCTGAGGGCTCCCCCGGCACCATTGATCAGGGCGCTGTAAAAAACAGAACGATAGTAAGCTGCCTGATTTTCCTCTGAACAGAGGGTGGTGGATGTGCCGAACTCCTCGACGATGACCGGTTTTCCCCAGGCTTTGGCCATGGCAAGACGGAAAGCGGTTGTAAATGTATGGTGCCAGGGACTCATCCCCCGGGGGTAATAATGTAATCCGGTAAAATCCTGATAACGATTGAGTTTTCGAAGATGATAGGCGGTTTCTTCACCGATGATTTCCGGACTCCAGGCACCGTCTCCAATACTCACAGGCCGGTGGGGATCGGTTTTTTTGATGGCTCCGATGATTTTTTCAGTCCAGATGGCAACGGCTTTTGAATCGGCCTCCTCAGCATAATTGGGCAGTTCGTTGGATAATAGCCATGCACAAACCGATGAATGGGACTGGCACTCACGGACAATCGTGCAGATATAATTTTCAGTGATCTTGTATACTTCCGGGTCACGAATGAAATTTTTTCCCTGTCGCCAGGGGACATCCCAGTTTTCACCGGACATGTGACCGACAATGAAGGAGGGCATGCAGGATATCTCATGATCATCACAAAGGCTTAGAAAATGTTGGAGCCGTTTCACCATGAGGGGGACAACAGCTCCCGTTTCGTCAGTAAAATCCGGCATCATCAAAAAAGGACGAAAGCAGTTCATGCCCAGTTTCTTCATCCGGAGGATATCTTTTTCCAGGATTTTCGGATTCCACCGTTTCCACATGTGAATCGCCGAATCGGCAGGCCAGTAATTCACACCCAGTAAAAAGGGGAAGGTGTTTTCTTTCGTTTTAAAAAGCGGTTCGGTCAAGGACGGGATCCCCTCACGGTTTATTTTTTGTTTGACTGCTTTCCCGGATGACCAGATCAACGGAAATGGTCCTGGTCTGTGGCATGATGTTGGGATTATGTATTCGCTCGTAAAGTAATTTGTAGGCTTCTTTTCCGATATCCAGTTTTGGGACACTTACGGTGCTGAGTTTTGGAGAACTGAATTCGGCAGGGGGTATGTCATCAAAACCGATGACGGCCACATCTCCGGGGATGGTTTTACCCATGGACTGGATTCCGGAAAGGACCCCCAGGGCGGTGGTATCGTTGCAACAGAATACACCGTCGATTTCCGGCCGGGATTTCAGGAGTTTTTTAATGCCTTTTTCCCCGATAGCCCGGGATGTTTCTACATCTTCACAATAGCTGTAGGTCTCCAGATAGGAATTGTTTAGAAGCCCATGTTTTTCCAGGGCGTCCTTGTATCCCCGGTACCGTTCCTTAATGGAAGGATGAATGAAAGTTCCCCCCACAAAGGAGATATACTTCCGGCCTTGTTCAATCAAAGATTCCACTGCCCGGAAGGCTCCGTTGTAATTGTCTATTTTGATGGTATTGTAATTTTTCCCCGGGACTTCATAATCCACGAGGACAAAGGGAATGGCGTGTTTATCCAGGTAGTGAATCAGATCAAGGGGGACCCGTCCTGCCAGTGCCACGCCGTCCACATCGTTATACTGCAAAAAACGGGGGAGGTCCTGCCGGGGGTCAAAATGATCGTTGACGGTGGTTAAAAGGATGTAGTAATCATTTTTCCGGGCGGCATACTCCATTCCCAGAAAAACCTGACTGTAAAACATTTCCACCTCGGAAAAATGGCCTTCCCAAAGAATGTATCCAATGTTACCCGTTTTCTGGGTGGCCAGTTTCCGGGCAGAATGGAGAGGCTTGTAATCCATTTCTTCAATGATGGATAAAATCCTTTCCCGGGTTTCATCCGCCACATATCCCCTTCGGTTCAGGACCAGTGAGACGGTGGAAATGGATACACCGGCTTTTCTGGCAATGTCTTTAATTGTTGTCGCCATGGCTATCTCATTATTTTTATCGAAACGTTTTAATTTATTTTATCATATTTCCCTTGTCAAGCATTATATTATCCCTGGGATAAAATGTTGAAAACGGTTTAAATTGTACACGGATGATCAAAAACATGAAAAAGAAGGCAGGGATACGATGAAGCGGGGACATATTTTATCAGATAAAATTGTGTTATCACCTGTGGATATTGACCTGAGCCGGTGTCCGATCCATGTAAAAACGGGACTTGAAACCTTTATTTTGGGGGCTTTCAATCCCGGGATGACCCGTCTTGGTAACGGGAATCTCCTCCTCATGGTACGGGTGGCCGAAGCCATCCGGGAGCCCATTAAAGAAGGGCGTTTTCGTTTTATCCGGTGGTCAGCACCGGACCACTATATCGTCGAAGAACACCCAACGTATCAACTGGATACCAGCGATCCCCGGAAATTCCGCTTTCTGGAATATGAGCACATCCGTGTTTTCGGGCTCACCTCTTTTTCCTGGCTTCTTCCCGTTGAACTGAGTCCGGACGGATTGACAGTCCAGAAAATTCACTATGACAAGATCATTGAGCCGGCTGCAAGTTATCAGGAATATGGCATTGAAGATCCACGCATTACGAAAATCGGTCCGGATTACTATATGACCACCTGTTCCGTGAGTTCTGAGCGTCATTCTACCACCCTGTATCATTCACATGACGGGTTGAATTATACCCTGAAGGGTATCATCATGGACCATCAGAATAAGGATATGGTCCTCTTTCCCCAGAAAATCAACGGCACCTATTATGCCCTGACCCGTCCTTTGGGGGAACTGTATTTTACGACCGGTTCGGAGGGAAATATTCTTCCCGGACCCTCCATCAATTTGTCTGAATCGCCGGACCTCTACCATTGGAAACCGGTGGAAAATGTCTTTATGCCGGCAAGAAGGGATACCCTGATCTCGTACAAGCTGGGGGCAGGGGCTCCTCCACTGGCAACGGATCAGGGTTGGCTATGCCTGTTCCACGGAGTGGAAAAACACGGTACCGTGGGGAAATACCGTACCTTCTATGCTATCCTGGACCGGCATCATCCGGAAAAGATCATCACATTAAACGATACATCGCCGGTTCTTGAAGCTGATCCCTCTTTAACGGCTTTCCTTTCCGATTGGATTTATCTGACCGATGTCGTATTTACAACCGGCGTAGAGGAAGATGAGGGCCGGCTCATTGTCGCTTCCGGTGAATTGGATCTGGCCTGCCGGATGACCCATCTGGACCGGTCTTTTTTTGAAAAACGTGTTAAATCGAAATAAACAAAGGGTTTGCCATGGCTCAGATTGTACTGAAAAATATCGACAAAACATTTGATGAACGCCAGAAAGTCATCGATAATTTAAACCTGACGATCCATGACGGGGAATTTCTAGTTTTGGTCGGGCCGTCCGGATGCGGCAAAAGCACGACACTCCGGCTGATTGCCGGCCTGGAATCGGCGACCGCAGGAGATATTTTTATTGGAGAGAACCGTGTGAATCATATTCCGCCGAAAGACCGGGACATCTCCATGGTTTTTCAGAATTATGCCCTCTATCCCCACATGACGGTCCATGATAACATTGCATTTGGACTGAAACTGAGGAAGTATCCAAAAGAAGAAATTGAACAACGGGTGCAGGAAGCTGCGGATATCCTTGAAATTCATTCCCTCCTGAAAAGAAAACCCAAACAATTGTCCGGTGGACAGCGTCAGAGGGTCGCCCTGGGACGGGCGATTGTGCGAAAACCCAAGGTGTTTCTCTTTGATGAACCATTGTCCAACCTGGATGCCAAATTACGGGTCCAGATGCGGGCTGAAATCAAGAAACTCCACCGGCAGCTGAAAATCACCATGGTCTATGTAACCCATGATCAGGTTGAGGCCATGACCATGGGAGACCGGATCGCGATCATGAAGGATGGGATTATCCACCAGCTTGATACACCTATGGAAATCTATCAAAAACCGGCAGATCTCTTTGTCGCCGGCTTTATTGGGAGTCCCTCCATGAATTTCATTCCGGCTGTAATCACCGAAGAAAAAACCCTTTACTCCAAAGATATGAACCTGGCCTTTGATTTTCCTGAATCCTGCTGTGAAGGATTGAAAAATGAATCACAAAAAGCCGTCATCATTGGTATCCGCCCTGAACATCTGTATATCACACCACCGAATAAATCGGCGGTACCTATTCAAACCCGGCTGGATTTGGTGGAGCCCCTGGGAAATGAAACTATCCTATATCTGACCCGGAATGAAACCCGCCTGCACTGTATTACCGGAGCCTTTGATCCCCTGACAGAAGAACTGAGTCACATGGATCTCTATCCCGATATGTCCAAAGCTCACCTCTTTGATGCTAAAACAGGAAAACGATTATAAGTCCACCCTTTTTTAAAGAAATCAACTTCTTTATATTTAAACACGTTGAAGCAGATAATCACAGTGAAAAATCATGTGAACACCCAAACGGGGAATAGATGATATTGGCGTCACTCTTTTGCATTGATTTAGGCGCCATACCTCCATAATAAAATCTTCCACCGGGATATACCCATGGAGAAAGGGCAGCCCAGTTATGAAAGAACAGAATAAAAAAACAAGATGGCCCACCCTTGCGATTGCCCTGACCGTTTTTATCCTTATGGCTCTTTTTAGTCTTACCAATATTTACAGGGACATGCGGTATGCCGTCACAGATTATAAATGGCATCTTTTGTCTGAAAAAGAGTCACCTGATACATCTTTTTTGGTGATTGCCATCGATGATGCTTCCATCAGTTATTTTGCAGACCGCTATAATATCACCTGGCCCTGGCCCCGGCAGTTTTACGGGATAGTATTAAATTATCTTCGGGATGCCGGTGCCCAAACGGTGGTTTTCGATATGCATTTTTCTGAGCCGGACCAACAGCGGATTGAACTCTCTGCCGAAGCGTCAGACCGGGATTTTGGTGAAGCCATTGCCGCCTTTCCCCATGTGGTTATGGGAGCTATGCTGACTGATTCTCTCTATCGACGGGGGACCTTTGAAGGGACCGGCCCCTTAGTGTTTACCGGATCCGAAAACCTGCACCTTCCAACGTATGGCGGGATCCGTTTTCCGATCCCTGTTTTGGCCAAAGGACTTGAACGCATTGGCACAACCCATTTTATCACGGATTCAGATGGGATTAGCCGCCGGTTGCCCCTTATGGTCCGCGCAGGTAATGAGATCTATCCCCAGCTGGGACTGGCGGCTTACCTGGAATCCTCAGGAGATTCGATCCTGTCCTACGATGCGGGGAAAAAGCGTTTAATCACGCAGAAAACAACCATTCCCCTTTCAGCACGGGGTGAATTTCCAATCTACTGGTATGGCCCTGGTGGTGAATCAGGGGTTTACCGCTACGACTCTTTCCATGCCGTGTTTCTTTCTGCAATCCGTGCACAATCCGGAGTGGAGCCCATTATTCCTCCCAGGGACTATACCAATAAAAAGATTATGATTTGTGCCTCTGCAGGGGGATTGTTGGATTTAAAACCCACACCCTTTACATCCATCCAACCCTATCCCGGTGGTGAAATTCATGTAACAATCTGGCAAAACCTTACAGAAGGGGATGCGCTGAACTCTTTTTCAGATTTGTATGTACAGGTTCTAACCCTGTGTTTTCTCCTCTTTCTTGCCTTTATCATCCTGAACCGTAAATTCGGGATATCGGTGATTCTGGCTTTAGCCGGCGCCTTCCTTTTTATCCTGGTTTCTTTGGGATGTTTCAGGTATCTGCACACCGAAATGGATCTTCTCTTTCCCGTCCTGGGGATTTTGCTGACAACCGGATCATCAGCCATGTACCGGACCCTTACTGAAGGCCGGGCAAAAAGGCAAATCCGCTCCCTCTTTTCCCGGTATCTCAGCTCAGATGTCATCAACCTTTTAATGGAAAATCCTGAACGGGTCGATCTGGAAGGATCGGAAGTCACCGGAACCGTCCTCTTTACCGACCTGCAGGGCTTTACCACCTATTCGGAACAGAAATCACCCAAAGATGTGATCCGGGTGTTAAACAGCTATTTTGAAACCATCTCTTCCATTGTTTTGGATTTTGGGGGGCTCCTGGATAAATACACCGGGGATGGGATTATGGCCATTTTTGGTGCACCCATTCCTCGTTCCGATCATGCCAAAGCTGCCTGTGAGGTGATTTTGAAATTTCGGGAAAAGAAAGTCAATGACTTGATTCCATTGCCTTCCGGACACATTCTAACCCGGATCGGCATCAGCAGCGGCCCCATGGTGGTTGGAAACCTTGGCAGTGCCCGGCGGATGGATTATACGGCCGTAGGAGATACGGTAAATTTGTCTGCCCGGCTGGAGGGGGTCAATAAATCCTACGGGACCACCAATATTATGAGCGAGTTCACATGGGAATACGTAAAAGATGATTATATTTTTAGAGAACTGGACTACATCCGGGTCAAAGGGAAAAACCTGCCTATCCGGGTCTTTACGCTGGTAGGGCGGAAAGGTGACCTTTCACCAGAGGAGCTTGAGATTGAAAGCATGTTTGCTGATGCGATGCAATGGTACCGGAAACGGGATTGGCGAAAAGCGATGTCTGCGTTTCAGGAAATTCTCCGCCTGAATCCCGGGGATAAACCCTCGGCAGCCTTTGTAGACCGGTGCATGCTTTTGAAGAAAAATCCGGACCTGGTGGATGAGTCCGGTGTGTTTACGTTTAAAACAAAGTAGAGGGGATTATGAAAAAGAGTCTTGTTTTGATCTTAGCATGGGGATGTCTTTCCGGATTGTCCGCTGAAACCATTCAGCGAAGCAATGTATCTCTTCGGGAAGGTGCCGGCGCCTTTTTCCCCGTTGTGAAAATTTTAAACAGAGGCGATGATGTATCTATCCGTGAAAGTGGTGAGCAATGGATCCAGGTAAGCACATCAGATCAGAAATCCGGCTGGGTTTCGGCCATGGCATTTGAAAGCGGGGCTGAATCCATTGATTACGGGGTAATGGCAAATGACTGGACAGACCGGAAAGCCTCTAAAACCATGGTGAATGCTGCCGTCAAAGGTTTTTTTGAAAATCAGTTTGAACGGGAGGGCGTTCTGAATAAATCCGTTATGGACCAGCCCATCCGGCGGACATTCAACCCACAGGATTATCTGACATTTCGCGAAAACACCTATCACACACGATGGTCTCCAAACCGTTTTCGGCGCCAGTACCGCTTAAAACAGAACAAAGGCTTTGTCATTGATGAGACACTCTTTGCTGTGAGTGCTTATACGGCCGGCCGGTTAACAGCGCCCGGACTTGTCAGGGATACGCGCCTGACAGCTTATGTGAATCAAATTGCTCAGCTGATTGCCGAGAATACGGAATTCTATGACCTGCCCATGACGGTGCATGTGGTTGATACAGATGACATCTATGCCAATGCCCTGCCTATCGGAGTGATTGTGATTTCAAAAGGAATGCTTAAACAGATTAGCAGTGAACATGAACTGGCATGTCTGATTGGGCACGAAATTGCTCACGTGACCCTGGGACACGGAGAGACTGAAATGGATAAACGGAAGGTGAAGTTCCGGGCGGAAGATGCCTTCGGTGAGCTGGATGAAGCCTTTGGCACAGACACGAAGGAGATGGATGCCCTGGCGGATGAAATGTATGAAAGGGCCATTAAAGGTCGTAAAGAAGAGTATGAAGCCGAAGCCGATGTACAGGGAGCCATCTATGCCTATCGGGCAGGTTATGAACCGGATGGTATGCTCACCCTCATGCGGAAACTGGAAACTAAAATTCCCAGGAACCCCGACCCCGACGATGTCCGCCACTGGTTTCCCTACAGTTTCAAAAACCGTTTAAATCATCTGAGTGAATTTATCTCAAAAGAATTAAAGACAAACGAGCACTACGTAAAAAATGAAAACCGGTACCGGATGATCACCGCCGGATTATAAAATCCGGTTTAGCATCCGGTCGCACATGTCCAGAATAAAGGACCGGATTTGAGGATTCACTAAAACACCAAACCCTTCTTTGGCCCGGATGGTTTTCTCCCGGGCCATTTTTCTCGCCCTGGAAATGACAGCCTCGGACCGCAAACCATTGTAAATGCTTTTAAAAGTATCCGGTGTTCGTACCCGGGGAAGTACACCGACCTGTTCTTCATACAATAAGTAGGGCAGAGTCTTTTTCCCGGACAGAAAGTCTGTTCCCACCGGTTTGCCGGTAATCTCTTCATCTCCCGTCACATCCAGGATATCGTCTATAAACTGAAAGGCAACACCCAGCATAAGTCCTGCTTCACCTAAACAATATTGATCCTCTTCTGTCGCACCTGCCAACATGGCTCCGGATATACAGGCACTGCGAAACATCACAGCCGTTTTGGATTGGATGATTTCCAGGTACGTATGAAAATTAAGGGTTTCGGGAGGTGTGCTTTCTTCCAGTAATTGACCTTCCGCCATTTTACGTAAATCTGACACACTTTTTTGGATCAGCCTTTCCGGCAGGCCCGATGTAAGGGCGTAGGCTTCCACAAAAAGGTAATCACCGGCCAGAACGGCAGAAGGGATGCCATGAGATGCGAATATGGTAGGTGCTCCCCGGCGTACCAGGGATTGGTCAATCAGGTCATCATGAATCAGCGTTGCCGTGTGAATGAGTTCCAGGGAAGCTCCGGCCTTGTAGGCTTCCGGGGCTGCATCTTCAGGCCCTTCCATTCCACGGAAAACAGCCATCAGTACCAGAGGACGTATCCGCTTCCCACCATTTTGAATCAAACTTACGATCATGGAATTCATAAGAGGATATGCAGATTGTCCCCGCTCGCGAATCAGGGTTTCAAGCCTGTCCAGATCCTTTTGCAAAATAGCCGGAAGAGTAAAGGACCCAGGGAACTGCCTTGATACGGAATGTTTCATGTTTGGAATTTATCAAATCCCCCGGGAGAAACAAACCGGAAGTGAATGGGAACGTTTGGTCGGCAGTCGGCAGTGGACAGTCATCAGTCGTCAGTCATCAGTCGGCAGTCGACAGTCGAAAGTCGAAAGTCAAAAAGTCGATTGAATTGATTGATTTGATTGACTTGATAAATACATCAGTAGCGCAGCGACGCTAACTTCCAAATTCCAGCTTCCAACTTCTAGGAGATGATTGCCTGCCCCGTGAAATGGGGCGGGGCAGTGACGCGTAACGTGTGACGAGTAACAAGTGGTTTTTGTGGGATAATTTTTATTTTTTGTAATATTTATTAGTATAACTTAGTTAATTGTATAAAATAGTTTGGAATAATCACTTGAAATCAAAAACAGGACTATCGGCCTGATCCAATATCTTTCCCGTCAACAAAAGCCTGTCCCCTAAACCCACTCGTCACGCGTTACTTGTTACGTGTCACTTTTTTTAGTTGACAGTTGACAGTCGCCAGTCGACAGTTGGCAGTGAACAGTTGACCATCCCTGGTCCCTGAGCCCCTAAACACCTGAACCCATGAACCCTTGAACCCCTGAACTCTTGAACCCATGAACCAACTATCAGGAGCGCAGCGACGCTAACTTCAGACAGGCCACGGCCTGTCCCTACATCTTCCAGCTTCCAACTTCTTATAAATGATTGGAATCTTTTTCCCTAACTGAAACCCGGTTATAAGAGAGATGGAATATATGATTTCGATTAGGTAGCGCCCCCCACCCCGGGGGTAAAATACGCCAAAAGGCGACACAATGCAAGTTAATATTGTTATTTGTATATATGATCTGTCGAATCATTCAATGGATGATGAACTAACATAATCTACCAAAACGGTCACTGAATGATTGACAGCTGACGGATATATCGTAGTGCAATTATCTCTGCGACTCCGCGTACTCCACAGGATGCCCATTCTCAATTCCCCATTCTCAATTCTCAATTTTCAATTCTCAATTAAATCACCCACCCCACATTCACCTTGATGCCCCAAAAGTAGTCCTGATTCATATTATAAGCTTCTTCATAGGTTGTACTGGGTGTTTGAAGATCAAAAGATTTAATTTTAAAATTGCTCTCCATTCCCAGTATGATTCTATCCGGGATGAGAACCCGCTCATATTCCACTCCCATTTCCATGCCAGAATAATTGATACTGCTCTTATTATTGTCTGCGATCTGGGTTATATCTACCCGGTCCTTCACCAATTCCATTTCACCGGATCCCAGATGATATTCCAGAGTAAAAAAGAGGGCATCCTGACTTTGTAGCGGATACCGGGCAACGAGTCCCGCCCCGGCAAAGTAACCGGTAAAACGGGTATCTGTAATCGTATCCTCAATTTCCTGTTCGCCAATATGAAAAGTGTATGGTTTCTGATAAAGAGTTTTACCTCCTCCGACATAAGCTCTGGCAAATTTTTCTGCACCGGGTGGACTCCCAAGAGAAATTCCGAAAAAGGCATCACTAAACCGGGTATAAAATTCTGCTTCCTGTCCGGCACGATAATAATCGATATAGGGGTCGTCATTGAAATTATAGGGGATGTATTTTACATTATCCGTAAAATGTACAATGGACCGGTAATCCTCATAATGAGCCCGAAGAACCACAGCCAGATTGTTCCAGGCATCCGGAATGAACATATCAGATAAAAGGTGGAACAGAATATACCCGGCTGTTCCGGCTTTGTCTTTGATCAGTTCATCCCGTCCCTTTGTGGTAGGAGCCTGAATGCCATTTGAAAATTCATATTTCAGATTGTACAAACGAATAATATTTTTGTAATTCAGCCGGGCATTGAGGGTTATCCCTGCATAACCCTTTGTTTGAATCTCTGCCCGTTTCGGCTGGTCCGGAAACCACATAAGCCACTTGGCACCACTTTCCACCCGTAAAAACTCCTCTGAAAAAAGGGATGAATACACAAAAATGAGACATAAAAGAGTCGTCTTGATATGTTTCATGGGATTTTCCTTATGAGTTTATTTAATATAAGTGCTTCACGGGTAAAAATCCCTGATTTTTAGAAAACACATTCACCGGATTAAAAGAATTTTTTATTGTCATTTATTGTATCTGTAATAATCTTCATAAATTATCATCCCATAAGTATGAGGAGTTTCCCTTCAATGATCATTGTTCTACTGATACTTATAGCCGGTTTGATGCTTCTGCTCTGGAGTGCAGACCGTTTTGTGGAAGGATCTGCTGCTGTTGCAAAACATTTAGGATTATCCCCCCTCTTAATCGGAATGGTCATCATTGGGTTTGGGACATCCACACCGGAAATGCTGGTATCGGCATTAGCTGCCGGACAGGGCAACCCTGGAATGGCCCTCGGTAATGCCTACGGTTCAAACATCACGAATATTGCTTTCATTCTGGGGCTCTCAGCTCTGATTTATCCCGTCAGAGTTCACTCTTCCGTCCTGAAAAAAGAATTACCTATCCTTATGGCTGTTTCACTCGTGGCAGCCTGGCAAATCCATGATGGATTAATCAGCCGATGGGATGCTCTCTTGCTGTTGTTGATTTTTACAGGACTTATGGTATGGACCCTCAGGCAAAACATATACCGTAAAACTGACGCCCTAAATATTGATATGGAACAGGAAATGACCACTCATCCGGTTCCGATGAAAAAAGCCATTATATTCATGATATTTGGACTTTTGCTTCTAATAGGCAGCTCACGGGCCTTGGTTTGGAGTGCCATAAAGGTTGCTATATTCCTTGGTGTGAGTGATACGATTATCGGATTGACGATAGTAGCAGTCGGAACTTCTCTCCCCGAACTGGCTTCTTCGGTCGCAGCAGCCCGCAAGGGAGAACACGATCTGGCCCTGGGAAATATTCTTGGATCCAACCTTTTCAATACGTTGGCCGTTGTCGGCCTGGCCGGACTAATACGTCCCCTTTCAGCTGAAAAAACACTGATTCTACGTGATATTCCGGTTATGCTGTTGCTTACGTTTTCTCTCTTTATCATGGGATACGGATTCCGAAAACAAGGACGGATAAACCGGCTGGAAGGCGGCATTTTGCTCATTGGCTATTGTGTTTATATTCTGTTTTTGATCTTCAATATATAGTCGACAGTCGACAGTCGACAGTCGACAGTCGTTAGTCGATAGTTGGCAGTCAATTGAATAGATTGATTTGATTGGTGGATTGGTACTTCGTTGCAGGCAGTGTTATTGGATTCAAGCGGCACTATGTGCCGTTCAATTGCTTCACTACGTTCAGCATTCAAGCACTGCTTCGCAGTGTTCAAAAAAGAAGTCCAGTCACCTGTTCAAATCTGCAAAGCTGGGATTAAAGATCGAACGAAGTGAGATTCTTGAACGCTGCGCAGCAGCGTTTGAACACCGAACGCAGTGAGGTGCTTGAATACCACGAAGTGGTGCTTGAATCTCATACCAGGAGCGCAGCGACGCCAACTTCTAAATTCCAACTTCCAACTTCTAGGATATGATTGCCTGCCCCGTGAAATGAGCGCAGCGTATTTCACAGGGGATTCGATTGGAGGATTGGACCCCTTGTCACGCGTCACGCGTTACGCGTCACTTTTTTTAGTTGACAGTCGGCCGTCGACAGTAAACAGTCGGTTGATTGGGCTGTGAGATTTTATTGATCTCAAGATGAGATTATAAGAGAGATAGAATATATGATTTCGTTTAGGTAGCGCCCCCCACCCCGGGGGTAAAATACACGAATTTCTACCAAGCGTCAAGCTTATATTATAAATAATATATTAAATAGTACCATTAACCCGGGCATAACATTTTCTGGATTATTTCTGTATTCTTAAAATTAATTTTAAAATGTTCAAATGACTTTGTTTATGTGTGGACCCGAAACAATTTCCCGGATCCCCAATTCAGAATTCTACAACAATCTTCATCCCGTGTGTACTATCAATTCTCAATGTTCCGTTTAACTGTTGAACCAGCATATCCATCAACTGAAATCCAAAGTTCTGACACTTGTCGGGCAATTCTTTATCCAGACATCCGGATCCATTATCGGAATAGGATACCACCATTTTATCCTTATCTTTGTTTACACGCAGTGTAATCCGAGGGTCTTCAACAGCGTCAAAGGCATATTTCATGGAATTGGTGATGCATTCATTCAGAATAATGCCCAATGTAGAAAGGGTCCTGGAATCCATCACTATCCTGTCGATGTGAAGATCAGTACGGACTGGCTTTTCTCCCTGAAACAGGGCAACAATATCATGAATCAGAGAAGGTAGAAAATCTTTGACATTCAATTCCGTATAGGATTCTGAGTGATACAGCTTGTCATAAAGTACCATCATGCTCTGGACGCGGGAGACGGCATCTTTCAGGATAATCCGGCTATCCATACGGTCTGTTTTCTGGGCCTGCAAATTGAGAAGACTTTTGATAATACCCATATTGTTTTTAATACGGTGATGCGTCTCTTTCAACAAGAGTTCCTTTTCACGTAACAGGGCTTCAACCTTTTTCTCCGTTCTTTTCCGTTCTGTCACATCCCGGATAATCATACTAGTCCGGGATTCTCCCCGGCTGTTGTAGAATATGGCTGAGGACACTTCCGCCTCGAAAGATGTACCATCTTTCCGGAAATAGGTCAATTCACCGCTTGCATACCCGTGTTGACGTCTTTCTTCCAGCAATGAAACCAATCTTGGATCATGGATATCCACGATGCCTTCCCGGCCCGCCGAGATCAACTCTTCTTCCGTCATGCCAAACATTTTACAGGCAGATTTGTTAGCCGATATGATCTGACCGTTTGGATTTGTCAATAATATCGCATCCAGGCTGTTGTCCATGATCAGCCGGTACTTTTCCTCGCTTTCCCGAAGCAGGAGTTCCGCTTTTTTCCGCTGTGTTATATCCCGGATGATGGCAAATGTGGCAGGATGCCCTAAATAATCAATAATTTCATATTTAATATCTACATGAATGATCTTTCCGTCTTTTTTATAAAAAGTCGTTTCATAATAATTGGGCTCCGGTTTTCCTGATTTTCGACTTTTTTCCCGTTCATACAAATATTTTATACCTTCTTCGGTAAATATATTCTTAAATGAGATATCCTTTATTTCTTTCACTGTGTAACCCAGCATCCGGGCAAAACGGGTATTACAATATATTATTTTGTCATCCTGAGAAATTTCAATCCCATCATTTGCATTTTCCACAATTAGTCGATATTTCTCTTCACTTTTTATAAGAGCTTCTTCGGTTTTCTTCCGTTGAGACACATCCCGAATAAGGGCAATGACCTCATTTTCAGAAAAGGGAACAATTCGTGCCTCAAACGAACTGTGTCCGGCCGGCACATCCAGATCATATTCAACACTTTCCACTTTGTTCGTTTTTAAAACAGTCAGAATCGCCTTTTCCAAACGGGTACCCAGATCACCGGGAATGATATCACTCACCTTTTTACCAATCACCTCATCCCTGGGCATGGCAAGTTCATCCTCACGATAATTCAAAATATCCAGATACCTCCCCTCCCGGTCAAAGCGCATCAGCATGTCGGGAATAGCTGATAAAATCAATCGTTGAAGGTGTTCACTCCGGCGGAGTTTTTCCTCATACTCTTTCTGTTCTGTGATGTCCGTGGATATTCCACACAGGGAGATTGGATTCCCTTTTTCATCATATATCACTTGGGTCCGACAGTTTAAAATAATATCACGGCCATCAGCCGTACGATTGACAACTTCCCCCCGCCAACTCCCCTTATTCAGGGTTTCCGATAAAATTTCCCGTTGTGTAGCCCCCCGTTCAGGATTTTCCCCAAAAAGACGAATGGATTTTCCGATGATATCCTCTTTGGAAAGTCCAAGCTCTTTTTCCTGAATTTTATTCACATATGTTACAATCCCCTTCGTATCGGTAATCGTTACAAAATCCTTGATCTGATCCAACACCATGGATTTCAATTTCAGATCCTCTTTTTCCTGCCTGCTCATTTGTGCATTGAAAAGACGAAATGCCATTTTAATGGATTGAATCAGGACCGTCTCACCAGAGTCTTTGACGATATACCCATAGGATGTGATCCCTTCCGTTTTATCCACAATTTCACGCTCGGTATGCGAGGAAAGAAAAATCAAAGGAAGATCATGATTTTTGAGAATTTGTTTGGCAGCTTCCGTTCCGTCTATCCCTTTGCCCAGGTTGATATCCATCAAGATTAAATCAATAGAATTTTCCTTTTCCATGATGTGTACAGCATCTTCACCTGTATGAGCCAGGAGCACCGAATATCCATAATCTTCCAGTATGGCTTTTTCTGCCATGGCAATCAGGAATTCATCTTCAACCAGCAGTATCGTTTTATGTGAAAGCTGTACCATGTAATCCTCCGGTAGCTTATTTATTCGTTATTCTACGAGGGGGGAGTAAAGGAGATCTGTACTTTCATACCCTGTGAACCCTCTTCACTTAAATCCCCGTTCAATTGTTCAACCAGCATTCTGATGAGTTTCAGACCGAAACTTTGGGATTTGTCCTGTTCCGGTTTTCGTTTAAACCCCTTCCCGTTGTCTTGATATAGGATGATGATTTTATCCCCCTGACGGCAGGATGAAACGGATATCCGGGGTTCTGGTGTTTTATCAAAGGCATATTTCATGGAATTTGTAATACATTCATTCAGGATGATACCTATGGTGGAAAGTGTCCTGGCATCCAGGTTAATATTCTGAAGATCCGTGGATATTTTGACCGGCTTGTTCTGGGGAAAAAGGCCGATAATTTCCTGTATCAGGGAGGGTAAAAAATCCCGGATATTGAGTTCCTGATATCCTTCTGAGCGGTACAATTTATCATACAGCACCATCATGCTTTGGACTCGTCCGGCAGCATCCTGGAGGATTTTCTGGCTTTCGGAATCTTTGATTGAACGGGATTGCAGGGTTAAAAGACTCTTTACCGTCCCCATGTTGTTTTTAATCCGGTGATGGGTTTCTTTCAGCAGAAGTTCCTTTTCCCGGAGCAATGTTTGAATTTTTTCCTCTGCCTTCTTTCGCTTTGTCACATCCCGGGCAACGGCATAGATGGTTTCTCCGGAGGGCCTTGACCGCCATTCAATCCATCGATAGCTTCCATCTTTGCATCGGTAACGGTTTTCAAAATTCCAGACATCTTCCTGGTCACTCAGAGTGGAAATGGCTTTCCGTGTGGAGTCCAGATCATCGGGATGAATAAGTTCCAGAAAAGACCGGCCTTCCAGTTCATGAAGGGGATATCCCAGGACCTTTTCCCATTCAGGATTCAGGCGGATAAACTGACCATCCGTGTTAGCAATACACAGCAAGTCAAGACTCAATGTAAAATACCGGTCCAGTTCATTTTTGGCCCTTATCAGTTCTTTTTCGACTTCCCGGCGTTTTACGTGTTTCCAAACCGTATCCATCATCAGGGTCAGTTGGCGGATATCCGAATCTGTATAATCCGTCTTTTTGTTGGCCACACCCACCACAGCAACAATTTCGTCATCATACAAAACGGGAATTGTCAGAAACTTATGCAAAGGTGCGTGTCCTTCAGGCACACCCTTTTTCTGTGGATTGGGGGCGGCAAAGTCTTTGACAACAATGGGTCTCCGCTGACGCACCGCTTCACCCCATATCCCGGTCTTGTCCAAGTCGTAAACAGTCTGCTTTTCCGTCACCGTACATTGATGCATGACTTCTCTGGACCAGGTGTTTAACCTGAATTTTTTTTCGGTTTCATTGTAGAAGTAAATGTACCCGATTTCACTTTCAGTAAGCTTAATGGCTTCTTCGAGGGCAAAATCCAGGAGTTCCTGAATATCTTTCGCCGGATGATGGGCAATTCTTAAAAGACTTTCAAGTCGGGCTTCATTGCGTTTAATCTTTTTTTCCGTCAGGATGAGCCGGGTAATATCACGTCCTACTCCAACCAGTCCGTGGACCTGACCATCCTTTTTAAAAATGGGGGATAAGGATGTTTGATAGTACAAAACCCCCTCATCTGTGGGAATTTCCCATTCATATACGACAAATTCACCTTTTAATGCCTTTTCATTGGCTTCGGTATGGACCTTTCCCGCTTCTTTACCTAAAATTTCTTCACTGGTTTTTCCCAGAAAATGCTCCCTGCTGAGTCCCATTTTCTCAACCCACGGACCAAAAACACCCGTATGCCGTTGCCGGGTATCCAGTGTAAAAATAATGTCCTGCATATTACCGATAATGTTGCGAAATCGTTCTTCATTGGATATCAATGCTTTTTCAGCCTGAACACGTTCTGAGATATCAATAAAAACGATAAAGTTCAGGTCACCGCTGCTTTTCATGCGGAATTCAATATACTTTTGGGATCCATCCTTGCAGGTTACGGGAAATTCAAGGGGTTGCATTTCATGTCCGCTTTGCCGGGCCTGATCCATGGCCTGTTTCCAGGTGTGGCGGATCTCTTTCCTGAGTTTTTCATCGGGATATGCAAGACGAAACCAGGCGTCTGCCGTGGGCATATCTTCCATCGTATAACCAAAAAGTTCCATAAACTTCGGACTTACATACTGAACTTTTTCATCCTGATCTGATATGACAATACCGACCGGCGCCAGTTCAGCAAAGAGACGGAAGCGTCCTTCACCATGTTTCAGGGCATCCGTCTCTTTTTTCTGCCGGGTAAGGACCTCTGTATAGACAATAATTCCACCAATAGATCCGTCGCTTTCAAACCAGGGTCGGCATTCCCAGCGTGTCCATTCAATCGAGCCATCCGTATGTATATACGGGTCATCATCTGATGTGATGACTTCTCCATTTAACGCCCTCTGATGCACAATCCGCCACTTTTCGGGCAAGTCGGGAAATACATCATAATGAGGCTTCCCTATGATATCTTTTTCTTTTACCTGGTACTGTTTCAGGTATTGCTTACTGACATAAATATATCTCAAATCTCTATCGTGGACTGCAATGGCGCTGTTACTATGTTCTATAATGTAATGAAGAAGGTTTCTTGAGTGCTCAAGCCGTTTCTCTTTTTCCTTTTCCCGCATTTTGGCATCAAACAGGCGAAAAGCCATTTTAATGGCGGCAATCAGGACCGTCTCGCCGGAGTTTTTTACAATATATCCATAGGATGTGATTCCTTCTGTCTTTTCCACCACTTCCCGCTCTGTGTGGGACGAGAGAAACACAAGGGGGATATCCTGCTCAGATAGAATTTGCCTGGCTGCATCGGTCCCGTCTATCCCATCTCCTAAATTGATATCCATCAGAATCAGGTCAATATCCGGTGTGTTTCGGACAGCTTCGATGGCATCTTCACCGGTGGGGACATGCAGCACCGAATATCCATAATCTTCAAGGATCATCTGCTCATGGAGGGCGATGAGCATTTCATCTTCCACCAGAAGGATTTTTTTTGTATGGTTATTCATCTTTGATCCGTCCCTTATTGCTGAATAATTCAATATCTGCTCCAATCAGCAGAAGAATGATGGGAATGATGAGGTATGCATGATAATACTGAGTATGTTTGTCTGTAAAAGGAATATAATCATTTACCTTACGTAATGAAAAAATTATCACTTATTTCATTGGGAAATGATGTAATATTGCATCTTTATTTCAGGAGAAAGTGATGAACCGGACATGGATTACCCTCTTGTTGCTGAGTGCCAGCAATATTTTCATGACATTTGCCTGGTATGGCCATCTGAAACATCTGTCTCACAAACACTGGATCATTGCAGCTGTCATCAGCTGGGGGATTGCCTTTTTTGAGTATCTGCTGCAGGTTCCGGCAAACCGCATTGGTCATACGGTTATGTCTGTGGGACAATTAAAAATTCTTCAGGAAGTCATCACGCTTTCAGTGTTTGTCCCCTTTTCCATCCTGTATTTAAAAGAAAAACTTACTGTTGATTATGTATATGCCGGTTGTTGTCTGATGGGGGCTGTATTTTTCCTGTTCAGGGCAAAGCTTCATTTTTAATTTACACTTTAACAACTTGTAACCGATTATATCATTTCTCACAAAATTCTAATATATATTTTTTGAACAATTGAAGGAGTAAGACCATGGAAATCCTTTACATTACACTCATAACCATCCTTGCCGGAGGTGTAGGAACACTGACCGGTTTTGGGACATCCACCATCATGGTGCCCATATTACTCTTTTTTCTGCCTTTGCCCCAGACACTTCTTCTGGTGGGAATTATTCACTGGTTCGGGGATATCTGGAAAATGCTTTTTTTCCGGAAAGGGTTTCAGTGGAAACTGATTCTTTCATTTGGTGCCGCAGGAATCCTTGCATCCTTTCTGGGAGCGAATATTGTCTTGTCTGTTTCCGAAACCCTTTTATCACGAATTTTGGGGGGATTTTTTATCTTCTATGTCTTGTTTCTCTTTTATAATCCCACGTTTAGAATTCCCAAAAAATCGGCTACGGCGGTAAGCGGTGGCGCCCTATCCGGTTTTCTGGCAGGGATATTCGGTGTGGGCGGAGCCGTACGGAGCATGTTTCTCAGTGCCTTTGACCTGCCGAAAGCAGTTTATATTGCCACAGCCGGTGCCATCGCCTTCTTTATCGACATCACCCGCATCGCCACCTATCTAGGCAACGGGATTCGACTGGATGAGAGCTACTTATGGGGACTACTCCTCTTCATTCCTGCCTCCCTTGCCGGGGCTGCCCTTGCAAAAAAAGTAATCGATCGCATTCCCCAGGAACAGTTCCGGCGGGTGATTGCAGTGTTTCTGTTTGTGGTGGGGGTGAAGTTTTTGATATTTCCGTAGGTTAGTCGACAGTCGGCAGTCGGCAGTGGACAGTCGGCAGTCGTTAGTCGTCAGTTGACAGTCAAAAGTCAAAAGTCGAAAGTCAAAAAGTCGATTGACTAGATTGATTTGATTGCCTGCCCCGTGAAAAGGGACCCGGTTTACCGGGATATTTAACGGGGGATTTGATTGAAACCCCAGGAGCGAAGTGACGCTAACTTCCAACTTCCAGCTTCTAACTTCTAACTTCATAAAGATGATTGTCTGCCCCGTGAAATGAGCGCAGCGTCTTTCACAGGGGATTGATTTGATTGAAACCCCAGGAGCGATGCGACGCTAACTTCAGACAGGCCACGGCCTGTCCCTACATCTTCCAGCTTCCAATTTCTTATTAATGATTGATTAGATTCTTTTGCTGATCAGAATATGAGATTATAAGAGAAATCCGATATATGATTTCGCTTAGGTGACGCCCCCCACCCCGGGGGTAAAATACACCGAAAAACGACATAAAGCAAGATAATATTGTTATTCGTATATATGAATAGCCGAATTATTCAACCTATTGTAGACCGGGATCAATTCTCATGGTTATGTCTATTCCTATGTGGTAAAGCACCTTCGGTGTTCAAAAATTTAAGCGTCACTTCGTGCTGTTCAATTGCTTCGCTGTGCTCCCCATCCCCCCTTCACGTCGTCACCCTTTCTCCCCCTCTCTCCATCTTTCCATCTCCTCTGCGAGCCCTGCACAAGAACAACTCATAACTCATAACTCAGACTCAGCAGCAGGACGTGTCCTGCTGCTACGACTCACTACTCTCCACTCATAACTCTAAAAATAATATATTATTTTTGTGTAAATCATGTCATTGTCATCAAAGCGCCCAAACCGGCCGCCATCCCCGACAAACAGGTTGCTTCCCAACAGGATATCAAATCCGTCGGTAAAGGAATAGGAGATTTTGGGCCGGATCAGGGCATCCCCTTCATTCAATCCGGTATAGGTGAAAAGCTCAAGCCATAATTTTTCCCGGAGAAAATCTTTCTTTGCCAGGAATGTGAGAGTATGTTCAAATTCATCATTTTGCATGCCTGTTTCATAATCCATGATATACTCCTGGATGATCTGGGAACTGAAGGTAATCCCCCAGGCATTAAAATCCAGTCCCGCCATGCTGTGGAGGAAATCCTTTTCCACGGTGGCATCGGGATAGGCCGGAGATTCGATTTGAAAATAGCGGCCGGAGTAAAATCCGCTTTCACCCCGGAGTACAAGGGGACCCACCGGCAGACTAAAACTGCCGCCTCCCATGGTGACCCGGTGATATTCGGGACGAACCGTGAGCCCGGTCAATTGCTGCGTGGCCGGGTTAAACTGCTTCGTCATGTGCATGACCGGATCATCATAGAACATATATCCTCCCACCAGTTCAAGATCAAAACGGGAGGTCATGGTACCGTACCGGAGGAATACTTCACTGTTTTCCAGCCGGGCGGAGACATCCGACGTGGAATAGTCGAAAACGGGTTGTACGGGATAATCCATCCCCGGATTCCAGATGGAGCTTGCATCGGGCATCCGGGTCGGAGTAAATACCGGGACCCATACGGCTTCGTAGGTAGAATTTCCATGATAGGCGTTGATTTTAAAGGCCGTTACACCCATACGGATCTCATCAAAATCCGGCAGGAGAAATTCCCGCAGGTCTTTCGGGGATACAATATCCGTAATGAAGGCGCCTTCCGCCTTTCCCTGTATGATCTGCTGTTTCCCGATTCTCAGGTCGAATTTGTCGAAGAACAGATCGAGATAGGCTTCCCGAAGACCGATCTCCAGATCCTGGTCAAAGGTGTGGTACAAGTAGGGATTGACCAGCAGTCCCCCTTTCATGCTTTTCTTTTCAAAATTCAAATCCAGGGTATTCTGTACGATGGAAAAGTCCCGGCTTCCTCCGGTGAGCATCCCGGTGTAATTCCGGGCGTATCCCGAGATGTAGATATTATCCATTCCATAAACTGTGCCTGTCAAAACCAGCAATCCCAAAAGCATGATATTTTTTATTTTTCCAAATAACATGAATTCTCCTTTTTCTCTTTTATCGTCCCAGGGTCATACTGCGCTCTGTAAAACGGCTGTCCGGAATACCCTGATTGATCTGTACATTGTTGAAAGCCATGTTTGTTTTATGATCTTTCTGCACGTTTTTCATCTCTGTTTCCAGGATAGTCCAGAATCCGTCAATGTTATCAAACTTGTGAATCGTAAGGATTTTCAACAGATCGCCGTCTTCATCATAGAATTCCCGACGGAGTCCCAGATAATTATCTTTCATGACCCATGTGATGGTTTTGGAATACATATAATCCTCTTCTTTGGGGATGCTTTCCACAACCCAGCACGCTTTCCCGTCCAGGGTTTCTTCCCGGAGGAGTGTATGGGTATCTTCCCCGGGATGGCGGTCACCCAAATCGTCATAGGTAAAATCTGATCCCATGAAATAATCACTTTTTCCGTCACTGGAGATCCGCTTGGTCCGTTTCAGGGCCGGTAAATAGATCCACTGGTCGTCATCCCGGCCGTCGGCATAGCTCCAGTTCATAAAGGATGTTCCCCGCACATCGGCCGGTGCCATGAAGAACATGATTTTCTTGTCCATTTCATCCCCGTATTTGATGTATTGTTTCAGAGTACGGACTCTGCTTTCCCCCTGCTTGTTGGTCAGGGTCATGGTGAGTTCTCCCTGCATATCATCACCGGTAGGATTATTGTAAACATCCTCCATGATTTGCTTTCCGGTGATTTCAGCGTTCAAAGGCTGAATCATCAGTATCATAAGCAGAAGACTCAGGATGAAAGGTGTGCTTTTGTGTTTCATGGTATTCTCCTTGTTTGTGTTAAAATGAATAAGCCTGCAATCCAAACTGAAGTGTGTGGATGCGGCGATAAAAGAACATGTTGTAATAGTCCTGTCCATTATAATACCGCAGGAAAAGACTTACATCTTTCAGGATTTTAGGACGGTAGGAAATCATGGCTTCCACATTCAGACGTTCTGTGATATCCCAGAATCCTGTATCGTCCATATCCCCGAACATCCAGCTTGTATTGATTAAGGTCTGGACAATGGGGATATCATCGAAAGTGTGAATCCTTCCGTTGAAAAGAGACCGCAGACGCTTGAACGAGAACTTGTTGATCCGGAAGCTGTTATTCCAACGGAGAAAGCTGTATTGTCCTTCCAGTTCCCGGCTCCGGTCAAGATTCACGTGAACTTCTAATGATGTTTTAAAATATTCCGTGGTATGAGAGAAGGGAATAATCCGTTCATTAAAGAAGGCACCGATTTCAAAATAGTTGGTGGAAAAGTCGCCGGACCGGGTATTGATACGGCCATCCTCCAGATAAAAAGGTTCATCCTGTCCGTTGGAATGGTGTGCCAGAGTCAGAAAGAGATACCGCACCGGTTCATCCGGATCCAGAAAGCGGGTCAGCTGGTGGTAAAAACTCAATTGGGGCATGTAACTGGGGGTCCGGACCGGAAAGGATTCCGTTGCCTGCATCCGTATCATGATGGCAGGAGACAGCGTGGCACCCCAGCGGGAATCCCTGTTTGTCCTG
This sequence comes from Candidatus Neomarinimicrobiota bacterium, assembly GCA_041154365.1. Classification (NCBI taxonomy): domain Bacteria; kingdom Pseudomonadati; phylum Fidelibacterota; class Fidelibacteria; order Fidelibacterales; family Fidelibacteraceae; genus Fidelibacter; species Fidelibacter multiformis. The sequence goes on along the minus strand of AP035449.1, from coordinate 2,595,926 downwards.
AGCAAAAAGTAGGGCGCCACAAGTCCTTCAAAAATCAACGGTTCAAGATTTCCCATGCCCTGACTGAAGGTGATATAACTTTCTTTCTGATTGGCACGGATGGACCGGAAGAAATTATTCTCCGGCACCGTTTTCGCCAGGGCATAAGGTGTATTCAACCCAAGGCTCAGAAAAAACAGCCATATCAACCATGTGTCAGGGACACGTTTCATCTAGGTATCTTTCCTTTTTGTTATAAACAGATTACGCGTATAGACCAGGATCATCATAATGGTTAATGTTCCGGTCAGGCTTGAGAACATATTCATGGATACCAATGCGCCTAATGTTCGGTTGGGAGGGAAAACAGAAAAGAGGAGCACAAGAAAGCCTGAAATTACCACGATGGCATTATACAGAATTGCCTTGCCTGTCTGGTTCATGGTGGCGTACAAGGCGGTTTCTTTCGATGGATTGGTGGACAGGTTCATGCGGTAGTGCTGGAGAAAGTGGATGGCATAATCGATACCCACACCCATGGCAATACTGGATAAAAGGGCTGTGGTGGTGCTCAGGGCAATATTCAGGATTCCCATAAACCCGAAATTGATCAGGAGGGTAATCAGGATCGGCGTAACACCAATGAGCCCGGCTTTAATGCTCCGGAACATCAACATCAGGAGTCCCAGCACCAGAAAAAGAGACATCACGATGCTCTTGATCTGACCTTCAAGAATCAGGTCCGTAAAAACCAGGGACTTGTAGCCCGAACCGGCAAAGTTTATTTCAACGCCCAGTTCCTGAAAATCATCTTCAAAGGATTCAATCACAGCAAGGGCTTCATTGATCGTTTTGGAATCGTCCCCCTTCAGCTGAAAGGTCACATTGGCTTTATTGTAGTCGTAATTGGTGACTTTCAGCAGGTTTTCCGGATCACCGGACATTTCATACAGCAGGAGGTACTGGGCAACCATGTTCCGGGTTTCAGGAATGGCATAAAATTCTTCCCGGTCTTCATTCATCACCTTGTTCATCCGCTTCAGGTAATCAGACAGGGAGAAGGAATTTCCCACCTTGTCCAGCTTCACCGTTTCGGCCTGAAGGGCGTCTATCAGGCGCAGGGTCTCCGGCTTTTTAAAGGTATCTGCGTCACGGCTTTCAAGAACCACATTCAGGGTGGATGTCCCGCCAAATTTGCTGTTCACAAAAGTATCTGTCTTGACAATCTCACTATCTTTTTCAAATTTGTCCAGAAAACTGGAATTGATCCAGACACGCTGAATCCCGAAAAGAGAAACGGCTACAATGATCAGGACTGTAACATAGACTATTTTTTTCCTTGCCAGCAATCCATTGGTAAAACGGATAAAGGGGTTGTGTTCTGAATCTGCTTTTTCTTTCTTTTTCCCGGGATGATATCCCGTGAGGACCACCATCACCGGCAGAAGAATCAGTGCCATGAGAAAGGCCGTGAAAATCCCGAAAGCTGTAAAAATACCAAAATATTTGATGGGATAGACTTCCGATGTGAGGAGGGAGATAAAACCGATCATCGTGGTAAAGGCCGCCATGGCAAGGGGTTTCCACAAAACGGTCAGAGTATGTTTCAGGGATGTGAGTATTTTAGCCTGAGGATGGCGCTCCACATATTGTTTCAGGTGATTGTAAAAATAAATACCGTAAGCCACACCGATGGCAATGAGCATCACGGGGATCATGGTGGAGACGGAATAGACGGGAATTCCCAGAACCGCCATGAGTCCAAAAGCCCAGATGGTGCTTACAAAAACAGTGAGAAGGGTAGCAAACGTAGCCCGGAAACTTCGGAGAAGGAGGAGCAGGACGCCTGTAATAACTACAAGGACAATGGGCACCATGCGTTGCATGTCTTTGGGTCCCAGTTTACCCATGGTGCCTTCCACAATGGGACGGCCGGCAACATAGATGGTATTGTTTTCATCCTCATAGGAACCGGCAAAGGCCAGGATCTCACGATAGAAATCATCGGTGAAATATTCGCTCTCCATTCCGGCTACGATGAGGGCTGTTGTTTCATCACGGGAGACGACCCTCCCGTAGATCATATCATTCTCCCGCACGTTTTGCCGGAGTTCATCCAGAGCTTCGGCATCTTGGGGAACCCGGGAATAAAAGGCATTCACTTCCAGTCCGTACTCTGTGCCTTCAATATTATCCGCCGTATAGAGTGAGGTGACATCATGATCATCGAATTCCGGCATTTTCTGGAGTTTTCGGGAGATATCCTTAATTTTTTCCAGGGTGACGGAATTGTAGATACCATCGGGATTTTCGATGGCAATCAGAATACCGTCTTTAATATTGAACCACTCTTCCGCCTGATCGCTGTAAACAAAAGCGGGATGGTTTTGGGGCATGTACTTATCCAGGTTCGTCTCCATGCGGGAATTCTGACGGATCTGCTGCATGAAAAACACCGTGATGGCAGCAATGACCAGCAGGACCAGTCCGGCAAAGAGTTTTGTTTTAAGGGAGGATTGTTTCATGTTTTCCTCAATGTTTGTTAATGTTAACTAACGTACCGGGTAAAAAAAGGCGCAGAAACAGGAGCCTGTATTTTAGATTTCGGAGGATAAGCATCACTCTGAAGGGGAAGGGGGCTCTTTCTTTCCGGTGTATGATCTGTTTCATGGCGGAATCTCTTATGATCCGTTCGCGGGTTTAAGCAGGCACTTAAGGGATGCAGTTAATTTTAAACCTTCATCCTTCAAACTGAAGGGAGCACCGGTCAACTGCCATTTTTTTACAAAAAGGCGCAGGGCACCCAGGATCATCAGGATCAGGTGTTCGGCTGGGATATCCTTCCGGATTGTTCCGGCAGCCTGACCGTCATCGAGAATCGTTTTTATGACGGAGCTGTTATATTCCATAATGGAAATCACTTTATCAGAGAGGGCGGCTTCATTGCGAAAAAGTTCTTCGGCAAAGATTACAGTCACGAGGGACGGATTTTCCGTAAAGACCCGGAAGTGATTCATGAGAATATTTTCAATTTTATCCGGAGCCGGGAAGGATTTATCCACCTCCTTTTCAAAGAAACCTTCATTATTTTGCCGGAAAAAATCCAGCAGGGCCGAGAGAATCTCCACCTTATTGTCAAAGTGCCGGTAGATGGCAGGTTCGGATATTCCAATCCTTTTCGAGAGGTTTTTCATGGTCAGTCCCTGGATACCATATTCAGAGAGAAGTTCCAGGGAGACATGGATAATTTCTTTTTGCCGGTCCGTTTTCATATAGGCATTCCTTTTTCGGAATTTTTCTTATCTTTTTTCATCAGGATCATATTGGCAATGGCCAAAAGTGTGAAGAGAATACCGATATAGACGTGCAGGTGTGTAATGAGGGGATTCCGGGGTTCAGTCCCCGCCCAGTAGGTAATCACCAGGGGGACGGATGTAATGATCAGGGCAATCAGGGAAATAATTCTCAATTTTGTCACCAGTTTCAGCATTTTTTCCTCCTACTTTACGGTAAGTTAGTAATTATTAACTAACGTTACAAGATTTTTTATTCTCGATCGCATTCATTTAAAATGGCTCCCTTTATATATAAAACTTCCCATATTAAACATCCCCCGTGAAATATCCCGGTAAATAGGGTCCCTTTTCACGGGGCAGGCAATCATCTCCTAGAAGTTAGAAGCTGGAAGTTGGAAGTTAGCGTCGCTTCGCTCCTGATAGTTGGTTCAGGGGTTCAATAGCCGCTACGCGGCTTTCAAACGCTGCTACGCAGCGTTCAAGGATCTCACTGCGTTCGATCTTCAATCCCGGATATGCGGATTTCAATGGGTCATTTCTTTTTTGAACACTGCGAAGCAGTGCTGGAATGCTGAGCGCAGCGAAGCTATTGAACGGCACGAAGTGCCGCTTGAATTATTAAACGCCGCTACGCGGCTTTCAAGCACCTCACTACGTTCGGTGTTCAAACGCTGCTGCGCAGCGTTCAAGGATCTCACTGCGTTCGATCTTCAATCCCGGATATGCGGATTTCAATAGGTTATTTCTTTTTTGAACACTGCGAAGCAGTGCTGGAATGCTGAACGCAGTGAAGCCATTGAACGGCACGAAGTGCCGCTTGAATTCTTGATCGCCGAAGGCGTTTGAATACTGAACACGGCGAAGTGTCAATCCCCCAATCCAATCAATCCCCTGTGAAATACGCTGCACTCATTTCACGGGGCAGACAATCATCTTTATGAAGTTAGAAGCTGGAAGTTGGAAGTTAGCGTCGCTTCGCTCCTGGGGTTTCAATCAAATCAATCTAATCAATCGACTTTTTGACTTTCGACTTTCGACTGTTGACTGCCGCCTGCCGACTGAAAAAGTGACGCGTAACGCGTGAAGCGCAACAAGAGGTCCAATCATCCAATCCCTCATTCAAATCAATCCCTCCGCACACTCTGCCCCTCTGCGGGAGAAAGACTCAAAACTCATTTTAGTGTTGACAAGATAAAAAGGAGTCTCTACATTAACTTGTACGGACAACCAATCATTCGGACAAATACGATGAGACTAAACAGTGTAAAGGGAACCGGGCTTTCAACAATCTCTGTGCTTTTACTGGCCTGTTCCTTCATTTTCTTTGCCTGTGCCCCGGAAGAAGATCCCCTTATCATTGGGATTGTGGGGGATCAGTTCGGTGCTTATGATACAGAAGAAGCCCTGGATATCATGGAAAAGGGTGTGGCCATGCTTGAGAACCACCAGCCCCAGATTCTCCTCCATGTAGGAGATATGGTGGAAAGTGTCCGGGATGTGGATTCCTATGAAGATTACAAAGCCGTGTTCAATCGGGCCGCCGGCATCATGGAAAAAACAGACCTTCCCTGGCTGGTGGCCATTGGAGACCACGATGTGGTTCCTCCCGGATATCAACCCCTCTCCAAAGACCGGAGCCGGGAAAACTGGTTTCTGTCCCTGAGCCAGGAAACATCCCTCCCCATCGATTCCCTTCCCTATTATTCATTTACCCTGAACGGATACCATTTTATCAGCCTCTATAGTATGGAAAACCTCCACACCGATCCCCGGTGGGGATCCATCTTTCTTAACCAGATTACAGACAAGCAACTGGCATGGCTCAAGAAGGATCTTGAAACACATTCGTCTGCAAAAGCGATTATGGTCCTGGTTCATCATCCTCACTGGTATGTGTGGTCCAACTGGTCCCGGGTACACGATGTGCTGAAAAAATACAACGTAAAAGCCGTCCTTGCCGGTCACTACCACTATGATCAGGATGACGGAGAAATTGACGGTATTCGGTATCTGGTGATGGGAGCCACCGGCGGAGCAGTGAAAACTTCGGATGCCCATTCAGGGGGAACACACATGGTGGGGCTGATGAAACTGACTCCCCGGGGACTCGAGGATATCCGTCTGCTGGATGTCCCCGGCGATACCCTTCTGGAACTGACACCCCGGCGTTCCATGGACCGCATCCAGGCGCTATCCTGCATGCTGGACAATCTATACCAGGACGCTCAATTCATTCACACACCCACTGAAATACCGGAAAAGGCAATCGTCCGCCTGGCATCCCTGGCCAATCCCATTGATGTGCCCATTCAACTTTCCATCGATACGCAGCCCCGGGATTTTGAACAAATCCGCTGGCTGAATCATCCGGATACCACACCTCCTATAACCCTTGCTCCCGGGGAGCGTATCGGATGGGCCAATTATTCCAATACCGGTCAATGGTTCACACCGGCCCCTCTTTGGGAAGGAACTACATCCAAGATTTATTTTGAAAAAAAGGGAAGTATTCCTGTAACCATTAGGGTATCTTTCAGCGATACCCGGACCCGGTGTATCCAAAAAACCATAGATTTTACATCCGATTAAGGAGTGTTCCATGAATGAACTTTTGGGCAAAATTGATAAATCCAGTATCGTTCCTTACTACTATCAGCTTCAGGAAGTTTTGGAAAACCTGATTGAACAGGGATATTACAAACCGGATCAGAAACTCCCCTCAGAAAACGAATTGAAAGAGTATTTGGGGATCAGTCGCGCCACGGCGCAACGGGCCATAAAAAATCTGGTGGATCGGGGACTGGCATACCGCATCCAGGGGAAAGGGACTTTTGTTGCCAATAAATCCATTACCTACAGTATTGTTGCCTCCCTCAGCTTTTCCGCTGAAATGATCGGCATGAATAAAAAGGTCCGCAGCAAACTGATCTGTGCCGATGAGATCAAAGCTCATAAACTGATTTCAAAAATGCTGAATGCCGATGAAAACACCCGGTTTTACAGCATCCAGAGACTCCGCTATGTCGACGATTATCCTATTGCCCTTCAAACATCCTATCTGCCGGTCAAACTGGTTCCTGGCCTTATTGATAAGGATATTGAAGAGCATTCCATGTTTATGACCATTAAAAGTGAATATGGGTTAAATATTGTAGATGCCCATGAAACCCTTCAGGCCGTCAAGGCCACGCCCTATGAGGCGGACTTATTAAAGATCAAGCCCGGAGATCCGGTCTTCCTTCTGGAAAGGATTACAAAGATTGACTCTGGCGATGTCATTGAATTCGTCAAAACAATTCTCCGGGGAGACAAAGGGAAATTTTATGTGGAAATCCTGAAAGAAGGAAATTCTTAGGAAACATGATGTCATCATTTTACCTGGCCGATTTGTATCAGACCCTCCGGAAACAAGGCAGTGGCATTTCCCGGATCCGGTCTGTCCGTGATTTGACCAAAATGGAGTTGCAGGACGGCTATTCCCTGATTGTGGCTGTGGATTCAGACGGCGGTATCGGTCCACGCCCCGGCGATACAGTCCCCTGTCCCCCTTATGAACTGGGACGTTTTGCCATCCGGGTCCCCTTGTTGGAAGTGCTGGCGTCCGGAGCCATCCCCATGGCTGCTTATGACATGCTTACCCTTCCCATGGATGATGTGGGGAAAGAAATCCTCAGGGGCGTGCGGGAAGAAATTGAAGCGGCAGGACTCGGAAAGGATTTTCACATATCCGGCAGTACGGAGGATAATGTCCCCACGAATATGACCGGTGTGGGAACCTGTGTGATCGGACTGGTCCATGAAGCGGATTTCCGTCCCGGTACTACAGCCCCCGGCGATTGCGTTGTCTGCATCGGGCTTCCAAAATCAGCACCTGCCGATACTGTACGCGTCAATGACCCGGAGATTCTGGCTTCGAGGGATCTCCTGACAATTCAATCCCTGCCGGGGATTCATGATATGCTTCCGGTGGGATCCCATGGGACTGGATTCGAAATGGACCAAATGGCCAGCTCTGCAGGATTTACAGCTAAACCTGTCGCATCCTTCCTGGATTTAAAAAAATCAGGGGGTCCTTCAACCTGTGTGATTGCATCCATGACGGAGGACGCTTTCAAAACCCTTCCTACACACATTGCCTCTCCAGTCAATAAAATAGGGGTCATACAGCAGGGAAAGTGAAAGGAAAACAGATGAACAAGATTCAAAAACGCATTAAAGGCTGTCTGATCGGCGTTGCGGCCGGAGATGCCATGGGTATGCCCTCGTCCATGATGAGTCCGGAAACCATCCGAAAGGTCTTCGGCAAAATCCGGACCTTTTTGCCGGCACCGGAAGGACACGTCATTCATGGCGGTTTAAAAGCCGCTGAAATCACGGATGATACCCAGCAAACGCTGCTCATTGCCGACTCTATCATTGCCAATGGAAAGGTGGATCCTGAAGATATCGGGAAACGGCTGATCACGTGGGCTGAAAAAATTGGTGCTTTCGACAGCATGCTGATCGGTCCGAGTTCTCTCCGGGCCCTTTACGCCATCCGGAATGGCAAATCGGTGTACGAAGCAGGCAGTGCCGGAGATACCAACGGGGCTGTGATGCGGATTGCCGCGGTAGGCATTTACGGAAAAGGGGATGTGAAACGAACGGTAGATGCCGTGGAGCAAGCCTGTCTGCCGACCCATAACACAAATATCGCCATTGCCGGAGCTTCAGGCATAGCCGTGGCTATCGGAAAGGGCATCATGGGCGAAAACAATTTGTCAAACATTCTTCCGGCAGTTTATGAAGCGATTGACCTGGGGATGACCCGGGGAGTGGACTGGTACAGCGCTTCTATATCAAAACGGTTGAAACTGGCCCTGGGAATTATCAAAACCGCCGAATCGACTGATGAAGCCCGCCGGGATTTGTATGAAATCATCGGAGCCGGCGTGCAAATTTCCGAAACAGTTCCTACCTGCCTTGCCCTGGCCAGCCTGGTAAACGGAAATCCTGTGGAAGCCATCCTTGCAGCGGCGAACCTTGGCGGAGATTGCGATACCATCGGAGCTATCACCGGTGCTGTCTGCGGGAGCCTGAAAGGCGTGGATTCATTCCCCGATGCCTGGATCGAACAGCTGGCGGAAGTCAATGACATTGATTTTGACGATTATGCAGAAAAATTATGGACGATCATTCAAGAATCATCTGGAAAAGGAGAACTTTCATGAAATGGTTTAAACCCTTGACCCTTGTGGTCCTTATGTTCACACTTCTCGTCGGTCCTGTGTGGGCCCAGGAAGCCGAAGAACAGGAGGAAAAATCATCCAAATCCACATCCGAAGTCATTTTAACGGAAGAGGATTTTCAAAAACACAATTGCGACAATGTAGGTGACGCTCTCCAGACCATCTCCGGTGTATCGGTAAATTCCTCCGGAGAAATTTCACTTCGGGATGTCAGTGCCTCGAAAGTGGTGGTGATTATGGATGGCCAGCGACTGAACACACCGGGCTCTGTGGGTGTGAACGTGGCCAGTCTTCCCATCACCAACATTGAAAAAATAGAGCTTCTCCGGGGCGGCCGCTCGGCCCAGTACGGTGCCGATGCCGTGGGAGGCGTCATTCTCATTACCACAAAAACAGAAACAGAATCCATCAAGCCCATGAACTACGGGTTTCAGGTGTCCTATGGTTCCTACAACCGGCAGACTTACAATATCAACCATTCCTACAATAAAAAACGCCTGAATACTTTTATCTCGTTGCAGCGGGATCTGTGGGACGGGGATTTCCCCTATACCGATTATTACGGCAATGAAAAAATCCTGAAAAACAACGAACAGTCTTCATACAATCTTTTCGCCAAAGCGGGTTACCGGCTGGCGGAAGGGAAAAATCTCAGCCTTTCCACCAACTGGTATAATGCAGATAACGGAACCCCCGGCATGATTGACAATCCCACACCCAATGCCCGGCTCCGCTATGACAATAAATCCTACAACCTGACCTATGATCAGGCCGTCCTTTTCAGGGATTTTAACCTGAAAGCCCAGAGCTATTTTCTGGATTATGAAACCAAATTTGATGATCCGGATGCCCTGGGAGGCGGCACACACAGCGATCATGACAATTATGCCCTGGGTCTTGAACTCCAGCAGGGCGGGACCATTGGTGAATTTCTGAATGTGAGTTATGGATATTCCTACCGGAACGACCGGATAGAAAGCACCGATGTCGGTGAAAAAACACGAAATACCCACAGTGCCCATACGTCTTTCACCGGAATACTCCCTCTGGGAGGATTTATCTCACAACTCGAGAGTTCCATCGCCCTTCGCTATGATGCCACATCGGACTTCGAAAACGCCTTAAGTCCACGCCTCAGCCTCTCTGCCGTTCATCAGGGAGTGTTGAATCTTTCCCTTGTCTCTCATATTGCCAAATCCTATAAAGCTCCCTCATTCAATGATCTGTACTGGCCCCGGGATGCTTTTGCCGTGGGAAACCCCAACCTTATGCCCGAAGACGGATTCAACTATGATATCGGACTGACTGCCGGTTTAAAAGGGCTGTCGGTATCGGCCAATTATTTCCGGAATGAAATCGACAACCTGATTCTCTGGGCACAGGATCCGTTCATGGATAACCTTTGGACTCCAAAGAACATATCTGAAACCAGCACCCAGGGTGTTGAAACGTCCGGAACCCTGGATCTTTTTAATAATTCACTTGTCCTGAATGCTGAATACACATACATGAAAGCCCTGGATAAAGGTCCGGATCCCAACCGGCACAACAAATACATCACATACCGCCCCAAAAACAAACTGGATCTTACAAGCACCATCCGTTTTAAAGGACTGGAATGGAATTTCATGGTCCACTATGTGGGATTGCGTTATACCAATCCGGCCAACACCCTTTGGCTGCCCCAGGTTACCACTTACGATACAAATATTTCCTACCGCTTCCCGCTGTTGAAAATTCAGTGGGCTTCCACCCTGGAGGTTACCAACCTGATGGACGAGAATTACATGAAAGTCCGGGGCACAGCCGAGCCCGGAAGAATGTACAAGATTACCCTGGGTGCAAATTTTTAACACACTGAGAGCTTCTCATGCCACACAAGATCCGGCCCTTGCTGCTTTCCATCCTTCTTCTCCTTCCCGTTCTCCTGTCGGGGAACGGCCAGGGCCGGATTTGTGGTACGATTCGGTGTCATGAAAGCGGAGCACCGCTGGGTGCCGTAAATGTCTATCTAAAAGGGACCTCTCTGGGGGCTGCATCCGAGAGTAATGGAAATTACTGCATCTATGATATTCCTCCTGGTGATTACACGGTACTTTTCAGGATGATCGGATACAAGACCCAGGAATTCCCCGGAATTTCCGTCTCTGAAGATGAAACCGTAACCCTGGATGTGTATATGAATCCGACGGTGCTGGAATACAATCAGAGCATTACCGTCACCTCCACCCGGGGACCCACATTGGTAACGGATGTCCCCGCATCGGTGAACGTACTGGATACAGATGCACCGGAATATCAGAATGCCCAAAACCTGGGGGAAATCCTCCAGAACATTCAGGGAGTGTTCATCAAGGATCAGGGCGGATTGGGAAACACGAAAACCATCTCGTTGCGGGGATCCACAGCAGGGCAGGTTGTTGTGTTGCTGGATGGCCAGCGCATCAACAATCCCCAAACAGGAGAAGTAGATCTGAGTACCTTGTCTTTGGAAGGAGTGGAAAAGATTGAAGTGGTGCGGGGAAGCAATTCAGCTCTCTACGGTGCTGATGCCATCGGAGGAGTTGTGAATATTATCACCCGGTCGGACAAACAGAAAGAAGGCGGATGGCAGGGATCTGTAAAAACCACCGGTGCTTCATTCGGGACCTTTTCCCTGGAATCCACGGTGGATGCCAAAATCAAACGATGGGATATAAGTGGCTCCGGAAAGTATCTGCATTCAAAAGGGGATTTTACATTTACAGACAACTACGGACAGGAAAGAACACGCAAAAACGCCGATATTGAATCCACCGATTTACATGGCCGGCTTGCCACGTCTTTGGGTGAGGGTCTTTTTACCCGTCACCTGGAATTCACACTCCGGCATCATGAATCGGAACGGGGGGCGCCGGGCACCATTGAACCCTATTATTACCAGGCCCGGATGTGGGATAAACAAAACCAGGCCAATATGCTTCTGAGTGGCAAAATTTTTTCATGTCTGCACGAACTGAGGTGGCAAAACTACTACTACGACTCATGGAGCCGTTATTTCAATGATGAATCCCTTCAGAAGGTGGACTCCCGATTTACAACCCGGACCGGCGGCAGTGAAATTCAGGTCCGGAGCATTCTGGAAGATTGGAGTACCCTCACTTACGGAAGCGGCATCCGGCTGGATTATATGCAGGATCACCAAACATCCGATGAAAGACTGCGCACATCTGCCTACTTTTTTACTGTTAGTGAAAACCAGCTGCCTGTCCAAATCCTGGGAATGAAAAAGCTGTCCCTTGTCCCCTCCCTTCGCTACGACTGGAACTCCGATTATCCAAACCGCTTTTCTCCAAAGATCGGTCTGGTTTTCAATTGGGGTGAACGATGGCTGACGTCTTTGAAAATGAATGCCGGCCTCAGTTACCGGGCTCCGACTTTCAATGATTTGTACTGGCCGGAAGATGCATGGACCAAGGGGAATCCCGATTTGAGTCCGGAAAACGGCATGGACTGGGATATGGGCATCCGTCTTCAATATCCGGTGCTGAATGGTTTTTACCTTGAATCCACATACTTTGAAAATTACCTGAGCGATATGATCATCTGGCAGGAAACAGCCGGTTTGTGGATGCCTGAAAATGTCCAAAGTGCCCGGATCAGGGGCGTTGAAAACAGCCTGAAATTCAGTCCTTTGAAAAATAATCTGACCTTTCAGGCTAACCACACCTTTATGGATGCCCGGAACACCAACCCGGAATCCCCGGCAGAATATGAAAAAATCCTGGTCTATCGACCGAAGCATACAGTGAATGTTTCACTCACGGGACGGATTCTGCATATTTATGGGACATACAGTTACCAGTATGTAAGCAGACGATACACGGACGCCACAAATGTCTGGAGGAATTCATTGGATCCTTACAGTCTGTCCCACATCAGTATAGGTTATGAGATGGCATATAAAACCTTTCGTCTAACGGTGAATACACATTTGAAAAACCTGTTTGGTACTGAATACAGAGTTATTAAAAACATGCCCGTTCCCGGAAGGGAATGGAGGGTTTCATTGACAGTAGAAAAGAAATAATACCATGAAAAAGGAGGTTCGGATGAATCGAAAAGTATGGGTATTGTGTGTGGCTGTTCTGTTTACAGCCTTTGGCTTTTGGGGATGTGAGGATGATCCGACAGGGTCGGACACACCTGAAACATCCAGTGCCATTTATGTACTGAATTCTGCCGCGACCAGCATTTCAGTCATCGATCTGGAGGCAGATACGGTATATAACAATGTGGCAACCGTAGGAACCTGGCCCAACCAGCTTGTTTACCATAATGAAAAATTGTATTGTGTGAACTCCGGTTCAAACAATATCATGATCTTCGATGTAGACACCTGGGAAGCCGAAACGCCGATTGCCCTGGGAGACGGGAAAAATCCCATGAACATGGCTTTCTATGACGATCGTTATGCCTTCGTCACCTGTTCCATGTCCAACCAGGTACTGAAAGTGGATATGCAGGAAAAAACGGTGGTTACAGAAACAACCGCCGGAACAGGAGCCACCGGTATCGCCATCAGCGGGGATAAAGTCTACGTATCCAATACCGGCTATGTCGGCTGGGATCAGCCCTATGAACAGGGAACGGTCACCGTGGTGAATGCCACCAATGGCGAAGTGATCAAAACCATCGATGTGGGAACCAATCCCCAGTCGATTGCTGTTGCTTCAGACGGTAAACTTCATGTATCCTGCACCGGAGATTACGGCGCCAATCCCGGTGTTGCCAGCGTGATTGATCCGGCAACAGATACGGTTGTTGAGACCGTTGAAATCGGTGGAGCACCTGGTATGGTTGCAACGGATCTCGTCAACGAATTAGCCTATCTGAGTGTATGGGGTATGGGTTGTATGGTATACAGCACCACGGATTACACCATATTGAACGACTCGGAAGACATGTTCCTTGGAAAAGGCGGATCCGGTATCCTGGTGGATACGGAAGGTTATGTCTGGGTCAGTGTATGGGATGATGACCAGGTTGTGAAGGTCAACAGTACTGGAACTGTCCTTAAAACCTACAATGTGGGCGACAGTCCCATGAGTCTTGCACAACGTATCTATTAATCAGATGTCCGGCGGGGGAGATATTCCCCCGCCTTTTTTGAGTTTTTATGGATAGGAAAGGATCCGAAATGAAATACAGTATTCGCGACATCTCACTGGCAGAATCAGGACAGCAGAACATCGACTGGGTTTCAAAATGGATGAAAGTGGTGAACCGTCTTGCTGAAAAATTTAATGCTGAGGGAACTTTTCAGGGAAAGCGGATTGCTTTATGTATTCATCTGGAAGCAAAAACGGCCTATCTGGCCCAGACGATCCGCCGTTTGGGAGCGGATGTATGGATTACCAGCAGCAATCCCCTGTCTACCAAAGACGAAGTATGCGCCGCTCTGGCTAAAGAGGATATCCATGTATTCGCCAAACACGGTGCCTCGGAAAAAGAATACTGGTCCTACATTGATGCAATCACCTCCGCCCAGCCCCATGCAGTGGTGGATGACGGAGGAGATATCTGCAACTATCTCCACGAACACCCTGATTATGCAGTAAATATTGCTGGTATTTGTGAAGAAACCACCACCGGTGTAAACCGGGCAAGGCGTATGGCGGCAAAAGGATTATTAAAATATCCCTCATTGGGGATTAACGATGCCCTCAGCAAATACCTTTTTGATAACCGGTACGGGACCGGGCAATCCACATGGACTGCCATCGCCCACCTGACGAACATGACCATTTCGGGGAAAACCGTGGTTGTGGCCGGATATGGATGGTGTGGCCGGGGGGTTGCCAATATTGCCTCCGGGATGGGTGCCGATGTGATCATCACAGAAATCGACCCCTGGAAAGCCCTGGAAGCCCGAATGGACGGATGCAGGGTGATGCCCATGCTGGATGCCGCCCGACAAGGCGATATTTTTATTACCACGACCGGGGAGGAAAATATTCTCCGCCCTGAACATTTTATGGTCATGAAAGACGGAGCCTTTCTGGCAAATGCCGGACATTTTAACTACGAAATTGATGTACCCGGACTGAAAAAAATTGCCGGTGATCCCGTAAAAGTCCGGAATGAAATTGAAGAATACCGGATTGATTCCAACAGGTCCATCTACTTGCTGGCACAAGGTGGTATTATCAACATTGCAGGTGGTTTAGGCCATCCCGTGGAAATCCTGGATCTGAGCTTTGGCCTTCAACTGGCTTCCCTGAACTACGTTTTATCACATCCTGAACTGAAACCGGGATACTATCCCGTCCCACGGGAGATTGACGAACTGGTAGTCCGGGAACGCCTGATGGCCGATGGGATTTTTATAGATGAATGAATCCGCAACGCTTAACACCTATTGAGAGATCATTATGAGACTAACCAGTTTTTTTGGAATTTTTATCCTGATTGGACTTGCCTGGCTTTTATCGGCGAATAAAAAAAAGGTGAGCTGGCGTGTGGTATCCTGGGGACTGGGTCTGCAGCTTCTTTTTGCCCTCTTTGTGTTTATGATTCCTATTGGAACACGCTTTTTCATGGTCATCAACAAAATTGTAATCAAAGTTCTTGAGACGGCTACCGCCGGCTCCTACTTTGTGTTTGGCAGGCTGGCCCTTGGGCCGGGCACCGTGAGTGAATCAGGGGAAAGCTCTCTGGGATATTTTCTGGCTTTTCAGGCGCTTCCCACGATTATCTTTTTTGCCGCACTGGTGGCCATCCTCTACCATCTGGGGATCATGAACCGGATCATTCAATGGTTTTCCTATGCCTTTACCAGGCTCATGAGAATCAGCGGGGCCGAATCCTGCAGTGCCGCTTCAAATATCTTTGTCGGTATTGAATCGGCCCTGGTGGTAAAACCCTATTTGAGCAAAATGACCCGCTCCGAGCTGAACACCATTCTGACATGCGGTATGGCCACCATCGCCTCCAGTATGCTGGCAGTGTATACTTTTATCCTGAAGGGAGAATTTCCCATGATTGCCGGACACCTGGTGTCCGCTTCCATTATGAATGCACCCGCGGCCATTGTTATCTCAAAAATCCTCCTCCCGGAAGATGGATCCCCTGTGACCCTGGGACAAAACATCCGGCCTCACTATGAAAAAGATCCCAATCTGTTTGCCGCCATTATTAATGGTGCCAATTCAGGTGTGAAGCTGGTTGTGGGTATTGTTTCCATGCTCATTGCTTTTCTGGGTTTGGTAGAGCTGGTAAATGTAATCATCGGTTATGTGGGTTCGCCCCTGAACAATCTGCTGGGAACACACATCAACTGGAGCCTGGAAGGATTTTTAGGATATCTTTTTTATCCCCTGACCTTTATCATCGGTATTCCTGTCAGCGATGTGGCCACCTTGTCGCCCATCATTGGCCAGCGGCTTATCCTCTCTGAAGTTACAGCCTTCCAGAATCTGTCAATCCTTATCCAGTCCGGTGCCGTGCAATCTCCCCGATCGATAGTGATTGCCACCTATGCCCTCACTGGTTTTGCCCATGTGGCATCTATTGCCATTTTTGTCGGCGGCCTCAGCGCCCTGGTTCCTGAAAGGATTAAAGATATCAGTCGACTGGGTTTCAAGGCCCTTTTGGGGGCAACCTTTGCAAACCTTTTAACCGCCTCCGTTGCCGGACTCTTTTACAGCGGCGGAACCATCCTCATGCCATAAAATGAAACCGTTAAATCACATTATCCGGGATATGCCGAAAATTGAGCTCCACTGCCATCTGGAGGGGGCATTTACGCTGGATTTTCTTCTGAGCCGGATCCATAAGTACGAACCCGAATCTGAAATACGGGATCTTGAGACCCTCCGGAAACAATTTGTCTTTGGGGATTTTGACCACTTCATCCGGTCCTGGGTTTGGAAAAACAGGTATTTTCGCACGGCAGAAGATTTCCGGGATTCCACATACCTGGTTATAGAATCTCTGGCCAGGCAAAACGTGATTGCCCTGGAGGCCTTTTTCTCTCCCTGGGATTTTGACGCCTGGGGGCCCGGGGCAGAGGCCATCATCGAAGCGACCCTCGAAGGCAAAGAGGCAGCAGAAAAGGACTTTGGAATCCCCGTGAATCTGATCGCCGATCTTGTACGCAATCACGGTCATGAAAAAGCGGAAGATAAGTTAAAACAACTGGCCCCTTATAAAGGACGTATCTGCGGAATCGGCCTGGGAGGAGATGAAACGCATTTCCCTGCATTTCGCTTTGAGGATGTCTTCCGGCTTGCCCGGTCACAAGGATTTCACACCGTGGCACATGCCGGAGAAACTGAAGGTCCTTATTCCATCTGGGATGCCGTATCCCGCCTGAATGTAGAACGAATCGGCCACGGGATTACAGCCATTCAGAACAGGGAACTGATGAAGATTCTCAGGGATCGTCAAATTCCCCTGGAAATATGTCCCACCAGCAATCTGAAAACTCAGGTGGTAAAAAGTGCCCGGGAACATCCTGTGAAAATCTTTTACGATGAGGGACTTTTAATCACCATCAATTCCGATGACCCAACCATGTTTAATCAGACATTGACAGAGGAATTTCAATTCATCTGTCGGGAATATGGCTTTCAGGCTGATGATCTGGATCGCCTGACCCATTATGCACTGAAAGCATCTTTTTTTACACCGGATATCAAAACAAAACTTCAGAAAACGATAGAAAATGATTGGGATAACCTGACCTAACCCCTTGATAGATTGAAAGGATTTGCCATGGAAATAAGTCTTATGGGATTTGTACTGGCTGCCGTTTCCGGCCTGAGTCTTTCCCTGATCGGAATCGCCTTCCGGTTGGGACAATCAAAAAATGTAGTCCCTTTGCACATTGCCACAAGCATGGGAATTTGCGGAATGATCTTTTTCGGTGTACAGATGGATTGGGGATTGATGAAAGAGATTCCCCTCTTTATATACGGTCTGGCTTTAATCAATGCCCTGGGACAAATCGTAGCCATGGAATTAACAAAAGCAAGTCTGAAACGGGGGCCCCTGTCTCCTGTATGGTGCGCCCTGAATTTGAACTTTTTGGTTGTCATCATCTATGCTGCGGTAGTATATCAGGAAGCCGTCCATCTTTTTCAGGCACTGGCATTGGTTTCCGGCCTTTTATGTGTCGTTGCCGCTTCCAATCTGGAAAATGAAGACGGTGGAGACGGGAAGGAATCAGCTTTGAAAGATAAAATTCTGTATGGCCTTATGTTGATTATTATTCTCTTCAGCAACAGCATTGTCTTTCTCACTATCCGGGATCTGGGCAGCCGGATGGTGCCCGGAGATGTTGTCAGCTATCTGGGGAAATACCTTCCGAATATCTATTTTATCCTCTATGCCATGATGGCCCTGGTCTGCGGAACCGTCGTCTCATTTCAAAAGATAAAACCGGAAAGCACTGGCACACTCATCCGCCTGGGACTCATGGGTGGCGTAGGTTCTATTGCCGGACTTTTTTTACTGAGCCTGTGTGCTCCCTATCCGGCCGCTTTTGTTTTCACCATCAACGGCATGATAACCATCTTGGCCGGTGCCCTGGCCTCCGTGTTCTTCTTTGGTGAAAAGCGGACGACTGCCTGGTACTTTACTATCGGCTTTGGTATTCTTGCCGTCATTCTGGCCAATCTGAAATAAAAGGAGATTGTGATGAAAACCATTAAACAACATGTTCTCATTTTAATCATACTCGTCTTTTCTCTCACAGCCTGCAGCCAAGGGGAAAAACCAACACTTGTCAGTTGCTCATCCACCATGACCGAAATCATCTATGAAATCGGTGCCGGCAACCAGGTTTTGGGAGCAACCAGTTTCTGCTTTTTCCCGGAGCAGGTCATGAAAGATAAAGAAGCCGGCCGGTTGAAGGTCGTAGGTGATTTTATCAACATCAATTTTGCTCGAATTGACTCCATCGGACCAGACCTGATTTTTACAGATACAAACATGCAACGGAAGATTGCAGACAGCCTGAGGGCCATGGGGTTCACCGTGTATCATTTCGAGCCAAACCGGCTGGAGGATGTATACGCGTGCATCTTAAAAATCGGTGAGGTGACGAATAATGCGAAAAGTGCCCATGATATGGTGGATCACATGAAAGCAGGCATGGATAAAATCCGCGCCGTCAGTTCAAAGCTGGAACCGGTCAGAGTCTATATGGAAATCAATCACATGGGTCCCTGGACCTTTGGCAGTGAATCACCCCTCCATGATATGATCCGGGCCGCCGGTGGCGTGAATGTTTTCGGAGATACGGCGGTGGGAGTTTTCAGAACATCCAATGATAAAGTCGTTGAGAAAAATCCGGATATTATTCTTTCTCCCATCTGGCTGGATGCTGAATTGGGAGGCTGGAAAGGCATAACACCCCTGAGAGAAATATATACCCGACCCGGGTATGACGAAACGGATGCTGTGACCCGGAGCCGTGTTCTGTACTACGATTCAGCCCTGATGAAACACTTTGGTCCCCGGCAGGTCGTTGCCACACAAAAACTGGCTTATCTGCTTCATCCGGAATATTTTGAATCCCCTGAAGGAACAATTCCCTGGGAATTGGGTTGGATTAAATAATGTTTCAGATGATTTAAAAAGTTTTTTATAGAAAAGGGAAACTTCCTTTGATTAAGGAAGCATGGCCAGTCCTTCGAGCGCAGATGCATCACCGGGGCTGGCCATGAGTGTTTTATGGAACAATATTTTGGCTTCTCTGAGTTTTTGAAGGTGAAGTTTTGTCCAGGCGCTTAACAACAGAGTATCATAATCAAAAGGATACAGATTTAATACCTTTTCCAGGTAACGGTCTGCTTTCTCATATTCTCCCCGGTTGTAACAAATAAGACCCATCCTGTAATTAACAAGCGTATTTTGTGGGTCCATCTCCAGAATTTTCAGATACATCTTCTCAATCTCATCCCATTTTCCCTGGGAGGATAAAGGATACGCCAGTCCCAATTGGGGTTCAATGGCATAGGGCCGGAGTTTCACGGCATTCCGGTAATATGTTTCAGATTTGTCCATTTTCCCGCCCAGATAATACAACCAGCCCAGGCGGAGGTTTATCTCATAGGAATCTTCATCATAGACGGCTGTCAACGTTTCTGCTGCACGTTGATACTGACCTTCATTTTCCTGTGTATAGCTTGTTTCAAAGGCTTTGATCACCTGGTCCTGAGCGTACAGAATCCCCCAGCCGGCAAGAAACAGAACCATAAATTGCATATAACGATGTTTCAAAAATTCCATTGCAGTGCTCCCGTTATGGAATGGCTTTTATAATGAATCGGATTTGTTTCCGGTAGACTTGTATTGTCCGGACGAAAAGAACTCTCATGGTTTTGATACGTATAATTCAGACGGATTGTGAGATCATCCGAGACCGGAAAAATCCATCGTCCACCGATGCGCCGTGTGATCACATCCATCCCATTATACACGATGTAGCCTTGATGCCGGGATGCATGATGCAAGTCTCCGGTGGCATACATCCCCTCTACCCACAGCCAGGACAGAAGTTTTCCTCCCATCAGCAGATCGGTTATCACCATATTTTCGTCTGGATCCTGGTGAACATACGACAGGATAAATCCTCCATAAAGATTGAGATTTCCAAGGGGATATACGGTAAGTTGCCAATCCCCCTGGATCTGATTGTTTTGATTCAGGTTGCTGAACAACGCTGTCATACCGGTTGTTACATAAGGAAAGGAATGAAAGACGGACACAAACGAAAGCCTGTCATTATCCGTTATTTCATCTGTGACTATCCGTCCTTGCAGCCCTTCAAAAACATAACGGTCCCTTAAATATACCAGATTGATAAAATGGGCACCAAATGTCAGATCCGTTCCCTGGGCCACATGGTACGTTCCGGATAGATAGATCTGATTCAGATTGGTCACATAATCAGGTTTGGTTACAGCAACCCCGTTTTCCTGGGCGTATAAATAGGATGTTTTCCTGAGCCGGGCATAGCTTCCATACACAGACAGGCGGGGTGAAAAGATTTTATAAAGGCCGACATCCGCATAACCCAGTGTTTTGGATAAAAACTGGGATCCGTTGATCGCAAGTCCGGTATCATTAACATAATCGTCTGTAAAGGATTTATCGACGGGGAAACCGGCATTTAAAGAGACACTCAGGTACTCTCCCGGAAAGCGGTCTGGAACGCCTGCCTTTCTTTTCAGCTCCTGTGAAAAGCCGGCAGCCAGTATCCGTGCATCCCCTTCCCGGCCCGCATACCGGTATGCCCAGTACAGATATTCCTTTAACAGGGGATCGGCGCTGTTGATACGGTATGCTCTGGTAAAATGCCGGATTGCCGCATGATAATTCTCCAGCTGGTAGTAAGCAATTCCCAGTCTGTACCGGAGGTTATAAAAATCAATTCCTTTTTTCAGGGCTTTTTGTCCGGTTTGAATCATGGATTTCCAGTCCTCACTCCGGGTAAACCGGGCTGTTTCCTGTTCCACAGTAAGTGTATTGATGATGGGCTCCCCGGCAAAAAGCGTGATGGCCGCCATCAGGTAGATGATTCCGGTTATTCTGTAGCGCATAATGCCTTCCGGGTTCTTGATTTTTGATGAATTGAAAACGTTTTTAGTCCACCGTTGTCAATATCACAGACATAGCTTGTATGTGAACGGATTTTTCCAAAGGAGTAGGTTGTTACTACAGATTCAAGAAGAAGATGCGTATCGGAAAGCGTTTCTTCCAGACTGGTATAGGAAAGTTGATATTGACCTTTTTTATAACGGATAAAGGGAGCTGCAAAATCCTGAAAAATAAGATCCTTTGTGGAAAACACCATGCTCAGGGGAAAAGAATCTTCAATCACAAGTCCCTTGTAATACCCAAAGCAAACACGGAATGCTGCACAATAAAAGTGATAGAGGAGAGAATCCCGGGTTCCTTCGAAATGGGTAAAATAAAGCATGGCATCATCGGTTTTAAACCAGGCTTTCGATCCGGACTTCCGGCATTCAATATAGGTATTGAGAAATTCATTGATTTTCACATCCCATATTAAGGGTTCGGAATCATCCTCCAGGGTGAACCGGATTTTTTCTCCGGGGATAAAATGAAAGGCTTTTTTCAAGGCTGAATTTACCTGAACAGCAGATACCCGGTTTCCTTTCTCAGGGATCGCATAGGTTTTCAGGGAAAATTCCCTATCCTGGCGGAGCATATAGTTACAGATGGGATAATCGAGTGTCTCAGAGCCGATATGAGGGGTTTGCTGGACCTGAAAATGGAGGTGGGGATAGGGGGAATTCCCCGAGTTTCCACACCGGGCCAGCATATCTCCTTTCCGGACCTTATCGCCGGGCTTCACCTGGATTGAGTCCGGTTTCAGATGGCTCAGTTTGGTAAACAGGTCATCTTCATGCTTGATCAGAATCGTATTACCCCAGTTTTGTTCCAGGTTTCGTTCTCCGATCGTATTATCCGGGACATCATCCACCACCGTTTCAATAGTCCCGTCGGCCGGGGCAATGACTGTTTTATCATAACAAAAATAATCCTCACGAAAATCCCCTGAATTTTTCCAGGTTTGTCCTGTCTCATCAGCTATTTCAAAGTCCCAGGCATGGCGCCACCGGTCCTGATGGGTATATTCACCGTCATGCCCCTGTGTCACAATCCATTCCCCGAAAAATGGCAGGTGAACCGGCACTGTACTCTCTTTTCCAAAGCGTTCCATGAAATTCAGGTATGAATAGAGGTTTTTCTCCGGAGTATTCTGTTGAATAAGTACCGGTGTCAGATTTGCCCTGTTATCCACCCTGAATTTCAAAACATACAGAAAGAGGAGGGAGAGCACATTAAAAGGCAGCGAATAAACCGGCAGATAGAATACGGCAAGAATGCGGGACAATCCAATCGTCATCACCGCCACCAGGGGGATTGTCAGGATTGCCCACACATAGGAATTTTTATTGGGGATGATAAAATAACCTCCGGTGGCAATGGCCGTCAGAATATAGTTGAAACCAATATAGCTGTAACTCACTTCTGAAAAGGGAGCACCAATCAGCAGATAGAAGAAATATGCCGTATAAAAACCCAGTAAAGACAAGGTAAAGGCGATGCGGGAATACAGAAGCAATCCCACAGCCACAAGGATACCTGTGAGCATATTGTACTGAAAAAGAATCGCACCCAGCGAGAGGAAATAGGCACGGATCGAGGAATGGATTGCCAGTTGATTCCACCAGTCATACACCTGAACGAGTGAATTCCCCCCCATAATGTATAAATCATTTAAGGTATAGATGCCCCGCTCATTCAAACCCAGGGCCTGAAATTCACGGGAAGCCAGTGTCAGAATCCACATGGACACGACAAAAGGGATGCTGAGGTAAGGAAGGGCATATTTTCCTATAATCCCTTCGCAACTGACGGCAATAAACAGGGTAAGAATTGATGCCAGGATGACGATGAGGACCAGCAGAGGCCCCGGTTGAAAAAAAATACCCAGTCCAAGTCCTACCAACAGGGAATTAAAACCATAATATCCCTGGTGAATTTTGAAGGGATGAAAACCCAGATATCGGGCCAAAAGAGTTGTGGTGAGGACGGCCAGCAAACCGAAAAGGCCGGTATAAAAATCCACAAAGGTTACCAGAATCAGAATACCGGCAAACAAGCGGTTATCGGAAAAGAAAATTTGCGAATAGCTGTTTAAAAGGCTGCCTGTAAAATCGAACTCACGTTTCATGAGTGGTTCCTTCGTCAGATCAGATGTTCCGGAAGATGTTCGCAGTGGTTCAGGGTTTCAAGTGTTTCCCCGTCCCGGATGATATGGGTTTTCCCTTCCGGGTCAATTAAAACCACCCGTGGACGAAGTGTAATAAATTGTAGCCATTGCGTATTATTGTAAGCACCAACCCTCCGGATCACATAAGGATCTCCCTTTTTCAGAAGGGGAAATTGAATATGATCCCGGATAATGTCAATATTCATACAGAGGGGGCCGTAGATGGTTGTGTCTTCAGTTTGATCGGAAAGGTGTTTCGCCGGGCGAATGTCATGTTCATACCAGAATGATGTAAAAAGGAGGTTCACACCTGCATCGATAATCGTTGCCCGGCGGCCATCAGCAAGGCGTTTGTTGGCAACCA
The DNA here is from genome assembly GCA_041154365.1 of Candidatus Neomarinimicrobiota bacterium. Taxonomy (NCBI): domain Bacteria; kingdom Pseudomonadati; phylum Fidelibacterota; class Fidelibacteria; order Fidelibacterales; family Fidelibacteraceae; genus Fidelibacter; species Fidelibacter multiformis. Next base: position 2,572,265 of record AP035449.1, on the reverse strand, counting down.
CCCTGCCTGCCAGCCAGCCTGCGTCATCCACCAGTGCCCGGCCCGTTTCCAGTATAAGCAGGGGTAAATGATCCGGTTTGAATTCCGATTTCATCAGAGCGGAAACAATGGCTTCGGCAAAATCATCAAAAGAGGGAGCTGTATCACTCCCGGGATAATAGGCTCCTTTCAGAGTATTTTTAGACGCAAATCCGCCGCCCATATCGATATACTTTATCGTGTGTTTATATTTTCTTTCAAGACCAATGGCCAGATCCGCCAGTTTCAAAGCCGCTTTTTCATATGCCTGAACCGTCATCATATAGGTACCAATATGGGTGTGAAGTCCCAGAAGGTCTATTTGCTTACTGATCATGATCCGGTTGAGGGCATCCCAGGCTTCCCCGTTTTCATAATTGAATCCGAACCGATCCCACTGGGGATAAATCCCCGTATCCATATTTACCCGGATTGCTGCTTTGGGGCGTTTTTCCAGGTCCTCTGCAAGATCCAGAAGTTCATAGAGTTCATCAAAATGGTCAATATGGATTAAGGAATCATTCTCAACGGCTTTTTTCAAATCTTCCCGGGATTTAAAGGGACCGTTAAAAATGATTTTTGAACCGGGGACTCCATTTGCCAGGGCCTTTTCGTATTCAAATCCGGAAACTACTTCAGCCCAGGAGCCCTCCTGGTGGAATATTTTACACACCGCATTTAAATAATTCGTCTTGTAGGACCAGGCAAACTGGACTTTGGGATAGCGCGACGAAAACGCCCTGTACGCCTCTTGATATGTTTTTCGAAGCACTTTTTCAGACAAAATAAAGAGAGGTGAACCATATTCTTTTAAAAGAAATTCAACGGCAATTCCTTCGATATTTTCCATGGGGTCCGGCCGCCGGACCATTCCGTATTTACTCGGAAGTCCGGCGTTGATTTTTTGTATCAGCGGTCTTTCAAAAGGGATTTTTTCCATTTTTTATCTTTCCTTATGTATGATGTTGCGGGTTGCAGGTTGGGGGTTGCGGGGTGGGGGTTGGAGAGTTCTCGCCCTATCCCCCTATAGCTCCCCCCGGGTTGTGAGTGACTGAAAATCCCCCAGGGGACAGATCATATCATACGAATACCGGATAAAAAGGATACCCACGGTATAATCTGTAAAAGGTTCAACAGGATAACCCAGTGCCAGTTTGACCAGGGCTTCAGGGAGGTTTTGTCCGGCTCCCACGGCTAGATAGACCCAGGCGGGAAGGCGGGGATTGATTTCTATCAGATACAGCTCCTTTTTATCGGTCCGGATGAGCTCCAGTTCCATGCCTCCGCGCCAGTGGGTTTGGCCGATGATGTCATGTGTCAACTCCAGCATTTTGGGGTCATCCAGGGTAATACCGCCCCAGGCTTTTCCCTTATCCGTGATATACTGCTTTTTCATGGGAACGGCTCCGATGGTGTTTCCCCGGCCGTCTCCCAGGGCAACCACATTTACTTCGGTCCCACGGATATATTCCTGAACAACAATAGGCAATCCCCATTTGGAAGCGATTTTATTGAAATAGATTTGGGCCTGCTCAAATGAAAAGGCGATAGAGGCATCATAAAACTTTCCCTTGATGACCATGGGATAGTCATAGTCCTCTTCCAGCTCTTTCAATTCCTGAATACGTGTAATAGGGCGGCTTTTAGGAACCTTTATTTTATATTTCTCACCAAACTCAGGCAGATTTGATTTGTGCCGTTCCTCAAATTGTTGCAGTGTGGGTAAAAAAGTATGAATGCCAAGGTGTTTGAGTTCAGACTCGGCTTTCATAAACGTATACAATTCCGAATCGAAATTGGGTATGAGCACATCGATCGATTCTTTGGCATGAATATCCCGGATCCGCTCCATCAGTATTCCACTTCCTTCGGATGGATAGGGCACTTTATAGCTCTTGTCCACATGGTCATGCATATAAGCGCCTGGCTCCAGATTTTCATATACCAGTCCCACAATCCGTGGCTCAAAAAATGTTGATTCCCGGAGACCCCGAACGACAGGAATGCCAGGGCCCGGGCTGTCGACATTATTCAATCCGGAAACGGCAACAGTGATTTTAGTTTTCATCATCCTCTTCAACCAGTTGATATTGTTTTAACAGTCCCAGAAAATCATAGAGATACCGTTCTAAAACCCCTTTTTCCACATCATATTTTTCCAGAATTCTGGCGGAAATGGCTTCCAGTTCCAGACCTTCCTTCAAAAGGGATAAAATTTCCATTCCCACCGGATTCAGGGTATAGGAATCCCCGCTTGTGGGGTCAAAGACAAATCCCGTTTCACTGATGGCGATATTTTTTTTCAGTTTCATGGATATCCTCCAAAATAGTGTATCCAACACAAAACACTGTCACAAGTGTGCTTTTTAAATATTTTATTAGAATTTAACAAAGGATACTAAATAATTTCGTGTTTCATAACACATAATTGATAAAAAGGTGGTTTTTAGGATCAGATCCCCAGAATGATAAACCAGTCCACAGCCACAAGCCAGATCCAACTCAGGACAGCTGTATAGAGAAAGGAACGGGTTTTCCAGGCCACAGCACCAAATGCCATATGGAGGAGAATGGATACAACACCTTCCATTTCTGAAGCACCGATATAGACGGGAGCTCCGGCAAGGGCGGCAATGAGGATAGCTCCCAATATACCCAGTTCATCCTTCATAGCATGAAAGATAAAACCCCGGATAAAGGCCTCGTACGAAAAATAGAAAAGAAATGCCGTCAGGTAATACCGGAGAATCACCCAGATATTTTCCATGCCAATATATTTATACAGGGGATAAATATCCTGGAATTCATACATTTGAGAGGCGCCGAAGGCATACAGCAGCATAAGCGGAATGCCAATCGCCAGGGCCAGCAGCCCTTTTTTCCAATCTCCGAAACGAAGTCCCATTTCCTTTAAACGGTATCCCATCACACCGGTCCAGGTGAGAGACGGGATGATAAAAAAGATCAAAACCGCTGAAAGCCACTGGTAATACACGGACAGCAGAGGGGCTGTGATTGTATTATTGCTGAAAAAGCGTTCATACGTACTCATACGCCCGTGATAGAAATAAAACACCGAAAGCAGGAGTCCCAACAGGAGCGGTATCCACACATTGGACTTGGTCCGGGGTGTTTGGGAATTCATGGCTACCATGTCAATCCTCCGTGATTCAGCTTCAGGGTATTCGTAAGAAATATCAAAAAGTCATCTTCGTTTTCGACCTGAAATCCATGCCAGCCTGCCTGGCGGACTCCTTCAATATTGTCCTGCCGGTCGTCGCAAAAAAGGGTTTCCTCCGGCCGGACGCCCAGGACCCTGGCTGCATGATGATAGGTATCAGGATCGGGTTTGCTCCTTTGCTGTTCATAAGAAAGATAGACATTATGAAAGGCTTTTCTTAATCCGACATACGCATCGATGTTTTCAAAATCCACCACATTGGTATTGGATAAAAGATAGACGGGTATGTGCTGTTTTAGAAAATGAATCAGGCCCCAGGTTCGAAGGCGGAGTGGAAAAGCCGTATGAATCTGTCTTTCAAACTCCTTTCGCCGGGCAGCGGGAAATCCGGTATATTTCTCCAAGGCCGGGAAATAATCCTCCCGTGACTTTTTTCCGGTTTCAAAATCCCTGAAAAAAGGTGTATTGTAAAAAGCTTCGAATGCATCCACGTCAATACCGGCTTTCAGACAAAAGCGGGGATAATCCACGTCAACAACCACATTCCCAAGGTCCAGAACAAGATTTTTGATAACAGGCATGCTTATTCCGATTTTTCTGCTTCGATTTTTTCCCGGACCCTATCCGTCAGAGTTTCAATTTCCTTTAACTTTGCGTCATCAGATGTGCTTTTCTTCAGGAGTCTCAGAATGCGCAGGGCAGAAGAATATGCCCCCTGTTTAAAGTACACTTTGGCCATGGTCAGCGTGTCAAAAGGTCCGGCCGTTTCAAGGTCATCTTCCTGGAATGCCGCTTCAGTACTTTCGGGTCTTTGATCCTCAATATCCCGGTGTTTTCTTTCATGAAGTGTTTTCAGCAGATCTTTCAACTTGGAAGCTTCTTCCGAATCAGCGAGTAATTCGCTTTCTTCCAGCTTTTCTTCCCGTTCAATTTCTGCTTCTTCCTCGGGGGACAGGTGAATGTCCAGAGCCGGTTCTTTTTCTTCTTCATCACCCTTTCGGGGTTTTTCCGGTTTCTGTGTTTCCTTTTCCGATGCTTTTTTCTTCAGATCGATAAGGATATCCCCCAGATAGGAGGATTTTTCCTTGTCAGGCGTCTCTGCAGGAGATTCCTCAGCTTTATCCGAAGGTGTTTTTGTCTTTTCTCCCTGAATTGTCTGGAGGATGGGTGCCTCTTCCGAAGCCTCCTCCTGTTTTTCAGGTTTTGTTTGGCTTATTCCAGGCCGGGAATGAAGAATAGAGGGTGTTTCTTCCGGTTTTTCATGAAGTTTAAGAGGTTCCGGGGCGACCCCGGCCAGGTTTTCCCGAATATCCTTCAGAGAACCTGAATCCGGTTTCATCCATCCGATGAGCTCACAAAGATAGGCCTTTTCCCCGTCTGTCAGCATATTGTCCTGCATATACAGGAGAGCTTCTGCTGCAGAAATAAACCCGGAATCCTCATGAATGACACTGCGGAAATAATACTCAGCCATCTCGGCAGCGCCCGATTCCTGCTGGCATACCCCATTCAGATAGCGGATCACCACGTGATCCCGGATATCTGCCGGAACATGTTTTATGACATTCAGACCCTGATCCGCCAACCCTTTTTCCAATAAATCACCGATGGTTCTATACGTTTCGTGAATTCTATCCATATATGTGTTCATGATTCCTCCTTATGATTTGATTTCTCCGGATTGCAGGTTGCGGGTTGCAGGATGCAGGTTGGGGATTGCGGGATGCTCCGTTTTATATCAGTTGTCTGTCTGCAAAACTGGTAAAATCCCTGTCTGCAATAATAATATGATCCAGGACAGGAATCCCAATAATTTTTCCGGATTCTACAATTTTCCGGGTGATTTCGATATCTTCCCGGCTCGGTTCAGGGTTTCCGCTGGGATGGTTGTGCATGAGAATGACAGCAGCAGCCAGATAGTCAATCGCCGCTTTAAAGATCTCCCGGGGGTGAACAACTGACGCATTCAAATGTCCACGGCTGATGACAATGTCCCGGATGATCCGGTTATGACTGTTCAGAAGAATCACTTTAAAAACCTCATAATTCAGCAGGCGAAGAGGCGGTCCGAATCGCATCGCCACGTTCCGGGGGTTTGTCATCTGAGACTTGCTGCTTAAGGCTTCCGTGGCAGCAAATCGGGCTCCCAGCTGAAACGCAGCAATCAGGGTCATTACTTTTGCCGGACCCATTCCCCTGATATGCTGAAGGGACTTTGCGGACATCCGTCCCAGACCGGCAATTCCACCATTTTCCTGAAGGATTTTTCGGGATAAATCCACTGCATTGAGGGTGGGGGTACCAGACCGGATCAAAATGGCGATTAATTCGGCATCACTCAGGGAATCGGCTCCGTATTTTTCCAGTTTTTCCCGCGGGCGATCCTCTTCCGGCCAGAAGTGTAAAGCGGTGGAACGGTCCGGTGATGTTTTCATATTCTGTTTCATGTCTTAAATTAGAACACCTGAAACCGATTTCAAAGAACATATTATAATATTTATTTATTTATGTGGCGCTGAAATTTCTTTTCACTGTCCAGAATAAAGGTTACCGGGCCTTCATTCACCAAAGCAACAGACATCATCGCCCCGAAGCGTCCTGTCTCCACCGGGATTCCGCTTCGCCGAAGACGCTCACAGAAATATTCGTAGAGTTCCTCACCTTTTTCGGGGGGAGCCGCTTTCGTAAATCCAGGACGCCGGCCTTTCAGCCAATCTGCGCAAAGGGTAAATTGGGATACCACCAGACATGCTCCTCCTATCTCCAGTATATCCCGGTTCATTCGGTTTTCCTCATCGCCAAAAATCCTGAATCTGGAAATTTTTTCAGCAAGGTAATCGGCATCCTGTTTCTGATCATCTGCCACAACCCCCAAAAGAATCATCAAGCCGGTGCCGATCCGGCCGGTTTCTTCTCCACCGATACGAACCGATGCCCTGCTGACACGTTGTAATACAGCAATCATGCCGTTAACCACACATTGGGTTTTCCCAGCATCTCCCGAAGTTTATCCAACAGCTCTCCGGAAGCATTCGCCCGGATATTTTGAACCTGTATCACTTTTTCTTTCTGGTGACTGCACACAATATGAAAAAAGATCTGCAATTTGCCCGGATACCGGTTGAATAGGGATTTTAAATTATTCAGTATGGTCACATTTTCCGCCATTTCATTTTTCAATCTTAGGTGGATCTGTTTCAGTTGGACATCCCGGATGTGTTCTATGGGCTCAAGGGTATCCAGGATAATGGATATCTCATCCCGGTCCAGATCCCGCTCAGATAATTTTCCGGTGACAAAAACCTTGTGATTCTCTTCAATCAGATCCTTATAGGCCATATAACTTTTATGAAAAGCAATAACCGTGATATCTTCTGTCAGTGTCTCCAGCTTCAGGATAGCCCAGGGATTGTTTTGCTTATTATACCGGATATTCCGGCTTTTTATAATCCCTCCGGCTTTGATAATCTCCGGAGGTTTTTGAGTTTCATCCCGAATCAGATCGATATTGCTCACTGCTTCAATTTCATCCCGAAAGTCCTCCAGGGGATGGCCACTCAGGTAAAAACCGATATGCTCTTTTTCCCTCTCAAGCTGAAAAGAGACATTCCATTCCGGAATATTTTCCAGGGGTGGTTCAGTTAAAACCACCTGTTGTGCCATTTCACCAAAGAGACTCACCTGTGAATTGTTGGCTTCATCCTGATAACGCTGGCCATAAGCGAGGGAAAGATCCACGGCATTCATCTTTTGCGCCCGGTTTCCCTCCAGAGAGTCTAATGCCCCGGCGTAGATGAGACTTTCCAGAACTTTCCGGTTCAGAACCCTGGGATCCACCCGGCAGGTCAGGTCAAAAATGGTTTTGAAGGGACCTCCCTCTTTCCGTGCCTCAACAATGGCATCTGAAACCTTTTCGCCCACATTTTTAATGGCGTTCAAGCCATATACTATGGCATTATCTTTTGTGGTAAAAAGAGCTTCGGATATATTTACATTCGGAGGAATAAGCTCAATACCCAGTTTATGGACTTCATTAATCAGTTCCACCACCCGCTTGATATTCGTCCGTTCACTGGTCAGAGAGGCCGCCATAAATTCCGCCGGATAATGGGCTTTCAGATAGGCTGTTTGATAGGCCACGTAGGCATAAGCCACGCTGTGACTCTTATTAAAACCGTATTCCGCGAATTTGATGAGAAGATCATAGATATCATTGGCGATTTTTTCCGGAACGTTCCGCTCTTTGGCTCCCTGAACGAACTGGATCCGCTTCTCCTTCATGATATCCATTTTCTTTTTTCCCATGGCCCTGCGGAGTAAATCGGCATCCCCCAAATCAAAGCCGCCGATTTCTGAAGCAATCTGCATCACCTGTTCCTGATAGACAATAATCCCATAGGTGTCTTTGAGGATGGGTTTCAAAAGGGGATGCAGATAAGACACTTTTTCGATCCCGTTTTTCCGGGATATGAAGGCAGGGATATTTTCGATGGGGCCCGGCCGGTAGAGGGCATTCATGGCAATCAAATCATTGATGTGGGAGGGTTTGAGCTTTCTCAGATATTCACGCATGCCTCCCGATTCAAACTGAAAAATTCCATGGGTCTGTCCCTCACTGAATAAACGGAGGGTCTCCTTATCATCCAGGGGGATGGAATCGATATCCAGTTCAATTCCCCGGGCTTTAATCATCCGGATGGCATGATAAATTACCGTCAGGGTCCGGAGGCCCAGAAAATCCATTTTGATCACCCCGGCCTTTTCCACGGATTTCATATCATACTGGGTGATCAGTTCACCATTGTTGTTTACGGCTACAGGAATGTTGTAATCTGTCAGATCCCCGGGGGCAATGACAACACCGGCTGCATGAACACCAAAATGGCGGTTCATACCCTGTAAAACTTTGGCATGACGCCAGAGAATCTGGTACCGGTTGTCACTCTTCAGAAGGTTTCGGATATCCTCCGAAAGCTCTTCAGCCTTTTCCAGCGTCATGCCTAAATCATCGGGTATCAGCTTGGCAATCCGGTCCCCCTCCGCATAGGTCATCCCCAAAACACGGGCAATATCCCTGACAAGCCCCTTGGCTTTCAAAGTGCCAAATGTAATAATCTGGGACACACTGGAGGCACCATAGCGCTGACGAATATATTCAATGATTTCACCCCGGCGTTCATAACAGAAATCCGTATCAATATCGGGCATATTCACCCGGCGGGGATTTAAAAAACGTTCAAAGAGCAGATCATATTTCAGGGGATCGATATTTGTAATTCCAAGGGAATAGGCGACCAGACTTCCAGCTGCCGAACCCCGGCCCGGTCCGACGGGAATATCATGCTCACGGGCATACCGCATAAAATCCTGCGTGATTAAAAAATACCCGGGAAATTTCATGGAATTGATCACATTCAATTCGTAATCCAGGCGCTTTTGATATTTTTCCGGAATCTGTCCATCGGGAAATTTCTTCTGAAGTCCCTCTTCACTCAGACGTTTGAGATACACAGCCGGATCTTTACCGGGGACATCCTCAGGGATGGGAAAATTCGGCATGTGATATTCACCGAACTTCAATTTTACATTGCATTGTTCGGCGATCTTCACGGTGTTTTCCAGGGCTTCGGGAATATCCTTGAAGAGGTCCGCCATCTCTTCCGGTGATTTCAGATAAAAACTATCCCCTTTATATCTCATTCGGTTGGGATCACTAAATTGTTTTCCGGTTCCTATGCACATGAGGATATCGTGAGATTCCGCCTCTTCTTTTGTATTGTAGTGTGCATCATTGGCACACACAAGGGGCAGACCGGTTTCCTGATGGATCCGAATCAGGGATTCATTTGCCAGGGTTTCTTCCTCAATACCGTGCCGTTGGATTTCCAGGTAATAGCGGTCCGGAAAGATCTCTGCATATTCAAGGGCCGCTTCCTTTGCCGCTTCATAGCTGTGCTTGATCGAAAGTTCCGCGACGCGCCCTTTCAGACAGGCTGAGGTGGCAATCAATCCTTCATTGTATTTTTTCAACAATTCCAGATCCACCCGGGGGCGGTAATAAAAGCCTTCCGTAAAACCCAAAGAGACCAGTTTCACCAGATTTTTATACCCGGTATTATTCATTGCCAGCAATACCAGGTGATTATTACCAAACCCTTCACCTCGTGTCGCCTTCCGGTCGAAACGGGATCCTTCGGCAACGTAAACCTCACATCCGATGATGGGTTTGATTTTTTGTTTTATGCAGGTTTCATAAAATTCTATGACGCCGTATAAAACGCCATGGTCTGTCAATGCCACTGCCGACATTCCCAATTCCTTGGTATGTTTTACCAGACGCTCAATTTTCTGGGCACCGTCGAGAAGACTATAATCGCTGTGTGTGTGAAGATGTACAAAACCGGGCATAGTGAATCCTGTTAACCTGTTCAAAAGTGAATACCGGCAAATATGGCTGCCAGACCTGCAAACATATCAATTTTCAAAACTTGAGACAAGAAACCGTATTGGAAATTTTCACGGGGGATCAAAAGATAGACCGCCATTGCCGCTAGTGGGAGTCCAACCAGAGGCAGGACCAACATCAGATAAGCATTGGAGTAAAAAGAAAAAGTCACAGGGAATGGAAGCACCAGAACCAAAAACAGCAAAAGTAGAGAAGTCATCTGTCGGGTTTTCCTTTCTCCAATGCGGAGGGGCAGGGTTTGGGCTCCTTCGGCATGGTCACCTTTCATATCTTCCAGATCTTTGATGATTTCCCGGATAAGGGTATAAAAAAAGGCCAGAACCGCCGGCGTGATTCCCAGTTTGATATTACCAAAAACCAGGCTGCAAAAAATAAAAGCTAGTCCCAGAATAAAGGCAATGATCAGGTTTCCCTTGAGGGGTTTTCGTTTAAAACGTGCGGAGTATACAATCATGAGGGGTGTTGAAATAAGAGCCGCAATGACAAAGGGCATCCACCCGGCATAAAGGGCAGACACATTTCCTATGATAAATGTCACGATGGCATAATGGCGAACATTTTTCCGGGATAACTGTCCGGAAGGGAGGGGGCGGCGGGGACGGTTAATCCGGTCGATGGCTTCGTCATACAGATCATTGACGGCATTCCCGCCGGCATTGAGCATCACGACAGTCAACAGGGCGGATAGTATCATTTCCCAACGGGGAAAAGGAACAAAAAATGAGGCTGTGATCAATACCGTCAGTGTGCTGAGAAGAAGGTTTATCGGTCTTCCCAGAACAAAATACGCTCTTAATCGGGACATGAACACCCGCTCCTTTGGTCAATGATTTCAGGTTTGTAAAGATTGCCTTAATCTGTCGAAAAGTCCGGTTTATGCCTGGTATTACGGGATTTGTCAATGCAGGCAATCGTACCGAATCCCCGGCTGATACCACATCCCATGGCCAGGTATTCAGGCAGATAGACATTGGATTGAAACTCTCCCGTGAAATACCCCATCCCAATTTCGGGGTGAACAGTGGGATTCAAGCCGTTAATGCGGATTCGGCAGGATATTTTAAACCGGGGAGAATATTCGAATTCTTTCATCAGGAACACGATGTTCTGAGAAAGCATTTTATTCAAAAAAGCGGTCCGTTCGGCCGCATACAAATATTTGTACCGGATCAGATTCTGCCAGTTTAGACCCACCCAGGGGGTTAAAAACCGGTAGGTATACAAAGTCCCCGTTTTATCAAAACAGGTGCGATCATGCCTGGATTCCACCGATTGCACCGTCCATTCCTTTTCATGAATCCGGATTTTTTTCAATTCTTTGACAAATGCATCCGTTGTGTCCATGGCCTCTTTCATTCCCACCACAACCGGTTTGTCATCCACCAGGGTGAAATGAATACGGGGATAGATCACTTTTTTCCGCAATTCTCCGTCGATATAGCTGCAAAAATCCGAACCGGCATACTGTTCCAGAACAGTATGTCTCAGGGTATAGGCATCAGACGTAAACGGTTTATCGAGTGTCAGGATATGGGCTTTCAACTCCATGGGAAATCCGCGTCAGGAATTCATATTTCGCAGGAAGTCTTTATTTGTCCGGGAGGCGGACATCTTATCCAGGAGAAACTCCATGGCTTCCACGGGACTCATTTCATTAAGGAATTTTCTCAGGATCCACACCCGGGCCAGTTCGGCTTTGGACATCAGGAGTTCTTCCTTACGGGTTCCTGACCGGTTAATATCAATGGCCGGGAAGATCCGGCGGTCACTAAGGCGCCGGTCCAGAACCAGTTCCATATTACCGGTTCCCTTGAATTCCTCAAAAATCACATCGTCCATCCGGCTTCCCGTATCAATGAGGGCAGTAGCAATAATGGTCAGGCTGCCTCCTTCCTCAATATTCCGGGCTGCACCGAAAAAGCGTTTCGGCCGGTGCAGTGCGTTGCTGTCAATACCCCCGGAGAGGATTTTCCCGGAGTGGGGCACCACGGAATTGTGGGCACGAGCCAGGCGGGTGATCGAATCCAGAAGAATGACCACATCATGACCGAATTCCACCATGCGCCGGGCTTTTTGTAACACCATTTCAGCGACCTGGACATGCCGTTCCGGCGGTTCATCAAAGGTGGAACTCACGACTTCAGCATCGACATTCCGCTGCATATCCGTCACTTCCTCCGGCCGTTCATCAATAAGAAGCACAATCAGCATCGCTTCCGGATGGTTGGCTAATATGCTGTTGGCGATTTTCTGCAAAAGAATGGTCTTCCCTGTCTTAGGCTGGGCGACAATAAGTCCGCGCTGACCCTTCCCGATGGGCGATAACAAATCGATAATCCGGGTGGAGTAATCTTTGGGATTCCGTTCCAGGCTCAGGCGCTCTTCGGGATGCAAAGGTGTCAGGGTTCCAAAGGGACGGGTCATCTTGGCCTTCTCAGGATCTTCAAAGTTTATCGATTCCACCTTTAATAAGGCAAAAAATCGCTCATTGTCCTTGGGCGGACGAACCTGCCCACTGATAATGTGCCCCGTTTTTAAACCAAACCGCTTGATCTGAGAAGGTGAGACATATAAATCATAAGGACTGTTCAAATAATGAAACCGGCTGCTCCGGAGAAATCCGTAACCATCCGGAAGAATTTCCAAAACACCCTCTTCAAAAATATTTCCCGAAATCTCAGCCTGAGCTTCCAGGATTTTAAAAATCAATTCCATCTTTTTCATGTTCTGAGTCCCGGGGACTTCAAAATCGGCAGCAATGTTTTGCAATTGCTTCAGGGTCTTTTCCTGCAATTCTGATATGCGATAGGTTCCATTGTCAGCATTGCCGGCTTGTTTACTTGTTTTCACAGAAAAAATCCTTCATTTTTTAAATGATTGATGGGTGATACACGTTTTGATTGAATGTCATGCCGTGGTAAATGTGTGCGGACAAGATATTACCAAAGTGATATTTCCATGTCAAGCACAAAAGTATGTACACGCCAAAATTTGCGATTGTTCCCAACTGTTAGCTGAACCAGTAAGGAAATTATAAGCATTATTTTATAAAATATCTTTACTTTTTTTAAATTTAGCCTGTCCACTCCGTAACTTCCGACCCAAAAGGGTGCTCTAAGGGACATGAAAAACAAAAAATATATATGGTGCGCCTCATTTGTTTTCTTCTTTCTTGCTGCCTTTGGAACTCCGTTGGGAAACATACTTTTCGCAGGAGACATGGATTCTCTTCGAATTCTTTACTACCGGAGTGTGGAAGATAAAAGTTCACTGGATAAAACCCTGACATATATAGAGGATCTTCGCCGGGAAAACCGGATTAATGACGCTTTATTAACCGTCTATGAAGGATCTCTCACAGGACTCAAAGGAAAACATGCCCTGTCACCCCGAAAAAAATATCATTATGTGATGGAATCCCTGCCGATGATGGAAAAGGCACGTAGGATGGATTCCACCAATGTGGAAATTTTATTCATCCAGGGAACGACCACCTATTATTTACCCTTCTTTTTCCATCAGCAGAAACGGGCAGTCGCAAATTTTCACGCCATCGTAAGGCTTCTGCCCCAGGTACATCATGAATACCCGGCGGACCTTGTCGTCAATGTCATCAATTTTTTGGAAGAACACAGCCATTTGTGTCCGGACGAAAAAGCCTGCCTGGAAGATATGCTGAAGCAACTCCGGAGGATCTATGGGGAGTGAATACCTGCTCTTCAATATTTTGGTTCTGGCAGGACCTTTTTCCCTGAGTTTTGATCGAAAGGTCTGCTTCAGGCAGTACTGGTCCAAAGTCTTTCCTGCCATGGCAGCCGGCAGTTTTCCTTTTCTTGTCTGGGATTATTTTGCAGAAGGTCATTTTTGGACATTTAACCCCTTGTACACACTGGGAATCAACATCGGGCCTCTTCCCCTGGAAGAAATCCTCTTTTTTTTCACAGTACCTTATGCTGTTCTTTTTACCTGGGAGGTTTTTCGGGCCTATTTTACCAGCCGGCACTTGCCGGTCAAAAGATTGATATTTCTCCTCATCCCCGGAGGATTGGGAGGTGCCCTCATTTTTGCCACACTTTTCCAGTGGTATTACACCGCCCTGGTCTTTCTGGCCTTTGCATTGGCCCTTGGGGTGGATTTTATCCTCCTGGGTGAAAAATCTGTTTGGTATCAGTCCCTGTGGTACCGTTTTCTCCTTATATTTATTGTGATGGTTCTGATTGCCAATGGATATCTGACAGCCCGGCCGGTTGTAGAATACACCTCCCTGTACCGGAGCAATCTTCACGTATGGACCATCCCCCTTGAAGATTTCTTATTTGGTCTGTCCCATATCAGCATCATCCTTACCTTCTACACATATCTCAAATTCCGGAGGTCCCGTGATTGAAAAAGTCCCGGTGATTGGTGCGGGCCTGGGTGGACTCAGTGCCGCCCTTACGATGAAATCTCTGGGTATTGAAACAGAAATTTACGAGCAAAATGCCCATGCCGGCGGAAAAGCCGGAGAACGGATTGTGAGCGGTTTCCGCTTTGATACAGGTCCTTCCCTGATTACCATGCCTTTCGTAATCGACCGGCTCTTTGAACAAACGGGTGCCCACCGGCAGGATTATCTGGATTATGTACCCATTGACCCCCTTTGCCGCTATTTTTTTCCGGGAGAAAGGGAGGCTTTCGATGCCACGGCCGACCCGGAGCAGATGACTGAAAATCTTGGCCGGCTATCCGTCCAAGACGCACAACGATGGGAGTCTTTTCTTCGTTACGGCCGGGGACTCTATGAACGGACGGCAGATCTCTTTCTTTTTCAGCCTATCCATGAACTGGCCACCCTGCTGACCCTGAAAAGTCTCCTCCGATTGCCATCCCTGCTGAAAATTGACGCTTTCCGGTCCATGCACCAGGCGATTTCCTCCTATTTCACCGATCATCGCATCCGGCAGATGATGGACCGGTATGCCACCTATGTGGGCGCCGATCCCCGAAAAGCTCCGGCGACCCTGAACATGATCTCCTATGTGGAATATGGCCTTCCGGCCGTTTACATCAAAGGAGGCATTGCCCGGCTTACTGATGCACTGACCCAACGGTGTGCCGAATTGGACATTCCCATTGAGTATCACACTCCGGTCCGGCAAATATTTTACAACAGCCATCACGTGACCGGCCTTCAGACCGGTGAGCACTTCACGGGTGCCTCAGCCGTCGTCTCCAACGCCGATGCCGTCACTACGTTTCGACACCTTATCAAAGGGAAGAATCAATCCCTCCACCGGCTTGAACGGCTTGAACCTTCTCTCTCCGGACTGATTTTTTACTGGGGTGTAGAAGGAAAATATCCGGAACTGGCCCACCATAACATTTTTTTTGCCCGAAATTATGACCAGGAATTTGAACATTTGTTCGTAACCCAAACCCCTGCAGAAGATCTGACGGTATATGTGGCCGTCACATCGAAAAAAGACGAAGAACATGCACGAAAAGGCCATGAAAACTGGTTTGTTCTGGTCAACATGCCCAGTCTGGCTCCACATCAGGACTGGGATACGTGGATCCCTGCCATCCGGGAGCGTGTTTTACAGAAACTTTTGGATCACGGCCTGGATATCCGGAACAGGATCGTGGCGGAAGCTGTGACCGATCCCAGGGACATGGAGCGTTTATACGGATCGAACCGTGGCAGCATATACGGAATTTCATCCAATGACCGGAACACGGCTTTTCGGCGGCCGGCCAACCGGAACCGGGATGTAAAGGGACTCTATTTTTGTGGTGGATCTGCTCATCCCGGTGGTGGAGTACCCTTGGTGATTCTTTCAGGACAGATCACGGGGAAACTGGTAAAACAATTCAGGGAAAGAGGGAAGATATGACGTTAAAGGGAAAAAATGTGGTCATTATTGGTTCCGGTTTCGGCGGGCTGGCCCTGGGTATCCGCCTTCAGTCCCGGGGAGCCAAAGTCACTATTTTGGAAAAACAGGCTGCCCCAGGGGGACACGCCCAACAGTTAAAGGCAGAGGGTTTTACATTTGACATGGGACCCTCTCTGGTTACCGCCCCGGACGTGGTGGATCAGATATTTCAGTCTGCAGGGAAGAAAATGTCCGATTACCTGGAACTGATCCCCCTGGATCCCTACTACCGCATCTATTTTCATGATGGCAGTTATCTGGATTATTCCGGAAATACAGAAAGGATGAAAGAACAACTGGCAACCTTTCATCCCAAAGATGCAGCCCGGTATGATGCCTTTATGGAATCCTCCAGGATCATGGAAGAAGCCGTCATCAAAAAGGGGCTGGGGACAAAACCTTTCATGACCTTGAAATCCATGATCAGCTTTGCGCCAAAAGCCATTCGATTGGGTGTTTTTTTGCCGGCCTATACCTTTGTCAAACGGTATTTCAAAGATCCCAGAAGCCGCTTTGTCTTTTCCTTTCATCCCCTGTTTATCGGAGGTAATCCGTTTAAAGCACCTGCGGTTTATCAGATGATTCCGTGGCTTGAAAAAGAGGGCGGAGTTCATTATACCCCCGGTGGAATGTATTCACTCATTCAAGCCTTCACGTCCCTTTTTCAGGAATTGGGCGGGCACATCCACACATCTGAGCCGGCAACCCGTATCGAAACCCAAAACCGGCGGGTGACGGGTGTAAAAAGCAGTCAATCCTTTTATCCGGCGGATATCGTTGTTTCCAATGCCGATTTCTATCACACTTACCATGACCTGGTGGATGCCGGGGACCGGAAAAAATGGCGGAATAAAAAGCTGGAGAAAATTGATTATTCCATGAGTTCTGTTCTGATCTACCTGGGACTGGACCGAAAGTACGACAAGTTAAAACACCATACCCTGATCATTTCAAAAGATTACAAACGGCTTATCCGGAATATTTTTGATAAAAAGAAGGTCCCCTTTGATTTTTCCATGTACCTTCATGTACCCAGCCGGACCGATAAAACCATGGCCATTCCCGGAGGAGAAAGCATGTATGTTCTGGTTCCTGTTGCCAATCAGCTCAGCAGGACAAACTGGGACGAATTCAGTGAAATGTTTGTCAACAGCATTCTCCATTACCTGGAACACAGCTTTGGTTTGGAAGATTTCTCAAAACATATTATTTACAAATCGGTGTTTACACCTGAAGATTTTCAAAAGGATCGAAACAATCATCTTGGAGCCGCCTGGGGTGTGGAACCCAAACTGACCCAGAGCGCTTATTTACGGCCTCATAACCGGAGCGAAGATATTCAGGGCTTATACCTGGTTGGGGCCAGCACCCATCCGGGAGCCGGACTCCCCGGAACACTGATGACGGCTGAAACGACGGAACATGTCATCCTGACAGAGACTGAAGGGGTTTGATGAAAGGGGATCCAAACAAGCCACATCTTTTGAGCCACGCCTACGTTAAAAACATCACGGCCTTGTACGCCCGGAGTTTTTATTTTGCCTCCCGGTTTTTCCCTAAACACAAACGCCAGGCGACCTATGCCCTGTATGGTTTTGCCCGGTATACAGACAACCTGGTTGATAATCCCCGGGACAGGGACCGGGAAGAACTCCAGAGGGAACTGGACCACCTGCGATGGGAAATCGAAACAGCCTACCGGCGAAAAGAATCGGAGCATCCCGTTTTAAAACCTTTTATCCAGACTGCCATCTCTTTCTCCATTCCTATTGAATATCCTCTCGATCTGATCAAAGGTGTCAGTATGGATATTTCCCACAGCCGTTATACCCACGTTGAAGATTTGTATGTGTATTGTTATCGTGTGGCAGGCACCATCGGACTCATGATGACATACATTATAGGATTTTCACACCGGGATGCCTTTGAATATGCCGAAAAACTGGGTGTCGCCATGCAGCTGACCAATATCCTCCGGGACATCCGGGAAGATAAGAACCGGGGTAAAATTTACATCCCCATGTCGGAACTGGAGCGATATGATGTCGCTGAAGAAGATATCTTTCAGGAACGTTTTTCACCGGCCATGCGAAGCATGTTGAAAGCTACTGCCGATAACGCCCACCGTTATTATGAAGAATCTGCATCAGGAATCCGCTACCTGGATACCGATTCCCGTTTTGCCATCCATGCTGCTTCCCGGATTTACCGGGGCATTTTGGAAGAATTCAGAGCCAATGACTACAATCCCTTTAAGGGGCGGGTCAGTGTCAGTTTTAACCGGAAAATAGCCATCACTTTAACAGAATACATGAAATACCGAAGAGATAAGGTTTTCAACAGGAAATGAAACCGGCTCGTCATACAGGGTGGGCCCATATTGTTTTCAGGCCTTATTTACATCATCTGGTCCGGTGTTCCTTTCACAGTGTGCAGATTTTGGGAGAACTTCCTCCATTTTCTGAAGATCGGAGTGTCTTACTCCTTCCCAATCATAGCACCTGGTGGGATGGTTTTATCATTTATCTGATCAATGATCTTGTCTGGCAAAAAAAACCCTTTGTGATGATGGAAGAGAAACAACTGGATCGATTTCCCTTTTTCAACCGTCTTGGTGCATATTCAGTGCGGCCGGGGGACCGTGAAGATGTTGAAAAAACCCTGGCTTACAGTGCACGCCTGCTGGAAAATCCCCGGCATCTGCTTTTTCTTTTCCCCCAGGGGAAACTGCTGCCCTGGCATCAGCGACCCCTGACCTTTAAAGCAGGATTTTCACATATTCTTTCTGCATCCTCAGGAAAACCGGATGTGTTTATCTGTGGTATCCGGACAGAATTTCTGGGAGATCAGCGTCCGGATATCTTTATCATGTTCCGAAAAATTGAAAATTCCGCATTTTCTCCAGCCCCTGCTGCCCTTAAGATGGACATGTTGCTTCAGGAAATGGAAAACAGCATTATTCAGGGTGAAACAGGTCACCGCCTTTTTACAGGCAGGCAATCACCGGGATCCCGATGACATTTTTTATAATTATTCTCTATGGAATCCTGGGCCTTTTTCTATTGGTCACGCTGGTCAATGTATCAACAGGCCCGCGCTTATCCCATCCTCCTAAAAAATCTCGTTTTACAAACCCCACCATATCGGTGCTTGTCCCGGCCCGGAATGAAGAACACAACCTGCCGGCGTGTCTGGAAAGTCTGCTGGCTTTGGATCCGGCACCTGCGGAAATTTTGGTCCTGGATGATCACTCGACAGATAAAACCCGGGAAATCATTCAGGGATTTGCCTTCAAACACAAGCAGGTCCGGGGAATACGGGGAAAAGAACTTCCGGCTGGATGGGTGGGAAAAACATGGGCCTGTCATCAGCTGTCTCAGGAAGCATCCGGTGAGATCCTTGTCTTTACCGATGCCGATAACACCTACCATCCGGCGGCACTGGAAAGAAGCGTCCGATGGATGCAGGCCTTGAATCTGGACATGCTCTCTGCTTTTCCCCAACAAACTCTTAAAACCCTTCCTGAAAAGCTGGTGATACCAGTGGTAGATCTTTTTGTGTACAGTATGCTTCCCCTCTGGCTCACCCGGTTTTCACCCTTTCCTTCCCTGGCTGCTGCAAATGGGCAGTGGATGGTGTTCAGAAAAGAGGCTTACGACACATTGGGTGGACACAAAGAAATGGCTTCCGAAATAGTTGAAGATGTGGCCATGAGCCGAAAAACCAAGAAACGGGGACTGCATCTCCTCACCACGCCCGGGACGGGCACGGTATACGGCCGTATGTACCGGAATGCGGAAGAGGTTCGTGCCGGCTTTGCAAAAAATCTGTTCGGACTTACCGGATTTCATTCGGGATTGTTTTTTCTTATTTTTTCCATGTTGCTGTTGACAATGGTGATCCCTTACGGACTGTTGATTTTTTCTCCTGGTTTGGCAGTAGCAGGAACTGTGATTCTCAACCTGTTGATCCGCATGCTTCTGGTGCTGGCTTACCGTCACCCGCCCTTTGTCAGCATCGTTCTGCACCCCATATCCATCCTGTATACAGCCCGTATCGCACTTCACTCCTGGAACAGTTACCGAAAAGGCAGTATCACCTGGAAGGGAAGAGCTGTCATAAAAGAGGAAAATACACGATGAAGAAACAATTTTTCCAAACATACGGACTCATGATCCTCATATACGCGGTGATGATCTTTGGAGGGATCTGGCACCTGGCAGGACTTTTTCACAAAACCAGCCAAATACTGTACGTTCCACTTCTGGTCCTCCTCTTTTCCATTAATCTGATTTATTTTATCTCTCTTTATCGGGAAACACCCCTACTGAATATTTTTTTCATCTGGACCGGTTTAATTTTTATAACCGCCCTGGTATTGGAAATTGTGGGTGAAAAAACCGGAATCCTTTTCGGACATTATGCCTATACCAATGCCCTTTCTCCGCAGATTTTCGGCGTTCCTTTGGTGATCGGCTTTAGCTGGCTCAACCTGGTTTTTGGTGCCGTCCAGATTGCAAACCTGTATCTTTCCCGTTATGCCTGGGGTTTCAGATCACTTTTTGCCGCACTATTGATGACCGGATTTGACGGTGTGATGGAACCGGCGGCCCGGGCTTTAGGATTCTGGTACTGGCAGAACTATACCATCCCCTGGCAAAATTATGTGGCATGGTTTGCCTTCGGTTTTATTTTCTCCTTTCCTTTCCTACGGTATTTCCCGCCTGTTAAAGATCGGCAATTAATTCCCATGCATATCTTTATTGCCCAGTTTCTCTATTTTGTTCTGGTAAATCTTGCCTGAAGACAAAATACCCTTTGCATGAATTTGACAGATATCACATTATCTACGGCGTAAGCACCGTATATTCTGTATACAAAAAACTATGAGGTTTCATCGAGTCATGGATGCAAGTGAAATGAAAGAAAAAAACCGGTACTTCGAAGACTTAAAGGCAGGCATTATCAGGGCTTTTGTACTGGCTTTGATTTTTGCAGCTTCGCTTTATATTTATACAGAATACCTTGCCCGTTAGAATATCCACCCACTTGTGAATTTTTTTTAACTCTTTTATGATAAGTGGTAATAGCTTTTATACCATTCCACAAAATGTTTCATTCCGGTTTGGATATCTGTTTTCGGGTGATAACCACATAAGGTTTGAAGGGCGGATATGTCCGCATGGGTTTTAAGGACATCTCCTGGTTGCATATTTTGGTAGCGGATTTCTGCTTTTTTCCCGCAGGCAGATTCGATGGCCCGAATAAAGTCCATGAGATTGACGGGATTTCCAAGGCCGATATTATAAAGGTCACACGGAGGATTTCCCCGGGGAGCATCCCCTTTCATGACTCCAAGAATTCCTTCAAGAATATCGTCGATGTAAGTAAAATCCCGGGCCATTTTGCCGTGATTATACACGTCAATAGGTTTTTGGTGCAAAATGGCATCGGTAAATTTAAAAAAGGCCATATCCGGTCGTCCCCATGGACCATAGACGGTAAAAAATCGGAGTCCTGTAACGGGAATGGAAAACAAATGGCTGTAGGCATGGGCCAGCATTTCATCGGCCTTTTTCGTGGAGGCATACAAACTGGCAGGTTGATCGGTCCGGTCCTCTTCTGAATAGGGAAAATCTGTATTTAACCCATACACACTGGATGAACTGGCATATATCAGATGTGATACGGGATAGCGCCGACAGGCTTCCAGAATATTCAAAAAACCTGTTACATTGCTGTCCACATAGGTTTGAGGGTGATCCAGACTGTACCGGACTCCCGCCTGGGCAGCCAGATGGATTACATGGTCAAAGGATGTATCCCTGAAAAGGGAGAGAAGTTTTTCTTTGTCCGTCAGATCGGCCCGAATAAAATGCAGCCGGCCCGCCTGAACAGAAAAGGATTCAGAACTCTTTTGTTTCGAAGACAGGTCGATTCCCAATTTCTTCAACCGGGCAAATTTCAGGTTGACATCGTAATACTCGTTCAGGTTATCCAGGCCGGTGATATCATGACCTTCGGCCAGAAGGCGCCGTGTCAGGTGAAATCCAATAAAACCGGCCGTTCCTGTAATCAATAATTTCATATTCTTCCTTATATGAGCCTCTGCACCCAATTCATCATTCATCATTCATCATTCTTCATTCTTCATTCTTCATTCTCCTTTAATGATTCCCAAAACAAACCCATATTCCTCAGCAATTTCCTTATAGGCATCATAACGGCCCGATGCTCCCCCGTGTCCGGCCCCCATATTGGTTCTTAAAATCAGGGGATGATGATCTGTTTTCAGGGCACGGAGTTTGGCGGTCCATTTGGCCGGCTCGGCATAGGAAACCCGGGGATCATTCAGCCCCGCTGTAATCATCATGGGAGGATAGTCCTGTGCTTTCACATTGGTATAGGGACAATAACTTTTGATGTACCGGTAATAGGTTTCGATGCCCGGATTCCCCCATTCGTCATATTCGGTGACGGTCAGGGGTAAATCGGGATCCGACATGGTATTGAGGACATCCACAAAGGGAACGCTGGCCACCACAACCCCAAAGAGATCCGGGCGCATATTTACGACAGCTCCCATGAGAAGACCGCCGGCGCTCCCGCCACCTATGGCCAGTTTTTCAGGTGTCGTGTAACCTTCCTGGATAAGATATTCAACCACATCAATAAAATCCGTAAAGGTATTTTTTTTCTTCAGCCATTTCCCGTCTTCATACCAGTATTCACCCTTGGCTCCGCCACCCCTTATATGGGCGACGGCATAGGCAAATCCCCGGTCCACCAGACTCCAGCGGGCATAGGAAAAATAGGGTGTCATGGCAATACCGTATGCTCCGTATCCATAAAGAAACACAGGCTGAGTCCCATCTTTTTTAAATCCTTTCGGGTAGAGCATCGACACCGGGATTTTCGCCCCGTCACGGGCTGTGACCCATAAGAGGTCCGTGGTATAATCGTGACGGTCCCAACCGCCGCGGACTTCTTTTTGTTTCAGCAGGGAGAGTTCCCGGGTTTTCATATTATATTCATAAACCGTCTCGGGGGTAAGAAGTGAGGTATAGTAAATTCTCAAAACGTCCGATGTATATTCCGGATTGCCGGTCCCCCGGGCGGTATACGTTTCTTCCGGAAAGGAAATGGTATGGGCTTCTTTATCCCCAAAAGTATACACATCAATCATGGCCCGGGCATTTCCGGTTTTGTAGACGGCAAGATAATCTTCAAACATATCCAAACCGGTGATTTTAACCTCCGGATTGTGTTCATACACTGTGACGGTCTGTGTAAAGGCCGGTGCTGAAACCGGCTGACGGAGGATGATAAAATTTTTCTGATCATTCAGGTTGGTCAGGATATAGAAAAATCCGTCCCGATGTTCCAGGCTGTATTCCTTTCCCTTCTCCCGGGGTGCAAAAAGGGTGAAATCCTTTTCAGGATCGCTGGTTTTCAGGTAATGGACTTCTGTTGTGATCTTGCTTGCGGATGTAATAAAGATGTACTGCCTGTCCTTTGAACGGTCCACATCCACATAGTAGGCCATGTCCGGGTCTTCATACACCAGGACATCCTCTGAAGCGGGAGTTCCCAGAACATGCCGGTAAACCCGCCATGGGCGGTAGGTATAATCAATGGTTGAATAAAAAAAGGTCTTGTTGTCATTTGCCCATACCCCGCCGGCCACACTGTCGATGACTTCCGGATAGAGGGAATCCTTTTCAAGATTTTTAAAACGCAGGGTATATACTTCCGAGCCATTCCGGTCTTCGGCATAGGCAAGGATCTGATGGTTGGAGGACACACTTAGAAGTCCCAAGGAATAAAAATCACTATGCTCAG
Organism: Candidatus Neomarinimicrobiota bacterium; assembly: GCA_041154365.1. Lineage (NCBI taxonomy): Bacteria > Pseudomonadati > Fidelibacterota > Fidelibacteria > Fidelibacterales > Fidelibacteraceae > Fidelibacter > Fidelibacter multiformis. Next base: position 2,548,846 of record AP035449.1, on the reverse strand, counting down.
CCTGTGTATTGGCATCAAAATAGATCTCTTCTTTATGGTCCAAGGATCCTTTTTTCCGGCAATAGATGCTGTATTGTTTCCCTTTTTCCGTCCGGCTGTAATAAAAGTAATCATCGTGTTTCACAGGGACGGACATATCTGTTTCCTGTATCCGTCCGATCATTTCCCGGTACAGTTTTTTCTGCAACTTACGGGTGTTTTTCAGGATAAAGTCTGCATAATCGTTTTCCGCCTCCAGATATCGGATAACCTCCGGATTCTGTTTATCTTTCAGCCAGTCATAATGATCCACCCGAATATCTCCGAAAGCTTCAATCTTTTTTTCAATTCTCGGAGCAACCGGCGGGTCCATCATTTCCTGTGAACATGAAAGAAGGAGTATTATGGATGTAAAAAGGAGACTTATGTCGTATACTTTTTTTCATATCTCACCTTATTTGTTGGTTAAAGTATAAGAAAAATTTAACCATTATTCATGTGTATATCCTGTATTAATCCGAAGATTTTCTGATTAAGATATCACTTTGATGTGTCTGCAATGTAAAAAACCTCGTATTTCTGAAAAAAATCTATAATGACTGGAGACTTCCTTATATTCAAAAATGAACGATACCTGGAAAAAGCAATAACACATATGGCAACAAACCGTACCCTATATATGTGTTCACACCTCCTGATAATTCTGGGAATTTGTCTGCTTTTTTCAACAAGGCCCATACAAGCCAATCGGACCCATTCCAACATACCTGCCGGTGTATGGATGCATGATTCGCTTACAGCACATCTCAAATCCAATCCACTAAAAGCAATACAAATAGGCCTGGAGATTCTCGACCTTACACCTGATGAAATTCCTGATACAATACGTGCATTTACCACTCTGCATATGGGATATCTACTGGATAAACAGGGTTTTCCTATGCAGGCATTGGCTTTTTATCTGGATGCCGCCAGATTGTTGGAGGAATCGGGCATGGGTCCAAAGACCGGATATCTGAATATCGATATCGGCAATCTTTATTATCATCAAAATCAATTTGAACCTGCTGCCGAAAAATATCAAGTCGCCAAAAATCTATTTCACAAAGAAAATAATTGGGCAGGTGTTTACACTTCCATCAACAATCTGGCTCTTATTGAAAAAGCATTAGGAAATTATCATGAAGCACATCAATTATTTTTGGATGCGCTTCATATTGCACACGAAAAACTTGACATTCCTTATTTGCTGGCTCACAGTTATAAATATATCGGCGATCTATATCGTGCTATGGGACAAAGAGATTCAGCTCTGGTCTACTACAATAAAACCCTGAATGTGACGGTAACCGATCCGGAAGACAATCTTATCGGTCTCATACGAGAAAAAGCCGCTTCCGTGCTATTGGAACAGGGCGATACATTGACAGCCATCCAATATTTGAAACAGGCAGAAGCGGATTTTATCCAGAACACAAATCTCTTTTACCTGTCGGACCTTTATCTGACAATGTCTGATTTATATTTTGATATGCATGATGATAATTCTGCATTACTTGTTTTAGATCAGGCCCGGGAATTATTTGAAAAAGAAGGGATGATACATCATCAGATCCAAATCGAAAAAAGATTGATTGAACACTATAAATTGACAGGTGAGAAGGAATTACTGATCCGGCATCAACATTTTCTGAATCAACTTATGGAAAAGCGCTATGAGTCGGAAGTCTCTGCACAAATTCAACGAGTTGATATCCAAAACCTGCTTCAAGAGTATCAACATAAATTATACATAAAAAAACTGGAACTTGAGAAAGCACACATTTGGCGAAATGGGGCATTTTTTATCAGCCTGCTGTTTCTGGCAATGCTATGGTTGTTGATCGCCAGATATCATAATAGAAAAAAAACACACCAAAAAATATTGAATCAGAAGGAAAAAATTCATGTACAGCAATTACAACTTGAGAAAATCAAACAAGATCAGGCAAATCGGGAGCTAATCTGCCAGGCGACTCTCATACAACAACAGAAAAGTTTTCTTGAAAAGCTGAAGTCTGATTTACAGGAACTGACGGGTAGTGATAGTGGTAATTCTGGTGGAATGCTTCGGCGAGCTGTCCATGCCATTGATCGCTCACTACAGGGAGGCCAGGCCTGGAGACAATTTGAAACCCGTTTTACTCAGATTTTCCCGGGCTTTTTTCAACATTTAACAGCCATCAATCCTGCTCTGACCTCTCAGGATATAAAAATCTGTGCTTACCACCGGATGAACCTGGACACCAAGGAAATTGCATCACTTTGTTATCTTACCGTCCGGGCAGTTCAAACCAGCCGATACCGGTTGCGTAAAAAACTTGAAATTCCAGAAGAAATGAGTTTTCAGGAGTTTATCAATCAAATCTAAGGAATTGTCATCGTTCTTGTTTTATACCTGTTTGCGTAGTTTTGTAGTAGCAATTTTCAGCGATTTCCCCACTATTTTTTTATATGGAACCCGTAAATAACGATTCGTGGCCTGATTTTTTTGAGAGGTTTAACAGCCGTCATGAAGATTTTATCCGGCATTTATCCAAGTCTTTCCCCAACTTAAAAACAGCAGAATTCAGGGTCTGTTGTTTTCTGAGAGCCGGATATACAACCCGTCAGATTGCTGAAATCTCAGGTCGTACGCTTCGGGCGGTGGAAACCACCCGTTATCGTCTGAGGAAAAAAATGCCGTTGAAACGCCACGAAGACTTAGCTCTATTTTTAATGAAATTATAAACCCGGAATGAACATGAAAAACTTTCTCATTAATGTTACGAATTTATATGGGATGGGGGATTTGTAAAGAATGAAAAAGATTCGAATTTTGCTGGTGGAAGATGAAGCAATTATTGCTTACAACCTTAGTCTGGAATTGGAACTGGAAGGGTATGATGTTTGCGGTTGTGTGGCATGTGGTAAAAAAGCTATACAAAAATCCCAGGAGGAAAAACCTGATTTGATACTCATGGACATCTCTTTACAGGATGATATAGATGGTATCCACACCATGGAAAAGATCCGTAAACAACAGGATATCCCAGTTATTTTTATGACAGGTTACTCTCAGTCGGATTTCAGTGAACAGGCAAAAAAACTGAATCCGCTGGGATATTTTAGCAAACCTGTCGATGTCAGTCTGCTCACTCCCATTATCAAATTCTATTTTGGTAAAGCCCCGGAACAATTATAAAAAATTATTCATCATATATATTATTATCAATATTATCTTGCTTTAAGTCGCATTTCGCTGTATTTTACCCCCGGGGTGGGGGGCGTTACCTAAGCGAAATCATATATTCCATCTCTCTTATAATCCTGGTGCTAAATCAAATGAATCGCCAATTCTATTTAAGAAGTTAGAAGGTGGAAGTTGGAATTTAGCGTCGCTTTGCTCCTGATAGTTGGTTCATGGGTTCAGGGGCTCATGGGTTCAATAGCCGCTTCGCGGTTTTCAAACGCTGCTGCGCAGCGTTCAAATGTCGACGCCTGGAATCATTGAACGCCGAAGGCGATTGAATGCTGAGCGCAGCGAAGCAATTGAAAGGCACGAAGTGCCGCTTGAATCCTATAACACTGCGTGCAGCGAAGTGCCAATCCCCCAATCCAATCAATCACCTGTGAAATACGCTGCGCTCATTTCACGGGGCAGGCAATCAAAATCTGGAAGTTGGAAGTTGGAAGTTAGCGTCGCTCCTGGTGTTTCAATCAAATCTATCTATCCAATCGAATCAATCTCCCCAATCCCCTCACCACTGCCGACTGCCGACTGCCGACTGACGACTGATGACTGACAACTGTCAACTGCCGACTGCCAACAAAACAACGTCTAAACATTTACAAGTGGAGGTGCCGGGAATCGAACCCGGGTCCGAAATAGCGACTTACACGATTTCTCCGTGCGCAGTTTTTTGTTGAGTCTTACTGCCGGGAGGACAAAAAACAAACCACCGGCAGCCAGTCTGAAAGTGTTTAGTTCTTAGTACCCAGACAATACCAGGAACGAGTCCGTGTTATTGGCGCCCGGTCCGGGCCCACGAACAAACCCGGGCGGACGGCTACCTAATGTTGTTTAAGCAGCGTAAGCGTAATTGTCTGCAATTACGATTGTTTTCAGGTTGATTCACGAGGAATCCTGAACACCTCGGCACGCTATCGCATAAACCGGTCTATCCCGTCGAAACCTGTACACCCCCTTTTCAAAAAGCACGGTAGTATAGGGATTTTCCCCGTTCCGTTCAATACTTTATACACATCTGTAAGCTGTCGGTTCCTCCTGACGGTTTTTGTCGTTATGCAGGCAGACTCTTCTTAAATTCTTTCTATGGAAACACTTTCCAAAGAACATCTAAAACGTATCCGCTCCCTGCAACAGAAAAAGTATCGCTCAATTCACCAGGCTTATCTGCTGGAAGGAATTCTTCTCCTGGAGGAAGCCCTGAAGATGCAGGCACGGGTTCAGGAAATTCTCTACCAGCCTTATCTCCTGGATAAACCAGGATTTAATGCACTCCTGGATACAGCCCGCCACCGAAATATCCCTGTGTATGAAGTCTCTCCTGGTGTGATAAAAAGCCTCAGTACCGAGGTGAGTCCCCAAGGGGTGATTGCTCTTATTGCCATGCCGTCTTCTCCGGATATCACGCTTGAAGGCTCTCTGTTGGTGTGTGACGAAATTCAGGATCCGGGAAACCTGGGGACCCTGATCCGCATTGCCCACTGGTTTGGACTGGCCGGGGTGATTACAACACCCGGGACGGTGGATGCGGTAAATCCCAAGGTGATCCGGTCCGCCATGGGATCCCATTTTCACCTGCCTGTTTTCGAAATGACGATCTCAGATATCCTGGAAAAAACCCGGAATTCCCACCAAATTTTAGCCAGCGTGGTCCGGAATGGTACACCGGTTTCCAAACTGAAAATATCTGATAAACCTTTTCTGCTTGTGATTGGGAACGAAGCACGGGGTGTAAATCCCCAATGGAACGGTGATGCTGTTTTACCTGTTACTCTGCCGCCTTTGAGCGATTGCGAATCCCTGAATGCAGCTACAGCAGCGGCGGCCATCCTCAGCATATTATGTTATCAATTGTAATAGTAGAGAACGGTTTCAAACCGTTCTCTACAGGTTTATCCCCGCAAACATTCCCCCAAAAAACCGCACAAAAGGTGTGATAATAATCCCGAAAACACTGAATCCGGTAAACATTCCCAGGAAAATGAGTCCCATCAATACAAAAGGTCCGTATTGTTCCAGACGGTCTACGTAATGTTCATAGCGCCAGGGTAGGAGTCCGCGCAGAATACGACCCCCGTCCAGAGGCGGGATAGGAAGCAGGTTAAAAATCGCCAGGGCCAGGTTGATATAGAGGCCGTAAAGAAGGATCATTTTCAGGAAATCTCCGGTAAAATTTCCGGAAGACTGGAGTCCCACTGCCCGGATCAGCAGGCCAAAAAGAAAGGCCAATACCATGTTGGATGCCGGACCGGCCAGGGCAACCCACAGCATATCCTGTTTGGGATTTTTAAAATAACGGGGATCCACAGGGACCGGCTTGGCCCAGCCGAAGCGGACCAGAAAAAGCATAAGGGTTCCGATGGGATCCAGGTGGGCGATAGGATTCAGAGTCAGACGCCCCATCATTTTTGCCGTGGGATCTCCCAGTTTCCAGGCCACATACCCGTGTGAAACTTCATGGACCGTGAGGGCAATTAAAATGGGAACAGCCAGGGCGAGGATATCTAATATCTGATTGTTCAATCGTGTCTCCGTTCTCTGGGGTGAAAGGTTTTATGGACCTCCTTCAAATATTCCCGGTCCAGGTGGGTGTAAATTTGGGTAGTGGAAATGTCCGAGTGTCCCAGCATTTCCTGAACGGCCCGAAGATCGGCGCCGCCTTCCAGCAGATGGGTGGCAAAGGAGTGACGGAAGGTGTGTGGACTCACTTTTTTGGTGATTTTAGCCGCTTTGATATACTGCTGGATGATTTTCCACACGCCCATGCGGCTCAGGGGCTTGCCCCGGGCATTGAGAAAAACCACATCTTCACTCTCGATGGATTTTTGCGCCAGGGTGTATCGCACATAGGTCAGATAGTGCTTTAACCATTCCCGGGCTTCCGCACCCATGGGCACCACCCGTTCTTTTGAACCCTTTCCGAAAATCCTCAGCCAGCCATGATTCAGATAGACATTGGATAGACGCAAATCCAAAAGTTCTGAAATCCGAAGCCCGCAGGCGTAAAGCAATTCCAGCATGGCACGATCCCGCCTTCCCAGATCCGTCTCTGTGTTGATCACATTGAGGATAGCTTCCATCTCGTGAATTTCCAGAACCTTGGGGAGTCGGGCCGGAAGCTTCGGCAGATCGATGTTTTCCGTGACGTCTTTCTGAATGTACCCTTCATTCATCATAAATCTATGGTACATGCGGATGGCAGAAAGGTTCCGTGAGATGCTCCGGGGCGCCAGGGGAACATCATGGAGTTCCCGGATAAAAGCAATGACATGGGATATTTCAACCGCGTCGGGATTTTGAATTTCCAGACTCTCCAGATAGGCCAGATAGCGGTTCAGATCGATCTGGTAGGATTCGATGGTATTGGCAGCTAAATTACGTTCCACTCTCAAATGATTGATAAAATCGGTCAGGGTCTCTTTGAGTCGATTCATGGCGGCAGGTCAGGTTTTAAACAGTTTTGTTTCAACCAGCTCGCAAAGGAGATGCCCTACCGTGACATGGATTTCTTGGATCAGTTGTGTGTTTTCTGAGGGAACCACGATGGCCAGATCCGCTTCACTCCGGATTACTCCACCGTCCCGTCCCAGGAGGGCAATGGTGGTGATTTTCTTCTCCCGGGCGCTTTTCACTGCCTTTAAAACATTGGGGGATTTTCCCGAGGTGGACAGAGCCATAAGCACGTCGCCGTTATCCCCCAGAGCTTCCACCTGGCGGCTGAAGAGGCTTTCAAAACCTACATCATTGCTCCAGGCGGTGAGGAGGGATGTATCCGTCGTGAGGGCCAGGGACGCCAGCCCGGGCCGGGTTATGTTCAGCCGTGCCACCAGTTCGGCGGACAGGTGCTGGGAGTCGGCTGCTGAGCCGCCGTTACCGCACCAGAGAATTTTCTTCCCCTTTTTCAAAGTCCGGATCATGATGGCTGAGGCGTCATAAATACGCTGAACCAGATCATCCGATGCGGCAATCCGGTGTTTCAGATCGCCACCGGCTTTCAGATGGGCACGGATCAGGTCGAAGGAGCTGTTCATCATGTTATTCTCCGTGGACCGCTTTCACAAAGGCTTCCAGCAGGTCTGTGTTGTTCGAATCTTCCAAAACATTCCCGGTGACAATAAAATCCGCTCCGGCCAAAACCTTTTCCCGGGCAGTTTCGGGGGTTCGGATACCGCCGCCGGTGATTACGGGAATCCGGACATATTTTTTTATCGTGCTGATCATGGCATTGGGAACAGGTCGTTCTGCACCACTTCCGGCTTCCAGGTAGAGAATTTTAAAGCCCAGCATCTCACCGGCAAGGGCATGGGCCAGGGCCAGTTCCGGCTTATGGGCCGGCAGGGGACGGGTCCCGCTGATGAACTCTGCGGTCGTTACTTTCCCGGATTCCACCAGCATGTACCCTGTGGGAATGGTTTCCACGCCGGAACGCTTGATTTGAATGGCGGTGGTCACATGTTCACCGATGAGCAGATTTGGATTCCGGCCGCTGATGACACTGATATATAAAATGGCATCCACATGGGATGTTACCTGTCCGATAGATCCGGGAAAGAGGATCACGGGGATATCGGATGCTTCATGGAGTGCAATCAATTTATCCGTAAATCCCTCGTCGGTGATCAGGCTGCCTCCATAGAGGATGGCATCGGCACCGGCGCGGCTGATCACCCGTGCAAATTCAGCGGTTTCCTTTATTGGCCGTGCATCAGGATCAATCAGGACCATGTATCCGGCCTGATATGTTTCCCGGGCTTTAAGTAAGTGTTCGTAGACCGTCATAGGCTTCCCAGAAAGTTGATCAGTTTATCCATCTGTGCTTTCGTCCGTTTTTCTGTAACCGCCAGGATCAGTTCATGCATCCTGCCGGGATAAAATTGTCCCACATGGACTCCCGCCAGAAATCCCGCCTGTTCTGCTTCCCGGACCACTTCTGCTGCCGGGATACGGGTGTAAACGGTGAATTCCTTGAAAAAAGGTTCATCCGAAACTTTATCAAATCCCTTCAAGGCGGTGATTTTTTCATGCAGGTAGTGGGCTTTTTGGGTGCTCAGTTCGGCAACTTTCCGAATGCCGCATTTTCCCAGTAGCGCCAGATAGACCGTTGCTGCCAGGGCATTGAGTCCCTGGTTTGTGCAGATATTACTGGTGGCCTTTTCCCGGCGGATATGTTGTTCCCGGGTCTGGAGCGTTAGGACGAATCCCCTGCGGCCCTGTGTATCTTCCGTTGCGCCGATTATCCGTCCCGGCATTTTTCGCACATACTTCCGGTCTGCCGCAAAAAGTCCCAGATACGGTCCGCCAAAGTTCAGATGATTTCCCAGTGACTGCCCTTCGCCAAAAACGATATCCGTCCCGTAATCCCCGGGAGCCCTGAGAATGGCCAGCGAAATGGGATCAAAACCCTGGATGAAAAGAGCCTCCGCCTGATGGGCTTTTTCCGCCGCTGCCGGAGCGTTTTCCACATAACCGTAAAAATTTGGACTCTGAAGGATGACCGCTGCCGTTTGGGATGTCAGTTTTTCATCCAATGCATTGGGATCGGTCACATAATTTTTGGCGGGAAGAATGTCAATATCCAGTTCCAGGGAACCGGCGTAGGTTTTCAGGACCTGCAGGTAAAGAGGGTGGACCGTTTCAGCGATCAGAATGCGGTTTTTTCCGGTAATATTCCGGGCCATCATGGCTGCTTCCGCCAGGCCGCTGGCGCCGTCATAGAGCGAGGCATTGGAAACGCCCATGCCTGTCAGTTCACAGATCATGGACTGGTATTCATACATGGCCTGGAGGGTGCCCTGGCTGACTTCGGGCTGATAAGGGGTATAGGCTGTTTTAAATTCTGAACGGGAAAGGATATAATCCACCACCTTTGGGATGAAGTGATCATAGGCTCCCCCGCCCATAAAGTTGATCAGCCGGTCTGAAGCCCGGTTTTTTCCGGCGATTCCGGCGATTTCCGCCTCCAGCTCCATTTCCGTTAGGGGCGGCGGAAGATCCAGCGTCCGGTCCGATTTCAACACATCAGGGATGGATTGTAGAAGATCCTCGAAATCCTTAACCCCGATGGCCTGTAACATCTCCTGAAAATCTTTTTCAGAATTGGGGATATAAACCATGGTTTCTCCTCATAAGAGAATGGTGTTCACTTGTCCGTTTGAAGGAAGACTCAGCCGATAAATTCTTCGTAGGCTTCCGCGTCCATCAGGTCTTCCGTTTCGGAAGGATCGGACATTTTAATTTTAACCAGCCAGCTTTCATAGGGCTCTTTGTTCACGTCTTCCGGAGAATCATTCAGGTCTTCATTCACTGCAATGATTTCACCGGAAACGGGTGCCAGCATATCGGAGACGGTTTTGACCGCTTCGATGGTACCGAAAGCATCGCCCTTGCTGACTTCATCACCCACGGAGGGAAGTTCCAGGTAAACCACATCACCCAGTTCGCTCTGGGCAAAATCCGTGATTCCGATAACCGCTTCGTCACCTTCCACACGGACCCATTCGTGATCATCGGAATACTTTAAATTTTTAGGGAAATTCATCATACACTCCTTATACTTTATTGGGGTTAAAATGAAAATGTTCTAAGAAATCCGTATCGAAGGTCCCATTCACGAAATCAGGATGTGAAAGAACCTGTCTGTGAAAGGGAATGGTGGTTTTAATTCCTTCGATAACTGTTTCTTCAAGGACGCGGACCATACGGTGGATCGCCGATTCACGGCTGGAACCCTGGACGATGATTTTTGCAAGAAGAGAATCGTAATTCACGGGGATGGTATAACCGCTGTAGAGGTGGGTATCTACACGCACACCCGATCCTCCCGGAATATGAAGGGCTTCAATCGTTCCCGGAGAGGGCTTAAACCCATTTGCCGGATCTTCTGCGTTGACCCGGCATTCCAGGGCGTGTCCCCGGATTTTGTAATCCTTCAGTCGTTCCGGCAAAATATATCCATCGGCGATCTGGATTTGTTTTTTCACCAGATCCATTCCCATGACCATTTCGGTAATGGCGTGTTCCACCTGGATACGGGTATTCATCTCCATGAAGTAAAAATTCTTTTTATCATCTAGGAGGAATTCGATGGTCCCGGCGCCGGTATAGTTGACGGCTTTGGCAGCCCGGACGGCGGTGTCCTGCATCCGGTGGCGTAATTCCGGATCTACGGCGGTGGAAGGGGATTCCTCGATGAGTTTCTGATGACGGCGCTGAATGGAACATTCCCGTTCTCCCAGGGCGTATACATTGCCATGCATATCTCCCAGAATCTGGATTTCGATGTGCCGGGGTTTTCGAATGAACCGTTCGATGTACAGATCCCCGTTGCTGAAAGAATTCTCCGCTTCATTCCGGGCCGTATTAAAGGCGTTTTGGATATTTTTCGGTTCGTGAACGATGCGCATCCCTTTTCCGCCGCCACCGGCCACGGCTTTCAGGATGACGGGATATCCCAGTTTTCCGGCAATTTTTTCCGCTGCTTCCGGATCTTTAACGACTCCGTCGCTTCCGGGAATGACAGGTACACCGGCTTTTTTCATGATCTCCCGGGCCCGGGCCTTATCCCCCATTTCCCGGATCACTGCAGGGGTTGGACCGATAAAAGCCAGGTGGTGATCGCCGCAGAGTTCGGCAAAGGCCGCATTTTCCGCCAGGAAACCGTATCCGGGATGGATGGCATCGGCATTCGTCAGTTCCGCCGCCGCCATAATCCGGGTCACATTCAGATAACTCTCCCGGGGATTCGCCTCGCCGATGCAAATCGCCTCATCGGAAAACCGCACGTGGAGGGATAATTTATCGGCTTTGGAATAAACGGCCACCGTGGGAATATCCAGTTCGTGACAGGCACGAATAATTCTCAGGGCGATTTCGCCGCGGTTGGCTATTAAAATTTTCTTCAGGGCCATTATTCAATCCGGAATAAAGGTGTTCCGTATTCCACGGGTGAGGCATTTTCCGCAAAAATTTCTTTCACCGTCCCCGCCCGTTCCGCCTGAATCTCATTCATAATCTTCATGGCTTCAATAATACAGAGTGTCTGGCCGATTTCCACTGTATCCCCGACTTCCACGAAGGATTTATCTTCCGGAGACGGTGCCCGGTAAAATGTCCCCACCATGGGACTCGTCACTATGGCAGGGTCTTCCGCCGGTGCTTTTTGTGGTGCAGGTTTTGAGGTTTCGGGACTCTCTTTCGGCGGGGTTTGAGGTGTATGGGATGCCGAAGCCGGCGATGAAGAATAGACGACAGAACCGCCTCCCGGGGACTTGTGTTTACTGATACGGATCTTTCGGAAAAAACCGGAAAATTCCAGTTCTTCAATATCACTTTCTTCCACCAGACTGACCATCCGGCGAATCCAGCTTTCACTCATGACAACCCCTCATTTTTAATTAATTGCTTTCCCGTCCCAGATAAGAACCGTCCCGGGTATCCACCTTTATCAGATCCCCTTCGTTGATAAAAATCGGGACCTGGACTTCCAGTCCCGTTTCGCAGGTGGCCGGTTTGGTCACATTGGTGGCCGTATTTCCCCGGACGCCCGGTTCAGTGGCCGTGATCTTCAGAACAACAGCCGTGGGGAGTTCGATGCCGATGGGTTTGTTTTGATACATGAGGACCTTCACAAAGGCGTTTTCCTTCATATAGTACACATCATCTCCCAGCATATCAGCCGAAAGGGGGATTTGTTCAAAGGTTTCGTGATCCATCACGTAATAGAAGGTCCCGTCATTATACAGGTACTCCATTTCCCGGGCTTCAACCCGGGCTTCTTCCACCTTTTCGCCGGAGCGGAATGTGTTTTCCAGGACTTGTCCTGTAATAATATTTTTCAGCTTGGTCCGGATCACGGCACCGCCGCGACCCATTTTGCTGTGTTGAAACTCTACAATTTTACACAGGGCGCCATTGTATACAATGACCATCCCGTTTCTGAAATCTGCTGTTGATGCCACGTTTTGCCTCGTCTCTTTATGTTTAGGAATAAAATTTATGACAGGCTTTTGGGATACACAATGATTTTATGTAAACTTAATCAGTCGTCAGTCATCAGTCGTCAGTGGGCAGTCGACATCCTCCCGCAGAGGGCGCGGAGACTTTTTCCTCCCGCAGTGGGCGCGGAGATGCTGAGAGTGATTTTTTATGGAGAGGGCGGAGATGCTGAGTGCAGCGAAGCAATTGAACGGTACGAAGTGCCGCTTGATTTATTAAACGCCGCTACGCGGCTTTCAATCACCACTTCGTGGTGTTCAAGCACCTCACAATGTTCGGTGTTCAATAACCGCTGTGCGGTATTCCAACGCCTGACGGCGTTCAACCCCCATTTCATGGGGTTCAAGCACCTCACTTCGTTCGGTGTTCAATTCCAGATATGCGGATTTCAATGGGTGACTGGAATTCTTTTTTGAACACTGCGAAGCAGTGCTTGAATGCTGAACAAAGTGAAGCAATTGAACGGCACGAAGTGCCGCTTGAATTCTTGATCGCCGAAGGCGTTTGAACACTGAGCTCAGCGAAGTGCCAATCATCCAATCCCCCAATCCAATCAATCTATTCAATCGAATCCCCCGTGAAATATCCCGGTAAACCGGATCCCTTTTCACGGGGCAGGCAATCCCCTGTGAAATACGCTGCGCTCATTTCACGGGGCAAGCAATCCAATCAATCTATTCAATCAAATCAATCCCTCCAATCTCCTCGTCACTGCCAACTGTCGACTGTCGACTGTCGACTGTCCACTGCCGACTGCAAACAGCGAGTCTCAACCTGAATAATCTTGACAATCGTTTTTTTTTTTTTATAATATGCAGTAAGTTCGTAAAAAGTGTTGGTAATATGAGCCAAAAATCAAAAATAGTTATTTTAATGTGTAATTATTTGTGCCAATGTAACAATATATTTAACAATTGCAGAAAAAGTAAAAATTTATTACCTGATTTCAATCTTTTAACCAAGAGAATGAAAATATTCCAGACTTTTCACCCTAATGGTGCAATTCGAAAAAACAGATGAGGCAAGCATGATCCGGAAAACATGTCTGATAGTAAGTATGATAACACTATTGGCTCTTTGTTCCTGTGAAGATAATCCTTCGGAATTTGAACCTGAGCCGGAACCGGGCAAACGGAACTATGTATGGACATTGGATACGCTGGATATGCCCATGAATTATATCAGTTCGGTATGGGGTGCTTCACCTGATGACGTATGGGCGGTTGGCGGTGGCGGTACCCAGTATGACCGGCTGCTGCACTATGACGGCACAGAGTGGACGACGTACACCAATGAAACAATCTGGTGTTCCGGATTTACGCTGTTTGGTTTCAGTGCGGATGATGTATGGATGGGGGGTGGTGCAGGCTGGCTTGAGCATGGAGCAGGGATCTGGCATTATGACGGTGCGGAATGGAAACAAAACTATGTGTATAGTATCGAAGAGGATTACTATTCTATTAATATTTATGATATGTGGGGAACCTCACCAAACGATGTTTATGCCTGTGGTGTTATCAGTTTTTTTGATGGAACAAATGAGTGTTGGCGAGGGTTTGTCTTGCATTATGACGGCACGAACTGGCGGGAAATGGCCCGGGCTGATTTTAATTCACAGTTTTTGAGGATTAGAGCAGAGAATGACAAGGTGTATGTATTTTCATACGGGATCAATTATGAGACCGGTGACGGCGATGTGGAATTTTATCAGGTAGTAGATAATGAACTACAGCAAATCTATTCCAATAAAGAAAGCATAATTTCCTGGGCTGGAATAAGCTCAATATATGGAAAGGTTTATTTTACTGTTGGTAATGACGTGTTTTATTATAAAAGTAATGATTTTAAAAAGTTTATTTCCATAAATATGAATAATTTCTATAGACCAATTTTCGGGAGAAATGAAAAAGATATTTTTATTTGCATGAAAGACGGCATTGTTCACTATAATGGCACAGACATGGAATATCTCTACAAGCTTCCAACAGAAAACATTAGTTTTGTTGGTGACCCTCTGATTTTAGAAAAAGATATAATTTTTAGTATACTATGTCCTGGCCCATATGACTTGGTTTTACACGGAAAATTGGTGGAATAGTAATGGGAAATTATATTAGAAAGAAAAAAGGGGTATAAGGATGAAAAAGTTCAAGATATTATTTAGTCTTGTTTTTATAATAATATTTTCTAATTGTATTTTAACAGATGAAAATAATGATAATGAAATAAGTCTTCAAAATACTCTATGGACATTGAAATCATTTGATAATGACGGCAACATTCTCAAACCACCAAAGGATAAAATTTATACTATCCATTTTAATAACGATAGCACGATCTCAGGTAAAAATGACTGTAACGATTTCTTTGCAAAATATATCATTTTTTCCGGTGATTCATTAAAAATTGATCAACTGGTTACAACAGAAAAGAATTGTAGTGGTGATCAATCCGTAAGTGATAAATATCTTTCCGCACTTCGTAAAGCTCATAATTACGCAATAAAAAATGATTGTTTATATATTTATTATGAAAATAACTACAGATTAATATTTTTTATTAATTAGTATTGTGTCTCAGCTTTCCATTCTTATAAAGAATGAAAGAACGTATAAGATAAGGAAAAGTAATTATGAAATTGAAAGCTTTTTTGTTTGTTGTATTTTATTTAGTATGTGCATACTCAGATAGTTATGCACAATTAAGTGAAGGGGGACAGCCTTACTCTTTTAGCCGACAAGTTTCAGAATCCATCGAGGTTAAAGAAATGATGGAAATTGACACGGAAATGCTTCTGTTTGAGGACGAATATGCGCCGGAATTTGAACCTTATCGTTTTGGTTATGGATTTGATGTTTCATATAATATGCAAAACTCGGGTACGTGGGTAAATTTTCCCGATGGAAGTAAACTATGGCGTTTAAAAATAATATCTCGTGGTGCATATTCAATAAACTTGATTTATGATAAATTTTGGTTGCCAGAAGGATCAAAATATTTTTTATATAATAATGAAAAAAGTATGATTATTGGTGCTTTTACATCCCGAAATAATAAAGCGCATGGTAAGTTTGCTACCGGATTAGTTAGAGGTGATGAAATTATTCTTGAATATTATGAACCCGCAAATGTTATCCGAACCGGTGAAATTAGTATTTCCAGAGTTGTTCATGCTTACCGTGATTTTTTTAAGGGTGCTAATAAGAGTCATTTTTATAAAATTACCGGTTATGGTGATTCTGAAGCTTGTAATAATAATGTCCATTGTCCGGAAGCTGAAGACTGGCAGAATGAAGTTCGATCGGTTGGTTTGATTGTCCTAGGTGATGGTACCAGACTTTGTTCCGGCTCTTTACTTAACAATGTTAAAGAAAATTATGCTCCCTATTTTTTAACTGCCGAACACTGTTTAGACGGGGATATTGACACCTGGGTTATTTGGTTTAATTATGAAAGCAACACCTGTAACAATCCTCCTGAAGAGCCGACTGCACAAACACTTGTTGGAGCATCTCTCAAAGCTAGTAATATAGCATCAGATTTTGCATTACTCATACTTGATGAAACACCGCCTTCTGATTACAATGTATATTATAACGGTTGGTCTAATATTAATACTCCACCGACATCTTCTGTAGTTATCCATCATCCAAGTGGTGATATCAAAAAAATTTCCTTTGAATACGATCAAGCAATATCCAGTTCTTGGGACGTAACACCAGAAAATTCTCATTGGAGAGTTACATTTGATGATGGAACTACAGAAAGGGGGTCATCTGGAGCACCATTAATTAATCAGGACCATAGAGTTGTAGGTCAGAATCAAGGAGGAACAGGAGATGTTCCTTTTTGTGAATATAGAACTAAATGGTATGGCAAATTTTCTATGTCATGGAATTATGGGGGCAGTTCTTCTTCTCGCCTAAGAGATTGGCTTGATCCGGATAACACAGGTGCTACAGTTCTTGATGGTATTGATAATGGCATGTTGTCGGAAGGCACGTTGCCAGCAAATGCAATATGGTCCGGATCCCACACAATCACAGGAATTATTATTGTTCCTTCTGGTATTACTCTAACTATATCCAATAGTACGAATATTACTCTGAATGGGTATTCAATAATTTCTACCGGCGGAACGATCACCGTCGAATCCGGCGCAACCATCAACTCCTCCAATTCCCATACCCGGCTTATAACGGGAAGTGCCATTAAAGGGATATATTCCACAATCACATCTGCCATGTCAGCCGCCACCAGTGGCCAGAGTATCGATGTATATGGTTCTCACACCCTTGCCGTGAGTCTCACCGTTCCCCCGGGGGTGACACTGACATTTAGAAACGGGTCAGATATTACGTTAGACAGTCATACCATTCAAAAAGGATCCGGGTCACTTGCTATCGAATCCGGTGCAAGCTTTACTCCGGATATCCGTCTTATGTCCGGGTCAACGGTTCTGGGGTTGTATACAACAATTGATGATGCATTTAATAACGGATCAGAACTTTACCTTCGCGGAGAATTTATTTTTAATGATACGTATACCCTGACGAGTGGAAGAAAGCTGGTGGCTCAGGATGGAGCCCTGTTAAAATATCCATCGGGAAAAACATTGGAGATAGCAGGGGGTGCAACCCTGGAAGGAAATAATGCAACGTTTACAAGTATTTCCGGAACCTGGGGCGGTCTATATTATCAGGAAAACAGTTCGGGCTCATTAAGCGGATGCACTATAACCCATGCAACCACAGCCATTCGTGATCATTCAGGGAAAACAGGCCAGGATGCCCTGGTACTCAGTTCAAATACCATATCTGATGCATCTTACGGAATAAGCTCTCTGAATTCTTCAACGTATATTTTTTATAATCATCTGACAAATATTTCAAGCAGGGCAATTAATTCAGGATTGAATGGGACACCTGTTATAACCTTTAATGAAATCTCAAACAGTAAAAATGGTATTTACTGTTCTAATGGATCGACCCCATACATATATGAGAATACATTGTCCGATATAGAGACGTATGCTATTTATTGTTCAGGTTCGAATGGGTCTGTCGTTATTTCCAACAACGAACTATCAAATTCCGGATATGGGATCATGAGTCTGAATGTCCCGGCGGGTTCGGAAATTTCTGATAATACAATCAGCAATGCCTCAACCTTTGGCCTGTATGTTTACAACGGGTCCCCCTTAATAGAATCAAATGCAATCACGGAATCCGGGTTATTCGGTCTATATTTTGTGAACAGTAATTCGGAAATGCACAATAATTTGATTACCGGCGGAAGCGGGAATTATGCTTTTATAATGTATTCATCATCACCGGATCTGTATTATAATACGATCAGCACCACGGATGCTTTATGGGCAGTGTATGCAAACAACGGGAGCGATCCGCTGTTTGGACAGTATGAAAATTATACATACACGGGCTTTAATTATATGTCATCCGGAGAATCTTCAGAGGGTGTTATTTTAGCATCCAATGCTTCAACGCCTGTTATGGGTGGACATATCCCACAAGTGTGGGGAAATTGCAAAAACTCCATTATCTGGCAGGGGACCTATTATGCCGCCGTCGCATCGGATGGCACATCATCCATCGATGCAAGACGTTGCTGGTGGGGTCAACCTTCAGCATCTGCCTGTTACGGAGATGTACTCACCACATATCCTTTGCAATCCGATCCCGGTTCCGGCAGCACCCTGAGTAAAAGCAGCCCTGAATCGGTCATCGCATCCCATCCGGAAGAAAAACCGGGCGACGAAGCGGCCAAAGCCCTGTGGGAAGTCGCTATGAGTGCCGTGTGGGAAAAGAACTATACCGGGGCACTCGATGATTTTCAGACCCTGATCCGCTTATATCCCGCCTCCACTTATGCCTACCGGGCCTTGAGCATGTCCGTACGCCTCTGCCGTGAACAGAAACCCCGGGATATGCTGACGTATCTGGATGAACTCCTGACCGGTGTCGACGATAAGACCCTCCGGGCCGTGATCAAATCCCGGAAAGTGTCCGAATACCGTCGGATGAAAGATACGAAACAGGCCATCGCCCTCTCCCGTGAAATCCTTGCGGAAAACCCGGAAACCATCCATGAAACCACGGCCCTTTTTGATCTGTTCAATCTCTATGATAAGGATTTAGCGGATAGTGTTCAGGCGGAGTATTATTTAACAGAACTGAAAACCAAATATCCGGAGGATGAACTGACCGGCATTGCCAGAATCGATTGGGGAGAAGATCCGGAGAAAGTGGTGATCCGGAAACGGACCCTTCCCGGACAGGAAGAGGAGATCCTTCCCGAAGTTTTTATACTTGGATCCGCCTATCCCAATCCCTTCAATCCGGTGACCCGGTTGACCTACAGCCTGCCGGATGCGGGGGATCTTGTGTTTGAAGTTGTGGATATCACCGGCCGCATTGTAGACCGGATAGCTTTTTCGAATCATCCCGCCGGCGAACACCATTTTGATTACACCGCTTCACACCTCTCTACGGGTCTTTATATCGTCAGGGCCCGTTTTGACCGGCAGGTGCAGATCCGGAAGATTGTGTATATGAAATGAGCCTCCCGCAGAGGGCGCGGAGATGCGGAGGGATTTTGGGTGATGCCTCCCGCTGAGGGCGCAGAGACGCGGAGAGTGTTTTTATATTGCGGAGGGGGCGGAGACGCTGATATTATTTTTTATATATCGCAGAGGAAATTTGGGAGCACGGAAGGTATGAGGGTACAAGGTCACGATAGGGAGAGGGTGCAGACCTGTGTCCGCCCGAAATATTAGCACCTCGATATGCCGGCCAGTCGGCGGCCTACTCAACGACCGGGATGATTGAAATAAGGCCTCAATCTGTTGTTTTATTCGATAATACATATATACGAATAACAATATCATCTTGCATTGTGTCGCATTTCGGTGTATTTTACCCCCGGGGTGGGGGGCGCTACCTAATCGAAATCATATATCTCGTTTCACTTATAGCCTTTGCAGTAATTGATTGCAAAATCATCCAATGAATAAAAGTCTGAAAATCTAAGTCTTAAAATCTGCAATTTTCTAAAAACATACACTCAAAACTCAAGACTCCAACTCAGAGGCAGGACACGTCCTGCCCCTACGACTCTCCACTCTCCACTCTCCACTCATTCAATGTATTTTACCCCCGGGGTGGGGGCGTCACCTAAGCGAAATCATATATCCCATCTCTCTTATAATCCTTGTGCTAAATCAAATTAATCGCCAATTCTATTAAAGAAGTTAGAAGGTGGAAGTTGGAAGTTAGCGTCGCTGCGCTCCTGATGTGTGTCGAGATGTAGGGACAGGCTGCGGCCTGTCTGAAGTTAGCATCGCTGCTCCCGGTGTTTCAACCAGGTCAATTCTCCAATCTAATCAATCGAATCAATCCCCCGTGAAATATCCCGGTAAACCGGGTCCCTTTTCACGGGGCAAGCAATCCAGTCAATCTATTCAATCGAATCAATCCACTAACTACTGCCAACTGTCCACTGACGACTGTCGACTGATGATAGCTCTTGGGCGAACACAAGGTTCGCCCCTGCAAATTCACGTTCTCACGTTCCTCGCACCTCGCTACTCGATACTGACTTTCGACTGATGACTGCCGACTGTCAACCTGCCATCTTGTCTATCCAAAATCATCAAACGCGATATTTTCCTCGTCCACACCCAGGTTGTACAGCATTTTCTGCACCGCATCCAGCATCATGGGCGGGCCGCAAAGGTAATACTCTATTTCTGAAGGGTCTTCGTGTTTGCTCAGGTACTCATCAAAGGCCACCTGATGGATAAATCCCACCGGTCCGTCCCATTTGTCTTCCGGTAAGGGATCACTCAGGGCCACATGGTATGAAAAGTTGGGGTGTTCTTTGGCAATGGCCTTGAATTCCTCATCATAAAACATTTCCCGTTTGGACCGGGCTCCATACCAGAAGGTGGCCTTCCGTTTTGTTTTTTCCGTGTGGAAAAGATGAAAGATATGACTCCGCATGGGGGCCATCCCTGCACCTCCGCCGATAAAACACATTTCTCGGTCCGTATCTTTAATGTAAAACTCACCGTAAGGACCCGAAATGGT
The DNA here is from genome assembly GCA_041154365.1 of Candidatus Neomarinimicrobiota bacterium. Lineage (NCBI taxonomy): Bacteria > Pseudomonadati > Fidelibacterota > Fidelibacteria > Fidelibacterales > Fidelibacteraceae > Fidelibacter > Fidelibacter multiformis. Next base: position 2,528,497 of record AP035449.1, on the reverse strand, counting down.
GACTTTATCACCCGGCTTCAAATTAAAAATCCAGGATGAGGCAATGCCGGGGGGAACGTCCATTCCCCGGGGCGGTGTGGCAATCCGGACATTTAAAATGACTTTTTGTCCCTCTGCCGGATGATTGGCCATGGAATAAGCCCGGAAAACCGGCTCGGGATTTTTTACCTGTAAATCAAATAAGTTGTACTTTTCCCAGTCCTCCCGAAACCGCTCATCAATGTCAAAATCCTTAAAACTCAACTCATATTCAGGGATATCGATCTGAATGTATCCTCCGGACCGGAAATCCAGTCGCTGATTCTCATCCAGATCCATAACCAGTTCCTTGATAAAGGTTGCCACATTTTTATTGGACGCCACAGTGCAAGTGTATTTCTGAATATTAAAAATTTCTTCCGGAATCCGGATGGACATGTCGTTTTTGACTTTCACCTGGCAGGATAGGCGCCAGTTATCTTTCTGTTCCCGGTAGGAGAAATGGCTAGTTTCCGTAGGGAGGATTTCACCGCCACCTTCAAGGATCTGGCACTTACACATGGCACAGGTCCCGCCGCCGCCGCAGGCCGAAGGGAGAAATATTTTCTGGTCGGACAAGGTGTTCAGCAGGGTTTTGCCTGCCGGGACGGTGATGCTTTTTTCCTCATTCTCATTGATGGTGATTTTTACATCGCCTTTATACACCAGTTTGGATTCGGCGGCGATAAGGATCAGCACCAGCACAACAATCATGCCGACAAAAACAAGAGTACTGATAAGTAAGACGCCTAATGTTGTCAAAACACGTCTCCGTTCATTTTAAGGTTATAAGCTGATACCGGAAAAACTCATAAAAGCCACAGCCATGAGTCCCGTCACCAGCATGGCGATCCCGAGTCCCCGCAAGCCCTGTGGAATGTTTGAATACCGGAGTTTGTACCGGATGGCCGCCATGGACACAATGGCCAGCATCCAGCCGGTTCCGGCGCCGAAACCGAAAACGATGGATTCACCGAAGGTATAGGAACGTTCCACCATAAACAGGGAGGAACCCAGAATAGCGCAATTGACGGCGATAAGGGGGAGAAAAATTCCCAGTGCCGCATACAAGGCCGGACTAAAGCGGTCCAGGATCATTTCCACAAGCTGGACCATGGCGGCGATGACGGCAATAAAGGCAATAAAACGGAGAAAACTCAGATCCGCTTCCGGCAGCCCTGCCCAGCCCAGGGCTCCATCCTCCAGGAGGAAATGATTGATCAGCCAGTTTACAGGCGTGGTGATTGTCAAAACAAAAACCACGGCAAATCCCAGTCCCACCGAATTTTCCACCTTTTTCGAGACGGCCAGAAACGAGCACATCCCCAGGAAGAATGCCAGGAGAATATTTTCCACGAAAATGGATTTGACAAGCAGGCTCAGATAGTGTTCAAACATCATTCACCTCACTCTTCTTCCGAGTATTTAAACAGGGTCCGCTGGAGCCAGATAATGAGTCCCAACAGGATAAAAGCCCCCGGGGCTAAAACCATGAGTCCCATATTCTGATATCCCGCTTCATACGCTGCAGATGGAATCAAAGTGATCCCGAAAAAGCTGCCGCTTCCCAGAATTTCCCGCCCGATGGAGACCAGAATTAAAATCATGCCGTATCCCAGTCCGTTCCCGATACCGTCCAGGAGGGATGGAATGGGTTTGTTCTGCATGGCAAAGGCTTCGGCCCGTCCCATGACAATGCAATTCGTGATGATGAGCCCTACAAATACAGAGAGTTGTTTGCTGATATCATACAAAAAAGCCCGTAAAACCTGATCCACTAAAATCACCAGAGAAGCAATAATGGTCAGTTCCACAATGATGCGGATTTTTGAGGGGATCTTTTCCCGGAGCAGGGACACAAAAAGGTTTGAAAAAGCCAGAACAAAGATCACGGCCAGGGTCATCACCAGGGCGGTTTTCACCTGAACGGTTACAGCCAGGGCCGAACAGATACCCAAAACCTGTTTATTGATGGGATTGTTATCGATAATCGGATCTTTTAAAACCCGTTTATGGGTGGAGGATAAAAGGGACATTAATCCACCTCCTTTTTCCGGTGTTTAAACCAGGCTTCGTACTTTTGCAGATCTTCCCGGAGAAATTGTGTGACACCTTTTCCCGTGAGTGTTGCTCCGCTGATGCCGTCCACCGTGTGAAAAAGCTGATTTTGGGGAACGGATGATTCTGCATCCCCCCGGGCGACCCGGATGCTAACCAGCTCTCCATCCGGACTGAAGATCTTTTTTCCGGCAAAGTTTTCTGAAAACCACTCTTTTTCGATTTCACCGCCGAGTCCGGGCGTCTCCCCGTGTTTGTAAAAAGTTACCCAGCGGACCGTTTCAAAATCAGGTTCAAGAGAAAGGTAACCATAAATGGTGGACCAGAGTCCCTTGCCTGAAACGGGGATGGCCAGAGCAACCAGATCACCGGCCCTGTTTTTCCGGAGGTAAACGGGCAATTCTCCGGAATCCGAGAGTTTACCGTTTTCCGTAACAAAAATTTCTTCCAGTGAGTCGGCATATACCTGCTCGATTTTCTCAGGGGATAAGCCTTCTTCAGGCACAAGTCCCAGGGATTTCAGAATATTGGTTTTTAAATCCAGTTCTTCATTCCGTTCCTGGTAGGGTTTAAGGAGGGTGGCAGCGGATGCCAGAAGCAGACTGGCCAGAACCGTCACGATCACGGCGAAAAGAAGGGTGTATTTATTGCTGTGCACGATTCAACCTCCTTTTCATGTTGGTTTTCACCACGTAGTAATCAAAGAGGGGGGCGAAAAGATTCCCAAAGAGGATCGCCAGCATCATCCCTTCCGGATAGGCCGGATTGACCACCCGGATGAGAATCGTCATCACACCGATGAGAAGCCCGTAAAACCATTTCCCTGTCCGCGTCATGGCCGCCGATACGGGATCCGTCACCATAAAAACGGTTCCGAATAGAAATCCTCCCATGAGAATATGATACTGAAAGGGCAGGTGCATCATGGGATTGGAGCCGGGCTTTGCCAGGATATTGAAAAGAGAAACGGTGAGGAAAGCACCGATAACTGTACCGGCCATGGACCGCCAGCTTGCCGTCCGGGTGATGAGAAGGAAAAGGGCGCCTAACAAAATGGCGATGGCCGATGTTTCACCGATACATCCGGGATAGAGTCCGGTTAAAAAAGTTTTCAAATCGTAATTCAGGGAGAAATTCATGAGGGAGGTTGTGACCGATTCTCCCGCAGGAGTGGCCGATGCTACCGCCAGGGGTGTCGCACTGGTTACGGCATCCACCGATCGTGCCGCCATATAGGGGGCTGAACCGGAAAACCCGGACGGGTAGGAGAAAAAGAGAAAAGCCCGTCCCACCAGCGTGGGATTAAAGATATTCATGCCCGTTCCTCCGAAGACCTCTTTCCCGATAACCACACCGAAGGAGATGCCCAGGGCAACCTGCCAAAGGGGTGTATTCGGAGGAAGGACCAGGGGAAAAAGCATGCCCGTCACCAGGAACCCTTCGTTAATTTCATGTTTTCGGATCACGGCAAAAAGCACTTCCCAGAACCCGCCCACGGCATAGGACACAATGATAATGGGCAACACAACCCGGAGTCCCCGAAAAACAGCACCCCAAAACGTGACAGAAATCCCGTCGGCAATGAGTCCCTGAAGTCCTGTGTTGTAAATACCCATGAGAATGGCAGGGATCAACGCGATGATCACCATGGACATTAGGCGCTTGATATCCAGATGGTCGCGGATATGGGGGGCATCGTCCGTGACTTTCCCGGTGGTAAAGGTAAAGGATTCAATGCCTTCGAAGAGAAACCAGAGTCCGTGAAAACGGCCGCCTTCTTCAAAGTAAGGCCGGAGTGTATCAAAGAGTTTTCGCATCATTTTCACAATCAACCCTCCCGTTCCAGGAGATCGAGTCCCTGACGTACAATTGCATTGATATCATTTTTCGATGGATCCACATAAGCACAGAGGGCCAGATCTTCCTCAACCACTTCATAAAGTCCAAGGGCTTCCATTTCAGGTATGTCTTCCGCTAAAATGCTTCGGATCAGGTAATCGGGATAGATATCCATGGGAACCACCTTTTCAAAAAGACCGGTCTGTACAAAAGCCCGGTGTCCCCCGTGCCGGTTTGTATCAAAGGAGTAGCTCTTTTGGGGAAACAGGGCGCTTAAAAAGGTTTTGGAATAACTGAATGCTTTTAACCCCGGCGTAATCCATCCCAGGAACCGGCGTTCACGGTTTTCCGGGATGAGGGTGAGAAGGGTGTCGTAAAATCCGAAATATCCGTCTTTCTCTTTTTTTTCACCGGTGAGAACATTTCCTGCAATCAGGCGGACATCGGCATCTTTTGAGATTTTTCCCATGGCCTGGGTCAGAGGGGCACCCCAGGGGATTTCCACATAGCGGGGATTGGAAGCAGCTTCACCGGCTACAGCCGCCCGGATACGTTGGGGATAAACACCGGTTGTCAAAAAGGACATAATCAGGACCAGATCCTGGGGACGGACCACCCAAACCGATTCTCCCCGGTTGACGGGATCAATATGGTGGATATGGACACCCGGGTTACCGGCAGGGTGTGGACCGGTGAACACATGCTTTTCAACCCCTTTCAGGGATTTTTCCAGGTCTGTGGTACCGTTTCCGCAAATGTGAACCGGTCCGTCAGTAAATTTTTTCAAACATGTAATCCCCTGGATAAACAAATCTTCTTTCCCCTGAATAAGGAAGAGGGGATCGGCCGCCAGGGGGGCTGTATCAATGAGGGAGATAAAAATGCTTTTTGGTTTTTTGTCCGGCCGGGCTATTCGATTGAATGGCCGTTCCCTCAAAAGAGGCCATAAACCGGCTTTCAGCAGGTCTTCCTGAAGATCTTCCGGATTGGCCTTTTCAAGATCCTTTAAAGATCGTGCCGGAAAAGAGACGTGTTTATTTTTTCCGTCCGTTTCAATGATGATGTGTTCGATCTTCCGCCGTTCGCCATAGTGAATGGTTTTGATAGTTCCGCTGGCGGGACTGCAAAAGTGGAAGCGTTCTTCCTGTTTATCAAAAAAGAGCGGAGTACCGGCCAAAACCGTATCGCCTTCCTGCACAAGAAGTTTGGGCTTGATATTGTGAAAAGCATCTGGCAGGACGGCAACCAAGGGGGTATCCGGCAGGATATCCAGCTCTTTTCGTGCCTGACCTGTCATGGGAATATCAAAACCGCGGGTGATGGTAATCTCTGCCATGTGTTGTTCCTCTCCCTCTGAAAGCTGAAAAAATATACAAAATAAAATGACCCGGCGCAGAATTTTTCAAGATGAGATTCTATTCGTGTGACGGATGGGTTTTGTGGAGCTAAGGAGGATCGAACTCCTGACCTCGACATTGCGAACGTCGCGCTCTCCCAGCTGAGCTATAGCCCCATATCTGGATAGAAATTTAAAAATTATCCGGATAATTCATAGTTATTATTTGAATGATGAATGAAGAATGATGAATGATGAATTGAATTATTGAGCCTCCTCCGAAAACCCCATTAAAAAATACGGTTATAATTGTATAAATACGGGGGTTTTCGGATAAATCGAGGGATTGGATTGGAAAAAGCCATAAAAATTAGCCAGATGGCGACCGATTGAGGAAAAAATGAAAAAGCAAGGGGTGGATGGGACTGTGTTTTGAACCTTTTGTGCACATAATGCTGCTTTTTGCTCTTCAAACGGCTTTTTTGGACGTACGTATCCCGCGATTCGTTTGATGTTTACCGCCATCGCCCGGCAATAAGCCCACATCTGCTGTTTCTGCTTTCGACGGTAGGGTGTTTTATTATTCAGAAGTCCATAAGCAAAATGACCAATCGTGGCTTCCACGTTATTACGGATCTGCAGTTCTCTTTCAGGACGGGATATCAGTTTTTGACGTTGCAAAGCAGTGTATATGGCCAGACTGCTAAAGTATTTCCGGCCGGAGTCTGTTCGGATATAATATCGTGCTTCTTCCGAGTCTTGATACGTCTCTGCTTTATGAAGTTCATACACGCTCCCGCTCTCGCGGTCCACGGCAACATACCCTTCGTGTGTTTCATGGATCAGATATCGGGGCTCACTTCCTTTGATTCCGGTCACCACAAAATCAAGGTCTCTTTCTTCCGAGTACCGGCTGTTACTTTCGCTGTAATAAGCCCCGTCAGCATGCACATGTTCTACCCTTTGACCCGTGACTCTTTCACTGCCTTCCACCGCCTCTTTATAAAAACGGGCCTCCCCGCAACTGGCGGCCTCTATCCGGATATCCGTGATTAAATGCAAGTCCTCTCCACAGGTCTCTGTCACATTCGCATGATACCCCTTCACCTTCTTTCCTGACTTGCCCCGATAGGTGCAGTCCGGATCATGGGGCGATTGAACACTATCCGGGGGGATTTTCTCCTTCGGGCGTAAGATAATCTTCTCCTCTTCATTCACCTCATATTGGTTCTCAAAGACCCGCTTCAATACCCGGAATGATTCCTCCTTTTTTCCCTTATAATGACGGATGACCATATAAAGTAATTCACCTAAACGCACTAGGCGTTCATTGACTTCATCACGGTTATGACGATAGACAACCTTCTCTGCCTCTTCTCCCAACAAACGACTGATCTCTGTCCGATACCGCGTCTGTAGAAAACGCTTATCACTCTTGGTTAGCCCCCGATAAAACATCTCAAAACTCTTGTGGACCAACTCATAACGACTGTACCAGCCTATATTGCTCCCCAGTAATTTGCTGTCCATCCGGATACGCCGTCCATCCACCTTGAATTCACGAACTTGTGCTTCCGTTATCTGGGAAAAAGTCTCTTCCAGCAATTCCTCGCCCGTCTCTTTACCATGCTCATAGATCCGCTTTCGGAATAAGTAATAGGTGGAGGGAACCGGGATATCTTCCGTGAGCGTGTCGATTCCGATGGCGCGACGGACCAAAACATTAAACTCAAACTGCTCAAATAACTGACTGTCGCTCCAGCGAAACAGCTCTTTGATAATCATCATGGATACCAACTGTTTTACTGGGGCATTCGGTGCGCCCATCCGCGCATCAAACAATATCCGGTAAGGCGTCTCGTCAATGACATCATAGACCATGCACCGGAATTGATTGTGCCATCGCGTCTCATCACGGTATTTCTTCAGCTTCTTCTTGTTCCATTCTAACAGGTTCTCTACATCACCAAACAACTCTACCGGCCGACTGGACTCTGTCTCTTTGAACATCTTTGCCTCTTAAAATATTGCTCATATTTTACAATATTTTATCAACAATATCAAGTTATATTACTGATTATCAAAGACTTATAGACTATTTGACGCCTGTCATAACGCCTGTACCCGAGCATGGCTGTCGACTTTTCGGAGTGGGATCAATTATTTAATTATGAATTTGGTTCTGTGATCAGCTATGCTTTTCGAATATATCTTAAACAAAAAAAGATATGATCAAAACCTAAATACCATATCTGACAAACAAAGCCAAACTCATAACTCTTCATTTAATTCATCATTCATCATTCATCATTCTTCATTCTCAATGCGGTATATTATATTTAGCCAGCCACTCGTAAAACGTACTCCGGGCTACGCCCATCTGTTTTGCTGCTTCTTTGCAGTTTCCGCCGCTGCTTTTCAGGACATCTGTCATTTCACGGATTTTCTTTTGTGCGTTAAGGTCTTTGTAAAAGGTGGGAGCTTTTAATTTTCTCATGCGTCCGGGCAAATGATTTTCATCCAGGATTTTGGGCCGGTGTTTCAACAGGGCTGTTGCCAGCACATCCTGCATCTCTTCCAGATTTTCCGGCCAGCCGTACAGGGAAAAGATCTGCCGGACGGCCGGAGAGACCTCCGGGGCGGGCAAATGGAACCGGGATGATAAAGTGTGCAGGATATTGTCTGTAAAGATTTCTATATCCGAAGCATGACTTCTTACCGGATCCGGCAACAACTGTCCTTTATCAAAGAATGCAGCCAGTTCCGGAATAAACCCACCGGGTTTTTCATCCCCGGTGATACAGATAAATCGTACATTGAATTTTGTATGATCCGGCAATTCCCGGTTTCGCAGCAAATGGTAAAAATCCACCTGAAGATCTTCTTTCATCCGGTCTGCATGATTCATGACAAGTGTTCCACTGTTGGACCTGGATATCAGGCACTGTCCCGTATTGTTCTCAGGGTTCGTTTTAAATTCTCCCCAAAGGAGATCCCGGATTTCTAAAGAGTGATGTCCGGCGACATCAAAAATCGTCAGAGGTCCCGATGCCCGGGGAGATCCGGCATGAATCAGGCGGGCGAACTCAGTTTTAAACAGTCCCTTTTCGCCTGTGATGAGAATATCCCAGGGGGATCTGCCCAAATCCTGAAGAGCATTCTGAATTTTTTTTTGATATGCCGTGTTTTTTAGAATATCCTGGAGTGGAATCTGCGACGGTACGGATGATTCCCGGGCCGGTCTGAGACAGGTAATGCTTTCAACAGGGGAAAAAGCCAGAAGTAATCCGGTGATTGTCTTTTCATGGTTTCTTATGAGGGCTGAAGAGACAAAAAAAGTTTTGGACTGATTTCCGTAGGTTAGCACATGTTCCCGGTATAAAAATTCCTTTTCAAGGCGTATCAGATCTCCCGGGACAAGCCCTTTCCGGATGATGGATTGCAGGTAACGTTTTTCCACCGATTTCTGATTCAGGTCAAAGAGTTTCCGGGCCTGCTGATTGATGAAGGTGATTTGCTCGGATGTGTTCAGGACCATGATTCCTGAAGGGATATGGTCCAAAATCCTTAAAAGGACAGATTCCCGTTCCTGTACTTGATGTAAATGTGTATGCTGGATTCTTTGCCGGTTCAGCAAATCACCGATGAGCAGAAACATCCGAACCGCTTCCGGATCATAGGTGCTTGTGTGCATCTCCAGAATGCAGCATCCTGCCACATGTTTTTCGGCGTCTCTCAGGGGATGAGCGGCATAAATGCTGTCGTGAAAGTGGCTCTGGAAAAATTCCTTTTGGGTCATCACCATGGACTGATTCAGAGTGATGCAGGTCCCGGCGATGTTGGTTCCTATATCCCGTTCACTTACCCGTATGCCCGTCCGGTACAGTGGAGATTCTCCATCCGTTTTAATGACGGTTCCTGCCACATCCACCCAGATCAGGGTGACAGGAATGTTTTTATGTTTTAAAAGGATATCCAGGCTTTCCCGAACGTTTTCAAACAGTTCGATAAAAGGGGCAAGCGATTGCATGCGCCGCCGGATTTCACCTTCGGCAGCCCTTTCCGGTTCAGGAGATGGTGCCAGGGTTATGCCGTAAATTCTGGATCTTTCCCAGGAATCCAGAATAAAATCCCGGACAATATCCGGTGAAGGTTTCTGGCCGTTCAGGAAACGGGCTTTTTCGATGGCGATTCTGCCGGTATCCAAGGGTTTTTCTGGAATGTACATAGTGCTACCAGGTCATATTCAGTGAAATCATCCAATACCGCCGGTCAAGGTACGAAATTGCATGGTTTGAAAAAAGGTTTCTGACCGACCCGCCGGCTGTCCAGGTCAGGGGACCTGTTTTAAAATCCCGGCTAATGTACATGTCCACATTTTTACGACCCTCCAGTTCACCCTGATAAATAATGCCTTCTGTCTGGCTGTAGTAATAACTTTGGCGCCCTTCCAAAAACAGGCGGATCCGGTATCGTGTTTTCCAGGGATGGAAGCGGAATTCAAGCTGATGCCGGTATTCAGGTTTGTTTTGAAAAACCCGGATGTCACTGATATCCAAAAGCATGGACCCTCCCTGGATTTCCAATGCACCGTGAAGGGTGGTGGCGGTGAGGGAGAGGTCTACACCATGAATCTCCGAGGGGTTTACCGAATTCACCGGTGTGGGATCTTTCCGCATGGCATAGACTTCGTAAATTTTGTTTTCATACCGGTTGTTGAAATATGAAAAGGCATATTCCACTTTATCCAGAAAACCCCATGTCCCCTGAGGATAGCCCGTCCCGTTGATTCCCAGTTCAAACGAGACATTTCGCTCCGGAACAAGGGTGCAATCCTGAAAAGCCCCCAGTTCAGTAAATCCGGACCGGTACAATTCATCCAACTTTGGAAAACGAACATTATCCCCACTTAGGACGTACAGCACGTAATCACTGTTTTTCAGATGCGAACTCACGGAAAAACTCATTTTTCGGGAGAATTTCTGCCAGTTGTACTCTTTTTCACGGAAGATGGGATACTCCATGCCCTCTCCGTGTTTTTCACTCCGGATTTCCTGCCGGTCCAGCCGGAGGGCAATGTCAATCTCAAACCATTCAATAAGAGAATAACCCGTCTCATCCTTTAATTTCAGGATGCCTACCCCGTCGTAAGCTTTCTTTGTAAGAATATCCTCGTAATGATAGACCACCGGTTCAATATAGTATCCCTTTTTCATCTGGGTTCCGGCATATTCAGACCCGTTCATATCCGCCCTGAGCTGCAGGGATCCATAGGGGAACAGCAGCTTCTTTCCCAATGTATAGATTCTGTTTTCTTCAGATTTGACAGCTTTCCGGTGGTAGGAATCCTGAACAAAAAAGGACTCGGTCCGATAATTTTTAAAGGCCATTTCTGCCTGAATATCTTTCAGAAATCCCAGGGATCCGTTAAATGAAAGATGAGCAATACCATGTTCTTCTTCGTTGGCATAGGGCAGGGTGGTTCCTCCGGACATGGCCGGCCGGTAGAGGATTTTTCCGGAAAAAAGGTTATCATTTTCAAATTGATACCGGCTGAGAAGTGAATAAAAGGTTTCATGCCGGACAATGGGCTGGTCCTGGAGTTTATAAGTCTTGGACATGATTCCTAAACGGGTGTCGAGCCCTTTCAGATGAAGATAGATGTTTGTCCCGGCATCCTGTCCATACAACTCGTCAGCCCGGGCGAAAAGTTCCAGGTGCCGGTCCCCGGAAATTTTCGGTGTGATGTTTACAACTCCTCCAAAAGCACCGGAACCAAACAACGTGGAATGACTTCCCTTAAGGATCTGAAAAGATTCAATATCGTAAATATTCAGAAGCGACAGATCGAAGGTGCCGCTGAATTCAGTATTCAGGGGGAGGCCATCATAGACAATGAGCACTTCGTCGGCATTGCTTCCCCGGATAGAGATATACTGGCTGCCATCCGGTGGACCCGTAATCTGCACTGAGGCTTCCATGGCAAGCACATCAGCCGGACCTGTTACACCAAAGCGGAGATACTCCTCCGTTTCCAAAAGACGAATGTTTGTAGTGACTTCTTCTTTGGTCCAGTCTTTCTGATCCCCCAGCACCACGATTTGTCCCATGGGAATGGCGGTAGGCATCAGTGGCACGATTGTCTGGTTTTTCAATTTACTCCAGTTGATTTCCAGGGCATAGTACCCCATATACGTGATGCGGATTTCCGTCGCGGGATCCAGGTTCTTCAGGGTGAAATAACCCTCTTCATCGGATACCGTTCCTTTTTCCGATCCCACGATCAGAACGTTGGCACCTGCCAGCGGAGCCCCCGTTTTTTTATCCATCACACGGAACGTTTCTCCCTGAAGCAGAGTAACTGTAAAAATAAGAAACAGGAAGATGTGTTTATATTTCATCACCAGTCCTGTCCGTAACCGGTGTTTTCAAGGATGCGCTCATTTTGTCCCTCGTCATCAGAAATGCAAAGATGTCCATTCTGATTATACAAAAGATGTTCGCCTGAAGGTGAAAGACGAAGATCCGGTTCAGCCGGTTCTGACAGGATCAGTCTCTTTTCCAATCCGGGCCAGGAGAGTGAGAATACATCATAGTGGGTATCCCCGACCATAAAACCCTGTTTTCGTAGGACAATGAAAAATTGCCGGCCCTCCGGATCTCCTTCCATCTGAAGGATATCTCCGTCAAAACGGGCAAGTGTGCGAACAGATCCGTCTGCATGATTTAAATGGTATACAGTACTATCCGATGTGAAAAGGGTATGATTCCCCGGGTCAATATCAAGGGGAAATGAATAATGCCGGATATCCTCATTTGGAGAAAGCCGTGTGATCTGATCCGGATTTTGAGGGTCGATTTCGTAAATCCTCTGGTGTTCCAATTTATAGGGAATGCCCGTCAGGAGGATACGTTCGCCACGGGACGACCATCGAATGTCCCTTGGATATCCCTTGAAAGGAATCTCTTTACTTTCTCCGTCCGGATGACAGATCAGTACGGTTTGATAGGACAGGAGGAGGATATCACCGGTGTAGTGGTTCACATCCATCCGGAAAAAATTGCCCGATTGGATGCGTTCAAATCCCGAACCGTCTGATTTAGACTGGTACAAGCCGTCAGAAAGAAGGTAATTCACCTGATCTCTGCCGGGGAAAGTCTGGACACTGTAAATAGTTTTTTCATGGGTGATACGGCGTATGAAAGGTGTTTGAATACTCCGGATGTACGCCGATTGAAATCTGTCATCCCGAATATCGAGAAATACGAAGGAAGGTGCAAAACTTGCATAACGTTCATAAGTAACCGTATCGGTGTCGTGGGGACGGATTTGGATGAGGAGATCTGTGAGGTGATTGACAGAGAGAAAGGTATCGGGATATGCCGTATAGCCTTCCAGCGTATCTGCAGGAATTTCAGGATTGATCAGGCTGATGTCATAGGGTTCGCCGGAGATGGACAGCCATGAAAACCCTTTCGGATCAGCGTGTAGGGTAATGGGGGATTCGGATGTGGGAATACTGTGGACCAGAATGCGGACCGGCGGAGAGTCTGAACTGTTACCTTCCCGGTCTGTTGCTACTGCCCGGAGGATATGGAACCGTCCGTCATCCAGTGTGTGATTGTCCCACCTGGCGCGCATAAAGGGATTCCCTGTGACATCAGTGATATAATGGTCATCAAGAGTTATAGCCACATCCCGGATGGATGTATTATCCGTGGCTGCCACAAGAATTTCCATGTTATCCGCCACCATTTGTCCATCTTCCGGTCGTGCAATATGTACTGCCGGAGGGACCTCATCCCGGTATTCGCAGGCAAACAGGAAAATGACGGATATGAACAAAATCACATTTTTTCGCATGTTTAAAAATTAATGTCAAAGATCGAAATTAAAAAGGGAAAGTAGGGGGAGGTAGTGGACAGTCGACAGTCGGCAGTCATCAGTCGACAGTCATCAGTGACGAGGAGATTGGAGGGATTGATTCGATTGAATAGATTGACTGGATTGCTTGCCCCGTGAAATGAGCGCAGCGTATTTCACAGGGGATTGTCTGCCCCATGAAAAGGGACCGAATTTATTGGAATATTTCACGAGGGGATTTGATTTTATTAGATTGTTGTGTTTAGCTGAACTGAAGATGAGATTATAGGAGAGATGGAATATATGAATTCGATTAGGTAACTCCCCTCACCCCGGGGGTAAAATACATTGAATGAGTGGAGAGTGGAGAGTGGAGAGTCGTAGGGGCAGGACGTGTCCTGCCTCTGAGTTGGAGTCTTGAGTTTTGAGTGTATGTTTTTAGAAAATTGCAGATTTTCAGACTTTTATTCATTGGATGATTTTGCAATCAATTACTGCAAAGGCTATAAGTGAAACGAGATATATGATTTCGATTAGGTAGCGCCCCCCACCCCGGGGGTAAAATACACCGAAATGCGACACAATGCAAGATAATATTGTTATTCGTATATATGTATTATCGAATAAAACAACAGATTGAGGCTTTATTTCAATCATCCCGGTCGTTGAGTAGGCCGCCGACTGGCCGGCATATCGAGGTGCCAATATTTCGGGCAGATACAGGTCTGCACCCTCTCCCCATCGTGCCCTTATACCCTCATACCTTCCGTGCTCCCAAATTTCCTCTGCGATATATAAAAAATAATCTCCGCGTCTCTGCGCCCTCCGCAATATAAAAACACTCTCCGCGTCTCCGCGCCCTCAGCGGGAGGCATCACCCAAAATCCCTCCGCATCTCTGCGCCCCCTGCGGGAGGCATCACCCAAAATCCCTCCGCATCTCCGCGCCCTCTGCAGGAGGAAAAAAATCCTCCGCGCTTTCCGCACACCCTCCAAAAACATTCTCTGCATCTCTGTGCCCTCTGCGGGAGGAAAAAAGTCTCCGCGCTCTCCGCACTCTCTGCACACCCTCTAAAAACATTCTCCGCATCTCCGCGTCCTCCGCGGGAGGATAAAAGTCCTCTGTATCTCAGCGCCCTCCGCGGGAGGAAAAACTCAAACTCTCAACTCATCACTCTCCACTCTCAACTCCTTTGATTTGTAATAGAGTTGTGCCAAATTATCAGGTGAATTATCAGGAGGTACGATGCCGAACTTTTCCAGGGATGTAAAAATCGGTCAGTTGCTGATGGTCGGATTTCGGGGACGAAGTCTTTCGGAAGATAAACATATCGGGAAAATTATCCGTGACCATCATCTTGGATCGGTGGTTCTTTTAGATGATGTGAGCCCTTTCGGTCCCCCTGTCCGGGGTAATGTAGAAAGTCCGGAACAATTGAAAGCCCTGACCCGGGAAATTCAAAATACCGCAGATATTCCTCTATTTATCGCTCTTGATCACGAGGGCGGCAGTGTGAACCGCCTGAAAGAAAAATATGGTTTTCCTCCTGCGTGTTCCGCATCTGAATTTGGGGATCGGGATGATGAGATATTCACACGTGAGGAATCGAAAAGGCGGGCAAAGCTGCTGAAAGAACTTGGGATCAATGTCAATCTGGCGCCGGTAGTGGATGTGAACGTGAATCCCCAAAATCCGGCACTGGGTCTTCGGAAACGGTGTATTTCCGACAATCCGGAAATTGTTACAAAACATGCCGGGATTATGATTCAAGTCTTTCATGATCAGGGAATTTATTCCACCCTAAAACATTTTCCAGGACACGGAAGCTCCACCAATGACTCCCACTTCGGACTGGTGGATGTCACAGAAGGGTGGCGTGAATGGGAACTGGATCCTTTTAAAACGTTGATTACAGAAGGATTTTCCGATTTTATTCTCACTGCCCATGCCTATAATCGGAAACTGGACCCTGATTTTCCCGGAACCCTTTCCCGGAAAATCCTGACGGATCTTCTTCGGAATACGCTGGGATTCAAAGGTGTGGTGATATCCGATGATATGAACATGGCTGCCATACATGACCACTACGATCAGGCGGAAGCCGTGGAGTTGGCCCTGAATGCCGGAGTGGATATCCTTGCCATTGCCAATGCGAATCACTATGATCCCGAAATCGCCCTCCGGATTATGGACATGATCCGGGAAGGGATTCGGAAGGGACGGATTCAGGAATCAGTGATTGATCGTTCTTTTGAACGGATTATGAGATTGAAACAAGGTCTGAAATCATATAGAGTGTAACCTGACGATCACGGAACATCTTATACTCTTGACAGGGAGATATTATGAAAAAACACATACTCATACTACTGGCACTGGCACTTGGCGGATGTGCTTCTATGATGCCCGTTTCAAAAGAAGCCTACGATTTTAAAAGCATGGACCGGAAAACCCGGCGAATTGTGATCCGGACAGAAAGATTTCTCAAATCTT
Source organism: Candidatus Neomarinimicrobiota bacterium (assembly GCA_041154365.1). Classification (NCBI taxonomy): domain Bacteria; kingdom Pseudomonadati; phylum Fidelibacterota; class Fidelibacteria; order Fidelibacterales; family Fidelibacteraceae; genus Fidelibacter; species Fidelibacter multiformis. The sequence continues at coordinate 2,512,889 of AP035449.1, read as the reverse complement.
TTCAAACACCGGAAATCCCGGCCTATATCGGTCAACAGTCCCGGGTGGACAGCGTTCTCCTTGATGAAGAAACACAGTCCATGAAAATCTATTTAAACCAATATTTCTCCTATTTCCCCTATCGCCCGGAGCGGGTTACGATGATATATGATGCGTTAAAAGATGATCTGGGCTGGTGGTATCGGAAATGGAACGTGACATTATACACCCTTGAAACACCCATTTCCGAGCTGGTCCCCAATGTTTACCGGGATTCAACAGAAACCGATCCGGCCCGCCGGGGTACGATGGTGGACCGTCCAGAACCGTTGGTGCGTAATTTGAGTAAGCAGGTAAATCCGGATTCAGGACTTTCCGGAAATGCCATCGCGCTGTGGCACAGTCACGGATGGTATTACAACCTGAAAAAGGATCGCTGGGAATGGGAACGCCCCCGGCTGTTTGAAACGGTGGAGGATAAACTGCCCCTCTCGTTCATGATCCCTTATATCATTCCCATGCTGGAAAATGCAGGCGGTACCGTTTTCGTGGCCCGGGAACGGGATACGCAGGTCCATGAGGTGATTGTAGATAATGATTCTTCCGATTCTTTATCCTACCGGGAAAAGGGGGATTGGGGAAACAGTGAAATTCCCGGATTTGCGATAGGGAATCCCCCCTATGAACACAATGTGAATCCTTTCCGGCTCGGAACCATCCGGCGGACTGAAGCCGATTCGGTGGCAACGGCCCAAATCCGGTGGATTCCTGATATACCTGAAGCAGGGCGTTATGCCGTGTATGTCTCTTATGAGCACCATCCGGGAAATGTAACCGATGCCCGGTATACCGTGTATCACAAAGGGGGGAAGACTGAATTTGCCGTCAACCAGACTATAGGCGGCAGAACCTGGATCTTCCTGGATTATTTTGAATTTGATGCCGGCCAAAATCCGGAAAAGGGTTCAATCGTATTGACGAATGAAACAGAGAGCCGGGGACGGATGATAACTGCCGATGCAGTGAAATTCGGCGGAGGTATGGGTGATGTGGCCCGGAATGGCCGTCTCAGTGGCCGGCCCCGGTGGCTTGAAGCTTCCCGATATTATCTTCAATTTGCCGGCATGCCGGATACCCTGGTTTATGATTTCCATGACGATACGCTGGATTACAACGATGATTATAAAAGCCGGGGCGAATGGGCGAATTATCTGAAAGGAGCACCCTATGGTCCCAATGTAAACCGCGATGCGCCGGGACTGGGCATTCCCGTGGATTTGAGTTTTGCCTTTCATACGGATGCGGGAATCCGGAAAGACGGCCGTTCCGTGGGAACCCTCTCCATTTACAGCATGTTTGATGAAGAGAATAACCGCGAATTTCCTGACGGACAATCCAGACTCGCCAGCCGGGATTATGCCGATATCCTCCAAACCCAGATTGTCAATGATATCCGGGCAAAATATGACCCGTTCTGGACCCGCCGGCAGCTGATGCAGGGCATGTATTCCGAAGCGTATCGCCCTAACATGCCTGCCGGACTCCTGGAGCTTTTATCCCATCAGAATTTTTACGACATGAAATTTACCTGGGATCCCAGGTTCCGCTTCGACATCAGCCGCTCCATTTATAAGGCCATGCTGAAATTTATCGCCGATCAGTATGACCGGCCTTATGTGGTTCAGCCCCTGCCCGTGGATCATTTTACCATGGAGAGTCCGGAAAAGGGGACCCTGGTTCTGAAATGGAAACCGGTCAGCGATCCCCTTGAACCCACGGCTGAACCAAAATCCTACCGGGTCTATATCCGTGAGGAAGGAAAAGCCTTCGATAACGGCCGGCCGGTTGAGGATACTTCATTCATAGTGACTGGTTTGGAAATGGATAAAATCTACTCCTTCAAAGTGACAGCGGTGAATACGGGTGGTGAAAGTTTTCCGTCCGAAATACTGTCTGCCGGATTTTCTTCCCGTTCCGATACAACAGTTTGGGTGATTAACGGGTTTGACCGGGTCAGCGGTCCGGCGACGGTTGAAACGAATATTTTTGAAGGATTTGCCGGTTTTATGGATATGGGGGTGGCAGACGGAAAGGATTATCTCTTTACAGGCCGACAAACGGACTGGGCGCCCTCATCTCCCTTCCTGACCAACGATGCACCGGGACACGGGGCCAGTATGGCGTATCATGAACAAAAAGTCACACCGGGAAATACCCATAATTTCCCTGAAGTGTATGGCCAATCCATCCTCCAGGCAGGATACAGCTTCCTTTCCACCTCTGATGAAGCCATTGTAAAATTTCCGGACAAATTGAAGGATGTCCCGGCGGTTATCCTGATTCTCGGGGAGGAAAAAAGCACCCCCGGACCGTCTCCGGGTATGAAACCGGCTTTTCAAACCTTTGATCCGGAGCTTCAGTCCCTGATCACAGATTATCTGACCGGTGGCGGGAAGATGTTCATCTCCGGTTCGTATGTGGGGACGGATTTGTTTAAAAACGGAAAGAGCAAAGCGGATAGTCTGTTTGCCATGGATGTGCTGAAATTCACCCTGGCATCCTCCTATGCCGAATGGGGCGGAAAAGCCATCTCTTTTGAGGATGCATTCCTGAAAGACGGCACGACCCTCTCTTTCAACACCCGTTATCATCCGGAGATCTACCAGGCGGAAGCCGTGGATGCCATCGATCCTGTAGATTCCCTGGCCACAACCATCCTGCGCTACGGGGATAATTATTACAGCGCCGCCGTGGCTTACGACGGTGATTACCGCCACGTGGTCATGGGATTCCCCTTTGAAACAATTCTTGAAGAAGCAGACCGAAATACCCTGATGGATGCTGTATTAAAGTTTCTGTTTAAGTAATATTCAAAAATTGAATGAATAGATTTTTTCTGGCCCGGTGGCGTGTGTTACCGGGTCAGTTTTTTATCCGGGAGGATTTTTTGGGCCTTGGCCACCAGCTGGTCTGACAGGGTTTGATGGCGGGCAATATGGGATGCCTCGTCAAAGCCTTGAATAATACCCTTTTCCACTATGATTTTTCCGTTCACAATGGAATAATCTACCGGTTCCATGGCCACATTAAAGACCAGGGCAGCCGCCGGATCGTGCTGAGCCCCGGCATATTCCAGCCGGTCCATGGAGATCATAATCAGATCTGCGCATTTTCCCGGAAGGATCCGGCCGATGTCATCCCGTCCCAGGGCTTTGGCTCCGCCGACAGTTCCCATCCAGAGCACATCACCGGCAGTCAGGCGGGATTCGGGTTCACGAAGCCGGGAAAGAAGCATGGCCTGGCGAAGTTCCATGAGCATGTTGGATGAATCATTGGAGGCGGATCCGTCCACACCGATTCCCACCTTGATACCGGCTTTCAGCATCTCTTTGATGTGGGCAATGCCGGAACCCAGTCGCATATTGGAAGATGGGCAGTGTGCCACACCAATACCCGATTTTGCGCCCCTACAGATTTCACCTTCATTCAGATAGATGGAATGGGCAAACCATGCGTGGGAATCGATCCAGCCCAGGGATTCCATGTAATCAAAAGGCCGCTGGCCGAATTTTTCCAGGCAGAAATTTTCTTCATCCTTTGTCTCTGCCAGATGGGTGTGTATCTGCACCCCGTTGTCTTTCCCGATTTTTGCCGTTTGTTTCATCAGTTCACGGGTCACGGAAAAGGGAGAGCAGGGCGCCAGGGCAATCCGGGTCATGGCACCGGGAGACGGATCATGATAGGTTTTGATCAGGCGAAGCGTATCCTCCAGGATCTCTTGTTCCGTCTGGGTCACGTCATCGGGGGGGAGCCCGCCATTCTTTTGACTCATGGACATGGAACCCCGGGTAGGCTGGAAACGGATTCCCAGTTCACGGGCTGCTTCAATTTCCCGGTCAATGAGAATTGTTTCTGCTTCACGGGGGAAGAGATACAAATGGTCCGAACTGGTGGTGCAGCCGGATTTCAGAAGCTCCGCCAAAGCGGTTTTGGCACTTATATAAAAGGCTTCACTGCTGATTCCCCGCCAGATTTCATAATGGGTGATCAGCCAGTCGAAGAGTTCCGAATCCTGGGCTGCCAAGACATTCCGGGTCAATGTTTGAAAAAAGTGATGATGGGTATTGACTAATCCCGGCAGGACAACCATGCGCGATGCGTCGATTGTGGTATCTGCATGGCCGGTAAAAGGTTCAGAACCGGCCGAAATGATCTGATTGTCCTCGATATAAATGTGTCCGCCGGAAAAGGATTCCAGCAGATCACCGCCATCTTTCCAGTCACTATTCATACGGCAGGCCAGGCGGGGATTTTTAATCAAAATGGACATTATTTCAACAGTCCTGTCTTTTCATTAAACGCTTTGATCAATTCATCAATTTTTGGGGCCATTTGATGAATGGAACCCCAGTATGTTTCCGCGTCATACCACTGGGCATTCAGTTCATCCAGAGGCTTTTCCTGCTGTTCAATCCAGGTATAGTATTTCAGGTTGTGGATGCGTTTCTTGCTGTAGTAATCCAGTTCCAGCATATTGTCAATGGTGATCTGATTCAGAATTTCACTGTCCCTGATGGCATCATCCCGGGAATATTCACCATATTTCTCATGGGTTTCACGCATGCGGGAGTTATAGAGTTCCATGGAATCGGTGAAAACGGTCAGGACGATATCTTTCTCTGTGAGTTCATTGTATTTGGCATATTTAATCGCCGCCACCATATTCCCGATGGATGAAATCCCCAGGAGATCCAGATTCTCAACAAGGGACGGTTTAACTCCCAGGTTGACTAGATATTCTTTGCCTTTTTCCTCGTTAAAAAGGCGCATGAGGCGGATGGTATGTTCATCATCCACGGCGATGACAAAATCGGTATTTTTCACATTGTGGATCCAGGGGACGTGTTTATCGCCGATGCCTTCGATGCGGTGACCTCCGAAACCGTTATTAAGGAGGGTGGGACATTGGAGAGCTTCGGCCACAGTGATTTTGGACGCAGGAAATTTTTCTTTCAGGTAATCGCCGCAGGCCAGAGTCCCGGCGGAACCGGAGGACGATACCACACCGGAGTAACGGTCCCCGGGTTTCATTTCCTTTTTTAGCACCTCTTCCATAGCCCGGCCGGTGATTTCGTAATGCCACAGGTGATTGCCGAATTCATCAAACTGGTTAAAAATTACCACATGACTTCCCCGGGACCGTTTCAGTTCCCAGCATTTGTCGAAAATTTCCTTTACATTACTTTCGCAGCCCGGCGTGGCGATGACTTCGCCGGCGACACGGGAGAGCCATTCAAAGCGTTCTTTGGACATTTCTTCCGGGAGGATGGCAATAGATTCACAAGCCAGAAGGGCGGCGTCATAGGCTCCTCCGCGGCAGTAATTTCCCGTGGAAGGCCAGACTGCCTTCTGGGAGGTGGGATCAAATTGTCCCGTCACCAGTCGGGGAACCAGGCAGCCGAAGGTTGCTCCCACTTTATGGGATCCGGTGGGGAACCACCGTCCCACCAGCGCAATGATCCGGGCTTTCACTTCTGTGAGTTCCGGGGGAAGTTCGATATAGTTCACGCCATTAAAACCACCACCTTCAGGGACCGGCTCATTTTTCCACGTGATCCTGAAGAGGTTTCTTGGATGAACATCCCAGAGTCCGATGGATTTCAGTTCTTCCTTTATATGATCAGGGATTCGTTCCGGATTTTTCATCTGTTCAAAGGTTGGAATAATAATATCCCGTTCTTTACATCGTTGGACGGTTTGTTTCAACTGTGTGGGATTCAGTGTCAGATCAATCATCATTTCCTCGTTTCTTATGAATAACGTTTCCCTGGAAATTAACAAACTTTGGGGTTACAAGCAGTAAGAATAAAGGAGAGTTGAGAGTGGAGAGTGATGAGTTGTAGGGGCAGGACGTGTCCTGCCACTGAGTTTGAGTTTTGAGTTTTTCCTCCCGCGGAGGGCGCGGAGATGCGGAGAATGTTTTTAGAGGGTGTGCAGAGAGTGCGGAGAGCGCGGAGGATTTTTTTCCTCCTGCAGAGGGCGCGGAGATGCGGAGAATGTTTTTGGAGGGTGTGCAGAGAGTGTGGAGAGCGCGGAGGATTTTTTTCCTCCCGCAGAGGATGCAGAGACGCAGAGAATGTTCTTTATAGTGCAGAGAGGGCGGAGATGCTGAGCGCAGCGAAATGCCAATCTCCCAATCAAACCAATCCAATCAATCTATTCAATCGAATCAATCCCCCGTGAAATAGGCCTCCCAATCAAGATTGGGAATTTCACGGGATCATCATTAAAAAATTCAATTCAGAATCCAGACTTCAAAATTCAGAATTATTTTTTTGATATTTGATAAAAAAATCCCCTGTCCCCGGAGATAGATTCAATTTTATGTTCAGCGTCCAGGACATCCAGGTATTTATTGACTTCATTCATGTGAATACCCAGGAGCTGGGATAAATCGAGGGCTGTGCAGGGGCGGCGGGCTATGGTCTGAAGAATGGTGGATTCAATATCTCCCCGGTAAGATGGGATGTTTTTCCGCAAAGGGGCGGCGGCAATAATTTCTACATGATCCAAAGCCCAAAAATCAATGATTTGTTGGAGATCCTGGCGGGACGCACTGTGTAAATTTTTTATCGTTCCCGGCCTGTCCAATGTATTCAATTGTATCCGGTCCGGGTTTATTTCAAGAATAGCCTGTTTCAAAGCCTTTAATTCTTCTTCTGAATCGTTATACCCGGGGAGAATAAAGACTTCCAGCCAGATTTGACCCGGATATTCTTTTCTAAAATCGATGAGTCCCTGAATATAATCCTCAAGTTTCAGGTTTTTCTGAGGCCTGTTGATTTTTAAAAAGCCGGTCTTTGTCGCTGAATCCAATGAGGGGAGTACTACATCGGCGTTATGAATTTGATGTCTTACATCCGGATCGTACAAGAGGGTTCCGTTGGTTAATACAGCAACAGGAATCTCAGGACGCAATGTTTTAGCCAATATCAGTACATCTCCGATTCGGCTGTTAAGGGTGGGTTCACCGGAACCGGAAAAGGTGATATAATCAGGATCGGGTTGCGATTGAAAAAATTCCGTCAACTCTTTTTTGACCTGGTTGAAAGGAATGTATTCTTTTCGTTCAAGAGTCAGGGTTGTCGTAGGTCCGACTTCACAATAGACGCAGTTTAGAGAGCAAACTTTTAGGGGGACCAAATCGATGCCGAGTGACATGCCCAGACGCCGGGAAGGAACGGGACCAAAGAGTGTTTGAAACATGGTCTGTCTCTCAATCGTAGGCTTTGCGCAACGTTTCATCTGCTGTTGTCGCTTGAATCAATAACCGCCATTCGTCAGAGTCCCAGGTCTTCAGTTTTTCATGCATGATCCAATATTTCCGGGGGATTGGGTGAGTTCCTGCGACGACCGGAATGTGATACTTCTTTTCAATGAACTTTTTAAAATAGCTTATATAGGGGCATGGGGGATATCCAACAATAAAACCGGTGGCGAAATGGACGGCACGAACCCCGTTTTTTATCATTTCATCCACGGCATATTCGATGTTTCCGCCCGGGCACCCACCGCAACTGGTATATCCCCCCAGAATCAAAGGTTCATCATGGGAATAGATGCTGAATCCGCCATCCCACTTCTCCATAGCCCGAAAACATTTACCACCGGCACATGACTTATACCGATCACAAATAATGATACCAATTTTCATGACGATTTGCTTTCTGTTTGATGAGTGTACATTTCCAATCCTTTGCATCTCAAATGTAGGGATTATAGGGAATCATTCCAAAAGAATGTACAAGCTGTCTATCCGGGAATATGTTTATTTATATCCGTATAAAAGGGGATATATAAATACCATAAAAGCAGTCCATCCTGCATAAACCGTGAGATATCGGTTGGTCCTGTTCCGGAGATGATAAAATTCTTTTTTCCCCTGGATTTTTCCGATGATGTCATAGAGGAGACCTGCCGCATGACCGGCTATAAGCAGGTTTAATCCTAATACGGCGATCCGGTTTGGACTCAGTCCATAGGATCCCAGACGGAAAAGAATGGCGGACAGGGCTGTCAAATCCAGAAGGAGTCCCAAAGAGAGCAAGGCGGTCAGGATGACATCCAAATACCTGCTGTTTTCAAACACCTCATTTTCCCGGATACTAAAGATTGCCATAGCCAGGATCAGAAGAAGCATGGCATTGAAAACCATAAGGGTATTCCGGTCTATAAAAGGATTCATGCCTTTCAGGAGGACAATGCCCAGATAGGCCAGGAGGGTCAGGAGAAAAAGGGGTGTAAAAATCCGGGCAATAACTGGAGCCATGGGTGTTGTACTTTTCTCACGGAAAAAGACCAGATGTGCTCCGCCCAGCAGACAGAGAGCTGCTCCATAGGGAGCAATCCAGGGCATTAGGGATTCAAACAATGATTCATCCACCAGGGAGAAGAGTCCGGCGGTAATTCCAGTGAGGATCATACCGGCAAAGGCAAGAAGGGCTGAGTATACTATCCATTCCCCATTAAAATCCAGAAAAGTGCCTCGTTTTTCTATCGTTTTTATGTCCCCTTTTACGAAGACAAATCCCGTGAGAAACCAAAGAAAAAAAGGAAGGTGAATCAGTGCGATCAAAGCGGTATGAGATTGTTCGGGTGCCGGAATGATTGAGGCGTAGATCCCACTGATCAGGAGAAGGGATGCCATGAAAATCAAACCATTTTTTTTGAACCCATTCCGAATGATGAAATAGGCAGAAAGGACGGGAAAGAGGGCAAATCCCAAAAAGCGGGGATAAAAATATGTTTCGCTGATGCCGGTTAAATCCGGAAGTTTGACAAGTGTCCCTGCTGTCAGAATAAGGAGAATCAATATGGGCAGGGAGATTGATTTTTCCTGTTTATGTCTCTCTTTTTCGCCTGCCGTATGTATGCCGTCTGCCTCAAAACGGGCACACCAGAATGCCCAAAGGGGACCGGTGGTTTCCGGTTGGAGTTGGAGGAAAGAAGCCGCAAAGACCCCGGGATCTTTCCGGTAAAGGGATTCCAGCCCTTCGGGATTTTGTAGAGTATTAAGAATTTTTTCTTTCATAAACAGACTCCTGTGACATTTTCGAGAATTATATCCACCAAAACCCATAAAGTTTCTTTAAATAAAGGAAGGTTTTAATACGGTCTCCATCTTGGAGGCTCAAAAATGGTTCCGCAGGATTCAATAACGTATATTAAGATGGTTTCCCGTTATTAGTCCATGCGATGATGGATATGGGGATGAGATATGCCAGCAGGATCATAGCAACAGCCATCACAATGCTGACAGGTTTGCCGATAAGTGCAAAAATAATTAGCAGGCATAATGCAATGAGAGAAAAGAGCGCATAACCGGCTTTTAAGGCTTTATTAATCACGATGGACTCATTTTCTTCCAGATCTTTTATGGATGTATTGACATATTTCCAGCATCCGGTTTTCACGGCGCTGGCGATAAAACCGGCAATAAAAATGAGGACAAGAATGATTTCTGCAACGATCATAAATGCAGTCCATGCATTTGCAGAAGCGCATTCAAAAACCCAGACGAGACCGATCAAACTCAGGAAGGTGAGAATAACGCCGGGTCTGGCATTTTTTCCGGATGCATGTGTCTCCATAATAATGCTCCTTTACTGTTGTTTAAATGAATGATATCGCTATGTGTGTTGGGACGTTTTTCATACATCAATATAAAGGATTAAACTTTTGAATTCCAATATATCCTGATGAAAAATAAAAAAAGTTTAAACTTGTTGTCTGGCCATTTCTTGAGTGAATTTATAAGGTTTGTATCAGGGTTGAAAGCGCCTGTACAATAGTTGTTATTTTTGTTTCCAGTTTTCGGGATTATAAATAATATAATTTTGAAAGATATGTAACATGTTTAAATTATAAATAATATTGTCATAATATGATTTTTGCCACCTGAAATGTAAATTGGAATTTTTTTCATTAATTCGCCGGGATGAAAATGTTTTTAACCCTCGTATTATTTCGGGTAATCCATGAAACGTTACGGCAGGGAACGGTTTCAAACCGTTCCCTGCCGCATTTTTCTTGATAATTTGAATTATTCCATGAAAATGATCGGGCATGATTACAAATTCATTTAATTTTATGTTATGATAATGGTTTGGTAGATCATTCCAGCAATGTAATAATATTTCTCCGTTGCTATTCAGGTACATCTTCTTATTTCTAATCTCTCCAAAAATGTTTTTATATCGTAATCTTTGATGGACACATATTGTAATAAAATAAAAACCAGGTTTTGAATAATCATAATCATGTTTTCGAAGTTTCTTTCGCTCTCTCATAATTAACCCTTGATCATATTATCCTGACCATCCTGAGTATCCCTGTCACTACGATTTGTATAATTTATAGGTATCGCTATCATTCATAAGATTATAGATTACTATAAAGAAAATACAAATAATTAAAATTAATGTGTTAGAAAAAATGAGTTTCTTTTAGAGAAAAATGATGTGTGTTTTCCCCATATTAAAATAATTCGCAAGGTCATTCATTCTGCTTTTCCGGATACTGATATAAAGATCTATGTCCTGAGAAAGTATTTTTTTTAGAATGGAATAAAAGCCCTGGTGTAAATCCAGTTCTAATGGACCAAGTTCATCCAGAAAAAGCGGAGAAATATGATCTTTGATGCTCTGGTCGGCAATCGTTTCGGCAAAGAAAAAGGCCTGAGCAGAAAATGTGTATTTTCCGTATCGGATCTGTTCATCCCAGTTTTCTGGCACAGCATCAACAGGATACGCAAAGGGCATGGAATGGCCACTTTGGAGATGTCGGATATCATACCGGCAAAAGATGCCTTTTGTATAAACTTTTGGACAAACAAAGCCGTCTCCGTGAGGATTTTGCTTATACAGTTCCACCATCTTTGTGGTTTTTCCCGTATTAATTCCACCGGTGACAAGATGAATCATCCCTGATCCCGCAGATGGCCGCCATTGGATTGATAGCGGATTTTTTGAACTTCCGCGACGATTGAGATGGCGATATCATGTGGTAACCCCCCGCCTGTATCCAGTCCCACGGGAATATAACAGACATCCGTATCCGCTTCCGGAACAGCTTTTTTCAACTCCTTCAACATGATTTTCTGTTTCCGCCGGGAAGCCACCATGCCTACATAATGGGGCTTCCACCCTTCTTTAAATATCCGGTTCAATACCAGACTGTCTGCCCGGTGTTCATAGGTTGCGATAATAAAATAACTGTCCCTTTCCACAGCCTTGTCGGATAATACAGTTTCAAATGAACCATGGATCTTTTCATCGGCTCCCTGAAGGGCGTTTAACATATCCTCCCGGTCATCCAGCACCGTTATAAAATAATCCAGAGCTTTCAAATGATAAACAAGAGCCGAACCCACATGACCTGCACCAAAAATATAGACATGGTGGTGGGGAGCATAATATTCAAAAAACAGGGTTGCCGTACCACCGCACATCATCCCGGTCTGCGTTCCTTCACCTGCATTCTGCATCACAAACTCTTCCAGGTGGTTTTTCTTATCGTTAAAAAGTGCAAGTGCCCGTTCGACTGCCATCTTTTCTATGGCTCCACCGCCGACGGTCCCCAACGTTGAACCATCGGGATACACCAGCATCTTTGTCCCTGTTTCCGCCGGTCCCGACCCCGTTTTCTTTACAACGGTCACCACAATGCCAGACCCTTTGCCCGAACTCAGACGGTATATCTCATCGTGAATCGTCTTTTCATTTTTCATGGATCGTACTTTCATTTTTATTTAACATGGATAGTCAGGATATTCAGGATAAGTCATTTATTTATTCTCCAAGCCAAATTCATCATTCCCCAATTCAATTCATCATTCATCATTCATCATTCTTCATTTATCATCCCCACATATTCCACTCCCTTCAAATACCGTGTGGGTGTAGCCATCAGTACCTGTTTTCTCACAATATCATAATCCCGGATCAGTGTGCCGCAAACGGCATGAAATCCATAATCAAAAAGGACCGGTGAAAGGGGTGTGGTAGGGCCCAGGATGATTTTATAGCTCTCCGGGGACATGTGACGGATCACTTCGTGAAAGGTATGGTTGGTTAAGGTGGTTGCCGTCAGGGCGACTACATCCGCCCGGGGGAGTTGCTCAGGGATATCCCCTTCTCCCCAATCCCCTTCCTGCGGGGATTTTTCAAAGATCATGAGTTCTTTGTATTGTTCACGGTGTTTATTGAGGAAGGGAAAGTGCCCGATTACACCTACGGTTTTTCCCCGGCCTTTATCCAGCACCATATCTTTGGCATTGATAGTTATAAAATCCGGGTCTCTCCCTGCCCAGTAACAATTTATGGCCGCCATCCCCAGAGAAGCGGCAAGCATGTTATCTGACCAGACGAGCCCCGCCAGCTCCCGAAGACTTTTTCTTTCCAGGTCTCTTACATCCCCAATCCGGTCATGTATTTTCCCGTACTTGATGGTCGAGGCGATACCGGCTGTTTTTCCTGTTTTCACTAAAACAGAAAAGAAACCGACGATGATTTCATCCACCGGGATATGGGGAATATCTTCCAGAAGTTTTTCATAGACGGTCATGTCAGATCAGGCGGGTTCCTGCTTCCAGTAATATGGCTGCCACGATCATGAGTCCGGGATGAAGTATGGACAGCCCTTGTGTATATTCGGAAAGGTTTCCCAGGGGATTACGCAACCAGCTGCCCAGGATTACAGAACCCACTATCCCACTCAGTATAATATATCCCACCAAAGGTAAGGCGGAAAGGAGATAAAGTCCCTCTGCCGGGCGGAATATGAGCGTCTGGACAAGGACAAAGAGTCCCATGTGGATGGTTGCCATGGCGAAGGTTTTTATATACACGCTTTCCCGTGTTGCCGTGCTTTTTACGAAAACAAATATAACCAGGGATTCCAAAAGGATGGATACAGCCGGATTGATGACACTCATCGGTGTTTGAAGGGGAATAGCCAGTCCGGTGAGTTTAATGCCTGCGGCAATACATCCTGCCATGAGAACAGCAGATTGCACACCGGTTGACTTATACAGGTTAAACATCAAATAAAAGGCGACAGGAAACATGATCATGCCTGCAACACCCGTCGGCAAAAAGTGGAGCAAATATCCCAGTGTAGCCTCTGCAAGTCCCCACAGGCCACCGTAAAAAATAGCCAGATTCAAAATTTTTTTGTTCTCACTCATATTATATCTCCTTGATTTTTTTCCAGGTAGTTGAGAAAATCCTTCAGAATATTGAAGCAGACATTTTTCCGGTACATGGCACTGGACCGGGCATCGTCAATGGGTTGAATCAGGGGTTCATAGAGTTCAAGAATTTCCTGGTAGCGGTTTTTAAGGCTGTTGACGGATTCACCGATGAGGGAGTTTTCAATATCCCGTGAGCGGACAACCGTCGGTGCAACGGATCCGAAAGCCATACGCAGATCTTCCACATACCCGTCCAGCACGTCGGCCAGTCCGTGAAAAGAGGCCTTGGTCAAACTCATGCCCCGGCGCTGTCCCACTTTTTTGTAATAGGTGACAGGAAAATTGATATCCGGAATGATAATATCCGTTAAAAGTTCATCGGGTTTCAGGTCTGTTTGTTTGGGACCGGTGATAAAATCCTCAATGGCTATCCGTCTTTCAAATTCATGATTTTCCAGGAGGAGCTCCGCATCGGCGGCGTATAGAAAGGGGAGGGTGTCACCGGCTGGTGAAGCATTGCAAATATTGCCTCCCAGGGTTGCCAGATTTCTGGAAGGCGGTGATGCCATCAAAGCCACGGCCTTTTTAAAAGTGTCTGAAATGAGGGGATTGTGAAGGAGTTCGGAGAGTAATACAGCCGGACCAATATGAATATAACCCTCTTTTTTTTCAATGCGGTGTAGTTCCGGCAGGTGTCCTACAAAGAGCAGCGGCTTTTCAAAACCGGGTCCCAGGCCTGTCCCCCGTGCTTTCTGCACCATGAGATCTGTCCCGCCGGCAATGGGCAGGCAATCGGTTTCATTCCGGATTTTCAGGGCTTCGGCAAGGGTTTTGGGGCGGTATGCGTCTACCATCATTCTTCTCCCTTTTCCACGGCCAGGCGGACAGCTTTGAAAATCATCTGATAGCCTGTACACCGGCATAGATTACCCGAAAGACCTTCCCGTATTTGTGCGTCCGTGGGATTGGGATTTTCCTTCAGGAGGGATTCCACCGCCATAATAAAACCTGGTGTGCAAAACCCGCACTGAACTGCTCCGGCTTCAATAAATGCTTCTTCAAGGATCTGCCCCCGGGGGGTTTTTTTAAATCCTTCCGGTGTGAGGATGGATTTTCCTTCCAGATAACCGGCAGGTATCAGGCAGGAATTCACCGCTTTTCCGTCCATCAATACCACACAGGCGCCGCATTCTCCCTCACCGCAGCCCTCTTTCACCGCCGTAAGATGAAAATCCTCCCGGAGGATATCCAACAACCGCCGGGCCGGATGGACCTCTATCGTTTGTGTTTCACCGTTTAATATGAATTCAATCTTCATGTTTTTCTAACTCCATGAGCATTTCCGGGGTCACCGGGATTTCGTTCAGGGGGATTCCCAGGGCGTTGGATATGGCTGCAGCAACTGCCGGTGGGGCACCGGTCATGGGGAGTTCTCCGGCACACTTGGCACCAAAAGGACCGAATTCATAGGGGTTATCCATAAAATCACAGATAATTTCCGGGACATCCATGGAGGTAGGGACTTTATAATCCGTCAGGTTGTGCTGTACCAATCTGCCTTCTTTGCTTTTCATGACTTCAAGGGTGGCCCATCCGGCTCCCTGGGCGATGCCTCCTTCCATCTGTCCCCGCAAAGCCCGCTCATCAATAGCCCGGCCTACGTCATATACTCCCGTGACTTTTTCAATGTGAATATCATACGTCACGGGATCGATCGCTACTTCCGCCACGTTGACTCCCCAGGAATAGGTGGGATAGGCATTACCCTGAAACGTGTCGTTATCCCATGTAAGAAAACCGGGATGATGATATACTTTACTGATCTCAAAGTCCTCTGTGTCATTCCACCGGGATTTCATCTCATCCGCCGCCGTCTTTAAAAGTCCTCCCACGATCATGATGGTCCGGGATGCCACGGTCGGACCCGAATCGGGAACAAGCCCTGTATCCCGGATTTCACAGGTGACCTTTTCTATGGGCAAATCCAGTGTATGGGCGACTATTTTCCGGAGTGTGGTATCGGCACCCTGCCCCATTTCCACACTCGAAACTTTTAATACAACCCGGTCTTTGCTTTTCCGGAGGATGATTTTTCCTTTGATGGTCTGCTCACCGTTTCCTGTAAAACCACAGCCGTGGAGAAAAAGTGATATGCCCACACCGGTGAATTTTTTCTTCTTTTGGATTTTTTGACGGTAATCCGATAAATCCAGAGCCCTTTCAACCAATTCCGGGAGGATGACTTTGTCGTGAATTTTTCCGCCGGTGCAGGAAGGATCCCCCTGCTTCAAAATATGCTTCATTTTAAACTCAAGGGGATCGAGTCCCAGCGTTATGGCAATGTTGTGCATCAACATCTCTGTACCAAAGACGGACTGGGGTGCCCCGAATCCCCGGAAAGCGCCGGATGGGACGGTATGGGTCTGGAAATTCCGTCCCCGGACCTTCAGGTGGTGAAAATTATATACATTGGTGGCTGAGAAAATACCCCGTTGTAACACCACAGGGGAAAGTCCGGTATAGGCTCCGGCATCATATAAAAGATCCATATCCAGAACAGTCACCCGGTTATTGTCATCGAGTCCTGCTTTATAACGGATGATGGCGGGATGCCGCTTGGTAGAGCAGATGATATCTTCATCCCGGTCGTAGATGAGGATGACGGGATGTTTTGTTGCCAGTGCGGCAATGGCAGTGTGGCAGGCTGTGAGGGAAGGGAACTCCTCTTTACCGCCAAAGGCTCCGCCGGTTGTGGTTTGGATGACCCGGATTTTGTCTGCCGGCCTGCCCAGAGCTTCGGTAAGGGCCCCTTCGGCATAAAAGGGACATTGCATGGATCCGTAGACGAAGACCGTATCGTCTTTCACCTCTGCTGCCATCCCCTGGGGCTCCAGATATACATGCTCCTGAAGACCTGTCCGGTATTCGTCCTCAATGATTCTCGCCGCCTGTGCAAAAGCGGTGTCCGGCTCCCCCTTGGAGAATGAGTATTCTGTAAAAACACAGTTCTGCTTTTCCGATTCCTCCAGGGTAAAAACCGCCGGAAGATCTTCATAGTCTATCCGGATTTTTTCAGAAATCTGATACACAAGCTCCCGGCTGGGACCTGCCACCAGGAGGATGGGCTGACCGATATACAGCACTTCATCTTCTGCCAGAATGGGATGATCCGAAACCACGGTCCGCATGCGGTTTTTTCCCGGGATGTGGGATTTATCGATAATAAAACAGTTTTCAGGAAGATCAGGCAGGCGGATATCCAGAATTTTTGCGTGAGGCCGTGTGCTGCGGACGGTTTTCAGATAAAGGGGATTGTCAAAAGCCATATCACCGATATATTGGGCCTCACCCCGGATTTTTTCACGGGCATCCGTCCGTTTTATCGATTTACTGATGGTCATTTTCACGGTGTTTTCTCCCGTGTGTATGCTTTAATTTTGTCGAAATCATGGAGATTATCCACATCCATTCCGATCCCCGGATCGTCCACATCAAGAATTGTTACCTTTTGGCTATGAATATAATCCCGGAGAATCCCGTCTTCCGGCATGGATAAAATCCCCGGAATATGGGAGGATGAAAAGAGCACGGGGTGGCCTTTTTTACCTTTATATCGTGGAACAATAAGTGTCCCTGGTGCTTTTAGCATCTGCCGGTATGTCTCCGGTTTTACCACCGGCTGATCGCCGGGAATCAGAAAAAATTTTTCTCCTTTCACAGCCCGGAGACCACTCTGCACCGAAGAAAACATCCCGGATTCAAATTTTTCATTGAAAACAAGGACCAGCTCCGGGTCACCGACACATATATCCCGGAGGGTTTCAAAGTCATAACCGCCCACGACGATAATCCGTTCACAGACGGGACGCATACTGTCAATGCAATGCCGGATCAGGGGTTTCCCGTTCAGAAGAAGGGCCGGTTTGAATGTCCCCGCCCGTTGTGAAAATCCTGCAGCAAGTATCACACCCTCAATCATGATCCAACGCCTCCAGGGATGAGATGGCCTGATTGGGAAATAGAATTCCTTTTTGTGCAGAACCGGTATCTTTCAGACCGTTTCCGGTGATGAGCAGCACCACTTTTTTATCTTTGGGGATGGACTGTTTTATTTTTAGAAACCCTGCATAAGAGGCGGCAGCTGCGGGTTCGGCAAAAAGTCCGGACGTGGAAGCAAGTTCCTTTTGTGCCTGAAGGATTTCTTTATCGGTCACCGTCACGCAGGATCCGTCGTTTTCTTTCAGTTGTTTCAGGGCATAATACCCGTTCCGGGGGATATCCACAGAGATGGAATCAGCCAGGGTGGAGGCTGTAATTGGTGTGAAGCTGCCCTTTTTCAGGGCTTGTGCGATGGCATCACTGCCCTCTGCCTGAACAGCCACCACATGGGGAATCCGATTGGTCAATCCCTGATGTTTCAGATCCCGGAATCCTTTATACACGCCGCTTAAAATCACACCATCGCCCACAGGGACAAAGATCATATCAGGGATATCTTTCAATTGACGGAAAATTTCCAGGGAAACAGTTTTTTTCCCTTCGATGGTAAGGGGATTATAGGCCGTGTTCCGGCTTAAGGTTTTGCCTTTTTGGCTGTACGTCAGGGAAAGGTCAAAGGCACGGTCGTAATTACCGTCTACAGGAATCACTCTGGCTCCATACTGAAGGGCCTGGATCATTTTGGCCTTCGGGGCGGATTTTGGCAGAAAAAGGGTGATTTGGAGTCCTGCTGCTGCGCCGATTCCTGCCATGGATGAACCGGCATTGCCGGTGGAAGCTACGGTGATTTCCCGGATGCCTTCCCGCCGGGCAAAAGCAGCCACCATGAGGGATGCACGGTCTTTCAGAGAACCGGTAAGCTGACGGGTGTCGTCTTTCAGATACAGATGTGTAAATCCCGTTTTATCTGTCAGCCGTGCGGATTGCCATAAGGGCATGGATTCAAGAGGTACCGATGGAAAATATCTCTTTTCCACAGGCAGAAAAGCGAACGGGTCTTCCGGGTTGGAAACCCGTCCGTCCAGCATCACTTCCAAAATCCCCCGGAGGGGTTCGTCCGGAGACTGGTTCTTTACGCACTCCGGACAGACCATCCGTGACGGATGGATCTCGTATTCCCTGCCGCATTCGGAGCATCTGTAGAAAAAGTGTATCATCAGTTTAATCTTTTTATTTCATAAGCTGGCGTTTAAGGTCTTCCGCCCATGGTGAGGGCCATGACGGCCTTGGCCGTATGGAGCCGGTTTTCCGCTTCGTCGTAGATGATGGATGCCGGTCCGTCAATCACTGCATCCGTGACTTCCCTGCCCCTGTCTGCCGGAAGGGCATGCATGTATTTTACCTCCGGTGCCGCCAACTTCATACGCCGTTCGTCGCAGATCCAGTCCCTGTGTTTTTCCAGATTCGCTTTCATCTCCTGTTTACAGGCTTCTTCATTGGCATTGTATTCATCAAAGCTCCAGTTTCCGAACCCACCCCAGTTTTTGGGGATGACAATGTGTGCTCCTTCAAATCCTTCATCCATATCTTCTGTGTACCGGAGTGAACCGCCGAATTTTCGTGCATTTTCACCGGCCTGCTTTACCAGAAAATCAGGGAAGGGAAATTCTTTGGGCGCGGCGATGGTGACATCCATGCCGAAGCGGGGGAACATGAGGAACTGGGATATGGGGACGGAGAGCGGTTTTGCGTGGGATGTGGCATACGCCCAGGAGAGGGTCACCTTTAATCCCTTTGTGTTGGTCCCGAAATATTCCCGGATGGTCATCAGGTCTGCAATGACCTGCATGGGGTGGTACAGGTCATCCTGCAGGGACATGACCGGGATCGATGCATGTTTTGCCAGTTCATTCAGGTAGGGATTCCCGATGCCGTAAAAGCAGTTCCGGCAGGCGATACCGTGTCCCATCCGTGAGAGAACCATGGCCGTATCTTTGGCCGATTCACCGTGGGACAGTTGCATCTTGTCCGGTGTCAGATCGTGGGCATGTCCGCCCAATTGGGTCATACCCGCTTCCATGGAATTCCGGGTCCGGGTGGATTGTTCAAAAAACATCATAAACAGGGTTTTATCCTGCAAAAGGCGATGGGCTTCACCCATGGCGAAGCGTCGCTTTAAATCCGATGCCACATTCAGGGCCATTTCGATTTCCGGGTTTGTCCAGTCCTGGAATGTGATCAGGTGTTTTCCGTGTAAGAGTGTTTGAGGCATTGTAGTTCCTTTTGAGTTAACCGCGGAGGGCGCTGAGAACGCGGAGTTTTTTTTATAATTATTCAAGGCTCGCTGAGTCCTTTTGAGTTAACCGCGGAGGGCGCTGAGAACGCGGAGTTTTTTTTATAATTATTCAAGGCTCGCTGAGTCCTTTTGAGTTAACCGCGGAGGGCGCTGAGGACGCGGAGTTTTTTCTTTAAAATTATTCAAGGCTCGCTGGGTCCTTTTGAGTTAACCGCGGAGGGCGCTGAGAACGCGGAGTTTTTCCTTTATAATTATTCACGATTCGCTTAAGTCCATCTTTCAGAATAGGTACATTAAAATTTATCAGTAGTCCCACCTGTAATTTTGAAATTTTCAGATAATTCAGAAGTTGAGCCTGATCAATATTTGTCATTTTGTTGACGGCTTTACATTCGACAACCAGCTGGTTGTCGATAAGAAAATCACAACGAAAGCCTTTTTCGATAACAATATCTGCATAATGAACTGGTAAATTTTTTTCTTTTTCAAACGTGATTCCTGCCTTTTGAAGTTCATATGCCAGTGCTGCCTGATAGACAGATTCCAGAAAACCAGGACCAAGATTCTTATGAACTTTGATTGCCAGTCCTATTATTTTTTCAGTCAACTTATTAATATCATCATCCATAAATCATCTCATCTCCTCTGCGTCCTCCGTGCTCTCTGCGGTTTATAGCAAGTATGGTATCAGTGTGTAAAACGCCGCAGCTTTCTCCAGATGCTCAACCGGTGTTTTTTCATTGGGAGCGTGGGCGTGAATCTCATTCCCCGGTCCGAAACCAATGCAGGGGATCCCGTGACGTCCGCAGATGGACACCCCATTGGTTGAAAAGGTCCATTTGTCAATCCGTGGCTTTTCGTTGAAAAGCGCTTCGTAAGTTTTTGCCCCGGACTGTACCAGTGGATGGTCTTCCGGAATTTTCCAGGTGGGGAAATACTTTTCAACGGTATAAACAGTGCCCTGATAACTTGGGCGGTGATATTCCGGGACTTCTATTGTCACATCTTTGCCGCAGATTTTTTTCAATTCCGCCAAAGCACTTTCTTTGTCCTCTCCCCAGGTCAGGCGCCGGTCAATGTGCATACGGGCAAGATCGGGAATGGCACACAAAGAGGGAGATTGGCTCCGGAAAAGGGTGGCGGCGATGGTTCCTTTGCCCAGAAAAGGATCTGAACGGAGATTTTCATTCAGTTTTTCGATTCCCAGGGCCACCTTTGAAGCGGAATAGATCACATTTTTTCCCCGTTCCGGCGCTGAGCCGTGGGCTGAGAGCCCCTTAAAATAAAGCTCCATTTCCATCCGTCCCCGGTGTCCCCGGTAAATTCCCAGATTCGTCGGCTCGGTAATAACGGCAAAATCGGGGACCAGTTTTTCCTCGGTGATCAGGTATTCCCAGCACATGCCGTCGCAGTCTTCCTCCATGACGGTAAAGGTGAAATAGATGGTATAGTCACCGTCATATTTCATTTCCGTCAGTATCCGGGCGGCGGTGATCATGGCCGCGGCACCCCCTTCCTGATCCACCGTTCCCCGGC
The DNA here is from genome assembly GCA_041154365.1 of Candidatus Neomarinimicrobiota bacterium. Taxonomy (NCBI): domain Bacteria; kingdom Pseudomonadati; phylum Fidelibacterota; class Fidelibacteria; order Fidelibacterales; family Fidelibacteraceae; genus Fidelibacter; species Fidelibacter multiformis. The sequence continues at coordinate 2,491,887 of AP035449.1, read as the reverse complement.
CGTGGACATACCCGTCTTTGATAATCCCGGAAAAAGGGGATAACTCCCATTGGGATTCATCTCCCGTATCCACTGTGTCAATATGGGCATCAATTGCCAAAACTTTCGGTCCGTTTCCCACCCGGGCAATGCAGTTTCCCAGGGCATCAATCCGCACATTGTGGACACCGGCAGATTCGAGGAGCTCCTTGATTTTAAGCACCACCTCTTTCTCTTCACAGCTGACAGAAGGAATCTTTACCATCTCTGACAGGTATTGGGCAGTGTCATTCCGGTATTCACGGGCTTTTTGCCGGATATATTCAGCGGTTCTCATATCCTATCCTTTCGTGTATCAGTGTTTTTCGTATCAGACTCATAGTGACGGCGTCATGCAGACGGATCTCTTTCTGTTCCCGTGATGAGATATCTATGCTACGGATTTCAAAGGACTTTTGATCCAGGATTGCGGAAAAATCTTTGCCTTCGTATATCCAGGCGTCTTTTGTTTCTGTCAGGGAGAGGATTTCATCCTCTTTCTTATAGCGGAGTACCCGGTTCTCCAGGAAAAACCCCTCTGTCATATTCCGGAAACTCTCTTCCGTCAGGGCTACTTTGGGCTTGTCTTTATACGGTGCCCCGGCGGTGGGACAAAATGTCGTACAGTTTCCGCACTCGTTGCAGAAATCCTCGATATTCAAGACCTGGTAAGGCTGGCGGATCCGGTATATACCATCCTTTTTCGTTTCAATCTGCTTGTTTTTCCACTGGATTTTTTTCAGGGGAATTTCAAAAGGTTCTACTGTGTAGGAGATGTTTGCCCGGTTGGGACACACCGTAACACAGATATCGCAGACCTCATCGCACAGCAGGCAGCGGGACGCTTCTGTTACGGCATTCTCGTGTGTCAGTGTGAGTTCCACAAGGTTTTGCCCGTCCCGTTTTTCCAGGGGGATTTCTTCAGGATGTACACCTGGAACAATTCGTGCCCGGGCTTTGTGGTGCTCCCGGTGTGAACGGCTTTCCCGGGGGATGGTAAGCCGGGCTGTTTCAAGTGCCTGTCCGCACCGTTCAAGAATCACCCGGGCCGTCTGTCGTCCGTCTCCGATGGCTTTGATGATCGTTGCAGCCCCCCTGAAAGCGTCTCCGCCAATAAAAATGTTATCTATTTGTGTTTCCCGGGTCTCAGAATCCCGGATTTCAAGGTCATTTGCAGACATAAAAGGTATATCCCGTTCCTGGCCAAAGGCGGGAATCAGCGTATCTGCTTTCAGTGTGAATTCACTTCCCTCGATTTTAACCGGACGGGGTCGCCCGGAAGCATCTTTTTCCCCCAGTTTCATACGGCTGCAAACCAGTCCGGTGACGTGTCCCTTTTCAGACAGGATTTTTTCCGGCGCCGCCAGTTCCATCAGCTTGATACCCTCTTTCAGGGCAGCCGAGATTTCATCCTGATCTGCCGGCATTTCCCGCCGGGTCCGCCGGTAGATGATAGTAACACCCCCATCTTTTCCCGCCAGCCGTCTGGCTGTTCGTGCCGCATCCATGGCGGTGTTACCACCACCTAATACCAGGACCTGTTTCCCGGAAAATTTTTCTTTCCCCTGCCGTACGGCAGATAAAAATTCCAGAGGATCAAGGAACCCTTTTGGGTTAACCGCGGAGGGCGCAGAGGTTTTTTTATAATTATTCATAGTTGCTGGGACCTTTTGTAGATCGTCTACGGGAATGGAAACCTTCAGGGATTTCTGAGCCCCAACGGCAATGTATACAAAATCACTTTTTTGCCGGATGGCTTCGAAACGGTCCTGATCAATATTTTGGGATGTGTGGATTCTTACCCCCAGTTTTTCGATGCGGTGGATATCCTCCTGCAGTGCTTTTTCAGAAAGACGGAATTTGGGGATGGCATCGGCGGCCATGCCCCCGGGAAATGCTTTGGTTTCATATACATCCACATCGAATCCGGAAAGGATGAGAAAATACGCACAGGCCAGTCCCGACGGGCCCGCTCCGATGATAGAAACGTGTTTTCCGTTTTTTTGAGTCGAAGGCGTCAGTTCTTCCACCGGGGCATTTTCAGCAACATAGCGCTTGATATCACGGATCAGTAAAGCCTTTTCGTAGTTGATCCGGGTGCATTTGGTCTGGCACAGGTGATCGCAGACCATGCCTGTAACAGACGGGAAAGGATTGGTGCCGAGTATGGTCCGGAAGGCATTGGGAAGGTCGTCATTGGCTGTGCGGTACATATACTCGGGGATATTTTGATTGGCAGGACAGGTTCCCACGCAGGGTGCGGCAATACAATCAAAGGATTTCAGTTCCCGATCTGTTTTGATGTTGGGGTAGGTTGCCTGATACAGGGGATTGTCTGCCACTTTTTGTGCATAAGTCCTGAGATATTGCCGGGCTTCTGAAGAAAAAGAATCGGGCAGGGTGCCCATCTTTTCCACGTACTGGGATAACCGGCCATATCCGCCCGGCTTTAAAAGATCTGAACAAACGGTGACCGGTGAAAAACCACAGGACAGCACATCCTGAATGTTGTGGACAGTTACGCCGGCACAAAAGGAGACAGGCAGCCGGGGGAATTCCTGGCGTACCATATCAGCTACATTTATACTGATGGGATGCAAGGCCTTGCCACTCATGTACATGGCATCCTCACTGAAAACATCCTTATGATTCAGGGCTTCCAGTGTGTTGGTGAGTTTGACTCCGAAATGGAGTCCGTGCTTTTTCGCCTTGTTTTGGAGGGACCGGATAACCTGTTTCGCTGCATCCCAGGTGATATCGTGTTCAAAGGCCACATCGGGGACTCTCGTTTCATATCCAAGCTTATTCAATATATCTTTGATTTTTTCGGCGCCTAAAAGAGTGGGATTGAGTTTGATATAGGTGTGGAGTTTTTTCTCTTCCAGCAAATATGTGCCGATTTTTTCGATTTCATCCGGTGGACACCCGTGCATGGTGGACAGGGTGATGTTGTTTGATATGCAGTTGGGGATATTCAGTTCATCCACCGCCGGGTACAGATCCCGGATTTCATCCAGAAGCGCTTCTTTTTCCGTCCGGCAGTCTGCCATTTTATGGAAAAACCACTGGACATTCTCTTTGAGGATGCCGGCCATATCGTAGCCTACACTCATGTTGAAGACCGTTCCAACAGGACCCGGGTGCCGGAATTTGTGGTGGAGGAGATGAATCAATATCCAGGCTTTCAGATATTCGGTGAAGGATTCCTCGATTTTCAATTCCTGGGACCATTCGCAGTTGTAGCCTTCATCCTGAAGTTCGATACAGGGTTTGGAGACGGTAATTTCATCCAGCGTCTGGACCGTTTTCAGTTCGATGTACCGGGCGCCGCAAAGCCAGGCGGATACGATATTCTGGGCCATCTGGGTATGTGGGCCTGCAGCGGGACCCACGGGGGTATCCAGGGGCTGACCGAAAATTTCTGTTTTAAAAGGATCTTTGTCTGACGGTGTAAAAAAGAGATGGTCATAAATCCCGAAAGCCCTTCCCAGTTCAAGGGAACGGAGTAGATAAGACATCAGGATCCGGAAAGGGATAATACCGAAACGGTCACTCATGATACACCTTGTGTAGTTTCTGGACGGCTTCTTTTACATCATGACGGATTTTTCCTTCATCGAATGTTTTGAATTCCCCTTTCTCCCAGAGGATGGTGCCATTTGCGATGGTCATGTGCATTTCCTGTCCCTGAACACCAAAGATCAAATGATAGAATAAATTCTCAAGGGATATGGGTGTGACGGGAATGTAATTCGTCACGGCCACATCTGCGTCAAATCCTTCTTTCAGGGTTCCGGCATGGGGGAAGAACCGTTGAATCACGTCAGCCGGACGTTGAAAGAGGATTTTCAGAGGTTCGTCAATTTTCCCGTTCCGGAGCAGAAAATGGGAACGCAGGGTGCCAAGGACGTTTCCTGTCATCCCGTCCGTCCCCAGAATATAGTTGCTGATCCGGTCTGTATTCATCATGCCTACATTGTTATTGGCATTGGATTCGGGATTGGATATGACGATGGGATTGATTTTTTCGATCCACTCATAATCTTTTTTGGACAGGTGAATACAGTGGGCCAGAAGGGAGTTACGGTCCAGAAGTCCATACTTTTGCAAACGGTCTACCGGTCCGGCTGTCCCCTGCTTAACACAGAAATCAAAATCGGATCTATCTTCGCCGCAATGGATATGAATGGGCATATCCGGGGGTTTGTTGTCCGCGATGTATGTCATGCTTTCATCACTCAGGGTGAAATTGGCATGGAGTCCTAAAAGTCCCTGAATTTGGGGGTTCCCTTTATGATCCTCATAAAACCGGATATTCTCCTCCAGGTGCTCCTTGACCGCTTCTTTACCCATCCGGTTGGATATTTCATAGCAGAGAAGTCCTTTCAGATTTGCTTCAAGAAAAGCGAATTCCAAAAAATCCAGACTTTTTCTCACGGCATTCATGGAAGCATGGTGGTCGAAGACGGTGGTGACGCCGAATTTAATGGACTGGAGAAGTCCGTGAAGGGCGGAATAATGGCTGGTTTTCTTATCCAGGGACTGATCCAGATGCCACCAGAGATTTTCCAGGATCTGCTGAAAATTCTCAGTTGGGCCGACAGGCGCCAGTCCCGTTGCCAGGGCGGAGTAGAGGTGATGATGGGGATTTAATAGTCCGGGCAGGATAAGCCGGCCTTTCAGATCGTAAAACCGGACGTCTTCTTTTTTCAGTTCCTCTGTTTTGCCCATGCGGATGATTTTTCCCTCTGAAATTTCCAGTGCCCCGTTTTCTATAAGGGTGGAGAATCCGTCTGTAATCACAGCATTACCGAGTATATATGCCATAAAAAGCTATCCTTTTCGTAAAAAATGTCCGGTACCCGGGGGTACGGTGATCCCTTTATCCGCGTCGTAGATAATGTGTCCACGAAGCAGGGTTTTCATGATTTTTCCCTCGAAAGTCAGCCCTTCAAAGGGTGTGATTTTCCCCTTGGAATAAAACTCTTTCCCCCGGATACGTGTTGTTTTGTCCGGATCCAGGAGGATCAGGTCGGCATCTTTTCCCGGTTCGATGGATCCTTTCCGGTCAAAGAGTCCGTACCGCTTTGCCGCATTTTCGGCGATGACCTTCAAAAATCGGTCCAATGGCATTTTCCGCCGGACAAGTCCTTCAGAATAGAGATACGGGAAAAGCGTTCCTGTACCGGGAATGCCGGAATAATCGGTCCAGGCAGAGCCGGTGTTTTTCTGGGAAGCCGGGGCAGGGGCGTGGTCGGAAGCTACAAAATCCAGAATTCCCGTCATCAGGTGTTTCCACAGCTTTTCCCCGTTTCCCGGGGATTTGACCACAGGCGTGGTTTTCAGGGCGCCGCCGATTTCCTCAAAATCCTCCCGGGAAAATTCCAGGTAGTGGGGACAGGTTTCGCCGGTCACAAAGGGTTTACCTGCCAGGTATTCGGCTGCTTCTGCCGTGCCGATGTGGACAATATGAAGAGATCCCTTCGCGGCCTGGGCCAGATCCACGGCATGTTTTACAGCGATCAGTTCTGCTTCTTCCGGCCGGGAGGCGTAAAAGTTCTGCCAGTCCGAACCCTTTTCCCGCTCTGTCGCTTCATAGCGGGTTACCGTATCGTAATCTTCCGCGTGGAGAAGGACAGGGCGTTTGACTTTAGCTGTGCTTTTCAACACATGGGTGAATTGCTCAAAAGTCAGCCGGCGAAATGTATCCATCCCCGATATAAAATAGGTTTTAAAACCCAGCACATGCGGGGCCAGTTCTGAGATGTTTTTGTCAGGATCATTCTCAAAACACTGTCCCGAAACACCGCCAAAGAAGGCAAAATCCACCACACTTTTATTTCTGACGGCATCCAGTTTTTTGTGGAAATTTTTCAGTGTTGTCACAGGAGGGATGGAGGTACAGGGCATATCGATAACGGTGGTTACGCCACCGGATGCGGCAGTCCGGCTTCCATGGGTAAAATCCTCCCGTTCCGTGTATCCCGGATCATTAAAGTGGACATGGGGATCGATGGCTCCGGGAAAGATCAATAATCCTTCCGCATCAAAAATATCTTTTCCCGAAAGATTGGAACCGGTACGGACAATTTTACTGTCTTCGATCTCAATATCCAGGGGGAGAAAGGATTTTTCGCCGGGAAGGGCGATATAACCGTGTTTGATAATCAAAGCTTACCTGCTTTCTTTAACGCTGTGTAGACTTTATCCGGTGTAAAAGGTGCCTGAAAAAGGCGGACACCCACGGCATCGTAAATGGCGTTGGCGATGGCGGGCATGGACACGTTGATGCCGATTTCCGCCACTGATTTGGCGCCGAAGGGACCTGTTACTTCATGGGATTCCACGATATGGGTTTTCATTTCCGGCAGATCCGCCGCAGTAAATATTTTATAATCCTTAAAATGGGCGTTGATCAGATTTCCTTTAGACGTGAAAACGTACTTTTCCGCCATGGCATAAGAGAGTCCGTTCACCACGGCACCTTCCACCTGACCTTCTGCAAGAACCGGATTGATAGCCTGTCCGCAATCCACGGCTGTGACCACCCGGATCAGATCCACCTTTCCGGTGCGTTTATCCACATCCAGTTCCACAAAATGGGCAATAAATGGTGGCGGGGATTCAGGGGCGGTATGGGATGCGGAAGCCTGTATCTGGAACTGGTCCTGTGTGTAGAGGGCGAAAATGGCAATGTCGGATAATGAGACCGCTTCACCTGTCTTCCTGTTTTTTACGGATTCTTCCGCCAGAACAAGGTCTTTCCGGTTCCAGCCTTTCATGGTAACAGCCACATCAAAAATCTGTTCGCGGATTTTTTCAGCACATTTTTTTACAGCCCTGCCGGAAATGTAGGTGGTGGAGGAAGCATAGGCGCCCACATCAAAGGGTGTGCGGTCCGTATCGGACGAGAGGACGATGATTTTATCCGGTCCCACGCCCAAAACCTCTCCGGCGATCTGTGCCAGGATGGTGTCAGAGCCGGTCCCGATATCGGTAGCACCCACATCCAGGTTAAACGACCCGTCGTCGTTGATTTTCATGGAAGCGGCCCCCATGTCGATGAGGGGAATGCCCGATCCCTGCATGGCCACGGCGGCCCCGATTCCCCGGACCTTGTCACCATTGGTTATCCGTTTACCCCGTTTTTCCTTCCAGCCGATGGCCCTGGCGCCCCAGTCCAGACAGGCATCCAGTTTGCAGGATTTCACTGTCTGGGTCACGCCTTCCGTCCCCTCGCCGATGGCTTTGAAAACTTCGGACGTTTCCCCTTCACGGATATGATGTTTTTTCACAAAATCGATAAAATCCACATGGAGTTTTCGGGAAATGATATCCAGGTGCTGATTCAGGGCAAAATAACCCTGGGTGGCGCCGTATCCCCGGTAAGCGCCGCCTACGGGAAGATTGGTGTAGACGGACCGGCCCAGAAAATGGAGGTTTTCAATTTTATTCAACAACGGCAAAACCTTGGCCCCGCAGTTGGAAAGAACCGTCAGGGCGTGGGTTCCGTAAGCCCCGGAATTGAGAAGGGTGTTCATATCCAGGAAAGTAATTTCCCCATTTTTTTTCACACCCATTGTCAGGCGGGTTCGGACAGGGTGGCGGGTTCTGGAAGAGCGGAAGACTTCCTCCCGGGAAAGAATCAATGTAGCCGGCTGTTTCAGTTTGATGGTGGCCCAGGCTGCCAGTTGTTCAAGCATTACCTCCTGTTTGGCACCGAATCCGCCGCCGATACGGGGTTTCACGACCCGGATTTTCGCCAGGGGGAATTCACAGACTTTGGAGACAATCCGGCGGACATGAAAAGGGACCTGGGTGGATGAAATGATAACAAGGCGGCCCATCTCATCGAAAAAGGTTTTCACGGAATGGGGCTCAATGGCACAGTGGGAAGCGTAATGGGCATGATACGTTTCATCCACAATGAAATTGGCTTCCGATTCGCCTTTCTTCAGATCGCCAAAGTCGATTTCCACTTCCGCCGCCAGGTTTTTATCCGGATCATAAGTCACAGGAATGGCTGCATGGTGATCCGGTCCGTGAAGTTTGGGTGCATCGGCCTCCATGGCCTTTTCCGGATCAAATAGCGGGTCGAGGATTTTGTATTCCACCCTGATCTTTTTCAGGGCTTCCCGGGCTTCTTTCAGGGTTTTTGCTGCCACCATGGCCACTTTATCCCCCACAAAGCGGACCTTTTTATCAAAGAGAACCGTGTCATAGGGAGAGGGTTCCGGGAATCCCTGTCCGGCCGTGGTATGAAGGATGGGTTTGACATTTTTATAGTGGAAGACACCCATCACTCCGGAGGATTTTCGGGCTTCCGAGTCGTCAATATCCAGAATTTCGGCATGGGCATGGGGAGAGTAGAGAAGGGCCAAATGGAGAGAATCCTTCACGGCGAAATCATCGGTAAATTTATGGTTTCCCGTGGCCAGGGAGAGGGAATCGATCTTCAGTTCAGCCTTGCCGATGCGTGTATATTTTTTCATGGTATTATTCGTTTCCTTGCGTTTCCCGGAGTCTTTGGGCTGCCCGTTGAACTGCTTCGATAATTTTTACATAGCCGGTACAGCGGCAGAGGTTTCCGTCCAGGGCATTCTTGATCTCTGCTTCAGAAGGATCAGGATTTTCCCGGAGGAGGGCGTATGTTGCAGTGATCATTCCCGGTGTACAGAATCCGCACTGGACCGCTCCGGCTTCCACAAAGGCTTCCTGGATGATATGGGGTGTGTGCAGGGTGCCGATACCCCGGACCGTGGTGATGGTTTGTCCCGTTACCGAAGCCGTTAAAACCTGGCAGGAATTCACCGGTTTGTCGTTCAGGAGGATCACGCAGGCACCGCAGACCCCTTCCAGGCAACCGTTTTTCACTTCCATATAGCCGTGATTTCGCAGAGTGGTTAACAGACGTTCATCCGGCTCAAAGGTAAAGGTCCGGGCACTTCCGTTTACGGTAAATTCTGCTTTCATGATGTGACTCCTGCCAGACCGGCGATCATGCGACCCAATTCGATAGAGGCCTTTACAGCCAGATATTCGGGATCGGTCCCTGCTTTATTCCCAAAGGAAAGCTGGCACCGTTTTTCAACTTCCGGAATCTTCACGGATTTTAAGGATTGTCCTTTGAGCCAGGTTTCCATTTCCTTCATCCGGGTGAATTTTGTTCGGGTCCCTACGGCAATGAGCCGGGCGTGGGAGATCCTCTCCTTTTCAACATTCAAAACCACTGTCAGGTTGAACAGGGGCATATCCCGCTGTGTCCGGACCTCCCGGTAATGGGCACACAGACCGCATTCCAGGGGGATTTTAACGGATGTGATCACCGTGCCGCTCCGGAGTTCTTTTTGTGTGAGGTAATCCTCTACGGAATATTCCCCCCGGGATTTTCCTTCCAAAGCCAGGCGGGCATCCAGGGCCATGAGCGGGCCTGTCAGATCGGACCAGGGCGGTGCCATGGCCAGTGTACCGCCCAGGGTAACCCGGTTCCGGAGAGGTGTACTGGCGGACTGGTGCAAAGAGTGAACCAGGAGATGATCCGGATTCTTTTTTTTAAAGTAGGATACCACATCGGCATAGGTACACAGACTGCCGAAGGTAATGAGGCCTTTTTCGGAATGAATGGTTTTCAGGGGGAGTTTGTTCAAATCCACAAGACCCTGTACCCCTTTCAGGTTGCTCATCAGCAAGCCGGTCCCCCCGCTGTGAAGAAAAACCTTATCCGATTCAGAAAGTCCGGCGGCCTCTGCCGGGTTGTCGGGATAATACCACGTAATTATTTTCATAGTCTTGAAATTTCCGTTGAATTTGGGGGAATGTCAAGGGACAAGTCGGCAGTGGGCAGTAGACAGTCGACAGTCGGCAGTCGTCAGTCAATAGTCGAAAGTCGAAAAGTCGATTGACTAGATTGGTTTGATTGATTTGATTGACACACCAGGAGCGAAGCGACGCTAATTTCTAACTTCCAGGTGATGATTGCTTGCCCCGTGAAAAGGGACAAGGCAGTGACGAGTGACAAGTAACAAGTGGTTTTTGTGGGATAATTATTGTTTAGTGTGATGAATATTAGTATATGTTAGTTAATTGTGTAAAATGGGGATTTATTTTGAAATCACACAAAGATTTGGATGTTTGGAAAAGAAGTATTGCATGAGTAACCAGGATATACAGGATAACGAAAGCATTTCCAGATGATAGGAAATATGGTATGATCCGTCGGATACAACGATCTGTGGTTTCAATTCCATCCAACATTGCCTTCTGCTCTGGCAGTTTATCGGAACTGGAGACACAACTCACCTCACATCGTCTCGAGTACATTTCAGGAGAATTATTAGAAACATATTTAAAAGAGATTCTTGAATTCAAAAACATGGATATCGACCTGATTCGTTACCTTTCCCGCCAATAAATACCTTTCCCTCAAACCCCCTTGTCACGCGTCACGCGTTACGAGTCATTTTTTCAGTCGGCAGTCGACAGTGGACAGTGGACAGTCGGCAGTCAAGTAGTGATGAATGAGAGTCGCAAGATTTTACGTCTGTATGATAAGTAGCCGCTTCTTACATTTTCAACGCGAGTCTAATAAGTTGTTGTAAATCGGATTACAATGCTTTTTAGGACGTAGTAAGATAACATGATAGTGTGTTTAATAAATCAGGGATCTTAGTAAATTTATAAAAATAGTATCTATCAATCAGGATCATATTTCCCTGAATTGATGCGATATTCATAACGTAACTCCAGATAGTTTAAATAACTTTGATGAAGATCAATTTTATTCTGCACTATCAGGCGTCTGATTTCAATATAATTTTCAAAACTGACAAGGCCTTGTTCATACCGCTTAGATTCATATTCAAATATTTTATCGTAGATTTTTTGATTTTCCTGAATCATTAAAATATCCTTTTGGGTTTGTTTAAATCTACGAGTCAGATCTTCCAGCCATTGATTCCATTCCTGATAATAGCTGTTGATATCCTCCTGCATTTGATTAATTTGAACCTGTTTTTTCTCTATGTGGGTTTTATTGAGAAAAATGTTGGATAGGTTCAATGAAAGATTGACAGAGGCGCTGGCATTCCAGTTTTCATCCCATGCTGACCACACATCGGCTATTTCAGTCCCACTTCGAAAATATCCCATACTGATACCAATATCAGGGAGTGTTTTTCGTTTGATGTTTTCCATCTCTTTGTATGCAATATCGATGTTTTTCTGAATTGTTTCGATAGCCGGGAGCCTGTCTGGCAAAGAAAAATCAACTTCATTCATTACTGGAACCGGGTTTATATGGTTAAGTGTATGAGTCTCTAATCCATAGTTGTTCTCAATAATTCGCATTAGACTGAGGACCTCTTGTTTGAGATGATCCGTTCGATTGAGTTCGTTGCTTATTTCTGCTGAAAATTTCCAGCCATTCACTGCTGAAAGGCTGCCGGACTCAATTTTTTTTTCTACCAATTCAAGTTGACGATTTAAATCTTCTATCTCCTTTTCATTCAGCCTGGTTTGAAAAAGGAGTGACTCTAATTTCAGCAAGTCTTTGATTAATTGTAATAGATGAACCCTGTAAACAGATATATATTCGTAACGGCTTTTCAACACCTTCATTTCCTGAATATTCAAATTTCTTCTTTTTTCTCCCCACTGAACAAGATAGTACGATAATGAGACTCCCATTAAATGACTTTGATATTTTTTCCCCTCCTGAAGAAAGATATCTCCGCCCAATTGCACCTTTCTGGCTCCCTGTATCATGCTGCTGCTGCTAAGGGAGAGATTTATTGGAGGAATATAATCAAAATAAAACTCCATTTTATCAAGCTCTGACATTTTAATATCCATTTTGGCACGTTTTACGACAGGATTTTTTTCCATTGCACCGGGAATAAGACTGTCAAATGGCAACGAATCATCAATCCCGGCTAATGAAGAAATTCCAATCAAAATCAGCCATATTATACATGTAAATTTTTTTGTCATAATTCGTTTCCTTTGTTATATCTAAAAACTCGAATATTCCAGCTAACCAGTCTGTGAAAAATGTGATAAAAAATGGGAATGATAGTAATTGTAAAAAGTGTGGAGCTAATCAGACCTCCGATCATGATAAAACTTAATTCTTCAAGTATGCCTGCCAAAGCCGTGTTACCTGTTTTTAAAAACAAGAGCGGGAACAATCCTCCGATTGTTGTAATGGTTGTGATTAATATTGGACGGATTCTTTCAATGGAAGATTGTAAAATAGCCTGTTTCAAATGAAGGTTTTTCATTTCCAATTGAGAAATTCTCTCCACAAGGACAATTGCATCATTCACGACAATGCCAATTAATAGAACAATACCAATATATGAGTCGGCTGAAAAACTTCTGTTAAAAAACAGATATAGAAGAAATACGCCGATAAGTGAAAAAGGGACACTTAAAAAAATGACAAAAGGTTTCCATAAAGAGTTATACAAGATGGTCATAATGATATACACACCCAGTATGGCATAAATGATCAGACTATTGAGTGATTTTTTTTCCTGATGAGTTAAATATGTCCATTCTTCTTTTTCCAGAATGTAGCCTGGAGGAAGCTTTATGCTTTCCAGCAGTGATTGAACATGTTTGTCATTAAGTTCTCCGGGGCCGCGATAATTCCAGGCAAGAGTAAATTGGAATTGCTGATTTTTTTTATCTATCCATTCGATTTTCTTTTCCGGTTGTATATTTGCTAATAAAGAGAAGCTTGCAGACTTACCATTGCTGAATTGAAGTGTACTCTTTTGAATAGCATCCAATTCGGGTAATTCTCTAGTGGCTGACATTTTTACCGGTACCTGTCGGCCACCGATCGACAATTCACTTTGCCAGAAATGATATGGAAATAACTCAAAAAACGCATAATATGCTGTCTGTATGGATATATTATTTTTCCATAAATACCCAACATCAATAGCATACCGGTAATGATGTGTTTCATTTTGAAGATTCCACAGATTACGCACTGAAGGCGTGATGATCGTCTCGCCAACACGGGGATCGGTCTGGGCCAATGTGAGAATACTTTTAGATAATTCCCATAATTTATCATAGTCCGGACCGGATATCTTAAGCTGAGTATTGTACATTGTATAGATTTTGTATCCACCGTTCGAATAAGGCTCAGGGAAAAAGCCGCTGATAAAAATTCCTACACCGGCATAATCCACGGCCTGGCCAATCAGTCTGGATTCAATCTGATACGGCAGTATTTGATTTTTTAGGGTGTCCGGATATTGGATAATCAATGAAGCCCATCCATTCCGCTGATCAATATAGGTTTTGATTTCAGCATGAGTATCGAAATTCATTACAATTTTTTCAAATGATTGTGTCATGGCATCAAGCGTGGTAAGGGTCACTCCCTTTGGCGCCGTGATATTTACTCTTGTTTCCGGTATGGCAGATGTTGCCTGATAATTTTTTCCGGTCTCAATATTTTTAAAAAAAATCAGAAAAATCAAAGCAAGCAAACTAAGTGAACCTATGGAGAAAACAAGGGAATATTTTAGCATAAAAGCTAAAATCCTTCGGTAGAAAGAATAATATGAATGCCGGCTTCTTTGGTGAGAATTAAATTTTTCCGGGCTGTATAAATAGGAAGCTGGAATAAATACAACTGAAATCAACAGTGAAGAAAACAGAGTAAATCCAAGGACATAAGCCATTGAATGATAATAATTCCCGAGTCTTTCAACCAGAAACAGCAAAGAAAAAAAGACAAAAAGTGTTGTGGCTGAAGATGCTACCAGAGGTGAAAAAATTTCAAGAGTTCCACGCAATGCGGAAATATAAGGGCGCTTTCCCAGATGATTGTAATGTTGAATATTCTCTATTATGACCACGGCATTATCAACCACCATTCCCAAAACCAGGGCAATGCCGGCTAATGTTAAAATATTGATGGTAGATGAACTGAAATAAAGAAAAACTGATGTTGCGCATAATGTGAGAAAAACTATCGTTAGAATTAGCAGAGCGGGGTAAAATTTCCGGAATACGAAATACAGGATTAGAAAAATCACACTCATTATAATAAAGAAACGAATACCAAATGCCACGATTTCATTCCGCAGTTCCTCTGACTGATCTTTTGTGATAACCAGTTCTGTTGATATCGGCAATTCAGACTGTATCTGATTAATTGTTTGTCTTAGCTTTTTAGAAAACTCCAGTGCATTCTCATATGGTTTCTTGAATACCTGAACAGTAATCAATGCCATGCCGTTTCGTCTTGAAAGAGAATAAGAAGGCTGGTACTCAAACGTTATGTCGGCAATTTCATTGAGTGTCAGCCCAGGTTTGATGTATATATCCAATATTTGATGGAATGATTGAGGCCGATTGTCAAATAGCAGCATACGGTTTGAATTGTCAGATTTAATCCGTCCAAGGCCCATATAAGTAAATTGCGTATGAATCTGTTCATAGATTTCTTTAGCAGACAGTGCGTATTGATTCAATTTATCAGGATTCAGATGAATTGCCACATAACCAGAAGAGCCTCCAAAAATTTTTATATCACTGACGCCTTCCAAAGATTGAATCCTCGGTGCAATGTTTTGATCTGTTATTTGCCGTAATTGATTCAATTCATAGGGACCATTGATCTGGAATTCAATAAAGGCTTCAGAAAATTGTTTCCGCTCTTCTTCGTTTTCATACAAAACCTGGATGCCGATGTCGGCTTCATCTGGTATAATACCTGTTTTTTGTAGATGCCAGATTTTCTCCCGTACATGGATATGGTAATACTTTTTATTCTTATCATCCGGAAAGCTCAGAGTGACAAAGCTTTCTGAATCAGTTGTTGAACTTCTGATATCTATTAAATCTCTGATTCTGACACAATGTTCTTCGATCGGCGATGTGATACTTTTTTGAATAATTTCTGCCGTCTGTCCGGGCCATAAGGCATTTATTTGTATTTTATAGGTGCGATCCTTATTGCCGCTTTCAGATATCGGTCTGATTTCTATGGGGATATGTATGAAAGAATTCAATCCAATAAGAACTATAATCGCCATTGCAATCAAAATACTGACAGGATGTTTTAAGGAGAATCTAAGAAATCTTATCATGATTGTTTTCAAATAATTCAAAAAATACAGGGGTAATAAAAAGTGTAAAAAAAGTCGTTAAAGTCAGTCCGCCTATAACAGTTACGGCAAGAGGCTGATTGATTTCAGAATTCCCTCCATATCCCAGCGCCATTGGGAGCATTGCCATTATTGTCGTCATAGTCGTCATTAAAACAGGACGAAATTTTACTTTGCTCATACTCAAAATTGCTTCTCTTACTGTTTGTTGTTCTTCTGTTCGCATTTTCAACATGTAATCCAGTTTAAGGATGGCATCATTTACACCGATACCGATAAGCATCACAATTCCGATAAGAGATATGACATTCAAAGATCCACCCGTCAGCAGCAGGGCCAGAACTGCCCCGGCAAATCCGACAGGAACCGTCAGCATGATATTCAGCGGATGTAATAATGATTCAAACTGGGCGGCAAGTAGTAGATATACAATCAGGGTGGCAAGGATAAATGCCTTGAATAATTCCATCAAGGATGTCGCTGTTTCCATACTTTGCTCAGCGATAAAAATATTAACAGATTCTGAAGGATTTTCACGAATCCATCGATTTATTTTTCTGATGAGTGGAACCATTTTTGTCATAGGGACGTCTGCTTCTACCGAAATAACTCTCTTTTTATTAACATGTTTTATTTCGTTTATTACATATTCTTTCTCAATGTCAAAGAGCTGTTCGTTTCTTAATGCAATGGTTCCAACAGGATGACTCTGATTCATAAAGTCAGGTAATGAAGTATATTCTTCCCCTTTACTTTTCAAAACAATTGGGAAATTGTCATCGCCAAATGCCCACACAGTGATTTTTTCTCCGATATTCATTATTTTCAGGCGCTGCGCTGAAAGTGACGGACTAATAGGATATTTAGCAATCATATCATCCTTAAAAACAGCCTTTAATGCCGGCTGGTATTTACCCCGATTGATCTCAACATTTTCAAGTTTCTGATTTTTCTCCATCCACTCTCTGAAACGGCTTGCTTGTTCAAGTTTTTGTTCATCATCGGTGCCTTGAAAATAAATACAGATATTTTTTGATTCTTGAGTAACGATTTCCTGTCTCAATGCCGTGGTTCGATATGATTGAAAGGAACTCACAGGCAATGTTATAAGATTTTGCCAATCCATCCTTCGGAATTCAACTTCATCCATGTTGTGCAGAAGTTTCAACTCAAAAACTATGGTATAAAATCCCGGTGTGAGAGTAACAATATCAGGGCCTGAATCATCGCCTGACCTGGGATCAAAGGTTTTGGCATAGACTCCCTCAACAGCAGGATGACTCAATAGTTGGTCGATGGTTTTTTGAGTTTCTTCATATAAGACAGAATAGGGTATATCATCCGGAATATCTGTACTGAGGACTGCCCGGTTCGATGGAATATCAGGCCAATATTGTTTGGATAATTGTGTGTTCCAGCCAATAATGACAATTACTCCCGTGAATAAAAGCAGGAAAAAAAGCCGGGATTTATGATTTAGAAAATAGAAAAGCCCACGGTGATACGCGGCTTCACTCTGTTGGTATAATTGGTCGAATGCAGAAATAAACCGGGTAAATAAATAACGAAATGGGTGTGATAAGACCCGGACATGAGGGGTTATTCTTTTTCTAAAGCATACGATAAAATTGATTCTGCCACCGGTTTTGATTTGATGTGGTTTCGAGAAGGAAAAACTCAGTTTATATAAAGCCGGAATAACATACAGTGATATCAGCAGTGAAACCAACAAGGTATATACGATTGCCCAGGCCTGATCTTTAAAGATAATGGAGATATATCCATCAATATACACAACCGGGAAAAAAATGGATATTGTAGTCAAAGTTGAGGCAAATACAGCCAACTTTACACGCTGAATTCCTTTGTAGATGCTCTTATCAGGCTCATTTGGCAGGTAATGGCGATGCACGGAATCGAGTATCACGATACCATTATCCACAATTAGACCCACTGCAAGCGCAATTCCTCCTAAGGTCATAAAATTCAATGAGATACCCTGAAAATAGAAGAGTATGAACGTTATAGTCAGGGTAATTGGAATCATTAACAGTAATAGCAGAGCATAACGGCTTTTCTTGAAAAACAGACAGATAGTAAAAAAAGCAAGGATGCTCCCAAGCAGGATAGACTGGTTTAAACTGCTGATTGCTGTGGAAATAAAAGTACCCTGATCTGAAATAATTTTTATTCTTATATCTTTGTTTTGAGTAAGAATCACCTTCAATTCTTCTCGTGTTGATTGAGCTGCCTGAAGAGTATTTGATCCTGCTTCTTTATATACATTTATTGTTACAGCTGCTTCTTTGTCAGAAAAATTATTACCGGAAAAGGGGAGAGTACTCAGGTTTATTTCGGCAATATCTCCCAATATGAGAGGGATGCCGGAAGGATTGGGAATGGGGAGTTGCAACATGTCCTGTAAATTCCGTACGGGAAACTCCACTGTTAATTTATGAATGGCATATCCTGATTTAACATCGTATGAAAAGGATTTCCCCGGTAAATTTTCGATAATTGCTTTTTGTATATCATCATACTTCAGCTTGTAGAGTTCCAATTGTTGATTATCTATGGTAATCTGAATTGCCTGTTCGGGCATGCCGCTAATCGTAATACCGGCAACGCCATTCAGTTGCGACAATCTGGGTTTGATAACATCCTCTGCAAAATTGGATAAAGCGATCAGATCCATATCACCGGCGAGGGTAAAACGAAGCACGGGCAAAGAGGAAGGATTAAAATCCATGATTGAAGGTCTATCCATACCTTTTGGGAATTGATCCATTGTCTCGTCAATTTTTTCCCGAATTCGGAGAAAGGAATAACGGACATCACTTTTCCATTTGAAGCGTAAAGTAATAATACCAAGTTCATCCCGTGACCATGAGACCATTTCTCGAATTCCCTCAATGCCCGATAGTGCCTCTTCCAAAGGTTGGATAACCTCTTTCTCCACTTCTCTGACACTGCTTCCAGGATACTTGCACAAAATCAAAAACTCAGGGTATTCAATGTCCGGTAAAAAGCTGTACTGGAGCTGGCGTCCTGACTGAACTCCGATAAGTATCAATGCCATAGTAATCATCAAAACGGAAATTGGTTTTCGGATAGGAAGCATCTTAGTTCGCCCGTTGTTTTACTTTAACATTGTGTCCAAGTGAATAATGACCACCAGTAATAACGGTGTCTCCTTCAGACAAACCGCTGATAATTTCGATAAATTCACTATTTCCAAATCCAGTTTTAACATATTGCCACTTCGCTATGCCATCCTTCACTATAAACACCAGATCCCGGTCGTTTCGTGATAACATTGCTGATCTTGGGATGTAGATTCTATTTCCATAAATGTTTTTAACCAGTTTAACACGCACATGCTGTCCGTCTTTTAGAATCTTGGTTTGATTTTCAATGTGTGCCAATACCGTACCGGTATGGCGTTCAACATCAATCGTCGGTAATATATAGCTTACGTGGGTTTTTTGCTGTCCGTCAAACAGTATCTGAATCTCTGAACCGACTTTGATATGATGCAATTCATTTTCGAGGATATTAACGCTTAGGTTCATTGTTGATAAATTTGTCATCTTACACAAGGGTTGACCCACTTGAACCAACGCCCCGACATAGATATCCATATCGGATATAATACCGGAAAAGGGAGCACGAATGACACAATATTCGATTTGTTTTTCATATGTTTTTAATTGCTGATAGAGCGTCAGGATATCGAGTCTTGCCATCATAACTGTTAATTTTACATTGTCATTATCCGGCAGTGCTTTTATTGAAAAGTTTTGTCTGTCTATCGTTTTCAGATAAGAGTTCCAAACCGCCGCAGTCTCTGCCTGGTTTTCTGATTCCAGTTCCAAAATCAGATCAGAAACCGCTTTGACAAATTTACTCTGTATCATAGCCCATTCATTACGGAATGATTCCGCATCAAGAATAAAGAGGGTGTCGCCTTTCTCAAATTCCTGGCCATCTCTTGCTCTGATTTCCAGCACATTACCGGAAACTCTGCTTTCAATAATACCTTTCTCACTTGCCATACAAATTGCCGTTGTCTCGATATATTCATATAAGTCGCCTCGATGCACTGCTTCCATGTCAACGGAAACTCCCGGGCTATATGTATCCTTTACCTTCTCTATATCTACAGTTTTGTCTTTTTCGCAGGCAATTACTATCAGACAAAGACTGATCAACAATGCTCTTCTCATGTGTCTCCTTTTTAGTGCTGCTATCTTAATTCTCATGGACAATTTATGGTGTTTGTTACAAGTATATACATAAATTCTATTTAGAAAAAATATTAATCTTTATTAGATATGATAAGTAGTGATGTGGAAATTTAAATTTCTGGTAGACAGTAATAGGGTAGAACATGTTAATGAAGCTAATAATTATATATGCTCCGGATGGTTTATTGACTAAATCCATTTTAATATTTATGTTTTCGATCATAGTACCCATTAGTTATCCTCACTTTTGCAGAAGAATACAGAAACAGGCATCACAACTCATCCTCCAGCAATTCAATATACCCAAACCGGAAATACTCCTCATCGTAATACACAAGATAGAGCCTTTTTTGTGATTCGGATATGACAATATCACCGATCCTGTAATCGGTTCGGATTCGTTTCAAGGGACGCCCTTCCCAATCAAAGATATGAATGTTTTTCCCGAAAGATTTGATCCAGTCATTGATTGTTGAAGGCGTTTCCCCGGAGTAAACGCCGTAAATCTTATGTGTACTTCCGGTTAAAGGCATATAACCTTCAGGTGATAATTTTTGCTTTCCCGTCCAGTCCGGAAAGTTGTGATCCGGCCCGTGGACTGATTTTACGACTTCAATATCCGTATTCAGGATTTGCAGCATATCATACGTTTTCATGCCGACAGCAAACATTTTTATATTATCGTTATATATAATATTGGGATGATCAAAACTTTGGATAAAAGTAAAATTAGAAACATCTAATATTTTTTTTGGAATAGATACGTGTGTACTGATGATATCAAAGTTTTTATCAAATATAGCATAACGATTGGGATAATATGTCCCATAAGAGATAAAGCGGTTGGAATCAAATTTTTGGATATCCAAAGGAAGGCCGTAATCCACAGGTATTTTTTTTATAGAATCCGGCATTATAACTCCGGACAAAATATTATCAACATTATAATAACTAAACCTTGATAAAGTCCCGTCAAATATTCCTATAGTATTTTCATTGACTTGAATAATCCTTGCAATTACAATAAATTCCCCTGGTCCTTTCCCTTTTCTGCCAAATTTTTGGATAAATTCTCCTTTTGTAATATCGTAGATCCAAAGCATTGCTTCATTATCAACTGAATTTTGAAAAAGAATATAAGTATCTTGAAAAATAAACAATCTTAGCGGTGGTAACACAAATTTATATAGCACCAACGACTTAATCTCACACTCTCTTTCGTCGGGAAACGATGTAAAAGAGTGATAATTTTCGAAAAATTGTTCATCACTTGTCTTAGTGGAACAGGATGTAAGCATAAGAAGAAATAACCAAATAAGAAAATACCGCATATATTCTCCATAACAGGGGGCGATCAATCGTATTTGACCACCCCCTGTCTTATTTAACTATTCTTTGTGATCCCAAAGGCTGATCCCAGGTAAAATGCATCTACTATTAGGATTATAGACACATATCCCAGGAACTTCTATGGTATACCCATAGGCTTTCTGAAAGAGATTCACATTCAGATTTCCGAGATTCAGATCTGATGAACGTTCTCCGGCTGAATCAAAATAAACCGTGAGGTTCATCAACATCGCCACCACAAAGAGACCCATACAGGCTTTTTTCCACCATTTGGTTTTCATGGCTTCTCCTTTCTTTTTTGTGTTGTACCTTCATTTACTTCACCGGGTTCGCGACACCCGCCTGTGAGGGTCATGATCTCTCTTTTTCAAATTCATTTAAGGGATTTATACTTTTATAAATCAACGGAAAAAGCCACTTTATTTCCATGATTTCAAAATGCAGATGGGGTGGTGTTGTTATGGCATTGCCACTGTTTCCCGAATAACCAATTATATCACACTGGCGTACGAATTGCCCGGTTTCTATTTTTGAAAATGCAGATAAATGTGCGTAATAATAAAGTCTGTTGTCGATACCCAGTAAATAAATAACTTTGCCGCCAAGTTTATCATCTCCTTTATATACAATATTACCACTGACAACAGCCTGTATTGGTGTTCCGATATCACAAAACAAATCCTGTCCATCATGCTTTCTGCCATTTGGGCGTAGTGCTCCATAGGTATCCGTGATATGATTATAATTATAATCTTTGATTGGTAAATGGATTTGTGTTGGTTTTGACCCCGTATAGCTATAATACTTCCAAATATTTAGTTTCAATCCAAATCTATAACTTGATAATATCTTAATGTTAAACAATAACAAAATAACGATAAGTAGAAAAATACACAGTTTACATATTTTAACAAAAAAAGAGGTCTTCATACTCATACGCTATTTTGAAGTAGTATGGGAAGAAATGACATTATTCTCATATCTGACTGATGATAAAAACATATCAAATTCTTTCTGGCTTTCGGTACCCGGAAAAAAAGCATTAGTAACTATAAAACTATCAGTAAAAGCAAGAATCACCGGTGTATCGATATTATTTAATTTTCGGACATATTGAAAAACACTGTCTGACGTAACCAAATGTTCAGTCCTTATCTTTAATTTTTCATCTCTGTCATCAAGGGCAAAAATATATACCGGTATATCCTTTATTCCTTGAATGAGATGCTCACCTTCTACATTGCATCCGTGGCAACTGTAAATATTTGTAACTAAAAGCAGGTTTCGTGCCTTTATCGTGTGATCCATCGAGGGAAAAACAGAGTTAATAAAATAAATTGATTCTCCTGTTATATGTTCTTTGTCCGATAATATTTTTCTTTGATAGAGATTTGGAGTACTATTCGGTTTATTCACAAAATTGAAAGCAAAGATTATTCCTACGGCAAGGATCAAAGCAACCATCAGGTATCTCCATGTTGTCCGGAAGAATTTAGAAACAGGCATCACAACTCATCCTCCAGCAATTCAATATACCCAAACCGGAAATACTCCTCATCGTAATACACAAGATAGAGTCTTTTTTGCGATTCGGATAGGACAATATCACCGATCCTGTAATCGGTTCGGATTCGTTTCAGGGGACGCCCTTCCCAATCAAAGATATGAATGTTTTTCCCGAAAGATTTGATCCAGTCATTGATTGTTGAAGGCGTTTCCCCGGAGTAAACGCCGTAAATCTTATGTGTACTTCCGGTCAAAGGTATATAACCTTCAGGTGATAATATTTGCTTTCCCGTCCAGTCCGGAAAGTTGTGATCCGGTCCGTGGACTGATTTTATGACTTCAATATCCGTATTCAGGATTTGCAGCATATCATACGTTTTCATCCCGACAGCCAATCGTTTCAAACTGTCATTATATAGAATGCCGGCATGGTAGAATTTATTATTTGCAAAGTCCGGCAATTTTTGTGAAATAGGCAGATGAGTGCTGATGATGTTCAGGTTTCGGTCCAGAATGGCATACCGGTATGGATGAAACCTTCCGCTGGCCACATAGCGGTTGGAATCAATTTTTTGGATAAAGTAAGGAATCCCAAAATCCGTGGATACTTTTTTCATGGAATCCGGCTTTGAAAATCCTGATAGCAATTTATCAATCGTGTAATAAGTTATCCGACATAAGGTCACATCATATATTCCTAAAGTATTGCTATCAATATTTAAAAATTTAATTCCAAGAAATTCTCCCGGACCCTTACCTTTCATGCCAAATTTATTTATGATTGTATCATTATTAATATCATAAATCCAAATCATCGTTTCTTTATCATTTAAAGAGTTTTTAAATATTAAATAATTATTTTTAATTAATGTAAGATATAAAGGAGGTAGATTAGATTTCTGATGTAGCAATGGCTGAATCTCAGCGTATCGTTCCTCTGAAAATGATGAAAACTGATGATAGTTTTCAAAATACTGTGCATTTCGTTTATCTTTGGAACAGGACATCAACAGGGAAATGATGATGATAATACGTATATATCGCATTGTATTTTCTCCGAATAAAGGGGCGGCTAATAAACTGGCCGCCCCACCAAGTATTTAAGATCTAAAGTACCCTTTTGTAGTCGTCTATAATTAGGATACCGTTCTCTAAATAGAACTCGCATTCATCATATGGAGACTCGAGGCAGATTCCTGGGACTTCTATGGTATACCCATAGGCTTTCTGAAAGAGATTCACATTCAGATTTCCGAGATTCAGATCTGATGAACGTTCTCCGGCTGAATCAAAATAAACCGTGAGGTTCATCAACATCGCCACCACAAAGAGACCCATACAGGCTTTTTTCCACCATTTGGTTTTCATGGCTTCTCCTTTCTTTTTTGTGTTTTACCTTCATTTACTCCACCGGGTTCGCGACACCCGCATGTGAGGGTCATGACCTCTCTTTTTCAAATTCATTTAAGGGATTTATACTTTTATAAATCAACGGAAAAAGCCACTTTATTTCCATGATTTCAAAATGCAGATGGGGTGGTGTTGTTATGGCATTGCCACTGTTTCCCGAATAACCAATTATATCACACTGGCGTACGAATTGCCCGGTTTCTATTTTTGAAAATGCAGATAAATGTGCGTAATAATAAAGTCTGTTGTCGATACCCAATAAATAAATAACTTTGCCGCCAAGTTTATCATCTCCTTTATATACAATATTACCACTGACAACAGCCTGTATTGGTGTTCCGATATCACAAAACAAATCCTGTCCATCATGCTTTCTGCCATTTGGGCGTAGTGCTCCATAGGTATCCGTGATATGATTATAATTATAATCTTTGATTGGTAAATGGATTTGTGTTGGTTTTGACCCCGTATAGCTATAATACTTCCAAATATTTAGTTTCAATCCAAATCTATAACTTGATAATATCTTAATGTTAAACAATAACAAAATAACGATAAGTAGAAAAATACACAGTTTACATATTTTAACAAAAAAAGAGGTCTTCATACTCATACGCTATTTTGAAGTAGTATGGGAAGAAATGACATTATTCTCATATCTGACTGATGATAAAAACATATCAAATTCTTTCTGGCTTTCGGTACCCGGAAAAAAAGCATTAGTAACTATAAAACTATCAGTAAAAGCAAGAATCACCGGTGTATCGATATTATTTAATTTTCGGACATATTGAAAAACACTGTCTGACGTAACCAAATGTTCAGTCCTTATCTTTAATTTTTCATCTCTGTCATCAAGGGCAAAAATATATACCGGTATATCCTTTATTCCTTGAATGAGATGCTCACCTTCTACATTGCATCCGTGGCAACTGTAAATATTTGTAACTAAAAGCAGGTTTCGTGCCTTTATCGTGTGATCCATCGAGGGAAAAACAGAGTTAATAAAATAAATTGATTCTCCTGTTATATGTTCTTTGTCCGATAATATTTTTCTTTGATAGAGATTTGGAGTACTATTCCGTTTATTCACAAAATTGAAAGCACAGATTATTCCTACGGTAAGGATCAAAGCAACCATCAGGTATCTCCACGTTGTCCGGAAGAATTTAGAAACAGGCATCATATCTCATCCTCCTGTAATTCAATATACCCAAATCGGAAATACTCCTCATCGTAATACACAAGATAGAGCCTTTTTTGTGATTCGGATATGACAATATTACCGATCCTGTAATCGGTTCGGATTCGTTTCAGGGGTTGCCCTTCCCAATCAAAGATATGAATGTTTTTCCCGAAAGATTTGATCCAGTCATTGATTGTAGAAGGCGTTTCCCCGGAGTAAACGCCGTAAATCTTATGTGTACTTCCGGTTAAAGGTGAATAACCTTCAGGTGATAATTTTTGCTTTCCCGTCCAGTCCGGAAAGTTGTGATCCGGTCCGTGGACTGATTTTATGACTTCAATATCCGTATTCAGGATTTGCAGCATATCATACGTTTTCATGCCGACAGCCAAACGTTTCAAACTGTCATTATATAGAATTCCAGAATGGTAAAAACTGTATGTGTATTTATTATTTGCCAGGTCCAGAAGTTTTTGTGGAACAGGCAGATGAGTGCTGATGATGTTCAGGTTCCGGTCCAGAATAGCATACCGGTTAGGATGAAACATCCCACTGGCCACATAGCGGTTGGAATCAATTTTCTGAATAAAGTAAGGAATCCCAAAATCCGTGGATACTTTTTTCATGGAATCCGGCTTTGAAAATCCTGATAGCAATTTGTCAATTGAGTAATACGTTATTCGGCATAAGGTCACATCATATATTCCTAAAGTATTACTGTCCAGTTTTATATATCCGGTAATCCCAAGAAATTCTCCCGGTCCCTTGCCTTTCCTGCCCAATCTTTGAATTACGGTTCTTTTTTGTAAATCATAGATCCAAAGCACGACTTCATCATTATCTGAATTTTCTAAAAAAATATAAGTGTCTCTAAGAATAAACAATCTGGTGGGCGGTAATTCAAACGTATTAGAATCCAGTGACTTAATCTTATCCAATCTCTCATTGGGAAATGATGAAAATGTATGATAGTTTTCAAAATACTGTGCATCCCGTTTATCTTTGGAACAGGACATAAACAGAAAAAAAATAATGAAAAGAGGTATATATCGCATGTTTTTTTTCTCCGAATAAAGGGGCGGCCAATATAATTGGCCACCCCTGGTCCTCTTTAGGTGTTTTTGTGCTTTACAATTGTAATTTCTGGAAATGTGCAAATAAACTCTGGATTATAGACACATATACCAGGAACTTCTATGGTATACCCATAGGCTTTCTGAAAGAGATTCACATTCAGATTTCCGAGATTCAGATCCGATGAACGTTCTCCGGCTGAATCAAAATAGACCGTGAGGTTCATCAACATTGCCACCACAAAGAGACCAATACAGGCTTTTTTCCACCATTTGGTTTTCATGGCTTCTCCTTTCTTTTTTGTGTTGTACCTTCATTTACTTCACCGGGTTCGCGACACCCGCCTGTGAGGGTCATAACCTCTCTTTTTCAAATTCATTTAAGGGATTTATACTTTTATAAATCAACGGAAAAAGCCACTTTATTTCCATGATTTCAAAATGCAGATGGGGTGGTGTTGTTATGGCATTACCGCTGTTTCCCGAATAACCAATTATATCGCACTGGCGTACGAATTGTCCGGTTTCAATTTTTGAAAATGCAGATAAATGTGCGTAATAATAAAGTCTGTTGTCGATACCCAGTAAATAAATAACTTTACCGCCAAGTTTATCATCTCCTTTATATACAATATTACCACTGACAACAGCCTGTATTGGTGTTCCGATATCACAAAACAAATCCTGTCCATCATGCTTTCTGCCATTTGGCCGTAGTGCTCCATAGGTATCCGTGATATGATTATAATTATAATCTTTGATTGGTAAATGGATTTGTGTTGGTTTTGATGCCGTATAGCTATAATACTTCCAAATATTTAGTTTCAATCCAAATCTATAACTTGATAATATCTTAATGTTAAACAATAACAAAATAACGATAAGTAGAAAAATACACAGTTTACATATTTTAACAAAAAAAGAGGTCTTCATACTCATACGCTATTTTGAAGTAGTATGGGAAGAAATGACATTATTTTCATATCTGACTGATGATAATAACATATCAAATTCTTTCTGGCTTTCGGTACCCGGAAAAAAAGCATTAGTAACTATAAAACTATCAGTAAAAGCAAGAATCACCGGTGTATCGATATTATTTAATTTTCGGACATATTGAAAAACACTGTCTGACGTAACCAAATGTTCAGTCCTTATCTTTAATTTTTCATCTCTGTCATCAAGGGCAAAAATATATACCGGTATATCCTTTATTCCTTGAATGAGATGCTCACCTTCTACATTGCATCCCTGGCAACTGTAAATATTTGTAACTAAAAGCAGGTTTCGTGCCTTTATCGTGTGATCCATCGAGGGGAAAACAGAATTAATAAAATAAATTGATTCTCCTGTTATATGTTCTTTGTCCGATAATATTTTTCTTTGATAGAGATTTGGAGTACTATTCGGTTTATTCACAAAATTGAAAGCAAAGATTATTCCTACGGCAAGGATCAAAGCAACCATCAGGTATCTCCATGTTGTCCGGAAGAATTTAGAAACAGGCATCATATCTCATCCTCCAGCAATTCAATATACCCAAACCGGAAATACTCCTCATCGTAATACACAAGATAGAGCCTTTTTTGTGATTCGGATATGACAATATTACCGATCCTGTAATCGGTTCGGATTCGTTTCAAGGGACGCCCTTCCCAATCAAAGATATGAATGTTTTTCCCGAAAGATTTGATCCAGTCATTGATTGTTGAAGGCGTTTCCCCGGAGTAAACGCCGTAAATCTTATGTGTACTTCCGGTTAAAGGTGAATAACCTTCAGGTGATAATTTTTGCTTTCCCGTCCAGTCCGGAAAGTTGTGATCCGGTCCGTGGACTGATTTTATGACTTCAATATCCGTATTCAGGATTTGCAGCATATCATACGTTGTCATCCCGACAGCCAATCGTTTCAAACTGTCATTATAAAGAATGCCGGCATGATAAAAACTGTATGTGTATTTATTATTTGCCAGGTCCAGCAGTTTTTGTGGAACAGGCAGATGAGTGCTGATGATGTTCAGGTTCCGGTCCAGAATAGCATACCGGTTAGGATGAAACATCCCACTGGCCACATAGCGGTTGGAATCAATTTTCTGAATAAAGTAAGGAATCCCAAAATCCGTGGATACTTTTTTCATGGAATCCGGCTTTGAAAATCCTGATAGCAATTTATCAATCGTGTAATACGTTATCCGGCATAAGGTTACATCGTATATTCCTAAAGCATTACTATCAACATTTAAAAATTTAATTCCAAGAAATTCCCCTTCTCCTTGCCCCTGTCTGCCAAATTTGTTTATGATTGTACCATTATTCATATTATAAATCTGAATCATCGTTTCCTTATCATTCGAGGAGTTTTCAAATATTAAGTAATTGTTAAAAATTAATGTAAAATAAAAAGGGGGTAAATTAAACCCTTCATGCATTAATGGCTGAATCTCAGCGTATCGTTCCTCTGGAAATGATGAAAACTGATGATAGTTTTCAAAATACTGTGCATTTCGTTTATCTTTGGAACAGGACATCAACAGAGAAATGATGATGAAAAGGGATACAAATCGCATGGTTTTTTTTCCGGTAGCTGTCTTCTATTCATAAGGATAATTAGTTATAAAGTGTTCAAAGTAAATCTCTGAATCTATTCCTGGGAAAAATACATCTGTTACAATATTACTATTATAATCAATTTTAAAAATAACGGGAGTACTTACATATTTTATTGTATTAAGAAAACTATCAACTTCAGAACAAATAATAATGTTGGAATTATTAGAAGGTATATTTTTTACCCCCGAGTCACATAAATAAACAATATTATAAATATCGTATTCCCCCAAATTCTTTATTAATAAGACTGCTTTTTCAATGCAACTTTCACAATCAGATTCATGAATTACCCATAAATACTTATAAGGTGAAGTAATATTAGCAAATTCGATTTGTGATATATCTATAATTTTCCCTAGTATTCTTTTCTTGTCATTTATAATATGTTGAGGTAAATCTATATAAGTTCCCTCACCTTTCATTTGATTTTCTGATATATTTTTCACTTGATTAAATTTGAATTTTAGAAAAGTATCAACATATTTAGAGATTTTTTTATAGTTCATATTTATTATAAATATCAAAATAACGGCAATCATAACTGATATATAGTATATAACAATTTTTTTCATTTATTATCCTCAATTATCTTACTTATATCCCAAAGACTAACTGAGTCATGATCCAATGTTAAAAGTTTATCAATTATTAAAGATATTCCGTAAATATTTCCTTCAAGTTTAAAACTTGTTAAATAATTTAGAGTGTTAATATTATATACATCAAACACTCCTTCTTTAATTCCTTTTTTTGATTTTTTACTATATAGTATCAGGAAATTACCATTTCTTGTTTCAAATAAAGATGTGTATAAATAATTCAATTTATCAGTATGAACATAATTTTCACCATATATTATTCCATCCGGCTTAATTTGTTTGCCATCAATTGTTTCTTTTATTAATACAAGTTCATCATTTTTATATAAACCAATAACTCCCAACCTTATTGGTAATTGTAAGAATGAAGTATCTGAAACAGTACATAATTTCATATCATGAAAAAGACCAGATTTAATGTTCCTTAATATAAGATTGGTTCCGAATTTTTTTAAAAACGCTCCTTCTGAATTATATTTATAAAATGGGAATATAAGATCTAATTCATTGTTTATTATAATATCATGGTTTTTGGTAATTATAAATTTATATGGTGAGCAGGAATTCAATTTAATGGTGTTTAAATATGTACCGTTTAAAGAATATATTTCAATGGTTCCTTTGCTTACGTCTGATATGTAAACATGATCAGCAACAACCATATCAGTTGGTCTTATTAATTCACCTGGCCCATGTCCCTTCCCTTTGCCAAAAGAATTATTTACTCTGCCTAACGTATAGTTTATCTCGTTAAT
Organism: Candidatus Neomarinimicrobiota bacterium; assembly: GCA_041154365.1. NCBI lineage: Bacteria > Pseudomonadati > Fidelibacterota > Fidelibacteria > Fidelibacterales > Fidelibacteraceae > Fidelibacter > Fidelibacter multiformis. Next base: position 2,462,002 of record AP035449.1, on the reverse strand, counting down.
TCTCATACTACTGAGATCTAAGATATATAGACTACTGTCAATTCCGTCCATAAATCCCGGATTAAAAACCGAATCACCAATATAAAATTTTTTAATCAATTCAGGTGTAGATTTAAAATTCCTTTTGTGTGATGATTGCTTTTCTTTTTTACTTTTATTATAACTATGGAGGATAACATTTTTGATACTACTATCTAAAGATTTAAATGAATCGTCAATATCTTTATTCTTCCCACAAGAAATTAAAAGAAGATATAATATTAATATTGTCACTGTTTTTAATTTCATTAACGGACCTCCTGGATTTACACGGGTGGCTATACAATTGTATAACCACCCGAATTTTACTTAATAATCGCCTTCTTTCTGGTAGCAATATCTGGTTCCGTTATCACCCACAGTGTATTCGCCACATTTTTGTGTACCACCCCAACACCCGAGTTCTGTACAACTTGTGACAGTATACCCATAGGCTTTCTGAAAGAGATTCACATTCAGATTTCCGAGATTCAGATCCGATGAACGTTCTCCGGCTGAATCAAAATAAACCGTGAGGTTCATCAACATCGCCACCACAAAGAGACCAATACAGGCTTTTTTCCACCATTTGGTTTTCATGGCTTCTCCTTTCTTTTTTTGTTTACACTTTCATTTACACCGCCGGGTTCGCGACACCCGCCTGTGAGAGTCATGACGTCTTTTTTTATTTGATCAACGGCTGTAGAATGCACTTTGATATTCATTGCTAGAATCTCTTTGCATTTCCGGCAAAGTTTTTCTTCGTCTGCCGTTTTTGCGTACAATTTGACTAAAAGGTATTTCGGATAAAATTTATAGGGCTCTATGGCCTCCGCTTTTTGATAATATTTTTCCGCCTGACGGTAGTCTCCCGACTCAAGGTAACAATTCCCAAGCGATAGATGAATATTGGGATCATTACTGAATAATAATGCGTTTTGAAGAATTGGAATCGCCTTGTTATACTGTTTTTTCAATGTCAGGGTACCGCCGTAATTCAATAAATAAGCCCCGTTGGATTTTAAAACAGGATATAAACTTTCATAGAGCTTATCTGCAGCTTCATACACCTGACCGGAGGATAACATATTGGCCTGATGCCAGATTTTGTGCGCATTATAATTGTTTGCCTGACGGCCGGCACATATTGATACGAATAAAAGACCTGCCACCGACAGTACTTTAGGATAGCTCATGATTCTCTCTGATTTCAAATTACTGCCGATAAAAGCGAGCATACTTGTAAAAACAATGAGTTGAGGTAAAATGTGAAATGGAAAGGTAAACAGTGCTTCTATAAGAAATGCCAACAAAGCAACTTTCATGGTATAATTTAGATTTGTGTTTTTCGTTTTAATAAGTGCGAATGATACAATTGCCAGGAAAAGCAACAATCCTATAAAACCGGTTTCCGTCCATAATTCCAAATAATCATTATGAGCGTGAATGGTATAAGAGGCAATTCGTTTTTCCTGTTCAGAACGTTTACCGGTTGAAAAATATTCCGCCTGCCGGTCATTATAGATACGTTCAAATTGATTATACCCATGACCGAATACGGGCTTTTCTGCAATCAACTGAGTGGAAATTTTCCATTGAATAAGGCGACCGAGAGCGGAATCTTTTTTGAAATGATATAAGCTGACAGCACCAGCGCTAAAAATAAGAAGCAACAATACAATCAAACTAATTCGGTAAAAGCGTGAATGGATCATATCTTTCAGCCGGAAGATAACGTTCCATTTTCTATTTAAAATAAGTAAAGAAGTTATCCCGGCGGCAATCCATGACGCACGGCTGTGTGTTGCCGGTAATATCAGCACTAAAAGTAAAAAAGTTATGAAGGAAATATTCTTTATTTCGTCTCTCAGAGGTGCTGATGTATCTGTCAACAAATAGATTCCTAACGATAAAGGAACCAACGGACCGAGGAATGATGCATACGGTGAAGGGTTGCCAAAATTACCGGTTACTTTGAATAAGCCGATTGTGGGGGGTAAGGGTATTATATGATAGAATTGCATCAATCCATATATAGCCTGCCCCGAGGCAACCATTAATAAACCAAACATGTATACCTGGTAAAAATGATTATTTTTGAATTGATTTTTCCATATAAAATACAAAACCAGTAAGACTGTATATGTGATAAAACGCGTGTTTTCAAGGGGGACATTGGACGTGAACACCATTCGTACAAAGAGATATAAGTAGAATATTATGATCAAACAATCAATATTACTTATCGTTATTGCCTTGTTTTTAAATAATGTTATTATAGATACGAGACTTATTATTACAATACCAGTCATTACAAAATAGAAATATTTCAGTGTATAACGACCATTCACCAAATTATCAGAATAAATATAAATTGTAAAGAGTGGTGATATTAAAATGCAATTATAAATGATTTCCCAAAACCGCTGTTGTCGTGGAAATATATTCACTTGTTATAATCTCAAATTTTTTTTGGTATTTTCATTAATTACCGATAATGATTTGAAATCAACAAAATTTAAATATAAAAATAATCTGGAATGGATTTATCAGTATAATTTCTAATATCTTCTGGTGATTAGTTATGATGCAGTCCATCTTTTTTATAACTCAGATTACTTTTTATTCAATGACTGGATTTATTACACTTATTTAAGTGATCGCTTTGTTCCAGTTTGTAAGACCTTTTTGATTGATATGTTTTTCTTCTTTCAATCTATAATAAAGTTATATGATGATAAAAGCAATTTTTTTTTTTTCATGTGGAACATTATAAAAATCGAAAATTGTCACGATACATCATAAGAAGTGGGTTTTTTTAAGATCAAATTCACAACAAAAATGCGTGGATAATAATAAATGTATTAGTATTCCTATTGTTTATTGAATTAAATCTGAAGATTGATTATTACAGAAACATGAAGCTACTTTTATTTATACCGGAAATGTGTCTGATGCTTATGAATATTTCATTTGTTAAATATACTGGTAGATATAAATATTAAGCTCAAAGTATTAGATGATTTATTGAAATATAAGATATGTGATATGAGTTTTGAAAAAAATACGCTGCTTGATATTTGCAAATCCGGTCCCATATATTGCTCATGAATATTTTGCACCTTAAATTAAAGTTTCATACTTTTAATTTATTATAATTCATGAGATAGCTCCTCGATTATAAGATAAGGATAAAAAATGGATAAACTGCTTTTGCTTGGTGATGAAGCGTTTGCCCAGGGAGCACTGGATGCAGGATTGTCGGGTGCTTTCGGGTATCCGGGGACACCCTCGACGGAGATCATTGAATATATTCAGCGGGAGAGTGATGCGGCTGAAAGAGGTGTCAAACGGGATTGGTCTGCCAACGAGAAAACGGCCCTGGAAGCGGCTCTGGGAATGTCCTATACGGGAAAACGGGCGATCGTGACCATGAAGCATGTGGGACTCAATGTGGCGGCGGATCCCTTTATGAATTCGGCCATTACCGGTGTACACGGTGGATTGCTGATCGCTGTGGCCGATGATCCCTCCATGCATTCTTCCCAGAATGAACAGGATTCCCGTTTTTACGGCAAGTTTGCCATGATTCCCGTTTTGGAGCCTTCAAACCAGCAGGAAGCCTACGATATGGCCCGGGCGGGATTTGAACTGTCGGAGCGCTTCCACCTGCCGGTGATGGTCCGCCTGACCACCCGGTTGGCCCATTCCCGTTCACTGATCGTGCGCCAAAAAATCCTGAAAGAGAATCCCCTCTCTTTACCCGGGGATCCGAATCAGTTTATGCTTCTTCCCGCGTTCGCCCGGAAAAAATATCGCAAATTGCTGGAACAGCAGGATATGCTGGTGCAGGCGTCGGAAAAATCCCCTTACAATCAGTTTATCGACGGACCGGATCATTCCCTGGGCATTGTGGTCTGCGGACTGGCTTACAACTACCTGATGGAGAATTTCCTCGAAAATGAATGTCCATATCCGGTGGTGAAAATTGGTCAGTATCCCCTGCCTGAAAAAATGTTTCTTGAACTCCGGTCCCGGTGTAATACACTGTTGATCCTGGAAGAGGGGATGCCGATCGTGGAAGAGATGATACGGGGTATTTTCGGCGCAGATGGACTATCCGTGAAAGGCCGGCTGGACGGCACATTGCCCCGGGACGGCGAACTGAATCCGGGCCTGGTACGCAAAGCGCTGGGACTCCCTCTGAGAGAAAGCTATAAAGAACCTGAATTTATGGTCCCCCGGCCTCCGGCTCTCTGTGCCGGCTGTCCCCACCAGGAGTCCTTTAAAGCCCTGAATAAAGCACTGGAGCCCTATGGTTCCGGACACGTTTTTTCCGATATCGGCTGTTATACGCTGGGATTTTTACCGCCATTTAATGCCATTAACACCTGTGTGGATATGGGGGCGTCTTTTACCATGGCTGTGGGTGCGGCGGAAGGTGGACTCTTTCCGTCTGTGGGCGTGATCGGAGATTCCACTTTTGGCCATTCCGGATTGACTGGCCTTTCCGACGCAACATTCCGAAAAAGTAATGTGGTTTTAATCATTCTGGATAATGATACCACAGCCATGACAGGCATGCAGGATTCGGTGATCGGTGGGAAAATCGAGGCAGTGTGTGAAGCGCTGGGGGTAGAAAAAGAGCATATTCGCGTTTTAACACCCCTGCCGAAAGAACAGGATCAAAATGTACAGGCCCTGAACGAAGAGATTGAGTATCCGGGTGTTTCGGTTGTGATTTTTCGCAGACCCTGCATCCATGTATTGGGCAAAAGACGGAAGGAGGGAAAAGCTTGAAACGGGATATTATTTTAGCCGGTGTGGGTGGACAAGGGATTCTGTCCATTGCCAAAGTTATTGGATATGCTGCTTTAAAGCGGGGACTTTTTCTCAAACAGGCGGAAGTCCACGGCATGTCCCAACGGGGCGGGGATGTTCAGTCCCACATGAGAATCTCTGACAAACCGGTCTATTCGGACCTCATTCCCCGGGGCAATGCGGATCTGATTCTCTCCCTTGAACCTCTGGAAGCCCTCCGTTATCTGCCTTATCTCTCTCCCGGGGGATGGATAATCACGAACAGCACACCGTTTACCAACATTCGCAATTATCCGGACATTGAATTCATCCTGAATGAAATCAGGCAGGTGAAAAATTACCGGATTCTGGATGCGGATCATATTGCCAAAGAAACCGGTTCTTCACGGTCTGTCAATATGGTTATGCTGGGGGCGGCTGCTGAAAAACTGGGACTTTCTCCGGAATTTCTGAAAGAGGGGGTCAGGGATTTGTTTAAGACGAAAACAGAACGGATTATTGAGCTCAATCTCATAGCCTTTGATAAGGGCAGGATGAATTGATTCTCCACTAAACATGAATATCTATTTATATGAATAATAATATTATCTTGCATTGTGTCGCATTTCGGTGTATTTTACCCCCGGGGTGGGGGGCGCTACCTAAACGAAATCATATATCTCATCCCTCTTATTTCTCGGTTTCAGTTAGGGAAAATATTCCAATCCAATCAATCATCCAATCGAATCAATCAAGAATAAGAAGTTAGAAGCTGGAAGTTGGAATTTGGCGTCGCTTCGCTCCTGATGGTTGGTTCATGGGTTCAGGGGCTCATGGGTTCATGGGTTCAAGGGTTCAAGAGATCATGGGTTCAAGGGTTCAGGGGCTCAGGGGTTCAAGAGCCGCTTCGCGGCTTTCAAACGCTGCAGCGCAGCGTTCAAGGATCTCACTTCGTTCGATCTTCAATCCCAGCTTTGCAGATTTCAATAGGTGACTGGACTTCTTTTTTGAACACTGCGAAGCAGTGCTTGAATGCTGAACGTAGTGAAGCAATTGAACGGCACATAGTGCCGCTTGAATCCTATAACACTGCGTGCAGCGAAGTGCCAATCCCCCAATCCAATCAATCCCCTGTGAAATACGCTGCGCTCATTTCACGGGGCTCGCTACTGTCTTTCGACTTTCAACTTTTGACTGTCGACTGTCGACTGTTTTTCACAGGGCAGGCAAACAAATCAATCCTCTCTGCGTCTCAGCGCCCTCAGCGGGAGGCAACTCAAAACTTTCAACTCAGACTCATCACTCTCAACTCTCAACTCTCAACTCGCTCATTGTTTCTTCCGGCAGCGTATACCCCGTCACGGCATCAATATACACGTTTCGTCGGCCATCCCCCTTTTTGCTTTCAATGGTACATTCCCAATAGGGATAGAGGATGATATCAGCGCCCACATAGGTCACACCGTATTTATTCTCAATGGTATGGCGGATGCTTTTTTCATTCAGTTTCAGTTTGTCCAGTTTCAGATCCGTGGCGATTTCATTTTTGGGGATGGCCTGAATCGTACCCATGTCATCCACATCGGTGATTTTGTCAGGATTTTTATCAAAAAGAGTATCCACGCTGAGCCGTTTTTTCTGAAAACTGGTAATTTTCATCTGTTTCCAGGTGAGGTAGAGATTCTCTTCCAGGATCTCTTTCTTGTTCTTAAAGAGTCCCTTCTTTTGCTCAATCTGAATATGGGTTTTGATCAGAGGGAAATATTTTAAAAAGGATTGTCCCGCTTTTTCTTTTTTGATCATTCCGCCGGACAGATGGGATTTCAGCTCTTTCCCCAAATCCTTTTCAAATACCTGGGGCTTGAGCATCAAGAATTCGTTGTCACCTGCGGTGACAGGGGGAAGGTTTTCGCGTTGTGACGATTTTTCGGTAGATGATGTTTTCTCTTCCGGCAGGTCCTTTTTCAGATAGTACTGACGGAGCCTGTCATCGGTCAGGTGGTCAATGTCTGTTTCCGTCAACACTTTATGTTCTGTCACCAGCCACCGGCTTTTCATGGTGATCACATCCTTCAGGTTATCAGGGGAAAGGAGGATAAAATTTCCCTTTTCCAGTCCGGGGAGTGAATTGGCAATCCTCTCGGCATCTTTGGGTGCCAGTGAATCCAGGCGGTTGCGGACTTTTTTAATATCCTGCTGTGTATAGAGGCTCCCCAGAGCCATGGTGGAAAACTGGGCGATGCTTTTATAGTCAATATCCCCCGGATTCTGGGTGGCAAGGATACATCCCACACCGTATTTCCGGGCTTGTTTATAAAGAACGGTCAGACTCTCTTTGCAGGCCGGTTTGCGGACCGGTGGGATATAGGGAGCGATTTCATCGATATAATATGCACACTGCAGAGCCTTTTCAGGATTAGTGAGGGGATTTTTCAGCATCCATTGGTAGAGCATCTCTGTGATGACGGCGATCACAAACTCTTTTTCTTCCGGATTGTGAAGGGTGTTCAGATAGATAATAGATATGCGTGTCTTTCCACTCTCATTGTTTATTCCCAGCAAATCCTCAATGCCAACTGCCCGGCTTAAATCAAAAAGCAGTCGGTTGGTACCGACCGTATAAAGGCTCAGTTTCTGATTGACCGAGTCCAGGACTTTCAGATCGATGACTTTGTTCAGGGATTTTACGAGGGATTCCGGGAGCTTGTCCATCAGGGAAATCAAATCCTTAAAACTGTTCAGGGGGATGTGGTTTTCCACGGCATATTCAAACATGATAATAAAGGAAGCTTCCACGGCCCGGCCATCATTTTTGCCCGGGTCGTATCCAATAAGGGTTGTAATGTTTTTGGCGGCATTGGCCAGAAACCGGATGGCCTCCTCACTGTTCAATCCCTCCAGTGCCGAAAAATTAAATGGATTCAGAGACAAGGGTATTCCCCGTGTACTGGCAGGTGTCCAGATGCAGACCTCTACCTTGTCACCATATTGACGACGGATCTCCGGCAGATCATTAAATTTGGATATTTCTTCTTCGTCAGCCAGTGACGCCAGGCTGGCAATATCCCCCTGGGGATCAAAGGCAATGACCGGAATTCCATGTCGGGCCAGTTCTTCAATCAGGACTTTTGATACGACGGTTTTACCGCTTCCACTGCTTCCAAAACAGGCAAAGTGGCGCTGTAAAGAGGCGGCGGATAAAGTGATTCTTTCCTGGTTCTCATATCCCAAAAACAAATCGGTCATAACATATTCCTTTCTGTTCCGGTTTGATATTAGAAATAATCATCCCGGTTATATTGCTTATCGATTATTTATAAGTTAGAATAATTTGACGGGGGATAAAAGATGAAAAATGACGGGTGGTATTTGAAAATAACGGACCGGACAACCGGTTAGAAAGATGACGTTACAATGATATAAAAATATATGAAAACTCGCATTTTAAAGCACCCCCGGGGATAAAATACACCGGTCCCGGCCTGAAAGCAAGATTATATTGTTAATTATATATTCTACGACGGGTTATGAAGGTATCTGAGTACTCAATCCGGTGAATCCTTCTGAAAGGGCGATAAGAGAGTAGAAGAAAGTTCATGTGATCGTTTATTGTGGGTTCGTTTCTCAGGTTTCTATTCCATATCTATTTATAAATTCGTCTAAATTTATTCTTTCCTCAGCCATTTTTTCACGTCTTCTTCAAATGTTGGAATTGTGATCCCGAGTGTCCGGGTAATTTTTTCCGTATTCATGCGAAAATTCCGGGGCGGTGGAGAAGATGCCCGGATGGTATCGGCGATCAGTTCTTTTGACGGCCCCAGAAAGCGGGCCATATACCGGGCTTGTTCGAAATAACTCAGGCTTGTATCTGATGCCAGGTGATAAATGCCGTTTTTCCCCCGTTGAAACAACCCGTCTATAGTTTGAGCCACCATTTCACGATGTATGAGCCCACCGTAAATCGTTGCAGGCCACTCCCGGCTTTGTCCCTCAAAGGCACGGACGATCCCCGCCAGGAAATTTTGCCGGGTATAGGGTATATGGACCTCCTCGCTCCAGACAGGTGCCAGCCGGAGTATCCAGTATGCCGGCAGTTCGGCATTTTGAATGAGTTCTTCCCCCCGGACCTTCAGCCGGCCGTAATAAGAGAGGGGATTCACCGGATCTTTTTCGCTGTAGACTTGATCTTTCCGGCCGTCAAAAACCTGATCAGTTGAGATAAACAGGACAGGAATGTGAAGCAATTCGGCAATATCCAGCAGGTTGGCCGTCCCTTCCACGTTGACTTTTAATGCCCGTTCCTGGTCGGAGGGATTCTCCCAGCGGTGAAAAGCTGCCAGGTGGATGATGAGGTCCGGTTTTAGCCGCATCAGAACCTGCTCAAGATTGGACGGTATATCAATCCGCAGATGAAATGCATGAGATTCAAATACATAATAGCCCTGCTTGTGGAAATAAGCCGAAAGATAGTGTCCCAAAAATCCACGACTTCCCGTAATAAAAAAACGGGGACGGGGTTTATCCCATAAATATGGATTGGAGAGTGTTGTATTATTGTCGGTCATGATTTGTCCGCCCAATCTTAAGGATAAAAAGTTTTTAAAAAAATAGAGAATGGTGTATTTTATCCGGCAAACACAGGAAAGACAGGGAACAATGAAAATCCAGCTTATCTTCAATCCCCATGCCGGCAGGGGACGGGGCATGAAAACCTATCCCGAAATTCACCGGCTCCTTAAAGAAGCAGGACATGAGGTTATACCTCACAGAACGATTTACCGGTTTCACGCCACCGAGATTGTGAAAAGCCTTAATCTGTATGAAACGGATACGATAATTTCTGTGGGGGGCGACGGGACACTCTTCGAAATTGTCAACGGGCTTATGAATAATGCCGGTAAAAAGATACCACCGGTTGGTATTATTCCAATAGGAACCGGCAATTCTTTTGCGAAGGACCTGAAAATATTTACACTGGAAGATGGGATCAGGGCCGTGAAGCGAAATATTTCCCGTCCGGTGGATATTATCAGTTTTACCACAGAAAACAGTCTGTACTATTTTGTAAATAATCTTGGATTTGGCTTTGTGGCGGATGTGAGCCTGTCTTCGGAACCATTGAAAAGATTGGGATATACAGCCTATGCAATTGGCGTGTTAAAAGAGATGACCCGTCTTCGATCTCATGAACTGAGTCTGGAAATTGACGGAAAGAAGTATCACCATAAAGCAAATTTCTGTTATTTTTGCAACTCTGTATGGGTGGCTGGAAATATGAAAATCAGTCCAACGTCCCGTTTAGATGACGGTGAAATGGAAATAATGGTTTTAAATCAAATCACCCGTAAAGAGATGTTAAAAACATTTCCAAAAGTATTTAAGGGGACTCATATCAAGCATCCCAGTGTAATAATTTACCGGGGTAAGCACGTCAAAGCCTCTACGATCCCGGCGAAATTCTGCAATCCGGATGGAGAAATTTTCGGGGTCACCCCCCTGGAAGTGAAGGTTTTGCCGTCGGCACTTCAGTTTTGTACGCTGGAATAATCTCAATAAAATACTTGCACCATAGAAACATTGCCAGCTAAATTTCACGCGAAAAACGGACAAATTGTCCGATAGTGTATAACAGCAAATGGAGGATGCATGAGTTGTCTTAGAGTTACTCAGGGACTGAGTCAAAGCGATCAAGACGACCCCGGCCCGCGAAAGCGGACCCATGCGGCCATTGTGCTGATCTTATTCCGGGACTGATCCGGATAAGGGTTTGCCTCCGGCCGCATGGAGAACAATCAATGTGGCAAATATCGGAGGTGGCCCATGGAAAATACGATTCTGATCCCGGAAATCCGGGAATTGATTTCCAATAATGATACCCGCGCCCTGCAAGAACTTTTTGAGTCTGAACATCCGGTCCGGATTGCCGAATGGTTGTCTGAATTTGAACCGGAAGAAATCCGAAGGGCCTTGTCCGTCCTCCCGCCGCAACATCAGGCCTCTGTCCTCATCAATATGGATGAAGATCTTCAGGTGGATGTGGTGATGACACTGAGCCGGGGGGAAGCATCCCGCCTGTTTACCGCCATGCCCCATGATGACCGGGCCGATCTGTTTCAGCTCCTTTCTGATGAACAGCAGGAAGAATTGCTTCCATCCCTGGCCCATGCGGAGCGTGAGGACATCCGCCGCCTGGCGTCTTATCCGGAAGGAAGCACCGGTTCGGTAATGACCTCCGATTACGTGGCCCTGCCCCCAGATATCACCGCCGGTGAAGCCCTGAACCGCATGCGACTCCAGGCTCCAGACAAAGAAACGATCTATTATGCCTATGTGATTGACCAAAACCGGAAGCTCATCGGCTTTCTCTCACTAAAAGACCTGATTCTGGCCAAACCCCATACCAAAATCGAAGATTTAATGCACCGGGAGGTAATCTGCTCCCGCGTTGCCGATGACCAGGAAGAAACAGCCCGGAAAATTCAGAAATATAATCTGATCGCTATTCCTGTCATCAACGGCGGGGATGCTTTGGTAGGTATCGTAACACACGATGATGCCCTGGATATTATCACCCAGGAACACACGGAAGACATGGAAAAATTCATGGCCATTGCCGGTAGCCACGAATCAGCTGCTTATATGAAAACGTCTGCCTGGGAACACTTTAAAAACCGCGGTGTATGGGTCTTTGTCCTGGCTATCCTGGGACTCATCTCCGGGATGATTGTCCAGCAGTTCGAAGATATGCTGGTGCAATTTGCCATTTTGGTTGCCTTTATGCCCATGCTGGCTGCCGCCGGCGGTAATACAGGCTCACAGTCTGCCTCCCTTATCGTCCGGGCCCTGGCCCTGGATGAGGTGGAACCGGGAGACATTTTTAAAATCCTCCTGAAAGAATTTAAAGTGGCCCTCCTCCTCGGACTTCTCCTGGGTGCCATGGCTTTCGGACGGGTCTTCCTCCTGGGAGGGAAAACAACAATTCCCTATGGCTATACCATGGAAATGGTGGGTATCGCCATTGCCGTGGCATTGGGACTCCAGGTGCTGTCTGCCACGCTCTTTGGAGCCGTCCTTCCCCTCATTGCCGCAAAGATGAAATGGGACCCGGCTGTGGTTGCCAGCCCGGCCCTGACAACAATTGTGGATATCACCGGACTCCTGATCTATTTTACCACCGTGACCCTGATTCTGGGACTCTGATTTAACTCTTAAATCAATCCTTTTTCGTTGCTTTGAGAAAAGAGAATGTATAAATTTTATAGAACATATAAACAATGGTGGTACATAATGAAAAAACACACATTCTTTCTTTTAGCTGTTCTGATTTTTACCTGTTCTTCCCTCTCCGGCCGGGGAACCAATTGGGTTTACAGACCGGATATGACGATCTTTTTCCATGAAATGGACAGCCTGGCCAACCCCTTCCTTTGCGATGTGGACAGCGCAGGAAATATCTGGGTCCTTTCGTCTACCTCCACGTCCCTGAATGCCCATAACGCCCTCTATAAAGCAGAACCGGGCGATACAGTCTTTACCCTGTTTGAGGATTATTCCTCCATTACCGATATACATTCCACCCGTGGACTGGCTGCAGTCAATGAAGACGTGTTTGTCGCTTTCAGGTCCACTACGACGGATATCTCCTTCGTGTATGAATATCCAGAAGGCAATCCGGCGGCGAAAATTGAATATAAAGGAATTCCCGGATTCGGAACCTATGTGTATGGGATCAGTGTGACCAAAGACCGTTATATGTACGGAGGTATTATTTATCAGGGGCCGAGAATCCGGCTTTGGGATTTTTCCGGTGCTTCGGACCCTGTCGGCCTCTATGTGTCTCCTGAAACCACGGAACGTGATCCGGGCGGTCCCACCGGTACCGGTGAAGATGCCATCCGGGATGTGGCCATTCAAAAAGACCTGGATTATTCTGATTCCAATTCACCGGTGTATACATCACGGAACAGCCTGCCCGGTGGGAATCAGGGCGGTGTGACCGTCTGGACCGGTGGTGTACAGACGGATCCTTCAGGATATACCCCTCAGGCCCTTGAAGATGCAGACAGCTTTCTGAAATGGACCAGCTACGTACCCAACGGTCTTTTTGTAGATCATGAAGGTGTGCTCTGGGCTACGGGAACAGACAGCACCCGTCGATGGGTGAAAGGATTTCAGGTGGATGGAAGCTGGGCCACCCAGGTGGATGAACTCCCCAGCGCCACCAGCGGTGATATTGCCGACGCCGAAGGGGCTCCCCTGAATGTCCCCGAAGATGTGGCCATCAGTCCCGACAAGAAATTTGCCTATGTGATTGATTTAGCCCATAAATGCTGCTATGTGTTTTCCAACGGGGATGTGAGCAGCGTCCGGGAACCGGTAAAAGCAGAATCCTTTTTACTGAATCCCGCCTATCCCAATCCCTTTAATGCATCCACCCAACTCAGTTACCAGATTCCTGCTGCGTCCCATGTGGATCTGACGCTCTATTCGGTGGACGGGAAACCGGTGAAAACCCTTTATTCTGGATGGACCCAGGCTGGAACCCATTCCCTCCGTTTTGATGCACCGGAACACATGCCATCCGGACTCTATCTTGTGATGATGAAAACATCTTTTGGGCAGCAGGTCCAAAAAATCGCGTTGATGAAGTAAGGATCGGGGCCCGGATTGTTACATATTAAAAGGATTACAGGATTCATTTCCCTGTTTATGTTGAGTAGTGCCTTGTTTGCCATGGAGCCCCTCCCTGAATTTCGGGGTATCTGGCTCAGCCGGGATGCCGTGGCGTCAGGCCGGACTGCTATGCGATCGGAGTTTGAACGGATCAAAGAAGCCGGTTACAATGTAGTTTTCGTAAACAACTGGTTCAAGGGCGGCATGATTTACGAGAGTGATGTGCTGGATAGCTACGGAGGAATCCGTCAGCTTTCTGAATATACCGGCCGTGATCCTCTGCAGGAAGCCATCGAAGAAGGACACCGCCTGGGACTCGAAGTCCATGCCTGGTTTGAATATGGCCTGTGGAACTGGCTTTCCTACGATTCCACCGAAGTGGGACCGGTATTGGAAAATCGCCGGGACTGGATCATGCGGGACAGAAACGGCCGGCTTTTCAGCATCATGTCCGGCTCCATCTATCAATTCTGGATGGACCCGGCCCATCCCGGGGTGGTCACTTTTATGACGGAGATTTTTGCCGAATGCGCCAGACTCTATCCCGAACTGGACGGCATACAAACCGACCGGATCCGCTATCCCGGCACAACCTTTTCTTTCTCCCAGATCAGTCGGACGGCCTATATGAATGAAACAGGAGGAACCGATCCCCTGAATATTTCCGAAAACGATCCTGAATGGGAGGATTTTATCGTCTGGCGGGAAAGGCAAACCAGCGACCTGGCACAGGCCGTGTATCAGGCCATAAAAGCTGAAAATCCTGCCTGCCTGGTGTCTTCCGCCGTGGCGCCCCCCTATATGCTGGAAGGGAGCAGTGATAAATATCAGGACTGGCCCACCTGGGGCAGTGAACACTCGGTGGACCTCCTGTGTCCCATGCTCTACGTATCACTTGATGCATCTAGCTATTGGTTGGATCGATGTTTATCTGTGTTTAATTCACCTTTGCGTATTGCACCGGGATTTAGTATTAAAGAAGAACATCAGCCAACTGTAGATAATCTTATAAGTTTAAACAATGCGATTAAAAATAAAAATATGTCTGGTATAGTGATTTGGTATTATGGATATCTATCAGATAGTTTAAAACATAATATTAAATCATTTCTTTTTTCTACAACAACAGGCACCTTTCATAAATCCCCCACAGTGGATGACATGGATGCCCATTATACCTGTCAGGGAAATATGACACCCACCCCGGGGGGATATAAGGACTATTACCATACCGGAGTTCCCGGCAGTACGTTTTCATGGTGCATACCCCTTTACATTTCTGGAGATTATGCTTTACAGGTCTATATTCCTGAAGGATGGACCGGGGCGGATACCCTCCGGTATACGGTTACATGGCAGGAACAGGAAGAAACGGTGTCGGTGTACAGGCACAGATCCGGCGTTTGGCTGACACTGCTGAAAGGGTTTTTCAACTATGATGATTCGGTGACGGTATCCGTTTCCGGAAGCAATACAGGTTTGATCGTGGCAGATGCCATTCGCCTGAAACAAAAAGAGCCCCTCCGGTTTATGGATGCCTTTACTCCGGATCCGTATCATCTGAACCTCCTTTTTAACAATCCCCTCAAAGAGGATGAAAACAGTGCCGCGAATTTTTCCATTTTTCCGGATCTTACAATCAATTCATTGACCCTCGACACCGGCAATCCATCCATTGCCACTCTGTCAACATCCGGTTTTGACCCGGGGATTTCCTATACCGTCACAGCCTTTGGCCTGACAGATGCCGAAGGGGATATAAGCGACACCCTTTTTTTTACCTTTCAATACCATGCCGGACTGGATACGGTGATTGATAATACGGATAGCTTTTTTGCCGTGCAGTCGGGATCCTGGTCTGAGGAAAGTTCCGCGGAAGGTTTCAGGGGGGATAATTATCTGACAACCCCTGCCGGTGATGGGACCGCCCGGGTTTTCTGGCGCTATGCCCCGCCGGTCAGCGGCCTGTATCGTATTTCGGCCCTGTTCCCGTCCGATCCTGGCTTTGTATCCGATGCCATGTACATCCTGAAAGAAGGCACTGCCTACGATACCCTTTTTGTTGACCAAAGTCAGACGGGAGAAAACAGCCATGTTCTGGGTACCCAGTGGCTGGATGCCGGTACCTATGCCGTTGTCAAACTCCACAATGAATGCCCTTTGAGTCCCGGAAAAAAAGTTGTCGCCGATGCTGTACGCTTTACCCGTGTTTTCCCGTCATCACTCAGACCGGAAAATCCCGGAGAGGAATTACCCCGTTCTTTTGAATTAAGCGATAATTATCCCAATCCCTTTAACAGCCATACCCGATTTTCCTATTTCCTCCGGAAGGAAGGGGAAATATCCCTGAAAGTCTATAATCTGCAGGGGAAAGAAGTCATGTCCATCGCTGAAAGTCATGCCCCCGGTTCGTATTCTCTGGAACTGGATTTTTCGTCTCTGACGTCCGGAATTTATATCTACCGGGCCTCAGCCCACGGAGTAAACATCACGGGAAAAATGTTGTATATTAAGTAGCAATCTTATGAAGTCTATGTGCCTAAACAGCTGGAAAATTTTTGTGTGCCTGATCCTGGCGGCAGGCTTCCTCAATGCCCAGACCCGGGGAAAAATCTCCGGCCGGGTGTATGATGCCAAATCAGAGCAACCCCTGGTTGGCGCTAATGTGGTGATCGTGGGACAGGAAATGGGAGCTGCGACTGATGCGGACGGAAATTTTACCATCCTGCGGGTCTATCCCGGTGCCTATGAGCTGAAAGTTTCCTATATCGGTTATGCCACGGCGACAGTACAGGATGTCCGGGTGTATGTGGATCGTACCACCTTTCTGGAAATCCCCATGTCCGTAAAAGGGGTGGAAATGGAAGAAGTGGTTGTTACAGCCGAAAAACCCGTGATTGTCCGGGATAAAACCTTCAGTTCCTCCAGTGTGGATTATGAAGAGATTGAAAAAACACCGGCTGAAGGCATGCGGGATATTATGGAGCTGAATACCAGCTTTCAGCAGAATCCCAACGGGACCTATTCCCTGCGGGGCGGGGGAAGCTTTGATATCAACTTTATGATTGATGGTGTAACCCAGGAAAATTCCAATACCGGCGTACCCGGGACCAACTACATGGGTGAACGGGCAAACACATCCTGGAAATATGATTTCAATCCCCTGGGTATTAAACAAATGGAACTGATTTCCGGCGGGTTCAGTGCCGAGTATGGCAATGCCCAATCGGGTGTGGTGAAAATTGTGACCAAAGAAGGCTCCCCGGAATTTCAGGGAGAAGTCCGCCTGGAATACCGGGCACCTGGGAAATATCACTTTGGGGATTATCTGTACAGTAAGAACCAGTTTGAATGGCAAAAGTGGGGTCAATTGGAAGCCTGGTTTAAGGCAAATTACTTTCAACTTCCCCAGGATCAGCAGATTGGGGATCCCTACACGGAAAATGGTGTTCCCTATAACCTCTATACTTACAATGAAACAACTGGTACGTATGAACCTTACCGGATTTCCCTGAAGGATTCTCTGGCGGCAGACTACTACAATCAGTGGCTTTCCAACCGGACTCCCGAAGGGGAATCCATGGATGTGGCGGAAAACTTTACATGGATACAGGTCTACGATACGACCGAGTCGGGTATTGTCCCCGCTTATCGCAAGAAATGGCAGCTGTCTTCTGTGACAAATGATGAAAATCTGCTGGGAGTCTACGATTACCGGGATCTGGCCTATAAACGTCTGCTCTTTGGATTTGGCGGCCCCATCGGCAAACTGCCTGGATGGACCTTCTTTCTTTCCGGTGAAAAACGGAAAAAACCAACCCGGCTGCCTACGAATGAGCAATATACGGACTATGATAACATCAATTTAACCACTGTCAGCAAACTGGGTGAAAAACTGACCCTCCGCTCCATGTTCCAGTATCAGCACAACCGAAGCGGTATTTTTTCCGGATCTGATGATGTCCGTTGGGCCTCCCCCGTGGGAAGCCTCTCTTTTCACAGTGGCCAGCACAAATATTTGCTGATTACCGTTCCTCCCAAAGATGAATTTGCCTGGATCCAATCCTTTAATTTTACTTACCTGTTTACGCCTGATGCTTTTTTTGACCTCACACTTTCCCATACGTACGAACGGTATGAAGTAAATACCACACCTCTTTCCACCAAGTGGCAGGTACCTCAGGGAAACTGGGATGAAGGTTATACCCGTCTGGTCTGGGATCCCTCTGCAACATCCTACAATCAGGATGTGAGAACCCACATCTGGGCCGTCCGTGGAGATTATGTCAATCAAATAACCCACAATCATCAATTAAAGACCGGGTTTCAGGCAACTTCCAGGAATATGCACTATAGTTCGGTTTCCAGTGCCTACGTGAATGCCTTCATCTACAAAACGGGATTTGCCGAATACTACAAGGCAAAACCCCTGACCCTGGCAGCCTATATTCAGGACCGCATGGAATACAAGGGAATGATTGCCAACCTGGGGCTCCGGGCTGATGCCTTTAATAATTTTACCGATGTCCCTGTTGATGAATGGAATCCTCTTTACATGGGAACGGGCGCCAATGCCATCGGAGATCCGGAAACCGAACCCTCAACATTTCATGTTGCCTTTTCACCCCGGGCCGGACTCTCATTTCCTATCGGAGAAGCGACGGCATTCAGATTGCAGTACGGCCATTTCTATGCCGTGCCGAATTTTCGCCATACCCTTTCAAAATCCACCTACCAGGGATGGATTATGTATGGTAATGCCAATCTGGGATTTCTGAAAACCATCAGTTATGAATTTGGTGTTCAACACAGTCTGTGGGGGACCCATAAACTGGATGTGGTGGCCTATTACAAAGATATGACCCGGCAAACGACCAATATTCGTCGCCATTTTCCCACGGGAAGCGTTGGCCGGAGCGCCACCGATCCCTATGCGGCTACCTATGTCAATACAGGATTCGGCACATCCAAGGGCATTGAGGTGGAATTTGAAAAACACAGTGCCGGCCGCCTGAAATACCGTTTTAAATATACCCTTTCCAGAACATCCGGCGGAGTATACGGACCTTCGGAAATCTGGGACGAGGATGATCCCAATCGTCCCTACAGCGAACGGAAATATATCCAGCGGGCCAACGATAATATTACATCACTGGATAAAACCCATGCCCTGAGTGCTGTTTTAAGCTATGGATTCGGTTATAAAGAGGGGATGAATCTTTGGGGATTCTATCCTTTTCAATATTTCAGTGCCGCCCTGACTTACTCTGTCCGGAGTGGGGTACCCTACACGCTGGTGGAAACATACGAGCAGACCTTCAATCTCACCAACAACCGGCGCTATCCCATGGAATACGAAACCAATCTCTCCTTGTCCAAAGTCTTTCGCCTGTTCGGCTACCGGACAACCCTCTCCTGCCGGATTGATAACCTTTTCAACAACAAATGGCTTACGCCTTTTGACCCCTGGGTGGAAGCCGATGACCTGCTCACGTGGGTGAATACATCCAAAACCACGGAGGATGACCCCTATAAATATTTCCGGGTCTACCGGAATATCCCCCGGCAGATCTTTTTTACCTTTGGGGTGTCGTTTTGAGTTGCCCTCCCGCTGAGTTGCCCTCCCGCTGAGGGCGCTGAGACGCAGAGGGGATTAAAGGACGAAGATATGAGAGCACGAGAGCACGAAGATAGGGGAGAACGAGGGAATGAGGGTATAAGAGGAGATGGGATGTTGGGGCGGACATGTGTGTCCGACCTGAAGATGGGAAATTGGTTGATTGGATGATTGGATGGGAATGACTCCGGACTTTAGTCCGGGGGAATGAGAGGGAGGAAAGAAGCCCCAGACTTCAGTCTGGGGGATTGGAAGAATGAAAGGATTTATCGAGGTGCCAACTTCCAACTTCTAACTTCTAAAACATGATTGAACAAATGATGAAAACACATCAAAATAAAAACAGAATAAAACACTTTCTCAAAGGGATTTATACTCTTTTCTTCTTTTATAACCTCTTACTATTTCTCAACCTCAGACTTAACGCCCAGGAAAAAATCCTCTTTCTGAAAGAAGGCCGCCTGTGGGAAACGGTCAACCTGGCCAAAACCGGCCCTATGTTTGCCAATTGGACCCGTTCCGGGTATGGAATGGATTATCCCGGCTTTGATACGGAATGGATTGCCGGCCATGTAGGTGAGGGACCTTCACACCATGTGGGCGGTGGATTCTGGATTGGGGCCCTGGACAGCAGCGGCAATGTGATGGGACGGGAGGATTATGCCTTGTATGCCGGTTCTGTGGGATTTGAAACCACATCGAAATATATTGCCACAAAACATGGTTTTATCACCGATGGAAGGGAAAATTTTTACAATCAACGGTGGGATGGCATGGGTGAAATTGCCATTGAAACCGAATATGCATGGAATCCGGACTACCTGTTTCCTTATGAACGGAAAAGCTATCTCCCGATTAAAGTCAACCGGAAAGTGCATCAATGGCCGACTCATGAAAGGGATCAGGATTACATTATTTTTGACTATACGGTAACCAACGTAGGTGATTCCGCTATGTTTAAAACCCATGTCATGTTCCTCTATGGGTTTTCCATTAATGCCCGGGGATGGTCCATCCTCTTTCCCAATTATAATGCCGGTTCCCGGAACACGCGGATGTTGTGGGACCGGAACCGGCGCCTGATGTATGGGTATGCCACGGATTTCAAGGCGGTTGAGGGGAATGACAGCTACGACTTCTGGGCAGACGGCGGTCCCAACCGACAGGGTGAATACCTGGCTCCGGCCTATGCCGGCATTCAGTTTCTTTATGTGTCCCCCGATTCATCCGGAGAGGCCAATCGTATTCACAATTATGCCTGGGCCTCCTCCCATCCCACCCAATCCAGCCATCCTTTTACCAATAAGGGCACGGTGGAAGAAGACTATGCTGTCCTGAAAAATCCGGCCAATGCCACCGATGCCATCACCAGCCTGGGAGATGAGCGATGGGGAAATGCCAAAATCTGGACCATGGTTTCCCTGGGTCCCTGGGATATTGCACCGGGAGATTCCATCCGTTTTACCATCGCGGAAGTGATCGGCTCGGTACCCTATGAAGAGGCTGTGGATCCCAATGCCACGACCAGCGATATCGCCAGGGGCAGACAAATCCTCATGGATAATGCCGATGCAGCCCAGGCCAATTTTGATGCAGGTTTGAATATCCCCATGCCTCCGGCAGCTCCTGATGCATTTGAACTGGATTATCTGGGTGAGGATGCTATCGGAGCGGTGTTAAGCTGGGATCATACCGGTGAAATGTTACCCGATGCTGATTATACGGGCGATGAAGCCTATGACCTTGCCGGTTACAGAGTGTACCGTTCCAACTACCTGCCCATCGGTCCATGGATCCTGATCGCCGATATTCCCAAAGGTGATCCGGAGACTTTTGATTCTTTTGAACAAAAATACTCATTTATCGATACCTCTGTTGTAAACGGGGAAGCCTATTATTATGCCGTCACGGCTTATGATACAGGGCATGCCGTCTGGCCGCCTGACCCGGCCCTGTATCCCAACGGTGTTCCACCCCTGGAAACTTCCAAATATATCAACCGCACCGAAACCCCTTTCCGGGCAGGATATGGCGCCAGTGAAGATCTGGAGAATGTCCTTGTGGTTCCCAATCCCTTCATTTTAAGCTCCGGGCTGACTCAAACCGCCGATTCCGATAATATCCAGTTCCGGAATATCCCTAGTCCGTGCACAATCCGGATTTATACCGTGAGGGGGGACCTGGTAAAAACCATCGAACATACCGAATCCATTGGATCTGCTGTCTGGGATCAGGTAAGTGAATACGGACAGTTTGTGGAAAGCGGTGTGTTTATTTATCATATTACATCCCATGCACCCGATAGTCGTGGAAAAGTGACCATAGGAAAATTCAGTATTATCCGATGAAATATCTTGTACAAAAAAGCGTTTTTCTGATCCTGCTCATGGCAGCCCTCCTTCAGGGAGGCTCTTTTCGTAAAACGGGCACGGTAGGCTACACCTTTCTGGAACTTCCGGCTATGGCCCGGCAAGCGTCCCTGGGAGATGCTGTGGGAGCTGTTGTGGACGGCGGAGCCCTGTTATCCCTCTTTGCCAATCCGGGCGTGTTGGGTTTACAAAACGGCTGGCATTTCGGCGCGGAATATTCTCCCTGGCTGGCGGACATTCAACACAATACGGCAGGTCTGGTGATTCCGGCTGGACTCATGGGGAATTTCGGAATCAGTGTCAATATGGTGGATTTCGGCGAGATGACCCATACGGGCACAGAAGGATATGTTCTGGGCACCTATACTGCCCAGTCTCTTGCCCTTGGAATCACGTATTCACGCCGCCTGACGGATAAATTCTCCTGGGGAATCCGCCTGAATGGTATCCGGGAGGAAATTCACACCTATACATCCCAAAATGTTCTGGTGGATATGGGTGTTTATTACCTGACAGGCTTTCAATCCCTGCGCATTGCCGGCTACATTAATCATTTTGGTGTGGATGGAAAATTTATCAGGGATTCGTTCAAAATGCCTACCTCACTCCGGTTGGGCATGGCGTATGATGTGTGGGATTCTCCCGGGTATCGCCTGACCGGCGCCGTGGAATTATCCCATACCGCTGACAATCCCGAACGTCTTCACATCGCTTTGGAACAGCAGGTTCTGAATCGCTTTTACCTTCGAAGTGCATTTAAAACTCCCGTGGATGAAGATCCCTGGAGTTTCGGTGCCGGGATTCATTGGGGTAAAATTCGCGTCGATGCGGGAGTAATCCCCTATGGCAGGTTTCCGGCGGTCTATTCCTTCGGTATACAGGTGACACCATGAAAACAACACGAAACATCCTGTTCACCCTCTTGCTCATGTGTTTATCAACACTTCCTTTGAAAGCCCTGAGCCTTGAAGATGTATCCATTGAAGGGGGTTACGCACTGGGGGTGCCAGAAGATTCCCTCATCGACGGCGCTCAGGGACCCGGTTTTGAATTGTCCCTCCGGTGGCGCCTGAGTGACAGATGGTCCCTGATTCTGAACAGCAGCCACTGGTATCTGTCTATCGATCAGGAAAATGCTCACCGGGTACTGGACTGGCCTTACTGGCAGCAGATTTATGGTTTTGTGATTTATCAGGTCGAAACGGATCCTGTCTATGAAGTCGATATTGAACCCTATCAGGACTTGAAAATCAAACCTGTGGAAGCCGGCCTGGCATGGCGCAATTCCAAATCGGCCCGGTTTCAGTTTGGCGGTGAGTTGTCCGGCGGGCCTGTCTGGTTCAGGCGGCAGCTCTATATTGAAGAGTTTTGGAAAAAACACTTCCCATCCATCGACTATACCTATACGTACGACTTCCAAAACCGATCCAATGCTGAAGACGGCTGGCTCTGGTCCGTAACACCGGCTGCCTTTGCGGTTTTTCAGCCTTCCGATCTTGTGTCAGTATCTTTTAAAGGAATATGGAAAACCTATATTGCCTCCGGTGAAAATGCAGATTTTTTCCCCCTGAAAAGCCATTTTCACCTGTCTTTAGGCATTCATTTTTTATATTGAAAGATTGATTATGAATTTCCTGCCAAAAACCTTACATCTCCTGCTATGGATCATCTGTTCATTTCTGATTCTGACTGTCCTTCCGGATGGATTACATGCCCAAAACCGGTATTATCTGGGCGGGGGATATGAATGGACACATCCTGTCGGCGGACTCAATGATCGTTTTGAAGCCGTAAAATCTCCTGTTTTTTCCGGAGGATGGGATCTTGATGACCAATCCCGGATGATTCTGGACTATCGCTTTATGCTTTTTAATGAGATCAACCGGGATAAACTCCCCCATGATTCCCTGGCCATGGAACTGAGCAATTATTCAGGAGGATTGGTTTACCAGTATGAATTCTGGCAGCCTTTTTCCTTCCTTTCTTTCTATGTTCAGGCGGGGATATCCCTGAATCAGTGGAATTTTACCCGGGACGCTTTTCATGCTGCGATCCCGGATTCTTTGGCACCGATTACTCTTGATCTGGATGTTTATAAGCGCTCGGACTGGAGCTGGGGTGGACGGGCCGGCGGTGGTGTGGAATTGTCTCCTTTGCCTTTCATCCACCTGGGTTGGCATGCTAATTTTCATCTCATTGCTGCAGAACTCTGGCCGGCTGAAAGCCTGGGAATGGAATCGGTAAGCGGTTTGAAAATGTGGGATCAACAGGTGTATTTGAGAATGAGTTATACCTGGTAACAAAAAGGGAGTGATATGAAACGGGAAATGGCTTACCTGGTGGTCTTTTTTTGGGGATTCATTCTGCTGGGAGGCTGTACATCTGAAAAACAGGCCGAAAACTGGCTTTGGATTGATGCCTCGGCCAATTTTCAACGGCTGAGCAGTGAGGATTCCATCCGCTACTACATGGAAAAAATCCGCCTGGCAGGTATTGAGGGTGTGATTGTGGATTTGAAACCCATTTCCGGTGAGGTTTTATATCCAAGTAATATCGCCCCCCAGGCCCTGGAATGGCGGGGATTTACCCGGGATGCAGATTTTGATTATCCCGGACTCATGATTCACCATGCCCGGAAAAACGGCCTGACGGTACTGGCGGCTATGAATTGCTTCTCCGAAGGCTGGAAACAGGAAAAACGTGGTCCCATCTACTCCACCCATCCCGACTGGCAAACCATGCTTTACCTGCCGGAAGGAATTATCCCCACAACAGAATATCTTGTGGGATATTCTGCCTTTGTGAATCCGGCACGTCCAGATGTACAGGAACATCAATTCCAACTCATGGAAGAAATGCTTACTCAGTACGATTTTGACGGCATTGTCCTGGATCGGGGGCGCTATGATAATATCCGGTCTGACTTTTCCGATTTTTCCCGGAAAGCTTTTGAAACCTGGCTGGGTGAATCAGTGGAAAACTGGCCGGAGGATATTTTCACATGGATTCCCGATGAAAGCGGGAAACCGGTTCATAAGCCCGGAATACTCTATAAAAAGTGGCTGCTCTGGCGGGCTACGGTGATCCATGATTTCTTTGTGGAAGCCCGGAACCGTGTGAAAAAGGTCCGCCCCGATGCCATCTTTTCCGATTATGTGGGAGCCTGGTATCCCAGTTACTATGAATTAGGGGTAAATTGGGCCAGTAAGGCGTATGATCCTTCACAAGAATATGACTGGGCTCTGCCGGAGTATCAGGAAACCGGATATGCCGAAACACTTGATTTCCTCTTTACCGGATGTTATTTCTATCCGGTGACTATTGCTGAAGTGGATAGTCTGTACAGGGACTGGAAGGAAAAACCAAACCGGGAACCCGGCATGGAAGAAAAATATAAACCTTACCACTCTGTGGAAGGAGCCGCCCGCATGTCCCAAAAAGTGACCATGGGTAAAATCCCGGTTTATGGCAGTTTGTATGTGCAACAGTATAAAGATGAAAACGATCCCCGGCAGTTTGTAGATGCCTTACGTATGGTGCAAAAAGAAACAGAGGGTGCCATGATTTTTGATCTGGTCCACATTATTATGTTTGACTGGTGGGATGAACTGTCTGTCGGTTTACAATAGGAATTGCATAAGGGAAAAAAGAAGGGATGACGAATCATCCCTTCTTTTATATTCGGAGTGTTTTAATTCGTTAAAATAAAAACAGGTCATCTTCGTCACCATTCATTCCTTCACCATTTTCCGGGCGGTTCTTTCCGTTTTTGTAGTTGTTGAAACGGTATGTCAGGGATAGAATGGCAATGGGAGATTCTCTTTCAAAAGCAGTGGCATTGATAAAGTTTGGACCGGTGGTGGTAAACTCGTGTCTGCCCGTTCCAAAAACATCCCGGACCTGCAAAGCAGCCGTCCATTTTTTCCCAATGTCGTATTTCACCGCGGCGCTGGCGATCCAGAATCCTTCCCGTTCACTTTGGCTTGTGACAGAGGGACCATGGTAATTGGTGTCGAATTGAATGCGGGTGTCTGTCCCAACAAAGAACGTGTTGTTGAATTTCACGCCCCAATTATTGGATGAATTGTCAAAAGACCTCCCGTTAAATGAGCCTTCTACCCGGTAACGGTACAGATTCCCGCTCAGGAATATATTCCAGAAAGAATAGGGAATTACATTCAGTGATAGTTCTGCACCGGTGCTGTAATCTTTTCCCACATTGGCAAAGGTGAAGAGCAGGGTTTCTTTGTCGATAACACTCTGAACTCTTTCTACCTTGTTTTCTGTGGTCCGGTGGTAAATGTCCGCAGCAATATAATTCTTCTTTTTACTCAGTTGCCAGCTGGCTTCCCAGGCATTGATATATTCCGGTTCAAGTCCGGGATTCCCCTGAAACACCGAGTAGGCATCCCTCTGTGTTGCATAGGGTTCCAGATACCAGTTTCTTGGCCGGTCGATGCGACGTGTATAGGAAGCCATAACCTGGTTGTTCTCTGATAAGGGAAGACTGACATGGAGTGAAGGAAAAACATCCCATCGGTCGATCAGATAGGTGGTATCCTGGGTGTTCAGATGCATGTTCCGGTAAGTATATTCCCCCCGGGCGCCCCACTGCCATTGAAACGGACCAAGTTCCCGCTTGTAAATGGCATATAAACTGTGAATGACATGCTCATAATCATTTTGATGGCTGTATTGGGGATAGTACACATATTGGGACGCCGTAGTATCCCAACCATAAGTACCGGTTCCTTCTTCATCCATCGAAATCCGTGACTGGATGCCAGCCTCAAAACCTCGGGTTTCTGACGCCATATTTTTGTAATCCAGCTTAAGCCGCCAGTCTGAATCATTGGAGTCTTCCGTGTTTTTGGTCCGGTCTGTGATGCTTTCATTCTCATCCCGTCGGGTTGTTTCATTGAATTCACTGCCGATACGACTCCGGTAGCTGACAGAACCGGAGAGATCATGACTTTCTTTGTCGAATTTTTTTGTGAATTCCAGTCCTGTTCCCCAATAATCTCCTGCCCGGGTATTGTCATCCAAGGAGCGGTAAATAGAGTAAACGGGATATTCTTCAAACATCTGATTGCTGGTACGGCTTCGTTCATAATGACCGATGTTGAACTGAGCAGAGATGAGAAACTTGTCCGTTGGCCGCCAGTCCAGACTGGTCCGGTATGAATAGGTCTTCCGGTGCATCTCTCCACGTCCATCTCCTAACACACTGAAGGCCGTATCATTAATAGTGGTGGTTTTGTCTGTTGTCCGTTGTCCTCCGGACTGAAAATCGTTCCAGCTCAGGCTGTTGTTCCAGGTGAATTTGTCGTAGCGCATGCTGAGTGCAGCATTGGCACCATATTTATCCCCATTCCCGGCATTCACAGACAGCTGTCCGCTCACACCTGTAATCTTTTGCTTTTTGGTCACAATATTGATGATGCCCGTTGTTCCGTCCGGATCATACCGGGCACTGGGGTTGGTGATAATTTCTATTGTCTGAATCAGGGTTGCGGGAATCTGATCCAGGGCATCACTGCCTTCAAATATACTGGGATGACCATCGATCATCACGATAAAATTCGAGCTGCCCCGTAGTGTGACGGTCCCTTCTACATCCACATCAATGGATGGGACATTTTCCAGGATTTCCACAGCTGTTCCACTTAGACTGGCAGCAAACTGATCCGCATTAATAACCCGCTTGTCTGCCTTGAATTCTATCACAGGCCGGTCTCCCACAACCTCTACTTCGGACATCTGTATGGCAGCCCGTTTCAGGCGAATATCCTCCAGAGTTACGGTTGCATTTTGGGGCGTTAACCGAAATTCAGAACTCAGGACTTCGTAAAAGCCGATAAATTTTGCGGACACGTAATAGCGCCCCGCAGGGATATTTGGAATATAAAAAAATCCATTTTCATCACTCATGGCTCCGTCTACCAGTGAACTATCCGGTAAATTGTGCACTACAACATTGGCATATCCAATTTCATTTCCCGTTGCATTATCGAGAACACGTCCCTGGACCGCCCCCCTGAAATCAGCAGATCTCCGGGTGTCCTGGGCTGTGATTGCAGTTACCAGGAGAATCATCATGATCAGTATTCGTGAAGTCATCTTTATCATTTTCATCTGTTGTCCTTTTTTCGTTTCAATAAGCTTTGACACAAAACAAGGCGGAAAGTTAATAAAAAAATGCTGCATGATTGGATAAATCACAAAAATCTGTAGGAATCTTCTTAAATAAGCCCGCTAATATAAGATAATTGCTTTCTTTGCCGGTATATCCACGATGAATTCATGGTCCCTCCGGAAATACTCCTTATTACTTAAATAATCTGTGATGTTCTTTTTGTCATGGAAGTGATTTTCGTGAATGGAAAAGGGTTGTTTCCGGTCACTGCTGTTAAAAAGTACCATGATAACATCTGTACCGCTTTGACGTCTGAAACCAAAAAGTCCGCTATCGTTATCAGCTACAACTACCCCATAATCTCCGGTTTGGAGGGCGGGGTGTTCATTCCTGAAATGTATAAGTTTTCGGTAAAAATTATGAAGATCATGGTTAAAAGCTACCGGCACAGAAGGCATCGATGACTGATTGGGCCGGGTGGATTCAGCTTCGTACTCCCTGCCGGGCCAGACCATGGGCTTCCGGCAACAGGGATCATTGGCTCCCCACATACCGGCTTCGTCTCCGTAATAGATCATGGGAG
The DNA here is from genome assembly GCA_041154365.1 of Candidatus Neomarinimicrobiota bacterium. Taxonomy (NCBI): domain Bacteria; kingdom Pseudomonadati; phylum Fidelibacterota; class Fidelibacteria; order Fidelibacterales; family Fidelibacteraceae; genus Fidelibacter; species Fidelibacter multiformis. Next base: position 2,433,806 of record AP035449.1, on the reverse strand, counting down.
CCCCTACAAATGTCATTTGCAGCACAATCATCTGCCGGTGAATTTTAAGGGTTTCTTCATCTTCCGGGGGGCGGATATTGTAATGGGGATTATGTGCCTGGGATTTTCCGAAAAATTCTCCCCAATTTTCAAATTTTCCGATATCGGGATTGGCAAGGGCGCTGAGAAGACGCTGGGTATCGTGGGAATCGTACAGATTTTGCATGACATAAAGTGTTTCAAGGGGATAGGTGTTTAACAGGGAATCCAGCTCCCGGGCAAAACGCACCGGAGTGATTTTATCTTGCCTGTTGACAAAATACTTGTGGGCAATAAAAGCGAAATTGTAATTCATCACAGCGTCAAACTCATCTCCCTCCAGATAAGGAAGCACTTTCTCGGGCGGATCGATGATTTCTGCTGTCAGGTAAGCTTCAGGGTTGATGGCTTTCACATGGTTTCGCCAGGCTTTCCAAAAGGGGTGTCCCACACAAAAGGCCACATCCAGGCGCCATCCGTCAATTCCATCAGAGGGATCTCCGTCACCGTCCGGATCCATCCACCGTCGGGTTGCTTCGAAAATATACTGCCGGGGCCCCTCAACAATTCCGTTTTCATCCTCACGGAGTTCGGGCAATTCCGCCACGCCAAACCATCCTTCATAGGTAAAAGGAGCTCCCAAAAATCCCGGAGTATTCCAGTCTGTTACAGTAAACCAATCCCGGAACTCTGATTTTTTTCCGTTTTTTAAAAGATCCTGAAAGGCAAAACTGGTGATTCCCATGTGGTTGAATACACCGTCGAAAATAATTCGGATGTTCCGTCGATGGGCTTCTTTGATCAGTTTTAAAACGAATTGATCCGCTTCTGTCCAAACCCAGGTGGAGGGATCTACCGGGTTCTCTTTGGCCATACGCTGAAGATCTCCTTTCGGATCGGGGCCAAAGTGGACGTCAATATGGTGATAACAGGCTCCGTCATATTTGTGAAGGCTGGGTGCCTGAAAAACAGGATTCAGATATATGGCACCGATTCCCAGATCCTCCAGATAATCCAGCTTGTTGATTATTCCCTGTAAATCACCGCCGTAACGCCGGCGTTGAATGTTGAACCAGATGTCTTTTCCGTTCTCCTTTTCCCAGGGCTGAAGTTTGTACCAGTCTGCTGTCCAGGGAGAAAGATTCCAGGGTGATTCGGCATCGTGAGGCCAGGCACCTCTCAGCGACTCCTTGTCCGGATCATTTCCAGGGTCTCCGTTTTCAAAACGATCCGGAAAAATCTGATACCATACGACCTTAGCCGCCCATGAAGGGACCTGTTTGAAAAAAGATTTTTCATCCATCATTCTTTCCTTCTGTTTCGGCTGGCAGCCTATGAGAAAAAGGATTATCATGAGTGCCGGAATGCTGCGATGGCTCATCTTTTTTATCCTCCGCTTCGAATCATCATGAATCGGCAAAAAATCTGAAGTTTTTCAATCTGGAACCGGTCAAATCCGGGGCCGGTTCTCAGAGAAAGCTCACCATACCAGGGGCCGATTTCCATCCAGGTGGCAATGCCGATTCCGGCTTCTGAAAGTCCCGATTTTCTGTAAACCGGTCCTTGCCGATAGGATGACAGATTGAGTCCGGTATAGACCGACAAAATCCAGGGCATCTTCCAGTCCACGGGCCATTGGATCTCACTATATCCGTACATACGTCCTGCCAGGGGATCCACATCGGCTGTGAATTGCCACCGGAAAGGGGAAACATGACCGATGGTGCATTTCAGGGAAGAGGTGAGGGAATCAGTCCGGCCCCACCATCCCAGACTCCATTCGGGTTGTATTCCCAGGGATGAAAGGGAGGTGTAGAATCCTCCGTATGCCGTCAAATCCCATGCGTTGCCGCCCAGGCTGAAATCTGTACCGGTGTACCATGGCGCTTTTCCGGGATATAGGGTCATCCCTGGCCGGATAACCATACCGCGCCCTATTCGATATCCATATTCCCGCCGGGGGGATTCGATGGATAAATTGATATCATAGTCTATACATTCTGCTGCTACCGGTATGATAAGAAGTAAAATGAGGAGGTATGCACAGATACGTTTCATATAATGGAATTTAGAATCTTCCGCCTTCAGGAAAAATGAAAAACCGGCTAAAAAGAAAAATGCCGGTGCGTGCACACCGGCATTTTTCAACACAGGAGGGAACCTGAGAAGAAATATTTCAAAACCCTATCGGGATTTATCCCTCAAACGCAGTATGAATATACCTGTTTTTCGTTTTAAAGTGCAATAGTTCTTTTAAAAATATTTCTACCATCTCTTTGGGGGATCAGGTTAAATTCCCAGGTTACCTGCTGACAAGGCATGAGATATCCGGGATGTTGTTCCCCTTTCCCTTTTGATAAGGAGTTTTCATGTTTCCGAATGTTTCTTCCTGGCTGATGTTTGGTTTGTTTTTTCTTATCATTACCCTCTTCCTGGGTCTTGCCGATTTTTTACTCCGCCTGTTTCGTGTGCATCCCCATACCACACGGAGGATTGTTCATATTCTTGTAGGTATTCTGGTTTGTTTTTCACCCCTTTTCTTTCAGGATTCCCTGCCGGTTGCAACCCTTGCCGGAGTTTTTATCCTTGTCAACTATTTTGGAATCCGCTACGGATTATTGAAGGGGATCCATGAAACAGACCGTGTCAGCTATGGAACGGTTTATTTTCCCATCTCATTCCTGATTCTTGTTCTCTGGTTCTGGGATAAAGATCCCTCTATTTTATTGACGGCGATGCTTATCATGACCTTTGGAGATCCTGTCGCCAGCTGGGTGGGAGAATCCCGTAAACACCCCGTATCATTTAAAATCTGGTCCGATAAAAAATCCCTCCAGGGAAGCATGGCTATGTTTGTGACCGCTTTTCTTGTAGCGGTGACGGGAATGTATTTTTTTCGCCGACTTTTTGGACCGGAGATTCCCTGGGGGACAGCGGTCCTTTTCGGATTTTTTACAGCAGTATACGCGGCTGTCTCGGAAACCATCTCCCACGAAGGGACCGATAATCTGATGGTTCCTCTGGGAAGTGCCGTGATTCTGGATTTTCTCTATACCGGCACTCCGGCCATGCAACATCAACTCATGCTGTGGATGATATTGACTGCCGGGATTGCCTGGCTTGCCTGGAAAGCAAAAACCCTTTCCCTGAGCGGTGCCGTAGGGGCCTGGCTTTTGGGGACCGTGGTCTTTGGAATCGGTGGTCTGGAGTGGATGTTCCCTGTGATTTTCTTCTTTGTGACTTCCAGCCTTTTTACCAGTGTGGGGAAACGGCATAAAAAGATTCTTGAAACAGTTTTTGAAAAAGGGGGACAGCGGGATATTTTCCAGGTTTTTGCCAATGGAGGTGTGGGAATGCTTGCCATTCTCGGCTTCTACTTTACCCGGCATCCGGTCTGGTATATGATTTTCCTGGGAAGTATTGCAGCTGCAACTGCCGATACCTGGGCCACAGAACTGGGGACATTCAGCAGACGTCCACCGGTCAGTATCCTCAATTTTAAAAGAGTGGAAATGGGAACGTCCGGAGGCATCACACCTCTGGGGACTTTTGGTGCACTGTTAGGGTCTTTCTCCGTGGTGCTGATCGGCTGGTTTATGTGGGGATGGCGGCAGGTGGATTTTCTCACTTTGGATCATATTCTCATTATTACCCTTGCCGGCTTTTTCGGGTCTGTGGCTGATTCCATTTTAGGAGCCACTCTCCAGGCCCAGTACCGGTGCCCGGTCTGTGGAAAAATCACAGAAAAAAAAGATCATTGTTCAGAAAAAGATATCCCCCTGATCCGGGGTTATCGATCCATGAATAATGACCGGGTCAATCTTTTGTGTACGCTGACAGGCGGACTTTTAGCCGCTTTGGCAACTCTTTAAATTAAAGATAATTGGAACTTTACGGGGTATTCTTGAAATAAGGCTCAGATTTCAGGTTGGGGGGAAGGGTATTATGACCAAAGAATATAATAACAACAATATAAACTTGACAAATGTATCTGGTGTGTGTATCTTACCCCCGGGGTGGGGGGCGTTATCTAAGCGAAATCATATATCCCATCTCTCTTATAATCCTTGTGCTAAATCAAATGAATCGCCAATTCTATTAAAGAAGTTAGAAGGTGGAAGTTGGAAGTTGGCGTCGCTGCGCTCCTGATAGTTGGTTCAGGGGTTCAGGGGTTCATGGGCTCAAGGGTTCAATAGCCGCTTCGCGGCTTTCAAACGCTGCTGCACAGCGTTCAAGGATCTCACTGCGTTCGATCTTCAATCCCAGATATGCGAGTTTCAATGGGTAAATTCTTTTTTGAACACTGTGAAGCCGTGGTTGAATGCTGAAAGTTGAAGCAATTGAACGGCACGAAGTGCCGCTTGAATTATTAAACGCCGCTACGCGGCTTTCAATCACCACTTCGTGGTGTTCAAGCACCTCACTGCGTTCGGTGTTCAAACGCTGCTGCGCAGCGTTCAAGGATCTCACTGCGTTCGATCTTCAATCCAAGTTTTGCAGATTTCAATAGGTGACCGGAATTCTTTTTTGAACACTGCGAAGCAGTGCTTGAATGCTGAACGTAGTGAAGCAATTGAACGGCACGAAGTGCCGCTTGAATTATTAAACGCCGCTACGCGGCTTTCAATCACCACTTCGTGGTGTTCAAGCACCTCACTACGTTCGGTGTTCAAACGCTGCTATGCAGCGTTCAAGGATCTCACTTCGTTCGATCTTCAATCCCAGATATGCGGGTTTCAATGGGTAAATTCTTTTTTGAACACTGTGAAGCCGTGGTTGAATGCTGAAAGTTGAAGCAATTGAACGGCACGAAGTGCCGCTTGAATTTTTGATCGCCGAAGGCGTTTGAATACTGAGCACGGCGAAGTGTCAATCCCCCAATCCCCTCGTTACTGTTGACTGCCCACTGCCAACTGCCGACTGTCGACTGATGACTGCCGACTGATAACTGACGTTTCTCTTTTATTCTATCCTCGGGAAAGTTTCTTTATATTGCATCATTATCGTCTAAGCAATGTCCGGAGGAGAAGATGATAAAAAGATGTTTGATCAGTATAATGCTGCTGGCCGGATTTTATGCTTCAAATCTTGAAGGGAATGGCGGTCCGGTTCTTTTGAATGATAAACCCGTGAATAATCAGCTGTTCACCCGGGATTACACCGATTCAGCCCGGGTTTTTCTCAACGGGACTGTTGTTGAAACAGGATATGATTCCATTGCCCTTGAGTGTTACAAAAATGATACGTTGTACAATACCCAGGCCTCTTATCTCTCCTATTCGAACAATCAGGCAACATTCTCCTTTGAATGCCTGATTCATGCAGAATTGAGTACTTACGATTTTTCCCTTTACCTGATATCAGTTGCCACTCGTACACCGGTCTGGTCGGCAGAGAATATTGTCTGTGGAGATGCCTTTATCCTGACGGGTCAGTCCAATTCACACTATGCCTTTGCTTCGGATACCTGGCAAAATACGTATTGCCGGACCTTTGGTGTGAAAACCACAAACTCCAATTATGATGTTTACAATCCTGCAGATACTCTGTGGACCTTGTCCCATGCATCTTCCTCTACAGGTCCCAATGTAGGATCTATGGGACTTGCTCTCCAGCGCAAAATCATGGAAGAAGAAGGAATTCCAACCTGCCTGTTTAATGGCGGAACCGGTGGCAGTTCTATCAGTGAACACTTTAAAAATGAAGAAAACCCCGAAGATTTGAATACAATTTATGGCAAATTGCTTTACCGGATCAGGAAAAGCGGTGTAAGTCGTATTCGAGCTATTTTATGGCATCAGGGGGAAAATGATGCAGATTTGAATCCTGCTTTGGCTTATCCTGAGCGTTTCAGCCGCCTAATTCAGGCATGGCAGGAGGATTTCGCTCCGGAACGCTATTATGTGTATCAGCTCCGTCCCGGTGGTCCGGGTACAGCTCAGGGTATCTTTCGTGAAATGCAACGGACACTACCCGATTCTTTCCCGGAATATGACCTTGAAATCATTGCTACCTGTGGGCTTCCCGGGTATGACGGGCTTCATTTTAGTTATGACGGCTATATGGCAATGGCAGGCCGGACCTTTGATCTGATCCAGGCGGATTATTACCATGCATTGGATACCCCCGGCATTCACTCACCGGATATCCAACATGCCGTGTATGACCACACGAAACAGCAGGTGATTCTTGTTTTTGATGAAGGGCAATCGCTCCTGTGGCCTGATCCTGACGGAGTGTATACGATGGAGGATTATTTTTTCCCCGAAGAGGACCGGAATATGATATCCCAGGGGGAAGCCCGGGGGGATTCCCTGATTCTCACATTACGTGGCCCTAATTTCATTTCCCATATCACCTATCTTCCCGATGATAGTTATTTCAACAGCATTGAAAAGTATCAAGGTCCCTGGATCAATAATACCCATGGCAATAGTGCACTGAGTTTTCACGAATTCCCTGTAGAACATGCTGACAAATTTGTTAAAATCACAGCTCCCAACGGCGGTGAAATCTGGAGTCCGGGAGCTGAACAAAACATTGAATGGATTTCAGAATACACAGATTCTGTCTGTCTTGAATATAGCATGAATGACGGGGCGGACTGGCAAATGATCAATTATGGCCTTCCGGCTGAGGAGGGCTTTTATCTCTGGCAGGTGCCGAAAATAAACAGCGAAACATGCCGTATCCGTATCAGAGATTTATCCGATTCCCTCATTGCCGATGAGAGCAATGTGAATTTCAGCATCATTGAACAATCTGTGACACTACTCACACCCAATGGAGGTGAACTGTTTACGGCAGGAGATACAATTACGATAAGCTGGACCAGTGCCTACGTGGAAAATGTGAAGCTGGAGTATTCAGCAGACGGTGGGGCAGACTGGAACACGATCCGCTACCGGGTTGAAGCCTTCTCTGGTACATACGACTGGATTGCTCCGGAGATTTCTTCTGCAGAATGCCTGGTTCGGATTCTGGACCGGGATAGCAATGCCGCCGATACAAGTGATGCCGCCTTTACCATTCAGACCGGTAATGGGATCCATACAGAAGTGTATCCTGAGACATTTACCCTCCGATCTGTATATCCCAATCCCTTTAATCCCCAAACCACCATTCACTTTTCCCTTCCGGAGGATTGTCATGTGGAACTCTGCGTATTTGAGGTCAAGGGTGAACAGGTTATCACACTTGCAAATGACCCCTTTGAAAAGGGGACACATAGCCTCGTTTGGAATGCTTCAAAACTCAGCTCCGGTATCTATGTTATTACACTCCATGCCGGAAACCGATATCTGGCACAAAAGTGTGTTTTGATAAAATAGCGCGTCAATCATGGATATCCATTCCTCCGTTTTCCATGAGACGAAACGTTTAACCAATAAAGAAGGTTAGCCCTGAAGATGAATAACAGACATATACCGCTGAAGAAAATCCGGTCCTGCGGATTTCTTTACTTTTTCCTCATTCTGATGCTTCTGAGTGCCGGATGTGAGAATGGAGGGAATACGGCTCCGGAATCGTCCGGGGAAGGATTAGCCTATCTTGAAAACCTTTGTGATTCAGTTGCTGAACAGACACCCGTTCCGGGAATCATTGCCGGTTACTGGTCCGACAGCTCCCAAACAGTCTGGGAATATGCCACGGGTTTTGCGGATCTGGTGGAAGAAACACCTATGGAGACGGGCATGTACTTCAGAATAGCCAGCATTACCAAAACCATGGTGAATACCGTCCTGTTTCAATTGATTGATGAAGGCTTGTTATTTATGGATGATTCACTGTCCCAATTCAGGCCGGATATACCCCGGAGTCATTCCATCACACTCCTTATGCTATCGGATATGACCAGCGGCATCGCTGATTATTCATCACACCCCCGTTTCATGCAAATGACACTGGCGGATCCCCTCCATGTGTGGCACCCCGATTCCCTCATCACCCTGGGAACCTCATTAACTCCCTTATCCGACCCGGGGGAAACCTGGCATTACAGTAATACCAATACCGTGATCCTGGGACGCATCATAGAGCAAATAACCGGAAGAACACTTTTAGAAGAATTGAATGACCGGATTTTTGAACCCTGCGGATTATCTTATACCTCGTTTCCCGAGTCGGGTAACACTATGCCTGAACCTCATCCCAAAGGGTATTATACCGGTGAAGCAGGGTTTCCTGTCGACTGGTCGGAATCCTATGATATTTCCGTCGCTTGGGCTGCAGGTGCCGTGATTTCCACCCTCCGGGATCTGCGGGAGTATGCCGTCTGTTTGACGGATGGCAGCCTTATCTCTGCTGAGAGCCATACGTTTCGGCTGGAACATGAAGTACCCACTACTATTGAAGGAGGATATTACGGCCCCGGTATTCTTCGCTATGAATCCTGGTATGGTCACCTGGGAGGGCTACCGGGATTCACATCCGTGATGCTTCGAAATCCCCAAACAGCTGAAACAATCATTATTTTTTATAACGCCCAGCTAAGCAACCATCAACCTGCCGATCTGGCGAAAAAGATGATCGATTATCTGTCAAAATCTCCACTTGCCGGTTCCAGTCCTGATTAAGGCTTTCGACTTACACGCTGAAAGTGTATATTTATTAGCTGATTAACTTTGAAAATGATGAAAACAATGAAAAAGAAAATCTTTCTCTCTACGCTAACAATTATATTGTTGGCAGTAGCTATTTTTTACCCCAAAATCTCTGCTTCCGTTGATGATTTATATCTGAAAATTGCGGTTATGAATGACATCATTTCCATCATCAATGAAAGTTATGTGGAAGAGGTGGACTGGGCCAAAACGATGGAAGGGGCATACCGGGGGATGCTGGAAGAACTGGACCCCCACTCTGTCTACATCAATAAGGATAAACTGAAGACTGTTAAAGAGGAATTCCAGGGAAACTTCCAGGGGATTGGCATCGAGTTTGATATTATTGATGGATATATTACGGTCATATCCCCCATTGTGGGAACACCTTCCGAAAGAGTGGGACTGCAATCCGGGGATAAATTCCTCAAGATAAATGGTGAATCGGCGTATAAGATTACTCAGGAAGAAACCTTTAAGAAATTACGGGGTCCCAAAGGTACCACGGTAACCCTGACGGTAAAACGGGTAGGGGAAGAAGAACCTTTTGAAGTGGAAATTATCCGGGATGACATTCCCATTTACTCTGTCCTTGCCCATTTTATTGTTGAAGAAAATGTAGGATATGTCCTGGTGAACCGCTTTTCACAAAAGACAGCCGAAGAATTTTCTGATGCCCTCCATGATTTAAAAGGGCAGGGCATGACATCTCTCATCATTGACTTGCGATATAACGGCGGTGGATATATGAATGAAGCGGTGGAAATGCTGGATCACTTCCTCAATGCCGGTGATATGATCGTCTACACCAAGGGTCGTTTACCCAATGCCAATGAAGACTTTTATGCCACGGGAAAAGGTGAATTTAAAGACCTGCCTGTTGTGGTCATGATCAACCGGGGTTCAGCCAGTGCTTCCGAAATTGTCAGTGGAGCTCTTCAGGACCTGGACCGGGGTATGATTGTAGGGGAGACGAGTTTTGGAAAGGGACTTGTTCAGCGTCAGTGGCCCTTGAAAGACGGGTCAGCTGTCCGGGTGACGGTTGCCCGGTATTATACACCATCCGGCAGATTGATTCAGCGTCCATACGACAATGGACTCCAGGATTACTATGAATCCATTGTATTGGCAGATGAAACCGATTCAACGGTCTTGGATACAACGGATAAACCGGTATATAAAACCAAAGCCGGAAGGACCGTTTTCGGAGGCGGAGGAATCACCCCCGATGTGTTGGTCAAAAGACACCTGAACCTGTCAAAGCCAACCGTGAAGGTCTTCCAGCACAGTGACCGGCTCTTTTTTAAATTTGCACAGGAATTAAGTAAAGAGTATCCCAATGCACCTGCTGATGCTGAAAACTTCATTTTTAATGAGGATCTTCCTGAAGATTATCTGGAAGAATTTCTTTCTTTTGTAGGGGATAAGGTTGAATCTTTAACCCTTGAAGATCTTCAAAAAGATAAAGATTATGTTGAGATGCAACTGAAATCGGAAATGGCCAAAATGTGGTGGGGGAACAACGCATTTTACAAAGCGCGCCTCCTTGCCGACAATCAGTTTGAAGCTGCTCTGGAGCATATTCCCGACGCCAAAGCACTGCCGGGATTAAAGCCCTGAGCCATGTTAAAAAGAATTGACATTAAACATTGCTTTGAGTAAAATGACTGGCAATGATGTTTGAAACAACTTTTCAATTAAGATCGGAGGTTCATATCCATGGTTGAATTATTTGTAAAGGGCGGTCCGTTTATGCCCTGGATCCTTGGTGTGTTCATTTTTGGACTCATCATTGTATTTGAACGGTTTTATTCTCTTACAGCTGCCGAACTCAGAACCCGCTCATTCCTGAAGAAAATTGAAACGATCCTCAGGGAAGAAGGTCCGGAAGCGGCCAAGGAAGAATGCGAAAAATCCAGCAGCCCGGTTGCAGCGATTTATCACGAAGCCCTCAGCCGCATGGATCAAGGCCTGGAACGGGTAGAAAAAGTGATTGATTCTGCCGGTGCCCTTGAAATGGCTTTTCTGGAAAAGAATCAGATCTGGCTTACAACCGTTGTTACCATTGCTCCCATGCTTGGATTTATCGGGACGGTGTCCGGTATGGTCGGGGCCTTTAACGATGTGGCTGCTGCCAATGATATATCCCCCGCCATTGTGGCCAGTGGTATTTCTGAAGCGCTTCTGACAACGCTGTTCGGGCTTATTGTGGCTGTGATTATCTCCATTTTCCAGAACTGGTTTATGAGCCGGATTGACAAAATGGTCATCGATCTGGAAAAAAGTGCCGTAACCCTGGTGGATGTGTTATCAGAAAAAATGAAAAAATAAGACCGGATTAAATCTATGCTTGTAAAAAAAAGAAAACGTAAAGAAGCGGAAATCCCCTCGGCATCCATGTCCGATATTGCTTTTTTGCTCCTGGTCTTTTTTCTCCTGGTCTCCACCATCGATCCGGATAAGGGGATTGGGTTCGTCCTGCCGGGTAAAGGCGGGGAATTTAAAGTGAATCCCAAAAATATCACGAATGTCCTGGTGAATGCTGCCGGACAAGTCCTTATGAATGATAAAGAAGTCCAGTCCCGGGAAATCAGCCGGGAAGCCCAACGGCTTCTTTCTCAAAATCCACTCATGATTTTCTCTGTCCAAACCGCAGAAAACACAAAATACCAGGATTATATTGAAGTGATAGATCAGTTGAAATTGGCGAATGCTACCCGTATTTCCATCGCCGATTCGGAATAAATAAGGCAATACTATGGCGATAAAGAAAACAACAAAACTCAAGGCTGAAATTCCCACATCATCCATGCCTGATATTATTTTCATGTTGTTAATCTTTTTCATGATGACGACAACCATGCGCCAGTTTGAAGGATTGAAAGTGATTCTTCCACAGGCCCGTAAAATTGAAAAAGTGGAAACCAAACGGCATGTATCTTACATTTTTGTGGGACGTGACGGTGTGATATCCGTCGATGATAAATTGATTCAGCCGACTGATGTAAGTAAGGTTATGTATTCCAAACGTGTGGCCGATCCCCAGCTGATCGTATCCCTCAGGGCGGACCGGAATGTCCAGATGGGGGTTATCTCTCAGATTCATAATGAACTCCGTGAAGCCGATGCGCTTCGGGTGAATTATTCGGCCACCACAGCTAATTACTAATGGAGTACAGTCAATGTCTGTAAAACAATTTGAAAGATTCAAAGAACGGTCTGTGTTTATCGCGGAAGTTTCCAGTATTCTGGTGGTTTTCCTCCTGATATTGGTATTTTATTTTGCACCGAAATTTGAATCTGATTCTACCATCGAAACCACAGGACCTCAGATTCAGATTGAAGTGATGGATATCCCGCCCACACAGCAGGTTCAACAATCTGCGCCTCCCCAGCGGCCGACCGTTCCCGTCATGAGTGAGGACGAAGAGATTGCGGAAGATATTACGATGGAAGAGCTGGATTTTGAGGATTTTGAGCTGATGGATGCACCTCCTCCGCCACCGGAAGAAAACGAAGAAGAATCCGGTCCCAGAGTCCGGTTTATCCCGTATGATGAACCTCCCGAACCTGTCGGCGGTGCCGGTGCCATCCTCCGTAATATCGTCTATCCGGAAATTGCCCGGGAAGCCCAAATCGAAGGAACGGTCATTGTCCAGGCCTTTGTGAATGAAAAAGGTGTGGTGACTGATTGTGTGATTATGAAAGGTATTCCCAATACGGGTCTTGATGAAGCCGCAATAGACGCAATTAAAAAAACACGGTTTAAACCGGCAAAACAGCGAGACCGTAACGTAGGCGTCTGGATTGCAATTCCTGTCGTCTTTAAACTGAAATAATCCGTCCTTTTATGACGGATCTCTGTTTACATAAAGCACACTTGGATTTCTGAGTGTGCTTTTTACATTTTAAGGAGAGAGAAAAATGAAAGAAGACCTGAAAGTACTGAAAGACCTGCTGAAAGAGTATGCTAAAGCCGAATCAGTCCAGGCTCTGGTCCAGTGGGATCAGGAAACCTACATGCCTGAAAAAGCCGGCGAATTTCGAAGTGAGCAATTGGCATGGCTCAGCGCGCTGGCCCATGAAATTCATACGGGTAAACGGTTTAAAAATGCACTCGAAAAATTGGTGGATTTGAATACGGGACATATTCTGAATGATGAAAGTGATGAGGAAACAACAAGATTGCTGCATCTGGTTTGGAAAGATTATCACTATGCATCAGTTCTTCCGGCTTCATTTGTCGAGGAATTTTCCAGACTGACCTCCCAGTCGCAACAGGTTTGGGCTAAAGCCAGGGTGAATAACGATTTCAAAGCCTTTCAGCCTTATCTTGAAAAAATTGTGGACATGTGCCGTAAACAGGCTGATTATTACGGGTATACCACAACCCCTTACGATGCCCTGATGGAACAATATGAACCGGGCATGACAACAGAGACGGTAACCGCTCTTTTCTCTGAATTGAAAGAGGGGTTAATCAAGCTACTGGACAATATTAAAAATTCCGGAGACAAACCGGATGATCATCTTCTGAAAAAATCTTTCGATACGGCCCATCAATGGGCTTTCGGACTTGAGGTGGTTCAGAAACTGGGATATGATATGTCAAGAGGTCGTCAGGACCGCTCGGCCCATCCCTTTACCACAGGATTTCATCCGACGGATGTACGGATTACCACACGTGTCTTTGAAAATGATATGAAATCCGCTTTTTTCTCAACCGTTCATGAAGCCGGTCATGCCATGTATGAACAGGGACTACCGCCTGAGCACTTCGGCACACCTTTCGGTCAGGCTGCCAGCTATGGTATCCATGAAAGCCAATCCCGCCTGTGGGAAAATATGATCGGAAGAAGCCTCTCATTCTGGAAGCATTTCTATCCCCGCCTGAAAGAGCTTTTTCCTGTACTTCAGAACACTTTGGTTGATGATTTTTATCGTATGATCAATACAGTGGAACCATCCCTGATCCGGGTAGAAGCTGATGAGGTGACTTATTCCCTCCATATCATGCTTCGCTTTGAAATCGAAAAGATGCTTATCAATGATGGACTCAACGTTTCAGATTTACCAGAAATCTGGAATGAGAAAATGAAAGAATATCTGGGAGTTGTCCCACCGGATGATAAAATGGGTGTGATGCAGGATGTCCACTGGTCCATGGGTGCTGTGGGGTATTTTCCCTCCTACGCCCTGGGAAATCTTTATGCTGCCCAGTTTCTCAATCAGGCCGTGAAAGACCATCCTGATTTTTGGGATATCATCCGGGCAGGTGAATTTACAATCCTCCTGAACTGGTTGAGAAAAAATGTTCATACACTGGGCCGTCGGAAGGATCCTTTGGATTTGGTGAAATCAGTGACAGGTGAGAAATTATCACCACAGCCCTTCCTGAAATATCTGAATGAAAAATATAAAGTGATTTATAAATTGTTATAAATGTGAAATGAATCAACAATCCTGCCCGGCAGAGTTTTTGAAAAGGAACTCTTGCTTGTTTCATTCCAAGCTCTTTGGTAACTTCAAAAGCTTTGAAAAATGGGCAGGGTTCCGTTTGAAAGCAGCTGTCAATCAAATAGTAAATGTGGATATATTGCCGTATTGTGGACAGTGTCCGTAAAATGGCCGATATCACCAAAAAGATGAGGAAGGAAGTATTGCAGGAATGGCAAGTAATAATATTGTAATTGGCATTGCAGGCTCAGGTGGGGATGGTGTGATCAGTGCCGGAGAAATTCTGGTGAATGCTGCATCCAGTGACGGATTGTTTGTCTTTATGCTGAAAAGCTTTGGGGCGCAGATCCGGGGCGGTGAAAGCTCCGTCCGCGTCCGGATGAGTAGTGAACCGGTGGCGACCCAGGGCGATAAACTGGATATCCTGGTTGTTCTTAGCTGGAAAGACTATCTGAAATTTCAATCTGAAATGCTGCTGGAAGATCATGTGGTGATCCTCAGTGATTCGGAAGATTCATTTTCTGAAGAGAATATTCCGATCCCTGCAGATAAATTAAAGAACTGGTATAAAGTCCCCTTTAATCAACTGGCAACAAATGCAGCCGGGACATCTCTGGCGAAAAACATTGCTATGCTTGGAGTTATCTCGGAACTTTTCAACCTGCCCAAAACGGCTTTGGAAAAATCAGTCAAGAAAAAATTCAGTAGCAAACGGGATGATGTCATCGAAAAGAACCTCAATGCCCTGAAAGCCGGCCGGGATTACGTAAAAAAAGAGATTGAAAAAAAAGATTCAGTCCTTTTTGAATATACACCGGGAGATCCCCGGATTGTTATGGAAGGAAATGAAGCGACGGCTTTTGGTGCCCTTTATGCCGGGGTGGAATTCTATGCCGGTTATCCTATTACCCCTTCTACGGAAATTATGCACTGGTTGTCTGTCTATCTTCCCCGTTACAATGGCGTGGTGATTCAGATGGAGGATGAACTGGCGTCAATCAATGCGGTGGTGGGGGCCAGTTTTGCCGGACGTAAGGCGATGACCGCCACATCCGGACCCGGGGTTTCCCTTATGTCTGAAGGAATCGGACTGGCAGGTATGGCCGAACTCCCCATTGTGGTGATTAATGTCCAAAGAGGCGGACCTTCAACAGGAATACCCACCAAAACTGAGCAGGCAGATCTCATGCAGGCTATATGGGGAAGTCATGGAGATGCCCCAAGAGTGGTCATTGCCCCTTCCGATGTGGAGGACTGTTTTGATTGCACGGTTTTGGCTTTTTACATAGCAGAAAAATATCAGCTTCCCGTCATTGTTCTCTCCGATGCCTTTATCGGCCACCGGAAAGAATCCATTAATCCCAACCGGTTCAGAGACCTGAAATATGGTTTTAAAAAAATCAATCGCCGGATAACTCCCACAGAAAAAGAATTGGAAGATTATCACCGGTTTAAAATTACGAAAAACGGCATTTCTCCTGTTACCTGGCCTGGTATGGAAAAGGGGATGTATCAGGCTGCCGGGATTGAACACAATGAAAAAGGATTCCCCTCATCAGACGTGTCAGTTCATTCCAGGATGACCAAAAAACGTTGGGAAAAATTCCGGGAAATTAAACGGGAATTCTCCTTTGAACGTTTTTATGGTCCGGATGATGCCGAATTGGGTGTCATTGCCTGGGGATCCACAAAAGGAGCTGTCAAAGAAGCTGTCGCCAGGGCAAATGCGAACGGGATCAAAGTACAGGCGATTATCCCCCAAATTCTCTATCCTTTTCTCATTCAACCCTTTCACGATTTCTTGCGTCACAAAAAGCGTGTTATCTTTGTGGAAATGGCATATGCAGGAGCTTTTCGCCGCTACTTGAGAGGATTTGTCCGCTTTGGCGATTTTGGCGTTGAAACGGTTTCCTACCGTCAGACAGGCGGTGCTCCCTTTACTGTCGGACAGATATACGATAAAATCGTTGAAGAATATGAAAAGAAGGATGCCTAAGCATGGATGAAGTAAAATATTCCCTCAAAGATTATAAAAGTGATCTGAAACCCATCTGGTGCCCCGGGTGTGGTGATTATGGTGTGTTGAATGCTTTGATGCAGGCCTTTGTAAAGCTTCAAATACCTCCTCATCAAATGGCACTTATATCAGGAATCGGTTGTTCAAGCCGGTTACCAGGCTATATCAACACATATGGGTTTAACGGGATTCACGGCAGAGCTATTCCCCTGGCAACCGGAGTTAAACTCAGTAACCCGGATATCAAGGTGATTGCCGTGGGAGGCGATGGAGACGGATTTTCCATTGGGGCTGGACACATTCCCCATGCCGCCCGGAAAAATATTGATATGACCTATATCGTCATGAACAACAATATCTATGGCCTTACCAAGGGTCAGGCTTCACCCACCACACCTGTGGGTGAACAGACAAAAACTACCTTTTACGGAAACATGGACGAGCCGATCAATCCGGTCCGGATGATGATTGCCTATAAAGCCTCATTTGTCGCCAGAGTTTTTTCCGGAGATCCCAAAAACGCCATTGAGGTGATTACCCAGGCGATTCAGCACCGGGGCTTTTCCTTTGTGGAGGTCTTGAGTCCCTGTCCTACATTTCGGGGGGTAGAACAGTTTAAACTGATCCGCGAAAAGGTCCGTCATCTCCCGGAAGATTATCAACCGACAGATGAAGTCCGGGCGTTTGATATTGCCAATGATAATGATTTTATCCGCCTGGGTGTGATTTACAGGCAGGATCGCCCCATTTATACTGATATAATGCGCAAAATGCAGCAGGTTTCGGAAAAAATGGGGAAACCGGAAATCCTTAATTTGTTAAAACAATTTGAACCATAAGGGTCATTCCCCATGAAACTCGATTTTCAGGATCATGCATTCCGAGCGGCAGTTCTGGAATTAATTCGCCGTGCATCTACCGATCTTGCACCAGATGTGGTCCGGGCGATTCAGACTGCCCGGGAGAATGAAGATGAAGGGAGTGCAGCCCGGGGAGTGCTTTCTGCAATCCTTAAAAATATCGAAAGAGCCCGGGAAAAAAGTACTCCCATCTGCCAGGACACAGGGACAAATATGTACGAAGTGACCCTGCCCCTGGGTGTTTCCATGCGACGGATTGATACGTTGATCCGGGAAGCGACCCGTGAGGCTACGGAAAAAGTTTATCTGCGACCCAATGCGGTGGATCCGGTGACAGGTAAAAATTCCGGAGATAATACGGGTGTGTTTGCCCCCTATATCCATTTTGAGGAATGGGATGAGCCGGCGATCGGTGTAAAGCTGTTGTTAAAAGGGGGAGGATGTGAAAATGTCTCCACCCAATATACATTGCCGGATGTTACATTGAAAGCCGGCCGGGACCTGGAGGGTGTATATAAAAGCGTTGTCGATGCTGTGGTAAAAGCGCAGGGACGGGGTTGTGCTCCGGGAATTCTGGGTGTTGGCGTGGGAGGAGATCGTTCCAGTGGGATGATGCTTGCAAAAAAGCAGCTTTTCCGACGCCTGGATGATACACATCCTGACCCCGAACTGGCCCAATTGGAATTCCGGCTTTTGAAGGATTTGAATTCATTGGGTATCGGTCCCATGGGATTCGGAGGAAAAACCACGGCCCTGGCTGTCAAAATTGGGGTAGCCCACCGCCTGCCTGCATCTTTTTTTGTCTCAGTAGCCTATATGTGCTGGGCGGACCGGAAACACAGCATGCGCTTTACACCGGATGAGGTAAGTTATGATTGATTTAAAACTTCCTATCGATGAAAAGACAATCCGAAAACTTAAGGTCGGTGATGAAGTCTCGTTAAACGGTCGTCTTGTGACCGGCCGGGATGCGGCACATGTCTGGCTTGTGAAAGAACGGCCTGATCTTGTCCGGGATTTTTTGAAAGATACCATGATATATCACTGCGGTCCCGTTGTGAAAAAGAGAGGAAATGACTGGGAGTTTGTAGCAGCAGGACCCACCACATCCATTCGGGAAGAGCCGTATCAGGGGACTGTTATTCAGGAATACGGACTCCGGGGTGTGATCGGCAAGGGAGGAATGGGACCTGAAACGCTTAAAGCCCTGGAAACAAATGGAGCTGTATATCTTCATGCCATTGGCGGACTGGCAACTTTGATTGCTGAATCGGTTGTAAAGGTCCATACCGTGTTTAAACTGGAAGAATTCGGCGTACCGGAAGCCATGTGGGTGATTGATGTCCGGGACTTTCCGGCTGTAGTCACTATGGATTCCCATGGCGGATCTCTTCACGATAAAATCTTTCATCACTCAGATGAGATTCGGAAGAAATTACTGCATATTGATGTCTAAGCCTTAAATTATCTGCGAATTTAATGTGTTATTTTATGATGCACAGACTTTCATATAAATATACTTTGATTTTTTCCGGGATGGATAACCTGTTTAACAAGATATCGCCACTAAGCATATCATCTTGAAAATCAAGATTTAATGGGAGTGATCCCCTGCTTTGAATTCATTGAATTATTTGATACATCATATATATGAAATACTATATTATCTTGCTTTATGTCACATTTAGCTGTATCTTACCCCCGGGGTGGGGGGCGTCACCTAAGCGAAATCATATATTCCATCTCTCTTATAATCCTTGTGCTAAATCAAATGAATCGCCAATTCTATTAAAGAAGTTAGAAGGTGGAAGTTGGAAGTTAGCGTCGCTTCGCTCCTGGTGTGTGTCGAGGTGTAGGGACAGGCCGTGGCCTGTCTGAAGTTAGCGTCGCTTCGCACCTGGAGTTTCAATCAAATCAATCAAACCAATCGAATCAATCCCCCGTGAAATATCCCGGTAAACCGGGTCCCTTTTCACGGGGCAGGCAATCCCCTGTGAAATACACTGCGCTCATTTCACGGGGCAGGCAATCATCTCCTGGAAGTTGGAAGCTGGAATTTGGAAGTTAGCGTCGCTGCGCTCCTGATGTATTAATCAAGTCAATCAAATCAATCGATTTTTTGACTTTCGACTTTCGACTTTCGACTTTCGACTGCCGACTTTCGACTACCGACTGCCGACTGTTAACTGTCTCGTGACTACCTTATACAAACCAACTCTCGATATTTCCTTATTCCCCCATAACACATGTCGTTTCTATCCCGCCCCGAATGTTGTATATGGTTTTAACTTTCAATTTTTTGGGTCCGAGGACTTTTTGCAGGTCCTCGTAAATCCGGTTGGTCATATCTTCCTGGTAGATTCCCACATTTCGGAATGAAACGAAGTAGTATTTCAGGGATTTAAGCTCGATAATTTTATCATTGGGAATATATTCAATGGTCACATGGGCAATGTCCGGCAAGCCACTGTAGGGACATACCGCGCTGAATTCGGGATATTCCAGCGTAATGACCTGATCATTACCTGCATAGGGGATGGGTTCCAGCAGGTCTGTCCGGATTTTCTCAGGTTTTTCAAAGGGCAGGGATAATCCGTCTGCTTTTGCCATAGGTTACTCCTTTTATACAAATTTTCTGACTTTATGCATCTTCTATCATTTCATAAGCCTGATTCCGGCGGACCGGGATAAAACCTTCAGCCCGGATCAGGGCTTCAATTTTTTGGGGGGACATTGAAAATTTAACCCCGGTTGCGGCCACTACATTTTCTTCAATCATGGTTGAACCCAGGTCGTTGCATCCCATATGGAGAGCAAGCTGGCTGATCTGTCCACCCTGAGTGACCCAGCTGGCTTGTATATTCGGGATGTTATCCAGCAGGATACGTGATACGGCCACCATTTTCAGGTATTCAAAGGAAGACGCTTTTTTCCCACCCAGGCGGGTTTTCGCGGGCTGATAAACCCAGGGAATAAAAGCCGTAAAACGGCCCCTGTCCTGCCCACTGCCGGCTTCCGACTGTTGACTGTCCACTGCCAACTGTCGACTACCGACTGTCGACTGATCTTGCAAATCCCGTATTTTCAACAGGTGCTCCAGCCTTTCTTCCAACGTTTCCACGGCTCCGAACATCATGGTAGCCGTTGTAAGAAGTCCCAGCCGGTGGGCCGTTTCCATCACATGAAGCCAGGCATCACTGCTTGCTTTTTTATAGGCATTCATTCGTTTCCGTGCCGGATCGGCCAATATTTCTGCCCCGCCACCGGGAATGGAGTCCAGACCGGCTGCAATCAGTCTTTTCAGGGTTTCTTTTACAGACAGTCCGGATTGCTTTGATAGAAAAAGAATTTCAGGTGGACTGAGTCCGTGAATATGAATCGGATGTTCTTCCTTGATCCAACGGAAGAGATCTTCAAACCATTCCAGGCTTAAGGCGGGATTCAATCCCCCCTGCAATAGGATCTGGATTCCCCCCAAAGTTTTCGTTTCCTCAATCTTTTCCGCCAGTTTTTCACGGGATAAGATATATCCCATATCTGACCCGGGTGGACAGTGAAAGGCACAGAATGCACAACCGGCCGTGCAAACATTGGTATAATTAATATTCCTGTCTACAATGTATGTAACATAGTTATGGGGATGCCAGCGCCGGCGGATCATATCTGCCATGACGGCCAGTAAGGATAGATCCTGACAATGGAGTAGAATGAACCCTTCTTCCCGGCTAATACGTTCACCGGATTCAATTTTTTCAATAAGGGGATATACGTCTGTTTTCAAGAATCTGTCCGCAGGGTTTTGCTCATCATAATCAAATCATCCCGGCGATGCCAGCCCTTTTTTTGATAATAACTTTCCACTTCAGCATTCACTGTTTCAATAAACAGATGGATCTTGACTACCCCCATTCTCCTATATGTATCTTCAAGGACTTTTAAGAGGGCCGAACCAAAGCCACGATTTTGGAACTCAGGAAGGACTGCCAGATGGTGGACATATCCACGTCGGCCGTCAAAAGAACCCAAAACGGTTCCTACGAGAACATCATTTACTTCTGCTATTAAAAATAATTCTGGGTGTTTATCCAGCATCTTGTGCAGTTCCTCACGGGTATCCGAAAGGGAAAGATACAAACCGGCAGCTTCCCAAAGATTTTTTACCGCCTCATAATCAGAAGTCCTGTATGTCCGTATATTCACTCTTTTCATAGCGGAATTTAGAGAAAATCATGGTGAACTAAAATGAATGAGTTGGGTAAAATCAAGGGGAAAATTCTGAAAAATTCCCCAAAAAATCTTGCAAATCGGTGAAAACTCCAATACTTTGAATTAGATGGCCTGCAGCCGAATTTTTTGAGAATCAACATTGAATCTATGGGAACCCATGCTCATCCCGGTGGAAGCCAGGCCTCCTTTGAGAGGAAGGCCGAACCCGGGGGCAGGTACCCACCGTGAAGAACGGATTCATCAAAAATAGATGCTGCAGGCTTTTTTATTTAATGATGAATGAAGAATGATGTATGATGAATTGAATATCAGTGATTAAGCAGACAATCAATCTCCACAGTAAAGTTATCGCATAACTCTGCTCATCAGGGTATATTGAGATACCGATCACCAGATAAACTGCAAAGCTGTTGTATCGAAACGCCATTCTCAATTCTCAATTCTCAATTCTCAATTTCCAATTCTCAATTTCCAATTCTTCAATTAGTTTCATAAATTAACAAATTATTGACAATCAAAAATACAGGATGCACACCAATCTATGAAAGAACTACCCAAATTATATGACCCCAGTCAGGTTGAAGACAAATGGTACCAGACATGGACAGAGAAAAATTATTTTCACTCTGAACCAAATCCGGATAAAAAACCGTATACGGTTATGATTCCTCCACCCAATGTCACCGGGATGCTCACCATGGGTCACGTTTTAAATAATACCCTTCAGGATATACTGGTTCGGAAAGCGCGAATGGAGGGATATGAAACGCTCTGGCTTCCCGGGACAGACCATGCCGGAATTGCAACACAGACTGCCGTGGAAAAAGATTTACGTCGAAAGGGAAAAAGCCGGAAAGAATATTCCCGGGAGGATTTTCTCAAACTTGTGTGGGATTGGAGGAACCGGTACGGTGGCATCATTATCAAACAGTTGAAAAAACTGGGTGTGTCCTGTGACTGGTCACGAGAACGCTTTACCCTGGATGAAGGGCTCTCGAAAGCTGTCCGGGAAGTTTTCGTGCGCCTGTATGAAAAAGGGTACATTTATAAAGGGACCCGCATTGTGAACTGGTGTCCTGTATCACTGACGGCCCTTTCCGACGAAGAAGTGATCTATAAAGAGGTCCACGGTCATCTGTGGCATATCCGTTATCCCCTGAAAGAAGATCCATCCAAAGGGCTTACAATTGCCACAACCCGTCCTGAAACCATGCTGGGAGATTCGGCTGTGGCCGTTCATCCGGATGATAAACGTTATAAGGACTTTATCGGAAAAACACTTATCCTGCCAGTGGCAAACCGTGAAATTCCTGTCATTGCCGATGCGTATGTGGACCGGGAATTTGGAACGGGTGCCCTGAAAATCACACCCTGCCACGATCCCAATGATTATGAAATCGGTCAACGCCATGATCTGCCCTTTATCAATATTTTCCATTCTGATGCGACCCTGAATGAATCTGCCGGGACAGGATATGAAAGTTTAACCCGGGAAGAAGCCCGGAAGAAAATTGTGAAAGAGCTGGAAGCACAAGGTGCTCTCGTCAAAGTGGAAACGTATATTCACAAAGTCGGATATAGTGAACGGGCTGATGTACCCATTGAACCCCGGGTATCGGAACAGTGGTTTGTAAAAATGGAAGAACTGGCAAAACCGGCCCTGAAAGTAGTGAATAATGGAGACATTCAGTTCAGCCCGGATCGCTGGGTGAAAACCTATAATCACTGGCTTGAGAATATTAAGGATTGGTGTATCAGCCGGCAGTTGTGGTGGGGACACCGGATTCCCGTTTTTACCTGCAAAGCCTGTGGCTGGAAAAATGCCCTCCGGGAAGATCCGGACCACTGCCCCAGGTGTGGCTCCGAGAAGATCAAACAGGATGATGACGTGTTAGATACCTGGTTCAGCTCCTGGCTCTGGCCTTTTTCCACCTTGGGATGGCCGGATAAGACAGAGGATCTGAAATATTACTACCCGACTGACGATCTGGTGACCGCCCCGGATATCATCTTTTTCTGGGTGGCCCGCATGATCATGGCCGGACTCGAGTTTATGGGGGATATCCCTTTTAAAAATGTCTACTACACCGGACTCATTCGCGATGCCCAGGGACGGAAAATGAGCAAATCTCTGGGAAATTCTCCCGATCCTCTCGATTTGATTGACCGTTTTGGCGCCGATGCCCTGCGCTTTGGGATTATGCTGATTGCTCCTCAGGGACAGGATATTCTTTTTGACGAAAACCGCATTGAAGTTGGACGGAATTTTATGAATAAACTCTGGAATGCCAGCCGTTTTGTCCTGATGAACCGTCCCCATGATTATGATTTCAAACGCTTTAATCCCCGGAATATGAATCTGGAAACACCGGATCTCTGGATTCTGGGGAAATTGCAGTCTACAATTAAATCAGTGAATAAAAATCTGAAAAAATATCGTTTTAATGATGCGGCGAAAGATATTTACGATTTCACCTGGAGCAATTTTTGCGATTGGTATATTGAACTGATCAAATCCCGTTTTTACGGGGATGACCCTGCCAGAAAAGAGAGTTCCCTTGGAACAGCTGTTTATGTGCTAAGAAACATCCTCAAACTCCTTCACCCCTTTGCACCCTTTATCACTGAGGAAATTTGGCAATCGGTCAAACAGGAGGATGAGCCGGATATCATGGTGAGCAACTGGCCGGAAATCCCTGGAATTCCCGGTGTGGATAAGACAGAAGAGGAAATGCGGCTCTTGATGGATGTGATTACGGCAATCCGGACGATCCGCAGCGAAATGACGGTCCCCCCGTCTAAGAAAGCCGATGTCCTGATTCATGGAGGAAATCCTGACCAGCGGTCTGTCCTGCAGGAAAAAGAGGAATATATCCGTGCCCTGGCGAAAGTTGGAAGCCTGATGATTAAAGAAAATCTTGAAAAACCGAAACTCAGCGCCGCTGCAGTCGTTGAAAATCTTGAAATTTATGTCCCTCTGGCCGGCCTGATCGATGTGGATAAGGAAAAAAACCGTTTGAAAAAAGAGATTGATAACCTGGAAAAACATCTGTCCGGTGTGAGGAAAAAACTGCAAAATCCCAATTTTATCCGAAAAGCTCCGGGAAATGTCGTGCAGTATGAGCGGGATAAAGAAAAATCCATGGAAGATAATCTCTCCCTGCTTAAGGCAAATCTGGCCCGCCTGGACGATTAAGGGTTATGTAATCCCGGATGGAGGTGTCTATGTTTCGTCTGTTGATGATTTTATTATTCCTTTGCTCAACACTCGGGGCGGGTGTCCCTGAAATATTGATTTTACCCAACGCTGGTGCCTGGGTAACTCTCGAAGAGGAGCCCACAGAGATTCATGAAAGACTCTATTTACCTACCTATGGAATGAATGTACGGCCCGGTACTGTATGGAAATCAGGGAAACCGGAAGGTTTACTCCGTTTTTCTTATCCCCGGTTCGGTTTATTTGAACTTGAAGAAGGAACAGATATCCATCTGGTTCTGAAAGAAAGTCTGGATATCCGGGGGCGGTTTCTGAAATTCAAGGACAATACACTCTATGTCGGGAAAGACGATGGAATCCTTTTGATTGATCCGTCCAACATCCTCTATTATGAAATCTCCGAGCTTCCTATCGATAAAACCCTGGAATTTTTTCCGCCGCCTCTCTCTTCAAAAAAACGGATTGTACCCGTGCATTACGGTTTTCAAACGGGTGATTTTGCCTGGTCTGCTGAATATGAACTTCGATGGATAAATGACGAGAAAGCCGTTTTTTCACCCTGGTTCCGGCTGACCAACCGGGGAAGCGGAACCCTGATGAATGCAAAAGTTACCCTATTGGCCGGTGATGTGAAAACCGGGCAGGTGGTACGGGAAGACATGATGATGAGAGCTCCCAAGGGAATGGGCATGAATTATGCCGCCGAGTCAGCTTCAGCTGCCGAAGCACCGCAAAGTTCAGGGGATAATTATATTTTCAAACTCAAAGACTTTGTGACCTTTCTTCCGCGAACCGATTTCAGGGAAGCGCTGGCTGAACCAGTAGAACTGACACCTGAAAAAGTGTATATCGTAACCGGCAATTCCTTTTCTTCCTCAGGATCGATACCACTCCATGCCGATTTGGAATTAACCCTGAATATGAAAAAAACAGGTAAGAACGACCTTATCCTTCCCGAAGGAATACTCCGGATTTTTGATGAAAAAGGTGTTTTCGCCGGCGAAGTTTCAGTCCCCAATACGCCTGCCGGTGAACCGTTGACCGTATCACCGGGGAAATCCTTTGATCTGGTGTATGAAAGAATCATCCTGGATTATCAACGGGAAAGAGAAACGGCGGAAGGCCGTATCCGCTATGAGATCCGCAATCAAAGTGATAAAACACTCCCTGTAATTCTCCGGGATCGCTGGCATGGAAACTGGACGGTGAAAAACACAAGCCATAAAACGGAGAAAAAATCCGCTACGGAACTGGAAATTCCCCTGTCATTGAAGGGGGGGGGATCCGTGACGGTTGAATATACCTGTTATGTCAGTTACCGGTAAGGAGCCGTGCACCCCTTTTTAGATCAGAATGTAGGAAAAGTCCCTTATATAGGTCGTGCCCGGGAAACGATTCTTAATGATATGGGTATTGCGACCGTTGAAGACTTGTTAACCTATTTTCCGCGCCGTTATCTGGACAGAACCACCATCAAAAGCATTGGGAATTTGGTAACCGGAGAAGAATGCACGGTGGTGGGTGAAGTGGTGAATAGTGTTCTCCAGCAACACCGGCGCCGGAAAATCCTTCATGTAACACTCCGGGATGCCACGGGCTATATGACCCTGAACTGGTTTCAGGGACACCAATGGATTCAGAAAGTCCTCAAACCGGGTGAGACGATATCAGTCAGTGGAAAAGTGGATTTTTTCCGCGGCCATACCATGACCCATCCGGATTTTGATTTTGTGGATCGTGATCAGCTGAACACAGGAATGCTGGTACCGGTTTATCCTCTGACTCAGGAACTTCGAAAACGCGGACTCAATTCCCGGGTCTTCCGAAGAATTTTCAACCGCCTCTTTAATCAATGTCCACCCCAGTTACCGGATCCCCTGCCCGACGATGTGCTTCATCAAATCCGGATTTTACCCTACCGGGATGCCCTGTATCAAATGCATTTTCCTGATGATGAAGCATCGTTGAAAAAGGGGTGGTTCCGCTTCAAGTTCCAGGAATTGTTCATGCTTCAACTGCTCCTGGCCATCAAGAAAAAAACCATTCGGGAGCAAAAAAGTCCCTATGTGTGTTCACATGCCGGTGATTTGATTCACAAACTTTATCACTCCCTTCCCTTTGATTTGACGAATGCGCAAAAAAGGGTCATCCGGGAAATTTATGAGGATTTACGTTCCGGTCACATCATGAACCGTCTGCTTCAGGGAGACGTAGGCAGCGGGAAAACGTTGGTTGCAGCCGCAGCCGCAGCCATTATGATAGATAATGGTTATCAAAGCGCTATCATGGCTCCTACGGAAATTCTGGCCAATCAGCATTACATCAATTTCAACCAGCTGTTTATGCCATTAAATATTCCGGTTGCTTTGCTGACAGGACGTCTGGGTGCGGCACAAAAACGTGAAAGCCTGACCCATGTTGCCAACGGACAGACTCCCATTGTCATTGGAACCCATGCGTTGATTCAGGAGGGGGTAACATTCAGTAAACTGGGTTTTGTTGTAGTGGATGAACAACATCGATTTGGAGTGGATCAGCGGGGACTACTGATAAAAAAGGGGATGAATCCACATGTCCTGTCCATGACGGCAACACCCATCCCCCGGACCCTTTCACTCTCTCTCTACGGGGATATGGATGTATCCATCCTCGATGAAATGCCGCCGGGCCGTAAAACAGTCCGGACACGCGTGGTTACTCCTGGCGGATTGGCACTAGCCTATGATTTTATCCGGAAGGAAGTTCGAAAGGGCCGCCAGATTTACGTAGTGTATCCCCTGATCAGCGAAAGTGAAAAAATGGATCTGAAAGCGGCAGAAGCCGGGTATGAGGAATTGCGGGATGAGATTTTTCCCGATTTGAAAGTCGCTCTTTTGCACGGAAGAACTCCTTCCCGGGAAAAAGAAGCGGTGATGCAGGATTTTAAGGGCGGGAAAATCCATATACTGGTTTCTACGACAGTGATTGAAGTCGGCGTGGATGTCCCCAATGCAAGCATCATGATGATTGAAAATGCCGAACGGTTCGGACTCACCCAGCTTCATCAACTCCGTGGACGGGTAGGACGTGGTGCCGAGCAAAGTTATTGTTTATTGGTAAACCGGAAAAATACCGAACAGGGTAATACCCGCCTGCGTATTCTGGAAAAAAGTTCCGACGGTTTCGAAATTGCCGAAGCGGATTTACAGCTACGAGGCCCCGGAGAGTTTTTCAGCACCCGGCAGCATGGGGATTCCGGACTCAAGATAGCCGACCTTGTCAGTGATATGCCAATTATGATCAAAGCACGGAAAGAAGCCTTTAAACTGGTTGAAAAAGATCCCCAGATCCTTTTGCCGCGCCATAGAAACCTCCTGGATTTCTTTTTGAAACATTATCGGGATAAATTAGATTATGCCACCATTGGCTAATGCTCTTCGAAAACAGAAAAGGAACCATTGTGATTGGCAGATCTATAAGGATATACTTTTTAATGCCTTTGATATAAAAACAGGAAAGGACTCATGACAAAAGATAAGATGAAATTCTGGTTGGGACTGATTGCCCTTCTCGGATCGTTTGTAGTGTATTTCAGAACCATGGCTCCCACACTATCATTCTGGGATTGCGGGGAGTTCATTGCAACATCCTATATTATGGGTGTCCCTCATCCTCCGGGGAGTCCGATTTTTCTTATTTTAGGACGTTTCTTTACATTGATTCCACTGAATCCCGATATTGGATGGCGGATGAATCTGATGTCTCCCATTGCCTCTGCCGGTGCCGTTCTTCTCCTGTATTTGATTATCATTCAATTCAGCCATTTTTTTACAACAAAAGATCAGAACGGAAACAAACAGTGGATGGTCTATCTCAGTGCCTTCATCGGTGCCATGACATTTGCATTTACAACCAGCCATTGGTTCAATGCCGTGGAAGCCGAGGTCTATGCCATGAGTACTTTCTTTACGGCAATTGTTGTCTGGCTGGTTCTTAAGTGGCATGAAGCCGATGAACACCATGTCCATGGTGAGCGGTATCTGATTCTTATTGCCTACCTTATCGGACTTGCCATCGGTGTACACATGCTGAATCTTTTGGCACTCCCCTTTATCGCGCTGATTATCTATTTCCGCTATAAAGAATTCAAATGGGGGCCACTGATCCTTCTGGCTGCCGTAACTGGACTTTATTTTGTGATTATCAATACGGGTATTATCCGGGGGACGGCCCGTCTGGCCCTGCTCATGGGTATCAATCCCGCCGCGATCTCATTTCCCCTGGCCATCGCCGTTATTCTCCTGATTATTTTTATGGCTTATCTGGTGATGAAATCTCTTCTGAAAAATTATGCCCCTGCCTGGAAATGGACCCAGATCGCCCTCATTGGCCTGGCACTGATTACCATTGGATACTCTTCCTATGAAACGATTTTTATCCGTTCCCTGAAAAATCCCAATATTGATGAAAACGATCCCGAATCGGTCCGTCAGGCAGTTGCTTATCTGGAACGGGAACAGTATGGAGATATTACGTCTGACCGCTCAGCCCGATGGCGGGAATCTCCAAACCGGAATCAGTACGCCGGTCCCTGGGACTTTTTCTGGAAATACCAGGTGAAAAAAATGTATGTCCGGTATTTCAACTGGCAGTTTATCGGGCGGACCGGTGATCAGCTGGATCCTTCAAAATTATGGGGGATTCCTTTTCTTGTGGGATGGTTTGGCATGTTTTACCACTTTATGCGGGACCGGAACAGGGCCTTGTCGGTTCTGGCCCTCTTTTTCATGACCGGCCTGGCCATCGTGATCTATCTGAATCAGCCCGACCCACAGCCCCGCGAAAGGGATTATTCCTATGTGGGATCCTTCTTTGCCTTCTCTATCTGGATCGGCCTGGGTGTTTACGGTATACTCAACTGGGTGGACAGGCTGAAAAACAAAAAAGTCAAATCCTGGCTGGTGCCGGCCACCGCTGTGGTGCTTCTGCTGGTGCTTCCGGTGAATATGCTCCGGGCCAATTATAAGGAACATAACCGCCATGGCAATTATGTGGCATCGGATTATGCCTATAACTTGCTGAATTCCGTTGCACCCAACGGCATCATTTTTACCAATGGCGATAACGATACCTTTCCCCTCTGGTATATGCAGGAGGTAGAAAAGGTCCGCACAGATGTCAGGGTTGTCAATTTGAGTCTTTTAAATACCCCATGGTACATTCTCCAGCTCAAACACAATGAACCCAAATTGGACATTCCACTGCCGGATGAGCAGATTGAACAGATGACAGTCATCCCCTGGAAATCCCGGGAAATGTCTATTGAAGTCCCCAAGGAATTGAATCCCAAAGGGGAAATCACCTGGCGTATGGATCCGGGTTACCGGGATATGGGACTCAGGGTACAGGATCAGATGATTTATATTTTGGCCCGGGCGGCTGCCTGGGAACGACCGGTTTATTTTGCCGTCACGGTTCCTGATGATAACCGTATCGGCCTTGGAGAGTATCTCTCCATGGAAGGACTCGCAATGCGTTTGCATCCGAAAAAAGTCTCCCACGTGGATCCGGACAAGATCTATGAAAACTTTACCCAAACATACCGGTTCAGAAATCTTGCCAATCCCGATGTGTTCCTGAACAACAACATCAAGCGGTTAATGCAGAATTACAGGACCTGTGCCATGCAGGCCGTGATGGCTTTTCTTGAAGAGGGGGAAAAGGAAAAAGCCGGGTATCTCCTGGATTTTCTCGAGGAAAAAATCCCGGAAGAAAATATCCCCATCTATCATCCTGAACTCATGCTTCAGATGGGAAGACTCTATCTGGAAACCGGTGATACGTCTGAAATGCTGGAACGGGTGGAACGCTATGTGAGCCGGGAAAATCTGGGTTATAACGAGTATTTCAATGCTGCACAGGTTTACTATATGGATTTGCAGGATTACGAAAAAGCCGCGTCCGTCATGGAAAATGCCTATCTGCTCCGTCCCCGGGATGCCAGAACCGTGGGGATGCTTGCGCTGATTTACCGGGAAGCCGGAAAATTTGACCAAGCCCTGGAATTGCTGGATCGTTGGCTGAGCGATGTGGCTCCTGGAGATCCCAATGCCCTTCAGATGAAAGAACAGATTCTTAAACTAAAAGAAGAACAAACCCAACAGGAATAAACAAGCAGGGGGCCAAAGCCCCCTTTTTTTCTATGATCAAAGTCAGTATCATTATTCCCCATTATAATGGCCGGGATATTCTTAAAGAATGTCTGGACTCGCTGAAACAGTCCACCTATCCCCATGTTGAGATTCTTTTGGTAGATAACGGGTCCACCGATGATAGTCTCGAGATGGTTGAAAAAGAACATCCCCAGGTACAAATCATCCGGAATCAGAAGAACCTGGGTTATGCCGGGGGATGCAATGTGGGCGTGACTCATGCACAAGGGGAATATCTTTTAATTTTAAATAATGACACCATTCACAAACCAACCTGGATTGAAGCAATGGTTGAATGGTTGGATACCCATCCCCGTACAGCCACGGTGATGCCCAAAATTCTTTCCTACAGTCAACGGGACCGCTTTGACTATTCAGGTGCAGCTGGTGGTTTTCTGGACTACTACGGCTATCCCTTTGCCAGAGGCAGACTTTTTGATTACCTGGAGACCGATCAGGGGCAATACGATACACCCATGGAAATATTCTGGTCCAGTGGAACTGCTTTCATGGTTCGGAAAAAAGCATTGGACGAGAGCGGACTGTTTGATGAAACCTTTTTTGCCCACATGGAAGAAATTGATCTGCATTGGCGTTTTCATTTGCTGGGGTGGTCCGCCTATTGCATTCCTGATTCGGTTATCTGGCACCATTCGGGATGGACCCTGCCTCCCGACTCCTACCGCAAAAAATACCTGAATCACCGGAACAATCTGATCATGCTTCTGGCCAATTATTCAGTCCTTTCACTGTTATGGATCGCACCCCTCCGTTTCGTTCTGGATTGTCTGTCGGGAGGATTTGCCCTGATCAAGGGAGATTTCAAACGGGTTGCCGCCCTGTTTGCCGCTTATATCTGGCTTTTATGCCATCTGCCTTACCTGGTAAAAAAACACCGGAAGCATCAATGCATGCGTAAAGTCAGTGATGTTCAGATTCAAAATAAAATGGTTCCATTTCCCATCCCTCTCAAGGTTTACATTTTTGGAAAAAAAACATTTTCCGAAATCATAAAAACAAAGAATTCTCCTTTGTAACCGGCTTCACTTGTAAAAAATAAAATAAAATTGTATAATGATATAAATGAATCATGAATAACAGTGATTGAATGATGGCCACGATGAAAAATCGCATATACTATATAAGCCGAAGTCTGCGGACTTACTGGAAATATTATTTGTTGCAAACTCTTTTATCTGTATCCGTTCTTTTTATCATCCTTTTGCTTTTAACATCGCGGGACATGGTTGTGATTGCTTCTATTGGTGCCACATCCTTCATTGTATATGCCATGCCCCATGCAAAGTCTGCCATGGCCAGAGCGGTATTGCCAAGTTATGTTGCCGGGCTTGTTTTTGGATCGCTCTTTGGTCTGATTCCAGTTCATAATGTCATATTATTAGCCTTGGTGTATTCCATGTCGGTGGGATGTACTATCTTTTTCATGCTGGCCACTGACGCGAAACATCCGCCGGCAGCCAGTGTCGCCCTGGGTGTTGCTCTGACAGGATTTCAATGGGAAGTTACCATCGCTGTCCTGGGGAGTGCCGTGATCCTCTCCATAGCTCACCATTTCAGCAAGCATTTACTCCTGGATTTTTCCGGTTTCGACACCTCGGGGAGAGAATCCACCCGCAAACATGAGAATCGTTCTCAAAATCCCCGGTAAAAACGAGAAAAAAATCACGATTTAAGGTTTTTAATCGAGAAAAAAAGGATTATTTCTTGGGTAATTATTGAGGGAATAATACATTCTTGTGCTGATAATTCTCAAGTATTAAACACATAAAATTGAAGTGAAGAAAGGGATGGATTCATGCAAGGATCGGAAAACATTGTCCGGAAAGCCGTCAGGAAATACGGCAAGGGCCGTGAGAACCTTCTGCCTATTCTTCAGATGGTACGGAAAGAGCACAATTACCTGTCTGAAGATCAGTTGCGCGAGATTGCCACGGAGATGGATCTCTCATCGGCCGATGTATATGGGGTGGCGACATTTTATTCCTTTATGGATATGCAGCCCAAAGGGAAGAACATTATTCGAATTTGTAAAACCATTACCTGTTTCATGAAGGGTAAAGATTCGATTGTCTCTGCTTTGGAAGACGCCCTGGGCATCAAGATGGGTGAAACAACACCAGACCGTAAATTCAGTCTTCTGGAAGCAAACTGCATCGGCTGGTGCCACAAAGGACCTGCTATGCTGATCAACGACAAGGTGTATACAGAGTTAACCCCTGAAAAAGCCGTTCAGGCTTTAGATGAATACATGTAAGGAGACGACCATGGTCATGACACGTGAAGAAAAACTGGCCAGGATCAATGCCCATCAGGAGCGGGTTAATCTGATTTTTGAGAAGATTGACTCGCTGGGACTTTTGGGAAAGGTCATGAAGCTGGAAAACAGCAAGATTTTGGAATATATCAAAGAATCCGGTCTGAAAGGCCGGGGTGGTGCCGGTTTTCCCACCTACCTGAAGTGGAAACTGGCGGCAGATCAGAAAAGTGACATGAAGTATGTGATTTGTAATGCCGATGAAGGAGAACCGGGGACATTCAAAGACCGGAAAATCCTGGAAGAGCAGGCCGACAAGGTTTTTGCCGGAATGGCAATTTGCGCCAAGGTCATCGGAGCCCCTGAAGGGTATGTCTATTTACGGGGCGAATACAATTATCTGGTCCCATTGCTGACAACAAAGATGAATGCCTTTAATGATGAGATGAATAAGCTGGGACTCAATTTTACTCTGAAGCTTCGGAGCGGTAGCGGTGCCTACATCTGTGGCGAGGAAACAGCCCTGATTGAATCCATGGAAGGGTACCGGGGAGAAGCCCGGAACAAACCGCCTTATCCAGTGGAAAAAGGATATTTGGGCAAGCCCACCGTGATTAACAATGTGGAAACCCTGGTTTATTGTACGATGATTGTCCTGAATGAAGGGGGAAAATTCAAGACCTTCGGGACGGAAATCTCCGCAGGATCCAAGGTATTTTCCGTATCCGGTGATGCCGATGTGGAAGGGATTTACGAACTTGAACTGGGCATGACCATTCAGGAATTTGTGGATCTGTTCGGAGACGGAGATACCAAGGCTGTTCAGGTTGGAGGTGCTTCCGGTTTTTGTGTCCCCCGGAAGAAGTTTAAAGAGACGATTATCGGCTTTGAAGGAGTCCCCACCGGTGGATCCATGATGCTTTTCAACAGTACCCGTTCCATGTATCATATTCTGATGAATTACATGGAATTCATGCAGGAAGAATCCTGTGGTCAGTGCACTCCCTGCCGTGTAGGATGCCAGCAATTGGTGAAAGGAATCCAGGCGATCAAGCATAAAAAGCGTCCTGCCACCTATCTGGATGACCTGGTTAAACTGGCTAAATCCATGCGGGTCGCGTCGAAATGCGGGCTTGGTCAGAGTGTCGCCAATCCTTTTATTTCGATTGTCGAAAATTTTCGTGAAGAAATTATCTATTAATCCCGGAGGAATCCATGAGTGAAAATAAACAAAAAATGATTTCTGTAACCATCGATGGGACCCCGGTAACCGTACCGGAGAACACCACGATCCTGGATGCAGCAAAATTGCTGGGTGTGCACATTCCAACACTTTGTCACCATGAAGATCTCTGTGTTGCAGGGAACTGCCGGGTCTGTATGGTGGAAGTTAAAGGGTCACGGACTCTGCAGGCATCCTGTGCCACACCGGCGTCTGACGGGATGGAAATTTATACCAACAGCCGCCTGGTCCGGACAGCCCGGAAGCACGTCATAGAATTATTGCTGAGTGAACACCGGGGAGACTGCCTGCGTTGTTACCGTAACGGGAATTGTGAATTGCAGGCCCTGGCCAATGAATACCGGATCGATCAGGGCGTTTTTATTGATCTTCATAAAGAGGATCAGGTGGATATTTCATCGCCGGCGATTCAGAAAGATGACAGTAAATGTATCCGTTGTCAACGCTGTGTCAGAGCCTGTACCGAACTTCAGTCTGTCAGTGCCCTCTGTGTTGCCCATAAAGGGGCGGATATGCGTATTACCACTTTCTGGGATAAAGCCCTGGCCTATGTGGTGTGTACCAATTGCGGCCAGTGTGTGACCCATTGTCCCACAGGGGCCCTTACGGAACGGAATTATGTGGAAGATGTTTGGGATGCTATTTATGATCCCACCAAGCATGTCGTTGTCCAAACTGCACCGGCGATCCGGGTCTCTATAGGTGAAGAAGTGGGACTTGAGCCTGGACAGCGTGTGACCAAACGACTGGTGACAGCTTTACGTCGTCTTGGTTTTGATAGTGTGCTGGATACGGATTTCACAGCCGATTTGACAATTATTGAAGAAGGAAATGAATTGCTCCATCGGCTGACCAAAGCGGTTCGGGATAAAGAAGATGTGGCTTTGCCCATGATCACGTCCTGTTCACCCGGCTGGATCAAATATATCGAACATGAATTCAGCAACCATCTGGACCATCTTTCCACGTGTAAATCACCCCAGCAGATGTTCGGTCCCCTGGCAAAAACCTACTATGCTGAAAAAATCGGTGTGGATCCGAAAGATATGGTGGTTGTATCCATTATGCCCTGTACAGCCAAGAAATTTGAAGCAGCCCGGCCCGAGATGATGGCCAGCGGCCTCAGAGATGTGGATTATGTGTTGACTACC
Organism: Candidatus Neomarinimicrobiota bacterium; assembly: GCA_041154365.1. Classification (NCBI taxonomy): domain Bacteria; kingdom Pseudomonadati; phylum Fidelibacterota; class Fidelibacteria; order Fidelibacterales; family Fidelibacteraceae; genus Fidelibacter; species Fidelibacter multiformis. Next base: position 2,398,547 of record AP035449.1, on the reverse strand, counting down.
CGTGAACTGGGACTCATGATCCGTCAGGCAGGTATTGATTTTACGAAGCTTGAAGAAGGGGATTATGATTCCATTCTGGGGAAATCCACAGGAGCCGGTGCAATTTTTGGTGCAACCGGCGGTGTGATGGAAGCAGCACTACGTACCGCGTATGAACTCATTACCGGACGGGAAATTCCGTTCGAAAACCTGAATATCAAACCGGTTCGCGGCCTGAGTGGCGTGAAAGAAGCTACCCTGAAAATAGAAGGGACTCTTGAAAAATATAAGTTCCTGGAAGGGGTTGAGCTGAAAGTCGCCATTGGTCATGGGCTGGCTAATGCCCGGAAAATCATGAAACAACTGGAAAGCGGTGAATCTCCCTACCACTTCATCGAAATTATGGCCTGCCCCGGCGGTTGTATCGGCGGTGGAGGACAACCCATTCCCACGACCGATGAAATCCGGACGAAACGGGCAAACGCCATCTATGATGAAGATGAGAAAATGCAATACCGGAAATCTCATGATAACCCTGAAATCATTGAGATCTATGAAGATTTTCTGAAAGAACCCTTAGGTCATAAATCTCATGAACTTTTACATACTTCATACGTAAAAAGAGAAAAGAACTAAATATTTTCCCATCCCCCAACCCCAGAACGAGGGCCGGGCAACCGGCCCTCGTTCACTATCCGGACATTTTTTTTGACGTTCCTTTGTGCTATGGAATCCGAAATTTTTCCAAGAGAATGTAAAGGGTTCCGCTTTTATTTTTTCTGATCCTCTTCGTATATTCATGGAAATCATTGGAGCAATCACAATGTCTTTAAAAAAATATTTTCTCCTTGTTTTAAGCCTTTCTGTTTTTGCCACCTGTCTGTTCGGGACACCCAAAGGTGAACTTATCGCTCCAGGTGTTTGGTACTATCATGACCGTAAGGAGTCCATCCCCTGGGATATCCACGTGGTGACGGTATGCCTTTCAAATCCTGCAATATCCGTGGAAACGATAAAAGCCGGCAATCAGCTTCGGGCCCTGGAAAAGACATCCTCCATGGTTTCCCGATTCCAGGGAAATGTTGTGGCGGCTGTGAATGCTGATTTTTTTCAGGGTGACGGTATGCCTGTCGGTGCTCAGGTGATTCAGGGAGAATTGATCAAAAATCCAACAAACCGGTCTGTTTTTGGTTTAACGAATGACAAAGAACCGTTTATTCATCTTGTAGATCTGGATGCCTTTCTCTTAACCCCGGACAATATCCGTTATAAAATCAGTCACATTAACAGGGCAAGGAATAAAGATTATCTGGTCTTGTTTACACCCTATGTGGGCTCCGAATCTCCGGCAAACCGGTGGGGGACCGAGATGTCTGCCCGATGTCTTGACGGATATGCCGTTAATGATTGGTTTCAGGTTGTGGTGACTGAAAAATCAGGTCTGTTGGGGCCATTGCAGAAACCCACTGTCATCCCGGAGGATGGAATGGTATTATCGGCGCATGGAAAGGCCAAGCGGTTTGCCGACAGGCATATTGAAGAAGGAGATACCTTGAATCTAATGCTCGGTCTTCCACCTGTGAAAGATCCTGTTTACACCCTGGTAGGAGGAATCCCCCGTATCATCCGGGATGGTGAAATTTCCATTGAACATATGGAAGAGAATTTATATGAAGAATTTCGGACAACCCGTCATCCCCGGACGGCTGTTGCTTTTGATAAAACGAAAGACACCTTGTATCTGATGGCAGTGGACGGACGCCAACCCCGGCATAGTGTGGGGATGTCCTTGGATGAGCTGGCGGATTATTTGAAAAAGCTTGGAGCCTATCAGGCATTGAACCTGGACGGAGGAGGATCCACCACCATGATGGTTCAGGGAAAAGTTGTAAATAAACCGTCTGATGCCACAGGGGAACGTTCTGTAACCAACGCCTTGCTGGTTGTCACCCGTGGTTCAGATCCAGTTCAGTGACAGGGCGATAAATGCCAGCCCGTTGATGATGCCGTGTATTCCTATACCCACCCATGTGTTTTTTCGCATATAGGTGAACCAGGGCACGATTATGAGAATGGGTAAAAGCAGGATCATGAGATCAAAGCCAAAAGCAGCATGGAAAAAGAACCAGAGTCCGGCATTCAGTATCCAGCCTGATTTACCGAAAGCTGTCACCTGACGTGGTAAAAGATACCCCCGCCAAAGAAATTCTTCGCCAAAGATATTTAATAGAAAAAAAGGAATCCAAAAAACAAGGTGCCATTCTTTTCCTTCCGGGAAACCTGAAAAATTCAGGAAGGGTGGCTCAAGAGTGAGAGGGAGGCCAATCCAGGACATCCCTTTTAATATCAGTCCCATCCCGGCAGCTGAAACAAGGATACCCAAAACGATCCACAATAAATCCCCGGTTCGGAAATCCGTCAACCGAAGGCGGTTATAAAATTCATGGGCTGAATCTTTAAAACCATCACGCCGTGTTTTGATAATGACCGTGATAAGCATGGGAAGAAACACACCGCAACCACCCAGTATAAACCAACAATAAACAGCTTCCAATCCACTGTAATTTTGTAACAGAGGGATGCCATACCAGGTTAGAATCCACAAAAGAATCCCAAAGATGCCGAAATAGACAATTGATTTTCCAACATTCACAGAACGGATGAATTTTTCCATAAGAACTCCCGGATCAACTTTTTTAAAGTTACGCAATAATCATCCTAAAAAAAATCAAGGGAATAAAAAAAGGCGCTGAATATATTCAACGCCTTCAGGATCTGTATAGGTTTTTACAGGTTCATGATCTTTTTCATGGCATTTTCGGCCGCCTTGGTCAGTGGATAGACGGCTGGAGAAGCGGTAAGCATGGGCTGGGTGCCGATTTGAGCCGTCAGAACAGCATTCAGATTCATCTTATTTTGGATGATAAAACCCAGAATATTGGTCAGTTCACCGGTACTGGAACCTCCGATGACTTCTCCGCCGATCACAACCCCGGAATCTTTGGCAACAATGAGTTTCACAAGCTGATTGTGCATTCCCGGCAGACATCCGGGATGGCGGTCCGGTGCCTCAAAGGTCCCGGAAACCACATCAAATCCTTCAGCGATTGCCTGAGCCTCAGTCAACCCGGCCGTTCCGAAACCATGATTATCCAAGGCTGTGGAATATATGGCAATAGTTCCACTGAATGTCTTCAGCGCCGACAGTTTGTAAAGATTCATACCGGCAATCCGTCCCTCGGCACAGGCAGTGGATGCAAGCATGACACCGGTGGTTTTACGTGTGATGTAGTCTCTTTTTTCTGCGCAATCTCCGACAGCCATGATATCGGGTGTGGGTGTGCGCATATATTCGTCAACAACGATAAATCCACAATCATTGAGCTTGAGCCCGGCTTCTTTTGCCAGGGATGTATTGGGGGCATAACCGACAGAAAGAATAACTGCATCTGTATCTAATGAGGTTCCGTTTGTCAGTTGAACCCCTGTGACTTTTTGACCCTGACCGATCATTTCTTTTACACCCGTACCTGTAACAACTTTAATGCCACGTTCTTTCAGGAGCTCTTCTGCCCGGACAGCCAGCTCTTTGTCAAACGCCAGGTTCAGAATATTTGGCAGGATTTCTACAAGGGTCACTTCCAAACCGGCTTTATTCAGTTCATCAGAGACTTCCACACCAATAAATCCACCCCCGACAACAATCACTTTCTTTTTATCTTTCAGGTATTGCTGGATGCTGTCAAGATATTCTTTATTCTTGGGAATGGTAAAAACTCCTTCTAAATCCACACCAGGCAAACTTCGGGGTTTCTTGGGGAGTGATCCCGTGGCAATTATAAGTTTTTCATACCGGATATTGGTACCATCAGCTGTGACTGCAGTTTTTTCATCCTTATTGATACTCAATACCTCATCATATTTAATGCGAACACCGGCTTTTTCTGCCATGGCAGGAGGGAAAATGTTTTTTTCTGTGCTGCCGACAGTGCTGAAAATGTAAGGAATACCGCAGGGGATCATGGCCGTTTTTTCCTTTCGGACCATGAGGACATCCTTATCAGGATGAAAAAATTTCCCGGTTGCCGCTGCCACGACTCCCGCAGCGCTTCCACCAATAACCAATACATCTGTTTTTTCCATCATAAATCTCCTTTTAAGTATGTGTACAGGTATTTTCACCTGTGGGTAAAATGCCTTCGCCCAAAGCTTTAGCAAGTTCTTCCGGTTGCCAGTCCGGAACACCGATATGGGTGCTGATACCGTTGGATTCAAAAAGGTCCCGGGCTTTTTGCCCCATGCCTCCGGCAATAATATCTGTGACCTGCAGGGATGCCAGCCAACGGGGATATACACCGGGCTGATGAGCAGGGGGAGCAAGATGTTTTATATCTCTGATTTCTCCTGCTTCAACCTCATATATCCCGAAAAATTCACAATGCCCAAAATGAGGTGACAATTTGGAACCATTCAGAGGGATGGCAATGCGTTTCATTCAACTCCTTTCTTTTGTTGTAATGAACAAATGTTCATAAAATTAAATGAAAAGCATGATATTTCCAAGTTTCTTTACAGGGAAGTTCCAAAGATTTCATTGTATATTTACCCCTTACAGGAGGGCTTTATGAAGGAATCGTATTCTCAAAAGACACGTATCAAAAGTCATGAAACAGACTATCGGCTTCGATTAAAAGCTTCTGCATTGCTTCAGCATTTTCAGGATGTGGCTGTCACACACGCCCTGCTTTTGGGAGTGGGCTATGAGGATATGAAAAAACTGGGACTTTTCTGGGTGGTGACCCGCTTTCATATCGAAATTGAACGGATACCTGTTTATGATGAGGAAGTAGAAGTGCTTACCTGGCCCAAGGTTCCTGAGAATCGTGGTAAAAAATCCCCTGGGACAAAGGATGATTTTGTTTTCATCCGAGATTTTCTCATGAATGACGCAGAAGGTCATTGTCTGGTTCGTGCCACTTCATCATGGGTGATGCTGGATTTTAAACAGAAGCGACTGCAACCGGCAGAAAAATTCCCCCTCAAAATGCCTGAAAACCGTGGGAAACACGCTTTAAACAAAGTTCCCCGAAAGATTCCTGAATCCGAATATCCGATGCTGGTGTACCGGAAACAGGTGGGATACAGTGATATCGATTTGAATTTGCATGTCAACAACACCCGGTATGCAGATTGGATTATGGATGTCTTTTCCCGGGATTTTCTTGAAGAACATACATTAATACAACTGGAAATCAACTACCTGAGAGAAGTCTTCTGGGATGATAAAATCGATCTGTTCAAAGCCGATGCCGGGCAGGATAATGCATTCATTGTTGAGGGGATTGAACAGCGGACAGGTAAAGCGTCTTTCAGGGCATTTCTTTTGTATGTTTAAATGGTTGTGGGCAGTCGGCAGTCGTCAGTCATCAGTCGAAAGTCGAAAGTCGAAAGTCGGAACCATGAACCCATGAACCCCTGAACCCATGAGCCCATGAACCCATGGACCCATGAACCAACTATCAGGAGCGAAGCGACGCTAACTTCTGAAAACGCTGCTCGAGCAGCGTTTGAAAGCCGCATAGCGGTTATTGAATACCACAAAAAGGGGTTTGATCGCTACAGGCACTTGTATCGAGGGGCCGGTTACCGGGTATCAAGGTGTAATTCCCCATCTTTCATTTTTAACACATATTCTTTTCCGGGGATAATCTTGCCTTCCAAAAGATCCTGGGCAAGCCGGTTTTCAACTTCCCGCTGGATCAGGCGTTTGAGTGGACGGGCACCGAAATCCGGATCATATCCCTTTTCGGCCAGATAATCCCGGGCACTCTCATCCAGTTCAACGTGAATGTTTTGCAGACTGAGTCGGTTCTGTACTCTATTAAACTGGATATCCACAATCTCTTTTAATTGCTCACGTGTTAAAGCATGAAATGTCATTATTTCATCAATCCGGTTAATAAATTCCGGCTTGAAATGCTGCCGTATCCGGTCTCGTAAACGGGGATCAAGGGTATCATACGAACTCCCTTTTTCAAAGACCTCCCTGCCCAGATCTGATCCAAGGTTCGAGGTCATAATGATCAGGGTGTTGCGAAAGTCCACTGTTCTTCCCTTTCCGTCAGTCAATCGACCGTCATCCAGTATCTGGAGCAGAATATTGAAGACATCCGGATGGGCTTTTTCAATTTCATCCAAAAGGATCACTGAATAGGGTCTGCGGCGGATACTTTCTGTCAGTTTTCCACCTTCTTCATATCCTATGTATCCAGGAGGTGCACCAATCAGCCGGGACACAGAGTGCCGTTCCATAAATTCGGACATATCCAGCCTTACCATGGCATTTTCGTCATCAAAGAGAAAATTGGCCAGGGCACGGGAAAGTTCTGTTTTTCCCACACCGGTGGGACCCAGAAAGAGGAATGACCCGATAGGCCGGTTTTCATCTGCAAGTCCGCTCCGGCTTCTGCGGATGGCATTCGACACAGCTTCCAGTGCCTGATCCTGTCCTACAACCCGTTCATGCAGGTGTCCTTCCAAAGTTAAAAGTCGTTCATTTTCCGATTGCAGCATTCGGTTCACTGGAATTCCTGTCCAGCGGCTAACCACTTCTGCGATATCTTCCTCACCGACTTCTTCTTTTAACAGGGGGGATTCGCCATGGAGTTTTTCCAGTTTCCCCTTTTCTTTGTCCAGTTTTTCCTGCATTTCCACCAGGGCTCCATAGCGGATCTGAGCCACTTTTTCATAGTCTCCCCGACGTTCAGCGTCTGCTTCCTCTGCTTTCAGTTTGTCGATACTGCCTTTCAGATGCTGGATGCCCTGAATTAGTGATTTCTCGGTCATCCACTTGTCTTTCAGGTTTTCCAGCTTCCCTTTAAGATCAGCCAGTTCCTGATCCAATTTTTTTAACCGTTCGGCTGAACGGGCATCTTTTTCTTTTTTCAGGGCTTGTTTTTCTATCTCAAGCTGAACACGGCGACGCTCCAGTTCATCCAGTTCTTCGGGCATGCTGTCGATTTCCACTCTCAGGCGGGAAGCTGCTTCGTCTACCAGATCAATGGCCTTATCCGGAAGAAATCGGTCAGAAATATAGCGGTCTGAAAGCCGTGCTGCGGCCACCAGGGCTGCATCGGTTATCCTTACTCCGTGGTGGATGTCATATTTATCCTTGATCCCCCGGAGAATGGAGACGGTATCTTCCACAGAAGGTTCACCTACATAAATTTTCTGGAACCGACGCTCCAGAGCAGAATCCTTTTCGATGTGTTTCTGATATTCATTCAGGGTGGTAGCCCCAACACAGTGCAACACCCCCCGGGCCAAAGCCGGTTTCAACATGTTGCCGGCATCTACGGCACCCTCAGCATTCCCGGCTCCAACAATAAGATGCAATTCGTCGATAAACAAAATAATTTGTCCATTTGATTTCTCCACTTCCTTCAAGACCGCCTTGAACCGGTCTTCAAATTCTCCCCGGTATTTTGCTCCTGCCAGGATCGATGAAATATCCAGCATGATAATACGTTTGTTTTTCAGGGATTCCGGAACGTCCGCATTGACTATCCGCTGTGCCAATCCTTCAACAATGGCCGTTTTTCCCACACCGGGTTCACCGATTAATACCGGATTGTTTTTTGTGCGACGTGCCAGGACCTGTATCGCCCGGCGGATTTCTTCATCCCTGCCGATGACAGGATCCAGTTTTCCCTCACGGGCCCTCTGGGTTAAATCCACACCAAACCGTTCCAGGGCTTCATATTTTGATTCAGGATTCTCATCCCGGACTGTCTGTCCACCTCGAACTTTTTGAAGGACGGACAAAAAGATGTCCTTGTCCAGACCTAATTCCGTAAATAATCCGGAAAGACTTTCCTGATCCAAGAGGGCTAAAAAGAGGTGTTCCACACTTACATACTCGTCTTTCATGCGGACAGAAATTTTTTCTGCCTCTCTTAAGACCAGCACCATCTCACGGCCTAGCCGTCCCTGGGTAACTTTTCCCAGACGGGGGAGTTGACGGATGTGTGACTCTGTTTTTTGGATGAAACCCTCCAAAGACACATCACTCAGTTGAATCAGCCGGGGGATCAGTCCATCCTCCTGTGTCAGTAATGCATACAGCAGATGGACCGGAAGCATTTCTTCCTGTCCGTATTCTTCAGCAACAAACTGGTACTGTTGAATCGCTTCTCTGCTTTTTTCTGTATATTTATCAAAATTCATCCTTTCACTCCTTTCTTTTTACATAAATAAGGGACAAATAAAGTGCCAAAGGCAAAACTTCTGTCATGTTGACAATTTAGACGATGAAAGTGCGCCATTATGGCAGTTTTATTATGCTGTTAGGTCTCCGTATATTACAATACATAACCTGTAACAGGAGGGAATAATGAAAAAAATCGTATGTGCATCTTTGGTTCTTTTTTTAATGACTCTGGCTTTGCCACTGTATGCTGCGTCGGGTGATGATGTGGTAGGATTGTGGTACACGGAAGGAAATGATTCCAAGGTAGAGATTATTCGTGACAAAGATGAATACCGGGGAAAAATTGTCTGGCTGGAGGATGAAGTCTACCCTGCCGATGATCCGGATGCCGGCAAAACCAAATATGACAGGAACAATCCTGATGATAAACTTCGTCTTCGTCCTATCCTGGGTCTTGAGATTGTATGGGGATTTTCCTATGATGAAAAGGATGAAAAATGGGAAAAGGGCCGTATCTATGATCCGGAAAGCGGCAAGACCTACAATTGCAATATGTGGCTTGATGAAGAGGGAAACCTGAATGTAAAAGGATCCCTGGATAAGTGGGGACTCGTCGGTCGATCAACGGTATGGACACCTGCCGGCGAATAAATCCGTAAGCAGAAATCAATTCTTGAAAGCCTGCCTTATGTGCAGGCTTTTTTAAATATGTAAATATAAAACTATAGGAGTTCTCTTATCCTGCTGGCATCTGTAAGAATTATGATTCCTGAAACGCTCCTTTGGCCCACTCTATTGCCCTCTCATATTCTCCTTCCTGGAGAGGCCCCTCCGAATCGAGTACATAAAAACCTTCCGGGGGGAGAACTATCTTGCCGCCCTTTTTTTTCAGCCGCTCACTCAGGGGCTCTGCAGCGTATCCAAAAAAACTGACAAATGTATTCAGGAGACGGTTATTGATTTTCTTAACATCAATTCGTGTATCAAAAGCGGCTGTTTTTACGCCCTGAAGACTTTTTGAGGGGATGTTTTTAATAAACATTTTAATGGCTTTTGTCGCTGTGAATTTTCGGGTGGGGGATCCGACAAACAGAAAGTCAATTCCCTTATAATCTTTTTCCTCGACATTCCCTGGCCGCTTTACCTGGACCTCTCCCATCCCTTCAAAACCTTTTCCAATGGCCAGGGCTATCTGTTCCGTATTTCCAAAAAATGAATCGTAGACAATCAGTATTTTCATGTTTCCCGAATCCTTTCTTCTTTCATGTCAATTTTGTGTACGCTTCAATAACTCTCTGTGTTTCAAAAATCTATGAAATGTCTCTGTTTAAATAATCTGAAAAATCTTTTATCGTTCTTTCGTATGCTTCATTCATGAGCGGTGAACTGATCATGAAATCCGCGGTTGAACGGTTACAGGCTGTTGGAATGTTATAAAGGACGGCGATACGAAGAAGGGCTTTTACATCCACATCGTGGGGCTGGGGCATCATGGGGTCCCAAAAAAATATCATAAAATCTACCTTGCCATCGGCAATGAAAGCACCCATTTGTTGATCACCCCCCAATGGCCCTGATTTAAGCTTTGATATGTGGATAGTCGTTTCTTTACCGGTTTTTAGCAGTTGTTCATGAATCGTCTCCTCGATGAGCCGGCCCGTGGTTCCTGTACAAATTAAATGGTGGGGGATCAGGGTTTCCACATTCCACCGGACCCATTCCATCAGGTCCTTTTTCCGGTTATCATGTGCCACAAGAGCAATGTTTTTATGTGTTTTCATAATACTTCCAATTTTATAGGATAAATTAACCCCCTTTTAGTTTGAGGGGAATGGATTTTTGAATGATGGATAAAGTAGGGGGAAGAGGGCATGAGGGAGAGATGAGTCGAGGGTGTAAAAAGCCCCGTGCTTTAGTCCGGAGAAATGAGAGTGCAATGGGGCGAGAATGTGAAGACAAGATCGAGAGAAGGAGATAGAGGACATCCGTATAAAAAGGAATGAGGAAGAGAATTCATGCGACGGACCAATATATTAAAAATAGTATAATCTTGCATTTAGAAGCAAACCGGATTATTTTATCCCCGGGGGTTCATACACATAAATATCTTCCTATATAGAAACATTAAAATTTACAAACCCTTGTTTCCCGGATTCTCTCCATGCAGACTGACCTCATGAACTATTGAACATCTAAACTGCTAAATCTCGTCTAAACGTCTGAACGTATAAACGTAAAAGCTCTTTCAATCTATAAGCCTTTATGCTATCTTAAACAGATGGATACCTTAAAAAAGAAATTGGAACAAGTTCCCCGGAAACCTGGGGTTTATCTGTTCCGTGATGAAAAAAATGAGATTATTTATGTAGGGAAGGCCCGCTTATTAAAAAATCGTGTTCTTTCTTATTTCCGGGGTGAACCATCGGATCCCAAGACAGGTGTTATGATATCACATGTACGGGATGTGGAATGGATTATCACTGACACTGAAACAGAAGCTCTCCTCATGGAAAATAATCTCATCAAAGAATATACTCCTCGTTATAATGTCCGGCTGAAAGATGATAAATCTTTCCCCTTTATCCGCATTACGAACGAACCTTTCCCACGTATTTTTATTACCCGAACGGTGGAAAAAGACGGGTCCCGTTATTACGGTCCCTATACGGATGTCCGTCATGTAAGGAAATTGCTCCATATCCTGCACCGTACTTTTCCCCTGAGGACCTGCAGATATAAACTGGATGAGGATACAATTCAGGCAAAGAAAATTCCCCTCTGTCTGGAATATCATCTGCATAATTGTGAAGGTCCGTGTCAGGGACTTATTTCAGAAAATGAATACAATATTATGGTGGAACAGGTGATCCGTTTTATTGAAGGACATACAGAAGAAACCTTGAATGTGCTGGCTGAACGGATGCAGGATGCCGCAAAAAGACAGGCTTTTGAAAGGGCGGCACGTTACCGTGATCAAATCCAGGTGATCCGGAAATCCCTTCCCCGTCAAAATGTGGTCCACACAGATTTCGAGGACCGGGATGTTATTGGGATATCAGTTTCTGAAGAGACAGCTATGGTAGTCCTTTTTCGGGTCCGGGAAGGACGAATTATTGCCCGGGAGACCTTTACCCTTCAGCAAACAGGAAACCGGACGCGGAATGAACTTTTAAAAGAATTTCTTCGCTCATATTATACGGAAACCCCATTCATTCCCCGGGAAGTATTCTGTGAGCTGGAGGATGAAAAAGAACTTTTTGAGGATTTTCTCACGGCTCAGGCGGGCAAACGGATTTACATGATCACACCGGAGCGTGGAGATAAAGCCAGATTACTGACATTAGCCCGGAAAAATGCCGATATGATGCTGAAAGACCTCATGTTACATCGGATGAAACGGGATTTGCAGCCGGGGAAAATGGTACAGGCCCTTCAGGAAGCCCTGAATCTGGTGGCACCTCCTATGCTGATAGAAGGGTTTGATATTTCAAATATTCAGGGGATGCATATTGTGGCATCCTGTGTGGTTTTTGAAAATGGCCGGCCCCGTAAATCCGATTACCGGAAATTTATGATCCGCGATCTGGATCATCCGGATGATTTTGCTGCCATGTCCCAGGTAATTCAGCGTCATTATTCCCGGAAACTGGAAGAAAAAGGAAAACTGCCGGACCTGGTCCTGATAGATGGCGGCAAGGGTCAACTCAATGCCGCAAAACAGGTCCTTGATAAACTGGGATTGCATCATTTGCCGGTCATTGGTCTTGCCAAACGGCTCGAAGATGTTTTTATTCCCGGCTATGCCAATCCTCAAAATATTCCCAAAACATCTCCGGCACTCTATCTGTTACGGCGTATACGGGATGAAGCCCATCGTTTTGCCATTACGTTTCACCGGAAACGCCGGGATGATGCAATGATTAAAAGTGTTCTGGACGACATTCCAGGCATCGGCCCCAAACGGAAGGCAAAAATTTTCAGTGTGTATCCGTCAGTCCATGAAATGATGCAGGATGAGGAAAAGGAAATTGCGGAAAAAACAGGCATATCCGTAACTTTGGTGTCGGATATGATAGCTTATATACGCCGGCATTCTCCTATGAATGCAGAGAAGAGAGGTAAAGTGTGATTTCAAAAAAACAACCGTACACAAAGGAAGAACTCGAAAGGGTTCAATCTCTTTTAAACCGCGAACCCCGCCCCCTTGAGATGAGCATATATACACGCCTTTGGCAGGAAGAATGCAGCGGGAAGTACTCCCGGGCCCTTTTGTCCGAACTGCCGTCAGATAGCTCACGGGCAGTGAAAGAACATCCAAAGATGCTGGAATTGGGGGATAATTATCAAATGTTGTTTCAGGTGACACCAGACATGCGCGAATCGGAATGCTCTTTTGCCGGGTTAGGGGCCAGGAGTATCGGAGCTGCAGTGTTTGCCCATGGAGGAGATGATAAGCATGTGGAAAAGGCATTGCAACCTTTGGCTCTTTCTGCATACGCTGCCGGTACACCTATCCTCAAGGTCTGGAAGTCAGGCATTTCCCGAAAAAATCCAACACTAAACGTGGCTTCGCTTGCTCTGTTAAGAAATAAAAAATTCCCGTCAACAATCCTTCAGACCTCCGGAGCTGAAATCTGGTGGATTCACACCGGCCGTTCTGCCAGCGAACAGGAAGAAAGAATTCGTGCCATCCGCCTGAATGAAATGATGGTGGCACTTTCGCCTCATCCCTGGCTTTTGGCAGCAAGCCCTGTCCAACGTGCGGGATTACTTTGCACACTGGTGAATATGATGGGGGAAGGGCGTCGTGGAATCCATTTGGATACTGAATCCTGGGATGAAGAACCTGAAGAAATGCTCCTGGGCAGAAACCCTGAAGGGTTTATCATTTGTTTCCGACGTACCTTTGAGCGGGAAGTCCGTGAGATTTTGTCCAGTTATGATGCAGAAAGTATTCCCCTGGGGCGTTCTACCGATGACGGGAAACTCACGGTAGTGGACAACCGGGAAGATGTGGTGGTGATTCCCTTTGACCATCTTCTCCATTACAGCGGTGAACCGGTCAATCATAATGAATCTGAACGGGTATTGGAAGTCAAGAACAAGCGGACCCGTAAGGATGAGCATATCCCTGAACCAGAGGATTATGGCGTTGTGCTGAAAACGCTGCTCACGTCACCACGGATTCATTTTTATCACTCCTCTCCTGCAAATGTGGATTCAACAATCAGGGGAAATACCGTCTGCTCCACCAGTGAACAGCCTTTTCTGAGACTGAAAGGAAGCCGTAAAATGCTAACGCTGAGTATGACGATTCAGGATTATCACCACGAGCGGGATGCACATGTGGCAGCCTACAATGCCGTGGTCAGGGCAAGTCGGCAGATTGCATGCCAGGGAGCAGAAGTGCTGGGAGTCTCCGTCTCCTTTATGGAAGGGAATCCGGAAAAAAGCAGTGAATATTTCCGATTTCTCGATGCCGTCAGAGGTGTGGCTGGTGCTGCAAAGGCATTAAAAATTCCTGTCCTGGGTGAACACATAGAATGGTACAATCCTTTTACAAAAGATTCTCCGATAGTAGCAGCTGCCGGTGTACTGGAAACAGGATCACAGTGTGTAAAGCCTGGTTTTCAGACTGATGGAGATTTTATCTGTATCCTGGGAAGTTTCCGGGGAGAACTGGAATCTTCCGAGTATGTCCGCTTTGTCCACGGAATAGATGACGGACGGCTTGTACCGGCAGACGGGGATTTTACATCCCATTTGAATATGGCCCTGATGCAGGCAGCCCGGGAAAAGATCCTGAAATCTGCCCTGGATATGGAAAAAGGGGGATTAGCTGTCGCACTGGTGAAAAGTAGCCTCCTGAACTCTGTAAAAATCATGGGTTGTGATATTTATACCATGCGAAAAATGCGCGATGATGCCCTGCTTTTTGGAGAAAGTACGTCAACGGTTCTTATTACACTGGAAGAACACAAACTGATGGATATGGAACGGATTGCCAATGATTTCGGAGTCGCTTGCACAACCGTCGGAAGAGTCCGTGACCATGGTAAAATTTCTTTCAATGATTTGTTTGAATTGGATCTGGAGGAATTACGAAAACTGATGAACCAATCCTGATCCTGACGGAGATTCTGTCGTGACACATGCCATTCTTCAGCCTGTGGAAAAAGCCTTTCATGTCCCTAAAATTTTAGGGGTTGGGCACAATTACCGGGACCGCTTTATCGAAGCGAATTACCAGGATGTCCATCTTCATCCCGTTATTTTCATGAAACCTTCTCAGGCAATTGTCCACAGCCCCGGACCTGCAGAACTCCCCTTTTATTCCAATTTGGTGGAGTATGAAGTAGAAGTAACCCTGTTGATTGGAGCCGAAGGCCGGAATATTGATGAATCTGAAGCTTCCGGTCTTATTGCCGGAGTTGGAGTGGGTGTGGATCTTACCGCCAGAGATGTTTTGAATGATGCCCGGAAAGATGGCCGGGACTGGACCGAAGCCAAGTGTTTTGATCAGTCTGCTCTGATATCACATTTTGTCTCTGTCCTTCATTTTCCCCGTCTGGATAATCTTCATTTCCGGATTTTTCAGAATGGGATTTTGAGGCAAAACGGTAATACCGCTGACATGATCTATAAAATTCCGGAAATTTTAGCCCATATCAGTACCATTATGACCCTTTTGCCGGGGGATCTCATTTTCACCGGGACACCTTCCGGTGTGGGTCCGGTTTCCTCAGGAGACCGGCTCCTGATTGAATTGGAAGATGAGATCTCTGAAGAATTCCTGATCCTGTAAGAAACGATGCCGTAACCCCCCGGGAATCAAAACATCTTATCATTAATAGTTCATGAAAATATTACCGGGAGGCTCTATGTTGTCGGATATTGATATTGCAAAAAAAGTAGGTTTAAAACCCATCAAGGATATTGGCAGGTCTTTGGGACTTGAAGAAGAGGATCTGGAACTATATGGCAAATACAAGGCCAAAATTTCGTATCAAGCCCTGGATAAACTTCAAGACCGCCCGGAAGGAAAACTGATTCTGGTTTCTGCCATCACACCTACACCGGCAGGTGAAGGAAAAACAACAGTGTCAATCGGACTCTCCCAGGCGTTGAATAAAATCGGTGAAAAAGCCATGGTGGCCATCCGGGAACCCAGCCTGGGACCGGTCTTTGGTATTAAGGGCGGTGCCGCCGGCGGGGGATATTCCCAGGTGCTTCCCATGGAAGAGATCAATCTTCACTTTACAGGGGATTTTCATGCCGTGACGGCAGCCAATAACACCCTTGCAGCTCTGATTGACAATCATATTCATGCCGGCAATGACCTGCAAATCGATCCCAGGAGAGTCACCTGGAAAAGGGTCCTGGATGTGAATGACCGGGCATTGAGACATGTTGTCATCGGATTGGGGGGGCGGACCCAGGGAATTCCCCGGGAGGATGGCTTCGATATTACACCTGCTTCCGAAATCATGGCAATTCTATGTCTGTCCAAAGATCTGGCCGAACTGAAAGAACGAATAGGGAATATAACCATCGGTTTTACCTACGACGGAAAACCGGTACTGGAAAAGGAACTGGGATATGAAGGCGCCATCGCTGCCTTATTGAAAGATGCCCTGAAACCGAATCTTGTCCAGACAACAGAAAACACACCGGCTCTTGTCCATGGCGGACCTTTTGCCAATATTGCTCAGGGTGCCAATAGTATCATAGCAACCAAAGCAGCACTTCGTATGGCGGATTATGTTGTGACGGAAGCGGGCTTTGGTTTTGACCTGGGTGCAGAAAAATTCTTCGATATTGTGTGTCCCAACGGACCTATGTGTACATCAGCTGTCGTTCTTGTGGCAACCGTTCGTGCCTTGAAACATCATGGCGGTGCCAAACTTTCAGATCTGAATGCACCCAATGTGGAAGCCTTGAAAAAAGGACTTCCAAACCTTGGCAAACATCTTGAGAATATAAAAAAATTCGGAATGGAATCGGTTGTAGCCATTAACCGTTTTGCGACTGATACCGAAGAAGAACTGGAAATAGTCGAATCCTACGCCCGGAAGCATGGTTTTGATGCGTCTATCGTGGATTTTTGGTCCAAAGGTGGAGAGGGCGGACTCGAACTGGCAGAGGAGGTTAAACGGCTTGTAGATGATAAGCGGTGCCAGATGCATTCTCTCTACGACTGGAAAGATTCAATTGAAGATAAAATCAAGACCGTTGCGACAGAGATCTATGGCGCAAAAGCCATTGATTACACATCTACTGCCAAAAAGGATTTGAAAAAAATCAACCAGTATGGTTATCACGAATTGCCTGTATGTATTGCCAAGACCCAGAAATCCTTGTCGGACAATCCAAAACTCCTGGGACGTCCGGAAAATTTTCTGGTGACGGTCCGGGAAATTCTCATCGCTTCCGGAGCAGGATTTGTGATTCCCATTACCGGGGATATTATGCGCATGCCCGGTCTTCCCAAAGCACCGGCAGCAAAGAAAATTACGGTTGACGATAAAGGGGATATTGAAAATCTGTTCTGATTGGATGTGTTAAACGGGTCACATTCATTTAATTCCCATTGCCGGAATGAGGAATTCCTTTTACTTTCTTTTTAATAAAATATTTAAAAAAATATGAAAAACAATAAAACGCCCAAAACAATTCTCATTGCAGAAGATGAAGCCATCAACAGAATGTATCTGGCGGAAATCCTGAAGGATAAAAAATACAGGATTCTGGAGGCCGAAGACGGGGATCAGGCAGTGGAACTCTGCCGGAACCATCCGGAAATTGATCTGGTCCTGATGGATGTGAAAATGCCCGGCCTGAATGGTTACCGGGCTGCAGAACAAATCAGGACTTTTCGCCCGGACCTGATCATGATTTTACAAACAGCTTTTATATCCGATAAATCAGAATTGGAAGGCCCTGAAGACCTTTTTCAGGATGTGATTGAAAAACCTATCAAGGAAAACCGCCTTTTTGAGATGTTGAACTCATATCTCATGTCATAAATTCTCAGTCTATCATTTTTGATTGGAATCCCAGGTTGTAAGTCAGGTGAAACATTGATATTTTATTCCAGTGATTTTTTATCAGCTTAAGGAGATTTTCCATGATACACTGTAAAAACATGCGTGTAGTTTTATTTTTATTCATTCTTTTATGGGCCAGCAGTCTAACCGGGATGCAGACGTTGGAAAGAGAACACACATTGATGCCGGTTCCGAAAGAGATACTTTGGGAAAGCGGGACATATCGTCTGGATGATACTTTTCGCATCAATGTGGCAGGTGAAGCCGGAGATCGCACTTTTAAGGCGGCAACCCGTGCATTACGGAGACTAAGCGGGCGGACCGGGCTCTTTTTTGATCAGGATTATATTACAGGCATCAATCAGTCCCCTGAAGCCGGACTTGAACTCATGTGTTACAGACCCGGTGAATTGAAACTGGGGGAGGATGAATCCTATCGACTTCGGGTAAGTTCCCGGGAAATGATTATTGAAGCGGAAACAGAGTTGGGGTTAATGCATGGACTTGAAACCTGGTTGCAATTGTTGGAATCGGGTGATGAAGGATATTTCTTTCCTGCAGTAATTATCGAAGATGAACCTCGATTTCCCTGGCGCGGACTCATGATTGATGTATGCCGCCATTTCCAGCCCCTCCATGTGATTCTACAGAATATCGATGCCATGGCGGCGATGAAAATGAATGTCCTCCACCTCCATCTTTCAGAAGACCAGGGGTTTCGGGTGGAATCCAAAGCCTATCCGCTTCTCCATCAAAAAGGGTCCGATGGTTTTTACTTCACACAATGCCAGATTCGCGAGATTGTGGATTATGCTGCTGAACGGGGAATTCGGGTGGTGCCTGAGTTTGATATGCCCAGCCATTCAACTGCCTGGTTTGTCGGGTATCCGGAACTGTCCAGTAAGGATACAAGCTATACGATTGAAAGAAGCTGGGGAGTGAAGGATCCGGGCATGAATCCTGCCAGTGAATTTACGTATGCTTTTCTGGATACGTTTATTGCTGAAATGACGACCCTTTTCCCCGATCCCTATTTTCATATCGGGGGGGATGAAAATAACGGGAAATGGTGGAAAGAAAATCCGGATATTGTGGCATTTATGGATTCCATGGGCTTTGAAACAACCCATGAACTCCAGTCTTACTTTGTAAAACGGGTTCACGATATCGTAAGGAAACACGAGCGGATTATGGTGGGATGGGGGGAAATCTATGATCCGGAAATGCCACAGGATGTCCTGATCCATTTTTGGTGGCCCCGGATGAAAGAGATGGAAGAAGCTCTGTTAAACGGATTCAAAGGAATTGTTTCCAATGGTTATTATATTGATCATTTCCGGACAGCCGAATATCACTACCTGATGGATCCTGTCAGGCCAGAGTATGTAACGGATTCTTTGGCAGCCCGGAATATTTTGGGTGGAGAGGCAGCAAGCTGGGCGGAGTTTGTCACCGGGGAACTGACCGGACTCCGTATCTGGCCACGGACCGCCGCAATTGCCGAACGGTTTTGGTCTCCGGCTCATATTCGCGATGTGGAGGATATGTACCGGAGGTTGGAAAAAACCAGCCTTCGCCTGGAAGAGTTAGGACTGGATCATCTGAAGAACCGGGATATGATGCTGAGGCGATTGGCCGGTCAGCGGGATATTGCAGCATTGCATATATTGACCGGTACGGTGGAGCCTTTGGAGCACTATAGCCGTCACCGGGCGGTGGAGCGCAAAAAATATGTGCAGCATGCCCCTTTGACACGTCTGGTGGATGCAGCCTGGAGCGATGCTCCGGATGCCCGGAAATTCCGCTATCTCGTAGAGGATTATTTAAAGGAACCTTCCAAAGAAAAAGAAAATCAAATTCGCTATATGCTTTATCGATGGGCTGAAAACCATAAAAAACTGGCTCCTGTGATTGACGAAAACCCAATTTTATGGGAAATTCGTGGACTGAGTGAGGATCTCTCCCGCTCTGCCCGGATCGGCCTCAAAGTCCTGGAGAAAAAAGACAGCTGGTTCGGCCTGTCTTCAAAAGATATTGATCAATATGTTCAGGAACTGGAAAAAATGAAAGTTCCCCGTGGCGAATTGACACTGCAGCATTTGGATGCGTTGATACAGTTGGTTGTAAACGTTTAGACGTTGAGATGTTGTTTAGACGTTTATATGTTGAGACGTTGTTGAGATGTTGAGAGTTTCTGACATTCAGACGTAAATGTGGCGGAAGTTTAGTCGTATAGAGGTCCGTGGCGCCATAAGGTGATTTCTGGGGATTGAAACCGGGTAAGAAGTGTTGGTAAATTTTTATGTTTCTATATAGGAAGATATCTATATGAAAGAACCCCCGGGGATAAAATAATCCGGTCTGCCGGGAAATGCAAGAATATATTATTTTCAATATATTGGCGTATCGAAGGAATTCTCTTCTCATTCCTTTTTATACTGGTGTTCTTTATCTCCTTCACTCCTTCTGTTTCCCTTGTAACTTCGTACCCGCGTTATATCTCATGGCATTTCCGCCAGAGAAATAATAATTTTTTCATGCACCTCATTTATAGGTCCCGTAGAACTTGTAAAGTTATTGCACATCATGGAAAATGTAATAAGCCTGCCTGAGCGGGATTTTACATAGCCGGAATGGGAGCGAACCGCTTCAATATAACCGGTTTTGATCCGGGCATTCATTTCTACGGGAGTCCCGCGACCGAAATTTTTCAGCCAGCCCGGTTCTTCATCCGATCCGCAGAGGGAGAAAGATTCCATATAGGTTTGGGAAAGGGGGGTCTGGGACATATACGCCAGGATGTGTGCAAAATGGGAGGTCCGGACCATGTTGGTGCGTGATAAACCGCTTCCGTCTTTCATCCGGAATCCATCCAATACCAGTCCTCGCTCCGTAAAAATATCCCGAATCACCCGGGTCCCTTCAGCTGTGCTGCTTTTACCTGAATGGTGGAGAGACGTCATTTTTAAAAGCACTTCCGTAAACAGGTTAACACTCCGTTTGTTCGTGACCTCAATGATCTCCCGAAGGGGAGGTGAAGGAATGATCAAAAGGGAATGGAATCCGTCCCGGTCTACCGGTGAACCTGTTACGTGTACCTTTCCCCGGATTTCAACGCCTGCACGCATGAGGGCTTCCTGTAACCAATGTCCCATCCACTCCGGGGGGTTGGGGATAGAACCACGTATCGTAAAATCCTCAAATCCTGCAGGGACAGTTCCCCTGAGAAAAGCTGTTTTTCCTCTCGGTGGACAATAAATGTATCCCTGATCCCCGGATCCTTCAGGACCTGTTTTCATGTGATTGACAAAGGAAAGACCGGGAATCTGGGGAGATAAACCGATCACCGGTGCCGGGTCCCCTGCCTTTTCTCCCGGACGAAATGTCAGGTGATATAAATTATTGGAAATATTTAATCCCCATACACCGGCTCCGTAATAATTCCCTATATCTGTCCAGACCCAGTCATCAGGGATCACCTGATCATCAAAGATGCTGATATCCAGTATCAAATCTCCTTTAATAGATTGAATACCGGCTTTTTTGACAGCCTGCACCAACAGGATTTTCAGGGAATCCATCTGAATGGCAGATGTTAACCAATCCGAACCCAACACCGGATCTCCTCCTCCGATGACAACCAGATCTCCCTCCAACACCCCGCGCCAGTTGATTTCACCCCGGTATGCCAGTTCTGTTTTGAATTGAAAATTTTCACCCAGTTCCAGTAAAGCTGCTGCTGTGGTCACCAGTTTGAGCCCCGATGCAGATGCCAGACTCTCGTCTGAATGGTGATCAATAATGACTTGTCCATGATCTGCGTACATGGCGTATACACTCCATTGGGCGTGTTTAAGGGCTGGTGTTTCCTGTGCGAGCCGTTCCGTAAGCTCAGCCGGTGTTTCTCCCAAAACGAGCGATGAACATAAAGCAATAATACTTAAGATGAGTCCTGTCCGTTTCACATGATCCTCCTGGCAAATGTCTTCAATGATAAATTTTTATGAAAGTAGCCATCCCTGATGAATAAGTGAACCACTTTTTCTTAAGATCAGATAAGAAATGTCAGATAAGGGCACCTACCGATTTCTTATCGATAAAATTTAAAAAAAAGGCATAAATATTAAGCAAAACTCCATGAAAACTTTTAATTTATAAGAATAGGGAAAACTGAGGATTCATGAAACAGGAACGTATTGCAAAAATTGTTTTAGAAAACGGAATGGAGTTTACAGGGAAATCCTTTGGGTATGAACAGTCTGTTTCAGGTGAAGTTGTTTTCAATACAGCGATGACCGGATATCCCGAGAGCCTGACAGATCCTTCCTATAAGGGACAAATTCTTGTATCTACCTATCCGTTAATCGGGAATTACGGCGTTCCGGCGCCGAAAAAGAATGAAGGTCTTCATACCTATTATGAATCAGACAGGATTCATGTCTCAGCATTGATTATTTCCGATTATTCCTTTAATTATCACCATTGGAATGCCGCAAAAAGTCTGCAGGAGTGGCTTATCGAGCATAAAATTCCCGGTGTGTACGATGTGGATACCCGGGCTTTGACCCAGATTCTCCGGGAAAAGGGGACCATGCTGGGGAAAATCCTCATTGAAGGCGATCCGGATTGGTATGATCCTTCCGGGGAAAACCTGGTGAAAACAGTGAGTGTAGAGACTCCTGTGACGTATGGATCCGGTCGCACCCATATCGGCTTGATCGATTGTGGTGTAAAAAACAACATTATCCGGCAATTGTTGCGATTGGATACAAAGGTAACCCGCCTTCCCTGGGATTTTGATGTGAGCCGGGAGTCGTTTGACGGCATATTTCTTACGAACGGTCCGGGAGATCCCAAGCAGTGTGGTGCAACGATTGATAATCTGAAAAAAGTCCTGCAAAAGGAGATTCCTGTTTTCGGGATTTGTCTGGGATCCCAGCTCATGGCTCTGGCTGCAGGGGCTGATACCTATAAACTGAAATATGGGCACCGGAGTCACAATCAGCCGGTTCAGCAAAAAGGAAGCGCCCGGTGCTATATCACGTCACAAAATCATGGCTATGCGGTGGATCCCGATAGTATCCCCCCGGAATGGGATATCTATTTTGAAAATGTCAACGATGGGACGGTGGAAGGAATCATCCACAAAGAAAAACCCTTTTTCTCCACACAGTTTCATCCGGAAGCTTCCGGTGGACCAACCGATACCCAGTTTCTCTTTGAAAATTTTATAAATAGCATAAAAAGCAGGTGTGATGGATAAACAGATTCAAAAAGTCCTGGTCTTAGGATCTGGTGCCCTCAAAATCGGGGAAGCCGGTGAGTTTGACTATTCCGGATCCCAGGCGCTGAAAGCCCTGAAAGAAGAGGGGATTCAGACCGTACTCATAAACCCCAACATTGCTACAGTCCAGACATCGGAAGAACTGGCAGATAAAATTTATTTTCTTCCGGTAACGCCCCATTTTGTCACCCGGGTGATCGAAAAGGAGCGTCCCAATGGAATTTTATTGGCGTTCGGCGGACAGACGGCTCTCAATTGCGGGATTGCGCTGTATCAAAGCGGTGTATTCGAGAAATATAAGATTCAGGTTTTGGGAACACCGGTCCAGGCAATTATTGATACGGAAGACCGGGATATCTTTGTTGAAAAACTCCGGGAGATTGGTGTAAGCACGGCCAGGAGCATGGCCACATCCACTGTCGAAGAGGCTTGTCAGGCTGCTTTAAATCTGGGATATCCTGTCATACTCCGTGCGGCTTATGCCCTTGGCGGTATGGGATCGGGATTTGCTTCCAACGAAACAGAACTCCGCCGGATGGCCGAATCCGCCTTTTCCTACAGTCCCCAGGTCCTCGTTGAAGAATCCCTCAAAGGATGGAAAGAAATTGAATATGAGGTAGTGCGGGACCAATACGACAATTGCATTACCGTATGCAATATGGAAAATTTTGATCCGCTGGGGATTCATACCGGAGAAAGTATTGTTGTCGCACCTTCTCAAACACTTACCAACAGTGAATATCACAAACTCCGCGAACTCTCCATCCGGATAATCCGGCATATCGGTGTGGTTGGTGAATGCAATGTCCAATATGCCCTGGATCCTGATTCGGAGGATTACCGGGTCATTGAGGTAAATGCCCGGCTTTCCCGTTCAAGCGCCCTGGCTTCCAAAGCCACCGGTTATCCCCTGGCCTTTGTGGCGGCGAAGCTTGGCTTAGGATATGGACTGCATGAGATAAAAAATTCTGTGACTCAAACTACCTCTGCTTTTTTTGAGCCGGCCCTGGATTATATCGTCTGCAAAATTCCCCGATGGGATATGGAAAAATTTCAGGGAGTCTCCAAAAAGATCGGCAGCAGCATGAAAAGCGTGGGAGAGGTCATGGCCATTGGCCGGACCTTTGAGGAAGCGATCCAAAAGGGGCTCCGAATGATTGGCCAGGGAATGCATGGTTTTGTAGGGAACCGGGGATTTGAGGTCCGGGATGTAGATAAAGCCCTTACCGAGCCGACTGATATGCGGATTTTTGTGATAGCCCAGGCTCTGATGACCGGTTATTCCGTGGACAGAATTCATGCCCTTACCCGCATCGATCCCTGGTTTCTGGAAAAATTAAGAAATATCGTAGTCCTGCACAGACAGCTATCTGAGTATTCAACACTCCCGGATATTCCCGACCTGCTTCTGCTCAGGTTAAAACAGTTTGGATTCTCTGATTTTCAAATTGCCCGGACAGTATTGAAAAGTCCGAACCATGCCATCGAAACTGATTTGTTCAAAGTCCGTGAGGAACGGAAACGCCGGGGTATCCATCCTGTTGTGAAGCAGATAGATACGCTGGCCGGTGAATTTCCGGCAAAAACGAATTATTTATATCTTACCTATAACGGTCAAACCCATGATGTGACATACACACAGGATGGAAAATCAGTGATTGTCCTGGGTTCCGGGGCGTACCGGATTGGAAGTTCGGTGGAATTTGACTGGAGCAGTGTCAGTGCCCTGAAAACCATCCATGAACAGGGATACCGGTCGGTGATGATCAATTATAATCCTGAAACCGTGAGTACGGATTATGATGTATGTGATCGTCTTTATTTTGATGAACTGACCTTGGAACGTGTGATGGATATCGCGGAGCTGGAGAATCCCAAAGGCGTTGTCGTATCTGTCGGGGGACAGATTCCCAATACGTTGGCCATGCGGCTTTACCGTCAAAAGATACCGGTACTGGGTACGTCGCCGGTATCCATTGATAATGCCGAGAATCGTCACAAGTTTTCTGCCATGCTGGACCGTCTTGGGATTGATCAGCCCGAATGGCAGGAACTAACTTCCATTGAGGATATTCACCGCTTTGTGGATATGGTGGACTTTCCTGTCCTTATCCGGCCATCCTATGTGCTTTCCGGCGCCGCGATGAATGTCGTATCCAACCGGGATGAGCTGGAACATTTTCTCTCCCTGGCGGCCAATGTATCCAAAGAGTATCCAGTGGTTGTATCCAAATTTATTGAGGAAGCCAAAGAGATAGAGATTGATGCCGTGGCAAAAGACGGGAACATGATTCTCTATGCCATTTCAGAACATATCGAATTTGCCGGAGTTCATTCGGGGGATGCTACTATCGTCTTTCCTCCCCAGAAGATTTATCTGGAAACAGTCCGGCGTATCAAGAAAATTGCCCGGAGTATTGCCCGGGAACTCAGGATATCCGGTCCCTTCAACATGCAGCTTCTGGCGAAAGACAACCAGATTAAGGTGATTGAATGCAATCTTCGGGCATCCCGGAGTTTTCCCTTTGTCTCGAAGGTGTTGAAAGTGAATCTGATTGATCAGGCCACACGGGTCATGTTGGGGGTGGATGTTTCTCCCGTGAATAAGTCTATTTTTGATCTGGATTATGTCGGGGTTAAAGCCTCCCAGTTTTCGTTTTCAAGACTGGCGAAAGCGGACCCGGTTCTGGGGGTGGATATGTCCTCTACCGGCGAGGTTGGGTGCCTGGGTGAAGATGTGTATGATGCTGTTTTGAAAGCCATGCTGTCAGTCGGCTACCGTATCCCCCAAAAGAGTATTCTCCTGTCTACAGGACCCCTTCGCTCCAAAGTGGAAATGATTATCAGCAGCCGGCTCCTCCAGGAAAAGGGATATAAGCTCTATGCCACAAGGGGAACCCATGATTTTTTAAAGAAAAACGGGATTAAAACAACAGTTCTCCATTGGCCTGATGAGGATAAAAAGCCCAACACCCTGGATTATATCCGGGAGAAAAAGATTGACCTGGTGATCAATATTCCCAAAAATCTGACGACGGGTGAACTTCAGAACGATTATGAAATCCGCCGGAGTGCCATTGATCATAATATCCCTCTTATCACGAATGCCCGGCTGGCCAGCGCGTTTGTCTATGCCATGACCCGTTATGAAGAAAAGGATCTGAGTGTGCGGAGTTGGGAAGAATACATTTAAGAGAGTGATGAGTGATGAGTGATGAGTAGAGAGTTGGAGTTTTGAGTGTTGAGTTTTGAGTGTTGAGTTTTTTCTCCCGCAGAGGCGCAGAGGGCGCAGAGGGACTGAGTTTTTTTGGGGATTCTCGCAGAGAGCGCGGAGAGGCTGGGGGGATGATTGGGGGGATTGGTACTTCGCTGCGCTCAGTGTTCAAACGCCTGCGGCGTTTAATAATTCAAGCGGCACTTCGTGCCGTTCAATGGCTTCACTACGTTCAGCATTCCAGCACTGCTTCGCAGTCTTCAAAAAAGAAGTTCAGTCACCTGTTGAAATCTGCAAAGCTGGGATTGAAGATCGAAGGAAGTGAGATCCTTGAACGCTGCGCAGCAGCGTTTGAAAGCCGCAAAGCGGCAATTAATAATTCAAGCGGCACTTCGTGCCGTTCAATGGCTTCACTGCGTTCAGCATTCAAGCGCCTTCGGCGTTCAAGGATTCCAGGCATCAGCATTTGAACACCGAACGAAGTGAGGTACTTGAACCCCATGAAATGGGGGTTGAACGCCGTCAGGCGTTGGAATACCGCGTAGCGGCTATTGAACCCTTGAGCCCATGAACCCCTGAACCCCTGAGCCCTTGAACCAACCATCAGGAGCGCAGCGACGCCAACTTCAGACAGGCCGCAGCCTGTCCCTACACCTCGACACAAACCAGGAGCGAAGCGACGCTAACTTCCAAATTCCAACTTCCAACTTCTAGGAGATGATTGCCTGCCCCGTGAAAAGGGACCCGGTTTACCGGGATATTTCACGGGGGATTGATTCGATTGGTTTGATTGGATGATTAAATCGATGGACATATCAGGAGCGAAGCGACGCTAACTTCCAAATTCCAACTTCCAACTTCCAACTTCTTTAATAGAATTGGCGATTCATTTGATTTAGCGCAAGGATTATAAGAGATTTGGGATATATGATTTCGTTTAGGTAGCGCCCCCCACCCCGGGGGTAAAATACACCGAAATGCGACACAATGCAAGATAATATTGTAATTCATATATATGATGTGTTGAATAACCTATCGGACTGAAATCGGAGGTCAGCCATTCCAGTTACCGAGTAAACTGCAAAGCTGGCGTATTGAAATGCCAGCTATAACTCCAAAATCTTATGAACTATAAAAACACACCAGGCACGAAGTGCCCAAAATTTCAACTTCTAATTTCCAATTTCCAAGACTATCCCACTTATCAGGTAAACCTTATGTTTGGCGGGATCTGTCAAGGTGCAAATCATTTTTCCAATCAGATACATAAGGCTAATCCTGCTCTTTTTGACTGTTTTTTTTAAACAGAAACCATTAACATCACCGATGGTAAAAAGAATCAATCAACAGATAAAGGTGTATGTATGAAATATCGGATTTTTTCACTCTTAATTATTTTGATTTTAGCCGTACAGATGTTTGGTACTGAATTAAATAACCGGGAATTTCGAACGGCATGGGTCATCATTTGGAATTATATGATTTCTTCAACAGATACCGAGGCATCGATTGAAAAAAATAAGGCCAGGACCCGAGAAATCCTGGATAATATGAAAGCAGCCAATATGAATGCCGTCCTCTGGCAGGTCCGTAGGGCAGGAGAGGTCTATTATCACTCCGACTATGAACCCTGGGGGACGTATACCAATAACAGTTATCCCGGCTACGATCCCTTGCAGTACGCCATTGACGAAGCCCATGCCAGAGGGATGGAACTCCACGCCTGGTTTAATACCTTTGCCACGGCTTCCCTCGCTAAAGGGGCTCCGGCACAAAAACATCCAAATTGGGTCTGCCGGGACCGGGATGGAAATCCCATGCAGGATAACCTGTGTTTATCACCCGGACTGGCAGAAGTGCGTGAATACACCCGTGATGTGGTGCTGGAAATTGTCAATAAATATGATATCGACGGGATCCATTTTGACTATGTCCGCTGGAATGAATACACCAACTCCAAAACCAGCCGGGAATGGGCCCGGGATGTAGCAGAGCATGACCTTCCCGATGGATATATCCCTCCTGAAGAAGTGATCTACGACCTGACAAAGAATAAGGGCGGCCGCTACCTTTATGACGTGGAACATCCTTATAGTGGGGGTGTCCCCGCCGGATACAGTTCCTGGGAAAATTATTGGCGCGGATCGGTGAACCAGTTTATCGAACTGGTGGCGGATTCAGTCCGGCAGGTAAAACCCTGGGTGAAGATATCTGCTGCTGCCCTGGGTCGCTATAAAGCCGGTGGGACTGCCAGCTGGAACGGATATTACAGCGTTTACCAGGATGCTGCCAAATGGTTCAATGAAGGCTGGGTGAATCACCTGATGCCCATGCACTACCACTGGACTACGGGTCTGACTTTTTCCTATGCTTTGAAAACGGACTGGTATCCCAATATTGGTCCCGGACTCGATGCCGGATATCATTATACCGCCGGACCTGCTTCCTATATTTTATTGGATTATAATGCCTGGACCAATCATCGGGGAATTGTAAATGATACCCGGGATTTAGGCTGGGTAGATGGCTTTCAGTTTTTCAGTTATGGAAGCTGGGAAAGCTATGCAAACAGCTGGGAATGGGCACGAAATAATATTTTTCACCAGCTTGTGAAACCACCGGTTGCGGAGTTTATGGGATATTCCGCTCCGGCCGATCCGGTGATTACCCTCATTCAGGATGATACAGCCCGATACCGGATTCATGTGGAACCGGGTACTTTGGATCAACCACACTGGTTTGCCGTCTATCGTCAGCAGAGTCCGGATTTTGATCCCGATACCTCGGCAATTTTCCAGATTGTCCGCTCAGATTCTACCTTTGATATCCCCCTCTATTTTGATCCCAAAATGCCCCACCCGGATACCTGGAAATTTTCTGTCACCAGCCTGAACAGAGCCTGGATGGAAAGCGGATTATCCAATGTGGTTGAAACACAATCGCTTCCCATGTATCCTCCGGCCGTTACCTGGCATAGCATAGGGGAAAATGAAACGCAGATTCCTGTCCACCGGAATCTTTTAATTACCTTTGATTATCCTGTGGATCCCGAGACTTTCTCATCTGCTTTGTCCATCTCTCCGGCTGCGGATGTGGTGATCGATTGGCAGGAGGATCTGAAGGCCGTAACGATTCTATTCCCCGAACAATTGCAATATGGTACCCCCTATCAACTCCGTGTGGAACCATCTGCCGTAGGGCTTTATAACCGGATTCCCCTGGATGGAAACAGGGATGGCTATGGCGGGGATGCCTTTGTCCTGAATTTTACCACTGAACCGGTGGATACGGAAGGCCCCGTTGTGGATACACAGGGTCAATGGCCACAGCCCGGATCAACTGAAATTACGGGGTTTTCCGTCAACGGCTTGATTTCAATTCCTTTTAATGAAATCATTGACAGTTCAACCGTTCACCAGGCCCTGACCGTTACAGAAACACCGGCAGGAATTCCCGATACCCTCGATCCGCCGGCTGTGGCATGGAAAGTGACAACGGCCAATCATCGATCCGTACTTACGTTGAAATCCTATACGGAATTTATTCCGGACTGTGAATATACCATCAGCCTGAGTCAGGACCTGAAGGATGCCGAAGGGAATGCCCTTTCTGAACCATTTGAAATGACCTTTACAACCCAGAACCGTCATCTGGCTGATTCACGCTATATTGACCGGATGTTTGCCCGTGGAACCTGGAATAATCCCCAAATGTCTTCCTATACCTATGGGATCAATGAAAGTGTGACCAATTTCTGGTATACAGAGGAGTTTTTCGTGCCTGGACAGACACCGGAAAAGAGCGGCTATCTGACCTATATGTGGAATCCTGACACCACAGACGGCTTTTTATCCGTCGAATTGGTGGATGGTGTACCGGCGATACGGACCCTGGACTCTACAAAAACACTTCATGTTTTCATTTACAGTGATGGAAGCGAAAATCTCTTCCGCCTCTGCCTGAAAGAAATGACAGGCGGAGTGCTTACCGGACTGGAAGTTTCCAACTGGGATACCCTGAACTGGCTGGGCTGGAAACTTTTTGAATGGCCCCTGAATGATCCTGCCGCTGTGGGAACCTGGACCGGAGGTGGCGGTGATGGTATTCTGAACGGGGATGAGTACCTGATTCACAGCTTTCAGTTGAAACGGACACCGGGAAGTGCCCTTTATGGGACGATCGGGGTGGATAATTTTTACCAGGTGGTTTATGGGGATGGTCGTCTGACTGCCATTGAAAAACCGGTGCAGGTCCCCCTGGATTATGCCCTGGGAAATAACTATCCCAATCCTTTCAACCCTGTGACGACCATACCGTTTACCATTGCCCGGGACGGAAGGATTTCGTTGGATGTCCTGGATGTGACAGGCCGCCGGGTGGCGGTTATCCATGAGGGCTTTATCACGGCAGGGGATCACTCCATGAATTTTAATGCCTCGCATCTTGCGTCGGGTATTTATGTCCTGCGCCTCCAGGCAGACGGTGTGCAACGGATTCAAAAAATGGTTCTGATGAAATAATTTTTAAAACATATTCACATGAAACATAAAGCACCTTCTATCGATAGAAGGTGCTTTTTTTATGGGTACTGTTATTGGAGGAGAAAAGATGAAACAACTATTTTGCGGAATACAATCGTAAACTGTTCATAATCACCGTAATACTGCTGACAGACATGGCCAGGGCGGCCAGGATGGGGTGGAGTTCTCTCAGAAGATCCGGAAGGTTTTCGATGGGATAGAGGATGCCTGCCGCCACGGGAATCAGCAGGATATTGTAGAAAAAGGCCCAGAAAAGGTTTTGCTTAATCGTTGTGAGTGTTTTTCGTGCCAGGGAGAGGGTATCCGTCAGCCGGGCACTTTGATGTCCGGATAAAATGATATCGCCGGATTCAATGGCCACATCGGTGCCGGTTCCCATGGCAATACCCACATCCGCCAGGGTTAAAGCCGGGGCATCATTCACACCGTCTCCCACCATGATCACACGGTGACCCTTTTGCTGGAATTCTTTAACGATATCTGCTTTTCCATCGGGCAATACGCCGCTGTGTACCGTTTCAATACCGGCTTCCCGGGCGATGGCCTCTGCCGTGACACGATTATCCCCTGTGACCATAGCTGTTTTGAGTCCCATATCCTGTAAAGACCGGACCGTTTCGGGGATATCTTCCCGGAGGCTGTCCGCCAGTCCTGCCATTCCGGCAACCTGTCCGTCAATCTCTGTCAGGATGACCGTTTGCCCTTTTTGGCGAAGGTCCTGAACCTGTGATGTGATTTCATTTGTGTCATTTTTTTCCTTGAGGATCCATTCCGGTTTTCCCACGCGGATTTTTTGTTTCCCGATCCTGCACGAAAGCCCGTCCCCGCTGTGAATTTTAAAATCTTTAACAGGCTGCCGGGAGATCCCCTGTGATTCACCATATTTTACAACAGCTCTTCCCAGGGGATGTTCTGAAGCGGTTTCAGCTGAAACGGTGAGGGCGAGCCAGTTATCCGGAGCCTTTTTCAGGGGGATGACATCCTGGACGGTCAGTTCTCCCCGGGTGATGGTCCCTGTTTTGTCAAAGAGAATCACATCTGCCCGGGCGGCTGTTTCCAGGGCTGTACCATTCCGGAAAAGAATACCTTTCAAAGCCCCTCTGCCGGTTCCTGCCATAATGGCTGTGGGAGTTGCCAGTCCCATGGCACAGGGACACGCAATCACCAGGACCGCCACCATGCGGAGGAGTCCCGGGACCCATTCACCCAGGGCAAGTCGCCAGATGATCAGCGTCAGGAAGGCAATGCCGATCACCGTGGGAACGAACACCGCGGCGATTTTATCCGCCAGAGCCTGAATCGGGGCTTTGCTCCCCTGGGCTTCACGGACCATGGCAATAATCCGGGACAGGACAGTGGCTTCGCCGACGTTGTCAGCCCGGATTGTTAAAACACCGTATGTATTCAGGGTGCCGCCGGTGACCGGATCCCCCTTTCTTTTATCCACCGGAAGGGATTCGCCGGTGAGCATGGATTCATTCACCGCCGATTCTCCCTCCAGGATTGTCCCGTCCACCGGAATTTTCCCGCCGGGCCGCACGAGGAGGATATCCCCCGGTTCCACCTGGCTGAGGGGGAGTGTGATGGTTCCGGCATCCGTGATTTTTTCCACCGTTTCCGGTTGAAGGTTCAGCAACTCTTTGATAGCCGCTCCGGCTTGTCCCTTGGTCCGGGATTCCAGGTATTTTCCCAGACGGATAAGGGTAATAATCACGGCGGATGTTTCAAAATACACGTGGTCTCCTGCATTTGGAAACAGGATGACAATCCACGAATAGATATATGCCACGGAACTTCCCAAAGCCACCAGGACATCCATATTGGCGGATCCGTTCCGGAGGGATTTCCAGCCGTTTTTATAGTAATCAAATCCGGTATAAAACTGGACCGGGGTGGCCAGAAAGGCGAAGACAAGATTCATCCACAGGGCGTGGCTCCACATGCCCAGGATGCCGAAATCCCGGAGCATACTCAGAATAAAAAGGGGCGCTGTAAAAAGAATTCCGGTCCATAAAGCCCTTAGTTGGTACCGGTGATGTGTATCTATGGTGGATTCTTCACCCGGTTCCTGATCGGTTAAGGGCGTATAGCCCAAATCAATAATTTGTTCAGCCATCATTTCAGGGGAAGCCAGCCCCGGGACATACTCTACTGAAACCGATTCATCGGCAAAACTGGCAGCGGCTTTATACAGTCCGGGAATCTTCCGGGTGAGTCCCCGTTCGATGGTGGAAGCACAGTTGGCACAGGTCATGCCGGCCACGGGGATGCGGATCTTTTTCAGGGGGATATCATACCCGGCGGACTGCACCGAGGACAGGATATCCGCCAGAGAGAGGGAGGACGTATCGTATTCAACGGTGAGTTCTTCTGTGGCAAAATTCACCGAAGCGGACCGGATACCGGACAGTTTTTTAACGGTTCTTTCAATCGTTGCGGCGCAATTGGCGCATGTCATCCCTTGTACGGGGAGGATTTCCTTTTTAACCGCCATCAAATATTTTCCGCCGGATAGCCGATTTCATCCAGAGTATCCAGGATTTGGGATTCTGTTGCCGGTTCGTTCCACGTCACCTTCACATGTTTCGTGGAAACATCTCCCTCTACGGAAGTCACTCCGACCAGGTCCTGCAGTTCCCGGGTAATGGTCATAATACAGTGCTTGCAACTGATATTGGGTATGTAATAGTCTTTTTTCATGATATGTCTCCGTTTTAGCGTATGATGAAAAAGGGGACAAATAGTTTCAGGGGGAGGTCGAGATTTTATTTGAGATAATCATTGACATAAATCGTTGAGACTCCTTAAATTTTCTGGCTTTATGAAGAGGTATTCCGGAGTAGCTTCCGCCACCGCTGACACTAGGCGGACATCGCGGGTGGCTGTTATCCGCACAGGTTTGTACGGATGGGTGTTCGAGCCTTATCTCCGGTAAAAAGAAACAGTATAAGATTTTTGAAATAAAATAATTTCCAACAATCCGGAGTAGCTCAATGGCAGAGCGGGTGGCTGTTAACCACTAGGTTGGGGGTTCGAGCCCCTCCTCCGGAGCAAGTTAAAACCCCGACGTTGTCGGGGTTTTTGTTATGAAATAAAAAAAGGGTAGGGGCGAGAAGTTTATCCCGATAGCGAAGCGTGTCGGGAAGCCCCTCCTCCGGAGCAAGTTAAAACCCCGACGTTGTCGGGGTTTTTGTTATGAAATAAAAAAAGGGTAGGGGCGAGAAGTTTATCCCGATAGCGAAGCGTGTCGGGAAGCCTCTCCTCCGGAGCAAGTTAAAACCCCGACGTTGTCGGGGTTTTTGTTATGAAGTAAAAAAAGGGTAGGGGCGAGAAGTTTATCCCGATAGCAAAGCGTGTCGGGAAGCCCCTCCTCCGGAGCCAAGACATAAGCCTTGATGTACTATCAGGGCTTTTTTACGATATGGATATTATAAAAAAACGGAGACTCAGCGTAATCGATGCCAGCAGAGTCAAAGTCTTCAATGTAATATTTTTAATTAAATATTAATGTTTGCATAACCCGCATTTCGTCAAATCATTTTACAAAATGCATATCAATTCGTTCAATGGTTTTACAAAATGTATGTTTGAGCGTGAATTTATTCGTAAAAAATATGCTCATCAGAAGCATTTTTGTGTTAACTCTGTGCATTATTTGTATGGCACACGTTCAGGTTAAGATACTTTTCAAAAGGTTCAAAATCCTTATCATTGTGTAATAATATGAATCCATTGGTGATGCAAAACGTTGCAATCAAGACATCTATGGTCTTTCTGACAGTGATTCCTTTTTTCCTTAAAAATCGATAATTATCTGCACTTTGTATAGCATTCTCCTTTCCACCGATGGAATAACAGGGAAATGAAAGCAGGATTTTTTTTGCTTTCCGATATTCCTGATCTTTGTGAAAGCCCTGTAACACTTCTGTTAACACATAATCACCGATGATGATTAATTCTTTTCCGAGTTTGGAATCAAGAACTTCCACTTGCCATGTATCGTTGCCATTGAAATAATCTATGAAAACGGTTGAATCGACGAATATCATGAATCGGATCTCATTTTTTCAAGATCGCCATCCCAATGTAACTTTCCGCGAAGTGATTTTAATTGCTTTTGTTGTTGGATTTGTATGAGTGCTTTTAATCCCTCTTCAACAACTTCTTTTTTTGTCTTCAAGCCTGTTATTTTAAGTGCCAGGTCCATTAATTTATCATCAATCACGATATTTGTCCGCATGAAGCCTCCCTTGGCAATGTGTATATTTATTGATAATATACACATTTCTGGGATCATCCACAATGCGTAAGACGCAGCGTGCAGCTTACGAAAATGTACGTTTGGGCACCTGTAGAGTTCAGTCAATTGTTTTTTAACAGGATAAAAGCACCTAAAAAGTAAGAAATCATTAAAAATGCCGGTCATTTTCCCATAGAATCACCGGGTTTGCAACAACCGGGATAGGAATGGTTCTGGTTTATCCGGTATGGCATCTATGGAGGATTGAAGCCGTCTGTGGACAAAGAACCTCCAGGGGGAAATAGAAATATTTTATTGTCTTTCATGATTCCAGAGGTTATGTTTTTTTAAATACGAATAATTATTATACAGTAAAAATGGGACTGTGATAGGCGGAGCCGCTGGGTGAGGTGTATGGAAAAGACGAAAAGAATCATCCCGTTTAAAAAATCATTAGGGTTTATAGAATTGGTGAGTCACGTACATCAGCACATAATCATCCACCTCACATCAAATACATATCATGACTCACATGTTACGGCCCAGTTTTGCCACACATCTTCTTGAACAGGGTACAGATTTGCGATATATTCAGGAGTTATTGGGGTATATCAGTTCAAAAACAACAGAAATATATACGCATATATCAAAGAAGGCCATCGATCAGATCAAGAATCCAATCGATGATTTTTTTAAAGATGAATGATATAGAAAAAATAAACACTATAGTGTTTATTCAGACGTTGCCGCCAATAGCTTGATAAGAAACTATGGTTTTAAAAAATAAAATGATGATTATCTTTGATTGTAAAAGTAGAAACCTCTAAAAACGAAGAACCCGGCTTCATCACCAGCATAAAGACTGGGAGAGGAATTACCGGGACGACAATACATAGATAACAATAAATGGATAGAAAATCAATAGAAAGAATATTATCTGCAGATAGATTAAATCCTTATCTGACCCATCATTCAGATAATTTTGATAAAGCACTTAAACATTACAAGGCCAACATAGAGATATCGGAATCATTTTAGCCATTATTGGCAATATTAGAAATTGGACTTAGAAACAATATTGATTATCAGCTCAAAAGAAAGTTTAGTACTGAAAATGGTTTGAAAATTCTGAATTCATAAAAATTATATCACGATTTCAAATTGACAAAATCACAGATGCCCAAAACAGCATATTGCGAGAGAAAAAAGCAATTACACCTGGAAAAGTAATTGCGGAATTATCATTTGGATTTTGGACTTCGTTATTGGACTCAAGATTTGAAAAAACTTTGTGGAAAAATTTAAGATTATCATTTCCAAATTGCCCGAAAAAATTGCGCCAGAGAAAAACCATGAGTTCAAAATTTAAAGGGATTAGAAAATTTAGAAAACGAATATTTCACCACGAATCTGTAAGCTGGAATTACTCTGCATTAACAAACTATCGTGATGAAATAATAGAAGGAATTGACTGGCTTGATAAAGAATTGTTGAATTGGTCGGAAGAATTATTCAAAACCGATTCTATTATAGAGAAACACAAAGAAATAATTGGATAGCTACAGGCTGCAACATGGCATCATAAGCCATAGCGCTGTGTACTAAGATAATAAACTATAAGGCGAAACAAATGAAATTTCTAAACACAACGGTTTATACCGACAATAAAAGCGCTACGGCTCATATGCCTGTTCATTACCACAAATGGTTGAAAAAATGATGCCATGTATAGAAAATTGAAAATTATTATCAATCAAAGCAATCTTTGTAAAAAAAATTAAATTCTCTTTACAGATTGTAGTATATTTGTAAAGAAAACATCGAAATCTTTACACAATGAATCAAATTAAAAATTGGAAATTAAAAGAACTGCCACTGACGGTTGACGTTGAGACGAAAGCAGTTCTTAAAAGCTTACCCTCTGCTCATGCGGCTTTGGCAGAATTAAAAGGAATTGCATCAACAATTCCAAACCAAATCATTTTGATAAACACTTTGGGGCTGCAAGAAGCAAAAGACAGTTCTGCAATTGAAAATATAATTACAACTCATGATGAATTGTACAAATCGGAATTAAAACTCGAAACTTTTAAATCGCCTGAGGCAAAAGAGGTTCAAAATTATATTTCCGCGTTAAAAAAAGGTTTTGAATTAATTAAAGCCAAAGGGATAATTACCAATAACATCATTATTGAAATTCAAAAAGAATTGGAAGGGAACAGTGCCGGTTTTCGAAAATTACCCGGAACTGCTTTGAAAAATTTATCAACAGAAGAAACCATTTATACTCCGCCGCAAGATATTCATGAAATAAACAAATTGATGGCAAACCTCGAAAAATTCATGAATGACCCTTCAATGTGCGATTGTGACCCAATTATTAAAATGGCAATAATCCATTACCAGTTTGAAAGTATCCACCCGTTTTACGATGGAAATGGACGAACAGGAAGAATCATAAACATTCTTTATCTGATAATTGAAAAATTACAAAATCTCCCAATTTTATACCTAAGCAACTATATCATTCAAAATAAATCAGATTATTACAGATTGTTACAACAACTCAGAGAAAATGAAAACTGGGAAGAATGGCTTTTATTTATGATCCATGGAATTGAAAAAACTGCGAGAGAAACGATTGATTTAATTATCCAAATTCGGGAGTTAATGTTGGAATACAAACATATACTTCGGGACAACTATAAATTTTACAGCCAGGATTTATTGAATAATTTGTTTAAACATCCCTACACAAAAATTGATTTCATTGTTAATGACTTGAATGTTTCAAGAATAACTGCCGCAAAATACCTGAACAAATTAGCTGAAGATGGAATCTTAAGAAAAGAAAAAATTGGGACGGGGAACTATTATATTAATGAAAAATTATTTTACCTATTGACAAAAAGATAAAACCACATTACGGTAACATTGTGCAAATTTCAGGGCGGTGGAAGTGGTATGCGGTTGGCAGGTTCACGCCCGATTTCTCTTGTCCTCCGGACAGGAATACGCAACGCAACCCGCCCCGAAAACTTGCATTGAGATGTTAGACAAAATATTGTGAGAATAAACATAATTATATAAAAACTTAAAAATGAAATACTTCAAACTTTTCTTTCTATTAATCCTGGTATCATGTTCAATCAATCAAGAAAATGAAATTAAAAAGAAAGCTTTTCAGCAAGCGCAAGAAATGGCTGAATTATATAATAACAGAGAAATTTCAAAATATGTAGACTATTTATTACCCGTTTATTATGGTAACGACTCGACCAACAAAGCAAATTTTGCTGGATTCTGGGAAATGATTTTGAAACAGGATACGGCTAAAGTCAAACTTATAGAAATCTCAAAACTCACTAAATCAGGAAATCAGTATCAAGCTCTATATCACTGTAATTTCAGAAACAGTAAAAATTATACAATTGGAATTTCAAACGATGAAGGTCAGACATGGAGGTTTACGACATTCTTTAATGAATCTATAAAGTTTGACCAGCTATTGGAAAAGATCCCTTCTTTAGACCATTCTTTTGCTAAAATAATTGATGAAAATTTTGGGAAAAGAATAAATTATAAAATTGGGGAAAAGATTTCGCCATTCAATTATACTGATATTTATGGCAATGAACTTTCTTCGGAATCATTGAGAGGTAAAGCTATTGTTTTGAATTTTTGGAGTCCATCCTGTGCCCCATGTATTAAAGAAATACCTGAATTAAATAAGCTCACTGAAAAATATGACGCTGAGAATGTAAAATTTATTGCCTTAGCGGTTCTTACAGATAGAGAGATGCTCATAAATCAGTTTCTCCCCCAAAAACCGTTTTTATATGATATTGTAATTGTTAATGCTGATGATTTTGTAATTTCTTCATACCCTACTCATGTAATTATTAATCAAAATCATGAAGTAAAAGAGATAATAACAGGTTATTCTGAAGAGAATATTCAAAAATTAGAGCAGGTTATTCATGACATTTTGTGAAAAAACTTTGCCTAACACGCAATTAAAAACATAGGCAGAAAGTGCTAAATTTGAACAATATAACATTTAATTAATTGATCGGTAACATGGCAGATAGGAGCTTCGAAAAGACCTACGTTTCTTATTGCCATCCTTATGCAAAATTGAGTTTTTTTATTGGATAATATATAATATGAAAAAAATATTAAAGTTGATAACGATTGGATTGACCCTGATTTTAATAGTAGGATTTGTGACCTTTCAATATAGCTGCTCTTGGAAAAACGTTGCTTAATCAGATTGTCCGTAAGCGTCAAAAAGATATCACGGGCCTGATCTATACTACCAATCCCATCGAAAGTTTTAACCGCTCCTTACGAAAAGTGTCGAAAAACCGGCCGGTTTTTCCCCACATCTTCTTGAACAGGGTACAGATTTACGATATATTCAGGAGTTATTGGGGTATAGCAGTTCAAAAACAACAGAAATATCCGCATGTATCAAAGAAGGCCATCGATCAGATCAAGAACCCGTCGATGATTTTTTTGAGGACGAATGATATAGAAAAAATAAACACAATGGTGTTTACATAGACGTTATAACCAATGTAAAAGAAACAGTCATGAGCCTAAAGAAACCATACAAAAGCTCCACAATCCAACACTAATACCAAAGCTTTGCCAAAGAGTGTAATCTTGCCGCAACATTCAATTATCAAAAAATTTTATTCAAATTTTATTCTAAATTGAATAGTAAACTAGCAGTATGAAAATTTTACTTATAGAAGACGAACAAGAACTCGCCAAAAGTATTATCGACTATCTTACAGGCAACGATTTTGTGTGCGAATGGGCTGATAATCTGGATACTGCATTGGGTAAAATTTCTGCTTATGATTATGACTGCATCCTGTTGGACCTGATGCTGCCCGACGGCAACGGCTTTGAAATCCTGAAAGAACTCAAACGGCAAAACAAAAGCGACGGCGTCATCATTATTTCGGCCAAAGAAACTTTGGAAACCAAAATCGAAGGCTTGCAGCTGGGCGCCGATGATTATCTGACAAAACCCTTTCACTTATCCGAACTTATGGCAAGAATACAGGCGCTTATCCGGCGAAAGAATTTTAACGGCAATAACATTCTTACT
Organism: Candidatus Neomarinimicrobiota bacterium; assembly: GCA_041154365.1. Lineage (NCBI taxonomy): Bacteria > Pseudomonadati > Fidelibacterota > Fidelibacteria > Fidelibacterales > Fidelibacteraceae > Fidelibacter > Fidelibacter multiformis. The sequence goes on along the minus strand of AP035449.1, from coordinate 2,358,911 downwards.
TACAACGAAATTAAAATTGACCTGCTTTCAAAAACAGTTATGGTAAATGAAAAAAAGATTGACATTACTAAAACAGAATTCGAATTGCTGCTTTTCCTTACGGGAAATAAAAACCGGGTGCTTTCCAAAAATGCTATTGCCGAGCATCTTTCCGGCGATATGGCCGATATGCTCGACAATTTTGATTTTGTGTATGCTCACATAAAAAATCTGAAAAATAAACTAAAACACGCAGGTTGCCCCGATTATATTAAAACAGTTTACGGACTTGGTTACAAATGGCAAAATGACTAAAAAACTACTGCATAAAACCTCAAAATCGTATCTGTTGCTCACATCAATCTTACTTTTGATAAGCGCACCAGTTTTTTATTTTCTCATTCAAAACCTCTATCTCGAAGATGTGGACGAAGCATTGGAACTTCGCAAAGATGAATTTTTACAATATTCCGTAAATCAACTCAAAGAAAGCGATATTCCGTTTTGGAACGCCTATAATCGGGATATAAAAATCCTGAAAAACCAATCCATCAAAACCGATACTTACTTTTATAAAAGTTATTACGATTCGTTGGGACAGGAAAATGAGCCTTACAGAGAATTAAACACCCCGGTTTTTATTCAGGGGAAGCCTTATACTTTGTCGGTTCGTGACAATATGGTCGAATCGGAAGATTTAATTTTAAGCATCTTCTCAATTTTTATATTTCTGTTGATTATTATGCTGATAGGTTTGTTTTTTATCAATAAACGATTATCGGCAAAACTATGGCAGCCTTTTTATCAAATCATTGAGCAAATAGAAAACTTTGAAGTCGATAAAAATAATCTGCCACAACTACCTGATACTGATATCGAAGAATTCAGAAAACTCAATCAAAGCATTGAATATCTGATACAAAAAAACAGGGCGATTTACCGCAACCAACGTGAATTTGTGGAAAATGCTGCCCACGAACTGCAAACACCGCTGGCCGTTTTTCAGTCAAAAATTGATACACTCATGCAAACTGCCGATTTCACCGGGCAGCAAAGCGAGATACTTAATTCATTAAACGATAGCGTTTCGCGATTAAATCGCTTAAACAAAAACCTGCTGCTGCTGTCAAAAATTGAGCATGAAACTTACGATCAGAAACAAACGCTCTGTTTAAACGAAATCATTGAAAAGCAACTCGACTTTTTTACCGAACAGGCTCATTCGAAAAAGATTCACATTAAAACAGATATTAGCGAACAGCTATTTATTGAATCGAACCAAACGTTAGCCGAAATTCTCATCAGCAACTTATTGATGAATGCCATCCGGCACAATGTTAAAAATGGTCAGGTTTTGATTAAAATTATGAGCAACTCAATAAATTTCATAAATACCGGCACTCCCCAGGCCTTGAATAAAGAAAAATTATTTACCCGCTTTTCAAAAATCAATCCATCGGCTCAAGGCAACGGATTGGGTTTGGCTATCGTGAAAAAAATTGCCGATCTGAACCATTGGGAAATCAAGTATTTCTTTTCAGAAAACAAGCACATTTTTTCTGTGCAATTCTAAAAATTCAAAATTTCTTCGAAATCGATTTTTATTATAGTTATATGAAACAATTTTAAAAAAGGAGAAAAAGATGAAAGCATTAAAACTTGTCCTTGTGTCAGGGACATTTGTTATGGCAGCACTCTTTCTTTCGGCTTGCAATAAAAGTGAGCCAACAATGCCTTTGACACTATCGCAATCAGGTTCGATTATGTTAAAAGCAGAAAGTAAAACGACATCCGGGACTATTCCTGTTATAGGCGGAGATCTTGCTTTATCAGTGTTTGATGTAAATCTGGCAAAAATTCAGATTCAGGAAAATTCCGGCTTTGATGTTGAACAGGAAGGTGAATATAATGACGGCGATATCGACAACGAAGAAACAGAGACAGATTCATCCGGCTTTGATGTTGAACAGGAAGGTGAAAATAATGATGGAGGTACAAACGACAACGAAGCAGAAACTGACGAAGAATTAGAAGAATCAGAAGAATCAGACGCATCGGACATCACCTTGAACGGTCCCTTCAGTCTGAATATTGCGAGCGGTTTCGTTGAGATTGGTTCCTTTGATGTTTACCCGGGGACCTTTAAAAAAGTGGATGTAACTTTTTCAATTTCGTCAGAGCAACCATACAACGGCAATTCAATTGTGATGAATGGCGAGTTTACCGATGAGGCAGGAACGACAACACCTGTAATTTTAAATTCAAAATTTGATAAAAGTTTTGAAACCTTACTCTCAGGTAATGGAATTACCGTCACTGCAAACACCACCGTGCCGGTTACAATTATTTTTGATTTCAATAAAATCTTTTCCAACTTAAACTTTAGCTCGGCAACCGTTACCAATGGTACCCTTCTCATTGATGACTCCCATAACACCCAACTGCTTACAACTTTTGAAAAAAACCTTAACAACAGCGTAGAATTTGAAGAAGATTAAAAACCAGTTTGGAAAGTATAATTAAAAAAACCGGGACCCATTACCCCGATTTTTTTAGATTACTAAATTCAAAATTTCTTCAAAGTCAGGTTGTAGTTTTGAATTATAAAAAAAGGAGTTCTATATGAAAACACTAAAATTATTTGCACTTGCTTTTGCAATTCTCAGCATTACCGCTTGTGCACAAAAAACAACAGCCCCCGAAAACGTGGTTAAAGCCTTTTCTCAAAAATTTCCTGATGCCCAATCGGTAAAATGGAACAAAGAAAACGAATCCGAGTGGGAAGCCGAGTTTAAGATGGATAGCGAAGAATATTCAGCCAACTTTTCTACTGACGGCGTTTGGATGGAGACCGAATACGAAATCGAACAATCTGCCATTCCTGCCAATGTAAAACAAACGCTGGACAGTGAATTTGCCGACTTTGAAATCGAAGGAGCTGAAATATCAGAAACTTCCGAAGATACTGTTTATGAATTTGCATTGGAAAAAGGCGAACAGAAAATGGAAGTGGCCATTGCGCCCGACGGAATAGTAAAGAAAAAAGAAGTGAAAACAGAAAAAGAAGATTAATCATTTTCTTTATGAAAAGTCGCAGTAAATGATATACTGCGACTTTTTCCCCTTAAATCAAAATGGAAGTTCAATTTAAACCGATGAAATATTTTCCCATACCAATAACACTACTATTATTCGTTTCTTCCCGATGCGTTTCCCGCTCTTTTTCTGGATCATCTTTGCTTTCTTCCGCTTTATCGAGCACTAAATTAGTAATCCCTTTTTATCTTGTACAGACCGGGGTCAACGAATGCTTACGTTGGAACGGTATATTTACCTTATGCGAAAGAAAAGAAATATCCTAATGCAAAATATGAATGGAATTGGCAATATGTTTTCCTTGCTACCAAAATTTCAACTGAACCAAGATCCAGAGTAGAAAGAAGATATCGTTTGTATGATACTGTTATTCAAAAGGCGGTTAAACAGGCGATCAGAGATGCTGGTGTAACGAAACAGGCAAGCTGTCATACATTCCGGCATTCTTTTGCTACTCATCTTCTTGAATCAGGTTATGATATACGAACAATCCAGGAATTATTAGGACATACACATGTGGAAACGACTATGATTTATACCCATGTGATTAATCAGGGTGGTAAGGGAGTTAGAAGCCCTGCCGATTTTTAGGTTAGGTTGCCAATATGAGCAATATATACAAGGAGATAAGTAAAGAGGGAAAATGAATGAATTAAACAATAGTTAACAAATAACAATTAACAAACAACATAGATTAGGTAGTCATGAAAAGCAAGCTTTGCTTTTTTCATGAGTACACCTAATTTTATGTTAGGCTTACAGGAGATGAAACATGGCACTAAGAGAAGAATTTGAGAATACTGGGAATTGGCTGTTCCGCTGGCGCAGCTACTTGCCGCTAATTGTTATCGCTATATTTCTGCTGGCATTACGAGAGTATGAATATCCAGGTCATAGCGAAAAGTTGGACCACATTTGGGAAGTGGTCTGCCTCCTTGTCAGTTTTTTGGGTCTGGGTATTCGTATTGTTACCATTGGGCATACCCCAAGGGGCACATCAGGCAGAAACACGAAAAAGCAAGTTGCAGAGACCTTAAATACGACTGGCCTTTACTCCGTTGTTAGAAACCCGCTGTATTTGGGGAATTTCTTTATGTGGCTTGGCATTGCTTTATTTGCTCATTTGTGGTGGCTGACACTTATTTATATTTTAGTCTTTTGGCTTTACTATGAACGGATAATTTTTGCAGAAGAGGCGTATCTACGTGATAAATTCGGCAATGAATACCTCGAATGGGCGAATAAGACCCCTGCTTTTATTCCGAAGCTCAGCCAATACAGAAAAGCGAATCTTCCCTTCTCCTTGAGAAATGTTTTAAGGCGAGAATACAACGGTTTCTTTGCAGTGATTGTTATATTGTTCGTCCTGGAAACCGTTGGAGAAATATTTGTTAAAGGCCGTTTAGAATTTGATCTTGGGTGGATATTCTTATTGGGGATTGGCTTTGTTGTTTGGATGGTATTAAGGTCATTAAAAAAGTACACAAAAGTTCTTTATGTAGAAGGACGATGAAAAGCGCTGCACCGGAAGGCAATTCCGCTGCGCATCATGGCGGCAGGTGAGCTTCTGCGTTAGCAAGAACGGTCTGGTCGTGATTCTATTTCTCGCGATAACGCAGCAATACGCTACCCGCCTTCTGTCACGTGGCAATGAACGCATTCGAATTTCTGTTTCAACTGACGCTTCCGCCCCCAACTCTGGAGCGATTCCTGGCAACGTTTGCTTTGATCCCGGCACGCTATTTCGGCGTGGCGTCTCCGGCAAGCATTTTGGGCTATCTGCCCTTTGTTTCAGATATGTTCCTTCACGGCGAATGGCTGCACCTGATCCTCAATATGTGGACTCTGTGGATGTTCGGTCATGCCGTCGAGGATCGCCGGGGAACGGTTCGTTTTGTAATCATTTACCTTGCTGCCGTGATCGCTGCTTTCTTTGTCCACGCGATCGTCAACACGCATTCGGCGGGACCAGCCCTTGGTGCGACTGGTGTCATTGCCGGGGTCATTGGCTGTTATGCCTGGATGTTCCCATCTGCGCAGCGGGTGATGATTGTTCCCATCATCTTCGTTCCTATTCTTATCAAGATGCCCGCTATCGGATTCGCGTTCTTCTGGATGATGTCTCATATCATTTCCGGTATTATGACATTGATGATGCTGACCGATGGCGGAGGCATTGCAGGGTGGGCGCATATGGGTGGGTTTATTGTCGTGTGGATTCTTGCGCCATTGGTGAAACGCCCGGCTCGTAGCTATTGTCGCTACTACGGTGACGAAGGATTCTACAGATTCTTTCCACGCGCTAGCAGAATGAAAGGAGGATCACAATGGATATACTGAGCATTCTCTGGCTCTTCTTCATGATCTCTGCATTGCAACCGGTTTTGCGAAGGCAATTTCTTGATACGATGCGAACACGCAAAATAGCAGAATTGGAGCGAAAAAGAGGCACGCGCGTCATCCTTTTAATACACAGGCAAGAGACCATGAGCCTCCTCGGCTTTCCCCTAATGCGATACATTGATATCAACGATTCCGAAGAGGTGTTGCGCGCGATACAGATGACAGATGAGGAAGTGCCTCTGGACATTGTTCTGCACACACCTGGGGGGTTGGTTCTCGCAGCGCTTCAGATCGCCCGTGCAATCCGTAACCACAAGGGCAAAGTCACCGTTTTTGTTCCTCATTATGCCATGTCGGGGGGCACCCTGATTGCCCTTGCTGCCGACGAGATCGTGATGTGCAAGCACTCCATGCTCGGACCCATTGATCCGCAGCTGGGGCAATTCCCTGCCGCTTCGTTGATCAAAGTTGTCGAGCAGAAACCGATCGCTGAGGTGGATGACCAGACCCTGATCATGGCCGATATCGGGCGCAAGGCCATTCAGCAAGTTGTGGAAGCAGCCACGGACCTGTTGCGAAGGCATATGGATGAGAAGACGGCCGGTGAGGTTGCGGCAAAGCTTGCTACTGGCACTTGGACGCATGACTATCCAATCTCAGCCGAAGCGGCCCGGTCGTTGGGCCTTCCCGTCAACACAGATATGCCAGACGATCTTCTGCAACTGATGAAACTATATCCACAGCCTGTCCGGCGACAAAGTGGCGGCGTAGAGTATCTGCCGATGCCCCGTCACCACTCGATTAAGGAGCAATGATCACAGGGGCGAAAGCCACATTTCGAGAAAATGTTAAAAAACTTGTTTTTTTTAAAAAGATAGTTGTATTTTTGAACTAGAAAACGAATATGGTACAAAAATAACATGAGTATTAATGATACAAAAGAGATGATTATAAACGTAGCCAACAGACTGTTCAGCCGGTTTGGGTTTCATAAGACCTCCATGGATGAGATAGCCAAAATTGCGCGGAAAGCAAAAGGTTCCATATACTATCATTTTGCCAGTAAAGAAGATTTATTTAGAGAGGTTATCATTAAAGAAATGAATAATCTGAAAAATCAACTGACAAAAATTTTTACGAACCCTGAATTATCTGCTTATGAAAAACTAAATAAATATTTTATAAAAAGAATGGAAGTTTTAAATAATGCCGCCAATTATCACGAAACACTTAAAGCTGATTTTTTTGAGCATTTTCATTTTGTCGATGACTTGCGAACTGATTTAGATAGGTGGGAAAAAGAAAATATAATGAAAATAATAAATCAGGGTATCAATTCCGGTGAATTTGTATTAGATATCAAGACAGATGTTGTGGCAGATATTTTCTTGATGGTTTTGAAGGGTCTTGAAATTCCCTTCTTTCTCCAGAATAAATATGAGGAATATTCCCCTCATTTTGAGGGTTTGATACAAATTTTTAATAAAGGAGTGTCAAAATAATTTTTTTTCTCAAAATTGACTAAAAAACGGAAAGAGAACAAATTAACGAGAAAGCAGAAATGGAAAGATTCACAGAACACATTTTAAAATTCAAATGGACGATTGTAACAGTTGTATTGATTTTAACCATTTTCTTGGGTTACCAAATTACCAGACTACATATCAATACCGATATTATCAGTTCACTACCTGATGATGACCCTGTTGCAAAGCTTGTCAAGGACATCGGGAAGGAATTTGGTGGCAATGACATGGGCATGATTGTTTTAGAAACGGATGATGTATTTAACGCGGGAGTTATTGAGCGTATCCGCACTATTACCGACAGTGTAAGATTTACACAGGGTGTTTCCAGCGTCACAAGTCTGACCAACATTCTTGACATAAAAAGTTCCGAATGGGGCATTGAAATTGGCAAACTGGTTGATGAATATGATTTGCCAACAACCCCACAGGAGCTCGATAGCCTAAAAGATTATGTGTTTTCGAAAGAAATGTACAAGGGGATCATTGTTTCCGATGATACTACGGCTGCGGCCATTATGTTCACTCTTCTGCCGGATGTCGATAACCAGGCAGTTGCAAAAGAAATAAAATCAAAAGTTGAAAAAATGGACATTCCGGAAAAACTCTATTTCGGTGGATTGCCCATGATGATGAACGATATCAATGATTTAATTATTTCCGATATCGTTTGGCTCGTCCCCATCGTTTTTCTTCTGATTGCCTTTATCCTTTTTTTTAGTTTTAAATCTGTTAGGGGAGTTCTGTTGCCTTTGCTTACCGCCGCAATTTCAGTAATCTGGACCCTGGGATTAATGGCGTTAACAGGCTATGAAATTACCATCATCTCCAACGTTATCCCCGTTGTTCTACTGGCGGTTAGCAATGCCTACACGATACACGTATTGAACAGCATTAATCATATCGTCTTGCAGGACAGGAAAAAAGCCCTTGTTCAGGCAATGCGCTACATCACAGTTCCGGTAATACTGGCTGCCGTTACCACTTCAATAGGTTTCATTTCATTCGTTTTTGGCGCCTACCTTACTATGATTAAGGACTTTGGAATATTTACGGCAATAGGTACTTTAATTGCGTTGTTGCTCTCGATAACCTTTGTACCGGCGCTGATTTCGGCATTCTCCATGTATCGAAAAAATAATTATGGCGAAAATGAGGATAAGCAAACCATACTGACTCATAAAATACTCTTGCCGCTGTCAGAAACCCTTTTTAAGCATCCAAGTTATACTTTATCGGGGTGGGGAGTGATGCTTGTGATATTTATCATTGGGATTTTTCAAATAGAAACCAGTGTCAACATGGCCGATTATTTTAAAAAAGATAATCCGACAAGGGTGGCAGAAGAGGTGATGCAGAAAAAATTTGGCGGTTCATTGCCTGTCTTTGTCGTTTTTAAAGGTGATTTGCAAAGCCCTGCGGTGTTGGAATTGATGATAAAAACCCAGGACTTCCTGAAGGAAGACCCAAACGTAAGCGTTGCGCAATCGGTCGCCGATCTTATTGAGCAGATGAACGATGCCATGGGCGAGGGTAAGAAGATACCTAACGATAAGGCAAAAATTCAACAATTGTGGTTTTTGCTCGAGGGACAGGAAGTGATGCCTCAGTTGGTGAATGATGGACTGACAAAAGGGGTTATTCAATCAAAATTTTCATCGGTCAACACCAAAGATATTGAAGCATTTACGGAAAAAATGAACCGTTACATTGAAGAAAATCAAAACGATTTTTGTGACATAGAAATTACCGGGATGCCTTCGGTTTATACAAAACTAAATGATAGTCTTATTAAAAGTCAGTATAACAGCCTGTTGATTGCTATTGTTTTAGTCATTCTTATTGTTGGCTCCATACTAAAATCGGTTTCAAAAGGGATTTATGCAGCCATTCCTATTGTTGCCACCATCATAGTTTTGTTCGGATTTATGGGAATTGTCGGTATTCCGCTTGATATTGCAACTGTTCTTGTGGCAAGTATCGCCCTCGGAATAGGTATTGATTACTCCATCCATGTGATTACAGGGTTCAATCATTATCTGATAGAAAACGGAGATGCGGAAAAAGCTATTGAAAATGTTATCTTATCCAGTGGAAAAGCTATTGTAATCAACGTCTTGTCTGTTTCCGCGGGGTTCCTTATGCTTTTATTTTCTCAGATCGTACCTCTGCAAAATTTTGGACTGCTGATTGCCATCAGTATGTTTGGCTCCGGTTTTGGAGCCCTGACATTACTGCCGGCCATCCTTATACTTGCTAACAGAAAACGAAAAATAATAGCAAATAATCACTAACAATGAAACGCTACAATTATGAAATCAATATTCAGAAAAGTTGTTTTATTCATCGGAACGGAAAGTATTCTTTTCGCAAATGCCCAGGATGCATCAATCATTTTAAAAAAGATAGACGATGTGATGTATTCCCCAAAAGATATGACGGAAAAAAATACAAGGGTCTTTATTGACTAAGCTGGCAATGAGGAAGTTCATGAGGTAACCATAAAACGAAGAGGTGAGGAGATGAAAGCACTATCTAAAAAAGTAATTTTTACGGCATTAATGGGAATGGGAACCATTCTTTTTGCCCAGGATGCATCAACCATTTTAAAAAAGATGGACGATGTGATGTACTCCCCAAAAGATATGACGGGAAAAAATACAATAATCCTTATTGACAAGGCTGGCAATGAGGAAGTTCGTGAGGCAATTATCAAGCAAAAAGGTACAGATAAGCGGATATTTCGGTTTACATCGCCTGCTTCGCAAGCCGGTATCGCCTTTTTATCGCTTCCAAACGATGTCATGTATATGTACCTGCCCGCCTTTGGCCGGGAAAGGAGAATTGCATCCAGCGCTAAAAACCAGAATTTTGCCGGTACTGATTTTTCGTATGATGATATGGAATCGGTCCCCTTTTCGGATAAGTACACGCCAAAATTATTAAAAACAGAAGAAGATAGTATCTTTGTTCTTGAACTTACACCCCAAGGGCGTTCAGATTACTCAAAGGTAGTGGTAACTATCGATAAAATGCATTACTACCCCATAATGATGGAATTTTACGACAAGGGTCGCAACAAAGTGAAGAAGGCAAATTATACCTTTACAAAGATTGGCAATTACTGGAATGCTTCAGAAATAGAAATGATCGACCTAAAAAAGAACCACAAAACCAAAATGCAAATGTCGGATGTGAAATACGACACCGGCCTGTCGGATGATGAGTTTACGGTGAGAAAACTCATACAATAAAAATAAAATAGGAGGAAATCAGTATGAAAACGACTCATTTAGGTGCACAAATTTCAGGCCTGCTCAGCAGCCTGGTGAAAAGTAAAGTTTCCAGAAATTTACTGGAAGGGCAATTAGAGAAGTATATGAGGCAAAAGATAATCAAGAACGAGGAATCTCAGGTTTCGGAAATTGTCAGACATTACCGGTTTTTTGCTCTTTGGGCAATGTATAAATCTTATATTAGAAATATCGACAAAGGGAACATATCTTCAGAGGTTATAAAAAGGACATTGGATACATTATTGAATTCAGTCCTGTTGGAAAAAAATGCTACAAAAGAGTCAAGGCAGAATTTTCTAAATAAGTATGGAATGTATCCTCCCGGTTTTTTTACCATTTCACCTACAAAAAAATGCAACCTCAGATGTGCCGGATGTTATGCTGCCTCATCTCCGGAAACAGGAACAACCCTTAACTGGAGTTTGCTCAACAGGATTATAGAAGATGGCTATTCCAATATGGGAATGAGATTCTTTGTGATATCAGGAGGTGAGCCTACGATGTACAAAAGTGAAAGCAAAACCATATTTGATTTAGCTGAAAAATGGAACGATTGTTTCTTCTTAATGTACACAAACGGGACATTGATAAATAAAGACATGGCTTCGCGCATGGCTGATTTGGGCAATATTACTCCTGCTATCTCTGTGGAAGGTTATCAGGCTGAAACGGACGAGCGAAGAGGCAAAGGTGTTTTCCAAAGAATTATAAAAGCAAAAGATAATCTTATTTCCTACGGGGTGCCTTTTGGCCTTTCTGTTACAGCAACGAAAAAAAATATAAACACGCTACTTACCGAAACATTTTATGATTACTATTTCGGTGAGTTTGGTGCCACATACATGTGGGTATTTCAATACATGCCCATTGGCCGGGATTTTTCGAAGGATTTGATGATTACGCCCGAGGAACGGTTGCAATTACACACCCTTCAAGATAAACTGCTAAAAGAAAAAGAATACTTCGTGGCAGATTTCTGGAATAGCGCTCCTATGTCTAATGGTTGTATTTGTTGTGGCAGGAGCGGCGGATATTTTTATATTAATTGGGATGGAAATATTATGCCTTGTGTTTTTGTGCCCTACTATCACGAAAACATAATCACGCTTTACAATTCAGGGAAATCCCTGTCCGATGCCATGTTTTCCCCGCTCTTTGTGAAGGGTAGGGCATGGCAGAAAAATCATCTCGGAGATAAAAACAATCCCGGAAATCTGTTAACGCCTTGTTTTTACAGGGACCATTACAAAATATTTTATGAGAATGCGCAACAAAGCCAGGTGCTGCCCGAAAATGAAGAGGCAGACGAAGCCTTTCATTCCAAAGAATACCACGACTTTATGCTGGAATTTGACCATAAATTGGAAGAAATGGCCTCTCCTGTTTGGGACGAATTAAAGAAAGATGTAGGTTTCAACACATGAAAAACTGGATGTTTTTTCAATTTGAAAATTACTGTAAATAATTTCAAAAGGACAAGAAGAGTGTTATTATTGCTTCTGGTGGTGGATGTTCAATCGGGTCTGTATTATTGAAACACTATGGGAAATTAATATAATTTATGAAAATCACGATTAAAGAGGTCACAAACAAGCATGAATTGAAAAAGTTTATAAAGTTTCCAATTAAACTGTATAGGGATAATGCATATTTTGTGCCTCCTATCATCAAATCAGAATTATTGACACTGGCAAAGGATAAAAATTCTGCTTTCGAGTTTTGTGAAACAAAATACTGGCTGGCAGTTGATGAAAATAATGCCATTGTTGGCCGAATAGCTGGCATTATTAACAACAGATATAACCAAAAGGTTGGAAAAACCTTTGCGCGTTTCGGTTGGATTGATTTTATAGAAAATGAAATGGTTCTGTGCGCACTTTTTCAAACAGTTGAAGCCTGGGCAAGAGAGAAAAATGCTGAGTATATCCACGGTCCACTTGGATTTACGTCCTTTGATCAATCAGGTGTGCTGATTGAGGGATTTGATGAGTTACCTACAGCCTATGGAAAATATAACTTCTCATACTATTCAAAACTTATAGAACGCTGCGATTACACTAAAGAAGTTGATTGGGTTGAGTATAAAGTAACAGTTCCATATACTATGCCTGAGAGATTTACAAGATTGTCCGAAATGATTGAAAAAAAATATAATTTGCACTGTGTTAAATTAGATTCAAAAAAAGAGCTTCCAGGATACGCTAAAGAAATGTTTCAACTCATCAATAAAGCGTATGACAAGATTCACGGTTTTAGTGAACTTTCTGAGAAACAAATAGATAGCCTCATAAAAGCGTTTATCCCCATGTTAAGATTAAAATATATTTCGATTGTACAAAATGCTGAAAACAAAATGGTTGGTGTTGGTATTTGCTTGCCATCCCTCTCTAAGGCACTGCAAAAGTGCAGAGGAAGATTATTCCCTTTTGGGTTTTTACATCTCATTGAAGCGCTTCGTTTTAATGATACAGTGGATACTCTCATTATTGCTGTAGATCCGGAGTACACATCAAAGGGAATAAATGCATTAATATTCAATCAAATCGGAAGTAGTATTATCTCCAACGGGTTTAAATACATTGAAACTACCAGAGAACTCGAAAATAATTTTCAAGTTTTGAATCTTTGGAATAAATTTGAGTACCAGCAGCATAAAAAAAGTAGATGTTATTTTAAAACATTGAAGCAATGAAAAGTGATCATGATAAAGTTATTATCATCACGGGATCCTTGGCCGCTATTGGAAAAATATATGTTTTGGAGTTTGCAAACAGGAGCGCAATGGGAATTTTAGCCTCAAAAAATGAGACAGAATTACTTCAGGTGGAAACTGAAATCAGGTCAAGAAATGGCACTGCTTTTTCAGTTACAACGGATGTCAGAAATGAAGTGGGTTGCAGAAATCTTGTGTATTAATAATAAAATATAGTATAAACATAATTACAACTATTGAAAAAAATGTAGAAAAAAACGATTTGAACAGATTAAAGAAAACTCTGACGATGATAATATCTACGGGCGACAAGCATCGTATGAGCTACGATTCAGCCAATACCTTCGATTTTTGCAAAGCCAGGGAGCTCATTGAGCGGGGGCAAAATGAAACAAAGCGAGTTCTTGAAAATAACGATATTATTTGAATTGACTATGAATGCTAAACAGGAATATATAAACATTCACAAGTTGGTAAAAAAAAGTAATTCGAAATTTCTAAAAAGATTACCAGACTTTATGATTAGCCTGATAAAAATAATTATCAGGCAAAATGAAATAAACCGCATTTTATCTGTTTATGCTGATTATGAAGGGGTGGATTTCCTGCCGAAAATAATATCTGAATTGAACATCAATGTAGAAATTGAAGGTATGGAAAATTTACCCGAAAACGGAAAATGCTTTTTTGTAGCGAACCATCCTTTTGGTTTCATTGATGGACTTATTCTAACTAACACCATTGCCGGTAAATACGGTAACTTTAAAGCTATAGGCAATGATATTTTTACACTTGTTCCTCAGATTAAGCCAATTATTGCGGCAGTTCATGTTTTTGGTTCTAACCCCAGGGAATACCTTTTGGAACTGGAGAAAGTGTTTGCATCCGATTTGCCTATCACCCATTTTCCGGCTGGTATGGTTTCACGATTAAACGGTTTTGCAATTGAGGATAAAGTGTGGCATAAATCATTTATTACAAAAGCAATAGAGCATCAAAGGGATGTGGTGCCCTTCTTTTTCTTCGGTCGAAATTCCCGCTTATTTTATATTGTTTATTTTGTCCGTAAAATTTTGGGAATTAAAACGAATCTTGAGTTAGTTCTTCTTCCACGGGAAATCTTTAATAAAAGGAATAAAACAATTAAGGTAAGAATCGGAAGTCCAATTGCCTACCAAACGTTTAAGAACACTAAATCGCATTATGAATGGGCTCAAAGCGTTAAACAGCAGGTTTATAAGTTAAAAGAGGCAATATGAAAAAGGTATCGGCAATCATATGTGCGTATAACGAGGAGAAAACCCTCGAAAATGTTATCAACTCTGTATCCCAGGCCCAAATTGTTACAGAAATTGTAGTGGTGAACGATGGTTCCAATGACAAAACAAAGGAAATAATTGAAAGCCTTAAAAGTAAAATTCCCTTAAAAGCCATTCATCTTGATGAAAATAAGGGCAAAGGATACGCCATGGCAACCGGTGTGGAAAATGCAGGTGGCGAAATGATTATTTTCATTGATGCCGATTTGTCAAACTTAACAGAGGAGCATTTAGAACAGCTAATCATGCCTGTTTTCAGTAAAGAAGCCGATATGGTTTTAGGACAGCCAACTGAAACAGCTATCCATTTCAAAGTAAATCCTTTTAAGATATTGACGGGTGAAAGAGCATTACGAAGAATGGATATAGTACCTATTTTGGATAAAATGAAAAAATCCCGGTTTGGAGTCGAAACTTTAATCAACATATACTATAAATCGATAAAAAAGAAAGTCATTTTGGTTCACCTCAAAGGATTAAAGCATCCGACAAAATACCAAAAGACAACTTTCTTAAAAGCAAATAAACAAATTTTATTAGAAGCTAATGAAATAATCTATACTCTTCTTATGAACTACCAGATTTTGAAACATTTCTTTAAAATATAACAACTGGTGATGTCATAAAATGAAACCAAAAACCATATTATGGATTACGATTTTTGCGGTTTCGATGGGCTATTTTGAAAGTGCGATTGTCATTTACCTACGGCAAGTTGCCTATCCCGGTGGATTTGCCTTTCCTTTAAAACCCATTGCGCAAGAACTCGCAATAACGGAAATAATAAGAGAAGCTTTTTCTTTACTTATGCTTTTGTCCGTTAGTATCCTCGCAGGTAAATCAACAATCAGAAGTTTTGCGTACTTTTTGTTTTCCTTTGCTGTTTGGGATATTTTTTATTATATCTTTCTAAAACTATTAATCGATTGGCCGGAATCTTTAATGACTATGGATGTTTTATTCCTCTTGCCTGTAACCTGGATAGGTCCGGTCATAACCCCATTAATTCTGTCCGTTATTATGATTATTTTTGCTTTATTAATGCTTTATTTTTCTTCGTACCATGAACATGCGCAATTAAAACCTCATGAACTTTTAATCTTAATATTCGGTGCTTTAACAGTCATCGCTTCATTTACAGCGGATTATACGAATTTTATTTTAGCTCATTATTCCCTCGGTCAAATTTGGTCATTGCTTACAAAAAGCCGTTTTGAATTATCTGTTGAGTATTATCCCGATAATTTTTACTGGCCTATTTATTGGTTTGGTGTTATGATTATTTTGGTAGGAATCGGGCTTTTTACATATAGAAATACTTTAAGAATTAAACAAACAAAAAGAGGTGACCTATGAGGACGAAAATCTTTTTAGCGACTTTAGCTATGATTGCAGTATTTTTCAACACAATCAATGCACAGGACGAAAAAGACCTTAAACTTTCAGGTGAACTGCTTACCGACCAACGTGTTATATTAAAGGACGATAACAACTGGGCATGGAACGAAAACCGCCTGAGTTTAAAACTGGACAAGCAAATTTCAGGTGAATCCATATTCTACAGCGAAGTTTGGTTCCGAAATATCGGTTTGCCAAACGTAGCTAAATCAAGTGACCTGTACAACAAAGACATTGTTG
This sequence comes from Candidatus Neomarinimicrobiota bacterium, assembly GCA_041154365.1. Taxonomy (NCBI): domain Bacteria; kingdom Pseudomonadati; phylum Fidelibacterota; class Fidelibacteria; order Fidelibacterales; family Fidelibacteraceae; genus Fidelibacter; species Fidelibacter multiformis. The sequence continues at coordinate 2,343,001 of AP035449.1, read as the reverse complement.
ATCCTTACAATCTCGAATTCAGGGAGGCTTACGTACAAATCAACGGTTTTTTAAGCAAAAAAACAGACCTGACGATAGGTCGTCAACAGTTTGCCTGGGGCACTGCCGACAAACTTAACCCGACAAACAACCTTAACCCTTACGACCTGGAGGACATTCTCGATTTCGGGCGAAAAAGAGGTTCTGATGCGATTAACTTACAATATTATTTCAACTATGATTTCTCTTTGCAAGGGGTTTTTGTCCCCTTTTTCCAGCCTGCTAACATGCCGGTCGGGGTTTTCTCAAATGTACTTAATCCCTCAATGGATCTGCCACAGGGAATGGTCTTAAAAAGTTTTTCTGATACATTAATGATGCCAAAATACAATTTGGGCGAAAGTTCTACAGCAGGTCTTAGGTTCAAGGGATTTGCCAAAGGCATTAATTTCTCTTTAAGTTACCTTTGGGGTTATGACGGTTTGCCTTACAGCTCAAAAAATATTCTGACCCCTGTTGATGTAACCGGTGGTACAAGCATTCATTCTCAACTTTCATTTATCCGCAGCCATATCATGGGTGCCGATTTGGTGACCAGCATTGCCGGCATTGGTGTTTGGGCCGAAGCTGCTGCATTTATACCTGATGCTGATGTTGTGATGACTACTGATTTATCAGCATTTAATCCTGACTCCCCTGTTCCGGTTACACGGGATTCGTTGTTATTGGAAAAAAACGAACCTTATGTAAAATTTGTGATAGGCGGCGATTATTTTTTCTCCGATGGCTCCTATTTGAACATGCAATACCTGCATGGCTTTATTCATGAAAGAGGTGCAGATGAGCTGAATGATTATTTCTTTTTACGCTACGAAAAAAACTTTTTCAATGATAAACTTAAAGTTACTCCTCTTGGAGGGGGGGTGGTTGTAAACGACTGGAATGATATTAATAATAATTATGCAATTATTTATATGCCGGAATTTACTTACAAAGCAAGCCCTAATACTGAAATATCATTATCGTGCACAATTTTCGATGGCAAAGGTCAAAACCTTTTTACCGGGTTGAAAGATTATGATATGCTAATGTTTGAAATGAAATATAGTTTTTAGCCAACATTGCTGAAATCCTAAAATGGAAAACACAAAAATATTTGGATTACATAGAAATGTCTTTTTTACTGGATTGACCAGTTTTTTTACGGATACATCCATAAAAATGATATACAGCATCATGCCTCTTTTCCTATTGTCAATAGGCGCTTCAAAGACCTCGATTTCATTGATTGAAGGAATTGCAGAAAGTACTGCATCTCTATTTAAGGCATTCTCGGGACACTGGAGTGATAAAATAGGTAAAAACAAACCCTTTATGTTGATTGGTTATGGAATTACTGCATTGATAACTCCGCTATATGCTTTAGTGAGGTTTCCAATTCATGTTTTATTTTTGAGATTTATTGAAAGGATAGGTAAAGGACTAAGGACTGCACCACGAGACAGTCTGATTAGTAACTCAGTGTCAAAAAATGAAACCGGTAAAAATTTTGGATTTCATAAAGTAATGGATAATAGCGGAGCCATAATAGGACCCTTAACTGCATTTATTCTACTATACTTTTTCCCGTTAAACTATACCAATATTTTCCTTATTGCTACTATTCCTGCTTTATTGGGCGTTGTTTCAATTGCAGTTTTTATTAAAGAAGCTAAGTCAGTAAAAAATAAAGATAATAATAAATTCCATTTAAATCAGTTGAATAAGAAATTTTATTTTTTCTTGTTCATTGTGTTTGTCTTTACCCTTGGTAATTCAGCAGATGCTTTATTACTTGTCAAAACAGCTGAAATTGGTATCAATAAATCATACGTTCCTTTTGTTTATATGATTTTTAATACTGTCTCTGTTCTTTTGGCTATACCTATTGGTAAAGTTTCTGACAAAAAAGGTCGTGAAGTTTTGATTATTCTTGGATTTCTTGTTTACTCAATTGTATACTTCTTTTTTGGAAAATTTAACAACCTTAATGTTTTTCTGTGTTTATTTGTATTGTACGGCTTATATAGTGCATTAGTAGATGGGAGTCAAAAAGCTTTAATTTCAGATATTGTGAGTAAAAATTTGAAGGGAACCGGCTATGGATTATATCATGCTGTACTTGGGATTACACTTCTTCCTGCCAGCTTAATTGCAGGTTTATTGTATGATCATGTTAATTCAAATGCACCTTTTTATTTTGGTTCTTTCATGGCTTTGATCGCTTCATTTTTAATGGTCATCTTTGTACTAGTTGATAGAAATAATAAAAGAAAAAATAATGTTGTTCAATATTGTGCATAGAATATTTATTTGCATTTGAACAGAAACTGTGCAGGAATATGGATAAGTTACACATTAAAATATCCAACCATGAAAAGCCGCCAGCTTCGGGATTTGCTTCGTAGACCGGGATATTCAATGGTGCGTTAGCGGGTTCGTAGTGTGAGCAAACGCCAGTGAATCCATGTTCAGTATCCTCACGGATCAGGGCAGTCAGCTTACAATGATGATTTTACTGACATCCTGAAGGAATTTTATATCTGTATGAGCATGAATGGAAAGGAATGCTGGATTGATAATGTTTTTATTGAACGATTTTGGTGCGAGCCCTCAAGTATGATGAAGCCTATCTGAAAGCGTATAAAACCGTTTAGAAAACCCGGAACAATCAATCAGTTCCTATATTTATTTCTACAATCCGAAACAAACACACTCTTTCCTTGACTGCCAGGCAGCAGATGAGGTAAATTTTAACAATTTTTTTGAAAGATACTTTGAATGATAACGTTGCTTAGAATAATAACACGTCAGAAAAGGATGGAAGTCTCCAGTTTTAGTAGATCACTTCAAAAAGTTAAATTTTTCGATACAAGTTATCGAAACATAATTTACACGTGTGATGATTTAAAAAAATCGTTTAAGGGTTTGGCGTTTTTTTTAGTCAAAAAGCAAAAATTGAATTTTCAGACCCCCTCTCCACTTGTAAAAGGGATATAATGTTACAACTAAAAAACAATTTCATTTTTGCTCCTGTAAAAACAGGATATAGTGATAATACGGGTGTTATCACCGAAAAACATCTTGTATTTTACAAAGCAAGAAGTCGGTTTATTGGAGCTGTAACCCCGGAACCGCTGTATCTTGACAAAGGGCTAAGAGAATTGCCTACCCAAATAGGTATTGATAATGATGACAAAATTGAAGGACTTAAAAAACTTACGGATGCCATACATCAATACGGGACAAAAGTGATTGCACATTTAAACCATCCGGGCAGAATGGCAAATCCTAAAATTTCCGGGAATTATTTTTTGTCTTCAACCGATGAAGCTTGCGAAAACGGGGGTGCAAAACCCAAACAAATGGATAGTGATGATATAAAGCACGTGATACATTTGTTTGCCGATGCGGCGAAAAGAGCAGAAACAGCAGGTTTTGACATTATTGAATTACAATTCGGACATGGCTATCTTGCCGCTCAATTTATTTCTCCAAAAGTTAACACGAGAACAGACGAATATGGGGGTAGTTTTAAAAATAGAATAAAATTTCCGTTAGAAATTCTTCAAGCTGTAAAATCTGTTACCCATCTGCCGGTTATCGTCAGAATAAGCGGTGATGAAATGATCCCTGACGGCATTAAGATGGATGAGATGATTCAATTTTCTAAAATACTTAAAGAACAAGCAGTTGAAGCTATGCATGTCTCAGCCGGCACAGTTTGCAGTACTCCTCCATGGTTTTTTCAACATATGTTCGTCCCCAAGGGAAAAACATGGGAGTATGCCCGCAAAATTAAAGATATGGTAGATATTCCTGTAATTTTTGTGGGTCAAATTAATGAGTTTAAAGATGTCGATCTCATATTAAAAGAATACAAAGATGATTTTATTGCCATGGGCCGCCCATTGGTGGCAGACCCCGATTTTGTGGGTAAATATTTGGGGCAAGTAAAAGGAAATCTTCGTCCATGTTTAGCATGTAGTGAAGGTTGCCTTGGTGGGGTCAGAAGTGGAAATGGCCTCGGATGTTCAGTCAATCCTACCGTTGGTAAAGATTATGAAACAGTTGAAAAATCTCCAGTAAATAAGAAAGTCGCCATTGTAGGTGGCGGACTTGCCGGAATGCAAGCAGCCATTACACTTCATCAGCGCGGTCATTTTGTAACGCTTTACGAGAAAAACAAACTTGGAGGACAGTTTTTGCTGGCTCCTTTGCCTCCCCATAAAGGGTCCCTTATAAAAATTGTAGATTATCTGAAAAAAGAAATTCAAGATAGGAAGATTCCTGTCATTTATAAAGAAGCAAGCAAAGAAGATTTGTCTATTTTTGATGAAATAATGATAGCAACAGGGTCAAAACCGAGTATTCCTCCCGTTGAAGGACTAAAAAAATATTACTGGGCTGAAGTTCTTGAAAACCACAATTTACCGCAAAATAAACGAGTTGTAGTAATCGGTGGTGGACTGATCGGAACAGAAATTGCCGTTAAACTATTATCGAAAGGAAACAAAGTTTTTATCGTTGAAATGATGAGTGAAATAGCCAGAGGAATGGAAATGCTTGAGCAAAAACAAACCCTTAAAATTCTTCAACATGAAAATGTCAGTATTTTTTTGAATACAAAAATTCAAAAAGTGTGTGATCATAAAGTTCAGCTAGAAGGACCGGATTACAGGCAAACCATAGAAAATGTTGATGTGATCGTATTGGCTACGGGTATGAAGCCCTATAATCCGTATGAAAATATCAAATTAGATAAACCGGTTCATCTCATAGGTGACGCATTAAAAGTAGGAAAAGCGCAGGATGCCATTCATGGTGCTTATGAAACTGCAAAAACAATTTAACGAATAAATTTAAATTTTTAAAACAATGAAAATACTTATAGCAACTGATGGAAACTCGCTGAAAAGTAAAGTCTCAAAAAGATTTGGAGAAGCTCCTTATTATTTAATACATGACAGTGAATCACAGGTCACAGAAGTAAGAGAAAACCCAGGACATGACGATAATCACTCTGCCCTTATTGACCTGGTAAACGAAGGTGTGTTGTACTATATCGTGGGGAATACAGGCCCCAATGCCTTTGATGTATTAACTCACAAAGGAGCCAAACTTTATCTGGCAAGAGGATTGGAGGCAGAACAAGCCTTAAATTCCTTTTTGAATAATAGCTTGGAACCTTTAACTAAGGCAACACTAAAAAAGCCTATTCGTAAACACTAACAAAAATTTAATACGTAAAAACTTATGAAAATGTCTGAATCAGGAAGAAGCGGTGGATTAGGCGGTGGCCGTGGCTTGGGAAACGGAAGAGGCCGGGGGAGAAATAAGGGGGGCGGTTACAGCGTTGGTGGCTATTGTATCTGTGCTAAATGTGGTGAGAAAGTACCCCATCAACGAGGAGTTAAATGCACTTCTGTGAAGTGTCCCAAATGCGGACACACGATGATTCGTGAAGAATTACTGAATGAAAAAAAGAAAAAGGAATAAATGAAACTCAACCACATTGCATTAAATGTTAGTAGCATTAACGATGTCATTGATTTCTATCAAAATATTCTAGGTTTTAATAAGGAATATCAGTTCGAATTACCGGCAGATTTAAGTTTTACTCTTTTCGGAATTAATAAAAATTTAACTTCTTATTTTTGTAAAAAAGAGCAGGTGGCTTTTGAAATATTCATTTTGCCTGGAAGCAAAAACAATGGAATCGCACATATTTGTCTTGAAATGCCCGATAGAAATAAACTGATAACCCAATGCTTAAATAAAGGCTATAAAGTCAAAAACATTCAACGGGATAATAAACCAAATCTTCTGTTTGTCTGGGATAATTCCGGGAACTGTTTTGAAATTAAAGAAGAAAATTTCAATGATTAACGTGTTTTATAGGAATTATTTTATAACATGATAATAAATAAGCAATGATGGCAAAAACAAAGAAAATAGAGACAACAATTTGTAACCGCTACCGGAATAGTACCGGTCGAAAATGTTTTTGGGACATGAAAAATCCTAAAGGAGCATTTGACACGTATGATGATAACACACTAGAGATTGTTGCATATATTCCGAATGAAGTTTGTCCGGCCGGAAACATTGAATATTCCCCGCCGGCAATGCAGAAAAATGGAGTGGACGCCATTCATCTGGTAACAGATATGATGGCAGGTGATCCTCCTTCCCCTTCTACTGCTTATTTTAAACAGTTAATTAAAAAAAATATAATATTCCTGTAGTGATTGATGTGAATCCAATTTCTCAAAAATATGGATCAATCCATAAAAAATTGGAAACATGGGAATCCAATGTATTGCAGAAACTTATTGCTCCAACCTTTTGTGATGAAAAAGCACGGCTACTATATGACTCACCACAAACATAATCAATGTAAATGGTTTCCGGTTTGCCCCATGAAATTTTACTTTGAAAAGGGTAAAATTGAAAAATCATGGATACAACAATATTGCCGGGGAGATTGGGAAGCATGCGTTCGCTATCAAAAAGAAGAAGCAGGTATTTATCATCCGGACAACATGATGCCCGATGGGCATATCAATACAAATCTAAAGTAAAAAAATATACATGCATCTTTTGGCCCGGGTGTTTTTGCAAAGGATTGAAATGCCGCTAGGAATTGATTTGATCCCTGAAAAAGTTTGTTCTTTAACTGGCGTTGACTAAAATCACAAAATTAACTACCAAAATACACGAATATGTAAAATATGATCAAGTAATGGCTGAACTTAAACAGCAAAACATGTTAACGAAATCAACAATATTCAGACTTTTTAAAATCAGAAGGGAAAAAACTCTATAGAGAATTTTCAAAGAAGCGGATTCAAAAACTTAAGTCATACATTAAAAAATAGAATAAATGGAATTAACAAAAAAAATATCAAACCATAATTTTAAAGCCTTTTTATGGCATGCTACCTTTTTGGCCTTTGCTAAAAATTTCATGGATGTTGATACTATTATCCCTTCTATGGTTGCAGCTGCAGGAGGGGGTGCTGTCCACATTGGAATTTTAACAGCAATAATGATGGGCGGTTCTAAATTTACGCAAATTTTCTATGCTCCCTATATAAGTAGCAAATCTTACAAAAAAAAATATTTGTTAATCGGAATTACTACCCGTGTATTCGCTCTATATGGGCTTGGCTTGTTATTGTATCTGTTACAGGGGAAACAACAGACTTATGCTCTTGGTTTGATATTCTTTTTTATTGCTACTTTTTCACTTGCAGGAGCCTTTGCAAATATCAGTTATGTTGATATTTTAGGAAAATCAATTACTCAAAATAAAAGGAAAACATTTTTTTCAACCAATCAAATTATATCAGGGCTAATTGTACTTGGTTCAGCATTTTTAGTTAAACATTTATTAGCATGGAAAGAATATCCAGAAAATTATGCTTTCATGTTTTTTATAGGTGCTACATTGCTATTTATTGCAACTATTGGGTTTTGGAATATAAAAGAAGTTATATCATCAAGTTTGAAAATCGGAGGGTTAAAAGCCTTTTTTAAGGTTATGGAAACAGAATTTAAACAAAATAAAAAACTGGGTTATTTTCTGGGTTTCATTAATACACAGGGAATTGCTACTTCATTTTTACCCTTTATCGTGCTCTATGCCAAAGAAACATTTCATACTGACTCTGCCGATGTAGGGACCTACCTCATTTACAAAGTAACAGGAATTGTTTTGATGAGCATTTTTGTTTTGTTAGGAGCAAAAAAAATAAAATACAACCTGCTACTTTACAGTAATGTGATGCTTTCTCTTGGTATGGTTATCTTCACGTATGTTATCACTGATGCTCATTCAATTAAATATATATTTGTTTTGGGTGGAATTGTATTTTCGCTATTTAATATTTCCATGAATGGCTTATTACTAGAAATTTCAAGAAATGAAAATCGGGCTCTGTACACCGGCTTTACGGGTGCAGGAAATATTTTACCTGCTATTTTCCCGCTGATTGGAGGTGTATTAATAAGTCAATTCGGTTACCCAATATTTTTCGGTTTTTTTATGGTAATTATTCTGTTGTCTGCGTTTTTTATTTTTAAAATAAACTGTGAAAAATAAAATATGAACAAAAAAATTTATCCCGATTCAGGTGTTGAACTTAACAAATTTATCGCTGCAAACTACGATAAGGTAATGAATTTTATGTCTTTAGGCTTGTACCGTGGTTTTATCAAAAAAGCCATAAAAAATATGGATATACAAGCCGGAAATTCCATATTGGATTTGGGATGTGGCACAGGCAGAAACGCTCGATTGATGGCAAAATATATTGGTAATGATGGACATATTATCGGGCTTGATATCTCGAAATTTATGGAGAAACAGTTTCTGCGAAAATTTCAAAACAATCCAAACATACAGTTTAAAAATCAACGCATCGACCAATTGTTTGATTTAAAAAAACAATTTGATATTGTCTTTATCAGTTTTGTCATTCACGGGTTCCCTCATGAAATAAGAAATAAGATAGTTCAAAATGCTTACAATCACTTAAAACCCAACGGGAAATTTTTTATTCTTGATTTTGCTGAATTTGATATGGCAAAAATGCCGGTACTTCATCGGTTTATATTTAAAAAAATAGAATGTAAATATGCTTTCGATTACATCGAACGAGATTGGAAAGCAATTTTAAAAGCATCCGGATTCCATAATTTTCATGAGCATTTCTATTTAAAAAAATATGTTCGTTTACTAAAAGCCGTAAAAACAGGGGAATAAATTTACTAACCAACTAAATATAACATGGTACAAGTAATCATTCATCCAATATATGAGAAACCATTACCCCCAAAAAACAGACTAAGCAAGGAGTTTATAGCATATAAAATAATTCGTACAAAGAAATGATATGAGAAATTGCTTACGAAAAAAGGAGTGGCCATGAAAACTGTTTATACCCTTTTGCTCGCTCTTTTCCTGTTTTCATTTATGTATGGACAGGAAAAGGTATCCCCGGATCAATATGCCCTATCTTTTGGCATTGGGGACAATTTTACACTGAAAAAGTTTAATGCGAGTATTGCAGTCAAGAAAATACGCGACGAAAAACATGAAATCAGGCTGTTCATATCTCCCGAGTTGTCCGCCAGTCGTGTCGAACAAGAGGACGAGGGTGAGCTGATAAGCGAACATAAAACACAGAATTCTTCTCTGAACATCGGGACCGATTATCTGTGGATCCTTCTCAGAAACAGTTCGGTCAATCTGTTCACGGGAGCCGGATTGTTTGCCGGTTATGGCTACAATAAGTTAAATATTGTATCATATTTGGGGGGCGATGAGACAAAATCATACCAATTAACACTTGAAACCGGTCCAAGAGCGATTCTTGGAGTGGAATGAAAAGTGAATCCTCACATCGGTATCCATTGCGAATATCTTGTGACCGGCACATACAGATGGCGAAAAATTGAGTACACAACATTAGATAAAATAGATAAAGAGCAAGTTGCCAATCTATCATCCAATGTGATTTTCGGTCTCAGTGTATATTTAAAAAGGGATGGCAGAAATCCGTAACGTAACTTAGAAACAGACAGGGATATGTCACGTATCGCTCCATAATTTTTAAAAAAGGGCAGATTTTTCTGCCCTTTTTATTTTTCCGCCACTACCAGCATTTCAAAATCATCGGGTGTCAGGGGATCGTTCCGGCTGAAGGCACCCAGTTTTGCCCCGAAGATATCGATGGTTTTAAATCCCAGGGATTTTAAAAGCCAGGTGATTTCACTGGGAATGTAATAACGTTCGTTGCAAACCAGTTCTTTTTTGTTTCCGTCATCATCTTCGAAAACCGTGATGTTGTGATCCCGGAAAGTCATGAGATCAAAGGTGCTGTTCTCATAAGTGGCACCGCCCTCTTGGGCTGCTTCGCCGTAAAATTTTTGCAGGGAATGAAAAATGGGGAAGAGTCCGTTCAGGGTGGTGAAAATAAATTTTCCGCCTGGTTTCAGAGACTTTGCAGCACTTTGGAGGATTTGGAAATTCATCTCGTCCGTCTCCATGAGGGGGAATCCCCCTTCACACAGCATGATGGCCATACTGAATGCTTCCAAAAAGGGAAGATTGCGTGCATCAGCCTGACGGAAATCAATTTCCAGTCCTGCTTCTTTTGCTTTTTCCCGGGCCCTTTCCAGCTGGGATTCGGATAAATCAATTCCCGTGACCTGATAACCCCGCTTTGTCAGTTCAATGGCATGACGCCCCGTGCCGCATCCCATATCCAGGATGCGAAGTGATCTGTCATGTCCTGCTTCATCCTCAATAAAATCACATTCACCCTGTGTACCCTGGGTGAACGATTCTTCATCATATTTTTTGGCATAATTGGTAAAGAGTTCTTCATACCACTGTTTCATGGTGTGCTTCCTTTGCTTTAAAAAATGTTTTTCGTTCTTTTATGATGACAACGGCCGTTACAAGTATATAGAAAAGTGTCATGAGTGTGAAAGCGTGTTGGTTCCCGCCGGCCTTCTGTTCGATGGGCGGGAAGAGGGACAAAGATGTATTCACTGCCGTATGGAACAGCAAGGCTGTAAATAAATTCTTATCTGACTGAAGGTATAAATGGGTCATGAGAAGACTGAAACACAGGGTCAGCAGAATGAAAAGTCCAAAGTTCATGTATGACTGGCTCAACGTGGAAATATAAAAAAGGGGAAAATGCCAGACTCCCCATATCAGCCCCAGGAACAAAGCGGCCCATAACGGATTCCATTTTTTCAAAAGCCGGGGGAGGGCAAATCCCCGCCAGCCGAATTCTTCCTGGACGGAGCCTCCGAGGAAAAACATAAAGAGAAAAACCGGCAGAATGAAAAGGGGATTGTTTAACAGGGTTACATCCGGATGAAACGGGGACATGTACATGTTTAAGCGTACTGCAAGTCCGGCCAGTACGATCGGCAGTAAGAGAATGAGTAACCAGTGATACAGGGAGAGTCGCAGGTCAAAACCGGAGCGTATAAGTCTTTTTATGCCGGTCCACCCGTCTTTTCTTCCGGTCAGCCACAAGGCAGAGACCAAAGGCCCATGGGCACCAATCCCCACGAAAATGATTTTATTAATTGGAAGTGTGAAAAAATCAAAAGATGCCAGGACGGCTATCAACCAGAAGAACCATGAAAAGAGAAAGGTGATGATAAAAAAGGGAATCAGAGTTTGTTTCGGATTGTCGTTATTCTTTGTCATGCGACTCCTTGCTGTGTTACAATTCAATGATGGTGATCCCGCGGTTTTTCTTGTCGTTTTTGAGTTCCGGATACCGGGTTAGAATGACATGTCCCTGTTTTGTGGAGATTCTCAATAATTCTCCGGGAATGAAGCGTTTGATGTTCCCTTTCTGGTAAGCTTCCCGGAGATACCGTTGACAGGCATTTCGGATATCCCCGCCAACCCCGGACGAACCATATCCGTGAATAATGCGGATCAGTAACACCCCGGCACTTTTTGCAAAATTCAATTCCCTCTCCAGTCGGATTAAAGCCTCTTCCACGGTGGGTTTACCGGCTTCCAGATTGATGGTCCGGATGGATTCCCCGGGATGTCCTTTTTTCTCACCGGATTGAAGCTGTTGACAATAGGGACACTGCCGGCTGTTTTCGGGAATAGGATTACCACATATCTCGCAAAGTTTCATACCGGAATTTAGGATGGAATGGAGAAGAATGGAAGAGTGGAAGAATGACCCCGGACTTCAGTCCGGGGGAATGAGAGGGAGAAAAGCCCCGGATTTCAGTCTGGGGAACGATATCCCAAAAATAGTTTTTCCTGGTTAGATGTTTTATTAAATTCCAAGTCCTTCATAATCAATAAGATCATATACGAGAGGGTGAAACATGTGGAATCTTAAAACAGAAAATGGAAGTACCGGCAGACTTCTTCAGTTGGTATTCGGTTATTTTTTCTTTTATGTGATTACCGGCCTGAGTGTGAAGTATTTTCAAAATATCGCCGGAATGCACAGTATGGAATACCTTGTGTACAGTACCGCCAGCTCTACGCTTTTGGCTACATCGGTTGTCCTGGTGCTCCGGTGGTATAAGCTCCAGTCTATTCGCTTAACAACATGGGGACCTTTTACCTTTCCTTCCGAACTGCTTTATATCATTCCCTCGGGAGTGATGACCGCTGTGGTGATACCCACAACAACCCTGATGTACAGTTTCAAGGGGATTTCCGTTATGGTGGCTATGACTATCATGCGGGGTTCGGTTATTATTATCGGGCGGATTGTGGATGCCATCCAGATTAAACGGGGTATCCTGAATAAAAAGGTCTATCTGGAAGAAAACATGGGTGTGGTGTTTGCTGTCCTCGCTGTAGGACTCAAGGTGTTGACCGGCGGCCGGGATGGGGGTGCCAATCCCCTGACCAGTGTCCCGGTCATGGTGATCTTCTTTAGCTATATCTCCGCCTATGCCATCCGCATTTATATCATGAATTATTACAAAAATACCCGTCCAAAAGACAGCCGGGTGGATAATAATAAGGCCTTTTTTGCCATTGAACAAATTGCCTCTACCCTTACAATCTGGATTGTGGCCCTGGTAATTTTGCTTTTGGCCGTGAATCACAACTGGAGTGGCGAACGGATTACCCCCTATATCAAATCCTTCACGAATCCCGTACCCGGTTTCGGCTGGGCCATGTTCTGGGGTTGTGCTTTCGGGATTGTGGCATTTTTCTCCGTCTTTCTTTTCATGTTCAAAGGGAGAACCGCCACTTTTGCCGGACTGGTGAACCGGCTTACGTCGCTTATCGCCGGAACAACCTCCACATTGCTCTTTGCCCTGCTCTGGGGCGGCAGATGGCCGGCTGTGGTTGACTGGATCAGTCTGATCTTCATTTTTGTGGCTGTCTGGTTTATGACAAAAGCCGAGCGGAAACGGATTGCTGAGCTGAAAATGAAACATGAAATCTGAGGTGTATCATGAGTATAAATCATTTTGATGTCATTATTTTGATGGGCCGCCCCGCCGCCGGAAAATCAGAAGTGATCGATTACCTGAAAAAAACACCGGTTGAAGAACGGCTGGAACGCTTTCATATCAATCAGTTTGAGGAGATCGATGATTTCCCTATGCTGTGGACCTGGTTTGAGGAAGATGCCATCCTGGAAAAAATTATGCATAAACCCCGGATGCATACGGATAAAGAAGGATATTTCCTCTACCAGTATCAATGGGATCTCTTGATTGAACGGATTTCCCTGGAGTATGACAAGCGTCTGAGAGATGAACATTATCATGATAAGATGACCTCTGTCATCGAATTCAGCCGGGGTTCGGAACATGGTGGCTATCAATCGGCCTTTCAACACCTGTCCGAAAAAATCCTGAAAAAGGCAGCCATTCTCTATATCGATGTTCCCTTCGAAGAATCCCTCCGGAAAAATCGGAAACGCTTTAATCCCGATCGCCCCGATTCCATCCTTGAACACGGTTTGCCCGATGAAAAACTGAAAAAAATGTACTACGAAGTGGATTGGGAAACGTTTAAAGGGGATGACCCGGAATATATTCATGTCCGTGGAATTTCCGTTCCCTATGTGGTTTTTCACAATATGCCTTCTCAAACAGACGATCCTAAACTTCTGGGGCCTGCCCTGGATAAGCTGTTCAGTCGCCTGTGGGAAATCCGGAATTCCTGATCAATCTTTTATGACACATAAACATCACCATGCGGCCGGATCTGTTCCGGCCGTTTGTTTTCTTTCCCTTTTGATTCACAGAGAAAGTCTCTTTAAATTTCCTCCGTAATATCCGGAATTCATTATTCTTGATTCGTGTCTGAGCCCTGATGTCTTAAGGTAAGGAGTAAACACCATGGATTCTTCAAAACGGCTGGTATCACTGGATGCCTTTCGCGGGCTGGTTATTGCTTTTATGATTACCGTGAACACCCCCGGAACCTGGCGACAGATTTATGCCCCCCTGCGCCATGCGTCCTGGCATGGGTGTACACCTACAGACCTGGTTTTTCCTTTTTTTCTCTTTATCGTGGGTGTGGCCATGTGGTTCTCATTCCGAAAATATGACCACAGCGCAACCCCGGAAGCCATTCAAAAAGTCCTGAAACGAACAACCCTCATTTTCGTCATTGGAGTGCTTTTAAATGCCTACCCCTTTATTCGTTTTGATCCGGAACTGACTTTCGGGCAGGAACTGGCGGATTACTATGGAAATTTACGCATCATGGGTGTACTTCAACGCATTGCCCTGGCATACGGCATGGCTTCTCTTATTGTACTGAAGTTTAAACGGAAAACCTGGCTCTGGACCGGTGCCGGGATTTTGGTGGCGTACTGGCTTCTGATGTTATGGCTTGGGGGATCCGAACCCTTTTCTTTGGCGGATAATTTCGCCCGGAAAGTGGATTTGTTTTTCTTCGGGGAAAACCATGTATATAAAGGTTTTGGTATTCCCTTTGATCCGGAAGGATTGTTCAGCACCCTGCCGGCTGTTGTGACCGTCCTGTTTGGTTATGAAACCGGTCGGATGATTACCCGGGCAAAATCCCGGCCGGAACTGGTCAATGACCTCTATTTGTATGGTGTAACAGCTCTATTTGCCGGTTATGTGTGGGGACAGTTTTTTCCTATCAACAAACCCATCTGGACCAGCTCGTATGTTCTGTATACCGGCGGACTGGCCATGATGGTGCTGGCGCTTTTTATCCTCTTTATTGACGTAAAAGGGTACCAGAAATGGACTTATCCCCTCCGGGTTTTTGGGATGAATCCTCTGTTCCTTTTTATCCTGTCCGTCTTTTGGGTGAAAACCCTTTCCCGGATTGTCCGTTGGACGACGGAAGACGGCACCGTGATGACCGGTCTCCAGTGGATTTATCAGTCTATCTGTGTTCCCCTGTTGGGTGATAATCCCAATGGATCTCTGCTGTTTGCCCTCATGCATATTTTTATCTACTGGCTTATCCTGCGGGAACTGTATAAACGAAAGATTTACATTAAAATTTAAAGGAGGAAATCATGAGAAAAATACTTGCAATCACACTGTTGATTGTGTTTGCTGCCGGATGCGTATCAGCGGAAAAACCGGTGGTCAAACCGGGTGTTGAGGTGCTGAAGGATCGTGGATTTGATGTGTTGAAAGGGAAACGGGTCGGACTCCTGACCAATCCGACAGGTATCGACAGAAACCTGAAATCCACCATTGATATTCTTTGGGAAGCGCCTGAAGTGAATCTTGTGGCATTATATGGCCCTGAACACGGTGTGCGGGGGGATTTTGATGCCGGAGATTATGTTGAAAATTATATCGATGAACAAACGGGACTCCCGGTGTATTCCCTGTATGGAAAGACCCGCATACCAACTCCGGAGATGCTGGAAAATGTGGATGTCATCGTCTACGATATTCAGGATATCGGCTGCCGGTCCTATACGTATATCAGCAGCATGGGCAATATCATGACGGCTGCTGCTGAAAATGATATTGAAATTGTGGTGCTGGACCGTCCCAATCCTCTGACAGGAAATAAGATTGAAGGAAATGTGGCAGAAGAAGGATTTTTCTCCTTTGTCAGTGCCTATCCCATTCCCTATGTATATGGACTTACACCCGGTGAAGTCGCCATGATGATCAATGAGGAAGGCTGGCTGGATACAGATAAGAAATGCAAAGTTACAGTTGTTCCCATGGAAGGGTGGAAACGGAGCATGACTTTCGAAGATACCGGTCTTCCCTGGGTGCCTACATCCCCCCATATCCCCCATGCCTATTCAGCTGCCTATTATGTGGCAACCGGTATTCTGGGTGAGCTGAAAGCCGTGGATGAAGGTGTGGGATACACTATCCCCTTTCAGTTGTATGGTGCTGAATGGATCGACGATCCCTTTGAACTGGCAAAACGTATGAATGCCCTGGGAATTGAAGGCATGGGTTTCCGCCCCATCGTCTATAAACCCTTTTACCGGGTTTATCAGGGGAAAACATTGAAAGGCGTACAACTGCATATCACAGATTTTGAGAAAACAGAACTCATGTATGTACAGTTCCGTTTCCTGGAGGTCCTCCACGAAATGTATCCCGATTTGGATGTTTTCAGCATCAATCCCCATCGCCTGGCCATGTTTGACAAGGTATGCGGGACAGATGAAATCCGTAAAAAATTCAGTGAGCGCTACCGCTTTGAAGATATCAAACCGATTCTGGAAAAAGATGTGGAATCTTTCCGGAACCTGTCGAAAAAATATTATCTGTACCGGTAGCCATAAAGGGCTCGTGAGCCGCTTGTGGTTTTCAATGGTTCATCGGAAAGGATCTTGCATACTGCCTGAAAGAACACCGGAGATCATGGCATGAATTTTTCCGGATTGAAAGATGCAGGATCCTTTGAATATTGGAAAAAACACTTTACAGACCTTCCGGCGGATTGGTCCCCCGGGCGGGTGATCACAACATTTAAAAAGCGATATCTCATAAAAATTTCCAATGGACTCGTGGAAGGGGACCTTTCGGGACGCCTGAAACATAATGCAGGTTCTCCTGTGGATTTACCTGTTGTGGGAGACTGGGTGGCGATCTCAGGAGACAGGCAACAGGTGCTGATCCGCCGGGTCTTTCCCAGGAAATCCGTGTTGACCCGAAAAACCGCCGGACGCACCTTTGAAAAACAGGTCCTTGCGGCAAATGTGGATGTGGCTTTTATTGTTCAGGCACTGGACCGGGACTATAATCTGAACCGTTTGGAGCGGTATATGACTGTGGTTTACAGCGGGAATATTACACCGGCTGTTGTGTTGAACAAGGTGGATATCCCGGAGGAACATGAGGTAAAATGCCGGTTTGAAGAAGTGAGAAAGCGATTCCCGGAAACAATGCTATTTCTCGTCTCAGCCCTTTATGGAAAGGGGATTGAAGAGATTCGTCACTTCTTGGAACCCGGGCTCACCTTTTGCCTGGTGGGATCTTCGGGAGTGGGAAAATCAACCCTCATCAATGCCATTGCCGGCGAAAATCTGGCAGAAACCGGTGATGTAAGCACGTCTACCACAAAGGGCGTACATATAACCTCCCGCCGACAGCTTCACATGTTATCAAACGGTACCATCTTAATTGATATGCCCGGACTCCGGGAAATCGGGATTGCCGATGCAGACGAAGGACTAAATAAAACGTTTCCCCGAATTTTTGAACTGGCCGCAAATTGCCGTTTTGACGATTGTACCCATACCCGGGAACCGGATTGCGCCGTCAAAAGAGCTGTAAATGAAGGGACTCTTGATGTCCGGCAATACGAGAATTATATGAATCTACGGCAGGAATATAAACAATATACACAGCAGGTAATGGAAAAGACCTGGAAAACATCCAGGAAATAAGAGCTGAAGGGAAAAGTGATGAAAAAATACGGGGGTCCAATTCTGATATTTTTCTTTCTTATACTGATGATTGTCATGAATCTTCTGGCCTGGAGCTCAAGCCTTGATTCGATGAGTTCCCCCTTTATCCGTGTGATGATGATCCTGGTGCTCCTGATTCTACTCATTGTTGTGACAGTTGTCTTTATCCAGAGAATCCGTGAAATTAAAAAGGAGGCGAATGATGATCTTAGTCAATACTGAAACCATCGAAGGAAAAAAAATAGCACATTTGGGACTTGTAAAAGGTTCCTGTATCCGGGCGAAACATTTAGGACATGATATTGCCAACGGAATAAAAGCCCTTTTCGGAGGGGAATTGACCAGTTATTCTGAGATGATTAATGAAGCCCGGGCTGTGGCCACGAAACGGATGGTGGAGAATGCCAATGAATTGGGGGCGGATGCCGTCGTGAATATTCGCTATTCTTCTACTGCCGTCAAAGCCGGATCGGCGGAAGTGATGGTGTATGGGACGGCTGTTAAATTTTTGAAGTGACCATGAAAATTGCCCTTGTGCAAATATCCATTGGGGATAACATCCGGGAAAATCTCAACCGGGCGGAAGATCTGTGTTCAACTGCGGCAGAAGACGGTGCGGAGGTAGTCGTGTTACCTGAACTTTTTTCTACAGGATTTCCGCCGGACAGGGCGGTTGCTGCTGCGCCGGTATGGGGACCTGAAACACGAAAGTGCCTGGCTGAACTGGCAGTAAAGCACGGTATCTCTCTCGTGGCAGGATGTGGAGATGAAACAGATGGCGGGAAAATGTACAACACAGGCCGGGTTTATACACCCGACGGTAAATGTGTATCCGAATATCGTAAAATTCACCTCTTTACCTTCGGACATGAAGAGAAATATGTCATCCCGGGATCTGAACCGGTCCTTTTTCACCTTCTGGGATATCCCGCTTCCCTGTTTGTCTGCTATGATCTCCGCTTTCCCCTGGAATTCAGGCAGGTGGCACCACATGTGACCCTGATAATCGTTCTTGCCAATTGGCCGGAAGAACGGAGAGAGCACTGGATGTGTCTTTTAAAAGCAAGGGCGATTGAAAATCAGTGCTGGATCATTGGTGTGAACCGGATTGGGAAAGACAGTTCAGGCCTTCGGTACAGTGGCGATTCCATGGTTGTGGACCCCTTGGGCAACGTGATCGAACACATGGATGACCAGGAAGGGGTAAAACTTGTGGACATTGACCCGGAAAAGTGTTTTATCGTCCGCAAATTGTATCCTTTTCTGTCAGATTGATAATAGTTACTTGACTAAAAATTTTTAATGCCGATATATCACATCCGGAAGATTTGGATATTTATAACTGGAATATTTATGCACTTATTTCGTACCTTAATGATGATAAACGTCCACAACAAAAGGTCCAATGCAACATTCCCCAAAAATATTCCGACGATATGGCATCCCCTTTTTTCTTAGTCTCATTGTTTTGGTCTGGATGTTTTTATTCCCCGGAAACCGCTTATTATTGGCTCAAAATAACCAAATAGACAGCCTTCATCAGGTATTGGAACACACGGAGGATGATTCCAGCCGGGCGGAAATTATACTGGAAATTGGATCGGCCTATGACCAGATAGATCCTCATAAATCCATTGAATATGCTGAGGAAGCCCTGGGAATTTTCACAGACATCCAAAATGATTACGGTCGTGGCAAATCCCTCAATATGATCGGGTATTACAATTGGCTGCTTGGTTTTTTCAAAGAATCGGTAGACTATTATACTGAAGCCCTGAACATTTTCCGGGAATTGGATTTGCCCTATTGGATTGCCCGGACGGCCAATAATCTGGGGGCGGTTTACTGGGGACTGAGTGATTATAACAGAGCCCTTGAATTGTATCAGGAATCCCTGGCCATTCGTACTGAACTGGGACATCAAAGGAGCATGGCCCTTACCAATAACAATATCGGTCTGATATACCAGGAATGGCAGTTATATGATGAAGCCATGGCGTATCACCGGAAAGCTCTGGCTCTGGCGGAGGAAACAGATTATTTGTTTGCCCGGGCTTATTCCTACCACAATCTGGGACTGTGTTATGAGGCACTTGGAGCATATGATAAAGCCCTCGATTCGTATAAGAATTCCTATCAGGATTACCTGGAGGATGTAGGTGAAGGCGGTGCCACCTCTCTGGCCCTTCGCAGTATGGGGGATATTTATCATAAAAGGGGGGATTTGGACAAGGCAATTACCTATTACCGGCAGGCTCTGGAAGATGGGCGGAAAGTGAAGAACTTATTCCGGATGGCCTACGCCCAGCATTCTATGGGAAAGACCTTTGCAGAAGCCGCCCGCTTTGATTCAGCGCGGTACTATATCAATGCCAGTTTGAACACCTCCCGTGAGATGGGTTATGAGGACGTAACCCGAGATAATTACTATGTGCTATCCCGCCTGGAAGAAGAATCCGGAAATCTGGATAAGGCCCTGGATTACTTTAAGATTGCCGCATCGGTAAATGATTCCATCTTCAACAAGGAAAAGATTGCAAAATTCACCGAACTTCAGATCCGCTACAATATGGAAAAACAGAATCAGGAGAATGAACTGCTACGCCAGAAGAATGAGATACAGAGTCTTCAGATCCGCCGGGACCGTATTATCCGTATCTCCCTGATTGCCGGGTCGGTGTTTGTGCTCATCATCCTTTTTCTAATCTATTATCAGAGCCGTATGCTGCAACGGACGAACACTGCTTTAGAGCGTCAGAACGCTGAGATCCTGAAGATGAATGAAGAGAAAGAGGATCTGATCCGGCAGCTGGAGAAGGAGAATGAAGAGCGCCGTCGTGCAGAGAAACGGATCGCCATGCTTTTACAGGATAAAGAACTGCTGTTGAAAGAAGTTCACCACCGGATAAAGAATAATATGAATACGATGAAAAGCCTTTTGTCGCTGCAGGCCAAAACGATAGAGGATGCCAAAGCGGCAGAAGTGCTGAAAGATGCCGGTTCCCGGATTCAGAGTATGGGACTTTTGTACGACAAGATTTATCGGTCCGAGAATATCCGGGCGTTGTCAGCCCGTGAATATATCCCCCATCTTGTGGAAGAGATTGTTGCGGTATTTCCCAATTGCGAGAAGGTGCAGATTGAAACAGAGATTGAGGATGTCACCCTGCCGGTGGATATTTTATCCCCCCTGGGTATCATTACGACAGAATTGGTGACCAATGCCATGAAATATGGTTTTGAAGAAGTTGAAAAGGGCCATTTGCAGCTACGGTTCCGCCGGATGGACGGGAAAGTAAAGTATGAAATCCGGAATAACGGACAGGCCCTTCCGGAGGATTTTTCCATCGAAGACTCCCGGGGATTCGGACTGCGGCTGGTAAATATGCTGGTACAACAACTGGACGGAAAAATCCACACCGGAAAAGACCGGGAAACCTGCTTTATGATCACTTTTCCCATGTTTACCTAATTATCCTGTTGAAAGGAGATTTTTTTAAATGAGGTTTTTTTCAGTTATCTTTTATAGCTTTCACCGCTGTTTTTATAAGGAAAAGTGACTGAAATGAGGCATACCGTACGCAATATATGGGGGGTTGCACAGGAAATGGGGGCCATATATATTCGGATATGGGTGTTTTTTTTCCTTTTGACTTTACCGGTTTTTCTTTCCGGTGATATTTCCGAGGCAGATAGTCTGAGACAGTTGATCCGCATAACCCGCAACGACTCACTCCTGGGTGAATACTATATCCGTCTGGGTGTTTTAACAGATGAGACAGATCCTGAATTATCTATTGAACTCACACAGAAAGCACTGAACCACTTTATGCAGGCGGATTTTCCCCTGGGTCAGGCCCGGGCGTTGAACAGTATGGGATACAATCACTGGCTTATGGGTCAATATACAACTGCCATTTCTTACTATACGGAAGCACTGACGATTTATAATACCCGGAATATACAATCGGGCATTGCCCGTGTGACCAATAATCTGGGGGCCATCTACTGGGGGCTGAACAATTACGATAAAGCCCTGGAATATTATCAGCAATCCCTGGCAATCCGTAAAATGATGGATGATCGGCGGGGTGAATCCATCGTGTTAAACAATATCGGGATGGTTTATCAGGAATGGCAGCTATTTGATCAGGCCATCCAATACCACCATCAGGCGGTGAAAATCGCTGAAAACCTGGATGACCGGGAAGCCATGGCCTATTCCTATTATAACATGGGTCGCTGTTTTGAAGCACAGAAAAGGACCGATCAGGCTCTGGAGTATTTTCGGACGGCCTATGATGAGTACCGGAATGGAGGGAAAATAGGAGGGGCGACATCTTTGGTTTTAAGGGGGATGGGAGACCTCTATTTTCATCAGGGACACTTTGAAGATGCACTCTATTATTATCGCAGAGCCTTATCCGATGCTCTTCAGGAAAGTAATATTTACCGGGGAACCCATGCCCGGCTCTCCATGGCTAAAACCTTTTTTGCCACAGATGAAACGGATTCAGCCCGTATCTATGCAGGTGAGGTATTAGAGACGGCAAAAGCTTATGAGTACGATCAGTTTCTGAGGGATATTTATTATCTCATGGCAGATATGGAGGTTCAAAAAGAGAATCATGAAAAAGCTTTAAACTACTTTAAAATGGCTTCAGCCATCGATGATTCCATCTTTAATGAAGAAAAGAGTTCCCGTTTTACCGAATTGCAGATTCAATACAACCTGGAAAAAAAGGAGCGTGAAAACGAACTATTACGTAAGGACAATGAAATTCAGGTGCTTCGGATCCGACGGGAACGGGTGATACGATACTCCTTCATGACCGGTACACTCCTGGTGCTGATTGCTCTGGGCGTTTTATACCGGCAGAGAAGTGACCTGAAGCGGCTGAACCAGAACATGGTACAGGAAATTCAGGAGCGGAAGACGGCAGAAGCCCGCATCGCCTCACTCCTTGAAGAAAAAGAAATCCTCCTGAAAGAGGTTCACCACCGGATAAAAAACAATTTGAATACGGTTCGCAGTTTATTAACCCTACAAGCCCGTACATTGCCTGACCCCGGGGCCAGGCAGGCGTTGAAAGACGCAGGCAACCGGGTGCAAAGCATGAGTCTGCTCTATGAACGTCTGTACAGATCGGAAAATGTCCATACCCATTCGACACAAGAGTATTTTTCATCCCTGATCCATGATATTATACAGGTTTTTCCGAATAGCAAACAGGTAACGGTGAAAACGGAAATCGAAGATTTTATGCTCAGTGTAAAAATTCTCTCTGGTTTGGGGATCGTTGTAACCGAACTGATTACCAATGCCATGAAATATGCATTTCCCGAAGATCGAAGTGGGATTATCCGGTTTCATTTGTTTCAGAGGGATACACATTTCGTTTTGAAACTGTGTAACAATGGGGTTCCGCTTCCAGATAACTTTTCTCCGGAAAATACCAGCGGCTTTGGTCTTCAGCTTGTGTCCATGCTTATCCAGCAACTGAACGGCTCATTACATGTTCATTCCAATGAAGAAACATGCTTTGTCATAGAATTCCCAAAACCTGAAACGGAAGGATAGATTTTATATTTAAAATTTCAGATTTCAAATTTCAGATCCTGAAAACAACCAGCGATTCATTTCATTCAAAATCAAATCGAAATTCAGAATTCAGAACTCAGAATTATTCTTTATATTTCGCCAGAAACCAAAGGAGTGCATGAATGCAACAAAAAGTCTCACTGACAGGTATTAAACCCACGGGTATTCCTCATATAGGTAATTATTTTGGTGCTATCCGGCCGGCATTGGAACTGGCGAAGGCATACGAAGCCCGCTATTTTATTGCCGATTATCACGCCTTGAATTCCATAAAGGATCCGGTCCATTTAAAAGAGATGGTCTATGAAGTGGCTGCAGCCTGGCTTGCGGCCGGACTCAATCCGGATAAGGTCCTTTTTTATCGTCAGTCGGATGTACCTGAAACATTTGATTTAACCACCATACTTATGGCTTTTACCCCCAAGGGACTTATGAACCGGGCTCATGCGTACAAAGCATCCGTCCAGGAAAATGAGGCAGCCGGGAAAGATCCTGATGACGGTATTAATATGGGATTATATACCTATCCGGTCCTTATGGCGGCAGATATTTTGCTTTTTGATACCAACGTGGTTCCTGTTGGGAAAGATCAGAAACAGCATGTAGAAATGACGGCGGATATTGCCCAAAGTGTGAACCACACTTACGGAAAAGAGCTCCTGGTGGTTCCCGAAGCCATGATCAGTGAATCTACCCAGACCGTTGTGGGGATGGATGGCCGGAAAATGAGCAAGAGTTATAATAATACCATATCCCTCTTTTTACCTCAGAAAAAGCTCCGGAAAACTGTGATGAAAATTGTGACCAATTCCCAGGGGATTGAAGAACCGAAAGATCCCGATTCATGCAGTGTCTTTGCCTTGTACAAGCTTTTTGCCACACCGGAACAGCAGGAAAAACTGGCAGCGCGTTACCGGGCCGGTGGGATGGGCTGGGGTGAAGCTAAGCAGGAACTCTTTGAAGTAATGGATGCCTGCCTGAAACCCATGCGGGAAAAGTATTTCTCCATTATGGAAAACAAAGATGAGATAGACCGGATCCTGAAAGAGGGATCGGAAAAAGCCCGGCAGGTTGCCTCCCGCACTGTAGCCCGGGTACGGAAAGCCATCGGCGTAAACACTTTTTATTTGTGAGTCCTGAATGTCCCTGGAAAATTACAATATCGAGCTGGATGTTTTCGAAGGTCCCATGGATCTCCTGCTCTATTTCATCAAGCGGGATGAAATCAATATTTATGATATTCCCATTGCCAGGATCACCCGGGAATACCTGGAATATCTGGACTTAATGCAGACACTGAATTTACGGGTTGCCGGTGAATTTATTGCCATGGCCAGCACCCTGATGCAAATCAAGGCACGGATGCTTTTACCCCGTTTTTCCAACCCGGAAGATGAGAATGTGGAAGATCCCCGTTCTGAACTTGTCCGGAAACTCGTTGAATATCAGCAATTTAAAGAATTGGGTGAAGAATTACGCCAGCTTGAGGGAAAATCTATCGGCCATTTTCCGCGAAGGCCGGACCTGAGCCAAATTGATACATCTGTCGATGCAGAGGAAGTGCTGCAAAAGGTGACTCTTTTCGATATCCTGGCTGCCTTTAAAAAAGTGCTGGACCGTTTGCCTGAAGGACCCGCGGAACACCAGGTCAACAAACTGGAAGTGAGTATCAAAGAGCAGACAGCATATATCTACAGCCATTTTATTAAAAAATCCAAAATCCGTTTTTCCGAATTGGCCGGAGGAATTCAGAAACGGATTGTGTTAATCGTAACCTTTCTGGCTATCCTGGAAATGATCCGTACCCAACAGATTCGGGTGTATCAGGAAGGTGTTTTTGATGATTTTACCCTTGAAAAAGTGGAGTCTTGACAAGTATGGATATGACAGAATTAAATGCCCGTATTGTGGAAGCACTGCTGATTGCCTCTGAAACACCGGTGACACAGTCCAGACTGAATGAATGCCTGGATGACGGTCACCAGATTGATTTGGATAAGGCTGTGGACTATCTGAATACGCTCTATGAAGAACACGGACACAGTTTTCTGATCAAAGGTGTTGCCGGGGGATATCAATTGGTGACGAAAAAAGACTATGAAGGATATATTCGCCGCTTTCTGAACCGCTCCGGAAGGATTCGTCTGTCCTATGCTGCATTGGAAACCCTGGCCATCATTGCCTATAAACAGCCTGTAAGCCGTCCGGATATTGATGCCATCCGGGGAGTCAATTCTGAAGGGGTTATCAGCACCTTGCTGGAAAGGGATCTGATCGCGGTTCAGGGCCGGAGTGATGCTCCGGGACGGCCCTTATTGTATGGGGTAACACAGGAATTTCTCCGGTATTTCGGACTCAATTCCACATCGGATCTGCCCCGGTTGAAAGAATTGAAGGAGATCCTCCAGGCTCATTCAGAAGATTATGCCTACCGGGAGGATGTCCCTGATGAAATGATCAATATCCCGGAAGAAAAAGATCATGATGACCGTGAAGAATCTGATCCGGATACATCACAAAGGATGAACCATGAGACTGAATAAGTTTTTAGCCCACAGCGGTACCGGATCCCGGCGGATGTGTGATGACCTGGTTTTTCAGGGACGGGTGACTGTGAACAAATCGATCATTAAAGAACCGGGGACCGATATTGATCCTGAACATGATTGTGTAACGGTGGATGGTGAACGGGTGGAATTGAAAAAGGTGTATACATATATCAAACTTCACAAACCGGCCGGATATATCACCAGCCGGAAAGACCCCCACTACAGCCGTACCGTGATGGATCTGGTGCCCCGGATCCTGGATGTTCGCCCGGTAGGGCGCCTGGATGTGGATACAACAGGTGTGCTTCTTATGACGGATGACGGAGATTTGCTCCACAAGCTGACCCATCCAAGACATGAAGTAGAAAAGAAATATGACGTATGGCTGAAATGGCCTCCCAATAACGGGGATCCTGAAACAGAACTGTCCAAAGGCATTATTCTTGAAAACGGTGACCGGGTAAAGGGGGAAGCCCATCCTCAAAACAGTAAAAAAACCCATTATCTTGTGGTACTCAGGGAAGGTAAAAAACGCGAAATCAAACGCATTTTTCGCTATTTCGGAACCCGGGTTATCCGGCTGCACCGTTTTGAATTCGCCGGAATCCGGGTGGATGACCTTGCCGAAGGTAAATGGAAAAAACTGACCCACCAGGAAATTGAGCACTTAAAAGCTCTTGTTAATGCAGGTTCTATGACACCGGCTCACACCTTGTAACTCCAATTCAGAGACAGGGCACGCTTTGTTGGTGCGATTTAATACCTTGTAACTCCAATTCAGAGACAGGGCGTGTCCTGTCTCTACGACTCTAAAAAGGATATCCTATACTAATATGTGTGATGATATCTGACCGATTGAAATTCTTTCCTGCGGTGAGCATGATGGGACCGATGGGACTGTTATAACCATAGGATAATCCGATGCCGTAATGGTATTTGCCGAATTTGATCAACTGGGATATTTCCTCTGAGACCATTCCGCCGTTCAGGGTGGTGAAAAAGTAATTATTTTTGGATAGCCGGTTCCGAAGGGAAAATGAGAAAGCAGAGAGCTGAGTGCCTGTCAATTCCATCACCTGATATCCAAAAAGGGGGATAAAATTCAGGCTTTGAACACCCGATCCTCCCATATAAAACTTATGCAAATCCGGGATATTTTTTGTGTCAGAAAAACCGAAATTGAGTGATCGGACAATCACGGCATTTTCATTCAGGAGAATGGCTTTGTCAACGCGCATTGTGAAAGTGGAATAAGGGTCGTATTGAAAATCCGAATTACTTGAATAGACTGTACCGGTAACCCGCCGGATGAGCAGATCGGCATATACGCCTTCATCGGGAAAAAAACGGTCGTCGTAGGAATCATGATGCAAATGAAAAAAAGCAAAAGGTATGTTGAATGTCGATTCAGGATATGATCCGATAATTGTTTTAATGCGGGTCAGCTCATTCTGGAGCCCCAGATGGATATACATGTTGTCGGCCGGACTGGAGTGAAGCATTATGGCTGCAGAGCCATATCTGAGATCCAGTTCCTGTGTCCGGTTATGATTCTCATAGAGATAGGCTGTAAAATTTTGAAGTTGGATGTTCATTCCCACTCCGGGGGCATATTTCCACGAGGTGTAATAAAAAAAACTGCTGGTCAGGGCCGGATTGCCTCCCAGCATCAGATCTGTTGAAAATTTGGATCCGTCGATGAGAATATTCCGAAAGGTCAGATTTAGCAGGAGCAGAGATTTCAGGTGGTCATCGTAGTGGACCCCCACTTTCAAAAAATTTGATGAATTTTCAATAACTCTGACGATTAAACGGACACCACCGGCACTCATGGGTTCCAGCTTATAATTCACCTGCTCAAAAAACTGGCTGCCGTATACCCGGTCAATGGCGTTTTTTAACTCCTCCGGTGTGATCCACTGAGGTGGAGAAATACGCAGTTTACTTTGAATGACTTCTTCAGAAACATTTTTTAGCCCCACCAGGGATAAATCCCTCACGTAGAGACGCTCAATCTGGGTAGTTGGGATGAAACGGATTCCCTCTTTACGCCGGATATTCAAAGAATCTGTCAACGCTTTTATCTGTGGCAAAGCTTGCAGTGCTGCCTTTTCTCCGGCCTGAATCAGAGAATCTACAGCATCATTGGTAAAATTTGCAGCCGTCAGGTTCCCGATTTCCGGTACAATGAGGATATCTGTCTTTTTTTGTTCCACAAGATTGCTGGCGTTGCTTTGGAAAAGAGCTGTTTGTCCCATGATGAGCAGAGCTGAAGAGAGCTGGGACCTGTCAAACAGAGGGGTGGCCACATCCACGGCAATAGTAATATCTGCACCCATTTCCAGGGCATCAGAAACAGGAAGATTTCGCACAACACCGCCATCAACTAAAAGTCTGCCGTCAATTTCTACAGGGGTAAAGACTGAAGGGACTGCCATACTGGCCCGGAGGGCATCGGCAAGATAACCATCTTTTAGTACAACGGCTTCACCGGTTTCAATATCTGTGGCAACACAACGGTAGGGAATAGGGAGTTCACTGAAATCCTCGATATGGTGAACCGGTAATGTAAGATTGGAAAGTTTGTTGGAAATATTGTGTCCGGCAATGAGTCCCAACGGCAAGGTGACTTTTCCCTCTTTCAATGGAAAAGATGCGATGAATTTTTCTGCATCCTCCTTTTCCTCAATGGCAATATTTTTTCGTGAAATCCGGTCTGAAAACATAAGTTCCCAATCCATTTCACGGGCAATGCGTTCCAAAGCGTCTGCATCATATCCCATGGCATAGAGTCCGCCTACAATGCTGCCCATACTGGTTCCCGTGATGATATCCGGCCGGATACCTTCTTCCTCCAAGACCTTGATAACTCCGATATGGGCCAATCCCCTGGCACCACCTCCACTCAGAACAAGACCTAATGTTGCCTGTCCGGCCTGCAGTATCCCGCAAAACAGCAAGAGAAGAAAAAGAAGTCTGAAACCTTGTGTACGCATGAATCACCTATAAAAATGCTCTGAAAATATACAGGGTTTCCCCCTGGAATTAAATCCTTTAAATGTGTCATCAGGACAGTGAATAGATAGTTTTTACATCATCACGGGTCATGGGATGAGGTCCCTGGACAAAACCTTTCCGGTTCTGGTTTAAAGCAAATACATGGTCAGTTAATAAGTCTATATCCGGGTTCTGGATGTTTAAATCCTTCCAGGACAAATCCCGGTCTATCCTTTTCAGAAAGCCGGTGAATGTATTGAGTGCTTTATGGGGATCGGTTCCCTTGAAGCCAAAAGTTTCCCCCAGTTTCAGGATCTTATCCCGACAAACATCCTCAAAGATTTTCAGATACCGGGGCATGATAAAGGCCAAAGCCCGTCCGTGGGATATATCATAGAGTCCGCTCAGGGGATGGGCCAGAGCATGCATGGCATAGGGACCCTCACGGCCGGCGTCATTCAGATCCGATAATGCCAATGTGGCAGTCCAGGCAAAAGTCTCACGGGGTAAATGTGCTGCCGGATCACTCAAAATATGTTGTATTGCTTCGGCTGTCGTCCGGACCAGCAAAAGGGAGAGTCCGTCATTCAGCGGGGCTTCATCACGGGTGGTAAAATAGGCTTCCAGAGCGTGGGATATGATATCCACGGCACCGTCTTTTAAATAATCCTCAGGGACGCTCAGGGTTAGTTCAGGATCGATGAGTGCCACTTTCGGACGGGCGGCATAGCAAACAAAACCGGCTTTTTGCCGTGTTTCGTCGTGAGTAACGACTCCGTACGCGTTCCCTTCCGAACCTGTGGCACTTAATGTGGGAATTGTGATCACCGGTAGTGCGTTATTGACGGTTTTGTGAATGTGTACATAGTCCCAGATTGAACCCCCGTTTACTGCGACTATAGCGGCACCTTTGGCGGTGTCCATGGCTGATCCGCCACCGAGTCCTAAAATTGCCTGAACCTTCAAATCCCGGGCCAGTTCACCTGCCCGGTTAACCATGCTCACCCGGGGGTTGGGAGTTACCTGATCGAACACATCCACTTCAATCCCCTCTTCGGACAATGACCTGATAACCTGATTCAGTGTGCCTGTCTTTACGGCACTTCCGGACG
This sequence comes from Candidatus Neomarinimicrobiota bacterium, assembly GCA_041154365.1. Classification (NCBI taxonomy): domain Bacteria; kingdom Pseudomonadati; phylum Fidelibacterota; class Fidelibacteria; order Fidelibacterales; family Fidelibacteraceae; genus Fidelibacter; species Fidelibacter multiformis. The sequence continues at coordinate 2,313,309 of AP035449.1, read as the reverse complement.
AACAGACAATCAAGACTTTTTGGGCAATCCGTTTGGTTTCCCGTCCGATACGGTCCAGATTTCCCCAACCGAAAACAAAACGTGTGGGAATATGTAATGTGAAAGAACGCATCATACCTCCGGCGTTTGGGTGAATTTAGAATGGAGAATTGAGAATTGGAAATTGAGAATGGAGAATGGAGAATGGAGAATGGATACAGCACTGTCCGATTGCGTTTACAGATGTTGCGCTGCAGAGGGTAGTTGCAAGGTATTTCAAAGGTGATGTGTATTGAATATCCCCAAAAAAATTCTTGCTATCTTATGTAAAATTAATATAGGTTTGTTTCGGAAAACTTCCTTTGATGATCAGTAAAAAGTGGTCTAAACCTTTGTAAGACGCGAGTAAGGAATGACGCCCTGGGTTTCTGGTGAGCTTCACATACTGATCTCAAAGCTGTATCAAGGATGTGTAAACGGCCGTGAGATTCGACAGTTTTATCAGTATTGCTATGCGATAGCCGTTAGTTATTTGCGTGTAAAAAAGAACCGTGGAAAACTCTATTTTAACATAGAAAGTGATGTAGGCAAGGATCTCGAGGATTTAGCCACTGATTGCATTATGCCGCTGTTTGAGCAGGACCAACCCCGGTGTTTTATCCAGTTTCAGACCTTTTTCAAATCACGTTTTCCAAATCTTCAGGAGACATCCGAGGCAGATTTGTTTCTTGCTTTAAAAGGATTGATTCTGTCGTGTGTTGATCAGGAACTGGCACGGTATTTTAAACAAGTAGATATGGAAGGTTTCCGATTGTACAGAAATATTTCACTGGCTTCAGAAAGAAATAAAAGTCTGTATGAAAGATCCTGGGGCAATGAAACGTATCTTTACCTTTTTCATCCGGGATGGATGTTTCCCTCGGATTACGTGAAAAAACGGCCGATGATTTATTTTGATGATCTGATACAGATCCTGTATAAAAACATCAGGTTTCATCAGGATTTTCCCCACTATATACAGGAAATCCTGGTGGAAATCGAACGAAAAGAGATCTATGCCATGATGGTTGAAAAAAGTCTGGTTCATCAGGCCTTTCGAAAGGTGTTATCTCTGAATCTCCGGACAGAAATCACGGATCATGTATTGGTTGCAGAAGAGCATTCTCCGGAGGAACGGCGCGATATCCTGATAAATCACCTGATGATGATTCTGAAGGATGCCATTGTGGAAACCTACTATCGAAGGGGTAAAATAGATGACAGCATGAAAACCAATTATCAGATCATTCTCAAACACTATTTTAGTGATTTAATTCAGGATGGCCATACAGAGGCTCTGCCTGAGTACTGGAACACGATTATCCCCCGTGAAAATACCTTTCCCCACCATAAATCCCGCCTGGAATATCTGATCCGCCTGGGCAGGGAGAAAATGAGGGAGCTCTACAAAAAAATCTGAAAATACCTGGAATGCGACTATATCTAATATTATGGAGTGCCCTGATTTAAAAAATCTTGAACAGTATGTTTTGGATGAACTTTTTCTCAAACCTGTGAATAAACATATCACGGCCCATCTTCAGGAATGTCCCTTTTGTAGGAGCCGGTATGAAGCGACGAAGGAATTTTATACCTTGTTTCACCATGAAGTGACCCATGCCATGCCCCAATTTCCCTCATCCATCCGTACAGATACCGTACCGGGGTATGATTTAACACATCACATACCATCTACAGTATCAAATTATGCCATCCTTTCAGCAGACAACAAATCCCGGAAGAGTAAGAGTGACCTTGAGATAGTTGCTGTTTTTACGTCGGAAGAAGAGAACCTGATGATACGCCTGGCCAAGCATCGACAGAGTCAGGAATATACCATGTACATTATTGCCAATGATCCGGTATTGTACGAGTATGTCCTTGTTTCTGTAGATACCATTGGGAAAACGTATTTAACAGACAATCAAGGCCAGATTGAACTGGGTCCTGTGCAAATTGAATATCCCCAGGATCTGGTGATTCAAGTCCATGTCCCGGATATTATTTACACGCTGGATGCAGAAAAAGTCCGGACTGCCCTGCAAACGGTTCCCCGTGGGAAAGATCTATTATTAAAAGAAGGCATTGACAATCGTCTGGATATCAAAGTACAGGAAATCGCCGGTCAGTATGAACTGGATTTTTTGTGCAGAGAGACCTATTCCGTTCGGCATGATCTGATCATCGGATTTGAAGAGGACACGATGTATCATCCCATCAAACAGACAAAGCACTTTTTTGGATTTACCAATATTCCACTGAAAAAGAATTTTATTCTCCGTTTATATCTTGGAGAATAGGTACATTTCCACTGTTCCATGATGGATTCGATAGTACATGTAGAAAAAAAATTCCAGCAGCTTCTGGAACAATCATACGGAAGACACGTATGGTAAAACTTCTTTTTCGGACAGTTATATCACAAAATATATTATCCTACACGATTTCAATAAAGATGGACAGGATGAAATCGTCAGTATTTTTAATCATTATCCATGGTATCCGTCGAAACTGATTCGTTTTAATGATGAGGGCCAAGTTGTAGACACCTTTTATCATCCGGGATATATTTACGCAAAGCTTATCATCGATCTTGACAATGATGGATATGATGAATTATTGCTGGGTGGGACCAATAATCATTATAACTGTCCTGTATTATTTGGATTCAAATGGCCGAATTTCAGTGGATGTGCCCCTTTTGACGATCCGGATTATACAATAAATAATAAATCCATCAGGGAATTTACGTCTCCCTGGTTTTATGTACGATTTCCGAATGAATCGAAAGTTCTTGATTATGAGGGAAGAGGGATTATTGAGGAAATCTACGCCTTACCCAATCATGAGTTATATGTATCCGCAGTTGTATATTATAATGGATCTAATTTGATGTATTTTTTTGACACATCATTTACCATTAAGAATATGAATGTCAATGATATTTTTCATTATGAATTGCGCCCTGATCAGGGATCCAATGCCTGGGATGCCGTGGATCGTGATACATTTATGGATGATATGTCCAAAATCAAATTTTGGAATGGTGAAACCTGGGTGGATACGTTTGCTGTAAACGTTTAAACGTTGTTGAGATATTGAGATGTTCTATTGTTAAAAATCCCCTTTTACACAATTAACTAACACATACTAATATTCATCACTATAAACAATAATTATCTCACAAAAACCCTTGTTACCCGTCACGCATCACGCGTCACTTCCCTGGTCCTATTTCACGGGGCAGGCAATCATTTTCAAGAAGTTTGAAGCTGGAAGTTGGTTTGGCGTCGCTTCGCTTCTGATAGTTGGTTCATGGGTTCAGGGGCTCATGGGCTCAAGGGTTCAAGGGTTCAATAGCCGCTTCGCGGCTTTCAAACGCTGCTGCGCAGCGTTCAAGGATCTCACTTCGTTCGATCTTCAATCCCGGCTTTGCAGATTTCAATAGGTGACTGGACTTCTTTTTTGAACACTGCGAAGCAGTGCTGGAATGCTGAGCGCAGCGAAGCTATTGAACGGCACGAAGTGCCGCTTGAATTATTAAACGCTGCTGCGCAGCGTTCAAGGATCTCACTGCGTTCGATCTTCAATCCCGGCTTTGCAGATTTCAATAGGTGACTGGACTTCTTTTTTGAACACTGCGAAGCAATTGAACGGCACAAAGTGCCGCTTGAATTTTTGATCGCCGAAGGCGTTTGAATGTTGAGCCAGAGACGTACCAATCCCCCCATTCTCAATTCTCAATTCTCAATTCATCATTCATCATTCATCATTCATCATTCATCATTCTATTTTGTATATTCTGGAAAGTTGGAGAGTCTATGTCCGCATCCCAAAAGAAAACTTTTATCCTCGACACGAATGTTATCCTCCATGATTCCACCTGTATCCAGAATTTTCAGGAGCACGATGTGGTTATCCCGATTGTGGTACTGGAAGAGCTGGACAATTTTAAACGGGGGAATCAGATCATTAATCTGAATGCCCGGGAATTTACCCGATTTCTGGACAATATCACCGGTTCACAGATTTTTAAAGCGGGTATTCCTCTTGGAGACAAACGGGGGAAGGTCCGGATCACAATGACCCGTGAGCTTCATCCGGTCCTCCGGGCCGTTTTTAAGGAGGATAGCGCCGATCACAGGATTTTGAGCACAGCCCTGGAAATTCAGGAGGTTCAAACATCCCGCCGGAATGCCGTGGTCCTGATTAGTAAGGATGTTAATTTGCGCATGAAAGCCAAAGCTCTTGGACTCCATGCCGAAGATTATACAACGGACCGGATTGCCAGTGTAGACGAATTATATACCGGGAAGGAATTGATTATCGGGTATCCCGGGGATGAGATAGATAAACTATACAAACCACCCTACGAAATTCCTCCTGATAATATGAAAAAATATTCCACCGAAGCACCAGTCCCGAATAAATATTTTATCCTTAAGACGGAAAACCACAGCGTTCTGGCCCATTATCATGCCGGAAAAGATCTTGTGCAACGGGTTGATAAGGTCCATGCGTATGGTGTGAACCCCCGGAATGCAGAGCAAACCTTTGCCATCCATGCCCTGTTGAATGATGAAATCCCTTTGGTGACGATGACGGGAAAGGCGGGAACGGGGAAGACCCTGCTGGCCCTGGCATCCGCTCTGGAATGTAAAAGAAGTTATCGCCAGATTTACCTGGCACGTCCTATTATCCCCCTGAGTAACCGGGACCTTGGGTTTCTGCCGGGAGATGTGAAAAGCAAGCTGGATCCCTATATGCAACCTCTCTGGGATAATTTAAAAGTGATTCAGAATCAGTTTGACGACAAAGATAAACGGAATGAGAAGATCAAGGAACTGCTGGAACTGGAAAAATTGATCATTACACCACTGCCCTATATCCGGGGACGGAGCCTGCAAAAAATCTATTTTATCATAGATGAAGCCCAGAACCTGACTCCCCATGAGATTAAAACCATCATTACCCGGGCCGGAGAAGGAACCAAACTGGTGTTTACGGGAGATATTTATCAAATAGATCATCCGTACCTGGACAGTCAAAGTAACGGACTCAGTTTTCTCATTGACCGGATGAAGGGACAACCACTCTATTCACATATTAACCTGGAAAAAGGTGAACGGTCAGAACTGGCCGAGCTTGCTTCCAATCTGCTATAAAGGAGTTTCTATATGAAATTGTTTCGCGAAATATTCGCACTTTTTCTGGTATGTGCTGTTTTTTTACATGCCTACACACCCACCCATCCCTGGCTGACCAACCCTGAAAATACACGTCCCCATCTGGACAGTCTGGCAACCTTCTGGGAAGGAACCTTTAATCATGAAACAGGCGCTTTTTATACGGAAATTAAGCGGAATGGTGATATTGAAACCAAGTGGGGTACGGCCGACTATGCCTCCACCCTGACACAAAGCCGGAACGCCTATGCCATGATCCGGATTTTTATGGTGAACGGCGATACGAGCTATTTGAATATGGCAGAAAGAGCCCTCCGTTTCATGCGGGCACATGCCTGGGATGAAAGCAGAGGCGGCTGGTATACAGTCGTGAAAATGGACGGATCGGTCCCCTATCCCAACGACCGAAAAACTATTTTTCAAAATCTGTATGCCCTTCTGGGACTGACAGCTTATTGGGAATGTACCCGGGATCCGGAAATGAAAAGTTGGATTGACGAAACCTTTGATGTGCTGGAAAACAGGATGTGGGATACATTGCATGACGGATATTTTGAATATGCCAATGCCAATTGGTCCTATCCCAAAGACAAAAGTTTCAACGGCATTGTGGATGCGATCACAACACATCTGGTAACTCTATCGATGCATGACCCCGAAAGCCGGTATATGTCCCGGTGGCTTGAACAGACGGATCTGATTCTCACGAAGCTGGTGCCTACCATCACACCGTCCACCCCCTTTTTTAAAGAGTATTTCAGTGCTTCATGGGGGGATGGGAGCACTGATCCCGGCCGGGAGGAATGGGGCAACAGCGGTCACATGAATAAAGCCTCATGGTGCCTGGCCAGACTCTACCGGTCCAATCCTCAGGAAACGTATCTGGATGCGGCAGAACTGATTACCGGGAATATGTATGACTATGCTTTCGACAAAGAACACGGAGGGATGTGGGGAGCCTTTAACCGTTCAACCAATCTGCCGAACTGGAACTGGAACAAATCCTGGTGGGAACAGCAACAGGCTGTCATGGCCGGCTTGCAGCTCTATGATCTGACTGGTAAGGTGTTGTATCTTCAAATGGCCGATTCCACTCTTCATTTTTATACACGTTATCTTGTGGATCATCAATACGGCGGTGTGTTTGCCGAGGTGAGCAATGACGGACAGACTATCATCAACGATGGAAAGGGCGGGGGATGGAAAGCAGGTTATCATGCCTCTGAATATGCCTATTATGTGTATCTGTATCAATCGTTGCTGAATCTGGACCAGCCTGTAACTCTCCACTTCCGTCCCCATGAATCCGCTTTAAACCAACAGAAACTTAAACCCTTAGCCATTGAGGATGACCGCCTGTGGATTACGGCCGTGGAAAAAAATGGCGACCCCTGGAAAACATTTGGAAAGGATTTTGTGGATTTTAGCCATGCTGAACCGGGGGATGTGTTTACCGTGACTTTTTCACCGGATAGTATGATTCAGTATGTTGGAACTCAGAATGCCTATACACCTAAAACGATTGCTCTTCAACAAAACTATCCAAATCCCTTTAATGCTTCAACAGTGATTCCTTTCAGGATGGATGAACCGGGACAAGCTGATTTGACGATTTATCACCTGAATGGAGCTTTTGTCCAACGAATCTCATCAACGCTTTCCACCGGTGAGCAGACGTTTACCTGGGATGGAAAGGATGTTTCCGGACGGAATGTGGCTTCAGGTATTTACGTGTATCAGCTGAGGATAAACGGCCGGCATGCCGGAACAAGAACGATGATAATGATGAAATGAGTTGAGAGTTGAGAGTTGAGAGTTGAGAGTCGTAGGGACAGAGCACGCTCTGCCCCTGAGTTGGAGTTATGAGTTGAGAGTTTGGTTCAGTGCGTTCATTGACCTGCTCACCCCAATTCATCATTCATCATTCATAACTCATCATTTATTTTATAAGCGCCATCTTCCGGGTTTGTGTCACTTCTCCCGCCCTCATTCTGTAGAAATAAATGCCTGAGCTGTATTGTGCCGCGTCAAATGGAATACTGTATGTGCCGGCTTGTAAAGGTTGGGCATTCAGGAGGGTTGTGATTTCTTCTCCCCGGATATTATAAATGGTGAGCGTGACCTGTTGAGCCCAGGGAATATAGAAAGTCAAGGTAGTCACCGGGTTAAACGGGTTGGGATAGTTTGGATAGAGAAGCGGGGTTTCGGGAATAGTAACACCCGGATTTTCTATAGCAGTCAGGGGGGGATAAATTACTCGCAGATTGTCAAACCATAAACTTCCGGTTGCCATTTCATCTGCGCCAACACTTGTCCCAAGGCGGACCTGAATCTGTTTGATCCGGACCGGCCAGGTGATCTCATAATCACCATCCAGGGCGGATAGATTATCGGCAGGAAAGGCCATGGCTACAAATTGGGTGGTATCCATGGCATAATCGGAAACATAGGTTCTGAAGAGATTTCCGTTGGTATCCTCCACAATCAGATACAGCTTGTGTCTTTCCCCGTCAGAAAGGATATCCACAATAAAGGAATCAGGTATACCATTGACAAAAATATCTGTATTCAGGTAAAGCCAGCTTCGCTCGGTACTCAGGCGAATAAAGCCGTAATCCGCGCGAATAACAGCGTCTCTGTCTCCCAACGGTGAGGGTTCAATTCGAATTTTTGTGGAATCCATATTGATAAAATCACCGGAGACCTGCCAACCACTCACATGATCCATAGGATCCAGAATAACGGTTCCTTCGCAGATTTTAACGGTAACCCGGGCCGTATCAGACCACTCTTTAAAACGTGCGATCACATCGGTTACTCCTTCACTGATTCCAAAAAAAGTCCCGGTGGAGTCGATTCTTCCCACATCTGGGTTTGTCACATACCAGCGATATTCTGCCGCAGGAATGCTATGGGAAATATTCCATTCATCAATGATCCGAATTTTGAAATTCAGTGGGTTGAGGGTATCTGCCATAGCCAGGGCAGGGGAGAGGGCAATGCCTGTGGCCTGTTTCATGTGGATAGTGGCTGTATCGTTCAGTGATAAGCCGTCTTCCTCATATTCAGCGATGATATATGCAGCTGTATCAAATCCCAAAACTTCAAAGGTCTTGTCTGAGACGTGATGTAAAAGTGTTGTATCGGATGAATAAAAACGTGTGTTTTCAGATGCCACATCCACTGGAAAATAATTTGAAGACCATCCGCTGGCTTTGAATGAGAGCGTTTCATGGTAAAAAAGATTATGGTAATCGGGACGGATCTGAATATGTGCCAGTCCTTCGTCTGGCTGTATGTTGCTCACTGCCACCAGGGCATTCACGACGGACCGTTCCCTGCCGTCTGAGGGACTGTTTTCAATATTACCCCGGACCAGCATTTCTGTAGAGCCGCCTCCATCCAGATTCATCCCCCAGGCCACTCCCTGGGAAATCATAAAATCTGCCAGTTCAGGCAGGCTCATCCCCCGGCTGAAAGATTGTCGGCCGTCCACTGTAATAAAAAATACACGGGTACTGTCTGCAGAAAAACCTACAGCCGTCCGGGGATGGTAATCGGTGGCAAAAGTTGCACTGCCACCTTCTTCCTGATATCCCTCCAGTGCATGATTTTGGCCGTTTTTCACAATCCGTGGGAATCCCCCAATCAACTGGGTTGTCTTTGGCAGGGTACCCGTCATGCCGATCCAAAGATCCACCGCAGCGCCGCTGTCTGCCAGGGCTTCCAAGAGGGGGACCTGAGTTCCCGTTGCCGATAGAACAGCTCTTGTATCGCTTAAGGGGAATGATGCAGGATTGGGACTTACGCCCCATACCTGACAGGAAACATCTGCATTGACCTGCCAGCCATCACCGGTATCTGAAGGCTTTATAAGGAGACCGTAACCAGATGACACAGAAGGAGGATTTGACCCGTAAAACCTGTTGTAAAGAATAATCTCATCGCTGCCGGATGTTCTGTTGACTCCATGGATTTTTAAAGTATCGGTCCCGTTTGTAACCCGGGCATGAAAGCGGTTTGTTGAAATGGCCGGTTTGTTATGCATATTCAGGCTGAAGGCGGACCAATAGACCGGATCTGCCGGATTGATATTTTCTTCCTTTACCATCATACCATCAGAAACCTGGGCATTGATGCTGCCGCTTGCGTCAAAAAAGTCTCCATTAATTGCACCAATTGCCCTGTCTCCATATTCAGCTGCATATGAGGAAACAGGCAGAGTTTGGGATTTGGTTCCAAGTTTGGCGGAATGAATCTCTGTATAGGGATGCGCTAATCCAACCGGATGGGTCATGTCCAGTTCCAAAACATCGAGGGTCCATGGAACGTTGGGTTCTATGATTTTCCGGTGAATGGCTCCGGGTCCTACCTGTGTGGTGGAGAGTGTAATAAAATGATGTTCTGACATGAGAGGACTGATCCCTATCACGAAGATAAGAATTCCCCGGTATAATATTCTCATGATGACTTCCTTTTATTTAAGCAGGAGCAATTTTCGTGATATCTGATGGCTCCCGCTGGTCAAACGATAAATATAAATACCTGACGATAGTGATTTATTTAAAGCAGAGATATTCAGCTCATAGTCGTAACTGCCGGCACCTTGCTCACTGTCTATAAGTCTGGCGATTTCATGTCCCCGGATATCATAAAGGATCAAAGAGACATGTCCCTTTTCCGGAAGTGTGTAGTGAATATGGGTGTTGGGGTTAAAGGGATTGGGATAATTTTGAGACAAAGTGAAAGCTTCGGGTATATTTTTTTCATCGAGGGGAATTGTGTGGACATAATCCGGATACAAAATCCTCAGGTCATCAAAGTAAAGTGAGCCGGCATTTACTACACCGATTCCTTCACTAATACCGAGCCGGATATGGATTTCTTCAAATTGAATGGGATAATTGAAGGAAAACCCTGCTTCGAGGGGACCGAAATTTTCTGTGAGTCCCTGGACGGTGACAAATTGGGTTGAATCTTTTTGATCGCCGGGTACATAAGTCCGGAAATATTCACCGTTGTCATCGCTGACGACAAAATAAATGCGGTGGCGATAGCCGTCTGATCTAAAATCGGCCTCAATGGCTTTGGGGACAGCATAAATGGGAATGGATTTTTTCAGATACAGGTAACTCCGTTCGGTATTGGAGGCCGTGAAGGCATAATCTACTTTCATACACCCGTCTTCAGAAGTTCCTTGTGTGTTATCCCAGGAGATCCGGCAACTTTCTTTATTGATCACCAGCCCGTCCAGTGTCCAGTTATTTACTGATGAGAAGTCATCCAAAACATGCCGGCCGGAGCCGATCTGGACCTCTATGGTAACGGTATCCGAAAGGGAACCATAGATCGCCACAACCTGGCAAAACCCTTCGGCGAGTCCCCTGAAAACGCCGACTGAATCCACGGACCCGATTTCCGGATTTAGGGATGTAAAGGTATAATCGTTTATGGGGATATCCTGAATCATACCATCTGTATCAATAGCGCGCGTAATTAATTGTACCGGATATGTATTATCTGTCACGATATTATCCGGATTAAGCACAATATAATCGAGAGATTTAAGATAGATATAGGCTGAATCTTTTAAAGACAAATAACTCACATACAGGTAACCACTATCGGCAACACCTTCAGCGATAAAGCGGTTGTTTTCGTCAATGGAACCCAGGTTTGGGTCTACAGAATATTCAAGCAAATCCACATCTAATGGTAGTAAATCATAATTTTTGCTCCAACCTGTAGTTTTTAGTTCTCTTACATTTCCGCGAAAAAGACGAAAATAATCCGGCTGAATTTGGATTGCATGGAGGATACTGTCTGGTTCATTAGAAGAAACTACCTGTATGGAATTAGCCACTGTCCTTTCACTGGCATCAGAAGGTGTGTTCATTATTTGCCCCCTGACAATCATGGTTGTTGAGCCACCACCATCAAAATTCACTGCCTGATACACTCCCAGTTCCTGTATCAGGAAATCCGCCAGTTGAGTCAGGTTCATGCCGATGCTATGGGTTGCACGACCATCGACAGTTACGAGATAGAGCTTTGTACTATCTTCCGAAAATCCTCCGGCTGTCCGGGGATGCCGGTCCGGTGCATGACTGGGGCCTCCCTCTTCAGTATAGCCCTGTACGGCATAATTTTGTCCGTCTTTTACAATCCGGGGAAAAGCACCCATGAGGGCCGTGACATTGGGCAGACCTGGTGTCATATTTAACACAAGTTGAAGGGTGTCTCCCACTGAGACATGGTTTTCCAGCCAGGCTTTGGATGTCCCGTGACCGGACAGCACCCCTTCGCCTTTCGGGATGCCCATACTCCCCACATTCATGCGTTTTTCACGGGCTACAACAATCAGGGTGTCATTGACAGCCCAGCGGCATCCTTCCGCCAGTTCAACCCGAATTTCTGTTCCCCATTCATTGGTGGCGGTACTGGAACCGTAAAAGCTGTTATAAAAAACCATTTCATCAGTATTCCGGAAATCATTTGCCCTGTGTACAGGATTTATGAGGGTATCTTTGATCACACTTCCGGAAAACTGAATAATGCTGATAAAGGGTTTATTATTTTCTGTGACGGCAAGATTGCTCCGGGGAGTCGTGTGAGCACGGACGATTTGTCCCTCAGCGACCTGCGGATTAATGGGAATGCCTCCTGAACCGTAGAAATCCCCATTGACAGCAGCCAAAACCTGATGTCCCTCATAGCTTTTCCGAGCCGCCATGGAGCTGGTTGTTTCGTATCCGCTGATTTGATCATTGGCTTTAGCTGTTTCAATAGAGATATTCGGATGTGTCAGGTCGATTTCAACCACATCCAGACTCCAAGGGACTTTTGGAGCGACGATGCGTTTATATACCATACCCGGTCCGAATTGTGTGGTTTCGTGAGTTTCAAACCGGATTTGTCCATTCAATGTTGCCAACAAACCGATTATACCAACCAGCGTTATCAATCTTTTCATGTTTGAATCCTTATTTTTCGTATAACCTCTGATTTGCTTCTCCTGCATTCAACCGCCTTCGGCGCTCAAGGATTTAAGTATCTCGCTGCGCTCGATGTTCAAAAATTCAAGCGGCACTTTGTGCCGTTCAATGGCTTCACTGCGCTCAGCATTCCAGCACTGCTTCGCAGTGTTCAAAAAAGAAGTCCAGTCACCTATTGAAATCTGCAAAGCCGGGATTGAAGATCGAACGCAGTGAGATCCTTGAACGCTGCGCAGCAGCGTTTGAAAGCCGCGCAGCGGCTATTGAACCCCTGAACCCATGAGCCCTTGAACCCATGAGCCCATAAACTCATCTATCAAACAACAAACTGAAATCAAACTGCGGGGCCGAGTGTGTGAGGGTCCCCGATGAAATAAAGTGGACACCAGTTTCAGCAATAGACCGGACCGTTTTTAAGGTAACATTCCCCGATGCTTCAAGGGTGATAGATTCCGGACACGATTTTACGGCTGTCTTCATATCCTCACGTGTAAAATGATCCAGCATGATCATATCGATGGGGTAGTTACAGGCTTTCCGGAATTCCTCAAGGTTTGTGACCTCAATTTCAATTTTTACAGGGGATTTATTTTGTTGATTCCAGGTAACCACCCTTTTTAACGCAGTATCAATATCTCCTACAGCCCGGATATGGTTTTCCTTAATCAGGATCATATCCCAGAGTCCCTTCCGGTGGTTTTCCCCTCCGCCGCAGGATACGGCATATTTTTCCAGGGAGCGGTATAAAGGTGTAGTTTTTCGGGTGTCTAAAATTTTGCACCGGGTATGTGAAATTTCCCGGACAAAAGCCCGGGTAAGTGTGGCAATGCCGGACAAGTGTCCCATAAAATTTAAAGCAGTTCGTTCAGCGGAGAGAATGGAAGATGCAGAGCCCTTTAATGTCAGAACGTACTCTCCGGAGCGGAGTGTATCTCTATCCTTTTTTAAACAAGTCACTGAAAGCTTGGAGTCCAGATGTTGAAAGACCCGAAGGGCGACGGAAATGCCGCATAAAACACCCTGCTGTTTTGACACAATGTGCGCTTCAGCTGTATGATGAATATCCAGTGCCTTACAGGTGATGTCGCCATCCTGAATATCTTCCGCCAGCGCATCGTCAATCATCGATTTCAGAAAAGAAGAATTCGTGAACATATCCGTCATCATGAAATCCTGTTTTTATCAAATAAATTTAATGAATCTTACAGGGGGATAAAACATCAGAAGAGATGAAATATATAATGAAAAAAGAAAAGGCGATCTGTTTCAGACCGCCTTTTCTTTGTATATGGGATTGTATTTAATCGTCCCAGCTGTATCCTCTGCCAGGCCTGCCGAAACCTCTGGAGCCGTCCATGCAACGGTTACCCATACCGGCTCCTTTGGCGCCTCGGCCAATACCCATGAGCTTGAAATTTTCTTCGCCCACGATTTCTCGGACTTTCAGTTGGTGTTTCAAACGAAGTTCACTGAGTTTGGTTTTTATCTCATTGATTTCCTCGTTTTTTTTCAGAAGTGCCTTTTCACTTTCACCTTTTGCAATCATCTCGCGTAATTCGAGCCTTTTGATTTTCAGGTCGCTGTGATAAGGTATGACCTCTTTCTGATGAACCAGCCGAAGATCCTGAAGTTGTGTTACCTGTTCATCGGTCAGATTCAGCCGTTCCTGCATCATCATTCCCGGTCCCGGTTGTCCACTTTTCATTCCCTGCATCCTGCCCATTCCCTGGGCCCATACTGTTGTCACAGTGAGCAGAGTGATCATGAGGATGGTGATTTTTTTCATTGTCTTCTCCCTCTGTTATAGTGTTCAGATTGTTTTAATCTCATCCTGAGCTGTTTCCGGAATTCTTCATCAAAAAAGAGGAGTTTTGCCCTTTGGGAAGGATTCAAAACAGGCTTCAGCTCCAGGATAAAATTTTCCTTTTCCTTCAAAATTGTCTTTTCAAGCTTTTGAAGCTCTTCAAGGGTGCTATGCAAATCTTCTTCTGTATAGGTTTCGCTGTTGGCTTCCTGACTGGTTTTATCACACAAAGCCCGGATTTTGTCATAGTAAGTTTCCATTTTATCCTGATGGGTGCGCATCATGGGAAAAAATATCTCGGCCTGATCAGGACTGAGTTCAAGGTATTCGGTCATGTGATAGATCATCATACTTTCCATCCGTGGGTTGGAAGGCATCATGGGATGGTGCATTTGAGCCCCCAGAGGGATGGAAAGAATCATTGCCAGCAGAAAGATTTTTACATACGTTTTCATGTTTCACCTCAATTTATGGTGTATTCATCCATCAATTCTTCCAATTGATAGATGTTTTCTGTTTCAACCAGGTACTCCAGAATCGCCTCACGGGATACATCGAATTCAACGGTTTGGGTAGCTTCCGGATAGTAATAACCTGCCAGTTCCTGTGGGATATCCCAGGATGATTGTTGTGGGTTCCACGGCTTTGTCAAAACGAGGACAAGTACAGCAGCAGCCGTAGCGGCACCCAGGCTGACGCGCTGAAGAAAAGTCCGCCGTTGAATACGGTTAACCTGATTCATAATCTCATCGCAATGTCCTGCCGAGCCGGGAGGACAGGGGAACGCATCATTCAGTGCTTTCTCCAGTTTGTTCAAAATGTGTTGATCCTGCTGTTTCATGTCAGCACCTTCTTTAATTTTTGTATGCCTTTGTGATAAGAAACTTTGGCACTGTTTTCTGTTGTGGAAAACAGGGTTGCAATCTCTTTATATGACAACCCGTCCATTCGGGCTGTGATCACACTGCGTTCCAGAGGAGAAAGAAAGCTGAGCCATTCCTCTTTGAAATCAGGAAGTGTTTCTTCATGTGTCTCGTAAAGATTTTCAAAGGATCCCTCTTCAAACTCATTCCAGCGTCCGGACTGATCCCGTTGGACAAAATTGTAAGCTTTGTTCATGGCAATCCGTCTGAGCCAGGTCCCGGGAGAGGATTCACCGCGAAATGTATGCATCTTTTTCCAGGCGGTGACAAAGACGTCCTGGACACAGTCCAGCGTGTCATCTTCGTTGCCTGTAATTCGGATCACGGTGCTGTAGATCATATCATAATACTCCCTGAGCCAGGTCTCAAATTGTTCTTTTTTTCGCATTGCCGTCCTTTGCTGCTCAGTAGTTTGACACAAATAGTTGGATAAAGTTAATAAGGGAATGGGGAATTGAGAATTGGGAATTGAGAATGGATAATTGAGAATTGAGAATTGAGAATGGATTTTTCTCCCGCAGGGTGCGCTGAGTTGCAGAGATAATTGCATTTGGACACGGTCTTGTTTCGTGGAATTCAAGCACTTTACTTCGTTCGAATTTTAATAGCTGTTTCTCCGTATTTAAATTGTGGTGCTTTTATACATACAGTGTCACGAAGTCATTGGCTGGCATTTTGAGATGATCATCTGTGGGCAATTTACTCCATGATCCCATCTCTATAAGACTGCTTCACAGTCCAATCAGTAACCGGGATGATGGATACAAGTCGATAGACTGGAGAATGATTCGAAGATTCATATATACGAATAACAATATTAACTTGCATTGTGTCGCATTTCGGTGTATCTTACCCCCGGGGTGGGGGGCGTTACCTAGGCGAATTCATATATCTTGTTTCACTTATAGCCTTTGCAGTAATTGATTGCAAAATCATCCAACGAATAAAAGTCAGAATATCTAAGTCTCAAAATCTGCAATTTTCTAAAAACATACACTCAAAACTCAAGACTCCAACTCAGAGGCAGGACACATCCTGCCTCTACAACTCTCCACTCTCCACTCTCCACTCATTCAATGTATCTTACCCCCGGGGTGGGGGGCGTTACCTAGGCGAAATCATATATACCATCTCTCCTATAATCCTTGTGCTAAATCAAATGAATCGCCAATTCTATTAAAGAAGTTAGAAGGTGGAAGTTGGAAGTTAGCGTCGCTTCGCTCCTGGTGTGTGTCGAGATGTAGGGACTGGCCGTGGCCTGTCTGAAGTTGGCGTTGCTGCGCTCCTGATGGTTGGTTCAGGGGTTTATGGGTTCAAGAGTTCAAGAGTTCAGGGGTTCAGGGGGGTGGTGGTACAGGTTCCAACTTTCGACTGAAAAAGTGACGAGTAACGCGTGACAAGGGATTCAAGCACCTCACTGCGTTCGGTGTTCAATAGCCGCTACGCGGCTTTCAAACGCCGCTGCGCAGCGTTCAAATGTCGACACCTGGAATCCTTGAACGGCACGAAGTGCCGCTTGAATTCTTGATCGCCGAAGGCGTTTGAACACTGAGCTCAGCGAAGTGCCAATCATCCAATCCACCAATCAAATCAATCAAATCAATCCCTCATGTCCACTGTCCACTCTCAACTGAAAAAGTGACGAGTAACGCGTGACAAGGGATTCAAGCACCTCACTTTGTTCGGTGTTCAAACGCCGCTACTCGGCTTTCAATCGCTGCTTTGCAGCGTTCAAATTATGGTGTTTTTCTTGAACATCGAGCGCAGCGAGATGTTTGAATCCTTGAACACTGAGCGGAGCGAAGAGCTTGAATTTTTGATCGCCGAAGGCGTTTGAACACTGAGTTCAGCAAAGTGCCAATCCCCAGCCCAAACCCTCATGCAAATTTTCGGGTGGACACACAGGTCAGCACCCCCCCCCCCCCCAATTATCTCCTCGTACCCTCATACTCTTATCCCCTCTGCGTCTCAGCGCCCTCAGCGGGAGGGCAACTCTCAACTCTCAATTCATCATTCATCATTCTTCATTCATCATTCTTTTTTAAGAATCCCGGCAAAATTAGCACGGAGGCCAATAAACACATACCAGTCCCGATAAAAAGAGCCAGGCCAAAGCTGCCGAATCCACGGTAGGTGGCAAAGACCAAACTACCAAAGCTGAGCATCGTGGTCAGGCTTGTGATGATTACCGCCTTTCCTGTACTGGCAAAAACATGGTGGACATTCTTTTCGATATGCCAGCGGTGAAGCAGGTGTACGCCATCATCAATCCCGATACCGACGATGAGGGGAATGGCCATGATATTCAACATGTTAATTTTTAATCCTAACAATCCCATCAATCCGGTCATCCAAAGGATACCAATAACCATCGGTGTCATGGCCAGAACAGCATCCTTGAAACGTCTGAAATCCAAAAGGAGAAGGACAAAAACAACAGCCAGAGTCAACAAAACTGCCCGTTTGCCATCATTCCCCATAATAACCATTAAACGGTCCATTAAAGGTGGTAAACCGGAAACACGAGGGGATATCTCCTGCAATTCCCGGGTAAAATTTTTCATATTGTTCATGTCCCAAATATTCCCTTTTGGGTAGATGGTAATAAGAAACAGTGTTTCATCGTCATTTACATATTTCTCCCGGATCATGGGAGGAAGCATATCCAAAGTAATCATTTCCGGGTTTGCCATACGTATTACCCGCTCACGGTATTGTTGCCGGAAGGTGCGTGAAAAGGGTATCAGATTGTCCGGCATGTTTTCCCTTTCATTCAGACGGGTAATCAATTGGGACAAATTCCCTTTGATGTGTTCCTTCATGGGATGTCCTACAAGACGCATGGCTTTCCGGTCTACCAGATCCTGTCCACCCACAAAAGCCATATCCTGCATTTCAATAATATTCATCTCCAGTCTCATCAGTTCTTCCAGAAACATCTGGTAATCCCCGGTACTTAGAGAGCCTTCCGGAGAAAATTCTTTCATGATATCCCGGATTTCGGACACATTTTCTGCCCGAATCAGCTGATCTTTTTTGGGAGGGATATAATCGGTAAGGGATTCGACAAAACTCACACTGTTGGCAGCCCTGGCTTTTTCAGTGATGGCTTCATTTTCCTGGAGGGAAGTCGCTGTGATATTCCCCATATCCATACTCATGTTGAATTTTTTGATTAGGGTGTCCTGAAGCATGACAGATTTCAATCCCTCCGGTTCCATATTCAGATAATTATAATCTGTTTCCAGCCGGGTTGTCTGCCAGATAAAAAGACCTGTTATCACAATCAGGGCTCCGATGCTGAACCGCTGATGATTGTTGATACTTTTTGCCAGGTTTCCCACAAATCCGTAAGTAATATCCCGGGATATCCGGTGGGCTTTCTTCTTGCGGAGCCATACTTTGTTCTGAATCATAAGCAGAGTTGGCAGGGTGAGGAGTGTGGATATCATGATCACAATCAATCCTGTTCCGCAAACCAGTCCGAATTCCGTAAAAGCCCGGCTCCGGCCGATCATCAGTGTCAGAAAAGCAGCAGCAGTTGTGAGTCCACCGGTGATAATCCCTTTGCCGACTTTTTCAAGTGTGCTGATAATGGCTTCCTCTGCTTTGATGCCCAGATTTCGCAATTCTGTATAAATGCTGATAATATGGACTGAAAAATCGATGCCCAGACCGATGAGGATAATTGCCATCATGGCTGTAAACATGTTGAGTATACCCACCATCAGGTATGAGAGACCCATAGCCCAGATTACACCAATTAATAGATTGATCACAGCCAGGATGGGTGCACTGACCATACGGAATGACATCATAAAGAGGAGGAGGACAGCGATGACAGCAATCATCGTTAATATCATGGAATCCTCCATCACGGCATCCATTTCATCCCGTTGCAGTGTCATGGAGCCGGTAAGTCCCACGGAGACATTAAAGGCTTCAGCTTCTTTTTCCAGCAACTCTTCCAGTCCGTTCACTGCCGGGATAAGCCAATCCATTTCCATGGCATTAAATGATGGAATAACCATAAATAATAGCAAATCCCGTTCCGGTGAAAAGATGTAGGGAGATCCTGTGGTCATGGCATCAACCGCCTCCCGGGCCGCCTGATCCGGTTCATCTCCGAAAAGTCCGGACTCCAGGGCATTGGTAAAAAGCTCAATTCCGTCCAGAAACTCAACGGCTTGTAGTTCCCGCTGTGTGGTGGAAATTTTTTCTTCGCTGCGGATATATTCTTTTTCCAGTGAATTGTTCAGATTTGTAAGGAATTCACCCAGCCCTGGATTTAAAAAGAGTTCCCGGCTGTTTTCCATGTCCTTTGGTTTCACAAGCATCAGACCGTGATTTTGTACAAAATCCGGAGGAACTTTGTAATCCACCCGCTGAAAATATCCTTCCGGTTTGGGATCTGTGAGTCCTTTTTGGACATTTTCCAGAACTTCTTCATGTTGTCGGCGAACCTTTTCGGATGCCTCCGTGACGATCCAGCGGTCAAAGTTGTTGATTTTGGGAACCACGTGTTCCACGTAGGCGATCAGATCATCGGGGTTTCCCTGGGCTGTTACGATAATATTCGATGCCCCGTCAAACTCTTTCATGATCAGGTTGTATTCTTCAACAATAGGTTCATCTTCCGGGAGCAGGATATTCATATTCATGTTCATTTGTATTCGGGACGAAAGGACGCCGAAAAAAATGGTTGCAAGCAGAATGAGGGTAAAAAGGATCCAGGGATGATAGGCTGCAAAACGCCCCGATGCTTTTAATATTCGATTTATCATGGTGGTTCTCCTTACAATTCCAGTCGTTTAAAAAAAGACTTTCAAACGAATCCGGCCGGCAGCTTTCTGGGTGCCGAATTCCGAATCCTCATCGCCGACAAACCAGGAGCCCAGAATATCCGTCTCAACATTATTACCAAGGGTGGTGGAGAGCTGAAAGTTTAGAGCAGTGCTTTGATCATTAAGATTGGTGATGATAAAAGCAGTTGAAGTTATCAGATCCGTCACGGGATACATGGCCTGAAAAAAGAGATAATCCCGGTTGATGCTTCGGGTGGTGCCGGACATATACTGGAGGAAGTCATTAAAGACAAGATCCTCTTTATCTTTGCCAAAGTCACTGTGAAAGTATTCGGCCATGATGAAAAGGGAGTTATCAAAGGTATAATCAATACCTGCCAGAAATTCTATATAATGTTCACCAGATGAAAACCGGGATGTTTTCTCGGGAAGAATGAGGATTTCAATATCCTTTGGGATATGTATATAAAAATCAAGACTGGTGAGTTTGTTATAGGCATATTCACCATGGACTCCAAACCCTGCGATATCGGCGGAAAAGGCTGTACCTGTCATGAATCGTTTATAAGTCCGTTCCCAGGGAAAGAGCAGAGGATCATAAAGCCCTGATTCTGTCCATGCATATTGGGCGATATTCAGGCTTAGATCGAGTGCGGCCGTACTCTGGCGAATTCGGGCATACCAGGTGGTATGGTCCACATCTTCTTTGGGTTGAATTGCCAGAAAAATGCTATTCCCCGCCATGGGATAGATATCCAGGCCGATTGCTGTGACACCGGTCTGTTCATAAGCCGGGTCCATAATGTCCTTCACATTGAAAATATCGGTGGGATTCCATACATAACCAGTACCGGGAGAGATTTGCTGTTTTCCCAGGGTCAGGCGAAAATGGCTGCTGAAAAGCTGAAGGAACATGTTGTCAATATAAAAGGTATCCTGCAGGGTGTACGGGAATTCAGACATAGAAGATAGACTTGACTGGGGTGATGAAGAGGGGATTATATGCTCTGGAAGATAGTCTAAAAGGTCAAATGTGGTTTGCCCCCACATCTTTTTTATAGTTGTCAGTCGTCAGTCGACAGTCCAATCATCCCGGTCACCGAGTAGACCTGCTTTGTGCCTTCATTCCCACTGCGCCACCGCGGTCTCTGCGGGAGGCTTATCTTACAAGATTCTGTTCGCTGAAAAAGGATTCGGGATATTCCACATCGTAGGTGACATTGGTGTATTCCATGGTAGTTTCAGAGGATTCCAGGTGGTTTTTCATGGTCATTTTCATGGGTGTGGGAATGTCCCGGATGATTTGAATATCGGAGAGGATCAATGATTTCAGCAGGATATCAGGGTCTTCATAATAATCGATGCGCCGGGGACAGAAATCTTCCTGACCCACAAAACAGAGGAGTTTCTGGTAGGTTTCATCATCAGATTTGGCGGTCATCTCAAGGACATAGCAGTCAGTACCTTCCACTTTTTCTGTCCCTTTCAGAACGGTCTCATAGTCTTCTTCCCATTTATCTCCGCTGCCCATGTCCTCATAGGTGAAATCCGAGCCTTCAAATTTCTGCTTCCGGGCATGGGATGCCAGTTTGCGTACCCGGTTTGTCCGTTTGTTATACATCCAGATATTATCGGAAAAATCCGTCATCATCATGGCATTTCCACGGACCCGTGCCGGTTCAAGATAGCGCATAATCACATTCTTTCCACCTTGGCCGGAGAAAGATTCATATTCCAGAGTCCGGGTCTGCCCTGTTGTTGTGATAATAGTTTGCTTCATTTTCGCATGGGAGAATTCCGGATTCATCACCCCCATCATCTTGTCCAGGATTTCAGGGCCTGTCAGATCCTGTGCGGGCACAATGGATACGGATAGGAGTAAAAGAATGATCGCTATTGTCCATTTTTTCATGATTTATCCTCCCGGGACCGGTTCTCGATTCCCAGTCCCCGTTTTAAAAAGTCTTTGGTGATTTCACGCATTTTTATAGGATCGTATCGTGTATGCAACATAAAATAGTAATTGGTTATTCCGTCAAGGGCGGAAAAGAGCAGATAACTTTTCAATTTGGTATCGGTGATGTCCTGTCCATGATTCTGTGAACCGGGGATGATTTCAAACATCGGTTCAAAGAGTGTAAAAACCTGGTCCGTTATATCTTCCAGAAGGGAGTGGGAGTGCCCTTCCCGTTGCTTTCTAAGGACATAGAGGAAGATTTCATAAAGAATAATCCACTCATATTCATCCGGGTGAGCAATGATATAATCCCACTGATCGAACATGAGATCAACCATGGTGTCAAAGCGTTGAACCGGGTCGGATTCCTTTTCCAGGGCTTTTTTCATATTTTGTGAGACACTGAGGAAAAATTCATACAACACGCCTTCAAAAATAGCCTCTTTGCTGGGGAAATATTCGTAGACGGTTCCCTTGGCGACACCTGCCTGCCGGGCAATTTTGTCCACCGTTCCTTTCTGAAGCCCGTCCCGGGCAAAGACATCCATTGCAGCTTTGATGATCCGTTTTTTTTTATTGTGATCTTTCGGCATGGCCGACATAAAACTGACTCCTTTCAATTATGACTGACCGGTCAGTCAATTAAAGATAAGGAGATTGCTTGATTTTTGTCAATAGAAATTTTGAGACGTTTAAATGTTTAGAACTTGTTTAGTTGACAGTCGTCAGTCGACAGTCGGCAGTCGGAAGTCGATTGATTCGATTGAATAGATTGATTGGATTGCCTGCCCCGTGAAATGAGCGCAGCGTATTTCACAGGGGATTGGTACTTCGCTGAGCTCAGTGTTCAAACGCCTTCGGCGATCAAGAATTCAAGCGGCACTTCGTGCCGTTCAAGGATTCCAGGTGTCGACATTTGAACGCTGCGCAGCGGCGTTTGAAAGCCGCGTAGCGGCTATTGAACACCGAACGCAGTGAGGTGCTTGAACACCACGAAGTGGTAATTGAAAGCCGCGCAGCGGCTATTGAACCCCTGAACTCACTTGACCAGTGTCATTTTTCCTATACGATGCTGGTTCGCTGCATTTGAAGTGAGTGAATAGAGATACAGACCGCTGGGTAATCCGGATAAATCAAGAGAGAGGGCATTGGGTCCTGATGCACAATTTTTCTGAATCAGAGACCGGATTTCCCGTCCAGCCAGATCATAAATTGTTAAGCTGATATCTGCAGAAGCAGCCAGGGAAAAACGGATAACAGTTGTGGCATTGAATGGATTGGGATAATTACCGTGCAAAACAAAATCACCGGGAATTTCCGGCGTCTCTGTATGGAGGGGGTATTCATCAAAACCCAGTTCCCAGAGCAGTGTAGCCATGAGCAGAATTTGCTCCTCATTTTCCCATACCGTTTCAAAGGGAAATCCCACCAAAGCCGTCCGGCATTCTGCTGTTCCTTCAGGTGCAGTACCATGAAAACTCACTCCGGCGGTATAGCGTGGACTGGATTGGTATTCCAGAAAGGCGGATCCGCCGTTGACGGAACTTAATCCGTCCGGATAATCCTCTTCATACACCCCATGGGCTCCGTTGTCGTATTCCAGAAGAACGCCGGTAAAAGGTCCGGTCTGCAATTTCACCGGGACATTCCCGGCGTCGTCCACCTGATAAGCGGCTTTCAGGTAATTCCGAATAAAATCTTTATCCGTGGATGAACCTTTGTTATCCAGATCCCATGCGATCTCGGATCCGGTCGCGGCAAAACGGCCACCCTGTTGAAGATATGTCTTGATCAGTCCCTGCTCCTCATCCGAAAAGGATTCATCAATTGTACTTTCATCTCCCGTATTCCAGAAAACCGCACGATAATCCTCCAGGGAAACCAATCCATCGGTTACTGCTTTGGCTGTACAGGTCTGGTACGGTATATCCCAATTCGATAAGGCTTTTGCCGGTGCCAGGGCAAAATCATGATAGGGGAGGACATAACTGGCCCCTGAGCCCGTTCGTGTAAATCCATCCACAATCAGAAAAGGGTCATCTTCATTCATCCCCGAGGTTCCATAGGTATCGGATGGCATGCTTTCATTGCCATCTTTATCCACAGAGATCAGGGTCACAAAAAGGGGATCGGCAGGTTTCGGCATAGCCACGGAATTCAGGTGCAGGGGAATAAGGGTGTCGGGAACAGCCGGTATGGTGCCGTCTACAGAATCAAATATAATTTTCACATCGGTTTCATTGCCTTCCCCACTGAAAGGGGTCCAGGTGATGGACACCGAATCGCCGGGCAAGGATGAAACCGTCAGGAGTTCAGGCTGGGAAAGGTAGCTTACACCACCGCTCATACCCGTATATTTTAAAAGGGTATAATCGGATAAGTTCGCCAGGGTGTAATTCCGGTAATCCACCTTCCAGCCCGTACTGCTTCCGGCGGCTTCCACGGCAAGGATGGATCCGTCTGCATTCCGGGCTACACCCAGGCGCACGTGTCCCACCTTGTGGATGGCATCTGCCGGAAGAAACTGGTTCCAGTCTGAAACTTTGGTAAAAAGTGTTGTGTTGGAATTCATCATACTGGTTGCATAGTGAGAGGTTAATTTCCAGCACCGGCTCACATAGCCGGAGCAATCCACGCCAACAACCGCACTGCTCACACCGCTGGTGGCGATATCCCCGGCATATTTGTTGTTTAAAAGTCCGCTGTCATATTGATCCAGTGTATGAAATCCACCCCATTTATAGGGAATTTTCTGATTTTGTCCGATCTGAATCCAGGAGGGTGTTTCCACTTCAATGCCATTGACCGTGATCCGGCCATTGGTCAAATTTTCTGCCCGGCAATTCCAGACATGCTGAACATAAGTATCTGCAATCGCCAGCGCCTCATCCCGGGTGACTCCCTTGGGCGCCGGCTCTGTTTGAGGGTTTTCGGGTTTACCCTCCCAACTCTCATCAATGAGTTGATTGTAATGGACATTACGATCCAGTTTCTCAGGGTAATGATATTCACGGAATGTTTTGTCACCTCCTGTTGTGCGGATCCAGCTGATGATATGTATCCCTTCTTCTGTGCTGATCATGTGGTGGATGTTGCCGGATTCATCCACCTGAAATTCCCGGAAAATCTCGGTCCACATGTGTACGGGGACGTGAATGCGTGAGTGTTCGAATCCGCCACCGGTCGTGACAAGAATAAACCGTTCCACTTTCAGAGGAGCTCCCTGGAGAATTCTTTCTACGTAAAAATAGAGATCCCCTTTGCCGTCCGTGCCGATCAGTCGGACCAGTTCGGGATTTTCAACTTTCAGGGTAAATGTCTTTCCTGATTCTGTTCGGATATGGATGGGATTACCGGGCTGGAATTGGATCTGCACGGGATTGTTTTCCCGGATAGCCGTGCCTTCCAGGGTTTTAGTCACATTTCCTTTTGCTTTGTCGAAAACAAATGTTTTACCGCTTGCCGACGGCAGGTAGATATTTTCGGAGGAGGATTCGTGCAATCCCGTTATCCGTTCCCGGAAACTCTCCGGTTTATAGACTGGGATGAATTTACCATCAACAGATTTTTTCACATGGTTGGATGACAGGAGGTATAGATCACCGTTTTCCAGGATAAAATCGTCAGCGGTGGGACAGCTGAAAGGCCGTTGCCTGATCAGAGAGTCATTCTGAAATATTTTAACTGATTGATTTCGGGCATCCAGTATCTGTATATCATCTTTGGTGACACGAAAAGCCGTAGGGCCGAACCGTCCGCCGGGAGCTTCTTCATACCAAACGGTTTTTTCTGTGTGTCCCCAGGGGACGAACAGTTGTGATCTGAATGAGTATTCACCATATAAAAGCGATGAGAAAAACAAAAACATCATGAAAAGTGTACATTTTTTCATAAGAATCCTTTATCATTATCATTCAACAGTCAAACCCCGTGAATATAGTAAAACAAAGTGTAAATACCCATAGTTGGCAGTCGTCAGTCGACAGTCTGCAGTCATCAGTCGGCAGTGGACAGTCAACAGTCGACAGCAGATTGATTTGATTGATTGGATTGGGGGATTGCCTGCCCTGTGGAATGAGCGAAACGTATTTCACAGGGGATTGTGGGATTGGCACTTCGTTGCGCACAGTGTTATAAGATTCAAGCGGCACTTTGTGCCGTTCAATTGCTTCGCTACGCTCAGCATTCCAGCACTGCTTCGCAGTGTTCAAAAAATGAAGTCACCCATTGAAATTCGCATATCTGGAATTGAACACCGAACGCAGTGAGGTGCTTGAACCCCATGAAATGGGGTTTGAACGCCGTTAGGCGTTGGAATACCACACAGTGGTTCATGAACACCACGAAGTAGCGTTTAATAATTCAAGCGGCACTTCGTGCCGTTCAATAGCTTCGCTACGCTCAGCATTCCAGCACTGCTTCGCAGTGTTCAAAAAATGAAGTCACCCATTGAAATTCGCATATCTGGAATTGAACACCGAACGCAGTGAGGTGCTTGAACCCCATGAAATGGGGTTTGAACGCCGTTAGGCGTTGGAATACCACACAGTGGTTCATGAACACCACGAAGTAGCGTTTAATAATTCAAGCGGCACTTCGTGCCGTTCAATAGCTTCGCTGCGCTCAGCATTCCAGCACTGCTTCGCAGTGTTTAAAAAAGAAGTCACCCGTTGAAATCCGCATATCTGGAATTGAACACCGAACGCAGTGAGATCCTTGAACGCTGCGCAGCAGCGTTTGAAAGCCGCGAAGCGGCTATTGAACCCTTGAACCCTTGAGCCCATGAGCCCCTGAACCCCTGAACCAACGATCAGGAGCGAAGCGACGCCAACTTCCAACTTCCAGCTTCCAACTTCTAGGATATGATTGCCTGCCCCGTGAAATGAGCGCAGCGTATTTCACAGGGGATTCGATTGGACCACTTGTCACTTGTCACGCGTTACTCGTCACTTTTTCAGTCGAAAGTCGGAACCTGTACCACCACCGAACCCTTGAACCCCTGATCCCATGAGCTCCTGAATCCCTGAACCAACCATCAGGAGCGCAGCGACGCCAACTTCAGACAGGCCACGGCCAGTCCCTACATCTCGACACACACTAGGAGCGAAGCGACGCTAACTTCCAACTTCCACCTTCTAACTTCTTTAATAGAATTGGCGATTCATTTGATTTAGCACAGGGATTATAGGAGAGATGGAATATATGATTTCGATTAGGTGACGCCCCCCACCCCGGGGGTAAGATACATTGAATGAGTGGAGAGTGGAGAGTGAAGAGTCGTAGAGGCAGGACGTGTCCTGCCTCTGAGTTGGAGTCTTGAGTTTTGAGTGTATGTTTTAGAAAATTGCAGATTTTGAGACTTAGATTTTCTGACTTTTATTCATTGGATGATATTGTAAAAAATTACTCCAAAGGCTATAAGTGAAACGAGATATATGATTTCGCTTAGGTAGCGCCCCCCACCCCGGGGGTAAGATACATTGAATGAGTGGAGAGTGGAGAGTGAAGAGTCGTAGAGGCAGGACGTGTCCTGCCTCTGAGTTGGAGTCTTGAGTTTTGAGTGTATGTTTTAGAAAATTGCAGATTTTGAGACTTAGATTTTCTGACTTTTATTCATTGGATGATATTGTAAAAAATTACTCCAAAGGCTATAAGTGAAACGAGATATATGATTTCGCTTAGGTAGCGCCCCCCACCCCGGGGGTAAGATACATTGAATGAGTGGAGAGTGGAGAGTTGTAGAGGCAGGATGTGTCCTGCCTCTGAGTTGGAGTCTTGAGTTTTGAGTGTATGTTTTTAGAAAATTGCAGATTTTGAGACTTAGATATTCTGACTTTTATTCATTGGATGATATTGTAATCAATTACTGCAAAGGCTATAAGTGAAACAAGATATATGAATTCGATTAGGTAACGCCCCCCACCCCGGGGGTAAAATACACCGAAATGCGACATGACGCAAGTTAATATTGTTATTCGTATATATGAATCTTCGAATCATTCTCCAGTTTATCGACTTGTATCCATCATCCCGGTTACTGATTGGACTGTGAAGCAGTCTTATAGAGATGGGATCATGGAATAAATTGCCCACAGGTGATCATCTCAAAATGCCAGCCAATGACTTCGTGACACTGTATGTATAAAAGCACCACAATTTAAATACGGAGAAACAGCTATTAAAATTCGAACGAAGTAAAGTGCTTGAATTCCACGAAACAAGACCGTGTCCAAATGCAATTATCTCTGCAACTCAGCGCACCCTGCGGGAGAAAAATCCATTCTCAATTATCCATTCTCAATTCTCAATTCAACTCACCACTCAAAACAACACCATTCCCCGGCACATCAGAATAAGAAACAACGCCCTTATCAATTGTCACACCTGTTGCAATGTCTTTGGCCAGCAGGGCAGGCCCGTCTGCGTCCACATAATCCAGGAGGGGCATCAACTGGGCTATACCGGAAATGCCCACAGTGGATTCGGTCATGCACCCTACCATGACTTTCATCTCAAGTTCACGGGCCCGGCGGATCATACGCAGAGCCGGCGTGAGTCCGCCACATTTCACAACTTTGATGTTTACCCCGTGAAAATTGCCGTGACAGCGATCCACATCTTCCTCGTGAACACAGCTTTCATCGGCGATGACCGGCAGGACAGATTTTTCATACACTTTTTTCATTCCTTCCCAGTCTTCTGCCGGCAAAGGTTGTTCAATGAATTCCACATCCAGTTCTTTCAGGGTTTTGGAAAATTCGATGGTCTGTTCGGCGGTCCAGGCACAATTGGCATCAATCCGCAGCGTGGCCTCTGTTACCTTCCGCAGTTCCTGCATAATCTCCATGTCATGGTCGGTTCCCAGCTTGATTTTAAAAACCGGCCAGTCTTTAAACTCCAGGAGTTTCTTTTTCATGACTTCAATGTCATCAATACCAATGGTATAATCTGTCACCGGTCGTTTGGAGGCATCCAGTCCCCACAACTCCCAGGTCTTTTTCCCCTTCAACTTTCCGTAAAGATCCCACAGGGCCATATCCAGGGCACATTGGGCAAAGGGATTTGCTTTCAGCTTGGGATGGTAGATTGACCACAGGGCATCCGGTGTGATTTCCAGGAGATTCCGTGTTTTCAAGTCCTCCTGGAGTCCATTCAGGTCGGCAAACATTTTTTCCACGGTAAACCCGTAATATTTGTGGTTAGCCACGGCTTCGCCATATCCGCTGATGCCATCCTGAATAACTTCGGCAATCACTGTTTTTTGCACCGTCCGGGTCTCCCGTGAAATCCCGAACTTATATTTCAGGGGTAAATCAAATTCGTGCAGTTTCAGTTCCATAGTCAAACCTCATTCATTATTTATTTTCAAATGTTGGAATTTAACATATCGTTGGTGGAATTTCAGGAACAAGTTAGCCCCGAATTTCAATCCAGGGGCACTTGATCCCAGGTTCACTCATACCCTAGCTCTTCCAGAATCTGTCCGATCCAACGCTCAATCCGCTCATCTGTCAGTTCAGGCTGGTTGTCTGCATCCAGTGCAAGACCACGGAAACGTCCCTTTTTATAAAATTTGGAATGCTCAAATTCGTAGCCGTCTGCCGGCCAGTTCCCGCCGATGACCCGTTCGGCTTTTTTGGCTACCAGGCTGTAGAGGTGACTGATACCCCCCAGGAAAGAGTCGGGAAACATCATCTGATCCCCCATGCCTACGAAGGCCACAGTTTTATCGGAAAAATCAATTTTCTCCAGCTCATCCCGAAATTCCGCCCAGTCCGGCTGCATGTTGCCTGTTCCTGTGCTTGAGCTGGCAAAGATGATGACGTCGTAGTGATCAAATGCGTCAGCTTCCGTTTCGCTGATATCAAAAATGTTCCCTTCCGGAAGGGATAGTCCCCGTCTGATTTTTTCTGCCGCCTCTTCCGTATTGCCGCTTGATGATCCATAGAATATGCCGATGTTCATAGTGCCTCCTTCATGCTTTTGTCTCTTCCCGGCTCCAAAGGTCACGATATTATACACTTTCAACGCTCTTTGTCCATGAAATCACTCGATATTATATGATTCTTACCATTAAATTTCATCATGAAGTTACGGATTCAATTTTTGGCCATTCTTTTTTTTCTGTGGACAGGTGCCGGATCACTCTTTGCTGCCCGTTTCACGGAAGCACGGGTGGATCTTTGGCCCGATTACGACCAGCCTGCGATGCTGGTGATGATGGAAATGTCCATGGATAGTGTAGCCCCTGTCGTTTTTGTTATCCCCGAATCTGTGAAACATGTGCGGATCCGGGAAGGGTACCTGGATTTCCAGAAGATTATCACGGCCGATGCCATGAACATGATTCGATTTACCCCCCGGGGAGATCATTTCACCATGACCTATTACGATATGTTTCCCGATACATCCTACCGGTCCTATGATTATTTTTTCTATTCAAATTTAGCAGTGGATACCTTGTACATCCGGATTCAGAAGCCGTCGGCTGCCCTTGATTTTGATTTTATGGATGCCACGGCATGGACCCGGGAGGTGAAAGACAGGAGCGGACTGGTTTATAGTATGACAAAATTCGCTGCAATCCGCCCGGAGGAACCCTTTATGGTTTCCCTTCGTTACATCAATCCGAGCAGACAACTAACAGCTCCCGGAACCATGGAACCGCCAGAACCCATCCGGCGCCAGCTTTCGCCAGCTGTCCGGCGAATTGGTATTGGCCTTTTTATCCTTATGCTGATTTTGGCTCTTCTGATCCGTCGGGTTGTCCGGCCTGTCCATGACGATACGGAAAGGGAATCCCATGCCATGCGCTTTTGCGGTTATTGTGGTGCTCCCAGAACAACCGGACACCTTTTTTGTCCCTTCTGCGGTAAAAAGTATTAGATGTATGACTACATACCTATCCCGTTTCTTTGCTTTGTTTTTGCTGTGTATTCCGATTCTGTTGCCGGGTATGTCTTTCGATTATGCCGAAAGCGACCCTATGGGACGCCTTTACCTGTTATCTGCCCGGAATGGTGTTATTGTCCGTCTTTCTCCCGAAGAAACAATGAAACGGGGAGATGGACCGGCACTGATGTCCCGTCTCCAGGAACCGGCAGGTCTCCAGCTCCAGTTTCCATCTTCTGTCTGGGTGCTGGACAGAATTGGTAAAACCATCCTGGAATTTGATACAGACCTGAATTATCTTGGTTCTCTTACTCTTCCATCCCAAATAGAAGATCCTATAGCCTTTCTCATTTTATCTGACGGCAGCTGGTTGTTGGCCGATGCCCTGAATCAAAAAATATGGCAATTCAACCCGGGATTCTCCACACCTGTACCCTGGGGCGCCGGACGTTTTTTTGCCGTCATACCACCTGATTTATCCCTTATAGATGATGGAAACAGTGTCTATTGTTTTTCACCGGCAGAATCTGTCGTCTGGATTGCCGATACTCAGGGGCGGCTGCTTCAGTCGTTTCAAATTCCTGATTCTCTGGGTATTCAATATCTTGCAGGAGGATGGAAAGAGTGTGTCTTTCTTTCCGGTCCGGAAGGTACCTGGATGTTTTCCCGGGGAATTTCTCCTGAAAAAATCGATGATAAATCCTGCCTTAGAATCTGGAAAAACAGCCGGATTCATCCAGACGGCACACTCATCCCCGGAGGATTTGACCTCTACCTGCCCAAAGGAATCTCCACACCGTGATTTTCCGCATATTTACAATCTTTTTTTTAGCTGTGACGCTGATGTTTTCTGCTACGTATCAGGAAGATTTTATCGTCCGGCAGGGACAGACAGTCTTTTCCCTGTCTCATCCTTTGGTAACACTTGATTCTATTCAGTGGGAAAACCCTGCAGATACACTCCGTTGGGCCCTGGATCCTGTGGAAGGGCGTTGGGTGGTTCTGGATAATCCCGGAGCCTCTTACACGGTGAGGATTTTTTATTCCACACCGGACTGGTCTTTGCCACTTCGATATTCTTCCGGTGTCCGCTATGTACCGGAACTCTTTTCCGATGAGAAGGGCCGTATCGAAACATCTGCCCAGTCGGCCATTCCCTCATCCGGTGTCCGAACACGGGGGACCCTTTTCCGCTCTGTGCAGGTGAGTACCAACGGCCAGAGCAGTGTGTCCGGTGGGATGGATTTACAGATTCACGGTGAACTTTTACCGGATGTTATGCTGAGTGGTGTGATCTCAGATCATGAAACACCTTTTGAAGCTGCCATGTCGTCTCAGAGTCTTGAGGAGTTGGATCAGATTTATCTGGAACTGGAAACCCCGGGAGGCAAGGGGCGACTGGGAGATCTGCAGGTTGGCACAGATTGGAGTCCTTTCAGCCGATATTCCGGTCACCTGACAGGGGTCACCGTGGCTTCACCGAAAGAATCTCCGGAATCACTATCCTGGGAAGGATTTGCCGGGAGTCCTTCCGGCCGGTTTATCCGCCGGGAAATAAGTATCCGTGAAGGTGATCAGGGACCTTACCGCCTTATGTCTGGTTCTCTTTCCTCAGTGATGATTGTCCCCGGGTCGGAACGGGTTTATTTGAACGGCACCCGCCTGGAATCCTCCCAATATCTGGTGGATTATGCCGCTGCCGAACTTACGTTTTCTGCCGGACACCTTTTATCGAAAGAGGATCAGGTGTTTGTGGAATACCGGTACCGGAATGAATGGTTCCCACGTCTGAGTACTGGTGGCCGTGTGGGATATGCAGGAAACCGGTGGGGGGTTCATTTTTACGCCCTCCGGGAATCTGACGACGCTTCCCGTCCCCTGGATGAAAGTATGGCCAATCTCAGTCCCGATTCACTATCCACCCTTATAGAAGGCGATTATCTTTCCACTGCCCTTACCGATACAAGTGGTGCGTATGTCTGGTCTAATGAGGGTTTCTGGCTCTACACAGGACAGGAAAACGGCACACACCGGGTCCGCTTTTTCAGGGAAAACCAAAACGGGGGATATATCCGTCGCTATCATGAAGATGGGCTGCCTTATTATGAATATGCCCCGGAGGATCCTTTATCCCAGTATTTTCCACGCAGACCGGTGGTTTTTCCCGAAACCCTCTCCCATCTGGGAGGGGATTTCCGGATGAAGCTGCTGAAGGGTATGGTTTCCGGTCAGGTGACCCTTTCACAATTTGATCGGGGATTCGGTACAGCTACCCGGCATCAAGGCTTCGGAGGGAACTGGCAGGCTGAATTGCCTGTGGCTCACCTGACATTTCAAAGTACCGGCTGGAGCCGATCGGAACATTTTGTAAGCTACGAAGCGCCTGAATCCGTTTCTCTTTCCCGGGACATGGGCTATCATCCCGGGGATACTCTCCGTTTCAACACCCGGAATGCCCTGGTGTATGATTCGGACAAATTTCACACAACCCTGGCCTGGCAAAGCGCCGGTATCCGGACAGATTCTTTACGACACCGTCTTTCTTTTTCTGGATCTGTTGGAAAAAAGATCGCCCTTGCATGGGAAGGGTTCCGCCTGAAGGATTCCCACTGGCTTCCCTATTATCAGGCGGGTATCACAGGAAAAGTCCATACCTTTTATGCCGGATGGAAAAGGACCCTGTTTGAGCCTCTGGGGCGTGCCTATGCTGAACGGAATGATATTTTACGGAGTGGAATCCGCTTAGGAGAAAAGACGGGACTTGAATACCGCTACCGGGAAGATTTTGAATGGAACGGTTCCCGGTTTGACCGCTATTCCCAAAAACACGATCTGGAGTTGAAAGGGCGATTTGATGTCAGGAAATATATCCGTTGGCAGGGAGATCTGACCGGCCGTCTGGACCGGCAGGATACACGTCAGAATTTAACCGTTCTCACCAGTAACCGGCTTCAGTGGACCGTTCCGTCCATAAACCTTTCCGGTCAGTTGACAACCCGGATCAACCGGACCTCTGAATACCGCCGGGAAGCCCTCTTCATCCGGGTCGCCGATGGCATGGGACAATACCGCTGGGATGAAACCTACAGTGAGTATGTCCCTGATCCCCTGGGAAATTATGTGCTTCGTCGTGAACAGACCAATGACCGGCTGGATCAGGTTATTCATGCCAGCACACTAAACACCCGTTGGCAACATCGTTTCGACAAGTTTTCACTGCGTTATCGCTTTGCCGGAGATCTGGAATACAGAGGCGATGATCTGATAGTCTTTCAAACCCTTTCTTTGACTCAACCCCGGGAAAATATTCTTTTGGCGACAATCCGGGCCAGACACGATCTGACCCTTACGTCTTCCGGTCAAAACCGGTCCCTCCGATTGACAACGGATCATGTCCGCATCCAGAATACCCGGGACCTTCACAGTGAAAGCTTGTCCGGGAAGGATGAAGGGAAAATCCTTTGGCGGCGCCGGGGAGAAAAAGGATATCAGGAATATGGATTTTCTCTGGGACATGATCGACGTGAACGTTTTCCTTTGGGATCCTATTCTGTGCAAAACAATCGCCGGGGTATTCAGGCGGAAATTCACCGGACACCCGGAAGATCCCTGGATGTGGGTATTTCAGCAGGGTACACTGCCATTTCCAGTACTTTTCTCCAGGAGGATTTTTCCACCCGGCGTCTGGAAGGAGAAATCAGCGGAAGCTGGAGCCGGATCCCCGGGGAATTTCTCAACAGTCGGTTTGGTCTGAACTCGGTGAAGACAGAATATGATCAGCCATTGCCCTATGAAGTGGCGGATGGACTTCCTGCAGGATATACCCTTCAATTTATGTTTCGGTACGAACGGCGGCTCAGTGATATGGTTTCCCTGAATGGAACCTTTCAGTACCGAAAACGGGGAGAAAGTCAATCGGTAACCCTTATCCGTGTGGAGGCCCGTGCGTATTTGTAAAATTTTCTGCCTGATGATTCTTCTCTTTTTCCCCCTGGCAGCGTCAGGGAATAGACCGGTATGTCTTACCATCGGCACAGACACACTGGGCGTGATGATGCCGGAAAATATCCCCACAACGCTGGATCGTGTTTTGAAACAATGGACCGGTAACGGGTATCCCTATGCCGAACTGGTTCTGTCCGCTTATCACGGAAGCTCCGACACTGTCCATGTCACGTACCGCTTGATTCCCGGTGAATCGGTACACATTGATACGGTGGTTTTTGGAAAATTTACACCAGTAGAAGTGCACCGTTTGCAAAGATTGATCCGGGATGACCTGACGGGTCCTTATAACATCCAACGGATCCGTCAGGCTCAAAACCGGCTGAATCAGAGTCCCTGGCTGAAAACAGTAAACCGGCACGACATTTCAGACTCTGCCCTCCGTTTTTATGCAGAACGGGTGGAGGATTTTTCCTTTGATGCCCTTCTCAGTTATCAAAATCGGGCTGGCGGACTTGTGGGGCAGGCTGATATTGGGTTGGTGAATTTTCTGGGATTGGGACGCCAGGCGGATTTTTCCTGGTATCATCCCTCTGAAAGAACCAACCGGGTTACGGTAAACTGGTTTGAACCCTACCTGCTGAATACGGGATTTTCCGCCGGCCTTCGGTTCAGGCAGGAACACGAAGATACACTTTATGTGACCCGGGAAAGCCGGTTCAAACTCATTTGGGAAAACAGGGTGACCGATGTGGGACTGGTGATTTCCCGGGAGGATGTTTACACCACCGATGCTGGAGACAGCGCCGGTGTGATAGAAGGTACCCGCCATATTTCAGCACTGAATCTTCGCCTGGAGGATATCACACGGCAGGCATGGCAGTATCGTTTGTCGGTCACAGGTGGTATCCGGACCGGAGAAGACAGCCTTCAATATCCCATGGATTACGAGGCAGAAATACGCATCCGTAATGAACCCTGGTATGTATGGGGAAAACTTTTAGGGGGGAGAGTTTTTTCAAAAGGGGATTTGGCCGGATATCAACAATTTCGTCTGGGTGGAGGGACATTCCTGCGAGGGGCTTTCTTTGAGCAGTACCGGGTGGATTGGTACACCGGCGGTATCCTGGAGGGAGGGGTGGACGACGGACTTCTCCGGGCTGGACTTTTTGTCGACTGGGCATGGATGGAAGGAATATCCGGTCCTCTGATTCATGCAGGAACCAGCTTATCCCTGCCGGCGGGAACATCCCGGTTGAAAATTCTTCTGGGTTTCGATGTGCAGGAACCTCAGACTCAGGGGAAAATTCATGTGGGCTGGACTTTCTGATTGAGAATCCGTTTGATATTTAAAATAAAAAAGCTTATATGAGGATCATGACGATGCGTATTCTGAAAACTCTTATGCTGCTGATTTCAATTTTCCCCCTCACCATCTTTGCTGGTCCCCGCTTGCTTTCATCCTATCCTGCCTTAATGAAGGCACTGAATGGTGGTGAAAGGGTCCGGGTGATTTTACATTATGGAGAATGTGATCTCTTTATCGATGGTGAAAAAGCAGAGTCTTCGCCAGGGGCTGTAGGAGGCATGGATATGGAGACCTTTGAATGGTTTCCTGCCGGACTCTTTGGAGATCATCCGGCTTTTGTGGTGGCCTCCAAATCAGTCCTCATCGCCAATCCTATAGGGGATGGATATGTGATTAATTATGTTAAAATACGGGTGGAAGAGAATGGATCGGTGACGGTAACCGCCCGCTATCTTAATCCTCAAAACTATGAAATCCTCATGGATGAAACCTTTAAAACACAGATATTTTCAAAACAAAACGAAGGAGCCGCTTATTTCTATGCGGACGAATAAATGAAACACAACGATTTTGCACAACAGGTGCTGGCCTTTTTTAAAGAGAATCCATCTACCCGGATGAAACCCAAAAAACTCAGAACCACCCTGAATGTATCACAACGGGATTATCCCTTACTGCGGGATACAATGAAAAATCTGGCCCGGGCAGGTCAGCTTAAGCGGTATCAGGGCAACGTTTACGGACTGCCGGGACATGAGGAACCATCGGAAACGATAGGGGTTCTGGATATTCATGCCAAAGGGTTCGGTTTTGTCAATACACCGGACGGCAAAAAAATATTTATACACGCTGACGATCTGGGCCATGCCTGTCATGGGGATACAGTCAGCGTCAAAATCTTAAAGAAACAAAAAGGGGATAACCCGGAAGGTTTTGTCCGCCGTGTGGTGAAACGGGGCCGGAACGAATTTGTCTGCATTTATCGTGAGGTTCGGGGATATTCCCTGGGTATTCCCGAGACGGCACAACTCCGGAAAGATGTGGTCATTACCGATTTCAACGGTTATAAACCCGACGACGGAAGTATGATCTCGGTGGAGATCACGGATTGGCGGGATATCACACGCCGGCCATACGGGCGGATTACGCGTCTTATCGGCAGTCGGGACACAAAAGAGTTTGATGCAGTGCTGGTGGCGAATCAGTACAGCATTCCAGACCGTTTTCCGGCAGAAGTCTTGGAACAGGCTGAGAAAACATCCCAAAAAATCTCACTGGACGGCCGTGCCGATTTCCGGGATCTTGTGACCTTTACCATCGATCCTGAAGATGCCCGGGATTTTGATGATGCCCTGTCCATAGGTGTCAATGACGACGGCACCTATGAACTGGGGGTCCACATAGCCGATGTGAGTCACTATGTGCCGGAAGGTTCCCCTCTGGATAAAGAAGCCCTGAAGCGGGGGACATCCGTCTATTTTACCCGTCATGTCATTCCCATGTTACCGGAAAAATTAAGCAATGAATTGTGTTCCCTGAATCCGGACGAAGACCGTTTGAGTTTTTCCACTCTGATGACCATCAGTTCTAAAGGGAAAGTCCTTAAAAGCCGTATCACCCCTTCAGTCATCCACAGCCGGCGTCGTTTTACCTATGAAGAAGTGCAGAAAATTCTGGACCAGGGGAAGGGGGAGTATTTCGGGGAAATATCCACCCTCTTCAAGCTTGCCAAAACACTGAGTGATGTGAGGAGTAAGGCAGGAAGCATCGATTTTGATATTCCTGAACCGAAATATATCCTGGATGATTCGGGATTCCCCACGGAAATCTATCCCCGGAAACGCCTGTGGAGTCATCGGATTGTTGAGGAATGCATGTTGATTGCCAATAAAACCGTAGCCCGGTTCATTCAAAAGCGTCAGGATCCCCTGCCTTTTATCTATCGGGTCCATGAGACACCCAAACCAGACGATACACTGGCCTTTTTCAAGTTGTTGAGAAATTTTGGTTTTGAAAAAGCCGTGAAGGGGCGCTCTGTACGTCCTGCGGATTTCAGGGATGCCCTGTTGGCGGTACAGGATACGGATGCCCGATACTTTTTGGAAAAAATTGCTTTGCGCACCATGATGAAAGCCCGGTATGATACAAGACCACTGGGGCATTTCGGTTTGGCATTTGAGGAATATACGCATTTTACATCCCCCATCCGCCGGTATCCCGATTTGATGGTTCACAGACTTTTACGGAAGTACCTGAAAAATGAAACAATCAAAGACAGGAACAGCTTAAAAGAATCTCTGGATGTTGCGGCGAAAAAATCCACCGATTGTGAAATCCGGGCTCAAAATGCCGAAAGGGAGTACCATAAAATCAAACAGATTAAATTTTTGGAAAAACACCTGGGAGATGTTTTCCAGGGGATCATATCTGGAGTGGTTCAATACGGATTTTATGTGGAAATTCCTGAAATGCTGGTGGAGGGACTGGTTCACCGGAAATTCCTGCCTTCTGATTACTGGGAATTTAATCCTGAAGCTTACACCCTGACAGGCCGGCGTTCAAAGCAGCGCTTCCGTATGGGAGATCACGTAAAGGTCCGGGTTGCCCGGGTTTCCCTGGAACATATGGAGGTGGATTTTCATCTGGTGAAAGATGAAGATGAAAAACAAAAGGGATCCGGCCAAAGTAAATAAGAGAATTACATAAGATGAATACTAAAAAAAGAATTTAATCTGGTAGTTGTGAGAGGAGATCACGTATTGCTTTTGTGACTTTTTGGTACGCATCCAGGCGGTTTTTTAATGTTTCTGGATCGTTTTCATTTTCTGTTTCTTCCTGGACCTGTTCCCTGTTTTGAATAAGGGGATAAGTATCCTCCCGGGTTTTTTCTCCATAAATAAGCCAGTTTAGGTCCGGGTCGGTACATTTTCGTAAAACAAGTCCGTAATCCATGGCCCCCCGGCGCCGCCAGGCCGAGACCGTACTTCGGTGGACCTCCAGAAAATTTGCCAAATCAAGATCTGTTTTCAGTGTGTAATATTCTTTGATCCGATCCAAAATGGTGTTGACAAAATGTAAATTATTTCTTGACATGTTGACAATTTGTAGTTATTTTTGGGTAAGTTGGGTGTATTGTATACATATTTATTATGTTTTCTTATTTTGAAAATATAATGATATGTACGGGAACTTCAAAAAAGAATGTCCGGAGAAGTGACAAATTTGAATTAAATCGCACATTATTGTAAATTACTTATGTTATAGCGGCCCCCTTCAGGACACATGACGTCTAACTCCCAGGGTGGGCCGCTATACGTTTTATAGTTATTATTTGTAACCTGTCTTTTGTGTCATCTCTAATAGAAAAAGTCTGATAAGGAGGTAAGATGAAAGAATCATTGCAAAGCAGGCTGTCAATGAATCATGGACCGGATATTCCCGTATTGGGATTGGGAACCTTTTTGTCCAAAGAGGGTGATGAAACCCGGAAGGCGGTCTTGTGGGCTCTTGAAGCAGGGTACCGTCTGATTGATACGGCTGCCGTATATAAAAATGAGAAATCCGTAGGCAAAGCCATCCGTGAAAGCGGTATACCACGTGAAGAGATTTTTGTCACGACGAAACTCTGGAACGATGATATCCGTAAGGGAGAGGCCCGGGAAGCCCTGCATAAGAGTCTGGAGCGGCTGGGACTGGATTATGTGGATTTGTATCTTGTCCACTGGCCGGTTCCCAATAAGTATGTCTCTATCTGGAAATCCATGGAAGAACTCCTGGAAGAGGGACAGGTGAAGGCTATTGGAGTCAGTAACTACCATGTCCATCATCTTCAGGACCTTCTCAAAGAAGCTCATATCACACCGGCTCTGAATCAGGTGGAGTGCCATCCATACCTTCAGCACAACGATTTAAGAGCCTTTTGTGCCGAACATCAGATCGTATTTGAGTCCTGGGGACCCCTCATGCAAGGCGCTTTTCTGGATGTCCCGGAAATTGCAGAACTGGCAGAAAAATACAATCGGACTCCGGCTCAGATCACCCTTCGTTGGGCAAGACAAAAAAATATTCTACCAATTCCCAAATCTGTCAAAAAGGACCGGATCATCAGTAATGCGGATATTTTCTCCTTTGAGATTGAACCAGAGGATATGAAACGCCTTGATGCTCTGGATCGTGGAAAGCACATGGGACCGGATCCGGAGGGTTTTGATTTTTGAGGTAGGGGGTATGTGGTAGGTGGTAGGTGGTAGGTGGTAGGTGGTAGGGGGTAGGTGGTAGGGGGTAGGTGGTAGGGGGGTAAAAAGACTGGAATTTTCCTGTGGCACAAGTTATATTGATATCACGTGATACAGGAGATTTATCATGTTTATCCAGTTTACATTCAATATTCCGGGAGTAACCGAAGGGTCACGGGCATTTAGCCTGTCGGCGGCTTCTATTAAAGCTTTACATCTTGATGTAGGGACGGGACTGATACAAGATACACCTGAAGGTTCTCTTTTACGTTTTTCAGCTCTCCTGGGCTCCAACAGCCGGGTAACAGCCATCTGCTACGATGCGCTTCAACGTTTCCTGGATGCCATGCAGTCCGAACGGCTCATGCCGGGTATTGATGGAGAACGGGAAATGATCTGGCTAAGGGATGGAATCCGCTATCGATACGGTTTTGATATCCGGGAAGGACGTATAACGGCCGAGTGGCTCTATTATAAAGAAAAGCGGGAAACCTATATTTTTTCCAAGCGGGAAGATGTTTTCGAAGTCAATAGCCGTTTTACAGACCTGACAGAACTGGTTCGGCGGCATATGGCGGGACCTAAAAATTTCCTTCTGGGAACGGCGGTCAGATTATTCCCCCAGGGGTTGCGGGATATCCTGCCCCATGCTTTCATGCGTTGTCTGGACAGGAGCCGGTATCATGAATTTATTATCCGGAAAATCCCTGAGGATGTCCTGGCGGATCTGAACGCATTTCTACAGCAGGCAGACCCTTCATTTGATCAGATTATCGGAGATTCAGGTCATGTGGATAATCTCACCTTCCGGTGGAAACACCAGCCGGAAATTCCTTTCGGATCCCTGCCTCTCCAGTTCAGGGAAGAGACACTTATCCTGGCAGAACTCTTTTACGCCCTGCGTTTCCACTCTGTGATCATCCTTCATGGCTACTGGGATTTGTTTCATCCCCTCATCCGGAAAGCCATACTGACCCGTTTCAACAATCCCCGCACCAATCCTCTGGGCAGCCAGCTGATTGTAACCACCCTCAGTCCCTATAGCATATCCCATGATGTATCCCGTCGGGATCAGGTGTGGCTGATCCATTCAAACCGTGAAGGAACATTCCAGATGTATTCCCTCTGTGATTTCCGGGGAAGCGGCAGGATCTGGCGCCGGGGACGTTTTCCTGACTACTATCTGGAAGGCAGAACCGGGGCTGTTCCGACGATGGAATAAAAAAATCCCCGCTCATCAACGGGGATCTTAGCATTTATTTCCTGTCTATTCTCTTTTTACATGGCATCGACAGTCGTCATTGTAACCTTCATCCGGATGGGAACCAAAGGATTATCCCGCTTGTCCCGTTCAGCGTTTGCGATTCTATCCACCACATCCATGCCTTCTGTGACTTTTCCGAAAACGGTATATTTTTTATCCAGAAATCCGGCGTCTTTATGACAGATAAAAAATTGGGATCCGGCGCTGTTGGGATCCTGAGCCCGTGCCATGGAAACAATGCCCGGACCGTGATGAATGGCATTGAATTCTGCAGGAATGGTGTATCCCGGGCCGCCTGTTCCATCGTTGTACCGGTTGTCATCACGGGAAAGAATGTCTCCACCCTGAATCATAAAACCCGGTATCACCCGGTGAAAAGTTGTTCCATTGTAAAAACCTGCTAGGGTCAGCCGCTTAAAATTGGCACAGTGAACAGGTGCTTCTTCGGGGAAAAACTGAATCACAATGCGACCGTATGGTGTTTCAATCACAGCCCGCTCATCTTCTTTCACCGGCTGGGGGTGGGTTTGGGCAATTTCTATCAGGATATCGTCAATTTCTTTTTCTGTCAGTAAACGGGTTAAACTGGCTTCAATGCGTTTATCGTCTTTCTCCGGCATGGTAAAAACCTCCTGGTATTCGTAAAGGTGTCCATCTTCTTTTTTCTGGATCTTTAGGATATGCTTCCCCGTCTCTACTTCTTCAAGCACTAACGGTGTCTGCCCGACCAGCGTATCATCCAGATAGACATCCGCTGATTCCCGGTCCGCCTGAATTTCCAAAATCCCACCTTTCCGGCCGCAGGACAAGGCTGTCATCAGAACGAAAAGAATCAAGGTTATGTGTTTTATTTTCATGTATTCCTCCTCTTCGTGTATATTGAGATGCTATTCTCAATCCTCAATTTTCAATTCTTCCAAACTTTCTCTCTGTTTTGCAACATACAGCGGCAGATCAATCATTTCTCTTTTCAGATATCGGGTGGCAGATGTATATGCCAGATCATAACGGTTGTTTTCTTCGCTGATGTGGCCCAAGATCATTTTTTTTACCCGTCCCTTCCGGCAGGATTCCACCAGGAGGGTTCCGCACTGGTCGTTGGATAAATGACCGTGATTGGACCGGATCCGCTGTTGAAGCCATAAAGGGTATGGACCGTTTTGCAGCATCTCCAGATCATGATTGGCTTCCACCATCAGTAAATCCACATCGGCTGCATACGTGCTCACTGGTAATGAGACAGTCCCCAAATCAGTGAAAATCCCTGCAGCATATTGCCCGTTGGAGACAATCACATTCACCGTTTCCGTCGCATCATGACTCACGGGGACAGGCCGGATGAACATGGATTTCAGGTGGATATCACTTCCCCGGGTATAAAGTGAGATCTGATGAACATCCTTCAGCCATTGGTGTCCTGCAGCGGCATACAGCGTTTCACTCAGAATCACGGGGATCCCGAAGGTCCGGCTTAAAACACGGGCTCCGGCTATATGATCCCGGTGATCATGGGTGATGAAAATACCACTCAATTTTTCAGGTTCACGCCCGGCGGCTCGGAGTCTGCGGACCGTCTCACGGCAGGATAATCCTGCATCAATAAGGATGGATTGTCCCTCATTTTCAATATATGTTACATTTCCCTTACTGCCGCTGGCCAAAACCTGTAATATCATGCATCATCCTTTCAACAGGGGAATTTATTGATTTTCATCCCATGAAACAGGAGTTTTCCCTAATAAAATCATGGGAAATTCATTAAATTTTAAACCATGTTCCACACAATGACAATCCGATCATTCTGGATTTTTTCATTCATACTCCTCCTTATGACGGTGATTCCACTTGCAGGTATCCGTCTTTTTTCTCCCCACGGCCTCCCGGCGGCCTGGTGCTGGCCGGCCTTGCTGAGTTTTCTGAATACAGTCTCGGCAGCCTGGTTTGCCGTCAGTGGAAAAGAGGGGACATTCAAACGACTGATGGGCAGCATTGTCTTTCGACTTGTTGCTCTGGTAGTGATTCTGCTCCTCCTGATTTTGAAAGCCGGCCTTGAGCCGATTCCACTGATGATTTCCTTTATTCTCTTTTTCCTCCTCCATCAGGTATGTCTGATTCTGTGGCTGAAACTGGAAATCCGCCGGACTTACAGCACCCTGTATCCTAAAGGCAAAGGAGAAGATCATGCCTAAATCCCTGTGGAAAATAATCAGCAGAACCTTTTTCTTTCTCCTTATCCCCATCATCCTTTTTGCAGAAGTCAGCGGACTTTCCCATTCCATGATGCATAAAATGGAACTGTTAGTCCTTCAACTGGGAGTCATTATCTTCGTCGCAAAAGGAATGTCCATCCTTTTTGAAAAAATAAAAATTCCAGGTGTCGTGGGTGAGCTGACAGCCGGTATTATCATCGGTCCCTACCTCCTGGGTGGTATTCCCCTCCCCGGTTTTGAACATGGTTTTTTCGGGACTTATCTTGCTTTGAATCCCGGGGCAACCCTGCCTGTATCTCCTGAACTCTACGGCATTGCCACCATAGCCTCGGTCCTGCTCCTCTTCATGGTGGGGTTGGAAACCAATTTTTCCCTTTTCCTCCGTCTGTCAGCCACGGGAGTAATTGTGGGAATTGCCGGTGTGATTGTATCCTTTCTTCTGGGTGCATGGACCGGTATGCTGCTGCTGGATTTGCCCTTTCTTCATCCTGAAACACTCTTTTTGGGGGTCATCAGTACAGCCACCTCTGTAGGCATTACCGGTCGGATCCTGACAGAACGGCGGAAAATGGATACACCGGAAGGGGTTACTATCCTGGCAGCTGCC
Source organism: Candidatus Neomarinimicrobiota bacterium (assembly GCA_041154365.1). Lineage (NCBI taxonomy): Bacteria > Pseudomonadati > Fidelibacterota > Fidelibacteria > Fidelibacterales > Fidelibacteraceae > Fidelibacter > Fidelibacter multiformis. The sequence continues at coordinate 2,269,159 of AP035449.1, read as the reverse complement.
GTGATTGATGATGTTCTGGGAATTGTATTGCTGGCTGTGATTCTGGGCATGATTCCCGTCCTGAATGACTCCGGGCAAACTGTGAACTGGGGATATGTACTCCGTCTGGGGGCAGAAGCAATCGGTGTGTGGTTGCTGTTCACTATCCTCGGACTGGTTCTGTCCAAACGGATCAGTAATTTTCTGAAGATCTTCAAAGGAATCAACGTCCCTGCCATTATGGCTTTCGGCTTGGCTCTGCTTTTAGCTGGAATTTTTGAAAAAGCCGGGCTGGCTATGATTATCGGAGCTTATGTGATGGGACTCAGCCTGTCCAAAACAGATTTGAACTATGTCATCCAGGAATCCCTGAAAAGCCTCTACCTCTTTGCCGTCCCTGTCTTTTTTGTGGTTTCCGGCATGATGGTGGATCTGAGTGTCTTCAGCTCCCGGACCATCATCTTTTTAGGACTCATATATACCCTGGGCGCGATTCTGGCCAAAATCTTGGGGTGCGGCATTCCCCTGCTTTTCAGGAAATTTAACCTTTTAGGTGCCCTGCGGGTGGGATTCGGCATGGCTCCACGGGCTGAAGTGGCTCTCATCATTGCCGGGATTGGTCTCAGTACCGGACTCCTGAGCCGGGATGTTTTTGGGATGGTGATTTTTATGAGTATGCTCACAACTGTCTCTACGCCGCCTATCCTGGATTCACTCTTTAAAAAAGAAAAAATGGGCACAACGGAAGAATTACTCCCTGCGGAAAGTGTCGTGACCGAGTTTTCTCTCCCAACCCTGGAAACGGTGGAGTTTGTCTCTGCCAAGAGTCTTCAGCTCTTCCGGGATGAGGGGTTTTTTATCAATCAGATGGAAATGGGGCATAAGTACTATCATATCCGGAAGAATGACATTTTTATAACCATGATCTGCAAACCCAACGGCATCTATTTTGAAAGTTCTCCTGATGATACCCATTACGTAAAAACCCTTATGTATGAATCCTTTGTGGAGCTGAATGAAATTATCAATGATCTGAAAGATATCACGAAACCCGAATCTCTGAAGAACGATTTTATGGAAGGGAAAGATGACAAGCGGGTGGATCTCCGCCGGGTCCTGGATCCGGGCTGTATCCGGCTCAACCTAAGGGGATCTTCCAAGAAAGAAATTATTGAAGAATTGGTGGATATCCTGGATTCCCAGTATCAGATCACCGATAAAAAGGGGGTGTTTGAGGCCGTCTGGGAACGGGAACAGTCTTTCAGTACAGGTATGAAAAACGGCTTGGCCATTCCCCATGCACGGACAGACAATGTGGGTGCTATTACCCTGGCAGTGGGGATTCACCGAAAGGGTGTGAATTTTGAATCCCTCGACGGGGAACCTTCACGGGTCTTTGTCCTTCTTCTTTCCCCCAAACATAAGACAGTCCCCCATATCCAGATTTTGGCACATATTGCCGCTGTTATGAGCAAGGAAGACGCCGTTCGGAAAATACTGGACTGTAAAACTCCCCAGGCCGTTTACCAATTTCTTACTGAAAGTGAAGGATAAATAAAAAGGAAACCTATATGGAATGGAGAGCAAGCCATATTCTTGTCCGGGATAAATCACTGGCCGATGCGATTATCAAGCGGCTGAAATCAGGTGGCTCTTTTGAAGCCCTTGCCCGGGATTTTTCAACGTGTCCCAGTAAGAGTAAAGGGGGTGATCTGGGATGGTTTTCAGAAGGACAGATGGTGAAACCTTTTGAAGATGCTGTTAAAAAGGGGGGTAAAGGGCGAATGATAGGTCCGGTGAAAACCCAATTCGGATATCATATCATCCGAAAGACCGGTGAACGGAAAGAGAGTTGAATTGCCTATCCTTTGAAATATCTGTAAATTTCATCCATGTCTTAATTTAAAATCATACTCCGGAGAATTTGAATGACCAATCCAGATAGCAGGACCCTCAGGGTTTTAAAGGAAAAAGCACATACACTTCGCGTGGATTGTGTCCGCATGGTTCATCAGGCGAAATCAGGCCACATCGGCGGTTCTCTTGGACTGGCGGATATTTTTGCCGCGCTTTTTTTTAAAATTTTACAGCATGATCCCTCCAATCCAGATTGGGAGGGGCGCGACCGTTTTGTATTATCCAACGGTCATGTGGCCCCCATTCTCTATGCCTCCATGGCCCATACCGGATATTTTCCTGTGGAAGAACTCATGACCTTACGCAAATTGAACAGCCGTCTGCAGGGACACCCCAGCCGGACCAATTTACCGGGGATTGAAATATCTACCGGGAGTCTGGGACACGGTCTGGGTGTTGCCGTAGGGATGGCCCTTGCCGCACGGCAGAAAAAGGCGTCACACCGGGTCTACTGCTCCATCGGGGATGGTGAATCCCAGGAAGGCTCCATCTGGGAAGCAGCCCTGAGCGCCGGTCATCACCAACTGGATAACCTGACCGTTTTTATGGACCGGAATTTTATTCAGATAGACGGCAATACGGAAGATATCCTTACCATGGAACCGATGGCGGATAAATGGAAAGCTTTTCGCTGGCATGTGATTGAAGCCAATGGCAACGATTTTGACGATATTTTTAAAGCATTTGATATGGCCCAAAATTACAAGGGAAAACCTTCGATCATTCTTTTCCGAACCAAACTGGGATTTCCCGTCTCTTTTATGGATGGTGTGTCAAAATGGCACGGTACCCCACCCAAGGATGAGGAAGCGGAAAAAGCACTACAGGAAATTGAAGCCTATTATCAGGGGGGAAACAAAGCATGACACACTATCTGGATAAAGATCTTTTTACACAGGTCCAAAAGAAACCCACCCGGGATGCCTTCGGTTTGGCGACATCCGCCATGGGTGAAACGGATGACCGGATTGTGGTGCTAACTGCCGATGTCTCCGGATCAGTCCGGGCAAACTGGTTTGCCGATAAATTCCCTGACCGCTTTTACAATATGGGGATTTCCGAGCAAAATATGGTGGCCGTAGCAGCCGGCATGGCCCGGGAAGGACTCCTGCCTTATGTTTCCACCTTCGGCGTGTTTATTACCGGGCGGTGTTATGACCAGGTGAGAGTATTGCTGGCTTATTCCAATACCAATGTCAAACTGGTAGCAACCCATACCGGTGTCACAGTCGGCGAGGATGGGGTCACCCACCAGATGCTGGAAGATGTGGCCCTGATGCAGACATTGCCCCGTATGCGGGTGATTGTCCCCTGCGACACCCGGGAAGCCGTCAAAGCCCTGACGGCAGTAAAAGAGATGGAAGGCCCTTTTTATATCCGCCTGGGACGGCAAAGTGCACCTCTGGTCACATCGGAAGAGGCTCCTTTTGAGATAGGTAAATCTCTTATGCTTCAGGATGGAGAAGATGTGACGGTTATTGCCAACGGTGTGCTGGTCTATGAAGCCCTTATGGCGGCTCAAATCCTGGCAGAAGAAAATATTTCCGTCCGTGTGCTGAATATGCATACCGTCAAGCCGCTGGATCATGAAGCCCTTATGGCAGCTGCCCTGGAAACGGGAGCTTTTGTCACGGCGGAAGAACACCAGTGCCTGGGTGGACTTGGAAGTGCCGTATCGGTATGGAGTACGCAAAATAAGCCGGTCCCTGTTGAAATGGTAGGCATGAAAGATCAGTTTGGCCAGTCCGGAAAAGCCGATGAGCTCCTGGATTATTACCATCTCAGGGCTGTCGATATTGCTCAGGCTGTCCGGAAAGTTCTCAAACGAAAATGATATGATGAGGACAGAATTTACCAATCCTGCCTGGAAGGAACAGGAAGAAGAACTGGAAACCACCCTCAGACCTGCTGTCCTGAAAGAATTTGTCGGACAACAACGCCTGGTTGAAAAGCTGAAAATCTACATTCAGGCAGCCAAAAAGCGGGGGGAACCCCTGGATCATGTGCTTCTGTTCGGGCCTCCCGGACTTGGGAAAACCACTCTGGCTCACATCATCGCCCATGAGCTGAACGCCGGGATCAAGGTTACCTCCGGACCGGTACTGGAGCGGGCAGGTGACCTGGCAGGTTTGCTGACCAACCTGAACTTTTCCGATGTGCTTTTCATCGACGAGGTCCACCGGACCAACAGGGTGGTGGAAGAGTATTTGTACTCCGCCATGGAGGATTTCCGGATTGACATCATGATCGATAAAGGTCCCAGCGCCCGGAGCATTCAGTTGGATCTGGAAGGATTTACACTGGTGGGAGCCACAACCCGGGCAGGACTTCTGACCTCTCCTATCCGGGCCCGTTTCGGGATTGTTCTCCGCCTGGATTACTACAATTTTGAGGATCTGACACGTATTATCACCCGTTCTGCGGGGATATTGAATATAGATATTACACCGGAAGGAGCTGCCGAAATTGCCCGTCGTTCCCGGGGAACGCCCCGGATCGCCAACAGATTGCTTCGGCGGTGCAGAGATTTCGCCCAGGTACGGGCTGATGGTGTGATTACCCTGGAAACAGCCCGGGATGCACTGGAAATGCTGGAAGTGGACAATCTGGGGCTCGATGAGATGGATCTCCGTATTTTAAAAACCCTGGTGAAGACCTTTGAAGGGGGGCCGGTAGGACTCCAGAATCTGGCGGTTGCCATTGGGGAAGAGGCGGAAACCATCGAGGAAGTCTATGAACCCTATCTGATTCAGGAGGGATTTCTGAAGCGTACTTCCCGGGGACGGATTGCTCTGCTAAGGGCGTATGAACACCTGAATCTGGAACTTTCGAACCCAAAGAGACAGGAGACACTCTTCAATGACGAAGTTTGAAATTTTTGATACCCAGCCAAAAACATACCGGCTGTCGGATTTTGATTATGAGTTACCGGAGAAACTCATTGCCCAGTATCCGACAGAAAAACGGGGCGATTCCCGGATGCTGGTCGTCCACTCTGATACAGAGAAAATGGAAGATAAACATATTCAGGATTTTGTGGATTATCTGGAGCCGGGGGATTGCCTGGTTTATAACGATACCCGGGTATTTCCGGCTAAACTGATTGCCAAAAAGGATAAAACCGACGCGGCTGTGGAGGTCTTTCTTTTGCGGGAACTGGAGAACCAGATATGGGAAATCCTGGTTAAACCGGCCCGAAAGGTTCGCATTGGTAATAAACTCCGCTTTAATGAGGATATTTACAGCGATGTGATTGACAATACCGTCTCCGGCGGGCGGGTGATACGGCATAATTGCTCCAATGAAGAATTTATGGAATTTGTCCTGAAAGAAGGACACTCACCCCTTCCGCCCTATATTACCCGTGATAGTGAACCCATGGACCGTGAACGGTATCAGACCATTTTTGCTGAAAGACCCGGTGCCGTAGCAGCACCGACTGCCGGTCTCCATTTCAATGAGGAACTGGTTAAGAAAATCGAAAAAAAGGGCGTGAAGATGGTCCCTATTACCCTCCATATCGGCCTTGGGACATTCCGGCAGGTCATGGTGGAAGATCTGCACCGCCATCACATGGATTCGGAGTACTTTGAAATTTCCGAATCGTCGGCAGAAACCATCAATGCTGTAAAAGAGAAGGGGAAGCGGATTATTGCCATGGGTGCCTCGGTGGTAAGGGCCCTGGAATCCTCTCTGATTACAGGCACGGATGTGAATCCGAAAAAAGCCTGGACCGATAAATTCATCTTTCCGCCTCAGGAAATCAAGGTGGTGGATGCCTTACTGACCAATCTGCATCAACCCAAATCCACCTTGTTGATTCTGGCGGCCTCTTTTGTGGACCGTAATTTTCTGTTGAAGGCCTACAAGCATGCCGTGGATAAAAAGTACCGGTTTCTCTCATACGGCGATGCCATGTTGATTCTCTGAGATTTATGCAAACCTTAGCACACGAAAGTGTCTCCGTTATTATTCCTGCCGCCGGTCAGGGAAAACGAATGGGCGCTTCAGTCCCCAAACCCTTCCTCTCAATCAAAGACAAGCCTGTCCTTTGGTATACCCTTACCCGTTTCCTGACAAATCCCCTCGTATCTGAAATAATTCTGGTCGTTTCCCCTGCCATCCGGGAGGATGCCGAAACCCTTGCCGCTTCCCTGAAATCTACTATCCCTGTCAAAATCCGGGAAGGGGGGAAGGAACGACAGGATTCGGTTTGGCAGGGTATTCAGGCTGCCACCCCGGGAAACAGCGTGTTGGCAGTCCATGATGCTGTCCGACCCTTTTTTGCCCCTTCTGTGCTTCATGACGGCATGCAATTGTTAAAAAAATTTCACGGTGCTGCTGCCGGTATCCCGGTGGTTCATACGATAAAGAAAACGGAAGGGCAGGAAATCACTGGAACTGTACCCCGGGATTCTCTGGTTCAGATCCATACTCCACAACTTTTTCACGCCTCTATCCTGAAAACTGTCTATGAAAAAGCTTATTCTGATCATTTTTATGGCACCGATGAGTGTATGTTGGCGGAACGGTACGGCTATAAGCTGGCTGTGATTCCAGATACACCGGATAATATTAAAATAACCACGCCCTTTGACTTGCAAATGGCGGAAATGCTGGTAAAAAAATATGAATCTTCGTATTGGCCAGGGATATGATGTCCATCGCCTGACAGAAGGACGCCCTTTGATTCTTGGCGGTGTGACCATCCCCCATCCCAAAGGTCCTGCCGGCCACAGCGATGCCGATGTATTGACCCATGCCGTGATGGATGCCCTGCTGGGTGCCGCTGCCCTGGGAGATATCGGGACCCATTTTCCCGATACAGACCCGGCTTATCATCATGCGGACAGCCTGAAACTCCTGGAAAAGGTGGTTTCTCTGCTGGAACAACAGGGATATGCCATCGTAAATGTGGATGCGACCCTGATCCTTCAAAAACCGAAAATTGCCCCTTTCATTCCCAAAATCCGCGAGAATCTTTCCCGGATGATGCACACTCCCCTGGAAACTGTCTCCGTAAAAGCCACCACCGAAGAAGGATTGGGATTCACCGGACGGGAAGAAGGGGTGGCAGCGATGGCCGTTTGTTTGATAAGAGGAAGTTGATAGTCGGCAGTCAGCAGTCGAAAGTCGACAGTCGTCAGTCATCAGTCGAAAGTCGAAAGTCGAAAGTCGAAAGTTGAAAAGTCGATTGACTAGATTGAATTGATTGATTTGATTGACACACAAGGAGCGGAGCGACGCTAACTTCCAACTTCCAGCTTCCAACTTCTAGGAGATGATTGCCTGCCCCGTGAAATGAGCGCAGCGTATTTCACAGAAATGATTGGTTTGATTGGATGATTGGATTGATTGGGGGATTGGTACGTCTCTGGCTCAACATTCAAACGCCATTGGCGTTCAAAAATTCAAGCGGCACTTCATGCCGTTCAATTGCTTAGCTGCGCTCAGCATTCGCTGTGTTCAAAAAAGAAGTTACCCTTTGAAAACCGCATAGCTGGGATTGAAGATCGAACGAAGTGAGATCCTTGAACGCTGCGCAGCAGCGATTGAACACCGCAAAGCGGTGCTTGAACGCCACGAAGTGGTGATTGAAAGTCGCAAAGCGGCTATTGAACACCGAACGAAGTGAGGTGCTTGAACACCACGAAGTGGTGCCCGAAAGCTGTGCAGCAGCGTTTGAACAGCAAACGAAGTGAGCGCTCAACGCCTAAACGTCTCAACATCTTAACGTAAAAGGAATTCCAATGACCGTAATTGTCCGTTTTGCGCCTAGTCCCACAGGGTATTTACATGTGGGAGGACACAGAACAGCATTATATAATTATCTGTTTGCCCGGAAGCACGGGGGTCGATTTATCCTTCGGATTGAGGATACGGATCAGTCCCGCTATGTGGAAGGAGCTGTGGAAAATCTGGTGAAAAGCCTTCGGGCCATGGGGCTGGATTGGGATGCAGGTCCGGATAAGGAGGATGAAAAAGGTCCCTATTATCAAAGCCGGCGTCTGCAAATCTATAATAAAGAAATCCTCCGCCTTCTGTCTTCAGGTAAGGCATACCGCTGTTTCTGTTCATCGGAACGCCTGGCAGAACTCCGGGAACGACAGATTGCCGCTGGCGAGGCACCGGGATATGATGGCCACTGCCGGCATCTGGATCCTAGGGAGGCGGAAAAAAGGGCTCAAAAAGAGGCTCATGTCATCCGGATGCGGGTCCCTGATGAAGGCGCCATGACCTTTCATGATGAAATCCGTGGAGAAGTGACGGTAGAATTCAGCCGCGTGGACGATCAGGTGCTGTTGAAATCAGATGGTTTTCCCACTTATCACTTTGCCAATGTGGTGGATGATCACTACATGGGGGTGACCCATGTGATCCGCGGGGAAGAGTGGTTACCCTCTCTGCCCAAACATCTGCTTTTATATGAATATTTGGGCTGGGAAGCACCGGTTTTTGCCCATTTGCCACTTTTGCTGAATCCGGACAAATCCAAGCTTTCCAAACGTCAGGGCGATGTGGCAGTGGAAGACTACCTGGCGAAAGGTTATCTGCCTCAGGCTTTGAATAATTTTCTGGCTCTCCTGGGCTGGAATCCCGGTGACGACCGTGAAATATTCTCCATGGATAAGTTGATTGAGCTGTTTTCTCTGGATCGGGTGAACAAGGCGGGGGCAGTGTTCAATACAGAAAAACTGGACTGGATGAACCAGCAATATATTCAGGCCATGGAGGATGCTGCTTATCTGAAAGAAGCCCGTCAATGGCTGTCCGGCACTGTGCTGAATGACCGGGGTGATGCAGCTCTTCTGGCCATAAAATCCGGGCTTACGCGTTTTGATGAAATCCCGGATAGACTGGCACCCTTTGTGTCCAGAGTTTCCTTGCCCCAGGAAGGAGAAGCAGCCGAACTGATGGCTGCCGAATCCACCCGAACGGTCCTTCAGGCTTTAAAAGAAAAACTCCAGGTCCAATCCCTGGATGACCCGGCAGGATTTTTCCCCCTGATGAAAGGGGTACAGAAAGAAACAGGCATAAAAGGCAAAAATCTTTGGATGCCGGTCCGCATTGCCTTAACAGGTGAAATCCACGGCCCGGAACTGGGGGTCATTGCCTTTTATTTGGGGAATAAGGAAATGATCCGTCGACTGGAAACAGCACTGAAAGGCCTTTAATGAAGGCATCCCTCAAGGCGTATGCAAAAATCAATATCGGGTTGCGGATTTTAGGGCGCAGACCGTCAGATGGATACCATTTGCTGGAAACGATCTTTCAGGAGCTGGATTTTGCCGATGAAATCCGTTTAGAGGTGAATCGTTCAGGACACTTTAGCCTGGATTCCAACCGAAAGGATATTCCCCTGGATGAATCCAACCTCATTCTTAAAGCTGTAAATGCAATAAAACCCTGGTTACCGGAGGATCTGGGAGCAAATATTTTTGTGGATAAGCAGATCCCACCGGGTGCCGGACTGGGAGGCGGATCTTCCGATGCGGCGGCTATCCTGAAATTTTTCCGGCCCTTGTGCCACCATGAGCCACCCCTTAAATCTCTGGCCCTCTCTTTGGGAGCAGATGTCCCCTTTTTTCTTGCAGGGGGATCGGCCTATGCCAAGGGTATTGGGGACGAACTGGAGCCAGTTTCCATTCCTCTGGACTGGACCGCAGTGCTGGTGATGCCGCCCTTTTCAGTTTCAACACAACAGGCCTACAGGGATTTGAGAATTTCCTTGACTGATACGGTGAAAAAAACTAATATTCCAAGCTTTCTGCGCCAGGGATTTGCCTGGCGGTTTTTTGAAAACGATTTTGAAAGGGTGATTATTCCGGCATATCCACAAATCGGAGCGATAAAGTCCGCGCTGCTTGAAGCGGGGGCGACATTCTCCGCTTTGTCGGGTTCCGGCTCGACTGTGTATGGAATATTCTGCTCTGACGACAAGGCCCGATCCTGTGTATCTAAACTTCAGGAATATGGCCGTATTGTCATGTGTCAGCCGCGGGGTTTGACATGATACTCGGGGGTCGTCTAATGGCAGGACAGCGGGTTTTGGTCCCGTCAATAGGGGTTCGACTCCTCTCCCCTGAGCTCATTCATACATATAACAGTCCTTTATTAACCCAAATCAGAGGTGTAAGCCCATGTACGGTGAATTAAAAGTTTTTTCCGGCAGTTCCAACCGGCCATTGGTGGAAAAAATCTGTGACAAACTGGGAGTCAAGGTAGGTCCCCTGACCATTAAACGGTTCAGTGACGGAGAAATCTGGGTCCGCTTTGAAGAGAGTATCCGTGGCAAGGATGTCTTCATCATCCAGTCCACCAACTCTCCGGCAGAAAATTACATGGAGCTTCTGCTGATTTTGGATGCGGCCCGTCGGGCTTCGGCTGCACGTATTACAGCAGTTCTGCCCTATTACGGCTATGCCCGACAGGATCGGAAAGATCAGCCCCGGGTGCCCATTTCGGCTCGGTTATTCATGGATTTGCTGGTGAAGGCCGGGGCAGACCGGATTATGGCGATGGACCTTCACTCCACCCAGATTCAGGGCTATGTGGACGTCCCTTTTGATCACCTCTATTCCCGGCCGGCCCTTCTGGAACACTGCCTTTCCCTGAGTGAGGATACCAGCAGCGACCTGGTGATTGTGGCCCCTGACATGGGAAGTGTCCACCGGACCCGAAGTTATGCCGGTGTATTGAACCGGAGCCTGGCCATTATTGACAAACGGCGGACTGCTCATAACCAGTCCGAAGTCATGCACCTGATTGGTGAAGTGAAAGGGAAACGGGCCCTTATTGTGGATGATATGTGTGATACAGCCGGGACCCTGGTAGCCGGTGCCCGAAGGCTGAAAGATCTGGGCGCCCTGGATATTTATGCCATGTTCACCCACCCGGTTTTGTCAGGAGAAGCCATTGAACGGATCAAGGATTCACCCATTGACCGGGTAATCACCACGGATACCATCTACCTTCCGGCAGAGAAACGGATCCCTAAAATGGAGGTGGTCTCGGTGGCGGATATTTTTGCCGAAGCCATTCAGAGAACGAACAATGAAGATTCTATCAGCGTTCTCTTCAGATAGAAATCAACGGATAACAGGAGATAAAATAACATGACAGAAGCAGTAAAACTGAATGTTTCAAAGCGGGAAGAACTGGGAAAAGAGAAAATGAAAAAGCTCCGGACTACCGGACGGATTCCCGCGATTTACTACACCCATTCGGAAAAGTCCATTCCGTTAAGTGTGGATTTGCTGGAATTGCATAAAGTGCTGAAAACCGGCGAACGGCTTATCGATCTTTATGTGGATGAAGCGAAAAAGCCCAAGAAAGCTATTTTTAAGGAATTGCAGTACCACCCGGTGACGGACGAGATAGTCCATATCGATTTTCAGGGTGTAAGTCTTCAGGAAATGATTGAAGTGGAAGTCCGCATTAATTTCCTGGGAACACCTCCCGGACTCAAAGAGGGTGGTGTGGTGGATACCCACCTGTACGAGTTGCTCGTCCGCTGTAAAGCCGGTGAAATTCCCCACGAACTGGATGTGGATATCAGCAATCTTCACATGAATGAAAGCCTCCATGTGGGTGATCTGACTTTTGAGGGGATTGATATTGTAACTCCTGCCGAGGCCCTGATTGTTTCTGTGACTCCGCCTTCCAAGGCTTCACTGGTTGAAGAAGAGGCTGAGGAAGCTGAAGAGGAACTGGAAGGTGAAGAAGGCGAAGAGACTGAAGAAGGTGAAGAAGCCGAAGGATCAGAAGAGGAATAAAACGGAGTTATGAAGGTGATTGTTGGACTGGGAAATCCCGGAAAAAAATACGCACAAACCCGCCATAATCTGGGCTTTATGGTTCTGGATGAGCTGGCGGACCGTCACGGATTGACCTTCAAATCCGGGCGGGGTGCTTTTCTGGAAACCCGTATGTCCGACGGATCCCTTCTGGTGAAACCCATGACCTTCATGAACCTGAGCGGCCAGGCTCTGGCAGATGTCGACAGGCGCTATCCCCTGAATCCCCGGGAGACCCTTCTCATTCATGATGATCTGGATGTGGATTTCGGGCGGCTGAAAATCCGTCCGACCGGTTCTGCCGGTGGGCATAACGGACTCAAATCCGTCTTCAGTGTGATGGGAACTCAGGATATCCCGCGGATTAAAATCGGCATCAATACTCCGGAACGCCGGCAGACCGATGCCGAGGTTTATGTACTCAAACCTTTTTTGCCCGAAGAACGTGAAACGGTGAAGGAGATGGTCCAAAAAGCCGCCAATGCTGCAGAACTCTTCTTGAAAGAGGATTTGAACATCGTCATGAACCATTATAACCGTTCGGAGAAGGACAAAGATCCGGAATCTGTTTCAGATGATGAAACAAAGGAGGTAACACCATGATTCAATGGATACTTATCATGGTTCCAGCGGTGGGTGCCCTGGCATTGGTTTATGCCCTGATTCGTTCCGGCTGGATTATCAAACAAGATCCCGGTGAAAAGGAGATGGTGGAAATTTCCCGGCATATCCGGGAAGGCGCCATGGCCTTTCTCGTCCGTGAATACCGCGTATTAAGCCTCTTTGTTGTGGTTGTGGCCATTTTGCTGATTCTGAGCAACAGTGGGATTTTACGGCTTGTCGCCCTTTCGTTCATAACGGGTGCCCTTGCCAGTGCCCTGGCAGGATTTATCGGCATGCGGGTGGCAACTGCCGCCAATGTCCGCACAACCCAGGCAGCCAAAACAAGCCTGGCAAAAGCCCTGGTCATTGCCTTTTCCGGAGGATCCGTCATGGGACTCAGTGTCGTCGGTCTGGGACTTCTTGGGCTGGGTTCTCTGTTTTGGGCTTATGTCCGGTATCTGGGCAGTGATCCTGTGACTATTCAACAGACCGTGTTGCCTATTCTGAGTGGCTTCAGCCTGGGTGCCAGTTCCATTGCCCTCTTTGCCCGTGTAGGCGGCGGCATTTATACAAAAGCCGCTGATGTGGGAGCGGACCTGGTGGGAAAGGTGGAAGCCGGTATCCCGGAGGATGATCCCCGGAATCCGGCGGTGATTGCCGATAATGTGGGCGACAATGTGGGCGATGTGGCCGGTATGGGGGCTGATTTGTTTGAATCTTACGTGGGATCCATCATTGGAGCCATGGTCCTGGGAGCTACTGTCTCTGTAGGCGGTGGTTTTTCCGGCGGTTTTGTGATGCTGCCCCTGGTTTTGGCCGCCGTGGGAATTCTTGTCTCTCTGGTGGCTGTGTTTATGGTCCGGGGAAGTGAAAAAATAAAACCTCAAACGGCCCTCAATATCAGCGAATACGGGGCTGCCATCCTCATGATTATCCTCTCCTGGTTCATTATCACCCGGGTTTTACCCTCCGGAACCTTTGATTCAGGACGTATGGCAGGATTGTCCGCTTCCGGTGTGTTTATTGCCACCCTGTTTGGAATTTTGGCAGGAACACTCATTGGACTCATTACGGAATATTTTACATCGGATAGCAAGTCCCCTGCAAAACGTGTGGCCGATGCAGCTTCCTCCGGATCTGCAACCAATATCATTTCCGGCCTGAGCATGGGGATGAAAAGTACGGCTTTGCCGATTATTGTTCTCGCCGGGACCATCATGATGGCTTATCATTTTGCCGGCCTCTACGGCATTGCTGTTGCAGCACTGGGTATGCTGACAACGATTGGTGTCCAACTTTCGGTGGATGCGTTCGGCCCTATTGCTGATAATGCCGGGGGAATCGCCGAAATGGCCGGACTCAAAAAGTCTGTCCGTAAGCGGACCGATGCCCTGGATGCGGTGGGGAATACCACAGCTGCTATCGGCAAAGGTTTTGCTGTAGGTTCGGCAGCTTTAACGGCTCTGGCTCTCTTTAATGCCTATAAAACGACGGCAGGCATTGATCAGATTGATTTGACGGAACCCCGGATTATGGCCGGACTCCTTATCGGTGGTATGCTGCCCTTTCTTTTTACATCTCTGGCCATGCAGGCTGTAGGCGATGCGGCTTTTTCCATGATTACGGAAGTGCGACGGCAGTTCCGGGAAATCAAGGGACTTATGGCCGGTGAAGCCAAAGCCGATTTTAAACGCTGTGTGGATATTTCCACGAAAGCGGCTATCCGTAAGATGGTTCTTCCCGGACTTCTGGCTGTGGGTGTGCCCGTCCTTGTGGGCTTTTATGACCCGTATATGCTGGCCGGTGTATTGGCAGGGACGACTGTTACCGGTGTGCTGATGGCGATTTTTATGGCCAATGCAGGGGGTGTTTGGGATAACGCGAAAAAATATATTGAAAACGGACACCTGGGAGGAAAAGGGGGCGATGCCCATAAAGCTTCCGTGGTGGGCGATACCGTCGGCGATCCTTTTAAAGATACAGCCGGACCATCCCTCAACATCCTCATCAAATTGATGTCCGTCGTCTCCCTTGTGATTGCACCCATCATTACATAGGGAGAAGATTTGATAATTGAAACTTGTACATCGATACAACCTCCTTGTGGAGGTCTGCTCGATGACTCACATGAAAAGAAGGAAAATTGAATGATCGATTACTCAAAACTCAATTCATCCCGTGAAATGCCCAACCGCCAACTGACGGCCTGGGAACCCTGTTTCACCGGATCTTCATTCATCATTCATCATTCATCATTCATCATTCAATTCATCATTCATCATTCAATTCATCATTCATCATTCAATTCATCATTCATCATTCATCATTCATAATTATAAAAAAAAGGAGCTACACTCTTGAGGTATTATGAAACACTCTTCATCGTGCATCCAAACTACGAACAGGAACGTCTGAATTCGGTGATTAAGATGGTAGAAGGCCATATTGCCGAAATTGGAGGTCATGTTCTGGCTGTGGATGACTGGGGTAAACGCAGACTGGCGTATCCCATCGAAAAACAGAAATCAGGAAACTATGTACTGATTTATTTTGAAGCCGAACCTTCGGCTGTGGTTGAATTACAAACATGGTTTGAACTTCAGGCACAGATCCTCGCTCAGCTGGTTGTCCGGTTGGACGAAAAACCTGCCGGTGTCCCGTCCCATCACGATGATGATGACGAGGAAGACCAGGACGAGATAATTGATAAATCCTCCGCTGATGATGAATCTGATGAGGATTATGACGAGGATGATGACGAAGATGAGGTTGAGGACGAAGACGAAGACGAAGAAAAGGAAGACGATTCGGAAGAAACGTCTGAAGAAGCTGTAAAAGAAACGGTTTAAACCGCTTCAGATAGCAAAGGAGTAAAGTGAAATGGCTTTCATTTCAAGAAAAAAAGTCTGCAAATTCTGTGAAAACAAGAAGTTCAGCATTGACTATAAGGACTATAAAACGCTTCGCCGTTTTATCACAGAGCAGGGAAAAATTATTCCCCGGCGAGTGACGGGGACCTGTGCAAAACATCAGCGTGAACTCGTGACGGCAATCAAACGGGCCCGGAATATTGCCCTCCTGCCTTATTCTTATGACGTAACGCAAAACTGAGGGAGATATCCGTTATGAAAATCATACTGAAAGCAAATGTGGAGAATGTAGGCGTCGCCGGGGATGTTGTGACCGTGAAGGACGGATATGCCCGGAACTTTCTCATTCCCAAAGGACTGGCGACGGAAGCAACCCGTTCCAATATCAAAATGGCTGAAGAGCTGAAAAAAATTGAGGAACGGAAAAAGACTGCCGCCGTGGATAAAGCCCGCCGTCTGGCTGAAAAACTCAAAAATATCTCATTGACTACATCCGTCGCTGCCGGTGAAGATGATAAGATTTTCGGTTCTGTAACCTCCCAGACAGTAGCCGACCTTCTGACTGAAAAAGGCTACGATGTGGACAAACGGCATATCATTCTGAATGAACCCATTAAAGCCCTGGGGGTGTATGATATTCCTATTAAACTCCACAGTGATGTGACCGCCGAAGTCAAACTCTGGGTGGTGAAAGAATAATCCGGCCGTGACCGCCTCCGGGCGCACAGGCTTTTTTCAAAACATAAAGGGTGCTGTCCGTTTTGGCAGGACCTTTTTTGTTGAGGATATTTTTTAACGGGAATAACTTTATCCATGACGATACCCATCTGTGAAATCGCCTTTCCGGTGGATGTGATGCAAACTTTCACATACCGGGTCCCGGACCGGTTCAAAAAACAACTGAAACCCGGATGCCGGGTCATTGCCCCTTTCGGTAGTCGGCATCAGCCCGGGTATTGTATCAGTGTGTCTGAATCGGATCCGGACAAATTACCAAAGGGTCTTAAATCCCTGTCCGAAATCCGGGATGAAACACCACTTTTCACCCCGGAACAGATGCAGCTTTTTCACTGGATGGCCTTTTATTACATGGCTCCGCCGGGACTGGTCCTGAAGGCAGCCCATCCCTCCGAAGCCGGTTTTAAAAAGGAAATACGCTATTTCCCCGCCCCGGATATGGCGGCTCATCCGGAAATTCAACGATTGAATATCCCGCCGGATGGATTACCTGAATCTTCCCTGAATACGATGCCGCCAGATACCGTGAAACAGGTTCAATCCCTTTTAAAACAGCAGATACTGATTGCTGATAATGTCTTTTCCGTGGAACGGACCACCCGGATGGTGAAAGCTGTCCGTCTGACAGATCTCTTTGCCCGGGGAGAACACCCGTCCCATGTGAAAATTTTGGCAGCCCTGAAAAGCAGGGCCATTCCCGAAGCCACCCTCTCAGACCTGATGCGTGAAACAGGTGTCAGCCGCTCCGTTTTCCAAACCCTTGAAAAAAAGGGGGTTCTTGAAAGCTTCAATCAGGAAATTCCCTCTGATCCATTTACCGGAGCCTATGTCCCCAAAAACCGGGAGATTGTCCTGACAAATGAACAGATTCAGGTTATTGAAGAGATCACGGCACATTTTGACCGTTTTTATCCCGTCTTGCTCCATGGTGTGACAGGCAGTGGAAAAACGGAAGTGTATATTCACCTGGCCAATGAAGCCATAAAGCGGGGAAAGCAGGCGTTGATTCTGGTTCCCGAAATTGCCATTACCCCTCATGTGGCCGGCCGTTTCAGGAGTGTTTTCGGTAAAAAAGTGGCTATCTGGCACAGCCGGATGAGTGCCGGTGAACGGATTTGGACCTGGCAGAGTATCCGGCGGGGAGATATTCAGGTAGTAGTGGGTGCCCGCAGTGCCCTCTTTTCCCCCTTTCCACGTCCCGGTCTGATTGTGGTGGACGAAGAACATGATGCCTCCTTCAAACAACAGGAACAGAGTCCGGGTTATCATGGAAGAGATGCAGCTATTTATTATGCACGCCTTCTTAAAATTCCTGTCATTCTGGGATCAGCCACCCCCTCCGTGGAAAGCTGGTACCTGGCACAGACGGGAAAATATCACCTCCTCACCCTGAAAGAGCGCTTCGGAAGTGCAGGATATCCCCAGGTGGATCTCATTGATCTCCGCACCAAAAATCCCGGAGAAACCCTTTTTACCCGGGAAATGCTGGAAGCGCTTCGGGAGTGTGTGAAACGAGGTGAACAGGCTATTGTGCTCCATAACCGCCGGGGATTTCACACCTTTGTCCGTTGTGAACATTGCGGGCAGCCGGTGGAGTGTCCTCATTGTTCGGTTTCTATGACCTGGCACAAACCCTGGCAAAAGCTGGTGTGTCACTATTGTGACCATCAGGAACCTCTCCCGGCTGTGTGTCCATCCTGCGGTGATGCCTCCCTGAGGGTCGCCGGAAGCGGTACCCAGCGGATTGAGGATGAACTGGTAAAACGCATCAAAGATGCACGGGTAATCCGAATGGATCTGGATTCCACCCGGGGGCGGCACGCCCATGTGAAAATCCTCAATACCTTTGAAAACAAAAATTTTGATATCCTGTTGGGGACCCAGATGGTGTCGAAGGGACTCGATTTCAGCAATGTGACCCTCGTATGCATTGTGAATGCCGACACGGGATTGGGAATTCCCGATTTCCGAAGTGCCGAGCGGGTCTGGCAGCTGGTAGCCCAGGTTTCAGGCCGAAGCGGCAGAGGAACCCTGCCGGGACGGGTGATTATTCAGAGTTGGCAGCCGGAACACCCTGCCGTAAATCTGGCAGCCCGGCTGGATGTCCGTGCTTTTTATCAACAGGAACTGGAACGGCGTAAACACCTCCTCTATCCCCCTTTCAGCCGGCTTATTCTGATCCGGGTCACGGGAAAAGACCGTGAACGAGTCATCACTGCCATAAAACAACTGGAAAATATTTGCAAACATCAGATGCCGCCTGAACAGGTTCTGGGACCCTCTTCCGCACCTGTGGAAAGGGTAAAGGAATTTTATCGCTGGCAAATCCTCCTGAAATTCAAACGGAATGAGGATGAAAATATGAATCGGATTAAAACGATTCTGATCCGCATCCTTCAGGACCGGCGAAACCGTATGCCCGGACTGAAAATCACCCTGAATGCCGACCCTGTGAGTATGAACTGATGAGGCGTATTTATTCCAAATGGATGGTATGGCTGGTGCTGATCATCCTGCCGGCGATGCTTTCGGCGGATATGCTCCCTGGAAAAGACTTTACCATCCAGTATGAACCCAAGGACCGGAAGACGGCAGAGTTTATTGCCGAACGGGCCGGTATTTTCCGCCTGGAAATCCGGAACAAGCTGGGACTCGACATGACGCCATTCCAAATCATTCTTACTGCCCGGGAAAGGGATTTTAAAGAGGCCTCCGGTAAAGATTTTCCCCATTGGGGTGTAGCTGCCGCCCAATACCGGGGACGGAAAATTCTTTTAAAGAGTCCCCGCTTCAGCCGCCAGAGTTTTCCCGAACTGTCTGCAACACTCCACCATGAAATGATCCACCTGGCCCTGGAACCTATTGACCGCCTGACTTATCTGCCCCGGTGGCTCAATGAGGGACTGGCACAGCATGAAGCGGAACAGTTTGATCTGCGCCAAAAGGTTTTGCTGGGACAGGCCGCCCTCTATGGTAAATTTATGGATCTGCATAAGATTGACGATGTGTTGAAATTTGAACAAAACCGGGCTAATCTGGCCTATGCCCAAAGTGTGTCCGCTGTCCGTTACCTGATTTCGGAACATGGCTACGAAAGTATCGGGGAACTGTTGATTCTTTTACAGGAAGGTGTAGAATGGAGCCGGGCTTTTGAGATTGTTTACGGGTATGAACCCCGATATTACAGTACAAATTGGGAACTCTGGGCTATAAAACGGTATAAAGCCTATGCCCTGGTAGATTTACACACCCTTTTATGGGGGATTCTGCCGGTGCTCCTGCTAATGGCCTGGTTCCAGATGCGGAGGCGTAATGCCCGGATTCACCATACCTGGCAGACAGAAGAAATTCTGAAAAACCCGGACTTACCTCCCCATGACGACAAAAAGGATGTAAATTCTCATGATGCGTAAGATACTGATTTTCATATTGCTTCTGGGAGGATTGGGACGGTCTCTCCCGGCTCAGGTCATGCCTGAAGCAGATATTCTTGCCTCACCGGTTTACTGGGGTATAGCCCGTTCCGGGGGTGCCTTAAAAGATCTGCCGGATCAGGTCTGGATCAATCCCTCCCTGATTCCCGAATCGTTTGCTTTTTCCCTGTCTGCCAACCTGGCCCTGATGCCGGCGGATATCCGGGTATCCCAGCTGACCGGCCGCTATAAGGTTCAAAAGCACGTTTTCAGCGGTGGTATCAACCACGAAAATTATGGCGATTTTGAACGGTTGGATTCGGAAGGCTACAGCGACGGTGATTTCAATGCCGGCCGGACCCAATATTTCAGCGCCTGGAGTTATCGGCTCTCATCAAAACTCCAGGTGGGGGCTTCTTTTCGCTACCTGACGGAAAATATTGCCTCCAGCCGGGAAAATTTCAGTGTATTTACCTATGGGCTCACCATCATCCCCGTGGCAGATAAAACCCGAATGAGTGTGGCCTATACCGATTATCCCGAACCGATGGAGGATGAAATCCGTGCCTCCCTGAGTCATCCCCTGCTTTACCTGCCCCTTACCATGAATCTGGATTACCGCTACAGGGGAGAACATGACATTGAAAACCTGACCCTGGGAGGATATTTTCAAAGCGGTTCACCCCTGGAATTTCTGGCCGGACTCGATTTCCGCCGGAGAGGATTGCAAAGCAACAGTCTGGGACAGGATTACATTGCCGGACTGGCATTGGGGGGGCGATACCGCTATGACAAAGTTACCCTGCAACTCTCTTTTTTCAGTTATGGGGGATTGGGTACCATCAGCACATTTGGAGTGAATTATTATCATGGATCGTAAAGGGCACTTCATTACTTTTGAAGGATTGGATGGTTGCGGAAAAAGCACACAGGTCCGGCATACAGCCCAAATATTCCGGGAACAAGGCTTTGAAGTGGTGGAAATCCGGGATCCCGGCTCGACGGCAGTCGGTGAAGCAGCCCGGGAAATCCTCCTGAATCCCCGTTATGCTGAAATGGATGCCACAACGGAAGTTCTCCTTTTTGCCGTGGCAAGAAGCCAGCTGGTGGCTGAAGTGATCCGTCCAGCCCTGGATGAAGGAAAGGTTGTCCTCTCAGACCGTTTCTACGATTCTACCACGGCTTATCAGGGCTATGGCCGGCAGCTGAATCTGAACATGGTGCTCCAGATTAATGCCATCGGTGCTCATGATCTGGTTCCAGACCTGACCTTTATCTTTGATATATCCCCTGAAACATCTGCCGAGCGCATGGCCCGCAGCGGAAAATCACCGGACAGAATGGAAAACGAAAAACTCGCCTTCCACCAGAGAGTCCGCCGGGGTTTTCTGGACATCGCCCGGCAAAATCCAGACCGCTGCCGGGTATTGGATGGCCATGAACCTGAACAGGAAATCCGAAAAAAAATTCATATAGAACTCCTGAAACGTCACTATATCTGATCTTTTTTCTAGTGTATCGAAATCGATTTATTTTAGATGAATCATTTTAAGCGTGGCTGTGTGTCCATGCCGGGTTTGGATTTTCCCGATGTAAAGGCCTGTCCCCACATGGTGTCCCCGGTCATCCCG
This sequence comes from Candidatus Neomarinimicrobiota bacterium, assembly GCA_041154365.1. Taxonomy (NCBI): domain Bacteria; kingdom Pseudomonadati; phylum Fidelibacterota; class Fidelibacteria; order Fidelibacterales; family Fidelibacteraceae; genus Fidelibacter; species Fidelibacter multiformis. The sequence goes on along the minus strand of AP035449.1, from coordinate 2,248,211 downwards.
GCCGTCCCAAACCAACTGGTGATAGCCGGCATGGTAGGCAAAAGGACCCATACGGCGAATCCGGGCACCGCGAAGATTGAAAATAGTCAGGGTAACATCGTCGGCATCCGGTAAAGCCAGGGGAATGGTGGTTATGGGATTGAAGGGATTGGGGTAGTTTGGACCTGCACGGAAGGTGACTGGCAGGAGATTTTCCGGATCCAGGGCATTGAAAGCCGAACTGTCCATGGTAAAATGGCGGGTCCCCGACGAGCGGCTTGTATCCTGACCGTCCGTCACCCGGATCTGCCAGGTGATGGACAAATCAGGGGCAAATCCCAGATCCGCGGGGAAAACCCGCATCAGAGTGTCCGGAGTCATCAGCAGGGTATCCATGAGATGAAGTCCATCGAACTGACTCATACCCAGCAGATAGCTGAGGGTGTCCGGATCAGGATCCACAGACGCACTCCATCGAAGAATCACTGAGCTGCTGTCCCGGTTTATATAATGGTCCGGTGGATTCAAAAGGGTGACGGCAGAAGGGGTATTGTTTCCTGAAATCGTCAGGACAATCATACCTTCGTCGGTATATTTCCCATCCGATACGGTATAAAAAAGGGTATCGGAAACTCCGGGATAAGCCGGAGCGGTGTAGATTATTTTCTCTCCGGTGGAATCGGGTGTGTAGCTACCGTGCAGGGTGTTGCTGTACACGGTTCCCAGGGTCAGGCTGTCTCCATCCGGGTCCCAGGTTGTTGCCAGGGGATCCACTGTAAGGGTACTTTTTTTCAGCACCTCGTAACTGTCTATCCATGCGTGGGGTGCATAGTCCTGATGAGGATTGAAAAACGGCAGCAGCCGGATCAGATTCCACAACAGGTGATGACGGTCTGCCGGGCGGGTCATGGAGGCAAAATGAAAGGACATGTAGGAAAGGGTATCCGGCACCAGGAGCAATGAACTGTAAGCATCCCGTTCGCTCCAGGATCCTAAAGAAATCACATTGGGTGCCGCTTCAACCACATCCTGGTCGCCATATACACTATAGGTATGTTCCAATGCACCGGGGAGTGGATAAAGATGTTGCATCATATCCCGGCCTTCCGGAGTGATGGTGACAGCTCCGCCTTTGTCAATAATCCAGTTGTTGATATGAAGCACATCCCGGCCGAAATCATCCTCGTAGTGTTCATAGGCCAGTTCACCCCCTTCAATCAGTAGGGGTCCGCCCCAGGCCAGGTACTCTTTCAAAGCGGTTTGGATGGTGCTTGTGACGGGTTGTTGATCGGCACCCCGGGAATAGATAACACCATTATAGGTTGATAGGAGGGAGGGGTTGATCTCTGCGCTGTTTTTCACTGAGACGGAAAGTCCCGCATCCCGGAGAATATCGGCCATAAGGAAGGCGGAATTACCGGATGTTCCCTCCAAAAAGGGGATGGTCTGGTGTTTATCTTTATACCGTTTGGCGGAATCGTCGTTGATGACCAGGTATCCGCTTCGGAGAGACATGGGGATATTGGCATAAGGCGATTCCTCGGTGTTGAATTCCAGGCGGATTGGCACATAGCCCGGCAGGGTCAGAAGCAGGGTATAGGTGTAATCAGGGAGCAAAACCTGCAGGTTGGAATCGGGTGCACTGCTGCAGGTCCCTTGGGCATAGAGTGAATCGCTGGTGCCGATATACAGACGGTACCATGCCTGGAGAGGTTCGCCGTAAATATCGTAAACCCGGGCGGTCCAGAGTCGGCGTGGACTCTTGTTCAGCACCAGGTCGAGGGAATCGTCCGGCCACCGGGGTATGATGAGGGTGTCGGCCTTTTCATATCCAAACGCCCGGATGTGAAGATTCAAAGGCTCCATATACAGAGGATTGACGGTTCGAAAAGTGCCTGAATCGTCTGTAAAAAAGGTGTAAGTGCGGTAATTGTTGCCTTCAAGCCGGATTTCGGCTCCCGGGACAGGTACACCGGCTGTATCGGTCACGGATCCGAAAAGGTTTGTAAAAAGGGAAACCAGAGGGAAGGTTCGGCTAAAGGTATTATACCCTGGTGCCGTGATGGCGGTATACAGAGGCTCGGGAATCGTTGTTTCCACCGTCAGGGTGTCGTTTCCCCCCGGGAAGGAGAGGCCATCTTGCGTATACCACACCTGGACAGCTGTATCTGCCGCCCATCCTGTCAGGGTGAAAGGAATCCTCAGAAGAAGGGAATCCTCCACTCCATATTGGGAGGATAAATGAAGTCCGGGTGTCGTAAAATTTTGTCCGCCGGTGATAATGAGCGTATCCCGCCGGAGGGGATAATAAGCCGCAGGATCCCGGGCAAAAAGGGTAAGTGAAGGTCCGTAAGGGACCATGAGAGGTAATGTGGCCTGTCCGTTTGCGTCAGTCAAAACCGTATCCGAGGCATATCCCGGGGAGAGGGCGAAAATTTCCATATTTTCCAGGGGATTGTTTTCAGGATCCTGGACTGTGACCGACAAAGTGTCTGCAGTTAGGATGGCCAGGGTATCTTTGTCTGTGATCAGTTGGGAAGGTTCAATCACCGTGATGGTTTTTCCATAGGGGATGAATCCCGGTGCGGTGACGGTCAGCCGGAGATCCTCCAGGCTGTTTACGGGAGGGAAGGTGAGGGTTGCCAGTCCCCAGTCGTCGGTATAGGCGGCTCCGATGAGGGAATCCTCCAGGGAAAGGGCTGCCAGGGCATAGGGAATGCCGTTTACATCCACGGAGAAATCCACTGCACTCCAGGCGATGTCGTTTTCGCTAAAGACAGACAGTGGTTCGGACTCGCCAAAGCGGAGGGTCATGGACGGATCACCGAACAGCTCATACACCTCCCAGTAATAACGGGAATAGGAAGAACCGGACTGGCTGACGGCCAGATTACCGGTATAGATAAGAGCCGAAGGATTATCCAGGTCCGCCCGGGTAAAGGGGATATCAAACATCCCGGTGCCGGTCTCTTCAGGCGTAGGGGTTCGCCCATCCGAACCGATGGTGTAGAGTCCCACCGCCCACCACAGGTCTTCATCCCAGTAACTGTCGTTGGTGGCGCCGATGACAGCCGATGCACCCCGGTCTTCCAGGCGAATCCAGGTTTCGCTGAAACTGTTATGAATGGCGAAGTTGGAGGTCTGGCAGCCGTTGGTAATCACCAGAGGGGCGGCGTTCCAGGATTGCATATCGTAAAGCTCAAGGGTACTGACAGCCGGATCATGCCAGGATGTGGCGGAGCCGTGTCCGGTGTAGTAGATCAGGCTGTGACCTGTGTTAAGCTGGTCTCGGACAGCTGTGGTAAATTCTTCTGCCTGGCTGGACAGGAAACGGTATGTGTTAAAACCCTCTGTTGTGTTTAGGTAGTGGTCGTGGGCATAATTTACCGCCGGATAGCCATACATTTCCGCCCAATTGGCATCCCAGCCTGCAATGAGCAGAACATTGTTCAAATGGGCAGGATCGGGATATGTGTAGGATTCAACCCACATAATCTTTTCGATCATATTGGTGAGTTCAGCGGCTGTGCGGACCGGCAGACGGCCGGCATAGAGATCCGGCAGGTAATCCCCTTCAGTGACCGTCACATAGGGCAAATCGGTGAAATGGTCACTTTCTTTTCCTTTAAACACAGGGATATCATCTTCATCACCTACCAGCAGGAGAAATGAAGGCGCATTTTTTCCGGCCGGAGGATTCAGCCAGCGTTCATGGATTGCCTGGCGGATAGTGGCTGTATCCGGATTTCCCAAACTTTCCAGGATCAGTACCTCTACCTGAAAACCCCGTTGGGTTTTCCAGGTGATAAAGGGTTCCAGGGCCGGTTCAAAAGCCGAGGGCGTTATGATCAGATAGCCCGGTGGGGATTGAATGAGGGAGGGTGGTTCGTCAGAGGTGCTGAGAAGGGGCGCCGTGAGTTTGGAAAAGAGGGGAGAGGGTGCCGGGGTGTTTATATCTTTTCCGGGAGATTCGGTGAGAGTCAACGATAGGGATTTTCGCAGTTCCAGACGGCCTTTCTGTGGGTCATAATTGACGGGATAGATATCGAGCCGGTAAATCCGTTCCTGCCGGAGGATGCCCAGATCGGTCAGTGTTGCGGCCGGGAAACGGGTTTTCTGGTGATAAGCCCGGATGTCGGGATCTTGAAAAATGGGTTTAATATCCGGTCGTTTAGGTAACGAAGGCTGGGCAGGCCAGACGGTATTCGGCAAAGCATAACTGTCCAGGAGCAGGAACGTTTGGGATGAATCGTCCAGAGTAAAGCTAAGGGAGCGGTCCGCCGGTACCCGTATCAGGCGGCGGATCACAGGGAGTTCGGGATGACCCGGTTCCTGTGTGGTATATTGCCCCTCCATCCGGATTTGGGTATAGCTGTCTCCGGCTGGTGAAACAACGGATTCCAGAATGAGTTGGGGAATATGTATCTCAAGGGTAAGCTGTCCTGCCACCGGTTGGCGGACCTTTACCGGTACCTGACCTTCGGCCGGTGAAAGAATAAGCGGCGCCGGAAAAAGTCCCGCCGCTGCCCAAAAAAACATCACAGCCGTCATCACGGCTTTTTTCATGTAGGATTTATCCATTCGTCTAATTTCTGAAGTTTTTTCTGTCTATACAACAACTCATGCCCATGGACACGTGATGAGGAACACCTTGTACCAACTCCGGATAGCCTTTTAACCAGGACTTCTTTTCTTTCACCAAAAAACGTAACTTTCTTCCATGGAAGCACCTACATCCCACACCCAAAGCTTCAGCTCATCTCAGAAAAGTCCCCCTGAACTGCTTCTCCCGGCAGGTGACCTGGAAAAACTTAAGGTTGCCCTGGCTTTTGGGGCCGATGCGGTGTATGCCGGGGTACCCAAGTATTCCCTTCGGACCCGGGAAATCGGATTCCGCCGGGAGAGCCTGGAGGAAGCTGTCACATATACCCATCGCCAGGGTAAAAAAATCTACCTGGTGATGAACATATACGCCCATAACCTGAAAGTGGACGGATTTCTTAAAGAGCTGGACCGCGTTGCGGCATGGAAACCGGATGGGTTGATCATGAGCGATCCGGGACTCATCGCCCTGGCCTTGAAACGTCATCCCCACATTCCCATCCACCTGAGTACCCAGGCCAATACCACCAACTGGACCACCGTCCGCTTTTGGCGTGATCTGGGTGTCCGGCGGATTATCCTCTCCCGTGAACTCCACCTGGATGAAATTGCGGAGATGCACCAAAAAGTACCGGATATCGAACTGGAAGCCTTTGTCCACGGTGCCATCTGTATTGCTTACTCCGGCCGCTGCCTGATTTCCAACTACCTGAACCACCGGGATGCCAATCAGGGGACCTGCACCAACAGCTGTCGATGGGAATACAAACTTGCCTGGGAAAAAGGATCCATCCTCGATGTGGAAAAATCTCAATCTCCCTATGAATCTCGCTTTCCAATCCCGGATGGGTTTACTCTTTCCGAACCGAAGCACCATCACGAAAAAATGCCCATATTTGAGGATGATTTCGGCACCTATCTAATGAATTCCAGGGACCTTTGTGCCATTGAACTCCTCCCGGACCTGGTTCATGCCGGTATCGTGAGTTTTAAAGTGGAAGGGCGGACTAAATCCGCATGGTATGCTGCTTTAACGGCCAGAAGCTACCGGCGTGCCATTGACGATATGTGGACAGGTAAACCCTTCAATCCGGATCATCTGAGAGACCTTCTCACGCTTAGTTCACGGACCTATACCACCGGTTTTTACACCCGGAATCCCCGGCAATACGGAGAGAATTTTGAGGATGGCTACTCTGCCGGTTTTCGATACCAGGTGACAGGCATCCTGAAATCCTATGACAAATCATCCTCCATGGGGACATTTGAAGTGAAAAACCGGATAAAAACCGGATCAATCCTGGAGCTGATCACTCCCCAAGAAACGATTCCTTTTACACTCCGGGTTATGGAAAATCTTAAAGGAGAAAGTCTTGAGACAGCCCATGGCGGTGCGGAAAATGTCCGGATTCTTCTACCTCAAAACCCCGGAGATTATGCCTTCCTCCGTCAGAAAACAGAGTGAACTGTAACGAGGACCTTCTTCAGGCCATTAACTGACAGAAAATTTTAAGGAGATACCCATGAAATATGTACAGCTTGGAAAAAGAGGTCCAAAAGTCTCGGCGATTGGTTTCGGCGCCTGGGCTATTGGAGGCATGAACTGGGGTAAAACAGATGATGAGGTATCAAAAAAAGCTCTTCATGCTGCGTTTGATGAAGGCGTAACCCTGGTGGATACTGCCGATGTGTACGGATTCGGCCACTCGGAAGAACTGATAGCCGAAGTCCTGAAAGAACGAGGCGGCAAAAAGGATATCGTGATCGCCACCAAGGCCGGTAATGATTTTTACCATGCCGGTGACGATGATGATGAAGGTTATGGTCCCATACGGCAAACATACACAAAAGACTATATCATATCCGCCGCGGAAAAGAGCCTGAAGCGCCTGAATGTGGAAGCCCTGGATATCCTTCAACTTCACAGCGGGGACACGGATAACCTGAAAAAGGATGATCCGTGGTTGGCCCTGGAACAATTGAAAAAAGACGGGAAAATCCTCCATGCGGGATGGAGTGTCCAGAGTTTTCAGGAAACCAATCAGGCCTTTATACTGGATGAACACAAGGATTTGATCGACGTCATTCAGGTCCGTTATAATTTGCTGGAGCGGGAGGCGGAGGAGGTTCTATTCCCCAAAGCCCTGGAATACGGGACCGGTGTGATTGTCCGGATACCCCTGCTTTTCGGCTTTCTGACGGGGAAATTCACCAAAGAGACCCGTTTCGACAAGGAAGACCACCGGAGCATGAACCTGTCCCCGGAAAAACTGGAACACTATTTGAAGGAACTGGACAAGCTTCAGCCTTTGTACGATAAATATCCCCAATACACCAAAGCCCAGATTGCCCTGAAATTCTGCATTTCCCATCCTGCCACACATACCGTCATCCCTGGTGCCAAAACACCGAAACAGGTGAAGGAAAATTGCGGGGCGGCTGATGTTGAAATAGAGAGGTACGAGTAGGGAGGAGCGAGGGACGAGGAACGAGTAGCGAGTAGCGAGGGGCGAGTAGCGAGGAGGGAGTAGCGAGGAGGGAGTGACAATGTTGACCCGTTTCTCTCTCGTACCTCGTACCTCGTACCTCGCTACTCTTCATGAACCCAACTTTCATCTTTCAATTCAACCCCCATAAGTCCTAATTTACATCCATGAAAAAGTATCACCTGTTGATCCCCCTTTTTCTCATGATATTTACAACGGGTCTGTCTGCCCAGATCTCACTTTTTTCCGTCATGGGAAATTATCAGCCCTCATTTGAATTTATGCCGGAACTTCGGCTGACCAACCATCAGGACACGCGCCATTTGCCCGGGATGGGTGTGGTTTTGGAATCACAGTCCGCCTATCTCACCTGGGGGGGCGGGTTTCGGATCCGGTACAAATGTGTGGACCGTTATTCGGAAGATGTTGTGGATGATCAGGATTCCCTGACGGGCCGGCAGGTGGAATTCAAGGATCAAATCACTTTTATCAGTCTGTATGGCACGGCATCCACAGCCCTTGTGAACACTGCCTGGTTGCGTGTGGATTTGGGAGTAGATCTGGGCCTCATTGCGGCGGATCGTAAATTTGCCCTGGGGGATGGTGCCCTTAACCTGCAGGCACCGGTGGAATTGCAGCCCTGGCTCCGTATCCGCCTGGCTCCCCGAAATGAGTTTTCCCCTGTGATCCGGCTGGGATACCTGCTGGCGACACCTTACACCGAGACCCGTATCACCGAGTACACGGAAAATACTGCCACGACCCGCAGCTATACGGAAAAAACCCGCCTGAACGGCCCCACGGTGGAAGCCGGTTTTATCTACCGTTTCTGACCATGAAGATTTTACTGTGTCAACCGCCGGTTGAAGATTTTTATACTACACCGGACAGGCACTATCCCCTGGGATTGTTGAGTCTGGCCGGATTTATTCAAGATCTGCCTGTCACCTGCAAGGTGGTCGATTTTCTCCACACCGGCAACCGCCGGACCATCCCTCTGCCCAAAAATTTTACCCGTATCCGGAAGCTTTTAAACCGGACAGATACCCCCGTTAAAACCTTTGGACAGTATTATCATTTTGGGATGGACTGGGATAAGATGGAAGCCTTTTTCCGGGAGGAATCGCCGGATCTTATCGGTGTGAGTTCCAATTTTTACACCTATTCCTACGAAGCCATTCAAACCATCCGACTGGCCCGCAAAGCCTGTCCGAAGGCTTATATCGTTGTAGGCGGCCAGAATGTGAGGGACGGACTTTTTACCTTGGGTGAGGATATCCCCGTTGATTTTGCCATCGCCGGTGAAGGAGAGATCCCCTTTCGAAAGATGGTGGAAGCCCTTCTTCACAAGCCGGATATTCAGGTTCGGGACTACCAGACCGGGGAATGCATCTGTACCCCCGTTGAAAAAATTCGGGTGGCTCATGATCTGGTCAAAGCATCAGCCTACACCATAGGTGGTTATCCCATGGCTATGGTGCAGACCAGCCGGGGGTGCCCGTATCGCTGTGGTTTTTGTACCATCGAGCGGACCTTCGGGCGAACCATGCGTTACAGGCCGGTGGGAGCCGTGTTGAAAAAAATTGAAGGACTGGTCCACCGGGGGGTGAAGGTCCTGGATTTTGAGGATGATAATCTTACGGTGGACCGGGATTTTGCCGTATCCCTTTTTGAGGGGATTCGGAACCGCTACGGGGACAGCCTGCGTTTGTATGCCATGAACGGACTCAGTTCCTGGACATTGGACCGGGATTTGTTGACCCTGATGCGGCAAGCGGGATTTGTCATGCTGAATCTTTCGGTGGGGACACTTTCCGAGGAATCTTTAAGAAAATCCAAACGTGTGGACAGTCGGGAGGATTTTGCCCGGGCAGCCAACATTGCCCACAACCTGGGCATGAAGGTTATGGGATATTTTATCGCCGGTCTGCCGGGTGAAGGATATAAGGATGGACTCGAAACCCTGCGTTTTCTTCAGCATCTGCCGCTTGTCCCCGGAATATCCCCTTTTTACTACATTCCCGGACAGACACTCCGGATCCCCCATATTCCTACCAATCCCAGGGATGCCCGTTTGACACGATTTTTTCCCTCCCATGAGGGCATTACGGAAGAAGAATTGGTGACACTCTTTCAAAAAACGATACTGGAAAACAGAAAGCATCTCGATAAAGAGAGGGACGGGGGGACTTTTTCCTCCCGCAGAGGGCGCTGAGACACAGAGATTAAATAAGGGATTGCAGAGAGCGCAGGGGATTTTTTTCCTCCCGCAGAGGGCGCTGAGACACAGAGATTAAATAAGGGATTGCAGAGAGCGCAGGGGATTTTTTTCCTCCCGTGGAGGGCGCGGAGAGGCAGAGTTTATTTTGGGGATTCCCACGGAGGACGCAGAGATGCAGAGGGAATGAGGGTATCAACTTCAAGAAGTTGGAAGCTGGAAGCTGGAAGTTGGAAGTTGGCGTCGCTTCGCTCCTGGTGTTTCAATCAAATCCCCATGAAATATCCCAATAAATTGGGTCCCATTTCACGGGGCTCGCTACTCTCCCCGATAAGCCGGAACGACGTTCGGGGACTTTCGACTTTCGACTGCCGACTGTCCACTTTCGACTGAAAAAGTGACGCGTAACAAGTAACGTGTGCGAGTGGGTTTAGGGGACAGGCTTTTGTTGATGGGAAAGATATTGGATCAGGCCGATAGTCCTGTTTTTGATTTCAAGTGATTATTCCAAACTATTTTATACAATTAACTAAGTTATACTAATAAATATTACAAAAAATAAAAATTATCCCACAAAAACCACTTGTTACTCGTCACACGTTACGCGTCACTGCCCCGCCCCATTTCACGGGGCAGGCAATCATATCCTAGAAGTTGGAAGCTGGAAGTTGAAAGTTGGCGTCGCTTCGCTCCTGATGGTTGGTTCAGGGATTCAGAAGCTCATGGGATCAGGGGTTCAAGGGTTCGGTGGTGGTACAGGTTCCGACTTTCGACTTTCGACTTTTTGACTTTCGACTGACGACTTTCGACTGTCTGCAATACCTTTAAACTTCTCTTTCTCCATATCAAAAGTCTCTTTAAATTAAACGCTTGCATTCAAAAGAAAGGTACTATGGAAACAATCAGTAAATGGAGGGAGTTCAATCAACGGCTGAAATATGTCCAATCCGTCGTCCTCACAACTCACCTGAACCCCGACGGTGATGCCATCGGATCTGAACTGGCCATGGCATATCACCTGCGCCAACTGGGAAAATCCGTCACTATCTTCAATCCATCATCTATGCCTGAATCCCTTCGATTTCTGGATGAAAACCATGAAATTACTACTTTTGTGAAAACGATCCATACCGGTGAGGTGAACCGGGCAGATCTTGTGATTTTTCTCGATGTGGGAGATTTTGACCGGGCAGGTTATGTGGGACAGGCAGCCCGGGAAGCAGGCAAAGCTGTGATTTCCATCGATCATCATCCTCAAATATCACACGAAAAGTACCTCCTGGCCATCGAAGATACCCATGCCTCCTCTACCGGCTATATGATCTATGATTACCTGAAAGTTTTTTACCCCACACACCTGAATTCTCCCATGGCTACCGCCCTTTATGTCGCAGTCATGACCGATACAGGAAATTTCAAGTTTTCCAACACCCGGGCTGAAGACCATCACATGGCAGGAGATCTGATTGCATACGGTATCGATCCTTACAAAATGTATTGCCGGATTTATGAACAATTTTCACCTGCCCGCATGAGACTCCTGGGACACGTTCTTCAGGATCTCCGTTTTGAGTCTGACGGGCGGCTGGTGTGGTTTGTGATTTACCAAAAGATGATGGAAAAATATGGTGCCACCTATGATGACCTGGATGGTTTCAGCGATTTCATGCGCAGCATTGCCGGGGTGGAGGTGAGTGTCATGTTCAAGGAGATGGAGGACGGAACCTGCCGGGTGAACCTCCGTTCAAAAGGCAGGGTGGTTATTCATAAAGTAGCCCAGCACTTTGGCGGCGGTGGACACCCCTTTGCCGCCGGGGCAAATCTGAAAAAAAGGGTAGAAGAGGCCATTCCCGCCATCCTGAGCGATGTGAAACGGGCGATTGAGGGAACACCATGAAGAGTAAATCACGCATTACAATCGATGTGGCTAAAGGCTGTGGATTCTGTGCCGGAGTCCGAAGAGCTGTCCAGATGGCTGAAGACGCCGCACAAAAACACGGTCGCGTGACTATGCTGGGTGATATAGTCCACAATGAGGCTGTGATCGGGGATCTGGCCCGGCAAGGAGTCCAGGTTGTCGATTCTCCTGACCATATTCCTCAGGATGCTCCTGTTCTTCTCCGGGCTCATGGCACCACACCGGCAGTGGAAGATTCACTCTACGGTCGGGGATTTTCCATCCTCGATGCCACCTGTCCCCTGGTAAGGGAAATCCACAAAGCCATCCGGGAGTTGGAAAAAGAAGGTCGCCGCTGTCTGATTGTCGGTGACCATGGTCACGATGAGGTGATCGGTATTGCAGGACAGGTGAAAGATGCGGTGGTGATTGCCACCCCGGAAGAAGCCCGAAATCTTCCTACCATGAAAAAGGCTGGTGTCGTTTCACAAAGCACCCAGACTCAGGCTAATTTGCAGGCCATTGTGGCAGAACTGATTCCCGGGGTGCTGGATTTACGGGTGGTGAATACTATCTGCGCACCCAGCCGACTGAATCAGAAAGAAGCCGAACGGGTCGCCCGGGAGAATGAAGCGGTGATTGTCATTGGAAGTGAGACCTCTGCCAATACCAGGCGCCTGGAAGCCGTGGTCCGGAAGCTGAATCCGAAGGTCCTACGCATTGCCTCGGCGGATGAACTTGATATTGAGGTTTTAAAATCCGTACAATCAATAGGGATTACTGCCGGAGCCAGTACCCCCGATGCGGTGATCCGGGATGTGATAGAAAAAATTCAAACGATATGAGTGGAAAGAAGGACTGACATGGAAAAGAGTTCCTATGAAGTGAAAGTGGGCCTGGCCGAAATGCTGAAAGGTGGCGTCATTATGGACGTGACCAATGTGGACCAGGCTAAAATTGCCGAAGATGCCGGTGCAGCAGCCGTGATGGCCCTGGAACGGATACCTGCCGATATCCGGGCTTACGGCGGCATCGCCCGCATGAGCAATCCGGAAATGATTCTCAAGATTAAAGAGGCTGTCTCTATCCCCGTCATGGCGAAATGCCGTATCGGACATTTTGCCGAAGCCCAGATCCTGGAAGAACTGGGGATTGATTTTATTGACGAATCGGAAGTGTTGACGCCTGCCGATGAAGAAAACCACATCTGGAAACACGATTTTAAAGCGCCTTTCGTCTGCGGTTGCCGGGATCTGGGAGAAGCTCTCCGGCGGATTGGCGAAGGGGCCGCGATGATGCGGACCAAAGGTGAAGCAGGTACCGGTGATATCGTGGAAGCGGTCCGGCACATGCGGGAAGTCAACCGGGGCATCCGGCGCCTTCAGATGATGGATAAAGAAGAATTGATGGCAGAAGCCAAACGCCTGGGCGCCCCCTTTTCCGTAGTGGAAATTGTGGCTCAAAAAGGCCAACTGCCCGTCCCCAATTTTGCTGCCGGCGGCATTGCAACCCCTGCGGACGCCTCCCTTATGATGCAACTGGGGGCCGAAGCGGTTTTTGTAGGGTCGGGTATCTTTAAATCTGACGATCCTTCCGCCCGGGCTGAAGCTATTGTGAAAGCTGTGACCTATTACACCGATCCGGCTGTGCTTCTGGAGGTCTCGAAAGGACTCAAAGACGCCATGCTCGGCAAGCCTGCCAAGGGGTTGCCTGACGATGAACAGCTGGCTAAACGGGGGTGGTAGGTGCTTCAAATCGGTGTGCTGGCCATTCAGGGTGCCTTTCATAAACATGCAGAGACCCTGAAAGCCCTCCAAACCCAACCGGTGATTGTTAAATATGCCGCGGACCTGACACATCTGGACGGGCTCATCATCCCAGGCGGGGAATCTACCGTCATTACACGTCAATTGGGATACCGCCTGGCCTGGGAGGACCTCTACACCTTTGCCCGGGAAAAAGCGGTTTTCGGAACCTGTGCCGGACTCATTATGCTGGGAAAGGGCTGCACCGATCCACGGGTGCGGCAGTTGGGACTCCTGGATGCGGTGATTGAACGGAATGCTTACGGTTCCCAGATTGAATCCTTTACGGAAGATGTAACTCTTTCCTTTGATGAGCATCCCTTTCATGCCGTCTTTATCCGGGCTCCGAAAATCCTCAAAGTGGGTAAGGAAGCAAAAATTGTGGCCACCTTTCGGGGTGAAGCGGTGATGGTAAGACAAAAGCAGCTCCTGGGAGCCGCTTTCCATCCCGAACTCACCAATGACGTCCGGGTCCATGACTATTTTATCCGGCACTGTGTAACCCAATCCGGGAAGTGATATGGAATACCAATACCTGAACGGGGTCAACACCCCGGCTGATCTGAAAAAGCTCAATGTGAATGAACTTAAGATCCTGGCGGATGAGATACGGGATTTTATCATTGAAACAGTGAAAAAAACCGGCGGGCATCTGGCCCCCTCCCTGGGGGTGGTGGAACTGACCATCGCCCTCCTGTATGTATTTGACCTGCCCGAGGATAAAATTATCTGGGATGTGGGCCACCAGGCCTATGCCTATAAGGTCCTGACCGGCCGGCGGGATAAACTCCACACCCTCCGCCAGTATGGCGGCATCAGCGGTTTTTTGAAACGATCTGAAAGTGAATACGATGTGTATGGCGCCGGACATGCATCCACCTCTATCTCTGCTGCCCTGGGTTTTTCCGTGGCCAATGAACTACTGGAACAACCCGGGAGGATTCTGGCGGTGATCGGAGACGGTTCCCTCACAGGCGGACTGGCTTACGAGGGACTGAATAACCTGGGGAATATGAAAAAACAGATGATCACTATCCTTAATGATAATGCCATGTCCATTTCCCCCAATGTGGGTGCCATGTCCAAATACCTGAACAAGATTGTCACAGATCCTATTTATAACCGCATCCGGGATAAGATCTGGAACCTGACCAGCAAGCTTTCCATGGGCAAATTTATGCTGAGGGGTGGACTCAAAAAGCTGGAGGAGAGCCTGAAAAATCTCCTGGTCCCCGGTATCCTCTTCGATGAACTGGGGGTCCGCTATTTTGGTCCTGTGGACGGTCACGATATCCAGGCCCTGGTGGCGACCTTCCGCCGTCTGAAAGATATCAAAACCCCTATTCTGGTCCATGTGATTACGAAAAAGGGGAAAGGACTTACAGAAGCGGAAGACGATCCCACCACCTTTCACGGTATTCAGGGCGGCAAGGTAGGACCCAAACCCAAGGCACCGTCTTATACCCATGTGTTCGGACACACAGCCGTGGAATTGGCAGAGAAAAACGAAAAAATCGTGGCCATTACCGCCGCCATGCGGGAAGGGACGGGACTCATTGAATTTGACAAAAAATTTCACGACCGCTTTTTTGATGTGGGGATTGCCGAAGGCCATGCCGTCACTTTTGCCGCCGGACTGGCTGCCAACGGACTGCGCCCGATTGTCGCCATCTATTCCACCTTTATGCAGCGGGCCCTCGATCCCCTGATGCATGATGTGTCCCTCCAGAAACTCCCCGTGATTTTTTGCCTGGACCGGGCAGGACTCGTAGGCGCTGACGGACCCACACACCACGGTGTTTTTGATCTCTCTTATATATCCATGCTGCCCAATGTGATTGTGGCTGCGCCGAAAGATGGAAACGAACTCCGGAATCTCATGCATTCCGCCCTGACGGTGACGGATAAACCCTATGTGATTCGCTATCCACGGGATGAAGCGGTCCGCTTTGAGCCGAATCGTGAACCTGAAACCATCGAACCCGGCACCTGGGAAATCCTCCAGAAAGGCAAAAAACTGGCCCTCATTGCCAACGGATCCATGGTGTATGAGTCCGAACTGGCTCTTCGTATGCTGGCCGGAGTGATTCCCGACGTGACCTTTGTCAATGCCCGTTTCATCAAACCCATGGATACAGCCCTGCTGAAACAGCTGGCAGAATCCCATAAGATTCTTTTAACGGTGGAGGAAAATGCACCAGCCGGTGGATTGGGTCAGCAGATCCGGGCCCTGTGTAACCACAGTGGAAAAACCCGGGTGGTGAATATGACCCTCCCCGATGCCTTTATCCCCCACGGCAAGCGCACTGAATTACTGAAAGAGGCGGGACTCTCTGCCACCCAAATTGCCGATACTCTGAAAGATTTGCTGAAATAAGGACTGGCGTGATTCGTTTTAAAACTTCCTCCACGGCTTTTTATGCCGATTTGCACCTCCATTCCACCGCCTCGGACGGACAACTATCACCGGCCGCTGTAGCCCGGAAACTTACCCGAAAAGGGGTCATGGCTGCCTCACTTACCGATCATGATACAGTCCATGGCTTTGTCCCTTTCCAAAAAAAGCTCCGGGGTATTGCCATCCCCGGTGTGGAACTCTCGGTCCTCCATGAGGAAATTGATTTTCATCTTCTGGGATATGGTTTCGATCCCGGGGATGCCTCTCTGAATGAAAAACTGGGCTATTACCGGAAGGTCCGTCACGAACGCATGGCCAAAATGGTGGCTAAATTGCAGCATTTAGGACTCCCCATTCGCCGGGAAGAGGTGGAAGCGGGTCTGGGAACTGCCACAGCTGCCGGACGGCCCCATATTGCCCGGGTCATGGTGGAACGTGGCTGGGTGAAATCCATCAGCGAAGCTTTCGATACTTACCTGGATTACGACAAACCGGCCTATGTGCCCAAAGCGAAAATGAGTTTTGATGAAGGACTGGATTTGATCCATGCCGCCAAAGGTATCGCCGTCCTGGCGCACCCCGGTAAAAGTAGTCCAAACGGATTAACTCCACTCCTCAACCATCCCCGGCTGGATGGCATCGAGGTGTGGCACCCCGATCATAACGAGGAAATGTCCCAACAGCTGCTGGAAATTGCTACAAATAACGGACAGATTCCTACCGGTGGATCCGATTTTCACGGCTCCCGTCCCGGAGCTCAGGCCTCCCTGGGGGAGTTCGGCCTGGATATCCGCCGATGGATGGATTTTAAAGAAACCTTAAAAAATCGTAAAACCTTTATCGCTGCCTATGTGTAAACCCATGCAGATTGATTCCCTTGCCCTGGGCATTTTTCAGTCCAATACGTATTTTCTTACCCAAGACGGTGAAACACTCATCATCGATCCGGGCGACCGGGGACAAAAAATTTTGGATTTTATCCGGGAAAAAGAACTGAATCCCATTGGAATTGTGTGTACCCATGCTCACCTGGACCACATTATTTCAGCGCCGTTGATCATGAAAGAATACGCCATTCCCTGTTTTCTCCACGAAAAAGAACGGGAAGTGCTGAAACACCTGAAAACCATGTGCGAACAATTTCACATGCCATACCACGGAGAACCAAAGCCTGTCACCTGGCTGGATGGGAGAAAGCCATTGAAGGCTGGACACTTTAACCTGAGCTACCGGCACACCCCGGGACACACTCCCGGAGGAATCATCCTTGTGACGGATACCGGTGTTTTTACCGGTGATACCATCTTTTACCGCTCCGTTGGCCGAACAGACTTTCCCGGCGGAGATCATGAAGCCCTCATGACATCGATACGGGATCAGATTTTTACACTTCCCGGCGAGACTATTCTCTATCCGGGACATGGACCTGCAACCAGTGTAAACCATGAAAAACAACATAACCCCTTTACCGCCGGACTCTGAAAAAAAGCGGTTTTCACCCCCGGGGTTTCTTATCTTTGATTATGACAGAATGGTCAGTCCTGGCACATAAAGTGCACCGGCACATCACGGAAGAAAAACTCCTCACCCGGGGAGAGCGGCTTTTGGTAGCCCTCTCCGGAGGTCGGGACAGTGTGGCATTGTTGTACCTTCTTCACGAATTGGCTCCGGCCTGGGACTGGCACCTGGTAGCGGGACATGTCAATCACGGATTGCGTCCCGGTGCCGATTCCCGGGAATCAGCCCTCTGCCGTCATATTGCCCACGATCTGGAGATCCCCCTCAGAGAAGACAAACTCACAATCCCTCCATCCGGCAACCTGGAGCAGACCGCCCGGGAGATGCGCTACGACCTTCTCGAATCCTGGGCCAAAGAGGAGGATTGCACTGCCGTGATCACCGGCCATCACATGGATGACCAGGCCGAGACCATCCTCTATCGTATTCTGAAAGGATCAGGTTTTCACGGCCTCCAGGGGATTCACCCCGCCAGAGGAACTATCCGCCGCCCCCTGTTACGTGTCTCCCGCCAGGAAATCGATGCCTACTGCCTCACCCGCGGACTCCTATATGCCGAGGATCAATCCAACAAGGATGAATCTTTCACCCGGAATCGCATCCGTTATACCATCCTCCCCTACCTGAAAAAAAACGGCTTTCATGCCATCTCTGACCATCTTGTTAAACTGGCCGAATCAGCATCCTTGGCATACCGTGTGTTGAAATCCTACCTTCGTGAGGATCTGGACCGCCTTTTTTCTCCCTATCCGGGGGGATGGAACCTCAATCTGGACCGGTGGCGAACCCTCGGGACAGACCGTCAACGGGCTCTATTGAAAGAGTTTTTTTCTCAGGAGGATGACATCGCCCACGTAAGCCGCGAAACCCTGGATCAACTGGCCGGTTTTTTGCAGGAGGCAGATAAAGGACGGGTTTTTCAGGTGGATAATCAATACCGGGTGGTTGTGGAATCCGATCATGCTCTTTTAACCACCGGTGTGGATACAGGAAAAAAGACCCTGTGGAAACCCAAAACCAGTGTCGCCTGGACCTCCTGGATTACTCTGGACTGGAAAAAAGGGCAGATTCCCGAATCATGGGAAACAAATCCGTCCGAAGCCTATTTTGCAGATGATTTAATTCATATAAAAGTGTATATTCGAAGATGGAAAGCGGGAGACCGCCTGGAACCCATGGGGAAAGGAAAGCATCTGGTGAGTGATCTGCTCAAGGATGCCCGTATCCCGGCCCTCATCCGGCCTTACTATCCTGTGGTGACGGATGGCGAAAATATTCTCTGGATCCCGGGTGTTCGCCGAAGTGTTCATTATTCCGTGCCTTCCGGAGCGGCATCCTGCATAAAACTCACCTGCACCCTGCAAAAGGAGACCTATGAGCTCATCGAAAAAAAATCTGATCATTGATCACGAAGGACCTTTTCAAGGACAAAAACTCGACTGTCTTTTCAGCGAACAGGAAATTCAGGCCCGGGTGAAAGAACTGGCGGATCAAATTTCCCATGACCTGGAAAATGCAAAAAAACCACCTATCCTTGTGGGAGTCCTGAACGGAAGCCTCTTTTTTATGGCTGATCTTATGCGGGCCATGTCCATCGAAACCGAGATGGACTTTATCAAAATCTCTTCCTACCACCACACCTCATCCACGGGGACTGTCCGACTGGTAAAGGATATCAGTGCCCAGATTACGGACCGGGATGTGTTGATTGTGGAAGATATCGTGGATACAGGTCTTTCCATCAATTTTCTCCGGAACCGCATGCTCTCCAATGCCCCCCATTCACTCCGCGTAGTGACCTTCCTCTATAAAAAAGAAGTAAGCCAGTTAAAAAAGGAACCGGAATACATTGGATTCGTTATACCCAATCGCTTCGTCGTGGGGTACGGACTGGATCTGGACCAGAAATACCGGACCCTTCGTGATATTTATGCCTTTGCACCCGACAACAAACAGGAATGATGATGAAAGAAACACCCGATAAAGATCAAAAGAAAAAACAAAGCTCCAACCGCCGGCCAGGAGGTCCCCGCAGACCTGTTCCCCCGAATAAACGGCCACCTCAGGGAGGTCGTCCACCCCGTGGAGGCAACGGTCCGGGACAAAAACCCGGCGGGGAACCGGGTTTCGACTGGAAAAAAGCCCCTAAGACTCCCCTCATCTGGATTTTTATTATTGTTGCCGTCATTTTTCTGGCCAATATGTTTGCCAGCAATACCATCGGTGAGCGGGAAATTACCTATACCCAGTTTAACGAATACCTGGAAGCCGGACAGGTCCGGGAAGGGGAGATCATTGGCAATGAATTCCACGGTGTACTCAAATCTCCCCAAACCGTCACGGTGAATGGCACCCGGTTTGAATTCACCCGCTTTACACTTATTATCCCCTTTGTGGACAGTCCCATGCTGGAAAAATGGGATGAATACGGGGTGAACTACACCTTTAAAGAGCAAACGGCCGACTGGACCGAAATCCTTATCGGTATTATTCCCTGGATTCTCATTATCGGTCTTTGGATTTTCTGGATGCGGCGCCTTCAGGGAAACGGAAGCGGGCAAAAGGGGATTTTCAGCTTCGGGAAAAGTCCTGCCAAGATGTTTAACCCGGAAAAAACCCAGGTGACTTTCAATGATGTGGCCGGTTGTGAAGAAGCCAAGTATGAATTGCAGGAGATTATTGAATTTTTGAAAGACCCCGACCGTTTTCAGCGACTGGGTGGAAAAATTCCCCGCGGTGCCCTGCTGCTGGGTCCTCCCGGGACCGGCAAGACGCTCCTGGCCAAAGCTGCCGCCGGTGAAGCAAAGGTCCCCTTTTATTCTATCTCCGGTGCTGATTTTGTAGAGATGTTTGTAGGTGTCGGTGCCAGCCGGGTCCGCGGTCTCTTTGAACAGGCTCTGAAAACGTCTCCCTGTATCGTGTTTATCGATGAAATCGATGCCGTGGGGCGCCAACGCGGGGCCGGACTCGGTGGCGGACACGATGAGCGGGAACAGACCCTCAACCAGCTCCTGGTCCAGATGGATGGCTTTGATTCCGATTCCAGCGTCATCGTCCTGGCGGCAACCAACCGCCCCGATATCCTGGATAAAGCTCTCCTCCGTCCCGGGCGTTTCGACCGCCAGATTGTGGTGGATATTCCCGATGTGAACGGACGGGAGGGAATCCTCAAGGTGCATACCAAACATATTCCCGTGGCGAAAGATGTGGACCTGAAAATTCTGGCTAAAAGCACCCCCGGTATGGTAGGTGCCGATCTGGCCAATATGGTGAATGAAGCCGCCCTCCTGGCTGCCCGGAAAAACAAAAAAGCCGTGGAAATGCGGGATTTTGAGGATGCCAAGGATAAGGTCCTCATGGGTACCGAACGGCGATCCATGATTATCAGCGACAAAGACAAAAAAATTACAGCCTACCACGAAACAGGGCACGCCCTGGTGGCTCTTTTTCTGCCGGAAGCCGATCCGGTCCATAAAGTCTCCATTATTCCCCGTGGACGGGCACTGGGAGTTACCCATATCATGCCTGTGGACGACAAGCACAACTACTCCCGTAACTATATTCTTTCCCAGTTGCAGGTGCTGTTGGGCGGCCGGTCTGCCGAGGAGACCGTTTTTGAGGATATCACTACCGGTGCCGGCAATGATTTGGAACGGGCCACAAACCTCGCCCGGAAAATGGTCTGTGAATGGGGGATGAGCTCCAAACTGGGCCCCCTTACTTTCGGTAAACAGAACGAAGAAATCTTCCTGGGACGTGAATTTGGCCGCACCGCCGATTACAGCGAAAAAACTGCCCAGGAAATCGACAACGAAATCTCTGAAATTGTAACCTTTGCCCACGATAGTGCCAAAAAAATCCTCACCGACCACCTGGACCTCCTCCACAAGGTGGCCGATGCCCTCCTCAGCCGTGAAATGCTCGATAACCAGGAACTCCTGCAAATTGTCCGCGATTCCGGTATCGACACCGATCCCTTGGTGAAGGGACTTCCTTCGACGCCTGATGCAGAGAGTAGCGAGGAGCGAGGAGCGAGTAGCGAGGAACGGGGAGAGAGTAACGAGGAGCGAAGGGCGAGTAGCGAGGAACGGGGAGAGAGTAACGAGGAGCGAGGGGCGAGTAGCGAGGAGAAAGTAGCGAATAGCGAGGAGTGAGGGGGGAGTGCCAGGGAAGCATTTTCCCGGGTACTTGATGTAGACAAACGACTGGATTTATTTCGAAGGTAAAAGAACCCCGGATATCATTCCACGGAAAAGAGACTTCAGACAGGAGTAGAACAGACTTCAGCAGGTCTACTCAGTAAGCCAGGGCGACTTAGGATATATGCAGGAATTAACATTAACATCCCTTAAAGCCTTCCTTCACCGCATTGGTGTCCATTCTGCCGGTATCAAAATCATGTTGCCGAAGGGGCAATTTCGCGCGGTGTTGATCCGGGATCTGAAGCCGGTGACTGCCAATATCCTCAAGCAGGAGTGCTTGAGCCTGGGAGCCGAATGTGCCCTCCATGAACATAGCATTACCCATAAAGTGGATCAAACCCATGCCATCATCATGGCCACCGAAGCACAATACCGGCGGCTGATAGATAATTTGAAAATTCAGCCCTTCAGACTCCCCCGGATTGGGAAAGAGCTGGAAACCCTGCTGTTTACACCGGCCAATTCCCTGCTTCATATGGCCCATGGTCAGTCTATGGACCTTACCGAAAAAACAGCTGTCATGGGCATTTTGAATCTCACGCCGGATTCCTTTAGTGACGGCGGTTTATTTATCTCCAGGGATCAGGCCCTGAAACGGGCGGAAGAGATGATTTCCGAGGGGGCGGATATCATCGATATTGGCGGTGAATCTACCCGTCCCGGCGCCGAAACCGTCTCTGAAGCCGAAGAACTGGATCGTGTGATCCCGGTTGTCGAAGCATTGGCCGGCACGGTACCTTTTATCTCCGTAGATACCACCAAGGCAGCCGTGGCAGAGGCTGCAATCAAGGCCGGTGCCCACATCATCAACGATATCTTCGGCTTTCACCAATCCCCTGAGCTGGCTCATATCGCTGCCAAACACCAGGCCGGCGCGATTCTTATGCATATCAAAGGTACCCCCCGGACCATGCAGAAAAATCCCGAATATGATGACCTGATGGAGGATATTCTGGACTGGCTGGCGGAGAGTATCCAAATCGCTGAAAATGCCGGACTCCCCGGAGATCATCTGGTGGTAGATCCCGGTATCGGTTTTGGAAAGACCCTGGAGCACAACCTGGAAATTCTCCGGCGCCTGGGCGAACTGTCAAGCCTGAAAGTCCCTATCCTCATCGGTGTATCCCGGAAATCTTTTATTGGTAAAATCGACGGTTCCCATGTGACGAATCGCCTTGGCGGATCCCTTGCCGCCGTCGTAACTTCCGTATTGAACGGTGCGTCCATTGTGCGGGTCCATGATGTGAAAGAAACGGTTCAGGCAATGCGCCTGGTGGATGCCATAACACGAGACAAGCATGATTGATCTCTTCCATGTCGGATATCTAACGGTGACCCTTCTGGATATTATCGATATCCTGTTGGTGACGGGACTCATTTACGTGATTTATACCTTTTTCAGGGACTCCCGGGCCAAACAGATGGTGGTAGGGCTAATTATTCTTATCCTGCTGGGATCTTTTGCCCGATTGCTCAATCTACAGGCCCTTTCCTGGATCCTGGGCAGCCTTCAGACTGCCTGGCTGATCTTTTTTGTCATCGTGTTTCAACCCGAACTCCGGCGCATTCTTCTTATTGTGGGACAAAATCCCCTGGTCCGGCGGCTCTTTTCTCCTGAAACCTATGACCTTACAGAAGAACTCATCCATAGTGTGATGGAACTCCAGCGCAGGAAAATCGGGGCACTCATTGTGGTTCTCCGGGATTTGGGACTCAAAACCATTGTGGAAAAAGGTGTGGCCATTAACGGGACCCTCTCCACACAATTGATTCTATCCATTTTCAATACCGATTCACCCCTTCACGACGGGGCGATCATCGTTTACCAGGATCAGGTGATTGCTGCCAAATGTATTCTGCCCCTCAGTGAAAATACCGATGTAGATCCTACCATCGGTACCCGTCATCTGGCAGCTCTGGGACTCTCGGAAGAAAGCGAAGCCTTCGTGATTATTGTGTCTGAAGAGACGGGGAAAATTTCCACCGCCTTCCGGGGGATTTTGAAGCGGGGACTCGATGAACCGGCCCTTCGGACGGATTTGATTAAATATTTGTCGGGACGTAATGTTTAAATACCGCATTTTACATTCCTTTATTCTCCTCATGATTCCACTCCTGGTTTTGGGAGCCGGCTTTCAGCGTCTGGAAGAAGAGGGACGTATCACCCTTTCCTGGAATGGGGACCGGAAGGATCTGGCCAACGATCCACAGACCGTTATGCTGGATGTAAACGGGTACTGGGTCCCTGCGGCTGTCTTTCTCTTTCACGGAAATCCCCGCACCGTTTCCGTCCAGATGGATATCCTCGAAGAAAAAAGCCTGACCCTTGATACGCCATACATGCCTGTCCGGGAAAAAGCTACCGGTGCCGGACGGGAGATCGTGGAAAAAAATCCCCCAAAAACCATCAACAAACCCTGGGATATCCATCCCCTTTCCGGCGGCGGATTTTCCCTCATCGTGTATCCACTCATCCCTGCCTCAGCCACGACCGGCCGGGAAATCACCCGCCTGACCCTCACCCTTACGGACGGATCGGGAAAGCTGGCACCTTATATTGAAAAAGTCCGGCAAGTACACCCGGTGATGAAAAAAACACAGAATTCACTCATCAGCGGACCCTTTGCCAACGTGCATGTCTCCAAACCGGGTATGGTCCGCATTGACGGGTGGATGCTTTCCGATGCCGGGGTGGAAATCCGGAATATCCGGCCTGACAGGATTCAGGTTTTTCACCATGGCGAAGAACAACCTGCCCGGGTTATTGCCCGTTCACCGGAACGTCTGGCTTCCGATGATCAGATCCTGGTATGGCTCGATTCCCTGGCCAACCCCTACGGAGACTACCGTCACAATCCCCACAGTCCCTATGATGTGCTTCAACTTACCTGGAACCGGGCAAAAGGACTCCGTTTCACCGAGGAATCAGGGGAAGTCACAGGAAATGCCGATTATCAGCCTGAAAGTTTTACCGGAATCACCCGCCTGGAAAGGGCCGAGCGCTGGGAAAAGCTTTCCCAGGTGGATCAGGATGAGATGTCCGAAGTCTCGGACCACTGGTTTTTTGGCAATCAAATCATTGCCGGTACCTCTGATACCTTTCTGATTTCCCTGGATCATCCCAAACAGAATTCCGAACGCCAGGTGAAAATCCGCCTGAAATTTCAGGGAATTACCTACGGTGCCCCAAAGCATGAACTCACAGTCCTCCTCAATAACCGCTTTCTGGCAGTAGATAACTGGGAGGGACAAAAAGAAAAAATCGTCACCAGCGAAGGTCAAAATTTTTCCCACGGTCACCTGCATAACGGGGATAATCAACTGACCGTGGTGATGTCCGGCGATCCGACCATCGACCGGCTCTACGACATGGTCCTCCTGGACTGGGCTGAAATCGAATATGAACGCTATTTCCGGACCTCCGGGGATCAGCTCCGCTTCCAAACTCCCATGGAAACCGGTCCCGGTGAATATCTGTACGAACTCAACGGCTTTTCAACACCCGACGTGATGATTCTGAAAAACGACCGTTTTTGGCTCCGGGACTATGTGGTGTATTACGATGCCAAATACCGGGGGTACTCTGTGCTTTTTCAGGATAAATCCCTCACCGGTCGGGAGGTTTATACTGCAGTGGGGCCTGAAGGTCTGGTTCCTGCCGATACGGTGATTTTCAGGGATCCGGCTGAAGAGACCTTTACTGCTGCCGAAGGGGATTATATCATCATCTCCCATCCGGATTTCATGGAGGATCTGGAGGATTTCATTGATTTACAGACCGAACGGGGATTTACTCCTGTCGTGGTGGATGTAACCCGCCTGTACGACCGCTATGCCTGGGGTAACCGGACCCCCTACGCCATCCGGGATTATCTGAAAGAGGCCTGGGATACCTGGAGCATCCGTCCCCGCTATGCACTCCTCGTAGGAGATGCCGGGGCGACCGGCCGGTCCACGGAAAAAGAGGGTATGCTGATTCCCACCCAATTTTTTCAAACCTACCGTTACGGAGCCTGCATTACCGATACCTGGTTCGGCGATGTGGATGAGGATTTCTACCAGGAAATGATCATCGGCCGTCTGCCGGTCCGGGATACGGAGCAGCTTACCAACGCGCTGGCCAAACTCCGGGCATGGCATGAAAAGCCCGTGGTGGATAACTGGCTTAACCGTATTGTGATGATTGCCGGTTATGAAGATGAATTCAAACAGCAAACCGAATCCGTGATCAGCCAACAAATGCCCGACGGGGTCCAGATCGATCGCCTGTATATTAATCCCAGTGCCGAAACAGGCCCTTTTTACGGTACCACGGCCACGTTGTCCGATTTTATCAATGCAGGACGTCCCCTGATCAATTTTCGCGGACATGGCGGCGGGGCCGTATGGGCGGACCGGAGCCTGTTTACCCTGGATGATGTGGAAGGACTTGAAAATAGCGAAAAACCCTGTGTGATTACATCCTTTACCTGTTTTACGGCGGCATTTGAAACGGAACGGGGCCTGGGTGAAGGCCTGACCCGCCTGACCGGTGGTTCAGTGGGCTTTCTGGGCTCTTCCGGTCTGGGGTGGGTGGTGAATGACTATTTGATGCTTCAGGCCATTTATCAGTACCTTTTTGAAGAAGGTGTATCTTTTGGACAGGCTGTACAGCGGGGTAAACTCCAGTATGTATCCACTACCGGCTGGGCGACCCATGCCAAAACCGGTTTTTATCAGTACAATATTCTGGGGGATCCCTCCATTGTTTTACCCTTTGAGGATGCTAAAAACATACTGGAAATCACCCCCCCCGATGCCGCACCGGGAGAATCTGTCACTCTGGAAATTCCCGGGTTTTCCGCACCTTCTGCTTCCCTGGACCTGACATCCAGGGGAAGCCGGGATAACAAACATCCCATCCTGCAAAACCAAATTTTGAAACCGGCATCCGGTTCCCGGCTTACCATCACCCTGCCGGATACCATAAGCGCTGAAAGAGGTGATGTCACTGTTTTTTACTGGGATGATATTGAAAGAACGTACCGGGCCGGCCATGCCCCCCTCAGTTTCGGGGCTTCCGTGATTTACGACCCGTCCTTTAGCAGCAATCCGCCGGAAATCGGCGGACAGGCATCGGTGCAGGTAAAAGTTTTCGATTCACAGGGTGTGGATAGCGTGTTGATCCGCTGGCAGGATGAGAGTGAAGAACTCCTGACAGCCAAAGGAAACGATCTTTACGAATCCGGTCCGATTCTTTGGGATTCTCCCGGCGGGAAAACCCTGACCATCCGGGTTGTGGATGACAACGGACAGGAGACACAGTCCGGATCTTTTATCCTCAAGCCCCTCCCCGGTGCCGATCTGACCATATACGGTGTAACACCTTCTGATAAAGGGCTCCGCCTGTCCCTGGGCTCCACCGTGGATGACGAAATTGCCGTACAAGCCCGGTGCACGATGACCGGACAACCTGTTCAAACGGATACCCTGCTTCTCATCAAAGGGGCCGGCAACTATATACCGGACTGGATCCTGCCCTATGGAGAAGTCCCCATCACTCTTGATATTTTTCCCCTCGAATACCTGGAAACAGATTCCACGGATAATGTGTGGACCGATACCCTGATGAATCGCTGGCTAAAAGCAGATGAAACCGGGTTTTCTGCTTATCCCCAGGGACTCTCCCTGACCCATCCCTGGTTTCAGACACTCAACCTTACTACCGAAAGCAGTCCTGTGGTTGCTGGTGTGAACCTGGTGGATACCCTCTTTGATCTCACGTCTGCCGGGGCAGAGATGGATTCCCTTCAGGCCCTTTATCTGGATTTTGATTCACCTGGTGTAAGCTATACAATTACCTGTCCCGCCGGCACAGATACAACCCGGATTCCTGCGGTATACGATCCTGATAGCAAACGACTTTTATCCCTCATTCACGTGGAAAACGGGTATCGTGGCACCATGCCCGGCTATATCCTTCGGGTTCGTCCCCTGGATACCCAGGGACCCAATATCGAAATTACCGTCAATTCCAGGGAAATTCTTCCCGGATCCTATGTCTCAGGCGGTGCCCGTTTTTCCGCCATCATTACCGATGATAAAACCGTTCATCCCGATCCCCTTACCTGGGGCGTGTGGCTGGACGGAGAAAAATTGACGGACGGTGCCGTAAAATGGGTCCTGGATCCCTCCGGACGGCGCCTGGGACTCAATTTCAGTCCCGATTTTACCCTGGGAAAAACCCATACCCTGGCTGTCCGGGCCATGGATGGCATGGGCAATGAAACTTGTTCGCCGGAGTATGAACTCCTGACCACAGGCTCTGCACGAATTATCGATTACGGCTGTTTTCCCAATCCTTTCGGCGCCCGGACCCAGATTATTTATGAACTCACCTCCCAGTTTGATGAGGTTTATATCGATATTTACACCCTTTCAGGCCGGCGGATTCTTCGCATCGACCGCTTCAATGCCGAAACCGACCTGCCCCTCAACGATGTGGGGTATCATGAAGTCCCCTGGTATGGCCGGGATAAAGACGATGAATTTGTGGCAAACGGAGTCTATTTTTATCGCATACATGGTATTATTTCTGCTGAACGCTTTTCCGCTCGGGGGAAGGTGGTGAAACTGAAATGATGAAACGATGTGTGTACATAATTCTTCTTGGTATCACTGCCCTTTGGGCCGGCAAATATGGGGATGCCTTCATGATTGCCGCTTATCCTGCCGCCGCTATGGGAACAGGACACATCGGGGTAACCCAGTTGACGGGTATTCGGGCGGTACCTATCAACCCTGCCGGACTCTCTTATGGCCGTAAGATGGAAACTTACCTCCAGTACAATGCCCTGTTCGGTCTGGGCTTTCAGTATGGCCTGGGCTATAAAAACCGCTATGGTGATCACTGGCACTGGTCTGTCCTCTGGAACCGGGTAGGTGTGAATGCCATTGAAGAACATCCGGATTTAAGTTCCATGACTACCCTGGAACGGCGGGACTTTGTCCGCACCCAGGCGGGAACCTATGCCACGTTTGACAGCCGGGAGGATCTGATTACCCTCACCCTGGGCCGCCATATCCGCCATCGCATTGATCTGGGCTGGCAATATGATGAATTTTTTATCGAAAATCCTGTGGGGATTTCCGTAAAGGTTTTGAATAAATCATTGTATGGCGAATCTGCCCGGGGCATCGGTGCCGATGCGGGACTCCGCCTGATAATCCCCGGGAATGAGATTTTCTATATCCGCAACCTGGGGGAAATTGTTTTCGGTGTGACAGCCCAGAATGTTTACTCCACCGGCATCTACTGGACCACCGGACATGTGGATCAGGCCCGAATGCGCATGCTCTGGGGGGCAGCACTCCATCAGCCGGTCCGTTTTCTCTATTCCGATTTACGTCTCATGGTACAAAATGTCTGGCTCGATGATCCTGCCTTCCACTGGGGAGTGGAGTGGGAGATTATGGATGCGCTGGCTTTTCGCCTGGGCAAAGACGACCTGAGCATGAATGCCGGTGCCGGCGTGCGTTTTCCCATGGGAAAATATCACCTGATTGTGGATTATGCTTTCCAGGACCATCCCCTGGATGTGGGACATAAGGTTTCACTGACCCTGACCCGGGAGGATGCCGAATGAAAGCAAAACGCTTTGGAATCCTCCTGTTGGGATTGTTGCTGTTATTCACTGTTGGATGTGAGGATGTGGAAGATCCCAATCCGCCACAAAGACCTTTCATGGTGCCCAAATCCCTTCCCTGGGATTATGAAGAAACAGGCATTGATGCCGATGATAAAATGGCGGGAATCTACCTGGAATGGACCCGAAATCCTGACCCGGAGCTGGAAGGCTATATCATTTACCGGGCGCCGGATACCAGCGAAACAGGCGAGCTGGACTTTTTTGCCATAGATACGGTTTATGCCTATTCTCTCAATCCCGCCCTCTCCGATACAGAGTATGTAGATACGGAAATTGAATTCGGCACCCTCTACTACTATTATATCCGGGCTTTGGATGTTTCGGAAAATAAAAGCGAACCTTCCGACACGGTCCGCTATAATCTCACTCCCTCTCCCGGCGATTGTGAGCCCAACCTTTCGGAAAAAGCACCGGTGAAACCTGAATTCAGCTGGAAATTTCCCAATGACTTTCAATATTCCATCAATTATTATTATATTCGCCTTGAAAATATCACAACCCGGCAGACCGTATGGTTTTATGGTGTGCCCCGCTTTGATTATACGGGCCAGGGCCAGTCGGTGACCTTTAACACAGACGGCAAAGCCACGGAATCGGCACTCTCGCCGGATCATACTTACCGCTGGAAAGTCGATGCCATCGGACGCCAGGATCCGGCCGGCTTTGAAATCGAAGGCAGTGAAAGTCCATGGATAATCTTTCAGGTAAAGGAATGAACATGATGAAAAAATTTGGGATCACACTCGTACTCTTCACCCTTTTTGCGGGAATCCTCAGCGCCCAGAATGTGGGGTCCATGACCTCCAGCGGATACAACCTGGGGCGACAGGAACAGGCGGAACTTCTCTATCCCGTAAAAATCTGGGGCGAGGTGGTCCGTCCGGGAATCTATGATGTCCCCCTGACCAGTGATATTATCGGTATTATCTCCTATGCCGGAGGACCTACCAATATGGCCAAACTTACCAACGTCCGTGTCCTCCGGAATGAACGGACAACCGAAGGAGAGGAAATTCTCGTCACGGTGGATATCGAAAAATATATCGAGACCGGTGACAAAGAACTTTTACCGGTCATTCGTCCCGGCGATACCATCATGATTCCCCCCAAGTTTATGAAACAGGTGACGGATGTGCTGGGAACTTTCAGCGCCATCCTGTCTATTGTGAATGTTTTTGCCGTCACCTCCTGGTATCTGTCCAGACCTTAAATGGAGAGAAGCATGAATTACATCGAAGAACGCCCCTGGGGTATGTTTGAAGTTTTGCTGGATGAACCGGATTACAAGGTGAAACGGATCACCGTTCTCCCTGGTAAGCGTCTTTCCCTTCAGAGTCACAAACGCCGCAGTGAACACTGGGTCATTACCCGGGGGGATGTGAACGTGGTAAACAATGACGAAGGCAAGCCCTACAAAGCCGGCGATCATATCTATATCCCTGCCGGGAACAAACACCGGATCGAAAATACAGGAAACGACAAAGCCGTGTTTATTGAAGTCCAGATCGGGGACTATTTTGGAGAAGACGACATCATCCGGTATGAAGATGATTTTAACCGTGTATAAAAAAACAGGAAGCAGATGAAATACAAAGTAGCCGATATCTCTCTGGCGCCTTTTGGCCGAAAAGAGATTGAATTTGCCGAGAAAGAGATGCCCGGGCTCATGTCCATCCGGGAAGAATACAGTCACACCAAACCGTTGAAAGGTGCCCGGATTACGGGAAGCCTTCACATGACCATTCAGACGGCTGTCCTCATGGAAACCCTCAAAATCCTGGGAGCAGATGTGCGCTGGGCCAGCTGCAATATTTTTTCCACCCAGGACCATGCCGCAGCTGCCATGGCTGATGCCGGCATTCCCGTCTTTGCCTGGAAAGGGGAGACCCTGGAAGAGTACTGGTGGTGTACCCAGATGGCTCTTCTTCACGGAGATAAAGGGCCGCACCTGATTGTGGACGATGGCGGCGATGCCACCCTTTTTGTCCATGAAGGCGTCAGGCTGGAAAAAGCATACGCCGAAACCGGCACTTTGCCGGAAATCACGGCGAAGAATAAAGAACTCCGGATTATGCACAAGCTCATCCTTCAGGAGATGGACGCCGATCCCAAACGCTGGCATCGTGTGGCGGAAGGCCTCCGGGGTGTCAGTGAAGAAACCACCACCGGCGTTCACCGGCTTTATCAGTTTATGGAGCAGGGAAAACTCCTTTTTCCCGCCATCAATGTGAATGATTCCGTGACCAAATCCAAATTTGATAATCTCTATGGTTGCCGCGAATCCCTGGCAGACGGCATTAAACGGGCTACGGATATCATGGTGGCCGGTAAAACCGTCATGATCTGCGGATACGGTGATGTGGGCAAAGGATGCGCCCAATCTATGAAAGGTTTTGGTGCCCGGGTGATCATTTCGGAAATTGATCCCATCTGTGCCCTCCAGGCTGCCATGGAAGGCTATGAAATTAAAACTATTGAAGAGGCCATCCAGGAAGATGCCCCGGACATTTTCGTCACGGCTACCGGTAATTGCGATGTGATTACTGCTGATCACATGGCTGCCATGAAGGATATGGCCATTGTGTGCAATATCGGTCATTTTGATAATGAAATTCAGGTGGATGCCGTCCTGGATCGTCCTGATACCCAAAAAATCCATGTCAAACCCCAGGTGGATCAGATCCGTTTTGACGACGGCCACTCCATCATCCTCCTGTCTGAAGGCCGCCTGGTGAACCTGGGCAATGCCACGGGTCACCCGTCCTTTGTCATGAGCAATTCCTTCAGTAATCAGGTCCTGGCCCAGATCGAACTCTGGTCCAATGACCATGAGAAAAAAGTCTACCGTCTGCCGAAGGTTCTGGATGAAAAAGTTGCCCGGCTTCATCTGAAAAAGCTGGGTGTAAAACTCACGGAACTCACGGAAAAACAGGCGGAATATATCGGCACGCCGGTTGAAGGACCGTATAAGCCCGATCATTACCGGTATTAATCCATTTAAAAGCGGGACATTTCAATGCTCAGGCGTTTCAGCCCCCGAAATCCCAATAAAAGGGAACAGCTTTCGTCGCGTCAGATTTTTATCCTGATTCTCTGTGCTGTCATCGCCGGTATTTTTCTTTTACGGATTCCTGCCAAAGAAGCCAATCCTCTGGCTTCGGATACCCTGGTGACCCTCCATATTCCCCGGGGAGCGCCCTTTACACAGATTGCCGATTCCCTTATACAGCAGGGACTCATTGAATCCCGGCGCCGTTTTTACTGGAGCGCCCGGCTGAAAGGGAAAACCGATGAACTCCAGGCCGGTACTTACCGGGTTCCCGGTGGACTCAGTTACGGGAAGCTGGTTAATTTTCTTTCGGTAGCCCAACCTCTCCAAATCCGGGTGACTATTCCCGAAGGACTGGAATTTGAAGAGACGGCCATCCTGCTCAGCAAACATTTTTCCTTTTCAGCAGAGGATTTTGCAGCCTATAAAGACAGTGCCCATCTTTTTCATCTTCCTTTTGAAATTTCCTCCCTCGAAGGATTTCTCTATCCTGAAACCTACGACTTTTATGAAAATGCCAGCCCCCGGGAAATTATTCGCCGCCTTATCCGTCAGTTTCTGGTTGAAGTGGATGATTCCCTCCGGCAGGTGATCCGTCAAAAAGGCAAAACCGTGGAGGAAATCATCACGGTCGCCTCCATTATCCAGGGCGAGGCCATGATCCACGACGAAATGCCCGTCATTGCGTCGGTCTACTATAACCGTCTGAAACGGGGCATGAAACTCCAGGCCGATCCAACTATCCAGTATATTGTACCCGGACCTAAAATCCGCCTGCGTCAGCGCCATCTGGAGATCAATTCGCCCTATAACACTTACCTTTACCGTGGACTTCCACCCGGACCGGTAAACAGTCCGGGACGGGATGCCATTCTGGCGGCTGTTTTTCCCGACACCACAAAATACCTTTATTTTGTCGCCCGGGGGGATGGGTCCCATGTTTTTTCCCGAACCCACAGGGAACATCTGAAAGCCAAAGCAGCCTTTCAGCAGGTCCGCTGGGAGGTATACCGTCAACAACAACGTGAAAAGGCTCCGTCTCCATGACACATCTTCTGGACAACCTCAATCCCCGGCAACGTGAAGCCGTCCTTACCACCGATGGTCCTCTCCTTATTTTCGCCGGTGCCGGCAGCGGAAAAACACGGGTCCTGGTCCGAAAAATCGCATACCTTTTGGAACAAAAAAAAACCGTTCCCGAACGGATTCTGGCAGTCACCTTTACCAATAAGGCCGCCGGAGAAATGCGGGAGCGTCTTATCCATATGTTAGGTCCCGAAGCCGCCAGGGTTTCTATGGGAACCTTTCACAGCATCAATGCCCGTTTCCTTCGGAAAGAAGCCCATCGCCTGGGATACACCCGGGATTTTACCATCTATGATGCAGCCGATTCCCTCCAGCTCATCCGGGATCTGATGCATTCCATGGCTGTCAACGCCGTTTCCCTTACCGCCAATGGCATGAAATATTTTATCAGTGACTGCAAACAGCAGATGATCCTTCCCGATCAGGCTCTGAAAGTTATGCGTAGCGATTTTCTGGCGGAAAAAAAGGTGGCCATCTACAAGGCTTATCAACAGCAGCTAAAAACCAACAATGCCATGGATTTTGACGACCTTCTTATCATGCCCCTTTTGATTTTTGAAAAATTCCCCGAGGTCCTCACTCTGATGCAGTACCGTTATGATTATATCCTTGTGGATGAATACCAGGACACCAACCGGGTCCAGTTTCTCTTTCTCAAAGCACTCAGTGAAAAACATCACAACATCTGTGTGGTGGGGGATGATGATCAGTCCATTTACGGCTGGCGGGGTGCCGATATCCGCAATATCCTGGATTTTGAAGAGACTTTTCCCAATCCTACCATCATCAAGCTGGAGCAGAACTACCGTTCCACTGCCACCATCCTCAAAGCCGCCTCGGCTGTTGTGAAAAAAAACCGGAACCGGAAAGACAAAACCCTGTGGACTGAATCGGATAAGGGGGAAAAGATCATCCTCCATCAGGCTGAAACAGACCATGATGAAGCGGAATATATTGCCAATACCATCCGGGAAAATCATTTTCGTGGCTTCCGTTACCGGGATCATGCCATTCTTTACCGGACCAATGCCCAGTCCAGACAACTGGAAGAAGCCCTGCTGAACCGTCAGATCCGCTATATCATCGTCGGAGGCACCCGTTTTTACGATCGGAAAGAGATCAAGGACATCATGGCTTATCTCAGAGTATTGGTAAATCCCAGTGATGCGGTGAGTTTAAAACGGATTATCAACAATCCCACCCGGGGAATCGGAAAAACCAGTCTGGAACGCCTGGAAGATTTTGCCGAAGAGACCCATCGAACCCTTTGGGAAGCGCTCCAGTATCCTGAGGAGGCCGGACTCGGTTCTGCAGCCAGGCACCGGGTGAAAAGCTTTTT
The DNA here is from genome assembly GCA_041154365.1 of Candidatus Neomarinimicrobiota bacterium. Lineage (NCBI taxonomy): Bacteria > Pseudomonadati > Fidelibacterota > Fidelibacteria > Fidelibacterales > Fidelibacteraceae > Fidelibacter > Fidelibacter multiformis. The sequence goes on along the minus strand of AP035449.1, from coordinate 2,213,944 downwards.
ATCCATGATGGTCCATCTCCGGTCCCGCCTTGAAACGCTTACCCTTACCGATGCCGTCAAAGAAGTCCTTCGGGTATCCGGCTATCAAAGCCAGTATGAAACCGACGATAAAAACAATGAAAATGAAGACCGCCTGGAAAACCTGGAAGAATTTGTCAACAGCGCCGGCGAGTTTGAACAAAATAATGAAGGCGCCACTCTGGAGGATTTTCTTCAGGAACTCTCTCTCTTGACGGATGTGGATCAGTGGGAAGACGCGGCTGATGCTGTGGTGCTCATGACACTTCACAGTGCCAAAGGACTCGAATTTCCAATCGTGTTTATTTCCGGCCTGGAGGATGGTTTGTTTCCTTTGGAAAGGGCCAAGGAGAAGGAGGAGGAACTGGAAGAAGAGCGTCGGCTTTTTTATGTGGGTATCACCCGGGCGATGAAACACTGTGTGCTTACCTGTGTCCGCCGCCGCCTTCGTTACGGCCAGTGGATGCCCTCCATCGCGAGTCCCTTTACACAGGAAATTCCTCCGGACTGCCTGGAAAAAACCGGGTTTGAAAAACAAAAATCCCGCGATAGATTCCTTTTTGGACTGGGGGAGCGGGATATTGAAAGGTCATTTGTCGGGGGTTCTTCTCCCCCGAAGCGGAAAAGTGGAAGTACTCCTTCCCGCAAAAAAACAGCCAATGATTCGTCAACTTTGCCCCTGGCATCCTCCCGAAGAATCCGTGTGGGTGATACCGTGAACCATAAGGTCTACGGCCGGGGGAAGGTTTTGACATCAGTCCCCAGTTCACAACCGGCCTTTCGTGTGGCATTTCAGGGCGGGGTTGTGAAAACAATCGCCGCGAAATTCCTGCAGTTTTCGGAATGATCCGGATCCCATAGGGGGTGCAAGATGAATCCAGACGTATTGAACGAAATAATCCAAAGACTCCAAAAAGAAGGGATGAAAATCACCCGGCAGCGGAAAATGATTATCGAAATCATGTATGAACATCGGGATCATATCGACGCTGAAGCACTCTATCTGATCTTGAAACAGCAAAACGCCGGTGTAAGCCGTGCCACTATCTACAGGACTCTGGAGATGCTGGTTGAGAAACGCCTGATCCGGAAAATGGATTTCGGGGAAGGCCGTTGTGTATATGAATTCAAGCTGGGACAACCACACCACGATCACATGAAATGCCTGCGTTGCGGGAAAGTAATCGAATTCAATGATCATATTATCGAACTTCGGCAAAACACGATCTGCCAGAATTATAAATTTTATCCCACATCCCATGTGATGCAAATTTACGGATTGTGCTGTGAATGCCGCGAAAAGGAGAAAAAAGGCTGTGATTGAACCGCTGATCATCAGTTACGATTTGGACGGGACCCTGGTGGATTCCATTCCCGATATTACCCTGTCTATGAATAAAACCCTGGATGAAGCCGGACTTCCCCATGTAACTGCCGGACAGATGAAAGCCTTTGTGGGAAACGGAATTCCGCCCATGGTGGAACGGGCATTAAAAGCTGTTCTGGCACAAGCGAAGGCTGAAAAAGACTTTAAAACCCTTTACGTAACCATCCTTGAACGATACAAAATTCTTTATGAAGCCCATTGTACCGTTGAAACCCGGCTTTACACCGGTGTCCGGGAAATTCTGGACCATTTTTCCGGCAAAACACAGGTCCTGCTTACCAACAAGGCTGAAAGTATAACCCGGAAAATTTTAAACTATTTTGGTCTGGAGGATTATTTCGCTGTAGTGGTGGGTGGGGATACCCTGGCGGAAAAAAAGCCACATCCGGATGTTATCCACCATGTGTGGGATAGAACGGGACAGGAAGGACTCCTCTGCCATGTGGGAGACAGTCCTGTCGATGTAAAAACAGCTAAAGTCACGGGAAATATGGCTGTGGCAGCTACCTGGGGTTATTCAAGTCGCCGTGAACTCATGGATGCCGGTCCCGATTACCTGGTAGATCACCTGAATGAATTAAAAGAAATTATTGCCTAAAACCCGCAAAACAATTAAATTTATTAGTGTAATATTATTTTATCTGTATATGCGTTGTTTTGTATTGCTGCCTGTTCGGCAGGGGATGGGAGCCATCCTGTGGTTTTTTGGAATGTAGAAAATTGTTTTGACACGGTGGATGATTCATTGACAGAAGACGAGGAGTTTTTACCGGAGAGTTTTTTGGGTTGGAATCAGCGGGTATACCAATACAAGATGGAACAGATCGGAAGAATCCTGAAGGATGTGAAACCGGTCCTTGTAGGATTGGCTGAGGTGGAAAACCGGCGGGTATTGGAAGATTTGAGGAAAAGGATGGGCCGGCCTGAGCAGTGGGGGATTTTGCATCGGGAGGGACCTGACCGTCGGGGCATAGATTGTGCCTTGTTCTACCGGCAGGATCTGCTGGAGTGTCTGCATGAGGATTTTTTTGTCTTCCGTTTACCCTCCGGAAATTCGACCCGGGAAGCACTTATGGGAGAATTTCGTTTCAGGCAGGGTGGGGGAGAGGCTTTTATCATCTGTGTGCTTCACTATCCGTCCCGTAGGGGTGGAGCACGACGTTCATTGCCTGATCGTCTGGCATGTTCACGTCAGTTGATCATTTATCTGCAGCAGAATTATTCCCGGCGAAAAATACTGATCATGGGGGATTTGAATGCTCCGGCTAATACCGAACCGGTCCGTATGCTGGATCGGTTTTACCCTTTACTCCTGAAGGGGGCTGATGCCTGGACCTATGTGTATCAATGTCAAAGGCAGCAATTGGATCATTTTTTGGCCAGTCCTGAATTTCTCCGGGGTTTACCCCGCATCCAGTCCAAATCTCCCCGCGTCCTTCGTCCCCCTGCCATGCAGGATGAATTCGGGTTTCCCGAACCCTTTATTAAAAACCGTCGTATCTATGGCGGATTTTCCGATCATTATTTAATTGAGTTGAGAGTGGTGGGGTGTTCCTCCCGCAGGGGTGCAGAGAGCACGGAGGGCGCAGAGAGGCAGAGGATTTTTCCTCCCGCGAAGGGCGCAGAGAGGTTGAGGATTTTTCCTCCCGCGGAGGGCGCAGAGAGACTGAGATTTGTTAGGGGGATTGGGACGGAGGGTATGAGGATTTATTCCTCCCGAGGAGGAGCAGAGAGGCAGAGATTTATTAGGGGGATTGGGGCGGAGGGCGCGGAGAGGCTGAGGATTTTTCGTCCCGCGGAGGGCGCAGAGAGACTGAGATTTATTAGGGGGATTGGGGCGGAGAGGGCGGAGGGTCTGAGGATTTATTCCTCCCGCGGAGGGTGCAGAGAAGCAGAGATTAATTTGGGGGATTGGGGCGGAGAGGGCGGAGGGTCTGAGGATTTATTCCTCCCGCGGAGGGTGCAGAGAAGCAGAGATTAATTTGGGGGATTGGGGCGGAGGGCGCGGAGAGGCTGAGGATTTTTCGTCCCGCGGAGGGCGCAGAGACGCAGGGAATATTTTAAGAAAATTGAATTGATTGATTCAATTGTATGATAAAAACTAAAATTATGGCTACCTTATTTCCGAAAAGTGTTACATATCTCTTGACACAAAACTGTTACCTATGTCCTGACACACAACTTTTGACTTTCGACTTTCGACTTTCGACTTTTGACTTTTGACTTTCGACTGAAACCCCAGGAGCGCAGCGACGCCAACTTCCAACTTCTAACTTCTAACTTCTAACTTCTAACTTCTTATTTAATAGCTTTCCACCATTACTTCAAAATAGGATTGGGGATGAAGGCAGGCAGGACAGTTTTTTGGAGCAGAGCTGCCATCGTGAAGATAGCCGCAATTCCGGCATTTCCAGACGACTTTTCCGTTTTTGGTAAAAACTTTTCCCTCTTCCAGGTTTTTATAGAGTTTTCTGTAACGGGATTCATGGGCTTTTTCCACCCGTGCAATCAGTTTAAAGGCTGAAGCTACATCCCGGAATCCCTCTTCTTCGGCAATTTTGGCAAATTCAGGATAGAGTTCTCCCCATTCTTCTTTTTCACCTTCTGCCGCTGCTTCCAAATTTTCCAGTGTTGTGCCGATTTTTCCTGCTGGGTATGTGGCCGTTATTTCTACCGGTCCGCCTTCCAGGAATTTGAAGAAACGTTTTGCGTGTTCTTTCTCATTAAGCGCTGTCTCTTCAAACAGGGCCGCAATCTGTTCAAGTCCCTCTTTTTTTGCCTGTTTGGCAAAATAATCATAGCGCATCCGTGCCTGGGATTCTCCGGCAAATGCTTTCAACAGATTTTTCTCTGTGCGGGTCCCTCTTATTGATGCCATGTGTACCTCCTTTTGTAACGGATTGATATAAAATAAAAAAGTAAAATAAGCATTCATGGCTAAATCAAACAGTAATTTTCAGTAAAAGTCGTGGATAACCGTAAAATCTTTTCATATTGCCATTCGATAAAAATACACTTTCGGTTTTTTTAAAGAGCTCTTACTTTTTTGATAAAATATGCAATACACATCCTGATACGATTGACTGTCAACAACTTACTTGACGGACAGGTTCATTGATCCAGGACGTCAATCTGCTAAATGATTCAATAAGTCATATATACGAATAATAATATTATCTTGCTTCATGTCGCATTTCGCTGTATTTTACCCCCGGGGTGGGGGGCGCTACCTAATCGAAATCATATATTCCATCCATCTTATATCCCGGTTTCGGTTAGGAAAAAAGATTCCAATCATTTATAAGAAGTTGGAAGCTGGAAGTTGGAAGTTAGCGTCACTTCGCTCCTGGGGCTTCAGTCGAAAGTCTACAGTCAACAGTTTGTGGCTTTTGGAAACCGCTTCGCTCCTGCATGGGATTCAAGCACCACTTCGTGGTGTTCAAGCACCTCACTGCGTTCGGTGTTCAATAGCCGCTTCGCGGCTTTCAAACGCTGTTACGCAGCGTTGAAGGATCTCACTTCGTTCGATCTTCAATCCCAAGATATGCATGTTTTAATGGGTGACTTCTTTTTTGTACACTGCAAAGCAGTGCTGGAATGCTGAGCGCAGCGAAGCAATTGAACGGCACGAAGTGCCACTTGAATTCTTGATCGCCGAAGGCGTTTGAACACTGAGCGCAGCGAAGTGCCAATCCCTTCAATCCCCCTCTCAGCCTCTTTACACACTCTGCGGAATCCCCCTAATTAATCTCAGCCCCTCCGCGCCCTCCGCGGGAGGCATAAATCCTCAGCCTCTTCGCTCCCTCCGCCGCAATCCTCCTAATTAATCTCAGCCTCTCCGCGCCCTCCGCGGGAGGCCCCCCCCCTCGCCCCCTCCATTCTCAATTCCCCATTCTCAATTCTCCATTGTCAATTCTCCCTTCCCAATTCTCCTTCCTTCTCCCTAACTTATGCCGTAACAAACGAGGGTCTATGTCATTTCTCTGGCCCGGTATCCTCATCCTTTTGGCGGCAGCAGGAATACCGGTTCTCATACATCTACTGGGTGAACGGCGGTATGAAAAGTTCTATTTCAGTTCCATACGCCTTTTAAAACAAATCGAGACCGATTCACTTCGGAAAATTCGGCTACGGCAATGGATAATTCTCATCTTACGGACACTGGGCATTCTTTTTTTGATTTTGGCTCTGGCTGGACCCTTTGCCGGTGAGTGGCGTTTGGGTGGACCCGGTGAAGGAATCATTCTTGTGGATCATTCTCCCAGTTCACGGTTTCATAGAGACTTTGAAACCATTGTCAATACCCTCCAAACTGAATTTCCCGGCTGGGATACACTCCGGGTGTATGAAAAAATGTCACCCCAAACGCTTACACGAAAACTCATGCGTGCCCGTCCTCCCGAACACCTCTTCTTCCTGACCGACCTCCAGGCCAATGAAGCGATGCCCCTCTTTCTAAATACCCTTCGTGAACAGGCAGATGATCCTGTGATTCTTGCCTTAAATCCTTTCCGGGAAAAGTCATGGATCCAATCTTTGGATATTCCTGCCCGGTATTTTCCCGCCGGTGAATTTATCCCTGTCCGTGCCGTTTTAGCTCTCCCTGAGGGTCGCCATCCCCTGGCCTATCTCACTGTCAACGGAAAACGAATTGCCCAGACCCGGTCTGACGCATCAGGATATGTGGAATTTTCCTTCCTGGCTGAATCCCCCGGGTATTATCATGGAATGGTGAAGACCGAAGGATCGGATCACCCCTTTAACCAGCGATATTTCTCCCTAAATGCCGGAGAGAATATATCCATTTTACTGGTGGAAGGAGAGGATTCCTACCTGCTTCCCGCCCTGGAAGCCCTCCTCTCAGTGAATGTGGAAGCCGTCTCGCCGGATCTTTTCTCCGGGAGCTCCCTGGAAAACCGGGATCTGCTCATTGTAGATGGTCTTCATCCTCTTCCTGCTGCCCAGATAAACCGTATCCACCGCTTTGCCCAACATAAACCGGTCTGGGTTGTGATGGATCGCCTGCCTGATACTGACTGGAAAGAGATGCTTTCTCTCCAGGATGCCCGGGAGCACGAACTTTCTGAAGGTCAGTTCCGGATCACAGAAAGGGCTGAAGCAGCAAATCAGGTGTTTTCAGAGCTCCCTGGATTTTCTGTATCCCGGTATTTTTCTATCCAGGCGGAGACCCCATATCAACCACTTTTGCGCTTGAACGATGGGAATCCCTTTTTATTCACACTTCAGGAAAACAATATCTATATTCAGACATCTCCCTTCAAGTTGGCGGACAACCTAATGGGGACACATCCTCTCTTTACCCGGGCTTTGAAAACGTTTCTTTTTTACTTTACAGGGATGACCCGGAAGGATGTATTGATAGGTGAACCCATCCCCAATCACCAGGCCGGTGATGAAATTATCCGTCCCGACGGACGCCGGGTGAAAATTCTGGAACCCTATACCGAAACGGATATACCTGGCTTATATACCCTGGTGAGTAACGGCAGTCAGGCCCATTTCGCTGTAAACTGGCCTGAAAGTGAGACAAAAAACACTGTTTTGGAATCCCCTCTCCCCGGGATGCAGATTATCCCGGCACAGACCGATGAAATCCGGGCTTTCCGGGAAACCCTCAAAGGAAAGTCCCTCACGCCCCTTTTCTTTTTGCTTACTGCTCTTTGCTGGGGGGGAGAACTCTTACTCATGATGCTGAATATGAAAAAACGAGGTAAAACAAAAAAATATGACAGATACTGATATTCGAGACGATACAGAGAAGGTCCTTTTAGTGGCAGTGGAACTTCCCGGTGACCATGAAAAGACCGAACGGTCTCTTGAAGAACTTTCCCGTCTGACAGAAACTGCCGGTGGTGTGGTTGTGGATACGCTTGTTCAGACACGTCCAACCCTTCATTCCATCCACTACCTGGGAAAAGGAAAACTTCAGACGCTGAAAAATATCTGTGAAGAGCTGGGAGCTGAGACGGTGATCTTTGATGATGAACTGGATCCTGGTCAGGCGAAAGCAGTCCAGAAAATCCTGGGAGATGGATTGAAAGTCCTGGATCGTAGCGCATTGATTTTGGATATTTTTCAGCAACATGCCCGGACACGGGAAGCCAAGACCCAGGTAGCACTTGCCAGGGCTCAATACATGCTGCCCCGTCTGACACGCCAATGGACCCACCTGGAGCGGCAGGCCGGCGGTATCGGAGGAGCACGGCGTGGACCAGGAGAAACCCAGATTGAAATTGACCGCCGACTCCTGAGGGATCAGATAAAAAAACTCAAAAAAGAGCTGGAAAAAATAGCCCTTCAACGAAATACACAACGAAAATTCCGTCATGAATTTTTTAATGTAGCCCTGGTGGGATATACCAATGCCGGAAAATCTACCCTGATGAATGCTCTCACTGAAGCCGGAGTGGAAGTGGAAGATCAGTTGTTTAAGACCCTGGATACCACCGTGCGGAAAATGACGATGCCCAACGGGCGCGATGTGTACCTGAGCGATACGGTGGGTTTTATTCAGAAACTTCCCCATCAGCTTGTGGCCTCTTTCCGGAGTACCCTGAAAGAAGCAGAATCCGCCGATCTCCTGATCAAACTGGTGGATATTTCCGATCCTGATTTTCGCCGCCATCTGACGACCATCGACAGTGTGCTGAAGGATTTTGAAATCCCCGAAAAGCGCTTTCTCACGGTGTTCAACAAGGCAGATCGTGTGCCGGAGAGCATGAATGTAACTCTGGTGAAGCGGGAATATCCCGATGCGGTGTGGATTTCGGCGAAGGAAGCCATCGGACTGACCCGCCTTATCCAAGAAATACAGTCCCGAATGGATGAAAATACCGTGATCCGGACTGTGGACATTCCCCACCAGGCAGGTGAAATCATCGCAGCCCTTCATGAACATACCCGGATCTTAAGCCAGTCTCATGAAGAAGAGGTGACCCGCTTTACGCTTCAGGCAGACCGGGACATCTGGGCTTATCTGACGAAAAAATTTCATTTAAAAGGTGAATAAACTGTCTGGCTGAAAGATGCTTTTATTGGAGGGTCACTTCCATTCCCGGTTCAGATTCCAATCTGTGCCGGATGTGCTTTTATCTGCAGTAAATATTTTAAACTGATGAACGCCCGCAAAGGGTTTGATGGATATCCCTTTTTCAGGATAGAGCCAGGTGAGGGTGTCTGTTTTTACCACCGTAAAAGCAGCGCCCCGGCTGTCCCGGATATCCCCTTCCACCGGAATTACTCCCCGGGTCATCAGGATGGGCAGGCGGCCTTCTGTGAGAATCTCTGCCTTATCCCGCCAGTGTGTCAAAATAGATTCAAATCCAGAACGGTCCAACTCGGGCCACAGGAGGATTTTGTCTGCCCCCCAATCCGTTAACTCCTGAAAAGCCATGGAATTCGCCACCGGCAGGGAAAATCCTCCATGAATATGGATTCCGGAAAATTCTTTGAGCAGTTCAAATCCATAGAGTGAACTTACACGGAAAGTACGGGTCCCTGATTGGATTGCCTTTGTAATGGATTGTCTCAGATCCTGAAGTCGTGTTTCCGGACAGAAAAGGGGTAATAACCGCTCATGGGCCGGTGCCGGATCGTCAAGATCCCGGATAACCCATGCATCCCCTGGATTTTGCTCTCCCCGGGTGCAATACACACTGGTGACAGGTTCTGACCCGGTTTTTTCCAGGGGTTTGCGAGAAAATTCAGGGATATTTTTTCTTTTTTGGGATTGATATGCTACCAGGGACTCATTGAGCCGGCGGGCCAGAGATTGCCGCAACATGCGGAGTGTTTTATTCTGGATAAAATAGTCTCCGTCCAGAATCACCGTGAGATCCAGAAGGCCTATCCCGTCCACACTCAGTTTCTGAAATTCGGATTCCACATCCTGCCGGTTAACGGGATGCTTTTTGGCTTTTTCTACATCGCCGGATAGAGTGATGGAATGGGGTAGGGGAGGATCGATGACTACGGCCTGGAGTCCTCCGGGATGAATCCGGATCTCCAGATGGATCCAATGGCGTATTTCCGGAATTTTATCCATATTTATCCGGGGATATTTCACCGGACTCCCGATGCGGAAAACCTTTCCCTTTTCGGGAATTGCTTTATCGCAGTGAATAAAAAGCCGGGTGTTTTTTTCACTTCTCCGGACCGGTTTAGTATTTTCACGCATAAGGGTCACAATGAAAGAAGGACCTTCTTCACCGGATGCCGGTTGGACCCGGAGTTTATCCCCCATAAAAATCCGCTGGGATGTTTTCATCTGGAATCCATTGGACCGAATGGATGTCACATCCCCCACCCATTGACCCTGACTCCCCATGGAATTGTAATTTATGACTGATTTCATGGCTTTTTTGCTAAAAAATCCCGAAGACCATTCCCGGCCTGAGGCCCGGTTCAGAATACCCCTGGCTTCTTTGAGTGCTGTTTGTTCTTCACCCTCGGGGGAATCCAGCATCAGCCGGTAGGCTTCCACCACGGGACGAACATAATCGGCTTTTCGCAGGCGGCCCTCAATTTTCAGGGAGGCGATACCCATCTTTTTCAATTGGGGAATGAGATCCAGGGTGTACAAATCTTTGGTGGAAAAGAAAAAGCCATTCCCATCCGGTGTAAAATAGCGTCGCCGGCAGGGCTGTTTGCATTTGCCGCGGTTTCCGCTCCATCCGCCCATCCAGGAAGAGAAAAGACACACGCCGGACAAGCTGCAGCAGAGGGCACCATGAATGAAAACTTCCAGCTCAAGATTTGAACGGCGTTGGATCAGTGCCAGCTCTTCCAGCGTGACCTGCCTTTCCAGAATCACCCGGCTGATCCCCTTGTCTGCCAGAAAATGAACCCCCGCAGAATTGTGCACTGCCATTTGGGTAGAGGCATGGATGGGCAGTTCAGGAAAATGCTCCCTAATCAGGCGTAAAATACCGAAATCCTGGACTATTATCGCATGGGGACGGAGTCCGGACATAAGGCTGAGGAAATCCGTCACATCGGCTAACTCACGATCCATGACCAGGGTATTCAGGGTCAGGTAGACCTTTTTCCCGTGTATCCGGGCATAGGCCATTAACCTGGCAAAATCAGCCTCTGAAAAATTGTGGGTCCGCTCCCGGGCATTAAAGCGAGAAAGACCGCCATACACCGCATCAGCACCACTTTCAAAAGCAGCCAGAGCTGTTTCCAAATCCCCTGCAGGAGCCAAAAGTTCCGGTATGGTGTGCATGATAGAATTTAAGGGCTTTAGGGGGAATTGAGAATGGGAGAATTGAGAGGGCGGAGAGGCAGAGTATTTATTCCTCCCGCGGAGGGCGCAGAGGGGCTGAGATTATTTTGGATATTCCCGCTGAGAGGGCGGAGGGGCAGAGATTATTTTGGGGGGATTGCGGCGGAGTGAGCGGAGAGGCTGAGGATTTATTCCTCCCGCGGAGGGCGCAGAGAGGCAGAGATTATTTTGGGGGCATTGCGGCGGAGTGAGCGGAGAGGCTGAGGATTTATTCCTCCCGCGGAGGGCGCAGAGAGGCAGAGATTGTTTTGGATATTCCCGCGGAGAGGGCGGAGGGGGAGAGATTAATTAGGGGGATTCCGCAGAGGGTGTAAAGAGGCTGAGAGGGGGATTGAGGGGATTGGCACTTCGCTGCGCTCAGTGTTCAAACGCCTTCGGCGATCAAGAATTCAAGCGGCACTGATTTGCAGTGTACAAAAAAGAAGTCACCCATTAAAACATGCATATCTTGAGATTGAAGATCGAACGAAGTGAGATCCTTCAACGCTGCGTAACAGCGTTTGAAAGCCGCGAAGCGGCTATTGAACACCGAACGCAGTGAGGTGCTTGAATCCCATGCAGGAGCGAAGCGACGCCAACTTCCATCTTCTAACTTCTGAAAAAGCTGTAAAGCAGCGATAAAATTCCATTCATCCAGTAAAATTCCCAATCCAAATTGGGAACCCTATTTCATGGGATTATCATCCAATCCCTCCGCGCTCTCTGTGCCTCTGCGGGAGGAACACCAACTCTTTTGTAGAATTCTTGATTTGATTCTCCAATATGGTTAATATCCGTCAAAACAGGAGAAAAAAATATGTTATTAAATCTTTTTGCACAGGCCGCCCAGGAACAGCAACCCAGTGCTTTGGTGACTTTATTTCCCTTTATTCTTATTATGGTGGTGGTCTGGTTTTTTATGATTCGTCCCCAGGCGAAGAAACAGAAAGAGACCCAAAAAATGCTCAGTTCACTTCAGCCCCGGGATAAAGTGGTGACTATTGGTGGACTCATCGGTGAAATTGATTCCCTGAAAGATGAAAACACAGTGGTGATCAAAGTAGGCAAGGATGTAAAACTGGAAGTCCGGAAAAATGCCATCGCATCCAAAATTGAACCTATGCAAGCCATGAAAAAATAATCATGTCCCAATATACCCCCAAACGGTTGAAAGTTTATATCTACGGGGCACCGGTCCTCCGGAAGAAAACTGCGCCTGTGGAAAATGTGACAGATACCATCCGCCGTTTTACTCAGGATATGGTGCTGACCATGTATGATGACGATGGAATCGGTCTTTCCGCCAATCAGGTAGGGGAAAGCCGTGCCATATTTACCGTAGGAGCTGCGGCATTTGAAGATGAACGGGGTGATTCCGTCTTCCTGAATCCCGAAATTCTGGAAATGTCCGAAGAGACCGAACTTCAGGAAGAAGGATGTCTATCCATCCCCGGCATCCGGGAAAATGTCCCCCGGGCCCTGACCATCCGCCTCCGCTGGCAGGATCTGGACCGGAAAACACACGAGGAAGTCTTTACCGGTTTTCCGGCCCGGGTCATACAGCATGAATATGACCACCTCAACGGTATTTTTTTTACCGACCGTATCAGTCCGGTACGGAAAATGTTTGTCAAATCAAAACTTTCCGAACTGGCTTCCCGTCAGGCATAAAATTTTTAAAATTCCGAAGCACATACACCCAATATGAAAACCATTTTTATGGGGACGCCTGATTTTGCCGTCCCTTCCCTGGATAAACTGGTCCATTCCCGCCATCAGGTTTCCGCCGTTGTAACGATCCCGGATAAACCCCGGGGACGTGGACGGAAACACCTGCCCTCACCGGTTAAAAAACGTGCCATGGAACTTAATCTGCCCATCCTTCAGCCGGTGAGACTGAAAGATCCGGTGTTTCTGCAGGCGATCCGTGAGATTCAGCCGGATATTCTGGTGGTGGTGGCTTTTCGTATCCTTCCCCGGAAACTCTATGCCATTCCTCCCTACGGGGCGGTAAATGCCCATGCGTCGCTGCTTCCCAAATTCCGGGGTGCTGCACCCATACACCGGGCCATTCTCCAGGGCGAGACGGAAACAGGCATTACGACTTTTCAAATTGAGGATAAGGTGGATACAGGAGGTGTACTTCTCCAAAAGCGCATCCCTATCCATCCGGATGATACAACCGGATCCCTTTACGACCGTCTGAAAATTTTAGCAGCGGAATGCCTTCTGGAAACCCTTGACGGACTGGAATCCCACCGGCTCAGGCCCATCCCCCAGGATCATACCCATGCCACACCGGCACCGAAAATCCATCCGGAAGAGGCTGTCCTGGATTTTACTCAACCCGGCCAGGTGCTTATTCGTACCATCCGTGCCTTTGCCCCTGTCCCCGGAGCCCGGTTTTTTCTTAAAGGCACCCTTATAAAAATTTTCAAAGCCCGGTTTGAACCGGTTTCAGACACCCATCCCGGCACACTGGTAAAGATATCTAAAAACACTTTTGCCATCCACTGTGGAGATGGACTGCTGTATCCTGAGGAAATCCAGCCTGAAGGGAAGCGGGCGATGAATGTGGCGGATTTTCTCAACGGGTGGGATATCACATCTTACAGGCGTGTCGATGGCGTCGATTGACAGCCGGAAAAATGCTTTGAATATCCTGCTGCGCTGGTTCACCGGCGAGGCGTATATAGATCACCTGCTTCAAAAAGATGAACACCCTTTGAATCCACAATCCCGCCGTTTTCGCGATGCCCTGGTTCATCAGACCATCCAATGGCATCGACAATCCGAAACCCTGATAGCCCGGTTTTTAAAATCCCCCAAAAAACCACCTCTTCAAACCTGGATCCTTTTACTCATGGGAGCAGCGGAAATTTTTCACATGGAGGGAACGCAGGATTACGGGACTGTTCATTCTCTCGTTTCTCTGGCGGGATATCAGAAAACCTTTGTCAATGCCATTCTCCGACAGCTTATCCGTTTCCGGAATGCAGGGGGATATAAACATTTTATGGAGGATTTTTCCATTTCCCCGGGCATGCGACACAGTTTTCCGGACTGGCTGGTGGAGCGATGGAATGGACAGTTTGGACATGAATTGGAAAATCTGCTATCCGCATTGAATCAGCCACCGGTTCGTATGGTGCGACTTATGGAGGATACTGCCCGGGAAAGAGTGATTAAGGCTTTGAAAGACCTGGATATTTTCAGGAGTGTCCATCCCGACCGGGAGGATTTTTTGACTGTGAGTTCAATTCAGCCTCTCATGGATCATGACATTTTTTCGAGCGGCGCAGTGACTATCCAGGATGTTTCATCGGTTTTACCGGAATATTTTTTCCCGGAAGGAGGGATTCGCCAGGCCTGTGATGTATGCAGCGCTCCCGGAGGGAAAACCGCCGCCCTGCTGAAACAAGCCCTCCCTGATGGAGAAATTTTTGCCTATGATGTGGATCGCCGGCGTTTAAAACAGGTGGATGAAACCCTCCGCCGCCTGAATTTTTCCCATTATACCCTGGAGGAAGCAGACGCCCGGACCCATACTTTTCCCCGTGTGAATCTGTACCTGGTGGATGCGCCCTGCAGCGGGTTCGGAGTCATTCGGAAACGGAGTGATTTGCGGTGGCGGCGAAACCCCGGAGACCTTGAGACACTTCAGGCACTACAACTGGAAATTTTGGAAAATGTAAGCCGGGTTGTGCCGTCGGGAGGGGAAATAATTTACAGCACCTGTACCTTTGATGAGGCGGAAAATGTAGGAGTACTCCAAACGTTTCTGGATACACATCCTGAATTTTCCTGGGGGGATCCGCCCCTCAATGCTCCTGATCACTGGAAAGATACGGTACGACCCATTCTAAGGACTTATCCTCACCGTCATGATTGTGAAGGTTCTTTTGCAGGTCGGGTGAAAAGGACGTAAATTCCTGAAAAATTTCGGAAGGACGCATGGGATTCATTAAACGAATCATTCTCTTTTTTATGGTATTGGGGCTTGTAAGCTTTGCAGCATATCTGATTTTTGATTATATCATGATGCCTTTCATTGTAAGCCGCCGGGATACACGCATCCTGCTGGATGTCCGCTATATGCCCTGGGACCGTGCCGCCTCACTGCTCCGACGGGAAGGTTTTATCCCCATGCGGGGGGAATCCAAACCCAGTAGCGATCTGGAACCTTTTACCGTCCTGGATCAGCGTCCAAGGCCAGGGTCCAAAGTCCGCCTGGGTAGACGGGTCTACCTGGATATTTCCACCGTCGAAAAAGAGATTCCCTTTCCGAACCTCGTGGGTAAAACCCTCCGGGGTGCCGAAATTATCCTCCGGGAATATCAGATGGAACTGGATACGGTGCTTTGGGATTATTCCAACAGTCCCCAGGGAGTCGTCTATGATCAGTCTGTGGATCCAGGCATCTACGTGACACGGGGAACCCCGGTAGTCCTGTATGCCAGTTTGGGACTCAAATCCTGGACGGTCCCCGATGTGGTGGGTATGAGTCAGTTTGCCGCCATACGAAAAATTGAAAGTGCCGGACTGGATGTGAGTGATGTCCGTTTTGTGGAGCGGGATGATCTACTGGCTTTCACCGTCTTGTCCCAGTCTGTCGAAGGAGGAACGGTGCTTAAGGAACCCCGGGGTATCGTGCTCACGGTGAGTCAACTTCCTGAAGAAAAACACAACCGGTAAACACGTATGATGAAAACAGAAACAGACCGTAAAGTCCTTCATGTCCTTTCGGGTGTTATTCCCTTTGGAGTATATTTTATGCCGGAATGGTTCGGTTTTACCTCCCGGCAGATGACACTTCTTGCATTAGGGGGATTTTCCATTCCCTTTATCTGTCTGGATGTGGGAAGACGCTGGATTCCATTTTTTCAGAAAACTTTCAAATGGCTGGCGGGACACTCCATGCGGGAGTCTGAAGAGATGGGTTTTCAACTTACCGGTGCCACCTGGCAGTTTATCTCATTCTGGCTGGTTCTGTGGTATTTTAAACCCGATTATGCCGTTCCCGCCTGTCTGCTCCTCTCCATCAGTGATGCGGCCGCTGCCCTGATTGGAAAACGCTGGGGAAAAATCAGGTGGATTTACAATCATACCCTCATGGGTACCGGTGCATTTATCCTGACCGGTGTACTGATTTTTATCATTGGCTATCCCCATCTGGTGCTCTGGAAAGTGTTTGCTGTAGTCGTACTGACGTCCATTTGTGAAGCCCTTTTGCACCGGGTGAATGACAATTTCTCCATACCGCTCATCTCTGCCATTCTCCTGGCTCTGTTCCAGGCGTAATAAAGACTCACTTTTTCATTTTATTTTTTTCCGGGGAGCCCTATATTCACCAACAATCTGGTAAACAGCTTCTCATCAACGGTACGGAACGGTACATGGCTTACGGGTTAAGCATTCCGAACCGGGGATACATTGAAGATATACCCTCTGACTGAACCATACACACACAAAAAAGGCGCTGAATCCAGCGCCTTTTTTGTGTGGAGCCACCTGCCGGACTCGAACCGGCGACAACCGCTTTACGAAAGCGGTGCTCTACCAGCTGAGCTAAGGTGGCTTTCCGAAAGCGTGGGAAAATAGAATATTTTTTTTTGATTTGCAAGAATGAGTGATGTCAGGGCGCTTTAGCGTCCTTTTCACAGCAAGAGGCACCATTTATGGTGTCGGTGTGATGGCGGATATCCGTTAGTCATAGTGTGTAGCCAGATGTTTTTATGACCGACGGGATAATCCTGTTTTTTATTGTCGATGTTTATGGCCGACGCGATAAATCCCGTCGTTTATTTGGGAAAGCATCCTGAAGGATGCTCATCTGCTGTGCCGGATAAGGGTCAGGGCGCTTTAGCGTCCTTTTCACAGCAAGAGACACCATTTATGGTGTCGGTGTGATGGCGGATATCCGTTAGTCATAGTGTGTAGCCAGATGTTTATGGCCGACGGGATAATCCTGTAGTTTATTATTGATGTTTATGGCCGACGGGATAAATCCCGTCGTTTATTGGAACAAGCATCCTGAAGGATGCTCATCTGCTGTGCCGGATAAGGGTCAGGGCGCTTTAGCGTCCTTTTCACAACAAGAGATACCATTTATGGTGTCGGTGTGATGGCGGATATCCGTTAGTCATAGTGTGTAGCCAGATGTTTATGGCCGACGGGATAATCCTGTTTTTTATTGTCGATGTTTATGGCCGACGGGATAAATCCCGTCGTTTATTTGGGAAAGCATCCTGAAGGATGCTCATCTGCTGTGTCGGATAAGGGTCAGGGCGCTTTAGCGTCCTTTTCACAGCAAGAGGCACCATTTATGGTGTCGGTGTGATGGCGGATATCCGTTAGTCATAGTGTGTAGCCAGATGTTTATGGCCGACGGGATAAATCCCGTCGTTTATTTGGGAAAGCATCCTGAAGGATGCTCATCTGCTGTGCCGGATAAGGGTCAGGGCGCTTTAGCGTCCTTTTCACAGCAAGAGATACCATTTATGGTGTCGGTGTGATGGCGGATATCCGTTAGTCATAGTGTGTAGCCAGATGTTTATGGCCGACGGGATAATCCTGTTTTTTATTGTCGATGTTTATGGCCGACGGGATAAATCCCGTCGTTTATTTGGGAAAGCATCCTGAAGGATGCTCATCTGCTGTGCCGGATAAGGGTCAGGGCGCTTTAGCGTCCTTTTCATACGAAGCAATGTTGTTTATATTGTCGTAAGTTTCATATTGCTTGATCGTTTTTTTATACTTATGATGTTCAAATTGCTTATTTATGTAATTATATATTTTTTGGTAATTCTCTGGTGATACAGTAAAAACCCCATATCCTCTCTGCCATTTTAATTTTTCATCAAATCCGTATCGGCTGTTATAAAAATAAGATGTAGCACCCTTTATATTTCCTATGGCTTTTGCAACACTAGTTTGTGGAGAAATATATATCAATAAATGTACGTGATTTTCTATTCCTCCAATACAATGTAAATAGTAACCATTTTTTTTACATATACTCAGAATAAAATCATAAATAATGTTTTTCCGCTCTTCTGTGATAAATTGACAATTATATTTTGTTCTAAACACAACATGATATAAAATTGATTTGTATGTTTTCCCTGTCATGCAAATAAAATAGATAACAAAAATTACCATATCAACATAATTCAATATAAATAATATGAATAAATAATGGATATTTATATTCTTTGTTTTTCCAAGTGATGCCTGCGTGTGACGGGAGACACCATTTATGGTGTCGGGGTGATGGAGAAAAAAGTACTCAGATTTCATTTCTATTCTCCCCTCAATCCCCTAAATTCAAGCCGTTAAAAAAAGAAGGATCTTCATGAAACAATCCACCCGCAAATTCCTTATGGATTATTCCATCCCCGAAGAGATTGCCAACGCCATTACCCACGGTATCGGTGTCCTGTTAAGCATTGCTGCACTGGTGATTCTGATTGTGAAAGCAGTCCGGGAAGGGACAGCCTGGCATGTGACCAGCTATACGATCTTCGGCGTCAGTATGGTCTTGCTTTACCTTATGTCCACCCTCTACCACAGTCTGCCCTGGGCCGGTGCCCGAAACGTCTTCGCCCGCCTGGATCATGCCACTATTTTCGTCCTCATCGCCGGGACCTATACCCCCTATACCCTGACGGTCCTCCGGGGGCCCTGGGGATGGGTGATTTTCGGACTGGTTTGGGGAATTGCCATTTTGGGCGTGGTCCTGAAAGCCATCTACCTGGATAAATACCATACGGCATCCACCTGGATCTACCTGGCCATGGGATGGATTATCCTGATTGCCGGTCCCAACCTTTTTCGCCTCCTTCCCCATAAAAGCCTGGTTTACCTGATCATCGGAGGAATCCTCTACTCTGTGGGCTTTATTTTCTATCGCATGAAACGTGTCGCCTGGACTCATCCCATCTGGCACCTGTTCGTCATGGCCGGGACCCTTTTCCATTTTTTCTCGGTCCTTTATCTGACATCCTGACCTTTCCCAACCTACACCTTTTACATCCCCCCTCATAAAACGGATTTTCATCCGGCTTCTGTTTGACTCGCCGTAAATATTCAATAAATTACGCGTCTTTGAAATGCAGGCAGAGGGAGGTGATTTTATGACGGAAAAAGAATTGATTTTACGTAAGAGCATCCAGGACTATGTGATGATCCTTGTGGGATCTTTACTCATGGCCGTGGCTTTTATGCTCTTCCTTATCCCCAATAAGGTCAATGCCGGAGGCGTTTCGGGAATTGCAACCATCCTCTATCATACGTTTCATATTCCGGCCGGCCTGACTATGCTGGTGACCAATATTCCCCTCTTTCTGATGGGCCTCTATTTTTTCGGGAAAAAGTTTGGTTTAAAAACCGTGACAGGCATTGTGGCATCCTCCGCCTTTTCCGATTTGATTGATAAAGGACTGGGCTGGGGCGCCCTGACAGACAATAAACTGCTGGCCACCGTCTATGGCGGACTCATATTGGGGGTGGGCCTGGGGATTATCTTCCGGGGCCGGGGAACGACCGGCGGCAGCGATATTGTCGCCCGCATGATCAATAAATTTACCCATATCAGCCTGGGCTGGTCTTTCATGATCGTGGATACAGGCATTATCATCCTGACCGGACTGATTTTTCAGGATGTGGAACTGGTCCTCTTCTGTCTGATCTCTCTGGCCATCAGCTCAAAAGTTGTGGATGTGATGGTGGAAGGACTCATGTCCGAAAAGGCCATCATGATTATCAGCGATGCCTGGACTGATATCGCCCGGCGCATCATGCAGGAGGTCCACCGGGGGGTGACGGGACTCGATTCCCATGGCATGTATACGGATAAGGAACGAAGAACCCTCTACACCGTGGTGGCTACCCGGCAGGTGGAAGAAATCCGGCGCATTGTCCGGCAAATCGACCCCAATGCCTTTATGATTATTTCAAATGTGGCGATTCTCCAGGGCGAAGGATTCAGAGACAGAACCATTTTGAATGAGTAATCACTGATTTCGTGGAAAAACATCCCTTTTAACCGATTCACCTGATTCATCCGTGCTCTTTACCCTTTTTTATGTTATTTTTAAATGTTATTTAGAAACTAAACCGAACGAGATAAGAGGAGAATGCAACGATGCATCATTTTTCACGAATTTTTATATTCCTGCTGCCTTTAACCCTGCTCTTTGCCCAGGACCCGGTGAATGAGGAGTTCCGGGCAACATGGGTCATTACCTGGAATGCCTACAGCGGCAACCTGAGCACGGAACAACTGAAGGCCAGAACCCGGGAAATTCTGGACAATCACAAAAAAGCCAATATGAATGCAGTCCTCTGGCAGGTCCGCCAGGCGGGCACATCCTACTATAATTCACCGTACGAACCCTGGGGCTCCTACCTGGGCTACAAAGATCCGGGGTATGATCCTCTGGAATATGCCATCCAGGAAGCCCACAAGCGGGGCATTGAACTCCATGCCTGGTTTAATGTATTCAAAACCAACAGCGACCGTCCCGGTACCCCGGTGGCGGAGCATCCGGAATGGGTCTGTAGGGATGCAGACGGTAATCCCATGACGGAGAATTACGCTCTTTCACCGGGACTCGAAGCCGTCCGGGAATATACCCGGGATGTGGTGATGGATATTGTCAACCGCTACGATATTGACGGTATGCATTATGATTATATCCGATGGAATGAATATAGCAGCAAAACCGTGAGTTTGGGGGGAGAAGAACCCTTTGACGGCCAGTTTTCACCGGAAATCATCGAGGGAATGACCAAAGGATCCCGCTATCTGTATGATGTTGAACACCCTTACAGCGCCGGTGTACCGGACAGCCTTCCCGGTATTCCCTATGCTTCCTGGGAAAGTTACTGGCGCCACAGTGTGGATCAGTTTGTCGAAATGGTCCATGATTCGGTGCAGAAGGTGAAACCCTGGGTCCGGGTCAGTGCCGCCGCCCTGGGGCGCTATAAAAAGTGGTCCGGTTACTATTCTGTGTACCAGGATGCGGCAAAATGGTTCAATGAAGGCTGGGTGGATCAACTGACTCCCATGCACTATCACTGGACAACTGCCGATGGATTTATCACGGCTTTAACAACAGACTGGGAACCGGAAATCCAGCCGGGAATTGCCGCAGGACGCTTTTATTCTGTAGGGCCGGGAAGCTATAATTTTGGGTCTGCCTGGGATAATCACCCCCGTATCGTGGAAGCCTGCCGGCAGCTGGACTGGGTGGACGGGTTTCAGTTTTTCAGCTATGGAAGCTGGCAGGATATGCTCTACTGGGAAGAAGCAGGCGAAACCTTTTTTAGCCGGAAAACCCGCATGAAACCCCTTACCTTTATCTCAACGGAAGCCCCGGAATATATGCCCCTGGTCATCCTGACCAAGCATGACGACATGAGCTATGCCGTTTCCATGGATCTTCCCGAAAGTATTACCGATCCATACTGGCTTGTGATTTACCGCACCGAATCCGGTACGCCAAATCCCGATGTGGATGACATTGTAGGGATGACCTATGCCCCGACACCGTTCACCATTCAGGAATCGTTTGACGGAACCCAGTTGTTTTCAGGGAAATACGGGTATTACGGCATTGCCTATAACCGCTATTGGAATCCCTCACCGGTCTCCGAAATCGCTTTTACCGATTCCATTATCTCCTATCCACCCATCGTGGAATCTTGTTCCGTGGCAGACGGGGATACGGTTTCTATCAATACGACCATTGAATTTGGGTTTTCCAAACGGATGGATCCGGCGGTTTTTGAGGAAAAAATTACGATTGTGCCGGAACCACCGGCCATGAATTTCAGGTGGGACCGCCCAAACTGGCTCTCCGGCGGCCGGAATGTAACCCTCTCATTCACATCCAATCTGGAAAATGATGTGGAATATACCCTCACACTCCCGGGGGATATCACCGATGCCGCCGGTATGCCCCTGGACGGCAACGGAGACCTGACCGGCGGTGATGCCTGGGAAATCAGTTTCCGGACAGACCTGCGGGATGATACACCGCCTGTTCTCATCAGTACACATCCCGCCGGCACCGTTCCCCACATCGATTTAACGGAACCGGTGGCTTTCTACTTTAACGAAGAACTGGATCCTGCCAGTGTAAGCCCGGAACGGATTGCCGTTACAACAGACGGCATCCACATCTCAAAAGATGCGGTTTTAACACCCTGGAAAGAGGGATCGGTCCTCAGTGTCAGACCCTATTCCCGCCTGGTCTCCAACGCCCCCGTCACGGTGACTTTGAGTCCCGGCGTTTCAGATACCATGGGAAATGCCATCAATGAACCCATTACCCTTACCTGTCACACAAAAGATTATTACTATCATGATCTGAAAATACTGGATGATTTTATGGGAGAAGGGGACTGGAAAGACCCCACGTTTTCAGGGTCAACCGCAGGTGTTTTACCCACCGGATCCTCCTTTAACAAATCCTCCGAAGATAATTATCTCCCCGGTTCGGCTTATGAAGCAGAGAATAGGCGATCGGGACGGCTGATCTACCAGTGGGATATGGAATCCACGGAAGGCTGGTTTCTACGGAACCACATTGCATCCAGTCCGCCAACCCAGATCCCCATCGATACTTCCTGGACGCTCCAGTCTTTTGTGTACGGGGACAGTAGTATGAATTTGTTTCGTTTTTCCCTGTATGAAACCGGGGGGGATGCCATTGCGGAAGTATCCAGGTGGGATACCATCAACTGGATCGGCTGGAAATTGCTGGAGTGGGATCTGGGCGATCCTGCACACATCGGCAGTTGGCCCGGAGCGTCGAATGGTACCATGGATGGCTCATCCTACCGCCTGGAAAGTTTTCAGATGATCCGGACCGATAACAGTGCCGAATCGGGTATAATCTGGCTGGATGATTTCCGCCTGGTGAAAAAAACACCCGGACAGGCACCGCCTAATCAGCCGCCGGTGATCGAGAGCATTCCCGATACATCCGTGGAACAGGGCAAAAGTCTGCGCCTTTTTGTCTTTTTTGAGGATCCCAACCCGGGCGATACCCACCGTTTTGTGTGTGAATCTGATACAGCCGATGTGTGGTTCCGGATTATGGGACATACCTCGGGAGAACGGATCTACATCCGGACCAGCGAAACCTTTACCGGACAAGCCAATATCCGCATCATGGTCCGGGATATGGGTGTAGGCGAACTGACCGATACCACGGAGTTTGTTCTTACGGTGACGCCTGTCACCGCCGTGAAAGATCCCGGCATCCCCCGGGAATTTGCCCTCCATGGGAATTATCCCAATCCCTTTAACCCCGTGACCACCATCCGCTTTGATGTGCCCGAACAACAGCATATCCGCCTGGCGGTGTATGATATCCGGGGAGCCCTCGTCACCGAACTGGTAAATGGAATTCAGTTTCCCGGCATCCATGAGGTGATATTTGACGGCTCTCGCTATGCTTCCGGACTCTACTTTCTTTACTTCCAGGCAGGGGATGTGTCGGATGTTAAACGGATGATTCTGATTAAATAGGGAGGATTTTTTGCTGTAAAGGAAAGGAAAACTTCATAAAAAGACCGGAGAAGAGTTATGAAACGTATTCTTCTGTTACTGATTCTCATCACAACATGTATCTTTGCCGGAGATACCCTCCGCTTTGCCTGGATGTCGGACACACATACCAGCGGGGAATCCGGACAACGGGATCTTGCCCGGGCGGTCCGCGATATCAACAGCCGGGCCGACCTGGATTTTGTCATCATTTCCGGCGATCTGACCGATTATGATTTTCCAGGCCACATTGCCCGGGCGAAAGAACTCCTGGACAGTCTGAATCTCAACTACCTGGCGATTCCCGGTAACCACGAATACAAGTGGACCTACAGCGGAGGAGAGGAATATCTCCGGGTCTTCGGATACGACCGCTTCAACAAGAAAATCGATGACGTCCGCTTTATAGGATTTCACCAGGGTCCCCTCCTCCGTATGGGGGATGGTTTTGTGGCCCCTAAAGATGTGCAATGGCTCCGGGAACAGATCAAAGCTGCCCCGGAAGATGAAAAAATCATCGTGATCACCCACTATCCCATAGATAAATCAGTCCGGAATTACCGGGACATCCTGAAAATCCTCCGGACCCGAAATGTCCAGGCCATCCTCCATGGGCATCATCATCACAATGCCGTGGCAAATTACGGTGGCATTCCGGGAATCCTGGGCAGGTCTACCCTGGCACGGAATGATGCGGGAGGATACAACATTGTCACCCTCACAGAGGATTCCCTCATCGTACAGGAAAAGGTCACCGGTGGTGAATTGAAAGCACCCTGGCATTCCATGGCACTCCGGGATGAACGAAAAAGCGATTATGAACCCATAGAACCGGCAGATTATTCCGTCAATGAAAAATATCCCCAGGTGGAACCACTGTGGATGACTGAATTGCACTCCCTCATTGCCGGCGGACCGGCGGTTACCTACTCCCGGGTGATTGTTGGACTCAATAACGGGGATGTGGTGGCACTGAAACGGCGGAATGGGAAGGAGTTGTGGCGTTTCCATACGAACGGGCCTGTTTTGGGGACACCTGTCATTGAAGGCAGCGTGGTAATTGTGGCATCTGCCGACTCCTGCGTGTATGGTATCCACCTGAGAAAAGGTAAATCCTTGTGGAAAGTAAAAGGGGATATGCCCTTTGTCTCCTCTGCCGCTGTCAGGGATGGGAATGCCTATATCGGTGGCAGTGACGGGAAAATTCGTTGCATCAATATTTCAGAGGGGACGGTAAACTGGACCTGCGACAGGGTGGAACAATATATTGAAGCCACACCGGCGGTTACCCGGGAGCATGTGATTGTCGGCGCCTGGGACCGCCATCTGTATGCTCTGGACCGTTTTACAGGCAGGCTGGACTGGAAATGGGCAGGTCCCATGGCCGGCGTTCTCTATTCGCCTGCCGTATGCCAGCCGGTTGTTTCCAACGGAGTGGTCTTTATTGTGGCACCGGACCGGGTGATGACGGCTCTGGATGAAAAAACCGGGGAAGTCATCTGGCGGACCGCTGAGCATATGGTGCGGGAAAGTATCGGGATCTCGGAAGACAAAACCCGGGTCTATGCCCGGACCATGCAGGATTCGGTGGTGTGCATGGATGCCACGGCCAGGGAACCGGTCACCCTGTGGAAAACC
Organism: Candidatus Neomarinimicrobiota bacterium; assembly: GCA_041154365.1. Classification (NCBI taxonomy): domain Bacteria; kingdom Pseudomonadati; phylum Fidelibacterota; class Fidelibacteria; order Fidelibacterales; family Fidelibacteraceae; genus Fidelibacter; species Fidelibacter multiformis. The sequence continues at coordinate 2,189,056 of AP035449.1, read as the reverse complement.
TTTGGTGGATTCGGCTATGATATCGGCATGGCGCCGCCGGTTGAAAAAGACGGTGTGCTTTTTTATCCCACCCAGCGGGGAGAGGTACATGCCATGGATCCCCTGACGGGAAAAATCCTCTGGAAACACCGTCTCAGTACGGCTTTGGTGAATCCTGTCTTTCCCCGGACTGACGACGATCTGGTCGTGACCACCATGGATGGCAAAGTTGCCAGAGTGATTGTGAAATGACCCGGACACCCCCCCAACCCCTCACCCAAATCGAATGTCCCCTCTGTGGGAATCCCGAAAGTTTTGATGTCATGCGGGTTCAGGACTGGCTGGTGACCCAAAACTGGTTCACACTCATGGAGTGTCCACGTTGTACCGGCCGTTTTATCCAGCCCTTCCCCCGGGAGGATGAACTCCCGGCCTATTATCAGTCCGAAGCCTACATTTCGCACACCGATACCAAAAAAGGACTCATCAACCGGCTCTATCGCCTGGCCCGGAAAGAAACGCTCCGTTCCAAACGGCGCCGGATTGAAAAAGCAAGCGGGTTAAAAAAAGGGAAACTCCTGGATATCGGCGCAGCGACGGGACACTTTCTGCATACGATGCAAAAGGCAGGATGGGATGTATGCGGTGTGGAGCCGGATGAAAGTGCCCGGAAACGGGCTAAGGATCATTTCGGACTTACACTATTCCCTCAGGAGGATTTGAAGTCGCTTACAGAAAACACCTTTGATGTGATTACCCTGTGGCATGTTCTGGAGCATATTCACGATCTACATGGCACCCTGGAGCAAATCAAGCGCCTGTTGAAACCTTCGGGGATACTGGTCGTAGCTGTGCCGAATTACCTGAGTTACGATGCCCGGTATTACGGCAAACACTGGGCTGCCTGGGATCCGCCGAGACACCTGTATCATTTTACGCCGGAAGCCATGAAACAGCTCATGGCATCCCACAAACTTCGGATCACATCCCAAAAACGCATGCCTTTGGATAGTTTTTACGTCTCCCTCCTCAGCGAAAAAATCCACAAGCACAATTCACCCATCCGGGGACTGACTGTGGGAAAAATCTCCTGGTTAAAATCCCTCTTTCAGCCGGAAAAATGTTCGTCAATTACATATTTTGGGAGAGTTGAGAGTTGAGAGTGGAGAGTAGAGAGTGAGAGTTTTGAGTTTTGAGTCTGTTTTTGTGCGTTCATTGGGGACTGGTAACCGGGCCTGTTTGAAGTTGGTGTCGCTGCGCTCCTGGGGTTTCAATCAAATCAATCAATTCAATCTAGTCAATCGACTTTTTGACTTTCGACTTTCGACTTTCGACTTTCGACTGCCGACTTTCGACTGTCGACTGCCAACTACCGACTGAAAAAGTGACGCGTAACGCGTGACGAGTGACAAGTGGGTTTCAAGCACCTCACTTTGTTCTGTATTCAAGAGCCGCTACGCGGCTTTCAAACGCTGCTGCGCATCGTTCAAGGATCTCACTTCATTCGATCTTCAATCCCGGCTTTGCAGATTTCAACAGGTGACTTGGACTTCTTTTTTGAACACTGCGAAGCAGTGCTGGAATGCTGAGCGCAGCGAAGCCATTGAACGGCACAAAGTGCCGCTTGAATTATTAAACGCCGCTACGCGGCATTCAAGCACCACTTCGTGGTGTTCAAGCACCTCACAATGTTCGGTGTTCAAACGCTGCTGCGCATCGTTCAAGGATCTCACTTCATTCGATCTTCAATCCCGGCTTTGCAGATTTCAACAGGTGACTTGGACTTCTTTTTTGAACACTGCGAAGCAGTGCTGGAATGCTGAGCGCAGCGAAGCCATTGAACGGCACAAAGTGCCGCTTGAATTATTAAACGCTGCTGCGCAGCTTTCAAATTCATTATCTTCCATAAGCTGATATCTTGGTCTGTCGCAAAGTTTAAATGAGGGCTGTATTTTATCCATTAAATAATTCGAAATAACACATATATGATTAACAATATTATCTTGCATTGTGTCGCATATCGGTGTATCTTACCCCCGGGGTGGGGGGTGTCACCTAAACGAAATCATATATCCCATCTCTCTTATATCCCAGTTCATTTAAGAAAAAAAATCTAAATCAAATCAATCAAATCAATCAAATCAATCAAATCATTCTATTCAATCTAGTCAATCGACTTTTCGACTTTCGACTTTCGACTTTCGACTGCCGACTGTCGACCGTCAACTAACGACTAACGACTTTTTATCTTAGAAACTTCTTGACTGATAAGGCAAGACTTCTCTAAATTGCCACGCTTTTTGAGGATGATTTCACGCGAGTGGCTCTGTAGCTCAGTCGGTAGAGCAGGGGACTGAAAATCCCTGTGTCGCTGGTTCGATTCCGGCCGGAGCCACGTGAAAAAAGCCCTGCAGAGATGTGGGGCTTTTTTAATTATGAATGAAGAATTATGAATGAAGAATTGAATTAAATAATTACTGAATTTGGTTGGAGGGGTTAATAGATGCACACACCTCCTTGTCACGCGTCATAGCGTCTCCCTCGCTACTCACACCCCGGACTGAAGTCCGGGGCTTTTTCTCCCTCTCATTCCCCCGGACTGAAGTTCGGGGCTTTTTCTCTCTCTCATTCCCCCGGACTGAAGTCCGGGGTCATTCCTATTTACTCTTCTATCCTTCCCCTCTTCCTCTTTATTACAATAAAAATATTTGTTATAAAAATATATCCTTGAATATGGAAATAATTCACACTAAAATAAAATAAGCAATTATATTGTGTTTATAAGAAGAGGTAAAAATGAAGGTAAAACTCCTGTTAGTCATTTTGAGTGCATTTAATATATCTTTTGTTCAGACAACGATGCTGGCAGACATTGCAGGGGAGATTGAAACGGAGTTCGGTACATATATCCCCTATCTTGTTGACATTGAACCCAATGCGCCACAATATGTCGTCGAATCAGATTTCAGCAATGTTACAAATTTCAGTGATTTCACGTTCACCGAATCACAAAAACAGAAATTACTGGAAAACCACTTTGTGGTGATTCCCGGAAGAACCTCCGGTCCGACAGGCTATAAAGAGATTTACGATATCTATCATGAAGCCCGTGAAAACGATATCTCCCAGTTTATTACTACCGAATCCGTTTAACAGTTCAACCACGATACAATACGACCTTCCGGAAGATGGTTTTGATAATATTTCCATAGATAATATCCTGGATGATCATATCATAACCCTGGAAAATTCGTATGAACAAGCCGGTTATAAGGTTGTGTATTGGAATGAATATGATCAAAACAATCACCTTGCACCGTCTGGCGTGTACATGTATCAGATTGAATACAAAGACAATACATCAATCCGAAAAAGGTGCTTGTGAAATAAGTTGTGTTTGAAAAATAAATGATTTAGCCGAAAGTCGAAAGTCGAAAGTCGAAAGTCAAAAGTCAAAAGTCAAAAGTCAAAAGTCGAAAGTTTCCTCTTTGAGAGGGGATTTAGGGGTGTTTAAGGAAGTGACGCGTGACGCGTAACGAGTAACGAGTGGGGTGCGTGTGTCAATTGACGGTTAAATTTTTGGCAGAGATCTGGCACGAGCATATTTCGTCTCCGCTCAGTAACCGTGCTCGTACCTTACGTTCTTTCCCAGCTTAAACTTAAATAAAATATAGTTCCAGGCCGGATAATATTCAGAACATCATTTAACACACTCAACTCCGCGGGAATTATCCGAGAAACATGTTTACATTCACAGCGGTTATATTTTTTTGAATTTGATGTGTTTTGTGATCATTGGATAAAATATAGGCATGTTTCAAAGGTTTGTCTAAAATGTGTTCCAGACCGATCAGGTTTTTGGTTTCACGAGGGGTGATTTTTTCTGATTTTTTAATTTCAAAGGCCAGATAGGAATCCGGAAGTTCCAGAATCAAATCAACCTCTTTCCCGTCATAAGTCCGTAAATGATACAGTGGGATGTTCATGGAAACAGTTGATATTTGCTTGACTATTTCTGAAACAACAATGCTTTCAAATTCTTCTCCTGTGATACCCCCTTTCTTCCGGAGGATCGTCTGCAAAATGCCATGATCCAGAAAATGAAATTTTTCCATCCGGGTCAGTCGCTTGTTGGGATTTTTTGACCATCCGGGGAGAATAACAGATTGATAACTTAATTCAAAATACCGGATATACCGTTGGACCGTTTTCACGGAGAGTCCCAATTGCCCCGCAACTCCCGAAGCATTCAGGAGTCTGCCTGTATTTTGTGCCATATACCGTTGACATTTGACAAAAGGTTCCAAATCCCGAAAAGTGGCAAGATCCCGAATATCCCGTTCCAGATACGTTTTCACATAATTGTCCAGCCATTCATACTTTTCCCGGGGAGTTATCAATTCATCGGAGACGGCCGGATAAGCACCAAATGTCAACAGATGATCCCATGCCTTCTCTTTATTAACCATCTGTTTATCCAACCGGAATGATGGGAGAAAAACATCATTTTCTGTCCCCGTCAGGATCTGCTGAAAAAGAGATTCGTTCACCGGTTCATCCCAGTTACCGGTTCTTAATTCCGGCAGGGTTAAGGGATAAATTTCAAAAATGACACAACGTCCTGCCAGGCTTTCTTTGACTTTTTGTAAGAGGAGTAACTGACTGGAACCTAAGAGAATATAACGAGGTTCCGGCCATTGATCATAAACCGATTTCACACTTTCAATCAATCGGGGTTCTTTCTGCACCTCATCCAGGATAGCCTGGGGATACAACGATTTCCATTGAGATGCGGTAAGCGTGGAATACTCGGTCCTCATAACCGGATCTTCAATGGAAAGATACTCATAACCGGGATATAAATGTCTGGCAAGCGTTGTTTTCCCGGTTTGACGAGCACCTGTCAGGATAAGAATACGCCCTGTTTTTGATTGATAACTTTCTTTCAGTTTTTGAGCAATTTTTCTGTTTTTCATGGTAGCATTCCCAGTTTTGTATAATCCTGTAGAAATATACAAAAAAAATCAAGAATTATGGACGTGTATTCCAAATATTACGCCAATTATTGTAAATTCATTCCATAAATTACGCCTATTTGGTTAGAAAGCATCGCGTAGAGGTTTTTTTAAATGTTTAAGAATCCTGCAGCGACTGCTGGTATAAGTAGCGAGTAGCGAGGATCGAGGTGCGAGGTCCGAGTAACGAGAATTTTCTCTAATCTGCTTTGCTCCGACAGAACTCAGAACTCAGAACTATATTGTAAATATGCTTACAACATAATAAACCACAACCATCAGATCCTTAGATTTATTCATTCTATCGACATTGCCTTTATTCGGTTTAATTGAATATACTTATTGCTGTGTTTAACAATCAAGCAGAAAAGAAGAATTATTCTGCTTGTCCGTCGCACCTTAAATGTGAGAAATGTCACATTCAATAAAAATTCAATTTCTGAATCACCTCAAAATGTATATATTTCATACCTATAAACGCCCTGCATATTGGGACTGTTTGTGGCGGAGCCGCGCCCTGCGGCGAAGCCGCAGGGACGAGTAACGAGGTTCGAGGGACGAGGAAGGCTAGTGACTGGGGACTGGGAATTGAGGAGTAACGCGTAACGAGGGGATTGGAAGCTGGAAGTTAGAAGTTGGAAGCTAGCGCCGCTTCGCGGCTAGGCTTGTTTGGGTGCGTCAATGAACCCACTCAACCAAATTCATAATTCTTCATTCAATTCATCATTCATCATTCATAACTCATCATTAAATAGCGCTCTCTCCGCCACTATCCTGGCCGGCCGCGAAATCCTGAAGATCTATCAAGATCCCACCGCCGATTTTTCGATAGAGAAAAAAGCCGATAATTCCCCCCTGACCATTGCCGATAAAGCTGCCCATCAGGTGATTGTGGAGATACTGCAATCAACCGGACTCCCCATCCTTAGTGAAGAGGGGAAGGATATTCCCTGGGAAGACCGGAAAAACTGGCACCGGTTCTGGCTGGTGGATCCCTTGGACGGGACGAAGGAGTTTATTAAACGGAATGGGGAGTTCACGGTCAATATCGCACTGATTGAAGACCATAAACCCATTGCCGGTGTAATCTATGTCCCGGTGACTAAAACCCTCTATGCCGGCATGGTGGGCGAAGGCGCCTGGAAAGGGGAGGGGATGGATGAAACGGTGACTTTTGAGACGCTGAAATCGCAGGGACAATCACTCCCATCCGAAACACTCCCCGAAACCTACACCCTTGTGGGCAGCCGGTCTCACATGAACAAAGACACGGAAGAATATATGGCTGCCCGGCGAAAAGAACACGGTACGGTGAATATTATCGCCAAAGGCAGCTCACTGAAAATCTGCCTTGTCGCCGAAAACGCCGCCCATGAATATCCCCGTTTCGGTCCCACCATGGAATGGGACACCGCCGCCGGCCACGCTATTGCCAGTGCGGCAGGAAAGAGGGTCGTGCGTGTGGACAGCCACGAGGAGCTGAGGTATAATAAGCGGGAATTGCTGAATCCGTATTTTGTAGTGACTGGGAACTGGTGACTGGGGACTGGGGAGTAACGCGTGACGAGGGGATTGGAAGCTGGAAGTTAGAAGCTAGAAGTTGGCGCCGCTTCGCGGCTGATCTTGTTTGAGTGCGTCAATTGATCTACACAACCCAATTCATCATTAACTAATTCAATTCATCATTCATCATTCATAATTCTTCATTCAATGCAGCATATTATTTGGTGGTTAGAATTCTTATTATTATACGGATGATTTGAAAAGAAGGTGATACATGGAAAGAATTATAAATATTAAAATTAAAAAGTTGCCAGAAGGCGTGTTTCTGGCAACATCCGATGATATACAAGGATTGGTCGCGCAGGGACGTACGGTTCTTGAAACATTAGAAATTGCCCGGGATGTGGCAAAAAAATTAATGGAAGCACAAAATAAATAGTGTTACGCTTATAACATCAATTAACCCACTTAACCAAATTCATAATTCTTAATTCAATTCATCATTCATCATTCATAATTTTTCATTCCTATGAATAATATTCACACCGTTTTCGACAAAATCAAATCCCGCCAATTCAAAGAGCGGATTCTAAACCAGCACGCGAAAGTGATCTGGTTTACCGGCATGTCCGGCTCGGGCAAGACAACCCTGGCCAGTCTGCTGGAAGAGAAACTCTTTGATGCCGGTTTTTTCTGCCAGATTCTGGATGGGGACAATGTCCGATCCGGGATAAACAACAACCTTGGATTTTCAGAAGAAGACCGTGTCGAAAATATCCGCCGCATTGCCGAAGTCGCCAGACTTTTCCTGAACTGCGGAATCATCGTCATCTGTTCATTTATCAGTCCGACAAAACACATGCGGCAAATGGCCAAAGAGATTATCGGCGAAGATGATTTTCTGGAAATCTTTGTCAATACGCCTTTGGAAATCTGCGAAAAACGCGACCCCAAAGGACTCTATAAAAAAGCCCGTGCCGGCGAAATCAAAGACTTTACCGGCATCACCTCTCCCTTCGAAGCCCCCGAAAATCCTTTTCTCAGTGTGGAAAATGCTGAGCCGGAAATTGAAAAGACAGTGGAGAGGATTTTTAAGTCCGTCGTACCTTTATTAAGACAGTGAAGAAAAGTTCCGGGTTCCGGGATGCAGGTCTCGGGTTCCGGGTTACGGGTTCCGGGTTGTTAGTTCCGTGTTCCGGGTTGGGATGTTCACCCCGGCAACCCACAACCCTCAACCCGCAACAGCGAGCGCAGCGAGCCCTTAAACACACAATTTTAAACCTGATCAAATATTTAAGAACCAGGCCTATACCAAAAAAGAGACTCCCATCAAAATGACAAAAAAACAAAACAAATCAACCCCCAACCCGCAACTCGCAACTCGCAACAGCGAACGCAGTGAGCAACCCGCAACAGCGAGCAACGCGAGCCCCTCGCAACCCGCAACAGCGAACGCAGTGAGCAACCCGCAACAGCGAGCGCAGCGAGCAACTCGCAACAGCGAACGCAGTGAGCAACACGCAACAGCGAGCAACGCGAGCCCCTCGCAACCCGCAACCCACAACAATCAAATCGAATCCTACAAACTAACCCATCTCCAAGAGCTCGAGGCCGAATCCATCCACATCATCCGTGAGGTGGCGGCGGAGTTTGAAAATCCGGTGATGCTCTATTCCATCGGAAAAGATTCCTCCGTGATGGTCCGGCTGGCGGAAAAAGCCTTCTATCCCGGCAAGGTGCCCTTTCCACTTATGCATATCGACTCCAAATGGAAATTCCGGGAAATGACGGAGTTTCGGGACAAATATGCGAAGGAGAAGGGGTGGAATCTCATTGTCCACTACAACAAGGAAGGTTTTGAAAAAGGAATCGGTCCTTTTACCCACGGCAGCAAGGTCCACACGGATATCATGAAGACCCAGGCTTTGCTGGCAGGACTCAACAAATACGGGTTTGACGCGGCCTTTGGCGGTGCCCGGCGGGATGAAGAGAAATCCCGGGCGAAAGAACGGATTTTTTCCTTCCGGGATCAGTTCCACCAGTGGGATCCCAAGAACCAGCGTCCCGAACTCTGGAACATCTACAACGCCAGAATCAACAAAGGCGAAAGCATCCGTGTCTTTCCCTTAAGCAACTGGACCGAGCTGGATATCTGGCAATACATCCGCCTGGAAAACATCCCCATCGTCCCTCTTTATTACGCCAAAGAACGCCCTGTTATCCGCCTGCACAACACCCTCATCATGCCTGATGACGACCGCCTGCCCGACGAATACAAGGACAAAATCGAAACCAAAATGGTCCGCTTCCGCACCCTGGGCTGCTGGCCCCTCACCGGCGCCGTCGAATCCAACGCCGACACCCTGGAAAAAATCGTCGAAGAAATGATGCTTACCACCAAATCCGAACGAACCACACGGGTGATTGATTTTGATCAGGACGGGAGTATGGAGCAGAAAAAGCGAGAGGGATACTTTTAAGTTCCGGGTTCCGGGATACGGGTTCCGGGTTGGGACGTTCGGGGGGCCATTATTGATTCAGATTATGAGCTGATGAGGAGTTCAGGGACGCAGGTTTCGAGTTCCGGGTTCTGGGATGCGGGTTCCGGGTTGAGATGTTCATCACGGCAACCCACAACCCACAACGGCGAGCGCAGCGAGCAACCCGCAACCCGCAACGGCGAGCGCAGCGAGCAACCCGCAACCCACAACCCGCAACAGCGAGCGCAGCGAGCAAACATGGGAACATACAAAGATCTAGACATATGGAAAGAAAGCATGGCATTGGTAAGGACTGTTTACAAGACATCTAATCAACTGCCTGATACACAGAAATATTCCCTGGTCAGTCAAATGCAGCGATCTGCCATTTCTATCCCATCCAATATTGCAGAAGGATCAGCGCGACATACAGATAAAGAAACCATACAATTTTTATATATTGCACTTGGATCCATTGCAGAATTAAATACACAATTGATTCTTGTTGAGGATTTAGGATATGCTGAAACACAAGCATTACAAAATGATTGTGATCGTATCCGGAAGAAAATTTTAAACCTGATCAAATATTTAAGAACAAGGCCTATACAAAAAAAGAGACCCCCAACAAAATGACAAAAAAACAAAACAAAACAACTCAACCCACAACCCACAACCCGCAACAGCGAGCGCAGCGAGCAACTCGCAACCCGCAACCCCTCAACATTGAGGCATTCTTACAACAAGACGAAGATAAAGACCTCCTCCGCCTCCTAACCGCCGGAAGTGTAGATGATGGTAAGTCAACCCTCATCGGCCGGTTATTGTACGACAGTAAGCTGTTGTATGAAGATCATTTGTCGTCTCTAGAGCGGGACAGTAAGCGGGTGGGACACGCGGGAGAGGAGATTGATTACGCGTTGTTGCTGGACGGACTCAAGGCTGAGCGGGAGCAGGGGATTACCATTGATGTGGCATACCGCTATTTTTCCACCAACAAGCGGAAATTCATCATTGCCGACACACCCGGACACGAACAGTACACCCGGAACATGGCCACAGGGGCATCCACGGCCAATCTGGCGATTATCCTCATCGATGCCACCCAGGGCGTCCTCACCCAGACCAAACGCCATACCTTTATTGTGAGTCTGCTGGGGATCAAACACATCGTCCTGGCCGTGAACAAGATGGATCTGGTGGATTTTTCCCAGGAAATTTTTCAGAATATCGTCAAGGATTACAAACAATTTATCACCCGTCTTAATATTCCTGACGTTCATTTTATACCCCTCTCCGCCCTCAAGGGGGACAATGTGGTCGATAGAAGTACTCGTACTCCCTGGTACAGTGGTCCACCTTTATTGACCTATCTGGAGGATATTCAGATCGTCAGCGACCGGAACTTTGTGGACATGCGTTTCCCGGTCCAGTACGTCAACCGTCCTCACCACGACTTCCGGGGCTACACCGGCACCGTCGCCTCCGGCGTTATCCGGGTAGGAGACACCGTCATGGTGCTTCCGAGCCGGAAGACGAGCATCGTGGAATCGATTATTACGGCAGATAATTATGATAATCGTTCCGGGTTCCGGGTTCCGGGTTCCGGGTCTTGGGATGCAGGTTCCGAGTTCCGGGTCTCGGGTTCCGGGATGCAGGTTCCGAGTTTGGACGTTAAACCTGGCAACCCACAACCCGCAACCCACAACAGCGAGCGCAGCGAGCCCCCGCAACCCCAATACGCCTTTCCCCCCCAATCCATCACCATCACGCTAAAGGATGAAATCGACATCTCCCGCGGCGACATGCTGGTCCACCCCAACAACCTCCCCCGCACAGACCGCCGTTTCGAAGCCATGCTCATCTGGATGGACGAAACCCCCATGGATCCCACCACCTCCTTCATCATCAAACACACCACCCATTCCACCAAAGCAAGAATTGACGACATCCGCTACTTGGTTGATGTCAACACGTTAAGAAAAATTGAAACAGTGGTTCCGGGTTCCGGGTTCCGGGTCTCGGGTTCCGGGATGCAGGATGCAGGTTCCGGGTCTCGGGTTCCGGGTTGGGACGTTCACCCCGGCAACCCCCAACCCACAACCCACAACAGCGAGCGCAGCGAGCAACCCGCAACAACGAGCGCAGCGAGTAACCCGCAACCCGCAACAGCGAGCACAGCGAGCCCTCGCAACCCGCAACCCGCAACCTTTAAACTAAACAACATCGGCCGCGTCGTCATCACCACTTCCCGTCCCCTCTACTACGACCCCTACGAAAAAAACCGCCAGACCGGGGCATTTATCCTCATCGATCCCATCACCCACAACACTAGTGCTGTCGGCATGATCATCGATCGGATTGCGGCGGATGAGCCGGGGACAACTATCATTCCCAACGGGGAGCGGAAAAGTCGTGAAGAGCGCCGGGAGGTGAGTCTGGACGAGCGCGTATCTGTCATGGGACAGCGGGGCAGGACCCTCTGGATCACGGGACTCCATGGCTCGGGGAAGGTGGAACTGGCATACCGTCTGGAGCGGGAGCTGTTTGACCGGGGAAAGACCGTAGTAGTTTTGGATGGCTTGTCCGTCCGGTCCGGGCTCTCCCGGGAGCTGGATTTCACCCCGGCGGACCGTGCCGAGCATCTGCGCCGCGTAGCTGAAACCGCCCGGATTCTCAACGACCACAACATCATCGTCATCGCCGCCTTCATCTCCCCCCGGCGCATGATCCGCCGCCAGGTCGCCGAAATCATCGGCAAAGACCGCTTCCTGGAAATCTACACCGAAGCCGATCTGGACACTTGCAAACACCAGGACCGGAGCAAATTGTATGAAAAAGCGGAGAAGGGGTTAGTCAAAAATCTTCCTGGAGTAGACACGAGCTATGACGAACCGGAAAGGCCGGATTTTCGCTTCACGAATGTGATCGAGAAGTTAGATAAGGCGGTGAAGAAGATAGTAGCGAGGTTCGAGTAGCGGGTAGCGAGGAAGTAGCGAGGGACGAGATTGGTTGGGTGCGTCAATGGACGATGAGGGCAAAAAAGTCCCCTCTTGAGAGGGGATTTAGGGGTGTGTAAGGCGGCGAAGCCGCAAGTAGCGAGGTTCGAGTATCGAGGGAGTAGCGAGCCCTGTGAAATAAGCGGAGCGTATTTCACAGGAGAGGGGCGAGGGGGTAAAGAGAACTTAATGGTGGTTACTTTTTTGGCTATAGGGATTTGATGAGGCCGCGAAGGATTTTGGAAATTTCATCGGTTGTTACAAGAATTTTTTTGAAATCGGAGTTTTGAATGTAATGGAGTTCGTAAGCGATATAAGCCATAGATCGGATGTTTTGATTCACTTGGAAATGGAGAATAGTTAAGTTAGGAACAAGGATAATTGAAGGAGACCAAGATGAATCAAAGGAAACGTTATTCAGCCACCCAGAAAGTCGAGATACTTCGTGAACACTTGGAGAACCAAGTAGCGATCAGTGACCTTGCACGGCGTTACGGCGTGCATCCGAATATTCTGTATAAGTGGAAGAAGCAGTTATTTGAAGGTGCTGTAGAAAGTTTTGGAACGAAGCATCAGAAGCATGTCCAAGGGCAGAGCGTACGTATGAGTCAGCTTGAGGAGAAGTTGAAAGAGAAAGACAGTCTGATAGCCGAAATCATGGCAGATAATATTCGATTAAAAAAAAAGTACAATGGGGAGATTTGAGGGGTAAATGGGTTGAACCGGATATACGGGATGCCGTTGTGAAATACGTAAAAAACATGAAAACACAGAGCGGACTACCCCAGAAGTGGTTTATCCCAAGGCTTGGGATAAGCTCCAGCAAATATTATACCTGGGTCAGGCGCTATGGCCAGGAGAATCGGCATAATGGCCATATTCCCCGTGATTTTTGGATATTGGAACGTGAAAAACAAGCGATTGTGGATTATTGTAAAGATCATATCGAAGAAGGCTATCGTCGGTTAACCTACAAAATGATAGATGAAGATATTGCTGCTGTCAGTCCGTCTACGGTGTATCGTATTTTGAATAAGCATGGGTTATTGATGCGTTGGCGTCCCTTGAAAAAAAGTCTTAAGAGGAAAGGTTTTAAGCAGCCCAAGAAGCCCCACGAACACTGGCATATAGATATTGCCTATATAAACGTGAAAGGGACTTTCATGTATTTAATCAGTGTTTTGGACGGTTACTCCCGGATGATCCTTCATCATGAGCTTCGGACAGAAATGAAAGAATGGGATGTCCAGATTACCCTGCAGCGAACCATCGAGAAATATCCCCAGGCGAAACCGCGCCTGATTACGGATAACGGCTCACAATTTATCAGCAAAGACTTCAAAGAATATCTGCGGGTCTGTGGTTTGAAACATGCCAGGACCTCGGTAAATTACCCCCAGAGTAATGGAAAAATTGAACGTTTCCATAAGACGTTAAAATCTGAAGAAATCCGTAGAACAAGTTACCTGGATATGAATGATGCCCGGCGCCAAATAGAAAAGTATATTCATTACTACAATCATGAACGTCTGCATAGTGCCCTATACTATCTCACTCCGAAAGAAGTCTTTGATGGAAAAATGAATCAGCGCCTGAAAGAAAGACAGCATAAACTCGATCAGGCTGCTCGAAATAGAAGGAATTCATCCTTAAATGAATCTCAAAAAAATTCCATTTCCGCCTGAACCAATACACGGACTTCCCCGCAGGAACCACGAGCAATAAAAAGGAATCTTTTAAAATCTGCATTACTATTTCTATCGAATCCCTCGGCGATATTATTCATGATGGAAAGAGAAGCTCGTTGTATTTGATCTCTAAAACTATAATCACGGTTATTTTTAAATAGGCCATAAATTCCTAATGTAAGTTCTTTCGCTTTCTGCCAACCCAAAATCTCTTCAAAATTCTTAATACTCATATTGACCCTCACAAAAACATACGTTGATATTGAAACGTTTTATCACTTCATTTCAAAACAATTCAATTCTTATAAATAAACTAAGATAAACATTAAATATATGCAACTTAATTCAAGTTACAGTATATTACATAATACCAATTTCCCCCTGTTTGATATTTATAATAATAGCATATCCCCAAAACCATTAACTAACCCACCCAATCATTCTCGCTACTCGCTCCTCGTCCCTCGCTCCTCAAATGTGACAAATGTCACATTTGATTAAAATTCAATTTCTGAATCACCTCAAAATGTATATATTGCATACTCATAAACGCCCTGGAGTTTGGGACTGTTTGTGGCGGAGCCGTGCCCGGCGGCGAAGCCGCAGGGACGAGTATCGAGGTTCGAGTAACGAGGAATGAGGTTCGAGTAGCGAGGGAAGAGAAAGTTGACAGTGGACAGTCGAAAGTCGGAACCTGTACCCAACCCCTGAACCCCTGAACCAACTATCAGGAGCGCAGCGACGCCAACTTCCAGCTTCTAACTTCCAACTTCTAGGAGATGATTGCCTGCCCCGTGAAATATCCCGATGAATCGGGACTTATTTCACAGGGCTCGCTACTCGCACCTCGTACCTCGTACCTCGTACCTCGTTACTGACTTTCGACTTTCGACTTTCGACTAAATAACTCAAGGACACTTCATGAATCCGTTTAGTTACGGAACCATTGTGACAGAACCGTATTTTTTTAATCGGGTAGACGAAAAGGACAGGATTGTCAGGACATTAAAGGGTGGGAACAATCTGGTTCTTTATGCCCCCAGGCGTTTTGGGAAGACATCTTTGGTCGTAAAAGCGATGAAAGAACTGGAAAACGCGGGATATTTTTGCGTTTATTTTGATTTTATGACCGTCTATTCGAAAGAATCTTTTATCAAATCTTATTCCAGTGCTCTTTTTGAAAAGCAAGGGAATTTAAAAAGAATACTTCGCCTTTTTTCTGAATATGTAAAAGGAATAAAGCCCGTCTTATCTTATGGCGAAAACGGGAAACCCGAAATATCTTTTACATTTTCTGAAACGTCCATTTCGGATGACATGCTTGGAAAAGTGCTTGATATGCCGGAAAAACTGGCACTTAAATCAAAGCCATACATTGTGATCATGGATGAATTTCAGGATATCCAAAAATTGAATGGTGAAAATTTTGAGAATTTGTTGCGCAGTCATATTCAGCATCATCAAAATGTTCATTACCTGTTTCTTGGAAGTCGAACGCATTTGCTGATGGAGATGTTTACCCGGAGCAACAGACCTTTCTATAATTCCGCATCGGCAATGGGACTTGGACCCCTACCCAAAGATGAAACGATTGAATTTTTAATGGGACGCTTTTCTAAAAGTGGTATTCAGATTGATAAGCAAACATCAGAATATCTGATGCATAAAGCAGGAAACATACCCTATTATATACAATTTTTAGCTTCTGAAATATGGCAGTCCGTGATTGACTCGGGAAAAAAAGTAGATCATGAGATAATCGATGAATCATTCGACAAAGTGATTGATTTAAAAAATGATTATTATTTTGAATTGTATGATCGTCTAAGCCGGTATCAGAAAAAATTGCTTCACGCGTTAGCTCAGGAAGGTCGCAACATTTTTTCTCGTGAATATGCCCTGAAATATCACTTATCTGCGACCTCAACCACCCAAAAAGCCATACATGGACTCATAGAAAACGGACTGATTGAAAAACAGGAAAATGAATATACATTTAGCGACCCATTTTTCAGGCAATACATATTACGCCTTCCAGCGTAACGCTGAGGAGCGTAATCAGTCGTCAGTTTGCCCTGTGAAATGAGTGAAACGTATTTCACAGGGTCATCAATAGCTAGTTCACTGCTCCTGAGTACAAGATAACGTAGTAGAAGATTCCAATTTTTTTTGAAAAAAATACAATTAAAAATTTCCATTTAACCACATCAGAAAAATCATCCATACCACATAACAACAGCAAACCACAAAAACAAATGACTGCCGACTGCCGACTGTTGACTGACGACTAAATTCTGCCGACTGCCGACTGTTGACTGACGACTAAATTCTGCCGACTGCCGACTGTCAACTGTCAACTAATTAATGAAAATCGAACGATTTGAAGAAATTGTTGCCTGGCAAAAAGCCAGGGTTCTCACACTCAATCTCTACACCCTCTTTAAAGAAAACAGGGATTACAGTTTCAGAGATCAAATACAGCGAGCTTCTGTATCCATAATGAACAATATTTCTGAAGGATATGGAAGAGGGAGCGATTTAGATTTCAAGCGATTTTTATACATTGCCAATGGTTCCTGCTGCGAAGTCAAATCCATGCTCTACCTGGCGAAAGATCTCCAATACATCACCAAATCAGACTTCGACGATCTCTTTGCCAAAACCGACGAAATCGGCAGAATTCTCAATGGACTTATTAAATCGTTAAGCAAGACATCCGATTATAAAATTAAAGAACCATTTTTATCAGTCGACAGTTGACAGTTGACAGTCGTCAGTGCTCAGTCGACAGTCAACAGTGGACAGTCGTCAGTGCTCAGTCGACAGTTGACAATTGACAGTCGTCAGTGCTCAGTCGACAGTCAACAGTGGACAGTCGTCAGTTCTCAGCTGACCATCCCTGAACAGTGTTGTTACGTGTTTAAAACCAGTTATTAATATTAGATATCATAAGAAAAAATAGCTTATCCACTCAATCAATATTAACCAAGAAACCAAATCCTGTCGACTAACGACTGTCGACTGCTGACTAATCTGCCGACTGTTGACTGTCGACTGTCAACTGACGACTAAATTCTGCCGACTGTCCACTGCCGACTAATTAAAAATCAGCTACACCACATAATAACAGCGAACCACATAAACAAATAACTGCCGACTAACGACTGTCGACTGACGACTAAATAAAAAAATCAGCTACACCACAAAACAACAGCGAACCACAAAAACAAATGACTGCCGACTGTCAACTGACGACTAAATTCTGCCGACTGTTGACTGTCAACTGACGACTAAATAAAAAAATCAGCTACACCACAAAACAACAGCGAACCACAAAAACAAATGACTGCCGACAGACGACTGTCAACTGACGACTAAATTCTGCCGACTAACGACTGTCGACTAATAAAAAATCAGCTACCCCACATAATAACAGCGAACCACAAAAACAAATGACTGCCGACTGTCCACTGTCAACTGTCGACTAACATATGAATCAAGATGAGCTAAATCTAGAGTTGCTTCGCCGCGCCAACGGCCAGCTCACGCAAAAATCCCTCTCCCAGGAGCTGGGATACAGCGTGGGGAAGGTGAACTACATCCTCAAAGCCCTGGTGGATAAAGGACTCATTAAGATCGAGAATTTTGCGACTGCAGAAAACAAAAAGCAATATTATTATTGGCTCACGCCCAAAGGAATGGAAGAGAAATTGCGGCTGACTAAAAAATTTATCGTGCGGAAGAAAAAAGAATATGAGGAACTACAAAAAGAACTACGTGAACTTGAACAACAATTTGGAAATTCTTCAGAAACATAATTGAAACTATTTTCATTCTCAAGTGAATCAAAAACAATAACAAGTCCATACGTATGACAAAAATATTAGTAACAGGAACTGCTGGCTTTATCGGGTTCCACCTCGCCAAACGGCTCCTCGAACGAGGCGACACCATAGTAGGTATCGACAACATCAACGACTATTACGATGTAAACCTTAAATACGCCCGCCTCGCCGAAACAGGCATAAGTAGGGAAGCAGAAAAGTGGTACACCAAGGTAGACAGTACAAAATATTACAACTATAGCTTTGTACGCATGAACCTTGAAGACCGTGAACAGCTTAATCAACTGTTCGAACAGGAGAAATTCGACAAAGTCTGCCACCTGGCAGCTCAGGCTGGCGTGCGGTACAGTTTGGAAAACCCGCACGCGTACATTAACAGCAATATCGTTGGGTTTATCAACATACTTGAAGCCTGCCGCCACCACAACATAAAACATTTGGCCTACGCCAGCTCCAGCAGCGTGTACGGCAACAACACCAAAATGCCCCTCAGTACAGCCGATAATGTCGATCATCCCATTAGCCTGTATGCCGCCACCAAAAAAAGCAACGAGCTAATGGCGCACACTTATAGCCATTTGTTTGGACTGCCTACCACCGGCCTCCGGTTCTTTACCGTTTACGGCCCCTGGGGACGCCCCGACATGGCCCTCTTCCTCTTTACCAAAGCCATCCTCGAAGACAAACCAATCAAAGTATTCAACAACGGCAACATGGTGCGCGACTTTACTTTTGTTGACGACATTGTGGAAGGAGTTACCCGCGTAATAGACAATCCCCCTGCACTAAAAAATGTTCAGGGCACGAATTTCTCCTCCTCACAGGAGGAGTACACCGCCGATAAGCGGAGGGAGGTGGTGATTTCGCCCGACATTGAAAACCCGATAAACCAAACCCCTGCGCCCCCGGCACGTGAAACTCACGAAGTGAATGTTTCTACTGCGCCATACAAAGTCTACAACATTGGTAATTCCTCTCCGGTGCAGCTCATGGAATACATTTCCGCCATTGAAAAAACATTAGGCAGGGAAGCCCAAAAAGAATACCTCCCCATGCAACCCGGCGACGTGCCCAGGACAGAAGCTGATGTAACCGATTTGGTTGAAAACCTCGGATATAAACCCGATACGCTGGTTCAGAAAGGAATTGAAAGATTCATTGATTGGTTTAAATCTTATTTTTCTGCTCAATGAACCTGATAGCAAACAACCAGGCCTCTCCCGCCAGTTGGCGGGGAGTTAGAGGGGGCTGTAAACTCAAACAATTTCTTTCAATCAACTTAATTGCGCATAAAAATAATGGAGCAGTGATTTTCGACGTTAAAGGAATAATAAAAAAGGAATTGACTGGCGGACGGTTATAATGTTAAAAGACTTAATTCAACAATATAGATCTAACCCTCGTGCTAAACAAGTACTGGGATTATTCTCTGTTAATATCATTGGCATTCCCATTGGTATTATTACTAGCATTGTTGTAACCCGATATTTGGGACCACAGGGTTATGGCGATTATAAATTTATTCAAAGCATCTTCAATTTTGCCATTATCATTTTCACATTTGGTTTTTTTCAGGCGGGGAATCGGGCTTTGGTTTTAAATAACGACAAACAAAAGGCAAAAGAAT
This sequence comes from Candidatus Neomarinimicrobiota bacterium, assembly GCA_041154365.1. NCBI lineage: Bacteria > Pseudomonadati > Fidelibacterota > Fidelibacteria > Fidelibacterales > Fidelibacteraceae > Fidelibacter > Fidelibacter multiformis. Next base: position 2,169,920 of record AP035449.1, on the reverse strand, counting down.
ATTATGGGACAGAATTAGCCATAACCGGTGGTTTATTTATTATAATGACATTTTTTTTGGTAATATATGCTTTATTCGATGTCAACATTCAGGAAAAGCAACTAAGTAATTTTCTATTATTTGTAATCCCATTTGGGTGGGTGTTTTTATTATTACGCTATTTTGAAACACTTTTTCAGGCTGATAATCGCATTCGAATGCTTGCAAAAGTCAGACTATATCCAAAAGTAGGTTTTTTAGTTATGTCTGCAGCACTTTATTTTATTTTCAGGAATATCGAAATAAACCGGCTGGCTGTTGTTTGGAGTTTTTACATAGGCACTGAAGTAATTGTTTATTTGATTATACTCAGGAAACTCAATGTTTCGTTCAAAAGATTAAGGAAAAGATTTATTGAAATTTGGAATTACAATAAATCTTTTGGTTTAAATGTATATTTAGGAAGTTTGTTTGCCTTAGGCTTCTCTTATTTTTCTGAAATATTAATTAGCTATTTTGGAGCAGATAACAGTGGCGTTGGTTTTTATTCCCTTGCTCTGACTTTTACAATGCCATTAACATTTATACCTAACACAATAGCAACAACCCATTATAAAGATTTTTCAAAAAATAAAATTGTTTCTAAAAAGTTACTTTTAATAACATTGGGTTTAAGTCTGGCATCACTATTCGGGTTGTGGATTATTGTACCGCCATTTATAAATTTCATTTATGGTGAAGATTTTTCAACAGTTATTCCTCTAAATTTTATCGTTAGTTTTGGTGTAATTGCTTATGGTTTTGGAGATTTTTTTAATCGGTTTTTGGGGGCAAATGGAAAAGGCAAGGCTTTAAGAAATTCTGCTTTTTTTGTTGGAGGAAGTCTAATGTTGAGTAGTTTTCTGCTTATCCCAAAATATGGAGAATACGGTGCTGCTTATGCAAAGCTTTTTGCAGGATTTACTTATTTATCTGTAATTATTTTTTACTATTTGAAATTTAAAAAATCTACATCTGAATAAATTCTCAACATGAAAAACATTATTATCATATATACCTTTTCTCCTTTCCCAGGAGGCGACGCTAATGCAAACAGGATTTACGCAATGGCTCTTTCCATGCAAGATGCGGGATATAAGGTTATTGTTCTAACAAACACTTTAGCTAATAAAGCTTACTATAATAAAACAACAGGACAGTATGCATATAAAAATATTGAGTACCGTAGCTATTACAAACCAAACTTAAGTAGGTTTAAAAGAATTATAAACAGATATGATATAAAACAAATATTAAAATCCACATTAAAACCGACTGAAAGAAAAAATGTTTGTTTAATAGTTTCTTCATATAAAAATTACAGTATTATTTTACGTTTATTCTCCAAAAGATACAAATTGCCTGAATTAGTTGATGTGACAGAGTGGCATAGTAGTTTTCAATTTAATTTTGGAAGATTTAATTTAAAATATTTATTACATGATCTAAAGAATAGATTTTTAATTCCCAAGGCAAAAAATGTAATATGCGTTAGCAAATATTTGGAAAATTATTACAAATTAAGAAAGTGTAACACATTTTATTTGCCCCCGCCCATAGTAATAAACGACTATTTGCCTCATACTTTACCTCATTTGCCTCCTGTTACTTTTTTTTATGCTGGCTCTATACAGAAAAAAGATTTTATTGAAATTGCTTTAGCTGGTTTTGCAATGCTGAATAAGGCTGAAAAAGAGAAAATAAAAATCATAATTGCAGGTTGTGATAAAGAAACTTTAAAAGAACAATTGCCCAACGGTAAAAAACTAATTAATAATTTGGGAAATATTTTATCAGTCGTTGGAAGAATCTCAAAAGATGAAGTTGAACAATACTTGTCTAAGTCGCATTTTTTATTTTTGTTACGCCCGGTTGCAAGATATTCTAAAGCGGGTTTTCCCTCTAAAATACCAGAGGCACTGGCTTCAGGTGTGCCGGTAATTGTGAATTTAACAAGTGATTTGGGCAACTTTATTTTTGAATTTAAAAATGGTATTATTGTTAATAAACTGGCTGCAAAAGAATTTGCAATAGCCGTCAGAAAAGCTTTAGGCTTGACAGAAGAAAAATTTACAACAATGTCTAATAATGCACACTTGAGTGCAAAAGAGAATTTTGATTATACGAATTACAATCAAACAATGGAAAAATATTTAAATGATATTTTATCAGCATAAATTTTTAAAATATGAAAAAAGGTAATAAATATTTTTCGTTGTATCGATTTAAATCAAAATATGATTATTTTCCGATAGTGCTGATATTAATTTATTTAAATTTCACTTATTTGTTGCATTTATTACTAAATGATTCAGCTAGTGCTCGTGGATTAATTTTTATGACAATAATCTTCCTATCAATTATTATCGGTTATATTTTGCCAAATAGTAAACAATTATCTCTTAATCAAAAAAAACTAGGGTTAAATACTTTTTGGGAAAAAACGAGCAATGTTGACAAAATAATAATAATTTCTGCTATTATTACTATAGTTAATTCGGTTAATATTATTTTATCTTTTTATCCAAATCTTAGTGAGATAACGTACTATTTGAAAAATCCAGGGCAAGCTTATATCTATACGAAAAGTATTCGCAGGAATCCAGATATTCTAGATGAAAGTGGAGGTTTTGGATCAATAATTACCATCGCATTAACATTATTATCCGCAACTAAATATATTTTTCTTATTTTTTCATTTTTGTATTGGAAACAATTAAAGATAAGAACTAAATTCTTTTCAATTGTTACTTTAATAATTTATATAATCAGCTCATTTTTAACAGGGGCGATGATTACAATTGGTGCAGTAGTTTTGTCTTTAATACCAGTTGCAATAGTAAATATTAAACGAAAAAAAAATGTGATTAACTTACCTCGCAAACTTTCTAAAAGACCTAAGCGAATAAAAATTCTTTTTGCTGCTTTGGTGGGAATTTGTGTTATTCTTTTTTTTATAAGTAACAGAATTAGCCAGGAAAACGATCTTTTTGAAGGTATAAAAGTATTGGGTTTTTATATCTCTCACGGGTATATTGGTCTTGATTATTGTTTAGAGTTGCCATTTGAAACAACATACGGATTTACCAGCATCAGGGGTATTTCAACAATGTTTGTAAAATATCTGGGAGTACCGGATTTATTTCAGAATAGTTATTTAGTACGGAATGAAATGATAAATGGTTATCCGGCCTTGAGTGTCTGGTCAACGATTTTTCCCTGGCTGGCGTCTGATTTTTCATTTTATTTATTACCAATTATAATGGGTTATGTTAGTTTTCAATTTTCATTACTATGGAATAAAACGATAAGAACAGGAAATCCTTATGGCTATTTATTGCTTGGTCAATTCTTTATATTCTGGTTTATGATACCTGCTAATAATCAGGTTTTTCATACACTGGGAAATGCTGCATCTTTCTTTTTAATTCTTTTTCTTTATGCAAAAAATAAAAAATTTTATATTATGCAAAATAAACAAGAACAACAAGTTACTTAAGGATATGAAAATCTTTTCTGATTCAATACTAAAAGCTTTATATGAATTTTGTAAAGGCAAATTATATTTTATGCCTAAATTATTTTTTTTAAAACTAATATTTGAATATGCTTAAATCAATTGCAAAAATCATTTTAATATTTTTAAGGAAGTTAAAAGGTTTTAACTCTTGTTTACAAAAACTATTAATTGCAGAATATGGGCCAAATGTTTATATAGGCCAAAATTGCGAATTTACATATAACAACATTCATTTAGGTAGTAATATTTATATTGGAAGTCGAGCTTCATTTATTGCAAGCATTTCACATATTTATATTGGAAGCTATGTAATGTTCGGTCCAAATGTTACTATCCGCGGAGGAAATCATCGCATAGATGTCTTAGGCGAATATATGTATAATGTAAAAGAAAAGTTGTCAGAAAATGACCAGGATGTTATAATTCAGGATGATGTTTGGATTGGTTGTAACGCAACTATCTTAAAAGGTGTAAAAATAGGGAAGGGGGCCGTTGTTGCAGCAGGTGCAGTTGTTACAAAAGAAGTTCCACCTTATGCTATAGTTGGTGGTAATCCAGCAAAACTTATTAAATATAGATTTAGTGAAGACCAAATTATTAGACATGAAGAATTACTCGAATTAAGATATAATGGAAAATAATCCCAAAATAATGCTGCATTTAATTATGCCAAACCAAATAAGTGGTCCTAATAATGCGGCAAAACTTATTTTTAATTCCTGGTTGAATAAAAAATATGAATTTGGATTTTTAACACAAAACTTTCATGCAGGAGGAAAAATTAGCTTTAGCTTAATTAAGTCATTAAAAAAACAAATAGACTCTTTTAACCCGGACATTATTCATCTGTCAGGCCTTCAGGCATCAGGATTTCATGCCGTAGTAGCTGCCAGACTAGCAAAAAAGAAAAAGATAATAATTGCTGTACGTGGTTCATCTACCGATGTTTTAAATTCACATTGGTTTAAAAAATTTATTTTTGGTTGGATTATAGAACCTGTTACTCTAAAACTGGCATCTCATGTTTATACTGTTTCTAAAGCCATGGTAAAAAAAAGAATGATTAAAAAGTTTTCTGAAAATTTTATAGGTACCATTCATAATTCTGCTCCTGAAATAAATGCAAATTCCATAGAGCCTGTTTATTTCAGGAAAAAAAATAACATAGATACCTCAAAAATATTAGTGGCCATTGTTGGCCGGATGGTTTACGACAAAGGAATAACTTTTATAATAGAGGCAATAAAATCATTTTCTCCAAATCATTTTTCATTTGTTTTTATTGGCGATGGTCCTTTAATTTCTGAAATGAAAAAAAAATTAGAGGGTGAAATAAAGGAAGGTCGTGTATTTTTATTAGGTCACCAAAAAAACGTGCTTCCAATTTTGGCCGAATGTGATGTTTTTTTATTTGCAACTTTACATGAAAATTTATCAAATGCATTGTTGGAAGCCTGCTCACTTGGTTTAATCCCCATAGTCACAAACGTTGGAGGCAATCCGGAAGTTATCAAACATAAAGAAAATGGAATACTTGTAACTCCAAAAGATTCAAAAAGCATAATAGATGCATTAAAATTTATCAATAACAATCCTAAAATTGCATCAGAACTTTCAGCGAATGCAAAAAAGACTGTTGATTCTGAATTTTCTCAAAAAAAATTATTACAGCATGTCGATGATTTATATCAAAAGCTACTTGTTTCAAATTGAATACGTAGATTTAAAACGAATTGATGGTGAAATAAAAACACGGAATAATAATACCTCATGAAAAAACTTGTCTGCAATACCATATAAAGCCTGAATGCAGGTATAGGAAAAAGATTCTGGAGTATTTGGCAAAAACAATATTGATTATTATAAGTAGTGCAGAATATGAATAAAAAAGAAAATATATTATATATTGGAGGATTTGAATTCCCTGACAGAAATGCTGCTGCGCAAAGGGTTATTAATAATTCTAAATTACTTTCAGAATTAAACTTTAAAGTATTTTTCAATGGAATAAATAAATCCATAGAAAGGGATGATCAGCTTTTCAAAAAGTTTAATGCATATAATTTTCTTTTTTATTCAAAAGCAGTAAAATATCCTGATTCGGTAAAAAAATGGTTCATTTATATAACCAGCATATCTAAAGTAAAACAAATTGTTGAAAAAGACTTAAAGAATAATGTTGCAATGGTTATTGCTTACAATTATCCTGCAATAAAATTATGGAGATTAAGAAACTACTGTAAAAAAAGAAAAATTAAAATAATTGCTGATGTTACGGAATGGTATCAACCTGAAGGGTCCTTTTTACTTAAGTCCATAAAAAAAATTGATAATTCATTAAGAATGAAATATGTCCATTTTAAAATGGATGGCATTATTGCAATAAGTAATTTTTTAATGAATTTTTACAAGAAAAAAACGTGCGTAAAACTTCCCCCTTTAATTGATAAAAGTGAATTAAAATGGCGGAATTCTAATATTTACAGCAAAAATAAAATAAGGGTTCTTACCTATGTTGGCTCACCGGGTGCCGGTAAAAAAGACAGGTTGGATTTAATTATTAAATCATTATCCGAAATTAAAAAGCATTATCCCGATTTTTTATTTCAGATTATTGGAATTTCTGAATCTGAATATAAAACATCATTTTCAAATCAACCAGTTTCCCAAAACATTCGTGATAATATTCTTTTTTATGGCAGAAAGGGTCACCTGGAAGCTTTGGATTTATTAAAATCTTCAGATTTTTCCATTTTTATAAGAGATAATAATTTGGTTAATACTGCTGGTTTTCCAACAAAATTTGTGGAGTCAATAACAGCCGGAATACCAGTTCTTACAAATCTTACCAGTGATTTAAAAGATTATTTATTCGATGGAAAAACCGGCTTTATACTTGATATTTCGACGAATGAAAACCTTAATAAATCACTTTTAAAAGCGTTATCAATAGATAATAGTCAACTGCTAAAGATGAAGCAACACTGTGCTGATTCCGAATTGTTTTCCTACAAGAAATTCAAAAATAGCACTGCTGTTTTTTTTCAACACCTTGAAATTGATTGAATAAATTAACAATGATAACAATATGAGAATTGCAATATCTATCAATACAGCCTGGAATATTTACAATTTCCGACTTGGTTTAATTAAAACTTTATTGAACGATGGTCATGATGTTTTTGCTGTATCTCCGGAAGATAAATATGTTGATAATCTTGAAAAGTATGGAGTTAAACATTTCAAAGTCAACATAAACCATAAGGGAACCAATCCTGTTGAGGATTTAAAATTGATCAAAGAATATAAAAAAATCTTCCTGAAAGTTCAACCCGACATTATTCTTAGTTATACAATAAAACCAAATATTTATGGAAACCTGGCTGTCAGAAAATTGGGGATACCTGTTATTAATAATGTGAGTGGTTTGGGTACACTTTTTATAAAAAAAAGCTTAGCATCTTATATTGGGAGATTTTTGTATTATATCGCTTTCAAAAAAAGTAACTGGGTATTTTTCCAAAATAATGCAGATAAAGATCTGTTCATCAATTCCAAATTAGTAAATAGAAATAACCTTTCCGTATTACCAGGTTCAGGAGTTAACACTACTAGATTTAACTTCAAAAGAGTATCGAACAAAGGAAAAAAATTTCTTTTTGTGGGCCGGTTGCTCAAAGACAAAGGAATAGTAGAATATATGCAAGCAGCAAATAATTTATCAAAAAAGTACGCAGACATCGTTTTTAAAATTGTTGGAGAATTGGGTTATGCAAACAAAACTGCGATCACACAAGAAGAATTAAATGAGTGGTTAAAAAATAAACAAATAAAATTTATTGGGAAACAGGACGATATGGTAAAAGTACTTTCGGATACGGATGTTATGGTTTTACCCTCATACCGCGAAGGTTTATCAAAATCACTCATTGAAGCGGCTTCAATGAATCTTCCAATTGTGACAACTGACGTACCAGGCTGTCGTGAAGTTGTAGAACATGGCAAAAATGGATTACTTTGTAAGGCAAAAGATACAATCGACCTTCAGAATAAAATGGAAATGATAATAAACTTATCACAAGATGAACGGTTAAAAATGGGGGAAGAAGGTAGAAAAATAGCTGAAAATAAATATTCTGAGGAAATTGTTATTAATTTATATAAAGCTAAAATTGAAGAACTAACTTCATAATAAAATTAAAAAACTATACAAATCATGTTTAAAAATAAAACACTCTTAATCACCGGCGGTACCGGCTCTTTCGGCAATGCCGTGCTCAACCGGTTTTTGGATTCGGATATTAAGGAAATCCGCATTTTTAGCCGCGACGAAAAAAAACAGGATGACATGCGCCACCGGCTCAAAAACCCGAAGGTAAAATTTTACATTGGCGATGTACGCGACAAACGCAGTGTGGATGGCGCCATGCCGGGCGTGGATTACATTTTTCATGCAGCAGCGCTGAAACAGGTGCCCTCGTGTGAGTTTTTCCCCACACAGGCGGTACGTACCAATGTATTCGGCACGGAGAACGTGCTGGATTCAGCTGTTCAGCACGGAATTAAAAATGTGGTGGTACTCAGCACTGATAAAGCCGCTTACCCCATCAACGCCATGGGCATGAGCAAGGCCCTGATGGAAAAAGTGGCCATTGCCAAAGGTCGTGCTTTGGGACCGGATGCAGCCACCACCATCTGCTGCACCCGTTACGGCAACGTTATGGCCAGCCGCGGTTCAGTAATCCCGCTGTGGGTAAACCAAATGAAGGAAGGAAAAGACATTACCATTACTGACCCCAATATGACCCGTTTTATGATGACACTGGAAGATGCTGTGAATTTAGTATTGTATGCTTTTCAAAACGGCGAAAACGGCGACTTGTTTGTGCAAAAAGCACCGGCAGCCACTCTTACTGTTTTGGCTGAGTCACTCATCGGATTGTACAAAACGGATACAAAAATCAGGGTCATCGGTACCCGTCACGGCGAAAAGCTGTACGAAACTCTGGTAACCCGCGAAGAAATGGCCAAACACATCGACATGGGCAACTATTTCCGCATACCCGCCGATACCCGTGACCTGAATTACGACAAATATTTTGAGGTGGGCGAAGAAAAAATCTCCAAACTGGAAGACTACCACTCGCACAACACCCGCCGCCTTGATGTAAAAGGCATGCAGGAATTGTTGCTAAAACTGCCAATGATTCGTAATGATATATTGGGCGAAGAAGTTGAACAATATCTTGAATAAAAAAGATTAAATAAATTCAATTGAATGAAATGAAGTAGGATGGATAATGATAAAAGTAGGTATAACGGGTCAAAGTGGATTCATTGGGACACATCTTTATAATACACTTGGTTTATATCCAAATAAATATGAACGCATTCCCTTTGAAGATGAATATTTCAATGACATAAAAAAATTGGGAAAATTTGTAGTACAATGTGATGCTATTGTTCATCTGGCTGCTATGAACCGGCACAAGGATCCACATGTCATTTATGAAACAAATATCAGTTTAGTTAAGCAACTTATTACAGCATGTGAAGAAACGAATTCATCACCGCATATACTTTATTCTTCTTCCACACAGGAAGAAAAAGATAATTTGTATGGAAAATCAAAAAAAGAAGGTCGGAAATTACTTGAACAATGGGCTAATAGAAATCATGCTAAATTCAGTGGTTTAATTATTCCCAATGTATTTGGACCCTTCGGCCATCCCTATTACAATTCTGTTGTGTCTACATTTTGTTACCAATTGACCCATGGAGAAATCCCAAAAATTGAAATAGATGGCCAATTGAAAATAATCTATGTTTCTCAATTAGTTGAACAGATCATTCATCAAATTGATGAGATACACTCTAAGTATAAAAATGATTGTTACGTTGAAGAGATTAATGTACCTTCCACGACTGTGATCAGGGTTTCAGAACTTTTATACCTGCTTGAATCATATAAAAAGAATTATTTCAACAGTGGAGAAATACCGGATTTGACAAATCCGTTTAATCGAGAACTGTACAATACATTTCTTTGCTATATTAACCATTCAGATTTTTTTCCCTTCCATCTGAAATTGAATTCAGATAAACGGGGAAGTTTTGTTGAGGTTATGAAACTAAGTAATGGGGGACAGATTAGTTTTTCAACGACTGTTCCCGGTATAACCCGTGGAAATCATTTCCACACACGGAAAGCTGAACGTTTTGCTGTGATTAAGGGAAAAGCCCGAATTGATTTACGTAGAATTGGTTCTGATCAAGTACTTTCATTTTTTTTAGATGGGAGTCAACCCTCTTTTGTGGACATGCCAATATGGTTTACCCATAATATTACCAATATCGGTAATGATGATCTTTATACCTTGTTCTGGATTAATGAAAAATATAATCCGGAAGATCCGGATACTTTTTTTGAAGAAGTATAATTTCGTTATTTTATTAATACAAAAAATTAAAAATTGAAGCATGAAAAAACTTAAAGTAATGACGGTAGTCGGTACTCGACCGGAAATTATTCGTTTGTCACGTGTAATGGCAGCTTTAGATACTTCTGAGGCAATAGAGCATGCCACAGTGCACACCGGGCAGAATTATGATTATGAGCTAAATGAAATATTTTATAAAGATCTTTGTATTCGTAAACCTGATTATTTTTTAAATGCAGCAGGTGTATCAGCTTCATCAACAGTTGGTCAAATACTAATCAATATTGAACCAATACTTGAAAAGGTAAAACCTGACGCTTTCCTGGTATTGGGCGATACCAATAGCTGCCTTTGTGCAATCCCTGCTAAAAAGCGACACATCCCTATTTTTCACATGGAAGCGGGAAATCGTTGTTTTGATCAACGAGTGCCTGAAGAAACGAATCGAAAAATTGTAGATCATATAGCAGATATGAATTTGACTTACAGTAGCATTGCTCGTGAATATTTACTGAGCGAAGGTCTCCCTGCCGATCGTATCATCAAAACGGGAAGTCCCATGTTTGAAGTCTTGAATTACTACTTACCACATATTAAAAAATCTGATGTTCTTCAACAGTTCAACCTTAGAAAAGAGAAGTTTTTTGTGGTATCCGCCCACAGAGAGGAGAACATAAACTATGAAAAGAATTTTAAAGCTTTTCTTGAATCTTTGAATCATATAGCAGAAATATATCACTACCCAATAATAGTAAGTACTCATCCTCGCACACGAAAGATGCTAGTATCTAAAAGAGTTAAAATACATGAACTGGTTAAATGGATGAAACCATTGAGTTTTAGCGATTATAATGCCTTACAAATGAATTCATACGCCGTACTTTCTGATAGTGGTACAATTAGTGAAGAATCTTCAATCTTGAATTTTCGTGCGCTTAATATTCGTGAGGCACATGAACGACCAGAAGCCATGGAAGAATCCTCAGTAATGTTGGTGGGTTTGAATCCTGAGCGGATATTACAAGGCTTGGTTCAACTGCAAACCCAAAAAACAGGGAGTGAAAGAAACTTCCGCCAGGTTAGCGACTATTCTATGCCAAATGTGAGTGAAAAAGTAGTGAGGATTATTTTAAGTTATGTCGATTACATTAAAAGAACAGTATGGAATGAAGTTTAATAATAATAATTATTTATAGTATGACTAATAGAGAATTCCCCAAATTAATAATTGGTAATATTCATCAGGATAGAAGAGGTATCTTGGTATTCAATAATGAATTTGACTTATCTCCAATAAAAAGAATGTATATTATAAAGCATCCGGATGATAGCGTGATAAGGGCATGGCAGGGACATTTAAAAGAGCATAAATATTTTATGTGTATTAAAGGAAAGTTCGTAATTGTATGGAAAGATATTAGTAACTATCCAAATATTAATGATAAAGATTTAACTGATTATAAAATTTTAAGAAAAGATGATCAACTCGTTCTTTCTATTCCACCTGGTTTTGCGAATGGAATGAAGGCTCTTGAAAATAATTCAGAATTATTGGTTTTTTCAAATTTTACTTTAAATGAATCTGGCACAGATAATTTTCGATTCGACAAAGATCTATGGTTCGATTGGGATAAATTCTAAATAATAATTATAATTAAAGTATTATCATACAATAATGGCTGGCTATATGTAATTTTCGCCAGCCATTTTTATTATTGTCCAATAATAAATTTGTGATTATGTTCTCTCTTGAGGAGACCGGTATGAGATGTATTAGATTAGATTCAATGTGCTTGAAATAAAGGATGGTTTTTATGTCAGGATACAGCCTAAAAATTTTATGGGAGTTTTAAGCGTATGATCACGACCATCCTTGTATCAACCCTCCTTGTGATGTTTGCCTTTGTCATCAGTATGGTACTGGTGCGCCTGCTGATTGAGTTTCTCCCTTTTATCGGCCTGGTGGATACCCCCGGCGGGCGGCATATCCATACGATGCCCACTCCCAAGGGAGGCGGTCTGGGATTTATTCTCTCTTTTTTTATCACGGGGATACTCTTTAACCTCTCCCATACCATCTCCCTGTCCGGAACCATGGATGTGCATTTTCTGGGGATGATTGCCGGTCCCGTAGGACTGCTGACGCTGGTTGGGTACCTGGATGACCGCTATGATATCCATGCCCTGGTGAAATTGTCCGGACACATTGTCGTGGCCGTGCTCTCCTGGCTTCTGGGTGTCCGCCTGGATGCCATGTTCGGCATTCCTCTCTCTGACACTGTGTCTTTGGTGCTTACCATCATCTGGTTTGTAGGCTTTATCAATGCCTTTAATTTGATAGACGGGATGGATGGCCTGGCCGGGGGACTGGCCATTGTGGCGTCGATTACCCTGGCCGTGATGTTCGGACTGAAAGGCGTCTGGCTTAATGCGGTGATGATGCTGATCCTGGCCGGTGCCGTGGGAGGTTTTCTCCGCTATAATTTCTATCCTGCCCGGATTTTTATGGGGGATATGGGCTCCATGTTCCTGGGCTATTTTTTTGCGGCCACAGGCATCCTGGCCTCCAATAAACTGGCTACCACGTCTGCTATTTTTATTCCTATTCTGATCCTTGGGGTGCCTTTTTTTGATGTGCTCCTGGCGATTTGGCGCAGAAGTGTGAAAAAAATCCTGAACCGCCAGTCCAATGGGTCCAATCACGAACGGATTATGGGAGCGGATAAGGAACATCTACACCATCGGCTCCTGGCCGTTTCGAAAAACCAGGGTCGGGCAGTGCTATTTATCTATATGCTGGCCTTGTTTTTCTCCTTCCTGGCTTTTCTTCTCTTTTTCCTTGAAGATGCCTCTCTGGGACTCATGCTGACCATGATCCTTATGGCTGTCTACCTTTCCATGAGGCAACTGATCAATACGGAGGTCCACCAGTCCTCCAAAGCCCTGATCCGGGGCTTTTCCAAACCCAGTCGCTCCACCCTGGTAGGACTCTCACACCCGATTTTTGATCTCATCGTCCTCTTTGTCACCTACTGGGGGATTGACCGCATTTATATCGCCAAGGAGGGACTCACCCTCTCATCCGGCATGATGAGTCATACGTCCCTGAATCTGGTGATTACGTTCCTGCTCTTTATCAGCCTGGTGATCTCCGGTGTTTACAACCGCTTCTGGCTCCGGGCCACACCGGAAGATTATATGCGACTGGTAGGTGCCCTGCTGTTGGGACACGCCCTTGCGACGGTGTTTCTCTATTTTTCCCTGGAGGAGATTCTCTTCTGGCGCTATCTGAAACGGCTCATTTTCCTCGGGACCTTCGTCTCCCTGGTGGTGATCTCCGAACGGATTTTTCTCCGTTTCCTCCACATGAAACTCCATACCATCTATCTGGATAGCAATAACCATGAAAACATCAAACACGTCATCCTCTATGGCGCCGGCGTGCGCTGTCAGTACTACCTCCAGGAAATCGCCACCAATATTGAACAGGATCCCACCCGTGTTGTGGGACTCCTGGATGACAACCCCGGCCTCTGGAATAAAAACGTCTACGGACAGAAAGTCCTGGGCAATATCACCGACCTCACCCTCCTCGCCCAAAAAAAGAAAATCGACACCGTCATCATCACCACCCGCACCATCAAACCGGAAAACATTGAAATCGCCAGGGATATTTGTAAGCGGAATGGGATACGACTTATTCAATGGAAATTTGTGGAAGAAATCATTCTTCAATAATTAAATCTTTATGTACGTGACGCGTGACGCGTAACGCGTGACAAGGGGGTTTGAGGAAGAGGCGTTTATTGGCTTATGAGGCAAAAAAAGTCCCCTCTTGAGAGGGGATTTAGGGGTGTGTAAGGCGGCGAAGCCGCAGGGACGAGGTGCGAGGGACGAGAGGGAGCTGGCACTTCGTGTCTTTTTGGAAGTTAGAAGCTGGAAGTTAGAAGTTGGCGCCGCTTTGCGGCTGGGGACTAGGAACTGGTGATTGGTAACTGGGCTTGGTTGGGAACGTCAATGGACGGGGGGCAAAAAAGTCCCCTCTTGAGAGGGGATTTAGGGGTGTGTAAGAGAGTGACGAGTGACGAGGTGCGAGGGACGAGATTGGTTGGGAACGTCAATGGACGGGGAGGCAAAAAAGTCCCCTCTTGAGAGGGGATTTAGGGGTGTGTAAGTTGTATATTAACATACATTTATAGCTCTAATTCTTTTTCTCTTTCTTTTATAATCTCTTCAATAACACGTAAAACATTATCAATGTCATCCAAAACCTCATCATCCCAAAACCGGATTGTTTTGACTCCTAATTGCATTAACTGATATTCTTTGCGACGATCTTTTTTCTGGTATTCTTCCAATAAATGGCTGTATCCATCAAGTTCGATGGCCAGCATAAGTTTTGGACAGAAAAAATCCACAATATATTCATCAATGGGTTTTTGCCGATGAAAATCATACCCTTTCATGTTTCGTCCCTTTAGATATTTCCAGAGTTCCCGTTCGGATTTAGTGCTGTTATTCCGGAGTTGACGGGCATATTTTTTTAGTTTAGGGTTGTAATGTAAGAAGGTGAATTCTTTCATGATCATAAAAGATTTCTTTGATTTCGGGGGCAAAGAAATATAAATAATTATAAATTAGATTAAAAGCGTTTTTGTCTAAGCACCCAAATCAAGCCCAGTCACCAGTCCCCAGTTCCCAATCCCCACTCCTCGTCACGTGTTACTCGTTACTATCTTACACACCCCTAAATCCCCTCTCCAGAGGGGACTTTCTGTCTCCATCCGTTAATTCACGTTCCTGGTAAATTCGCTACTATATACAAAATGTGCTATTTGTTATATCCTTTCTCTTTCATAACAAGATGCACCGCTATGGCAATCAGTGCCAGATTCGAACACGCCCGGGATAAGCCCTCAGCGGTTACACCGAATAAAGACACGTTAAATAAAGCAGATATTACCGCCAGGATAAAACCCAAAGCAGATAACCCAATCAAGATCCAAATGAATGTTCGCATGAAATAATCCTCCTCAATTTCTTTCCTAAATCAATATATTGAGTCACACGGCATAATGAAAGAATTCTCTTAATATTCTATTTCCATTGAATTAAATTCAATTCATGGAAACTAAGATAAACAAAATGATATCCTTAATAAAAGCACCAACATTTCCGGTGCTTTTTTTATTTCTATCCATTTTCATTTCCTCCGTTTCTTATGGCCAAATTTTATCCGGATGGGATCATTACATGCTTAACACATCATTCCACACCCCAAAACAAACAATTGAAACGAGCAAAACATTCTTTGATTCCTTGAACACCGAACGTAGTGAGGTGCTTGAACGCCGAAGGCGTTTGAATGCTGAGCGCAGCGAAGCAATTGAACGGCACGAAGTGCCAATAGATTCCTTGAACACCGAGCGTAGTGAGGTGCTTGAACGCCGAAGGCGTTTGAACGCTGCGCAGCAGCGCTTGAATGATCATCGTACACATTTATTGCTTTTTTTCTCACAGTCTTTTAGTGGCGAAACCGACGCCGCCTTCACATTAAATCAACCCCTGACTCCCCGCTGGCATTTTACCACTTCCTGCTTCGTCACCGACCGCGACCGCTCCTACGTGGGTGCCACCCACGCCCGTCCCGATCTGCCCGTCTTTTTTTCCACGGGACGGTTTTTTTCCGGAGAAGTTCGCTATTCTGGAGATATGTTGAATTTCCGCCTGGGCAGACTCTTTCCCGATTATCACCCCTATCTGCAGATTTCACCCTATGCCCGGGAGACGATTTCCGGTGATGGGGTGGACTGGTCCCTGAAAGGTTCTTTCTGGGCGTTTGAGAACCGGATCCAGTTCCTTAAAAATGAACGGTTTGAGGGACAGGCCATAAACCGGATTTTTAATTTTCACCGGGCGGAACTTTCCTATCAGAAATGGTCCCTGGGACTGGGAGAATTTTTACTCTATACCGGCTTCAATCAGGAAATCGACTGGACCTGGTCCAATCCCTTTATTTCCTATGTGGTCCACAACTATGATACCTATGCCGATCAGGAGCATGCCTCTGAGTTTGACGGGGATACGGATAACGGACTCATTTACGCCGATCTGAAGTGGGAGGGAAGGGACCTGCAAGTCACCTCCCGCCTTTATGTAGATGAGTTCCAGGTCGATGCCCCGGACCGGGAAGTGCGGACTGATGAAATCCTCAGTCATACACAATTGGTTTACACGCTCCCGGAAAACCGGTCCCCCTGGATGCCCCAAACCCTTCTGGCCACAGTGTCTTTTTCCTCTGCAGGATTTGGCTATCACAAAGGACTCTTTACCGATTTCTATGTAGGCGAGTATCCCCTCCTGCCTACTGAAACCGGCCGTACACGCTATGGCGCCTTATCTGCTGTGTGGATAGGGGAGAGGTGGCACCTGATCACAGACCTCTGGACCGGTCAATATGCAGACATCCTATCCCTAACCCCCGACAAACGCCACCTTCGCGAATACGTTGACCCCCTCTCCGTTGAAACCCGCACCGGCCTCCGCATCCGGGCGGCATATCAGCCTTTTAATAAAATTGCATTTCACATAGACAGCAACATTTCCACTGAAAATTCCATGGTGACTGCGACGATTATGAAATATTTTTATTAATTCATGCAACTTAATTCGTTGATGTGTAATGCGTGACGCGTGACGCGTGACGAGTAACAAGTGGTTTTTGTAGGATAACTGTTGTTTAGTGTGAAATATTTTAGTATATTATAGTTAAGTGTATAACATGTGAGGTTGTTTTGAAATCGCATAAAGATTTAGATGTTTGGAAAAGAAGCATTGTATTCGTCACGGAGATTTACAGAATTACCAAAACATTTCCGGATAAAGAAAAATATGGTATAATCAATCAGATGCGACGATCTGCTGTTTCTATTCCGTCTAATATAGCAGAAGGTTCAGCAAGACATTCTAAAAAAGAGAATATCCAATTTTTATATGTTGCTCTTGGCAGTTTATCGGAACTGGAAACACAACTCATCATCTCAAATAATCTTGAGTACATTTCAGAAGAATTATTAGAATCACTTCAAAAAGAAATACTTGAAATCAAAAACATGACTATCGGCCTTATCCGATATCTTTCTCGTCAAAAAAAGCCCGTTTTCCCAACCTGAAATTTTTCCAATCAACCCCCTTGTTACTCGTCACGCGTCACGCGTCACTGACTTTCGACTTTCGACCCTGTGAAATACGCTTCGCTCATTCCACAGGGCAGGCTGCCGACTACCGACTGACGACTCTTTCATCTTGCATTGCACGAAATAATTATGTAAATATGCATTACAAATGCAGGAATACATAAAATGTATGTTCAACGAAGCCTTTCTAAACATCTAAAAAAAATGATGACGCAGTTTCCTGTTTTAAGTCTGACAGGTCCACGTCAATCAGGTAAAACGACACTGCTGAAAAAGTCATTTCCTGATTTCAAATATTTCAATCTTGAACGTGTCGATCATCGTGAACTGATTCTTGCAGATATGCGTGGTTTTCTTGAAACACAGGGGAGCAGGATTATTTTTGATGAAGCCCAATATCTCCCTGATTTGTTTAGTTATATTCAGGACATTTCCGATGAAAGGAATATACCGGGGCAGTATATCCTCTCCGGATCCCAAAGTTTTTTAATGAATGAACGGATTTCTCAATCCCTGGCCGGACGAGTTTATATTGGACATTTATTTCCCTTTGACTTGAGAGAATTACCCCGAATGAATCATCAGGATCCAAAAAACCTGATTGTAAACGGGTTTTATCCCAGACTCTATGATCAGCAAATAGACCCTGGAGATTTTTATCCGTCCTATATTCAAACCTATGTCGAGCGGGATATTCGTTCACTGAAAGCAATAGAAAATCTGAATACCTTTATGCGCTTTCTGGGATTGTGTGCCGGCCGCGCCGGACAATTACTTAATCTTACCTCACTTGCCAATGATGCCGGCGTGAGTATTAATACGGCAAAATCGTGGATTTCTCTCCTGGAAGCCAGTTATATCCTTTTTCTCCTGCAACCTTATCATAAAAGCTTTCAAAAAAGATTGATAAAATCACCCAAAATTTACTTTTATGACACCGGTGTCCTGTCATCTCTCCTGCGCATCAAAGATCCGGATGTGGTTCAAACCCATTATGCCTATGGAGCTCTGTTTGAAAATCTTGTCATCAGCGAACTGGTAAAACGTGCGTATCATTCCGGTCAACAACCGGCTGTTTTTTTCTGGCGGGAAAGTAATGGGACCGAAATTGACTGTATTCTGGAAAAAGAGAATCAGGAAATCACCGCCATTGAAATAAAAGGCGGAATGACATTTAACCGGGATTATTTGAAAAATTTGAAAAAATTCCACAACCCCAATATCCCTGTTCATAAAATTTTGATTTATGCAGGAAAAGAATCTACCGCCATGACAGATATCCAAATTATGGGGTGGAATGATTTTATGACCGGGAAAATATAAAAACATTGTGGTAGAATGATGAATGATGAATTAAGAATTATGAATTGAATGATGAATTATGAATTGGGTTGCGTAGATCAATTGACGCACCCAGCCAGTCCCCAATCCCCAGTCCCCAGTTCCCAATCCCCAGCCGCGAAGTGGCGCTAACTTCTAACTTCCAGCTTCTAACTTCCAAAAAGGCACGAAGTGCCAGCCTTCCTCGCCCCTCGCTCCTTGCGGCTTCGCCGCCTTACACACCCCTAAATCCCCTCTCAAGAGGGGACTTTTTCGCCCTCACCGTCTATTGACGCTCCCAACCCTCTCGTCACGCGTCACGCGTCACGCGTTACTCTCCTACACACCCCTAAATCCCCTCTCCAGAGGGGACTTGACACACGCACCCCCTTGTTACGCGTTACGCGTCACGCGTCACTTTCTCGCACCTCGCACCTCGCACCTCGCTACTTTCGACTTTCGACTTTCGACTTTTGACTTTCGACTGTCGATTGTCGACTTTTTTCTTTGAAATAGTTTAATATAAATAGTATAATCGTAGCATGACTACAAGAAATAGAACAAAAATAAACTCTCTCATCTCTGAATGGCCCAATGGTCTGGTTTATACCCAATCATATTTGAATAAGCTTGGATACAACAGTGATCTTGTCCAACATTATGTAAGAAGTTCATGGATAGAACGTGTGGGAAACGGTGCTTTTAAAAAATATCATGATACAGTTGATTGCCTTGGTTCCCTGGCTGCGGTTCAGCAACAGTTAGGTAAGAATATTCATTGCGGGGGGAAAACATCTCTGTCTTTACAGGGCATATCGCACTATATCCAATTAAATCAGGAAACAGTATATCTGTTTTCGCCTGTGAAGGAAAACCTGCCGGAGTGGTTTCTTAACCATAAAAAAACGTGGCGATTTGAATTCATCCGGACAAATTTTTTGGATTATTCAGTTAAGGATTCTTTTACTTCTTTTGAAAGAAATGAGTATTCTTTCAAAATCTCCTCGAATGAAAGAGCCCTTCTGGAAATATTATATCTGATTCCGGACAGACAAGGGTTTGATGAAGCCATTAAACTGATGGAAATGCTTCCATCACTGCGGCCTACTGTGATGCAAGCACTACTGAATTCCTGTACCTCGGTCAAAGTGAACCGGCTGTTCATGTTTATGGCGAAACGCCTCCATTATCCCTGGTTTGATGAACTGGAAACAGATCTTATACATTTGGGCTCCGGAAAAAGGCAAATCATTAAAAATGGAAAACTGGATAAAGAATTTCTTATAACTGTCCCGGAAGAGTATGTAAATGATTGATGAATTATATTATCAAAAAGCATCTTTGTTGTTGAAAATTTTACCCCTGATTGGCAGTGAGAAGGCCTTAGCATTAAAAGGAGGGACCGCAATAAATTTCTTTGTCAGAAATATGCCACGCCTCTCTATTGATATTGATCTGTGCTTTTTGCCATTATTCTCACGATAGGACTTAATAAATTAGTTGAAAATAGCTTTTAATGAATCAGATAAGCGCTTTATCTTGTCTGTAAAGGAAAATAAACCCGAATGGGATTTGTTAAACATCCCGCATGTTAAAGATTTACCGTCCGTCCAATGGAAATTTTTAAACATCTCAAGAATGTCTCATGAAAAACATCAAAAATCGGTGTCAGTCTTAAAAAAGTGGCTGAATTTATAGATTAGTATTATTATATTGTTTTACACTTTAAATCATTGCGTCTGGTATGAGTTGCCAAGCTTCTCTGTCAGAGAGCATAAGCTCTCGAAACCAGTCGCTTTCTTATCCCCGTTTTCGGGGATATTTTATGTAATCTTGCAATGCCAATGCATGTTTACATAATCATTCAATCGCCTGGCGGCGTTCTACTCGATGTCCGGCATCTCGATACGTACACAAAGACTGGAACAGGCATGCCTGTTCCCTACATTTTGTTTTAGGTTAACCTGGAAAAGAACGTAGGGCACGAGCATACTTCGACTACACTCAGTAACCGTGCTCGTGCCAGCCCTCTGCCAAAAATATAACCATCAATAGACACACGCACCCCCCTTGTTCCTCGTCACGCGTCACTTCCCCAATCCCCTGTGAAATACGCTTCGCTCATTTCACGGGGCGGGCTGCCGACTAACGACTAACGACTTTCGACTTTCGACCCTGTGAAATACGCTTCGCTCATTCCACAGGGCAGGCTGCCGACTGTTGACTAACGACTTTGGACTTTCGACTTTCGACTTTCAACTTTCGACTTTCGACTGCCCCACATTCCTTGCATAAAATACCAACAAACGCAAAATATTCCTTGCAAAAATTGTGATAATACACGTATTATTCCTTGACAAAAATCATGAGGTGCGGGATGCTTCGAAGTCGTTTATCAAATCTTATTCAATGGAAAAATAAAACAGAAAGAAAACCTCTCATCCTACGGGGGGCGCGACAGGTGGGAAAAACATATCTCCTGAAAGAATTTGGTCAAAAAGAGTTTCCAAATGTTCATGTCCTGAATTTTGAAGAATATCCAACGGCAACGAAAATATTTGATAAAGACCTGAATCCTGCCAGAATCCTGAATGAAATTCAACTCTTTTTGGATGGACTGATTCATCCTGAAACAGATTTACTCATTTTTGACGAGATTCAACACGCTCCCAATGCCCTTACAAGTCTGAAGTATTTTTATGAAAAAATGCCCCAAATGGCTGTTTGTGCCGCCGGTTCCCTGTTGGGGGTGGGACTGAGCGGAGAGTCTTTCCCCGTTGGAAAAGTCACCTTTTTGGACCTCTGTCCAATGAACTTTGAGGAGTTTCTTCTGGGGAGTGGAAATGAACAACTTCTGAATTACTTAAAAAATCATTCACGGACCGAACCCCTGCCTGAATGGCTCCACAACAGAGTATGGGAACTGTGGAAACACTATCTGATTACAGGCGGACTCCCGGAAGTTGTGGATACATACAGACAATTTCAGGATAATTTGTACCTTGCTTTTCAAAAGGTGCGGGACGTTCAACATGATCTGCTGGATACCTATATGGCAGATATCGCCAAACACAGCGGTGAAATCAATGCCATGCATATTGAAAGATTGTGGCGAAATGTCCCTGCTCAACTTGCAAGAACACAGGACGGATCCGCACCAAAATTTAAATTTAAAGATGCCATACCCGGATTCAGAGGGTATGAACAACTGTCCGCTCCCATGAACTGGCTTGAAAAAGCGGGACTGATTCTGAAGACATCTATTATTCATACCGCGGAAAGACCTCTGTCTGGACAGATGGCGGAAAACCGGTTCAAACTGTATCTGTTCGACGTGGGACTCCTGGGTGCCATGAACCGTCTGTCTCCGGCAGTCCTTTATAATATGGAATTCGGACGGTATAAAGGCTATATCGCCGAAAATTTTGTCGCGCAGGAACTTGTTTCTATGGGAATAAAAGAACTTTTCTGCTGGGAAGGAAGAACCTCCGAAATTGAGTTTCTTCTCCATACCTTACAGGGAATTATCCCTGTTGAAGTGAAATCAGGAATCAATACAAAAGCAAAAAGTCTGAAAGTTTTTGAAGAACGCTATCATCCGGAAAAAAGTATTATCCTGAGCAGTCGAAATGTACACATTGCCGGAAAAAGATATTATTTGCCTGTTTATTTGACGAGGAGATTGATAAATGAATGATGAATGAAGAATTAAGAATTATGAATTTAATTAAGAATTATGAATTGAATTAAGAATTATGAATTATGATCCCGTGAAATAGGGCTCCCAATCAAGATTGGGAATTTCACGGGATGAATTGAATTGCTGAATGATGAATTTGGTTGAGTGGTTAATCGACGCACGGAACCAAACCTAGTCACTAGTCACCAATGCCTAATCCCTACCCCCTCGTCACTTCCTCACTTCTTTTCCAAACATCCAAATCCTTGTGCGATTTCAAAACAAATCCCCGTTTTATACACTTAACTAATTTATACTAATAAATATCACAATAAACAATAATTATTCCACAAAAACCACTTGTTACTCGTCACGCGTCACGCGTCACTGACTTTCGACTTTCGACCCTGTGAAATACGCTTCGCTCATTCCACAGGGCAGGCTGCCGACTAACGACTTTCGACTTTCGACTTTCGACTGGCATTTTTTGAAACTATTAATTACCTTTAGCGTTAGTAACGCAGAACGTTAATATGATTGTATCCTTCGCTTCAAAAGAGACTGAAAAAATTTGGAGAGGAGAACGTGTAAAAAAAATACCTGATGAGATACAACACATCGGCAGACGAAAACTGAGGATGCTGAACAACTCTCATTCTTTGAATGATATAAGAATTCCCCCTTCGAACAGACTTGAAAAACTGAAAGGGAATCGGAAAAATGCTTACAGTATCAGAATAAATGATCAATGGAGAATTGTGTTCAGATGGGCTGATCATCAGGTATGTGATGTGGAGATTATAGACTATCATACATGAGGGAGGTCAGGATGATGGAAAAACTTTCAAATATTCACCCCGGAGAAATTCTGAAGGAGGAGTTTTTAAAACCCCTGAATATCTCTGCGTATCGCTGTGCAAAAGAGACAAAAATTCCCCAGACCCGGATTTCACAAATATTAAAAGGGTTCCGCAGTATCACCGCCGATACAGCCCTGCGCTTCAGTGCATATTTCGGAAACTCTGCTAAATTCTGGCTTGGCTTACAAGCCGATTATGACCTTGAAGAAGCCAAAAAAAAGAAACATGAAATCTTCAGGCAAATTAAATCAATTGGATGAAAAATTGTTTGAAAGGAATATTCTGAGTTTGAGCTTATCCTCCCGCAGAGCCCGGAATGATTGAATGATGAATCCCGTGAAATAGGGCTCCCAATCAAGATTGGGAATTTCACGGGATGAATTGGGTCACGTAGATCAATTGATGCCCCCAACCAAGCTAAACCTCAACCTCGGTCATCGAGTGATCCGCCCATTCATATGGGCGGATTGTATCGAGATGCAACCTTAACCTTTTTATCCAGTCCCTAGTTCCTAATCACCAATCCCCAGCCTTCTTTGTCCCTACCCTGTGAAATCAGCGAAGCGTATTTCACGGGGCTCGCCCCTCACCCCTCGCTCCTCGTACCTCGTCCCTCGCTACTGACTATCGACTTTCGACTTTCGACTTTGGACTTTCGACTGCCAACTCATCATTCATCATTCATCATTCAATTCATCATTTATCATTCAATTCATCATTCATCATTCATCATTCTTCATTCCTTAAAAATCATATCCGCCCCCAACGTCCCTTTCAGGCGCTTCAGGTAAAAGGGCGATTTTACACGCTCCAGCATTTCGGTGGCCCGGTCCAGGCGCTCCCGGATGCCCAGGCGGTCGGCTTCATCCGTGTAATTGGTTTTCTTAAGGAAATGTTTCAGATAACTGATGTGCTGCTGCCAGTGGGCGATGTCCGTCAGTTGTTTGTTCATCAGCCGTTCCCGGTACCACTCGCTGTTCAGCAGGTACTCTTCGGTGAACATCTTCCGGATCTCCGGATCGTCCAGGGTTTTGCCCTGGTGGTTTCCGTAGACCATGATATCCAGCAAAGCCTTGAGGGGCGGACACGCAGCGGCCACGCTTCCGTCGTTGAAGTACGATTTGGCCACCCGCTCCTGGGATTCCGTGATGTTCAATATACCATCCACATAATCATCCATACTCTGGAGCTCGGGTTTCAGCATCTCTTCGTTGAAAACGGTATGGGGGTCTTCAAACACCCGCCCGAAAAAGTCCTGAACGAATTTTTCCGTAATCCGGTATCCCAGCCGGCTGGCATAAACCATTTTGCCCTTGTGTTTGAAATCCCGGATTTTCTCCAGGTATCCGTTGCTTTTCAGGTATTCCGGATCCCGCTCCTTCACCTTCAGGCGGCACCAGATTTCCGGGACCAGCAGACTGATATCGTGATCCACCCGGTATTTGGGTCCCACATATCCTGCCGCCGTGGTAAATCCGTCGTATCCCGTGAGAATAAAGGAAACCAGGGCATTGTTCAAATCCGACGTAGGGACCAGGGCATTGAAGGGGGCTTTGGTCAGGGCGCCTTCCGAACCGGCACCTGTGGTGGAGGGGGATTTCCCCGTCAGGCTGCAGATGAAATCCATAAAGAGTTCCGGCAGCTCCTGGTAATGGATGGGATTATACACCGCCAGGGGCCGGATGCCCGGTTCCGGAGGATTGTTCCGCCGGCCGGGGAGGACCGTATTCACAGGGAAATAGACCGGTGAATCTGCCGGAATCTTCCGGTACAGGCGGATCCCCATCTGGGCCAGGTAACGTTCCCGGGGATTCAGAATATCGGGCCGGTCCTGCAGATAGCGGACATTCTTGCCCGGTTTTCCATTCACAATCCGGGGATGGGAGGAACTCACAAAATAGGTTCCTTCCGGATTCCGGGCTGCTTTTCGGATGATTTTTTTCATGGGTTCGGTGTATTTGTCAAAAAGGATGGCATTATCCATGATTTCCCGGGCATCTTCAGGCGTAAGGGGCTGGAAATTGGAAATAAAGGTATTGGGTTTGGCCAGATCCGCCTCGGCCTGCTTGTCGTACCCCCGGTTGATCGCCTCGTCCGGCCGCTGGAAAAAGCGGAATTCGCAGTTTTCCGTGATTTTCACGCTGGGATTGTCGTAATCCGGGTTCAGGTAATTCAACTCCCGGGCAGGGACCACCGTCGAGGCGCTGATATCATCCTCCATCTGCAATTTATGGGCCCCTACAAAATCCTGCCGCAGCTTGTAGGTCCGCCAGCTTCCGTCCTTTTCAAATCCCACCCGCAGATAGGCGGCATACAGGCGGTGGTTCCGGAGCCGGAGCTCATTCCCCGGTTTGCCGTTCACACTGTCCACCGTAAAATGTTCGCGCCAGTTATCCCCCCATTCCTGTTTATAAAAGCGTTTGACGATGAAAACCAGTCCCTTTACGTACATGGGGATAGAGCGCAGCCATTTGTTGTACTCATCCGTGTATTTTCCCGAGGGTGTCAGCAGCTTGATGACCGATCCCATGGAGCGCTCCGGATCCAGAAATGGCCGGTCATCTTTGCGCTTGGGATCCTTGAAACGGGTGGAATAATCCTTTTTGATGATTTCATCCAGCAATTTGAAATCTTTCCGGACATCTGCCACGAAAAAGGGACCGTAGATGATGGAATTGGCGATGGATTTGGATATTTCCGATTTGCCGCCGCCGGAGACGGTACAGGGCTTGTGGATGAAGGTCCCTTCCGCCACCGTGCCGATCAACTGCCAAAAGGGGGCATCCTGCTGTTTGATCATCCGGATCTGGTAACCCGACGGCATCAGGTAGATATGATCCGGAAGGAGTTTTAATGTCTGGGGCTTTTTCCCTTTCTTCCAGCGGATGGCCTGTTCTTTCAGGTTGATCTGAATATCCTCCGGGACATACTTGATTTCGGGATAGGTTTTATCGACGGCGTATCCTTCCGGTTTTTCCTCCATAATCTCCTTGTACATGGATGCCATCTCGCTGAATGTCAGCCCGTTATGGGGAATCAGGTTGTCGTCCCGGAATTCATCCCCCAGGTCATAGGTGGGAAAAACCAGGGCCCCGCCGGCGTGTTCCTCCTCCGAATTCCCATACAGGTTGGCTGAAAAACTGATCTGGGTTTTGACCTCTTTTTTGGAATATCCGAAGTAATTATCCGAAATGATGGTCAAAATCACCCCTTCATCGGTCCGGGCTGTAATTTTAAAGGGCTGGCCGTCGTTGTAGAGTTCATCCTCCTTTTCCCAGCACATGCCGTCCCGCTTTTGCCGCTTGGTGGCTTTATCCACCGGTGGAAGTCCCATCTCCTTTTTGGTCAGACTGTTCAGATGGGGTGCCAGGATCACACAGCCTGTGTGTCCCGTCCAGTGGTCAATATCCAACGCGGCATCATTCTGGGGAAGGTAGGGGTCTCCGGCATTTCCAAAAATGGATTCCACAAAATCCAGGTTGCTTACCAGACAACCCGGGGCGAAAAACCGGATTTCCATGCTTTTCCGGGCATTATATCCCGGGACTTTCGGAACCACGGTGGGCCGGAGCAGGAGGGAGGTCCACACGTAGGCCTTTTCATCCTGGGAGGCAGTAAAGGGCAGCTCCATGATCTCTTTGGGAACATCCAGGGCCTTCTTTAAAATGCGCCGGAAGGTCTCTTTAGGCACCGCCTTTTTATCATCGGGGATGGGCAGGCCTCCTTCGCTTACATGAAAAACTCCCTTGGTGGTCCGCCGGTCGTGCCTGGGATTATGGAGGATTCCCTGCTCGATCCGGTAGGACGACACCGGCCCGTTGTGATATTCATTTTCATCGGGCGGGATGGACAACATGCGGGCAATGCCGTGATGATCCAGGATAAAGGTGTCTGACGGGATCCGGACGGAACACTCCTCATCGGTGTCGCTGAAATAGTTGTTGATGAAATTCTGAATACGCTGATCCGCCGGACACAGGTAATTGGACAGAAGGCGGTTTTTCTCCTGGTGATTGTAGATGAGATCCCGGGCCAGCTCAATGAACTCCTTATCGTGAAGGGTTCCGAAGACCGGTTCCCCCAGGGCTGCCAGTTTTAAATTGATGTATTGGATCAGTCGTTCGGAATGATTCAGCTGAATCCCTCCGTCCGGGTCAATGCCTAAAGCGCGCTTTAAATCCATATAAAGTGTCCCTTTGTTTTGATGTGTCTGATAAAAAAAGACCGGGTGGTCTGCCGTGTCTGCTTAACAGTCGTTCCTATAATCATCGGTTCTCCTCTCTTCTACGACTGCCTGCATGGTAAGATACTCAGGCCCTGAAGGAAGGTCAACAGGAATGTTTTTCCGGGGATGGGGGAGGTCTGTGAGGATGTGTTACGCCGGGTGGAGGGCATTCAGGTGTTTGTTCAGCTTTTTGATCAGCCGTTTTCCGGGATAATAGGTCCGGATTTTTTTCAGTTCGTTTCCGAAAACCATCTGATAGTGATCCGGGGCGTTGAAGACAGAATAATCCCGCAGGATGGCATTCCGCTGGATATAGGTATGTTTCCCCGTCCATTCGTACAAAAGGTTATCCAGTTCGTGGACACCCAGTCCCAATCCGTTGAATTCACCGGTCCCGAAGGGAATTTTCGCTGCCTGTTTTTCGATGAAGGCCTTGGGAAGGGTGGCACCTTCCAGGATAATCCAGCGGTCATCCAGGAGGACTTCCACCCAGGCGTGGACCAGCAGAGGGGGGATTTTTTTATAGACCGAATCTTCGGGAATGCCCCGGAGGAACTCTTTTTTGATGAGGAAGCCGTGAAATCGGCAGGGCATGTGAACATACCGCAGCAGGGCCATCAGGAGGATGCTTTTGGAAACACTCATCCCATACCCGGCGGATAAAACTTCCGATGCCGGTTGAAAGGGTTTTTTGGGAAACCCGTAGGCGATGGTATCCCGGACAAATTCATAGATCTGCCGGGTACGGGTTTCCGGATCGGCTTTATCCCACCGGTGCTTTTCATTCAACGCAAAAAGGGTGGCGTCATGCATGTTCAGCAAGGGGGTTTCTTCGAGAAAATGCTGTAAAAGGTCAAGATTCATGGTGTATTAATTTTTAGGCTTTCCTTTCTATCCTTGCTAATTTACGACGAAACCGAAGGGATGATAAAGTGAATTTACAGAAGGACACCGAAAGCCGTGAATCCAAACAGCGCAGAGCGGAAAAGATTATCCATCGCCTGTACCGCATGTATCCTGCCAGTGCCTGTTCGCTGCTCCATGTGGATGCTTTCCAGCTGATGGTGGCAACCATTCTTTCGGCCCAGTGTACCGATGAACGGGTGAATAAAGTCACCCCCGAACTTTTCAGGCGCTGGAATACTCCCGAAGACATGGCACAGGCACCCCTCCCTGAATTGATCGACGTCATCCGGTCCACCGGCTTTTTTAACCACAAGGCGAAACATATTCTGGCCGCATCCCAAATGATTGTAGATAAATACAAGGGGGAAGTCCCCCATACCCTGGAGGAACTGGTCAGCCTGCCGGGTGTGGGACGGAAAACGGCCAATGTGATTTTGGGAGTGGCCTATCATCAGCCGGGCATTGTGGTGGATACCCATGTGGGAAGGATCTCCCGACACCTGGGTTTTACCCGGCATACCGATCCGGTAAAGGTGGAATTTGATCTGCAGAAAATCCTCCCCCGGGAACACTGGATCAAGTGGAATCATATGATTATTGACCATGGCCGGGCCGTATGTACCGCCCGGAATCCACGCTGTGAAATCTGCGGCTTGTGTGACCTTTGTCCCGGTCCCTATTCTAAAAAAGGAGAGAAAATCCCGAAAACGTGCCCGGAACATCCGGAACGTATCAGCGAAGGAGAGTAAATATCCCATGAGCATGTGGAAAAACCTGTTCAAAAGACAGAATGTCAAAACAGCCTTTATTTCCGGCCTCCTCGTGGCCATCCCCCTGGGAATTACCATTTTTACCTTTCAGTTTATTTTTGGCTTTATCGATAATATTTTTGGCCGTTATATCCGGGAAATTCTTCCCTTTTACATTCCCGGCATCGGTTTTATTGCCACCTTTCTCATCATATTCCTCCTGGGTGCCTTTGTGAACCACTGGCTGGGAAAAAAAATGTTTGAGCGCATCGAAAAGCGCCTGTCCAAATTGCCCATTCTGGGGAGTTTATACACGGTTTCCCGGCAGATCGTGGAAATCATCGGCTCATCCCGCCGGAAAGAATTTCAGAAGGTGATTTTCCTTCAGTATCCTGCCGAGGGGATCTGGACCATCGGCTTTGTCACCGGTCAGTCTTTGGCGGCAGACGGCATGCGCATGTACAACGTGTTTGTCCCCACAACCCCCAACCCCACCTCGGGCTACATGGTGTTTATTCCCTGGGAGGATGCGGTGGATACCAGGCTGACCATTGAAGAAGGATTGAAAATGTTGATCTCCGGGGGGATGGTTTCACCACCGAGGATGCCCTTTCCCGGAAAGAAGCGCCTGACAGTCCACCAGGATCTGAATCCCGACAGGGGGACGGATTCTCTCAAGACTCCAGACGAGAAGGGAGATGAATCATGAATCATGTTTGGGTGATTGTCTTGTCTTATCTGGCCGGATCTTTTCCCACGGCCCTGATCATGGGTTACATCCTGAAGGGGGTGGATATCCGGACCCTGGGAAGCGGCAACATGGGGGCGACAAATGTCTTTCGTCAGTTGGGAGTGGCTGCAGGGATTGTGACCCTTTTGTTGGATATGTTCAAGGGATTTGCCTCGGCCTACTGGATTTCACGGCTGGGGAGTGGAGATCCGGTGGGACTCATGATTTTGGCAGGTGTCAGTGCCATTTTGGGACATACATTTACGGTTTTTGGAGGATTCCGGGGCGGCAAGGGGGTAGCCACCGCCACAGGGATGGTTTTGGCCATTGCACCGCTTATCGTCCTGATATGTGCCCTGGTTTTTATCCTCACCACCCTTCTCACCGGCTATGTCTCCGTGGCTTCCATGCTGGCGGTGAGTCTTTTCGGGCTGATTCACATTGTGCTCTATTTTCTGGGATACGAGATCAGCCGGTGGTTGTTGATTTTCAGTATCATCATCCCTTTTTTCATCGTGTGGACTCATCGGAGCAATGTAAAAAATCTGATAAGGGGGGAAGAGGGACGTTTTGAAAACCTCATGATTTTCAGGCGGAAGAAAACTTCATGATACATGTTTCTGCAGGCATACTTATGGCCGATGGTTTAATTCTCCTTTGCCGGCGTCTGCCCCGGGATCCCCATCCTTTGAAATGGGAATTCCCGGGTGGAAAAGCAGAAGCAGGTGAAACACCCGAAGAGGCCCTTATCCGCGAACTGACGGAAGAACTCGCCATCCATGTGACCGGGGTCAACAAAATCGTGTCCTATCCCTACCAATACAAACACCGGGAAATCATCACCCTCCATTTTTTTCAAATCCTCTCCTTTGCCGGCAGGATACAAAATAAAGCCTTTCAACGCATAGAATGGGTCCGGCCGGAGAATTTGCGTCACTATGATCTTTTGGCCGGGGACCTTGAATTCCTGGCCTGGATGGATAAACATCCCCATGTTTTAAAAAAAGAATCTCTCTAAACGGGAGAGGGGTCCCAATTGGGACCCCTTGATGTATGGTAAGTGAAACTTAAGTCACTGTCATCTATAACGATGGGACTTGTGGCGTGTTCCTGGGTTTTCTCAGAAAGGAAAAATGACGGCACTTGCCTCATGGACCGGATCCAGGATGAAACGTGCCGAGATCCAGGTCATCTCGTTAGCGCTGGCCATCAACAGGCCGATCACGATCAGGACAATGTAAGCAATGGTTCTTAATGTCAGTTGTATTCTCATGGTTCTTCTCCGTTTTTCAATCATAAGACAGCACACCCATCAGAAAGTTGTCACTTTTTTTCCGGATGTTTAAAGGCGTAATCCGGACCCGGATAAGCTTCCGGATATCTTTCACTTTTTTTCAAATCTGCTTATGCATAAATTGCTTTATCTTGTATGGAAAGATATAAGCAAAGCATTTTGAGCCTTGTGCTGATGATTGGACTGGCCGGTTGTGCCGGACATCCTGTCATCTATCCCGGAAAAATGGAACCGGGCACGCGCACGTACAGCTTTGCCTTTTCCGGGGAGAATCTCTTTCCCGTTTACAGCCTGCACCAGAGTGTGAGTCCGAAAATGGACCTGAATCTCCATGTGGGGGTCCCTTTTTGGGGATCCGGATTCAGTATGACTTACCTGGCCAAAGGAATCCCCGGCGCCACACGCTTTACCAAAATCAATGCCGGATACATTTACCAGCAAAACCAGAGTGTGGAACTCAATATCGTCCGGGAATGGCATCATCGGACATCAAAACTTTCTTCCATCATGCTGGGTCCCCGGATTACCTGGATTTTGAAGGATGTCCGGGAGGATAAAGCCCTCCGTTTTGGATGTGTCGGCGGACTGGCTTTTCGTAAACGCCTTCTGCTGGAAGCGGGATACACCCACGATTTTGCCCTCAATACCATGAAACAGGATCCCGATTCCAACCTGCCGACAGGTCACCATCCTGTCACGGGCTTATCGGTCAGGCTTATTTATATGGGAAAATAGAGTTGTGAGTGGAGAGTGGTGAGGGATTGGTACTTTGCTGCGCGCAGTTTCAAACGCCTTCGGCGATTTAAAATTCAAGCGGCACTTCGTGCCGTTCAATTGCTTCGCTGCGCTCAGCATTCAAACGCCTTCGGCATTCAATAGCTTCGCTGCGCTCAGCATTCAAACGCCTTCGGCGTTCAATAGCTTCGCTGCGCTCAGCATTCAAACGCCTTCGGCGTTCAAGGATTCAAGCATCTCGCTGCGCTCGATGTTCAAGATGAAGAAAATCATAATATAGTGGAATAGTAATAATTTATTTATCTATTGATAATTAAATTTATTGTTGTTATCATTTCGAGGTGAATTTATTAAGGGATGGGATATGCGGTTTGAAGAAATTGAGGTTTGGAAAGAAGCCAGAATGTTAAGTCAAAAGATTTTTCAATTAACACAAAATAATTCTTTTAAGAAGGATTTAAGATTTAGAGATCAGATAAGATCATCATCAGGATCAATTATGGATAATATTGCGGAAGGTTATGAACGAGGAGGCAACAAAGAATTTATTCAATTCTTGTATATTGCAAAGGGTTCATGTGGAGAAACAAGATCACAGATTCATAGAGCTTTTGATTTTCAGTATATTGATCAACAAGAATATGAAAATATTCTAAAACAGTGTGTGTCATTAAGTATTAAGATTTCAAATTTTATCACTTATATCTATCGCAGCAAATTAAAAGGCGATAAATATGTCAAAAAATAATGGGCTTTATTGAACATCAAACGCAGTAAGGTGCTTGAACACCACGAGGTGGCGTTTAAATATTCAAGCGGCACTTTGTGCCGTTCAATTGCTTCGCTGCGCTCAGCATTCCAGCACTGCTTCGCAGTGTTCAAAAAAGAAATCTCCCATTAAAATCCGCATAGCCGGAATTGAAGATCGAACGAAGTGAGATCCTTGAACGCTGCGCAGCAGCGTTTGAACACCGAACGCAGTGAGGTGCTTGAACCCCATGAAATGGGGTTTGAAAGCCGCGCAGCGGCTATTGAACATCAAACGCAGTAAGGTGCTTGAACACCACGAGGTGGCGTTTAAATATTCAAGCGGCACTTTGTGCCGTTCAATTGCTTCGCTGCGCTCAGCATTCCAGCACTGCTTCGCAGTGTTCAAAAAAGAAATCTCCCATTAAAATCCGCATAGCCGGAATTGAAGATCGAACGAAGTGAGATCCTTGAACGCTGCGCAGCAGCGTTTGAACACCGAACGCAGTGAGGTGCTTGAACCCCATGAAATGGGGTTTGAAAGCCGCGCAGCGGCTATTGAACATCAAACGCAGTAAGGTGCTTGAACACCACGAGGTGGCGTTTAAATATTCAAGCGGCACTTTGTGCCGTTCAATTGCTTCGCTGCGCTCAGCATTCCAGCACTGCTTCGCAGTGTTCAAAAAAGAAATCTCCCATTAAAATCCGCATAGCCGGAATTGAAGATCGAACGAAGTGAGATCCTTGAACGCTGCGCAGCAGCGTTTGAACACCGAACGCAGTGAGGTGCTTGAACCCCATGAAATGGGGTTTGAAAGCCGCGCAGCGGCTATTGAACATCAAACGCAGTAAGGTGCTTGAACACCACGAGGTGGCGTTTAAATATTCAAGCGGCACTTTGTGCCGTTCAATTGCTTCGCTGCGCTCAGCATTCCAGCACTGCTTCGCAGTGTTCAAAAAAGAAATCTCCCATTAAAATCCGCATAGCCGGAATTGAAGATCGAACGAAGTGAGATCCTTGAACGCTGCGCAGCAGCGTTTGAACACCGAACGCAGTGAGGTGCTTGAACCCCATGAAATGGGGTTTGAAAGCCGCGCAGCGGCTATTGAACATCAAACGCAGTAAGGTGCTTGAACACCACGAGGTGGCGTTTAAATATTCAAGCGGCACTTTGTGCCGTTCAATTGCTTCGCTGCGCTCAGCATTCCAGCACTGCTTCGCAGTGTTCAAAAAAGAAATCTCCCATTAAAATCCGCATAGCCGGAATTGAAGATCGAACGAAGTGAGATCCTTGAACGCTGCGCAGCAGCGTTTGAACACCGAACGCAGTGAGGTGCTTGAACCCCATGAAATGGGGTTTGAAAGCCGCGCAGCGGCTATTGAACATCAAACGCAGTAAGGTGCTTGAACACCACGAGGTGGCGTTTAAATATTCAAGCGGCACTTTGTGCCGTTCAATTGCTTCGCTGCGCTCAGCATTCCAGCACTGCTTCGCAGTGTTCAAAAAAGAAATCACTCATTAAATCCGCATAGCCGGAATTGAAGATCGAACGAAGTGAGATCCTTGAACGCTGCGCAGCAGCGTTTGAACACCGAACGCAGTGAGGTGCTTGAACTCCCTCGTCCCTCGTCCCTCGTCCCTCGTTACTTGTCACGCGTCACATCCCATTCTCTCCTCTTGGAAAATTCTCTCAAATATTTAAGAATTAAATATACGGATGATGGAAAATCTGTAAAAAATTCTCCCCAATAGAGAAAAATTTCCTTATTATTGGACAGATGAAAAAGGATATCTTTCAGATCTGAAAAACATGAGGAGAGGAATGAACAATCAGTCCATTTTCGAAGCCTATCCGCGGAACGATGCCTCCCTGTTGATCCCCCTGCTGCAGAATATCCAGACAGAATTTGGATATTTGCCGGAGGATCAGCTGGAAAAGGTAGCCGAACACATTGGCATCCCCTTAAGCCGGGTGTATGGCGTGGCGACCTTTTATAATCAGTTCCGTCTGAAACCCCTGGGAAAATATGTGATCAGGGTCTGCCGTGGAACAGCCTGTCATGTAAAAGGCTCCCTGGATATTTTACGGATCCTGGAATCGGAGCTGGGAATCAAGGCCGGTGATACAACGAAAGATTTAATGTTTTCCATTGAAACCGTGGCCTGTATCGGTGCCTGCAGCATTGCCCCGGTCATCGTGATCAATGACGAGTATTTCGGCGGACTCACCCCCAAATCCATCCAGAAGCTGATTAAAAAATTCAAAGACAAAGGATAGATTCCATGAAGGATTTTTTTGACATACTAAGCCGAAAACATACAGACTTTAAAGTCACCCCCGATCTTTTTATGGATATTATCCATGAGTCCCCGGACATCACCCTTCCTGCCAAAACGGCACAGGAAATCCGGGAGTATAAGTCCCGCCTGACTTTGGAAAAGACGGACAAACCGGCGATTATTGTGGGAATGGGGACCTGTGGACTGGCAAACGGAGCCCAGGGTGTGTACGACACGTTTAAGGAAGAGCTGGAAAAACGCGGTATTGAAGCCGAGCTGATTTCCACCGGGTGCGTGGGATACTGCGCAGAAGAGGTGATTGTGGATATCAAACTTCCCGGATATCCCCGTCTCAGCTATGCCCGGGTGACTCCGAAAGATGTTTCCAACCTGATTGAAACCACCCTGATCAACCATGAACCGTTGCGGGACAAGGTGCTGGGGGTGTATCACGAAAAAAGTGAAAAGCGTTGGGAGAACCTGCCGGTCATCGACAATATTCCCTTTTTCAAAATCCAGCAGAAAGTGGTTTTGGAAAACTGCGGGATCATCGATCCTGAGAATATCGATCAATACATTGTCCGGGGAGGATACAAGGGACTCAGCCGCGTGTTGAAAAACATGTCCCCCGAGGATGTGATCGAGGATACGCTGAAAGCCGGTCTCCGGGGTCGTGGCGGCGGAGGTTTCAAAACGGGTATGAAATGGAAATTTGCCCGTCAGTCCGAAGGCGATAAGAAGTACCTGATTTGCAATGCCGATGAAGGTGATCCGGGAGCTTTTATGGATCGTGCCATACTGGAGGGGGATCCTCACCGGGTGGTGGAAGGCATGGTGATAGCAGCTTATGCCATTGGAGCCTCAGAAGGATATATTTACTGCCGTGCCGAATATCCCCTGGCCATCAGGCGCCTGAGAAAAACACTGGCAGATGCGGAAAAGTACGGATTGCTGGGTGACAATATTTTAAACAGCGGATTCAATTTTAAACTGAAAATCAAAGAAGGCGCCGGTGCTTTTGTGTGCGGAGAAGAGACGGCGCTGATCAACTCCATCGAAGGGAACCGTGGTATGCCCCGGCCCCGTCCCCCTTATCCCACAACCGAAGGTCTGTGGGGTAAACCGACGGTGATCAACAATGTGGAAACCTTTGCCAATGTACCGGTCATTATCCGCCGGGGGGCGGACTGGTATGCGTCCATCGGGACCGCCACCTCCAAGGGGACAAAGATTTTTGCCCTGTCAGGCAAGGTGAAAAATGTGGGCCTGGTGGAAGTCCCCATGGGTACCACCCTTCGGCAGATCGTCTTTGATGTGGGCGGCGGCATTCCGGACGGACGGCGGTTCAAGGCTGTGCAAATCGGCGGACCGTCCGGAGGTGCCCTCCCTGAATCCGTCATCGATACGGCTATCGACTATGAAAACCTGAAGGAAATCGGTGCCATGATGGGCTCCGGCGGACTGGTGGTCATGGACGAAACGACCTGTATGGTTGATCTGGCCAAATATTTTATGACCTTCATCATGTCTGAATCCTGCGGGAAATGTATCCCCTGCCGGGAAGGGACCAAACGGCTCTATGAAACCCTGGAACGGCTGACCCGGAGCTATAAAAATGAAAATGATCCGGAAGAAGCCCTCCTCCGCTTTCAGGGGATGGTCTACCTGGAACGGCTGGCAAAGGTGATTACCACCACATCCCTGTGCGGATTGGGACAGACGGCGGCAAATCCCGTACTCAGCACACTTCACTATTTTCGGGATGAATATGAAGCACATCTCTATGAACGAAAATGTCCCGCCGGTGTGTGCAAAGAGCTTTTGACCTATAAAATCGATACCGATAAATGTACCGGCTGTACCCTCTGTGCGATCAAGTGTCCTGTCGATGCCATCGTGGGTGAACGGAAAAAAGCCCATTACATCATCAGCGACAAATGTACACGCTGTGGCCAGTGTATGATGAACTGTAATTTTAACGCCATTTATGTGGAATAAAAAAATCAGGGAAGCACATGAATATTACCATTAACAATATTGAAGTTTGGGCAAACCCCGGTGAGACGGTTCTGGAAGTCGCAGAGCGGGAAGGCATTCGTATTCCCACCCTCTGTTACCTGAAAGGTTTTTCTCCCACTGGGTCCTGCCGGATGTGCATGGTGGAAGTGGAAGATCAGGGGCGTCTGGTGCCTTCCTGCGCCTTTCCGGTCTATGACGGCATGAAAGTGAAAACCAACTCGCCGGAAGTCCGCCGGGCCCGTAAAACCATTATCGAACTGCTGCTGGCCAATCATCCCCAGGACTGCCTGGTTTGTATCCGGAACGGGAACTGTGATTTACAGTCCCTGGCAGCGGAATACGGGGTCCGGAGTTACCGCTATGTGGGACAGCGCCGAAAAGGGAAACTGGACCTGGCAAGTCCTTCGATTGAGCGGGACCCTGAAAAGTGTATTCTCTGCGGACGCTGTGTGAGGGTCTGTCATGAAATGCAGAATGTGGGAGCCATCGACCTGATCAACCGTGGATTCAACAGCACCGTTGCCCCGGCCATGGACCGGAGTCTGAATACGGTGGCCTGTGTGTATTGCGGCCAGTGTATTGTTCACTGCCCGGTGGGTGCCCTTCGTGAAAAGAGTGATCAGAAACGGGTCTGGGAAGCCATCAACAATACAGACAAACTGGTTGTGGCCCAGATTGCCCCGGCGGTCCGTGTGGCCATCGGTGAGGAATTCGGACTCCAACCCGGTGAAATTGTCACCGGTAAAATTGTGGCAGCCCTTCGGCGTATGGGCGTGGATACGGTATTTGATACCAACTTTGCCGCTGATCTGACCATTATGGAAGAAGCCAATGAACTGATTGAGCGGATTACACAGAAGAAAACCCTGCCCATGATCACATCCTGCAGTCCGGGCTGGGTGAAATATCTGGAACACTTCTATCCGGACCTCATGGATCACCTGTCCAGCTGTAAATCTCCCCACGAAATGGAAGGTGCCATGATCAAGTCCTATTATGCCCGGAAAATGGGCATCAACCCGGAAAAGATTTTTGTGGTCTCTGTGATGCCCTGTATTGCCAAGAAATTCGAGGCACAACGGCCGGAACTGGGAAAAGAATTTCAGGATGTGGACGCAGTGATCACAACCCGGGAACTGGCCCGGATGATCCGGGTGGCCGGACTCGATTTTTCCCGTCTGCCTGATGAGGGATTTGATGATCCCCTGGGTGAATCCACCGGTGCCGGGGCAATTTTCGGAGCTGCCGGCGGTGTGATGGAAGCGGCTCTCCGGACGGCTCACTACATGATGACCGGAAAAGATATGCCGGTGATTGATTTCTCACCTATTCGCGGACTCCAGGGTGTCAAGGAATCCACCGTGGAAATCAATGGAATCAAGCTGAAAGTCGCCGCCGTGAGCGGATTGAAAAATATTGATGTCCTGTTGAAAGATATGCAGGCCGGGAAATCCGAATACCACTTCATCGAAGTGATGGCTTGCCCCAACGGATGTATTAACGGCGGTGGCCAGCCCCAGCCCAGTACACCGGAAAAAATCCAGAAAAGAACCGAAGCGATCTATAAAATTGATAAGAGACTGCCGAAGCGGTGTTCACACCATAACCAGTCCATCCAAAAACTCTATCAAGAATTCCTTGAAAAGCCGGGAAGCCATACCGCCCATGATCTGCTCCACACCCATTACACCCGGCGGAACCGGCATTAAGGGTTGAACTGAATAATATTAAGAGGTCTCCATGAGCAAAAAAATACTCCTGATTGATGACGATACCGATTTGATAAACGTCTACAAGCCTTTCCTCCAAAAACATGGGTTCGAGGTTGAGGCGGCTTATAACAGCGAAGAAGGGAAAAAACTCTTCAAATCATTCAAACCCGACGTGGTCTTTGCCGATCTGGTGATGGAACACTTTGATTCGGGATTTGTTCTTTGCCATTGGATGGATCATCAGCCGGAGCGGAAAAACGCCCATGTGGTGATTTTCACATCCACCGGACACGAAACGGGATATCGTTTTTCCACACAGACATCGGAAGAGAAAACCTGGATCAACGCCGATGATTATCTGGAAAAACCCATTTCTCCCAATGACCTTTTGCAGTACATTAAGGATAAAGTACTGAAAGAGACGTGAAAAT
This sequence comes from Candidatus Neomarinimicrobiota bacterium, assembly GCA_041154365.1. NCBI lineage: Bacteria > Pseudomonadati > Fidelibacterota > Fidelibacteria > Fidelibacterales > Fidelibacteraceae > Fidelibacter > Fidelibacter multiformis. The sequence continues at coordinate 2,131,057 of AP035449.1, read as the reverse complement.
ACTCGATGCCCGTATCCTGATCATTGATGCCGATACCGGGGTGGTGGAATTCCTGAAAAACCACCTGGGGAATCATCATGTCATTGAATCCACCGGGAGCGGGATAGACGGGATTGCCAAAGGCTCCTCCTCAGAATATGATATATATTTCATCAGCATGTCCCTGCCGGATATCAGCGGCAGGGATGTGTTACATGCTATCCGGAAAGTCCACGAAGAAGCCATTTGCATCATGATGTCCGCCAACCCATCCATTGATTCGGCGGTACAAACCACCCAGATGGGGGCTTACAATTACATTTCCAAGCCCTTTGATCCGGAAAAAATCATTCCCATGGTCCACCGGGCCCTGGAGCGGCGCTGGTACATTCTGGAAGCCCGGCGCCTGCGGGAGGAACGGGAAAATAACCTGGCGGAACTCAGCGTGGATAAGTCCCGCCTGTCCACCGTTATCAACTCCATCGATGACGGGATTTTGGTCATCAATCAGAATAAAGAGATTATTTTTTACAATCCCCGTTTTCTTCAGCTCATCGATACGGACCGACAGATCCTCATTGGGGATTCCATGTTCCGCTATTTACCCCGGTCCCTGCAAAAACAGATTTGTGAAATCCTCCGGAAAGCCGAATCCGAGGGAAAAACCGGTGCCATCAAACAGGAACTGGTGATAAAACCGCCGTTGGAATTGGTGGTCATGGCCAACACAGCACCTATTTTTGGTGAAAACGGCCAGTGCCTTGGCGTGGTATCGGTCCTCCGGGATATTACGGAAATGAAACAGCTGGAACAGTCCAAATCCCGTTTTGTAAACATGGTGGCTCATGAACTGAAAGCACCCCTGGCAGCTATTCACAGCTATCTGAAAATGATTTTGGATAATACCCTGGGGGATGATATCGTGACCTATAATACCTACATGAAGCGTTCCCTGGAGCGGACCGAAGCCTTAACGGAATTGATTAATGATCTGATGAATATTTTCCGGATGGATTCCAAAGCCGTCAAGCGGAACCTGGAAAAGGTGGAGGTAGCCGATCTTCTGGAAAACACGGTGGACTTATTCAAACCCCAGATGGAAGAACGTGAAATCAGTGTGAATCTGGCATTGAAACACGAACTCTTTGTCAAGGCCGACCCTGAGGAAATCCGGCGGGTATTTACCAATCTGATTTCCAACGCCATCAAATACAACAAATATGAAGGGAGTATTCATATCTCCTGTGTGGAAGATGGCCGCTGGGTGAAAGTTACCGTGAAAGATACAGGCATTGGTATGACCGCCGACGAAAAAGACCGCCTGTTTCAGGAATTTTTCCGGGCCAAAAACAAATTCACCCGGGATATTACCGGCACGGGTCTGGGACTGGCGATTCTGAAGAAAATTGTGGATGAATATGCCGGCCGGATCACGGTGGAAACAGAATATGGGAAGGGGAGCACCTTTACGGTATATCTTCCGAGAGTGATGAGTGGAGAGTGATGAGTAGTGAGTTGGAGTTTTAAGTTATGAGTTGTTTCTCCCGCTGAGTGCGCTGAGGGTAGAAGGGATATTTTCCCAACCGTCCATTGACCTGAAAAACAAACTCAAAACTCATAACTTGTACTCACTACTCTCCACTCATCACTCACCACTCAATCCATAATAATACTGAGAGCTGTCGTTAATTTCAGGACATTCTGGTTGGCCGTCCGCAGATCATTGGCCAGTTTGCAGGCAATGTTTTTCATGATCACAGCCCCGATGCGGGGATATTTTTCCGCCAGGGTTTCCAGGTCAGAATTTTTAAAGAGTCCGATAATACACGGTTTAATGGCTTTCACATTGGCACTTCGGGGAACATCCGGCTGAATCAGGCTCATTTCACCGATAAAAGGGTGATGTGCATGCGTCAGGCGGATGAAGGTCTTTTCCCGTGTGTCCCGGGCTCCGGGCGACATGGGCAGTGTGAGGGGCTGGGAGATTTCAACTTCGCCCTCCAACAGGAGAAACATAAAATTCCCCTTGTCTCCCTCCCGGATGATCATCTCTCCTTCCCGGGCCTGATGCAATTCCATAAAGGGATAAAATGTCTTGATCTCATCCAGGGACAAGCCCCGGAAAAAAGCATATTCTTTGAGCTGCTGGATATATTTTTGTGTCATAGTATCACCGGATCAGGACGGCCAGATCATCGTCTGAGATGATATAATCATCCTCTGGGTTAAGTTGAATGTTGATGCGGCTTTTATCTTCCATGGAGTGTCCCGCCATTCGGAGCTTCCGTTCAATAAAGGCGTCCAGATGACTGGTATCGGATGAAAGGAAATCGGAAAAAGAAACGCTCTTCTTTTCACTGACCACTCCGATAAGGATTGCTTTGTCTTTTTCCCGGAAAAATTGGGACGCTTCTTTGAACGTTTTTCCCAACAACGCAGGGGGCATTTTTTCCCGGTACATGGAAGGGTTGACCTTGTGATTCATCAGCTGAAAATAGGCCTGGGGCACACCGGGCATAAGAACTGACGAAGCCAGGATAAAACCGCTGTATTCATCACGGACAATCACTTCATCGGCATTGGCCCGTTTCAGGTGTGACCGGTTTTCGCTGTGGTTCACAAAAGCGATGACGGGTGTTTTGGGAGAAATGGACTTAATGGAAAGGGTTGCCAGAACGGTTTTTTCATCCGGATCCCCCTGAATATCCAGGTCATTCGGAATGATCAGCACAGACCGGGCATCCCGGATATTGGCTCTTTCCAGGACAAATTCCTTGGTGAAATCTCCCCGGACATATTGAATATTTGCGTTCTTATACTGGAAAATGATATTGTTCACCTCTTCTTCCGGCAGCTCATTGATCAGGACGATGGAGCACAGGTCATGATTTTCAAAGAGGGAGATGATGGATTCAATCAGATTGATGGCCTGCTCATTCCAGCCGCAGATGATGATATGATTGGAAACAGTTACGGTAGCCAAACCTTTACCCTCCCTGATTTTTCGGGCGACAAATGCCGATGAAATAGTTGCTGTGAGCATGGAAACAAAAGTGATTCCGCCGAACATGATCAAAACCGCCACAATCCGTGGCAAACCCGGTCCGGGAACCAGATCCCCGTACCCCACGGTGGTGATGGTGACAAATGCCCACCACAGGGCTTCCTGCAGTGAGTGAAAGCTGTCAGGATCCACCAGTAAAATCACCAGGGATCCCAGAAAGGGAACGGCCAGTAAACCGGTCAGGACGGGTATGTAACGTTGGCGGGCAATGTTTTTAAGTTGCCGGCGTAAATTCATACAGTGTGTCTTTCATACGCCGGTACATGTGTGGCAGGTCTGTTGTGTAAAATATCGGTCATATCCGGTCCTACATGTCGTACATCCGGGTGGAGTCCATGACAAAGCGCCGCTTTTCGTGATCCTCCAGTTCCGATAAATTGGTGAAAATATCCCGGATTTCGGGGATGTCGCTGTTCTGGGCAATCTTCTTGTATATCCGGATCAGACAGTCGTCCAACTGAATGGCCATGCGGATGATTTCTTCCACAGACATGTCGTCAATCCGGATGATCATGGATGAGAGTTCTTTCCGCAGATCTTCGCACAGGGTGTACTTGAACCATGTTCCCAGGACCTTGGCCGAGATGTTTTCTTCAATGTGTTCGATGTTCTTTTCCAGTTTTTCTTCGTGGATGGCCAGATAATCCAGCAGCATTTTAACCCGGACCTGGTCGGTTTTGTCATTGAGTGTTTTATAGTAGCGGGAAAGCTGATGGTGGAAATCTTTGGCATAATTCAGCACATCCCGTGCCTGTTTGAAACTGATCATGTGTGATCCTCCCTGCCTGAGACCGTCTGAGCGGTCCGTCGAATTGCGTTGATATCAAGAATTCCCTGAATTTCCGGTTTTTCCAGAGATTCCAGCACGGCTGCGGCCAGGTGGGAAACATGAACCGGTGCGTAAGCTCCCAGCATTTTTCCTGCCAGGGGGATACGAAGGCCGAACCGCGTGAGGGCGGCGATGAAAGCCGTCCCCTTGCGTCCGGGTCCATACACAAAGCCCGGACGAAAGATCATGGAACGGAAAGGCTGGTTTTTCAGATACTCCTCTGCCTTCCGCTTGGCCTGGATATATCCTTTGATGAAAGGAGGGGCATCGGAAGCGGATATCATGGCAAAGGTGGATATACCGGCCTTTGCAGCAGTGTGGGCTACGGTAATCACACTTTCACCATTCATCCGGTCGTACGTGAGCTTCTTTTTTCTCTTTTCCAGAAGGATTCCCACCGTGTGGACGACCTGATCCCCTTTTTCCAGAACCCCTTTCCACGCGTGGGTATCAAAAATATCTGCCTTAAACCAGAGGACATCCTCCATCCAGGGTTCCCGGCGTTTTGGAGCTCCCCGGCGGGATATGGAAACCACGCGAATCCCCCGGCTGATTGCCTGCCGGCAGATCTCCGATCCAATGAAACCATTCCCTCCCGTTACGATGAGTTTCATGATGCCCTCAAAAAATAGCTATTTATATATAAAGATAGGATTTAACGGATTGAATGGCAAGGAGGACTTTTTCCGGTGTTTAAAAACTGCCGGTCTCAAAAAAAGTTTCCACCGTGTCAATCCCGCAGGATTTGGCATCCTCCAGGGTGCCTGTAAAGAGTATTTTCCCCTCATCCAGAAAGACAATCCGGTCTGCGATCCGGTGAATGCTGGCCAGTTCATGGGTTACGACCAGGATACTCATATTGAACTGCTCTTTCAGGGTGAGAATCAGCTTGTCCAAAGCGGCGCTGGAGAGGGGATCCAATCCCGCAGAGGGTTCATCACAAAAGAGGATTTCCGGATCCAAAGCAATGGCCCGTGCCAGAGCCGCCCGTTTCCGCATCCCCCCGGAAAGTTCCGACGGCAAAAGATGCATGGCGTGGGAAAGTCCCACCAGCTGCAGCTTAACTGCCACACTCTTTTCAATCAGCTCCGGATCCAGATGACTGTGTTGTTCCAGTGGGATGGCGACATTATCCTTCACCGTAACGGAATTCAACAATGCTCCGTTTTGGAATAAAACACCGATGCGTTCCAGGGTCTCTTTGTAGTGCTTTTCATCCGATTCAGTAAATGGCCTGCCAAAGATATGGATTTCCCCTTTTTCCGGCGTAACCAGCCCGGTGATGGATTTCATCAGGGTTGTTTTCCCGCAACCGCTTCCTCCCAGAATCACGGTGACTTCATGAGGATATATGTCCAGATTTATCTGATCCAGGATGATCCGGTCCCCAAAACGGGTTGTCAGGTTTCGTATGTGTATCACAGGTTCCGGCATAGGCATTAAAACATGTAAATAAGGCTAAAAATGGCATCAAAGACGATGACGGCAAAAATGGAGGCGACCACGGCGGATGTCGTGACCTTTCCCACACCCTCGGCGCCGCCTTGCGCCTGGAAGCCAAAATAACTGCCGATAATCACGATCACCCAGGAAAAAAAGACACTCTTGCTCAGGCCGATAAGCAAATCCTTCGGTTGCAGAATATTAATGGTCTGATTGAAATAGGTTATGAATGTAAGATCCAGGTAAGTCAGTCCGATGATGAATCCACCCAGAATTCCCAGGACGATGGAGAGCATCACCAAAAGTGGCATACAAACACTGATGGCCAGAAACTTGGGGACCACAACATACTGAATGGGATTCAGGGCCATCATACGCAGGGCATCCAGTTCTTCCGTCACTTTCATGGTGGATATTTCAGCGGCAAAGGAGGAACCGCTCCGGCCGGCGATGATAATGGCTGTCATCATGGGACCCATTTCCCGAACCATGGAAATAGCAATGAGATCCGCAATGTAAATCCCGGCGCCAAACTGCCGAAGTTGGGCAGCAGACTGAAGGGCAAGGATAAGGCCCAAAACAATGGATAACAAACTCACAATCCCCACGGCATTGCTGCCGATTAACACCATTTGCTGAAGGATGGCTCCCTTTCGCCGGCCCCGGGAAGTAAAAATTCCGTAAAACGACCACAAAATGATTTCCGATGTAAGATAGAGGATATCCCGAAGCGCATTCCAGGCCTCTATGAGGATATTACCGGTGGCTTCCAACATGCCGGCTTCACGGGGCGGTTTGGGAATCTGCACCTGTTGGGTACTGAAGGTTTTTAATGCCTTTTGGACTTTATCACCGGCGTGACGGACCTCCGCGCCGGGAAAAAGTGTCTCCCGGAGCCAGTCAATAAATACAACTCCCGTGCTGTCAATGTATTCCAGTTTACCCAGGTCTATGTGATCAACAGGTTTTTTCCGGTCTTTCCGGATGTTTTTTTTCAGTTTAGGAATATTTTGATGGGTCAGCATCCCTTCGATATGGAGGATTGAATTCTCCACATATATCCGGCTGTTGTGAACAGCCTGTGAACGGCCTGCTTTTTCAGTCTTAGCGGGCAAAATAATTGATCCTCAAAAAGAGTGCATGACGATTGACAATATATTCTTCCCCGAATTCATCCAGCTTGTTGCGCAGACGCAGACGGTAATCCACCGAAATATATTTGAAGAGTTTCAGGTTGAGGACATTTTCCCATTCAATGGTTGTGGCTTCGTCGCTCCGGAAGGGGAATAGGAAATCGGCATTGGTGTAATAGGTCAGGTTGAGAGGAAGCTGGAAATTGCCGATGACCGAGACTTCTGCACCCCGCTGTTTTTGGGTTTCCTGGGCTTTGAAAAGACGGTAGGATACATCATTCGCCGTTTCTATATCCGTGGATAAAAGATAGACATCATCGTAATAATCCTGCCGAAGTCCGAATCCTGCCCGGATATTCAGGTTCACCCGGCCGGTATTAAAGGCCCGGAGGTTGATACCCACCCCCTCTTTCAGGGTCAAAGGCATAATCGAGGGCTTGGTTTTTACCTGATCCACTGAAAGGCCTTGTTCCACCGTATTTCCTGCCAGATCCTTCTTTCGGTAATTGATGGGTGATGAAAAATAGACATACTCGTTTACCAGGTGCAATTCGCTGTCGAAACGACCATAAATTCCCATATTTTCCAGGAAATAGAGAATGAATGTATTTCTGAAATAGGTGTCATCATTGGAAATCCGGAATCCGGTATCTGTCGTTTTGGTGGTCCCCAGTTCAATCAGATTCCGCAGGGTGTAGTTGACGGGAAAGTTATCATAGGTGACTTTGTTCTCAAACTGGGTGTTAAACACGAGGGTGGTTTCGTGTTCATCCTTTTTCTTTTCATTGGTGCTGTTGACAGACGCATTCCCGTAAAAAGCATTCAGCAGATGCCAGTGACCGATGGTCCCGGCCAGTTCATCCTCTTCCAGCACACCGGCGCCGATAAGATCTCCGGGAGTTCCGTCCTGATTGGTACTCACCACCAGGGTGATTTTCTGAAATTCTCCCTCCGTCAGATAGACGGTGGTAAAATTCCGGTAGGTGTTAAAGGGTTCATTGTTGATGGTGATTTTATACCGTCCCGGCTCCAGCATCCATACCTGCTGTTTTTCTCCATATTCCCGGCGGGCCGGTATCCCGATCCCGTAGGTTTGACCTGTTTCCCAGTCAAAAATTTCATAACGTACCCGGACCACTTCCTGCCGTTCATCGATAATGTTCACAATCAGGCAGCTCCAGTCCGGTTCGATAATGGTTTTATACCGGGGGATAATTTCGACATCCTTCTTTTCCATCATCTGGCGGCGGCTTCCGGAGCCGTATTCCATGGTATATTTCCCGGCAGGCAGGGCCAGAGGCTCTCCGGGGATGCCGTCATATTCCTTACCATCCCGGCTGAACAGTTTATAAGGCGGCTCATTATCCGCTTTGGACAGGGCGGGGACCAGGAGGATGCCCATGCCTTCCGGGACTCCCTCCGAGACCTCCTGTAAAAGGGAATCGGCCGGTTCGGTAAGGGGTTGGAGTGCTTCTTTTTCAGGAAGACGGCCGTAATGACGGAGAATTTTGTATAAGAGCACATCTGTTTCTTCCAGGAGGATTTCATTGACGATCTGGACAAAAGTTTCTACTTCATCATCCAGGAGGATTTTTTCCGTATTCACCGAGTGTTCGATGAACATGTTGTTTTCCCGGTTGTCCTGGAACACAAAAGTCATGTTGATTCCGGCAGCCCGTATATCTTCTGTTTCATAGAGCTCAATGTTGTTTACACGAAGGGTCAGATTGCAATCGGGACGCACATCCAGAAAATCCCGGGAAACACGGCGGAATATATTGTAAGCACTAATACGTTTGCTGATAAGACTGGGGATGATTTCCGTAAGGCGGGTGGCCCAGACATCATTTTCTGAATACGTGATGCGCGGACCAAAGTGTCGGATCACAATTTCCGGCCGGTTGTACGTGGATGGAATCACCACATCATTAATCTGCAGGGAAAGGTTTAAAGGTTCATCCAGGAAAAGTTCCTCTTTTTCGGTATGGGAATAATACTCCAGTACGTAATAATTCCGGATAACGGTTTCCCGGGTGAATCCACACCCTGTTGCCAGAATAATCAGTAAAAAAAGAAGAATAGTTTTTTTCATGTTATGCCCCAATATGCTTTATCGCCTGGAACGCAGTAAAATGGACGGGTCATCACTGATTTCCCTGGAGAACTGGTTCAGATAATCTGCTGCCTGTTTCAGGGTTTCAATGGACTGGATCAGATCTTCCCGTGACTTTATCACCATCAGATCAATACGTGTGATGGTTTGATTGAAACTCACCAGGGCGTTGACCGCCTCTTCGGAGATCCGCCGGATATCGGCTTTTTCCAGGGTACTGTCGATTTTATTCAGGGTGTTGATGACTTCACCGCTTACCCCCCGGACATCTGCGGAAGCCAGTTCTTCACTGAACAGCAGGGTGTTGTTCATGATGGTGTCAAGCTTGACAAGGTTCTGCTCGAAGCGGAGAATGCTGCTCTGCGTGGTTCCCACAAGACTCCGGACATCCGAGATAAGGTTTCGTATATCCAGAGAAGCGGTATCCAGGGAAGTGATCATCCGGTTTACCGGTCCCCGGTTTTCTTCCAGATACATGTGGACCAGAGTCAGGATAGTGTCTACCTTTTGCTGGTTTGTGATATCGGTGATGGCATTCAGGTTGTTCAGAAGCAATTCAAATTTCTCCGCGATCTTTTCAGCCCTTCCTGTAATATCCTCCAGGGCCGAACTTCCCGGTTGAATGTTGGATCCGGGTGGGAGGAAATCCGATTCATTGCTCCCGCCGGTCAGCTCAATCTGCTTAATTCCAGTAATGCCAATACTTACCAATGTTGCAACCATATCTTCTTTGATGGGTGTTCCCTCTTTCACGCTGATCTGTACGGTTACCTGGTTGATATCATCCTTATTGATGGTGATCTGGTCCACCTGGCCGATGTTGATTCCATAATATTTTACGGCACTGCCCTCCTGGAGTCCGATGACCGATACATTTTTATACTGGATGTAATAAATATCCCGTTTTTCCATCAGTTGACGGCCGGCTATGATGACAAATGAAACGATCAACAGCATCAGGGTGATGACGAGAAAAACACCCAGCCGGACTTTTTGTGCTCTGGTGGCCATGCTCTGGGTTCCTTTGTTGTCTAAGACATCGTATAATCGTTGATAATAACAGCCGGTTCAAAATCCGGATAAAACGGGTTCATTTACCGGCACATCGTTTATTTATCGTATCTTAAGATTAATCGACGGGAAATTCCAAAGAATTTTTACGTTTAGACGTTCAGACGTTGTTTAGGCATTTTTACGTTTAGATATTGATATGTATCGACGTGAAAAGATTGAGCCCCGGGCTTCAGCCCGGGGATAACGGTATACAAATATAAATGTACGATTATAGATTATAGCCCCGGGCTTCAGCCCGGGGGGGGGGGATATGTGGGACGCAACCAACCTGAAACCCATAATCCCGTTGGATTTAAATCTCCCTTTATGACCCTGGATTAATGTATATTCCCGCCCGGTAAAAAAGTCCATACCAGGGCAGAGGAAGAAATGACAAAACGAAAAGAAAATTTCAGAAATATTGCCATTATCGCGCATGTGGATCATGGCAAAACCACGCTGCTGGACGGAATGTTACGGCAGAGTGGGGAATTCCGTGAGAATCAACAGCTGGTAGACCGCGTGATGGATTCCATGGACCTTGAGCGTGAGCGGGGAATTACCATCACAGCCAAGAATACATCGGTGCGATTCCAGGATGTTAAAATCAATATTGTGGATACACCGGGACACTCGGATTTCGGCGGGGAAGTGGAACGAAGCCTGAATCTGGCCGATGGCGCGTTGCTGTTGGTGGATGCCAGTGAGGGACCCCTTCCCCAGACGCGCTTTGTGTTAAAAAAAACACTGGAGAAAAAACTCCCGGTTGTTCTGGTGATTAATAAAATTGACCGCTCCGATGCCCGGGTTGATGAGGTCTTGAATGAAGTGTACGATCTTTTTCTGGACCTGGATGCGGACGAAGAACAGATTGAATTCCCCATTATTTATACCATTGCAAAACAGGGAATTGCAAAACAGGATCTGACGGACTCATCTGAGTCACTTTTGCCGCTTTTTGAGACGATTCTGAAGACGATTCCGGCACCTGTGGCAAATGATAATGCGCCGGCCCAGTTTCTGGTGACAAATCTCGATTATGATCCCTATGTGGGGCAAATTGCCGTGGGACGCCTCTATAACGGTGTTCTTGAAATGAATAAAACCTATGCTCTTTACGGAAAAGAGGGCTTGACCACCGGCATTAAATTTTCAGCGTGTTATCATTTTGAAGGCCTGCACAGAAATCAGACCGACCGGGTGGAGTGCGGTGACATTATTGCCGTTGCCGGCGTTAAAAATATTGCCATCGGGGATACGATTACGTCTGAAGATGATCCCAAACCCCTGCCCCGTATCCAGATAGACGAACCCACGATATCCATGATCTTTTATGTGAATAACAGTCCGTTTACAGGGCGCTATGGTAAATATCTTACGACCCGCCATCTTCAGGAACGGTTAAACAAAGAGGTCCTGGGAAATGTCTCCCTTCAGGTTAAAGCAACACAGCGCAAGGATGCTTTCGAAGTCTGTGGCCGGGGAGAACTACAGATGGCTATCCTTATTGAAACCCTGAGACGGGAAGGATACGAATTGATGGTTTCCAAACCCCGTGTGATCACCCGGGAAGAAAACGGGCAAATTTTGGAGCCGGTGGAGCGGGTATTTATCGATATACCGGAAGAGAAGGTAGGGGTAGTGACGGAAAAACTTTCTGAGCGAAAAGGCCGGATGATGCATCTTGAGAATTTAGGACACGGACGGGTGGATATGGAATTTGTCATCCCATCCCGGGGACTTATTGGTTTTCGGAGTCAGTTTATGACCGATACGAATGGTGCCGGCATTATGAATACCCTTTTTGAAGGGTATGCCCCGTGGTTTGGGAGTATTCCTCATCGGACGAATGGCGCGATTTTAGCCGACCGCCCGGGCCGGGTAACCGCCTATGCCTGCCAGGGAATGGCTGACCGTGGTGAACTTTTTGTGGAACCGGGTATGGAAGTCTATGCCGGGATGATTATCGGCGAACGGAACCGCTCGGAAGATCTCCCCGTCAATATCACCCGTGAAAAAAAACTCACCAATATGCGGGCATCCGGTTCCGATAATACCATTCCCCTCAGACCCGCCCGGAAAATGAATATCGACCGGTGTCTTGAATTCATCGCCGGGGATGAACTCATCGAAGTAACACCCCAAACCGTCATTCTCCGTAAAATGGAACTGGATCCGGTGAAACGGGCGAAGACGCGAGGGACCGGCACTTCGTGACGTTCAATTGCTTCACTTTGTTCAGCATTCCAGCACTGCTTCGCAGTGTTCAAAAAAGAAGTCACCCATTAAAATCCGCATATCTGGAATTGAACACCGAACGAAGTGAGGTGCTTGAACCCCATGAAATGGGGTTTGAACGCCGTCAGGCGTTGGAATACCGCTCAGCGGTTCATGAACACCACGAAGTGGCGTTTAATAATTCAAGCGGCACTATGTGCCGTTCAATTGCTTCACTTTGTTCAGCATTCCAGCACTGCTTCGCAGTGTTCAAAAAAGAAGTCACCCATTAAAATCCGCATATCTGGAATTGAACACCGAACGAAGTGAGGTGCTTGAACCCCATGAAATGGGGTTTGAACGCCGTCAGGCGTTGGAATACCGCTCAGCGGTTCATGAACACCACGAAGTGGCGTTTAATAATTCAAGCGGCACTTCGTGCCGTTCAATGGCTTCGCTGCGCTCAGCATTCCAGCACTGCTACGCAGTGTTCAAAAAAGAGGTCACCCATTCAAATCCGCATATCTGGAATTGAACACCGAACGCAGTGAGGTGCTTGAACGCTGCATAGCAGCGTTTGAAAGCCGCGTAGCGGCTATTGAACCCCTGAACCCATGAACCACACATCAGGAGCGCAGCGACGCTAACTTCTCCCCAACCCCCAACCCCCAACCTGCAACCTGCAACCCCCAACCCCCAACCCCCAACCCTAAAAGAAATATCAAAAATCTCCCCTTTGCTGTATATTCCCAAAATCATCAGATGTGATCAACCCATTATTTGAAAGGGATCCAGATTAAAACCATGAACATGATCCTGGTCTGTCTTTGTCTTTTCGGGATTGATATCCTCCGGGCTGATGGAGATGCTCCGGGAATCCACCAGCAGCAGTGGGAATATTATCAGCAATTTGAAAAAGAAAAGATTTTCACAGAATCGGCACCGGACATCATTCCTCTGGATAAAACTGCCGCTTCCTCCCGGTACCTGAAAAAAGATGTTTTTGGATATCTGCCCTATTGGGAAAGGACAACAGCTCCCCAGCATTTTCAGTACACTCTTTTATCGCAAATTGCCGTATTTGGGTGGACCGTGAGCCCCACAGGCAACCTGTCACCCCCCTCCGGCTGGCCTTACGACTGGGCCGCCATGATAAACAATGCCCACAAATACGGGGTAAAGGTTGTCATGTGCATGATTGAATTTGATGAGGATGAGATGCATACCCTCATTACAAGCCAGACCAACACTCTGAATTTCATCAATCATGTGATTTCCGAAATGGAAACCTATCAGTTGGATGGGGTAAATATCGATTTTGAAGGTCCGAAAAATGAGGATCGTGGGGCGGTGATCAATACGTTTATGAAACAACTCACCGATTCAGTCCATACACGTCTGGGACCGGAATATGAAGTTTCTTTTGCCGGTCCGGCAGTGAACTGGAGCGACCGTTGGGACTTGGCGGGACTGGCCGATGCCTGCGACTATATTTTTATTATGGGATACTCGTTCTGGGGAAGCTGGAGCTCCACTGCCGGGCCTACAGCGCCTTTATCCGGAACCTCAAACAATATCACAACCACCGTCACCGATGATTACGGAGATGCCGATCCGGATAAAATCATTTTGGGAGTCCCCTATTACGGAAACCGGTGGCAGACTGTGGATGATTCAGAAGGATCTGCAAAAGTCGAGTATATCGGTTCACTTTTTTACCGTTCCGCAAAAGACCTGTATACTCAGCATGGAAAAATCTGGTCTTCAACATATAAAGTCCCCTGGGGAAAATACCTGTCGGATCAGAAATGGTACCAGTTCTGGTGCGATGATGCCCAGAGTCTGGGACTGAAATACGATCTGGTTGAAGATCATGCCCTTCGCGGGAGCGGGATGTGGGCTTTGGGCTATGACGGAGCGAATATGGAATTCTGGAACTTGCTGGCGGAATGGTATTATGATTTCCCCCGGGAGGAGATACTTGCTGCTTTTGACGATTCCCTGGGTATTTTCAACACACATCCCACGTACAGCGGCTCCACGTCGGGCATCAGCGGCGATTCCTACGCCGTACACGATACAATTCAGGTATATTCCGGCACGGGTTCAGGCCAATGGGTGCTGAAGGATGATGCGACAAGTACTTCGGACTGGCAGGTCCGGATTTTGTCCCATAAGGGAGATCGTTTTCTGAACCGGGGCTTTTCTCCCAACGGTCTGGTGACAGTCTGGCTGAAGACAGATACACCGGCAGGGAAATCCATTGCCCTTATTGTGGACGACATGGCCGGGGGGACGGAGATTTCTGATGCGCAGGCGATTATCGGGGATGGGGCTTGGCATGCCTACCAATTTGATCTGTCCGGCGAAGAATGGGCTTCTTTTTCCGGCGGGAACGGCGTGCCTGAAGGACCCATACTCACCCTGGATGCCGTGATGCTCTATAGTCCTGATCAACCTGAAGACTGGGTAGTGAATGTGGATGAAATCCGCTATGATATCCATGAAACCAAACTTATTGTCGGCCTTCCCGAAGGTTTTGAACTCCACCAGAATTACCCCAATCCCTTCAACGGAGAAACGGTTATTCCCTACACCATACGCCAGGCAGGCCCTGTAACCCTGAACATTTACGACATCCGGGGCCGTTTTGTCCAACAGCTTGTCCATGGATACCACACACCCGGAGCCTATTCAGCACGCTTTTCATCAGGAAATCTTGCCAGTGGAATCTATATCTACCGCCTGACCGGACAAGAATCATCCCGGAGCGCCAGGATGATCCTCCTGAAATAATAAAAAATCTGATTATTTTGAAACAGGCATTTATTCAGCCGGATTAATCCAGTCTGATAATCCGTAATTCATCCACAAGGGCTCGGTTTTCTTCCCCGTTCATGTTCTCATTTTCCGGCAGAAAACGGAGTTCAATCACATGCAGACCCGCTTCCATGGAGACGCTGAGACCGTTGCTGTATCCCCACTCTTCCCATTGATCCACACCCCGCTGAGGCATGATGATGGCTCCGGCCTTTTGTTGATTGATAAAATAGGTCCGGATGGCACATTTGTTATCCGTATTGATGGGCCCGTTTCCATTGGCATAGCGGAAATCAAAACGGTATTTACCCTTTTCCGGCAAAACAATGGGGAAGATCACCCGGCGGTTTGTGTTTCTATTCACATCAAGGTAACCCTCTCCCTTGTATCCACGGTAATCCCTTTGGATATCATCTCCGCTTACATCCACTGTCAGACTTTTACTTCCCGGGATGACGGTCAGAGGTTCACTTAAAAAAGAAGTCCAGCCTTTTTTGTCCACTGCCCTGATCTGGTATTCCGTGAATTGGCTCTGGTCTGGAATTTTAGTCACACAATCCGTTGTTTTCCCTTTTTTCAACCCATTCACAAAAATCTCGTAGTATTCGGCACCGGGGACAGGCTCCCAGAGAATGGTTTTTCTTTCATACCGGAGGATGGGAGTATCGGGGTGGGTATGCCAGGGTGCTGTGTTGATGGGGTCGTATTCCTTTTGATGATTTGTCAGGTGGATGGTGATATGGTGGGATCCTGACACGGTTCCGGGAATACGGGCTTCCGTAAGGGGATTCCCATCCAGTTCAATGGAATGGATTTCTGTGCCGGTTCCAAAGATCTCAATGTCCAACATAGCCTGCCGGTAAGGAAATTTTTTAATGTGCAATGTATCGCCGTATCCGGGGGGAATGACCGGTTTAAATGACAAAGCATTTTCTTCCAGGCGGATGCCGGCCAGTACCCGGTACACCATGGCCAGGTTGCCTGCCACACTCCACAGCTGACGGTCGCTGTTGATTTCGGTCCCTATGTAATCCCCGGTTTTTGCCACAAAATTTTCCTTATTCGTCCCAAAAAGAGCCGCCGCCCTGTATATGGATGCCATACCGTGTTCCACATGGGGGATGTATCCCATGTCTGCTGCCGCCCAGGTCCAGTAGGCCACCACAAATGGCCAGATGCCGTTGTTGTGATAGGGAGGAATATGGGGGATTTGGGGATAGACACAGGGAATCCCGAAAGATCCCACCGGCATATTTTTCAGGATTGACCGGGAGCGGGACTCATCGGCGATGCCGAAAAGCAGGGACAGGGCTTCTCCCAGGGCTTCCGGTTTTTCGGACAGGTGTTGATAGTGACGACCGTACAGAAATTGTCCGTACCAGCCGTGGGATTCAGACCACAGATGAGTATTGACGGCTTTTTTGATCGTTTCTGCACTTTCAAGATAAGCGGTCGGATCTTCTCCCAGACATTCCGCCATCCTTGCCAGGATGATCCGGGTCTGGTAGTGAACAGCATTGGTTCCCAGGCACTGGCTCCGGTAAATATCCACAGGATCCATCCAACGGGGATAGGTCTGTTCCCGCCAGTCCAGAAAGGAGGATTCCCCATAAAACAGGCTGGTTTCCGGATTCACGGCCACGGCCTCATCCTCTGCGGCGCTTTGGGCAATGATGGGGTAAACGTGTCTCAGCCAGTCCAGGTCACCGGTAGCGGCATAAATCTCCCAGGCGGCCAGGGCCCAGGTCATCCGGTCTGTACTTACGGGCCATGATCCACCCGTGCCGGTATCCTGGATAATCCGGCCGTCTTTCACCTTGGCCATCAGGCTCTTTTTGGAAATTTCCGGTTCCAGGAAGGCCAGGGAAAGAAGGATGGAATAGCTGATATCCCGGGTCCACACACCGGTCCACTTGGCTCCGGCCATGAAGGTGCTGTCCTCCCGAATATCTTTCTGCAGTTCTTCCAGGGACATCCGGGTCATGGCATTGATCAGGGGGATGTTTGAAAGAACCTCCGGATAGCGGTCCAGGGAGCGGGCCCGGCGCCAGTGAATTTTTTTCACCGGTGTTCTGTCTTTTTGCTGGTCCGGGCTGATATAATCACTCACGATTTCGTCTTCTGAAAGCACGGTTGCTGTAAAATTACCCTGCCGGACGGAAGCCGGGTGGATGGAATAGGTGTCATTATCATACAGGGTTTTTTGTCCACAGGCGGTGAACAGAAGTATGAAGATTACCGGCAGAAAATGTCTAATCATGATATCTCCTGAATTATCATCATACGAAACTTAGAAAAAGATGCCCCAAAGGGTCAGGACTGACAGCACCAGAAGGATACTGAGACCGATATTGATTTTGGTCCACAGGGGATTTTTCGCTTCGATCATATCGATAAATTCACTTTGGACCTCTTTAGCAGTGGCGAAGGTGAGCCCGGCAATTTTTTTCCGGGCGGGAATTTCTCCGGCCAGACTGACACCTGCCAGAACCGCAACAGAAATGACAAAAAGCATGATGGCAAAATGGAGGAAATTCATTGTGGCAAACCACTGGAAAAACCCAAAATCCCAGCCTGCTTTTTTTGCCAGAATTTCCATGATCAGCCGGAGGGCTCCCAGGATACCGCCGCTTGCCAGGGCGTATATAGCCCCTTTGCTGTTGGCACGTTTCCAAAAGACACCCAGGATAAAAACAGCGGCGATCGGCGGACTGATATAGCCCTGGACACTTTGGAGATAGACAAAAAGCTGAGAGCTGATACTCCGGATCAGGGGAACCCACAGGATTCCCAGCAGAACCAGTCCGCCTGTGGCTAATCGGCCGACCCGCACCAATTCCTTTTCCGATGCATCCGGCTTATAATGCTTATAGAAATCCATTGTGAAAAGAGTGGAACTGCTGTTAAAACAACTGGCCAGGGAACTCATGAGGGCGGCCAGAAGGCTGGCAATTACAATACCCTTTATGCCCATGGGTAATAGGTTGCTGGTCACCAGTGTGGGGTATGCTTCATCGCCCCGGACGCCTGGAAAGAGGGCTACTGCAATCATGCCCGGGAGGACCAAAATAAAGACGGGCAGGATTTTGAGAAAGCCGGCAAAGATGGTGCCGGTCCGGGCATGATTGATATTTTTTGCACTTAGCACCCGCTGGACAATGAATTGATCTGTGCACCAGTACCAGATACCCAGAATCGGTGCCCCGAACAAAATACCGGTCCAGGGAAAATCAGGGTGTTTCATGGATTTGAACATACTGAAAAAATCCGCCGGGAGGGAGGCCTGAAGACCGTCAAATCCTCCGACCTTGTTCAGTCCCAGAAGGGTGAGGGTCACCGCCCCTCCGATCAGCACCACCGTTTGCATCAATTCCGTATAGATCACGGCTTTCAATCCGCCGGCGATGGTATAGAGTCCCGTTATGATCACAAGAATAATTGCCGAAGTGATCATATCCCATCCCAGAATTTTATTCAGAAGGAGTCCTCCGGCAAAGAGTGTGACGGATATTTTTGTCATTACGTAGGCGATGATGGAAATCGTTGTCAGGTACATACGGCTGCTTCGGCTGTAGCGCCGTTCCAGAAATTCCGGCATGGTGAACACGCCGGATTTCAGGTAGAAGGGGACGAAGACCCATCCCAGAAAGAGGACTGCAAAGGCAGCCAGCCACTCAAAGTGTCCAACCGCCAGTCCGCTTGTTGCCCCGCTGCCGGCCAGTCCGATAAAGTGTTCACTGCTGATATTCGAGGCAAAAAGGGAGGCTCCGATCGCCACCCATCCCATATTCCGGCCTGCTAAAAAATAGTCTGTACTTGTTTTATGTTTAGAAAAATAAAGTCCAATTGCCATCACCAGCACAAAATACGCGCCGATCACAATAAAATCCGTCAAAGAGATATTCAGATGCACCATCCTGAGCCCTTCCCTGGTTATGGTTTTATTGCATAAAATTTAGTGAACGTGGGGGATGTGTCAAATGTAATTATCATGGAAGACAGGCTGATTGAATGATTCTTTTAAAGGGAGTAAATCATGGAAATTGTTTTATTAATATTATATATGATAAAAAACGACATCATGATTAATTCCTTTACATTTGTAGCTGTAGAAAGTATGTTATCCATTGCTTAAGCAAGTTTTAAAAATTGCAGACTTTCCGACTTAAAGTAAGAAGTCAGTTAATATTAAGCCTTAAAAATGCCTGATGAATCCCCAAAACTGAAGAGAACAAATCCCTGGAGCTGGGTTCCCACCCTTTATTTTGCTGAAGGAATTCCATATACCGTTGTAACGGTTTTATCGGTGGTCATGTATAAAATGCTGGGGATTTCCAATACGAAGATAGCATTTTATACCAGTCTGCTGAATCTCCCCTGGGCACTGAAACCGATATGGGGTCCCATAGTTGACAATCTGAAAACAAAGCGGTGGTGGGTACTGACCATGCAGTTCATCATGGGTATATTATTTGCATGCATCGCGCTGACGATTCCCACTGATCATTTTTTTCAGGTGAGTATTGCCCTTTTATGGCTGGTTGCTTTTATGTCTGCCACGCACGATGTTGCCGCCGACGGTTTCTACATGATTGGGCTGGATGAAGGGGATCAGGCTCTTTACAATGGAATACGTTCTGCTTTTTACCGGATAGCCATGTTAATGGGGCAGGGTGTTTTTGTGATATTTATCAGTATCCTCATTAATGCCTCCGGAATGGATAAAGTCACCATTGAAGTGAATGCTGTACCTGCTGAAAACAAGATAAAATCAATTCAGGTAAAACCGGAGGATATTCAACCCAAACCGGGAGATATTTATTTAATAAGTGTACCGGAAGAATTGAATATCCCGATGAAACCAATGAAACGGGAATATGTCGATTCTGTTTTAATGGTTGTCCGGGAATGGAATGTCGATCAAGGTCATACAGAGACAGATGATACAGAGAGTACAAAAAAATCCTCTCAACCCGAACCGATCAGAAAAGTGCATACCAACAGATTGGAAAAATGGCTCCGTAAGACATTCGGAGCTGCGAAAAAAGTCAGGGCTGATTATACAGGGAATGTGGGAGTTGTCCAATTTTACCTGTCCAGGCCACCGGAAAAGGGCGAGGATGTTGTTGTTACTTTCGGTCAGGATAAGGGAGATCCCAGTATCCGGTTGGTTGAGGGGATGCGGTTTGAATTTGATCAGTGTAACTGGAATAAACCGGCTAAAGCAGTCATTCAACTTGATAAAAAGCTTCAGCAATCAAGTACTGCATATTTTGATGCCGAATCGGGAAATATCCGCTTGTCCTGGATGGTTCTCTTTCTTTGTATTTCCGTCATGTTTACTGTTTTTTGGATTATACATCGCTTTACGCTTGAAAAGATTGAAAAGGAACGGATAGAGAGATCGGTTACAGAGGCGATCAAAGATTTTTTTTCCACATTCAGTACATTTTTCAGGAAAAAAGGGATTGGACTTTCCATCATTTTTCTCCTCATTTTCCGACTGGGTGAATCTCAACTCGTGAAGCTTTCGGCGCCCTTTATGCTGGATACCCGGGAAGTCGGAGGATTAGGATTGACAGCTGGACAGTATGGACTGACTTATGGAACGATTGGCCTTTTATTTCTCTTAAGTGGTGGCATTCTGGGAGGAATGGCTGTATCGAAAGTTGGTTTGAAAAAAATGATATGGTGGTTTGCCATCATGATCAACGTTCCCAATGCAGCATATATATTCCTATCGTATCTGCAACCCTCCAGCCTGCCGGTAATCATCTCCGCTGTAGCCTTTGAAACCTTTGGTTACGGATTTGGGTTTACGGCGTACATGATGTACATGATCTACATTTCCAAAGGAAAGTATAAAACATCCCATTATGCCATTTGTACAGCGTTTATGAATTTGGGAATGATGTTACCGGGCATGATGAGTGGGTGGTTACAGGAGATCATCGGGTACCAACATTTCTTTATATGGGTTGTGCTGGCTTCCATACCGGGTTTTATTCTGATAAAATTTCTTTCCATTGATCCGGGATTTGGGATTAAAGTAAAAAAAGAGAAATAAAAAATACAGATAAAAATTATTTTATAATTTAGCTGGTTGTGTTTATTAGAGCATTATGCAATGCAGTACATATAAAGCTTTGGGGATTAACGTTTGTGCTATATGCATAAAGTGTGGGTCCTTATAAGAAATTTTATAATAGCTATAAGTCCTTGATTTAAATTAACATAAGATGGGTAAAATTAAAAATTAAAAAGAATTCGTAAAAATAATCTTGACATAAAAAGGGGCTTAATGTATTTTTAGCGCAAATGATTGCGCACTAAGCAGAATGAACAGGATGATGCAATATGGCACAAAGTAATGCGGAAACCATCCAGAGTGTTGCTGATAAGGTTGGGGTCTCCACGACTACAGTTTCCAGGGTTTTAAACGGGAAAGCTGAAACCTACCGGATCAGTAAACGCACCGAAGAACGGGTTCTTCAGACAGCAACGGAGATGGGTTATATTCCCAATCAGGTAGCCCGGGGACTCCGGAATAAGCGGACCAATACAATTGGTCTCATCATTCCGGATATTTCCAACCCCTTTTTCTCCACCATCGCCCGAAATATTGAAATCAATGCCCGAAAAGCCGGCTGTTCGACGATTTTGTCGGATAGTCAGGAAGATACACAGCTTGAAAAAGAATCCCTCCGGCTTTTGCAGGGACGAAAAGTCGATGGTCTTATTATCTGTCCCGTGGGAGAGATCTCTGCTCATATTGAACCGGTCCTGCATAAAAATATCCCCCTTGTGATTATTGACCGGTATTTCCCTGAACTGGATTGCACGTATGTGATTTCTGATAACTATAAAGGGGCTTTTGATGCCGTCAGTTATTTGATTGAAAACAATCATCGAACCATTGCCTGTATTCAGGGACGTGCCCGGACATCCGTGAATCATGAACGGGTCCAGGGATATCGGGATGCCCTGAAAAAACACGGTCTTCCCCTTGACGAATCTCTCATTATCGGTGAAAGTTTCGGCAAAAAAAATGGGTATATCGGAGCAAAGATTTTACTGAACCGGACCCCCCGGCCAACAGCCATTTTTTCTACGAGTAACCTGATTTCCCTCGGTGCCATGGGAGCGATTCTGGAAGAAGGGTTGAGTATTCCTGATGATATTTCTATGATTTCTTTTGATGACCAACCCTATTCGGATTATCTCATTACGCCCATGACAACTATTGCCCAGCAGACAGACGAAATCGGTCACATTGCCTTTAAACTCCTCGAAACTCAAATAAACCATGAAATGAATCAGGATATGAAACCGCGGATTGAACGGATTGTGCTTCCTACAAAATTAGTGATACGAAAATCAGTGAAAACCCTGAAAAAATGAAAGTGAACTTACAAAAAATTCTGAACATGCACATTCATTGTGAAAAGCATGTGCTTTACAAAAAAACAATGTAAAAGGAGGATGAGTGATGAAAAATGGTAAAATCGTGCTTTCCCTGTCCGCCGTCTTTGTGATGGTGTTGATGTGTTTGGGAAGCCTGAATGCCCAAAGCTCGGAGAATATGACGTTTCTGGGCAACTGGGGTGAAGGGGGCGGTGAAATCAGAGCTGTCTCCAATTTTGGTGACCTTGTGTATTATGGTGTTGGAAATATCCTTTCCATCGTAAGTTTTGAAAATCCTGCCAGCCCCTTTAAAGCAGGTAGTGTTAAACTGGATGATATGGTTGAAGATATCGTATGGTTTACCAAATCCGGTGTGACTTATTGTGTGGTTTCTGGAACATCCCTGAATATTTTGGATGTCACCAACCCTATGGAACCAAGTCTGGTCAGCACTCTAAGTCTTGCAGGCTATGGTGAAGGCCTGGATATCAGCGGTGATTATGTGTACGTAGCTGCCGGTGGATCGGGGATGGAAGTTATCGATATCAGTGATCCTGCCAATCCCAGCAGTGTGGCTGTCGTCGCCGGTGCCGGATCAGGATATGCCGAAGGAATCAATGTATCATCTCCCTATGCCTACCTGGGCAATGGCGCAAATGTATCCATCTTTGATATCAATAATCCTGCAAGCCCTGCTCTGTTGAGCTCTTATGAAAACTCAGGGGGGGACTGGATTCAGGATGCCATGCCTATTTCCAATTATCTCTATGTTTGTGTTTGGGGGACAGGGATTGATGTTCTTGATCTGTCCAACATATCCTCACCGACGTATGTTACGACCTTTGCTAATCCCACAAATGCTGATATCATGTTTGATGGGAATTATGGTTATATCGCCTCAAGAGATCATGGACTTACAGTAATGGATGTCTCTTCACCCTCTGCACCCACTCTGGTGAATACATTCACGACAGATGGAACGCTTCGCAAAGTCTCATTTGGTGCAATTACTATTGACCAGCAAATTAAGGGACATGTTTTCTCTGCAGAAGTCTCCCAACTGGGTGCTATTAATGTCTCCGATGCTGCCGGTGGTATGAGTTATTCCGGTAAAATAACCGTGACACCTCCCGCCGAAGGGATTGCTTACAGCAGTATTGTCCGGGGTAATCTGGCTTATGTTGCTTACGGAAATTTCGGTGTGCGTGTCCTGGATGTAAGCAGCCCGTCCAATATCGTTGAAATGGGTAATTATGAAACAGGTGGTAGTTCCCGAAAGATCGTACTTAAGGAAGATGTCGCCTATGTGGCAAACCGTGATGGTGGCCTGCTTGTGCTGGATGTGTCCAATTCCGCAGCCCCGGATTCCATCACCAAGCTGGTTGATGGAACCGTCAATGATGTGGCTATGAGTGGAGATTATATCTATTCTGCTGCCCGTGATTTGGGAATTGCCATTATTAACATCTCAACAGCAAATAGTCCGGCTGAAGTTGGATACCTATCAGACTATTATGGAGAGGGTGTTGCTGCAGATGGCACCGTGATGGGACAAAGTACCTGGGATAAGGTCTATTTTTTCGACATCTCTTCTCCCGAATCCCCGGCATTACATGATTCGATCCGCCTGGCAACCGGGACCGGTGAATTTGCCATTTATGGTGATTATGCCTATATCCACGATTATGACACTCTCCGGATCTATTCCATTGCCGACCTGGATAATGTAGAAGAAATCGGTAAAGCTTATACCGGCGGAAGCTGGGACGGGACCGTATCTGTGGATGGGGATTATGCCTATGCCAATGCTGAAACAAACGGCGTCCGAGTCTTCGATATCACCGATAAAACCAATCCTACTGAAGTTGGCCATTACGATGGTACCAATTCAGCACGTGGAGTTTTTGCACAAAACGGTCTGGCCTATGTATCGGAAAAAGAAGGCGGATTAGCCATCTATCGCAATGAACTTTATGTCTCTGTGAAAGAAAACGGTACAGTTCCCCATACATTTATGTTGAAACAGAACTACCCCAACCCCTTTAACCCTGTCACATCCATTGATTATACGGTTCCCATGGGTAAGAATATGGTTGAACTGGAAGTTTTCAACTCACAAGGTCAGCATATTCGCACCCTCGTAAGTCAGGAACAGCTTCATGGTTCATATCATGTGGAATGGAATGGCCGTACTGATTCAGGAACCTTAGCTCCAACGGGTATTTATTTCTACAGATTGAATATTGGAGAAAGATCACTGACACGTAAAATGATTCTTTTAAAATAACGATCAATGAATAACAATAAGAAAAACGACCTAAAGAGATAGGATTATGAAAAAGAATACTTGGCTTCGATTATCGGTCTTCCTGATCTTTGTTCTCCTCTTTCCATTTATGCTGCATGCCGCAAATACAGGCAAAATATTTGGAAAGGTAACTGATGAAAAAACGGGGAAGCCTTTAATCGGAGCCAATGTTCTGATTGAAAATACGAGCCTTGGGAGTTCCACAGATCAAAATGGCCAGTTTGTGATTCTGAATGTCCACCCCGGGACCTATACGCTTATCATTTCTTATATGGGTTATACAACTGTTGCCGAGACAGGTGTTGAGGTTCGCGTGGATAATACAACCTGGATTGAAACAGAACTCTCACCGGCGGTGATTGAGGGGACCACAGTGACGGTAACTGCTGATAAGCCCCTGATTGACAAGTCAACAACTGGCAGTAAGCAGGTTGCTTCCAGTGAAGATTTTGCCAAGGAGCCGATCAATTCAGTTGAAGAAGTTTTAGAAACCCAGGCCGGTATTTTCCAGGGTACTTACCGGGGAGATTCCCAGGTTCAAATGGTTTACATGCTTAATGATATCAGTGTTAACAGCGGACTTTTTTCTGATAATTTTACCGGATTTAATTTGTCTGCCATTCAGGAAATTTCTGTGATGACCGGTGGCTATAGTGCCGAATATGGAGAGGCCCGGGCTGCCGTGGTGAATGTGGTGGAAAAGATGACAACCGGTCCGATTAAAGGGACAGTACAACTGCGTATGAGACCTGCCGGTAAATACCATTTTGGGCGGAATATGTACAGCAAAGAGAATTTCGATTATACATCGTTCAACCTGGAATACTGGACTGCCCAGACTGAGAATCCTTCAAGTAAATTTTATGGTCAAAATCCTGACACGCTGTTGCACAACTGGCGCCAGCAGACGACACCGGATCCGGTTCAGGGGGATTATGCCGAAAGACCTGAATACAGTGTTGAAGGGACTTTATACGGCGGATTAAATAAAAATGTAAGTTTTCTCCTCTCAGGGAGGTATAAAAGAGGTGTAAGCATTTATCCTCAGGGAATCAGTTACAATCCGGAGCATAACCTTCAGGGATACCTCAATTTTCATCTCTCCTCCAATATTCAGTTGAGAATTGGTGGATTTTTCGGTGGTTACGAAAGCGCTGAATCCATGGGGACCAATTTTGATTCCTGGGAAGGAGCACAAGAACATCAATGGCTGGGGCAGACAACAGTTACCACACCTTATTCCAACAGCAAATACAATCCGATGGGAATTATTTATGATCATTATCCGGAGTTAAGAAAATGGTATCAGGCGTATGCCCGTCTGACACATACCCTGAATGATAAATCCTATTACCGGATTGTTGCCAGTTATCTTTACGATAATATGGATCGGTCTGATCGTTATGGTGTGACCAGCGACAGCCTGTGGTCACGCCGTGATGATACCTTTATTATGGGTAGCCGTTTTTATAAACAGGGATATTTCCATGCCTGGGACAAGAACAGATCCGTTGTAAAACAGCTGGATTTCGACTACACCAATCAATTCCTGACGAACCAGCAGTTGAAATTCGGGTTGGGAATCCGACAGTTTAATTTTGATGTGGAACATTTCATGGCATCCTATGAAGGGGGTGGACGCTGGAATCTGTTAAATGTTTTTGATGGAGAGCCCTATGAAGGTCACGCTTTTATCCAAAATCTGATTGAATATCCCGGAATTATCCTGAATGCCGGATTCAGATTGGATTTCTTTGATCAAAACCGTGAAGCCTCTGCGAATATGTTTGATCCTTTGGCCATGCAACCTTCCACACCCGGTCACAATCCGGATCATCCCCTGGGAATTCCCGGTGATCCTGAAACAGTCCAAACCGAACTCCAGTGGCGTGTAGCGCCGCGACTCGGAATTTCACACCCTGTCAGTGACCGGTCAATTCTCCGTTTTTCCTATGGCCATTTCTATCAACGGCCTTCCTGGTCTAAAATGTTTGGATTTCCCTTTGTGAATTATACAGAGGATATGTCTACCGCCCTTGATCCCTTTGCTTCAAATGATACACTCCTGCAGGAAACCTATATGGAAGAATGGCAGGGTTTTTATGGGAATCCAAAGCTTGGTTATGAACGGAGTATCCAGTATGAAGTGAGTATGGATTATGCTTTTGAGCAGGGATTTATTGTGAAAATTACGGGTTATTATAAGGATACGGATAACGAAGCATCTGTTGTTACCGGTTTGTATGCCAAAGACTATACGGCAACAAAAGCTTTTATGGTGAGTAATGGTGGATATTCAGATACCCGGGGAATGGAACTTAAATTGGATTCACGCCTTCAGAGTGTTGTAAACTTTGGTGTGAGTTATGATGTCTATTGGAATTTCTATGGTGAAGTAGGGTTTACACGCCTGAATGAACCGGGCTCTGATTTTATAGATCTTCCCATCGGTCAGAATTCATCAAAGGGTAACTGGAGCGGTTTTCAGAAAATCAAAGGATGGCTTAGCCTGGATTTTCCCAAAGATTGGGGCCCATCCATGCTGAACGTGAAACCCTTGAGCGATATGCATATTTATACCTATCTCTGGTGGAGAAGCGGAGATCCATATACCTATCATCCCCCCGGAGATCTGTCCACCCGCGAAAACAACCGCCACTGGTTCAATATCTATCAGATCAATCTGAATGTGGCCAAGGGATTTCATATTGGGAATACCCGACTGGAAATCAGTGCGGATATCCGGAATGTCTTTAACCGGAAATTTTTGGCTCGTCTTTATGGTGATGACCTGAAATACTACCACGAAAACAGTCATTTACCCCTGGAAGACCGGCTTCCCAAGAACAGCTATTCCAAAGAACCCAATGTGTGGCACTGGTATACATACGAGGTTCCGCCACGCCAGGTATACCTTGAACTGAAATTTGATTTTTAATGAGTGAAACCGTGAATCATTACACATCATATCCGGGAAAAAACATGAATAAAATGTATCCACTCAGATCTTCCAAATCTTATAAACTCTCCATTATTTTCCTGCTGGCCCTGTTTGTTTTGGGTGCAGGAACGCTGAAAGCCCAGGTCAGTTGGACCAAGCAGACACTTAAACGGGGAAAATTATGGGCCACGGTATGGAATTCCCTCCAATACGGTGATCCTACAGAACCTGTGAATGCATATCATACTCTGGATTATCCGGGATATTCAAAAGGAACGGATATTAGTGATGTGTTGAATTATGCCGGAGCCGTAGGATATGCGATTTATGGTAAAAGAAATAATCTGGAACATGCCTATTCCCTTGATTCACGGTATTTCCCGTCCGGTGAAGATGTCTTTGCGATTGAAGAGGCCCTTTTAACAAAAAATTATAATCTGAAGGATATGCAAACCCCGGGAGAAGAAATTGTAACCGGTGCCCACCACCTGTATAATCTTGCCGTCGATATCCGGCGGACAAGCCGGGTCTGGAGCTATCCAGAATACGATGATTTTATTATTCATGAGGTTGAAATCACAAATAAACGGTTTTCCAATATCACGGATCTCTATTTCGGCATGCGTTACAGTCTGTATATGACTATTCGTTCAGGAACACAAGGGGACGAAAAATATGGATGGGATGAAGAAAATAAACTCTTTTATTTTTACGATCACCGGAGTTTTAACTGGGAAGATGAAACGCCCATTGAATTCAATTTTGGTGTAGGTCCGGAAAGAGGTGATATTGGGGATGCAAGAGATATTGATGAGCCCAATTCCATGGAACATGAGCTTGATGCCCCGGGGTATTTTACGGCAATTGTCCTGGATTCAGCCGGGGGGAATATCTATCAGAATATTCTGGAATATGGTTCAAAGAGCGGGGAAACGGGAGCTCCAGTGGAAGACAGAATTTTTATACATACGGTCGATGAACCGGCTCGATTTAAAACCGTCATGACCCATCAGCAACCCCGGATGTCCTGGGATGAAGCACGGGCGGCTGGCGGCGAAGGCGGGAATAAATATGAAAGAAGTCCGATCTACCTCGTAAGTGTCGGCCCTTTTTCCCTTGCACCCTATGAAACAGTAAAAATTGTCTATGCTGAAGTGATGGGTGAAATGGACCGGGAAAAAATTGTGGAAGGAGGGGTAGAGAATATTGATCTCATGGCCACTGCTTCCAGAGATTCCATGTTGAAAAATGTAAAAGCTGCCAAACAATTGTATCAGCAAAACCTCATTCCTCCCAAGCATCCTCCCATGACACCCACAAATGGAGAAAACAGTCTGACACTTACACCTGAAAAAGGGTTTATTCGTGTAGAATGGCCACCTATACCTGATTCATATAAAGATCCGGTAACAGGTGTGAATGATTTTGCCGGATACAGGGTGTACCGGTCTACCTACTTTACCATTGGCCCCTGGGAATTAATTGCTGATATCCCCAAAGATTCAGTAAACGTTGTGAATGGTTATGTCCAATTTGAAGATCATGGGATTTCCGGGGCGGTTGGTGTTTATTATACAGTGACAAGTTATGACTTCGATGGGAATGAAAGCGGAAAAGTGAATAATAACCGCTTTCCCGTCTATCCGTTCATTGCCGATAATGAAAATTTTCCTAAAGATGTCTACGTAGTTCCAAATCCCTTTAAACAACACAGCGGCCTGACGGGACAGGGTGAACGATACCGGATTGATTTTATCGGATTGCCGGGTAAAGCAAGGATTAAAATATATACGATGGCCGGTGATTTGATTAAAACGATTCATCATGATGATGGCAGTGGGT
Organism: Candidatus Neomarinimicrobiota bacterium; assembly: GCA_041154365.1. Taxonomy (NCBI): domain Bacteria; kingdom Pseudomonadati; phylum Fidelibacterota; class Fidelibacteria; order Fidelibacterales; family Fidelibacteraceae; genus Fidelibacter; species Fidelibacter multiformis. Next base: position 2,101,911 of record AP035449.1, on the reverse strand, counting down.
CTGCAGCCTGGGGTAGTGTTACCAATCTGGACTATCAATTGACAGATTGGGCGCTCACTGTTGCACCGGGGGTGTATGTCTACCTGGTGGAATCCCTGGTCGCGGGACATTCAGGTGAAACCTATATCGGTAAATTTGCAATTATTAAATGAGAAACAGGTAATATTCATGTCACATCAAACACAATACAAGTATCTGATATCAGGATTACTACTCGGTGCTTTGATACTTTTCCCTTCTATGCTGAAAGCACAATCTGGAATCGAACCTACTGAAATCAACAGGGTAGGCCAGTCAGGGTGGCAGTTTCTCAAGATTAATGGGGATCCAAAACAGGCTGCCCTTGGCGGATCCATGATGGCAACTCACTTTCCGGGACCCAATGTCCTTTTTGGGAGTCCTGCAATGCTTACCCTTGTGGAAGGGACAAATGTTCAATTTAATTCACAAAACTGGATAGCCGATATCCAACACCACTCTATGGCTTTTTCACAGGCTTTTAATAGAATCGGGACCTTTGCCCTGAGTCTTGTTGTGTTGGACTATGGAGATATTCCTGAAACCATCCATATGCCACTTCAAGGGGGTGGGACAGCTCCTGTTGTTACAGGGAATATGTTTACAGCCAAGGATATGGCGGTAGGACTTTCTTTCGCCAGAAGTATTACCGCACAGCTCTCTCTTGGGGGAACAGTCCGCTATATCAATGAGACCATTGCAGCGACGGGTATGTCCAATTGGGCTGTAGATTTTTCCACCTTCTATTACACGGGTTTCAGATCCTTGCGGATGTCTATTGCTGCGCGCAATTTTGGACCGGACACACATCTTGTGGGTTATAATGAAGAACTTCAATCTGAACCGGTGGATGTCCGAATGCCTCTTGAATTGAGGGCAGGTGTGGCTTATGATATCCTGGAAAATGATGAAGATCCCCATCTTTTAACGGTGATGTCAGAAGGAAAAGTTTCCAGTGATGGGCCGGAAAAGGTCCATCTGGGTGCTGAATACATGTTTCACAATATGTTGAGTTTCCGAATGGGTTATAAGTTTAACTACGACGAAGAAGGAATAACACTGGGCGCGGGAATAAATTTTCCAATAGGTCATCAGCAATATTCTTTAAATTACGCCTATCTTGATTTTGGTAATCTTACAAACGTACAGATGCTCTCCCTGGGATGGACAATAATAACGGATAAATGATGGGAATTCAATGACAAATAAAATTGTTGTGGTCGGCAGTTATAATGTAGATATCACCCTGCAAACAGAGCGATTTCCGGAAGCCGGAGAAACAGTTTTAGGAAAGAGTATCACTTTTTCCCATGGAGGAAAAGGAGCAAACCAGGCTGTTGCCGCAGCAAGGGCCGGTGCCAATGTGTCTTTTATTGCCCGGGTTGGGGATGACGATTATGGCCGTAAAGCTGTGGAGGACCTGAAAAAAGAGCAGATCAATACGGACGGGATTATTTGGGATTCCAGTGCTCCTACAGGCATGGCATCAATTACGGTGAATGACCAGGGTGAAAATTGTATCGTAGCTGTTTCCGGTGCCAATGCCCATTTATCATCCCAGGATATTGACCAACATAAAAATCTGATTCACGCTGCCGATGTGCTTCTTATTCAACTTGAAACACCGTTACCGACCATAGAAAAAGCGATTCAGATTGCACATGAAAAAAAAGTGTGTGTGATCCTGGATCCGGCACCGGCACAGAAAATAAAACCTGAAATTTTAAGTATGGTTTCTCTGATTACTCCCAATAAGGGAGAAACTGAATTACTCACAGGGCGAAAAATATCTGATGAAAACTCGTTAAAAAAAGCAGCCAATCATCTTTTGTCCATGGGGATAAAGGTGGTTATTATTACGCTGGGTAAAGAAGGTATCTATTTGGCTACTCATGAAGAACATAAAAAAATACCGGCCTGCCAGGTTCGTACGATCGATAGTACCGGGGCAGGGGACGTATTCAACGGTGTTTTGGCTGCCCGGTATTTGCCGGACAAATCGCATCTTGTGAAAACTGCTGTCTATGCTGTGGCTGCTTCGTCTCTTTCGGTGACGAAAAAAGGGGCTCAAACCGCCATCCCTATGTCTTGTGAGATTGATCAATTTATGGAAGAATCAATTCGTAAAAATGTGTTGCCGGATGTCTCGTAAATTCGGAATAGAATGGATATGAAAACACAAATCTCTGCAATGACCCCTTAAGCCAATAAAATGATCTTGGGGACACATCCCAAAACAGAAAAATTTTTAGATTGTGATACATGAATTACAATAACGGACAACAACCCATCACTCTGAACAGGAATATGCAACAATTGCAACTCCTCCTGCCCATTCTTTTGCCGGTCCTTCTTATTTCTATTATTCCTCTTGTCCGTGGGATTTATATCGGTTTTACAAATTATGAACTGGGTGCTTCACCCACATTTACCGGACTTGAAAATTACCGTATCATGTTGCATGACCGTTTCCTGTGGCGATCTATCGGGGTAGGGTTTATATGGACAATAACTGTGACGGTTCTTCAGATTACCCTGGGCATGGGACTTGCTTTGTTACTGAATAAGAATCTGGTGCTGACGCCTCTGTATAGCGTCCTGATGCTTGTGCCCTGGGCTATGCCACCCATTGTCAGAGGACTCATGTGGCGACAAATTTATGAACCGGATACGGGTGCCTTGAACCTGATTCTTTCCCAACTGAATGTGATTGAAGCCCCCATAAACTGGCTGACAAGTTTTGAATTTGCCATCCCGGCGATTATTGTTGCAGGAGTGTGGGGTGAACTTCCCAAAGCAGCCCTTTTCTTTCTGGCCGGACTAAAAACGATTCCCGAAGAACTCTATGAAGCCGCAAACCTTGACGGGGCCGGGAAGGTTCGTGTCTTTACTCATATAACCCTTCCTATGTTAAAACCTGTCATTGCGGCGGTTGTCTCCCTATCCTTTATGTGGAATTTTAATGCATTCGGCCTTGTCTGGGTGTTGACCCAGGGCGGACCGGGAGGACTCACCCGCCTTCCCATGCTGGCAGCCTATGAAGAAGCATTTCGCTATGGATATATCGGTTATGCAGCAGCCATCGGAAATGTGATGGTTCTGATTATTTCTGTCGTTCTTTTCTTCTACCTGCGGGTACAATTGAAGGAACGAATTTCATGACCTGTCTTTTTAAAAAAAACCAGCCGGATCAAACGGATTTTCCCAAACAAGAGTCTTCATATAACCTGAAAAAATTTCTGGGACATGGAGTACTTCATCTGATCATTATCCTTTATCTTATCTATCTGATCTTTCCGTTGATATGGATGGTTTCCACCTCTCTGAAGCCAACATCTGAAATCTACTCCGGTATTCCATCACTTGTTCCCCGGCATGCCACTCTTATCCACTATTTTACGGTTTTAACAGAGGAACGGCTTTTGCGTACTATTGCCAACAGCCTTTTTGTGGGTGTGATCACTGCCTTTGCCGTTGTCGCCATTACCTTGCCTGCCGCCTATGCATTGGTACGGTATAAAACAAAAATCAACAATGTAGTCCTGGGCTGGATTTTAACCTCCCAGATTTTTCCGGCGATTCTGCTTATTATTCCCCTCTATATGATTCTCCGTCCCCTCAACCTGGTGGATTCTCTGGGTGGCCTGATCCTGGTGTATGTGGTGTGGGATATTCCCTTTGTTCTCTGGATGTTACAAGGATACGTCAAAGAAATTCCTCTTGAGCTGGAAGAAGCAGCGACCATTGACGGTGCGACACGGGGACAGATTCTTTACCGGATTATTTTCCCTCTTCTGCTGCCGGCGATTGGGGCAGCAACTCTTTTTGCCTTTATTACAGCCTGGAATGAGTTTTTCTTTGCACTGGTTCTTATGAAAACACCTGACCTGATGACCCTTCCGGTAGAACTTGCACGGTTTACGGGCATTGAAGGACAGGCAAGAACCGGTCCCCTGGCAGCAGCAAGTTTTATTGCAACCATTCCTTCGATTGTGTTTTTTATGATGATTCGTAAATGGTTCTCTTCCGGTGCCTTATATGGAGCGGTAAAGGGATAATATGAATAGATTATGGCAATATATCATGGCCTATAAAGGGTTTATTCTTGCAGCTGTCCTCTCCCTGATGATTATTGGTTTTTATCTGTGGGGAAGATATGCCGGTGTTTCCCGGAATTCAGAGGCAGAGGATCGTACCATTACATTTTTAACCCTGGCATGGCAGGATGAAGCCATTGATGCCGTTCGGGACATAGTAAATCAATGGAATTCACAGCACCCCAAACAACCGGTTGAACTGATTCAGGGGACGTGGAATTCAGTCCATGATTACCTGATTACAGGTTTTGAAACAGGGGATGTCCCTGATATTTTCCATTACGAATCGGCTGTGATTGTAGATTTTGCCCTGAGAGATTATCTTGCAGATTTAAATCCATTCCTTGGAAATGAATTAAAAAAAGATGTGATGGATGTCGCCTGGACCTCTGTAACCCGCTCTGATGGACGGATTGTAGGTGTGCCCTTTATTGCCGAATCCTTTATCGTTCTTTATAACAAAAAAATGTTTGAAGAAGCCGGTATTCATCCCCCGGATTTCGACCTTCCCTGGACCTGGAAAGATTTACAAAATGCTGCAAAAAAATTGACGCTCGACCGGGATAATGATGGGTCAACCGATCAGTGGGGTACAGCGATGGGACTTCGATCCTGTGCAAATCTCATTATGAATCACAGCATTGCTTTTGGTGGGTCTTACTTTTATAAAGATGAAAATGGACATATCTTTACACGTGTTGACGAAGAAGAAAAGGCATTACTTCAGATTATTCTGGATTTGCTTTATGAAGATAAAACCATGACTCCATCAAGTCTGGGGCAGTCCAGTTCAGGACTCATTCCCGGGTTCATTGCCGGACGTTATGCGATGTTAGTGGGGGTGGGTTCATGGGCTCGTCAGCAGGTGGTTGAAAACGCCGATGATTCTTTCGAATGGGGGGTGATGCCGCCTATTAAAGCAAAAACACAAAAAGCCGGATTGAATACACAAACTTTCAGCATTCCCAAATCCTGTCAAAAGATTGAGGATGTGATTCCTTTTTTGGAATTTTTGGTAAGTCGTGAAAATATGACTCAGCTGGCATTGGCAGACTGGATGATGCCCACCCGGGAATCCTGTCTGGAAAGCCCGGTTTTCAATACGGTAAACGATGGGTGGAAAGTCGTGACCAGTTCAGCACAATATCTCTCCACAGGCCCGTGGGTCGGATTACCAGGGTATACGGAATGGAAACTTAGAGTGGCTAACCCGGTCTTTCAGGAACTCTTTTCTGACCGGATTACAGTGCAGGAAGCCGCTCAACGGATTGAAAGAGAAAGTCAGTCGGTTTTTATGCGATATCACATGCGGGACATGCAATGGTGAACTCAAATCATCACATATTTTATCGCCGTATTTCCGGCACTCTATTCGGACTTGCTGCCGGAGATGCCCTGGGAGCTTTGACAGAAGGAATGGACCCCCATGCCATTGAAAAGAAATATGGCTATATCACCGGCTTTCAATCAGATAAACAAACCGGTACCGACGATACAGAATTTGCTCTTTTCTATATCGATTTACTGGAAAAATATGGTTTAAATATTACGGCTGATATTATTGCACGTCATTGGCTTGAAGATATTTATCATTCATCGGAAACTTATAAAGGAGCTGGTTTCAGTGAGGCGATGACTCTCAGGAATTTGAAACAGGGCCTTATCCCACCGGACTCCGGACAACACCTTCACAGCTGGAGCGACGGGCTGGCCATGTGTGCTGCACCTTTTGGATGTGCATTCCCCGGCAAACCTGATAAAGCAGCAGAACTGGCCTCTGTCTTCGGTTGTGTCAGTCACTCAGGTGAAGGAATTTACGGAGGGATGGCCGTAGCCGCTGCTGTTTCGTCAGCAATGGCCGGATCAACGATAGATGAAATCATTCAGAGTTCCTGCAGATTTATTCCCGGAGATTCCTGGGTTGCAAACGCCATTCTCACAGCTGCTGATATTGCACAATCTGCAAAAAATGTTCAATCGGCTATATACCCCCTTTACACCTCGTTGGTTTGTGACGCATATCCATGGCCGGATCTTGCACCGGAAGCAGTGGGACTGGCTTTCGGACTCTTCGTCGCGTCGGGAGGAGATTTTGAAAAGGCTGTATTGGGAGCCGTGAATATGGGCAGGGATTCGGATACTATTGCCGCCATTTCCGGGGCTTTATGCGGCTCATGGGGGGGGATTCATATGATCCCGCCACGACTTTTAGCCAATATATACGCTGTTCCCGGACATTGTATCCGGAAAATGAAAGGAAAAACAATCCTTTCTGCTGTTGAAAAGTTGGTGAAACTCATGCATGATACAGGGAATGAATATGCCTGAAACAATTCAAGAAAAAGTGTTTGCAGCACTTGCAGGCTTTGCTGTGGGAGAAGCCTTAAGCTGGACAACACCCTTTAACCGCAGCCAACTTATGCCAGAATGGTTACATCGCATCCGTTCAGATATGGAGAAAGAAAGATATCATACACATATCACAAGCATTCCTGTCCCCTTTTCATTAAATCAAAATCCCGGATATCTCTGTCCCGGACCAGCAGATCTTACAGAATGGATGGCCTGGAGTGGATCCCAGCTGTTAAAATATGGTGGTGTTTTTAATGCTTCAATGTTGGAATCGGCCTGGAAACCACTGGTGGATCAATCGGAACACATTCACAGCAGGATTAGTATTCATGCGGCCCTTAAAAATATGATAAAAGGATTCACGGCTCCTGAATCGGGACACTTCAATCCACATTATTTCGATGATGCCGTGCTTCCCAGGGCTTTAATCATTGGTATTGTTCATGCAAAAGAACCGAATACTGCATCAGCCCAGGCATCCCTGGACGCATCGTTTACCCATTATGACGAAGGGGTGTACAGTGCACAGGCACTGGCAACCGGAATGAGTTATGCCTTTAATAACCAGGATATGTATCACATCTTTGATTCTGTTAAGATGGAAATACCTTCGGAGACCCTCACCTGTAAATCTGTGTGTAAAGCCTTTGACTGTGTCCCCCGTGCAGAAGCAAGTCCGGCAAAACTGGCCTTTCTTCTTTCCCGGGAGGTGTGCTCTCCGGAATATAGTTACGGGAATATTGCCCATGAAATTCTGGGATGTGCATTGGCGATTGTTCACCTGACAAAGGGTGATTTTGATCAGACACTTGCCACTGCAGCTCTGTTACCAAGATTGGGGGCAGGACTCATGGCCGTTTCCGGGTCCATGGCTGCCATGATGACCGGACTTCCTGGTACAGTATGGCTGGATAAGGCATTTTTGACGCTCCGGGGTGATTTTGTGCCATCGGTAAAAGGACTCTCATTGATTTACCTGGCGGAAGAACTGGCAAAAATCATGATAAAGCGAAATAAATGAATATGAAAATCCGTTATCTTGATCCATTGGAAAGATTGGAATATGAACTTCGGCAACTACACGAAGAAGGGTGGGATATGACCGGGCATCAACTGACATATCAGAAACTCGTTGCCGATAACGATGATCATATCCAGGAAAAAGCTTTTAAAATCCTGAAAGAGATGTATCATCACTATACTCCTTTGAGGGGAAAAAAGTTGGATTTGTATCGATCACAGGGTATCAGTTCCTCTCAGCCGGAACAGGATGGAATGCAATCTGCAGCAGGATTGCAAAAGAGTAATGAATTATATGACAAAATATTGGGAGGATGGACCGGACGGGCTGCCGGATGTCTTTTAGGTAAACCGGTGGAAAAATATAGCCGGCAGATTATCCGTGAAATCCTGGAATCGAATCATACCTGGCCCTTAAACCACTATTTTACAGCGAAAGGAATGCCGGAGAGTGTTTTACAAAAATATCCCTGGAAGCAACGGGGTGGTTTTGAAAGCCTGAGAGAAAATATTGTATGTATGCCGGAAGACGATGATTTGAACTATACCATGCTTAATTTATATGTCACAGAAAAATACGGGAAAAATTTTACATCTGAAAATGTGGGGGAATCCTGGCTTCAAATGTTGCCTGTGTATGAAACGTTTACTGCAGAACGTGTGGCTTATTATAATCTTCTCAGTGGTGTGTCACCCCCGGAATCAGGACACTATCTCAATCCGTTCCGAGAATGGATCGGAGCCCAGATACGGGCAGATCTCTGGGGGTATATCAATCCTGGAAATCCGGATAAAGCCGCGGAAATGGCTTATCGGGATGCGTGTATCTCCCATACAGGGAATGGTCTCTTTGCAGAAATGTTTTTTGCTTCAATCATAGCAGCAGCTTTTGTGGAAAAATCACCTGAAAAACTTATTCAGATTGGATTGTCGCGGATTCCTGAACAATCACGCCTGAGTCAGGCGATTCAGTATACACTCAAGATGGTCAAACCTGAACAGGACTGGGAAACAATTGTGGATGCATTGGTTGCAGAATTTGGGAAATATCACTGGGTCCACTCAATCAATAATGCATCATTGACAGTTGCCGCTATCCTCTACGGTCAGGGTGATTATGAAAAAACGATCTGCCATGCTGTGATGGGAGGTTGGGATACAGATTGCAATGGGGCCACTGCCGGGTCTGTTGTAGGTGTAATGCAAGGATACTCAGCATTACCGGACAAGTGGATCAGGCCCCTGAATAACCGTATCCGTTCCGGTGTAAAGGGATTTGACAAGATATCCTTTACAGAATTGGCACAACGAACACTCAATGTCACAATTAAAACCTCCGTGAAAAATAAAAAAATGGAAAAAATGACATATCAGGATGATTTTTAAATACAAAGAGAGTGATAAGGATGAAAAAAAACACGAAAACAATTGATTATCAGGATAAAGCAGCCGGTTGTCTGATTGGTTTGGCTACAGGAGACGCTTTTGGGGATGCTGCCCGGGATCCGGAAAATCAATTTCTATATGGCATTACCATGGATTTTCCTGAAAAAGAAACCGGGAGTACGGATGATACGGAATTTGCCCTGTTAACAGCAGAAATCCTGATTCGGACCGGGGGTAAACCTGCTCCCGAAGATGTCTTAGCTGCCTGGAAAGAGCATGTTGTTGTCCAGGATGAACTCCGGCGGGGTGGCGCCAGTGAACGTGAAGCAGCCGCCAATATCAGAAAAGGAATCATAGCCCCCGATTCAGGTCGGTTTAATGCCTTTTCCTATACCGATGGGGCTGCAATGCGGGCAGCGCCAGCCGGGATTGTGGCTGCAGGGAATATAAAACGGGCGATGGAGTTGGCACGAATAGACGCGGAAATCAGCCACGACAGGGATGGCATTTGGGGTGCCCAGGCTGTTGCCGCCGCGGTAGCTGTTGCCATGGAATCAGGGACACTGGATGAAATTCTGCATGCTGCCTTCCAATGTGCACCGCCTGACAGTTGGTTTTATCACTCTTTGAAACGTTGTTTTGATCTTCTGGATCACTATGACAACAAGCTTGAAAAAGCGTGGATGCCCTTGCACCAAATACTCCGGTGTGAAAATAAAGCGGCTGTTCCGGAAGCCGTGACGTCTGCTTTAGCCATTTTCAGGCTGACAGATGGAAACTTTGAAAAGGGAATTCTTTACAGCGGAAATTTTGGCCGGGATTCCGATACGATTGGGGCTGTGGTTGGGGCTATATCCGGTGCCTTACATGGGTTGAAAGCAATTCCCCGGGACTGGGTGGATAAGGTCCGTAAACCAAGCGGTACATGTTTAAACTTTACCCGTGGAAAAGATCTGATCCAGATGGCGACAGATTTGGCAAAACTCATTTGAAAAACAATAAGATGAGTGATAAAAATCCTATAAAAAAATGAATAAAATACTCATAAGAATACTTTTGGGACTGATTCTCTGCTCTGCATTTCTACAGGGTGGTACAAGTCTGACTGATACACTAAGCTCCTCTGTTTTGGGTCAGAATTGGTATGTGCGAATCTTTCTTCCCGATTCATTCGATCCTGACACAAATACGTATCCTGCCTTTTTTCTGTTGCATGGAAGCGGAGGTGATGAACAAGCCTGGGATCCCATCATTCACCTGCTGGATTCTTTGATACGGGAAAAGGAAATTGCTCCCTGTATTGCTGTGGCACCTGCATCGGGGACATCCTGGTGGGTGGATGGATCGAATCCCTGGGAAACAGCCTTTATTAAAGAATTAATCCCCTATGTGACCCGGAAATACCATCTGACAGATCATCGGGACGGACGTTGTGTGGCCGGTTTTTCCATGGGGGGATATGGAGCATTGCGATACGGGCTCAGATATCCGGAACTTTTTAGCAGTGCCATACTTTTGAGTCCTGCTATTTACAACGGACTGCCACCCAAAAAATCTTCTGCCCGTTCAAGCGGTGCCTTCGGAAACCCTTTTCAAGCCGCTTTGTGGAATGACCGGAATTATCCGGCCATCCTTCAGGATTATTTGAAACAAGAAAATCAGGTGTTCTTTTTTATCAGTGCCGGAGACGATGACTGGAACCATCCGGAAGGGTTTCATTACAATATCGAACAACAGGTGGTTCTGCTTTATGGATTGCTAAACAAAAAGAATAACAATCCTGCCGAATTACGAATTGTGAACGGTGGACACAACTGGAATGTGTGGAAACCTCTGTTCGTGGAAGGCCTGAAAAGTATCCGCCACCATTCCCCTTACTTTTCCTTTAACAATCAATACTCCAACCCCTTTTAAAAGGTTTGTGATGATGAATTCTGTTTGTCTGAAAAATATTGTCAAATCCTACACAAAAGATAAAATTGTCATCCATAACTTCAATGTGGAGATTCAGGAAGGTGAATTTGTGGTCCTTGTAGGGCCGTCCGGTTGCGGAAAATCCACTCTGTTACGGATTATTGCCGGACTTGAAACAGTGACCTCAGGAGACATATATATTCATGGACAATATATGAATCATGTATCCCCAAAAGACCGGGATATTGCCATGGTTTTTCAGAATTATGCCCTGTATCCCCACATGAATGTATATAATAACCTGGCATTTGGTTTGAAATTGCGAAAAGTACCGAAAGCACAGATTGAAAAACAAGTCCATTGGGCCGCCGGCATGTTGGAAATTTCCGAATTGCTGCACCGAAAACCCAAAGAACTTTCAGGTGGTCAAAGACAACGGGTTGCCCTGGGACGCGCTCTGGTTCGTAATCCGAAAGTCTTTCTCTTTGATGAACCCCTTTCCAATCTGGATGCCAAACTTCGTGTCCAGATGCGGACCCAGATAAAAAAACTCCATCACGAACTTAAAACAACCATGATTTATGTAACCCATGATCAGGTGGAAGCCATGACGATGGGAGATCGTATCATGATATTGCACGATGGTATTACACAACAAGTGGGAAATCCCATGGAAGTATATCAATCACCCAATAATATGTTTGTGGGGAGCTTTATCGGATCACCGGCCATGAATTTCATTGAGGGAAAACTGGTTCGTCATGAAACCTTTGTGGGAGATGGGATTTCGCTGAATGTAAAAAACCGACCCGAACTGAATAAGCTGAAAACAGACACTTTGTATTTGGGAATCCGTCCGGAGGATATTCTGGTAGGGAAAGGTGAGATTTTGGCAAATCTGGAAATCACTGAACCTCTGGGTAATGAATCGATCCTAAATTTTAAAATCGGATCACAACAACTCATCGCCCGGGATACGTCCGGACAGATTTACGAACCGGATACCCGGATCCCGATTACTTTTAAACCGGATCGGATCTTGTTCTTTGATAAAAAAACGGGTGTTAGAATATGCTGATCAATAGATATTAGGAAAAAATATGCTTCAACAGGCAAAATACCACATGTGTCGTTTTATATGTCATCTGAATACTGTGTGCAGATTGATTTTTGTATGTCTTGTGTTCATCACAGTTACCCATGGGGAAATTCTCCCAGAATATCACACCCTGGAAACAGATTATGTGAAACCTGTCTCACTGGATTATTTTCTGTATACCCCACCTGATTATCATCCCCGCCAAGGGTATCCCCTCTTACTTTTTCTGACAGGAGAAGAATTTTCAAACAATTCGGAAGGACTCCGTCAGATCGGTCCGCCATCCATGGTGGAGGCCGGGATGTCCTTTAATTACTTTATTGCTGCTCCGGTTTTATCCGATAGCGCCCTATGGGATACTCAGACACTGATGGCACTGATTGATCATATCGCATCGAATTACCACCTGGAACCCGCCCATTATTGGGTGACCGGTTATGGAGACCAGGGCGGTTGGGGAGCATGGGAACTGGGCCTGGAAAACCCCGGAGTTTTTGAAAAGATTTCAGTAGCCGGATCGCCTGCCGGGACTCAGATCTGGGGTGTTCATGAATCCTCAATCCGAATCTATCATGGCCGGCAGGATACTCTTGTGCCTGTAGAGGATGCGGAAGTGATGTATTCGGAACTGAATTGGGACAATACGGATGTGGAACTGATTATTTTTGAGGATTTGGGTCACGAAATTCGTGATACGGTGTATCAGGATCTTTCTTTTTATCAATGGTTAAGTGAAAATACTCCACAGATGGGAACAGGGAAACCCGTACCTAAATCCCTGACCTTTTCAACGACTATCACACGATCTTTTAATGAAAATTATTTACTTTATTTGCCGGAGAATTATGATAGAAGTGATTTCGATTGGCCAATGATGATCTTTCTTCACGGAGCAGGAAATGCCATCTGGAATATTGAAGATATCCGGGAAGCAGAACCTCCGTCAATGTTTGAACAGGATATCTATTCAGATTATATCTTGCTATGTCCTCAACTTCACGATGATGTACACTGGGACGTGGATCGCCTTGATGCCATCACGCAACAAGTCCTTGAAAATTACCGTATTGATGAGCATCGCCTGTACATTACCGGATTAAGTCGTGGCGGATTTGGTACCTGGGAATATGCAGTCACCTATCCCAATCGTTTTGCTGCTGTGATTCCGATTTCTGCCAGGGATGTGGCTGCTGTTGAAAGACTTCGTAATACTCCTGTATGGATATTTCACGGGGATTTGGATGACGGCGTTCCCTGGCAGGGTGCTCAGTTTATGTATCATCGCTTAAGAAATGTCTCAGATAAGGTGCAGTTTACATTATATAGTAATGTGGGTCATTGGGCCTGGCAACCAGCTTATCATTCGGAAGATTTGTGGCAGTGGATATTTTCACAGGTAAACGAACGGGCAACCGGTGTTTCAAAAAATCGAAATCCCTCAGCATTTGATTTGAAATCAAATTATCCCAATCCCTTTAATCCTATGACTACCATTCCTTTCTCCTTATCCAGGCAAAAGCATGTCACACTGACTGTTTTCAATGTCCAGGGAAATACAATTCGAAAATGGGACTGGGCCGATTTGCCTGCAGGAAAACACTCTGTTATATGGGATGGAACGAACCAGATAGGTCAAGGCGTTCCAACAGGCATCTATGTTTATCGTTTATCGGCAGGTGAGGAATCAAAATCAGGGAAAATGATATTTATAAAATAGAAATATAATTATAATCCTATTTGTTCAACTAACATTTCCTGGCTTATTTAATATTCTACCCCCTACCCATTAAATCAGTCTCCTTGGTGGGATTCAGGTGTGACTCCACATGTCATTAAAAATCTCCGCCTATTTTTTCAATCGTCTCATGCGTCCCGTCGCAATAGGGCGGGTGTTTTGTGTGTTTGCATCCGCACAGTGCAGCTTTTTCAGATTTTTCCGCTTTAAAAGAAACAGGTTTGATACCGGTCCCTTCGTGGGATCCATCGCAAAAAGGCTGATCCTTGCTCCGGCCGCATGCACACCATAAATAACGTTTCCCTTCTTTCAGTTCCACTTCGTAGGGACCGATTTGGGCGATTTTTGGTTTCATCATGATCTCCTTTATGAGTTAAGAGTTGAGAGTGGAGAGTATTGAGTTGGAGTGGTGAGTTGAGAGTCGGAGCTGTGGTCAATGTTTCAATCTTGTATGTTGAATATGAAATATTAAGTCTGAAATCAACACGTGTATCAAAGTACATGAAAAGATGTGGGAATATCAATGGTTTTCCTGCAGATGAGTCTATCGGGATTCCTTAAGTCGTGAGAAATTCATGGCTTTGGACTTTTCATTTGGACAGATTTTCGATATACTTTTACCAAAGAAAATAAATGCCTGCAATAGCCGGAGGATTCCCATGATGAAACGATTTTTATGGATAATCCCTTTTGTTCTCTTTAGTCTTTCCCTTTTTGGAAAGGATATGATCGAACTGGTGGAAAGCATTCCCGTAGAAACCACCCTGGATAATCCCGATATCCGGAATACGACCGAGGTGTGGATTGACATGATTGACGGCGCGGAACGGTCTCTGGATTTCGGGGAGTTTTATATCTCTCATAAGGAGGGCGAAGCACTGGAACCGGTCCTGGATGCGGTGTTCCGTGCTGCAGACCGGGGTGTTAACGTCCGGTTTATTGTGGATGGGAACATGTACAAAACATATCCGGAAACCGCGGATTTACTGGATGAGCATACCAATATCAGGGTCCATATTTACGATCTGAACAAAATCACAGGCGGGGTGCTGCATGCCAAGTATTTTATTGTGGACGGGAAGGAACTCTTCCTCGGATCCCAGAATTTCGACTGGCGGGCACTGAAACACATTCATGAATTGGGAATCCGTCTTTCCCACGAGAAAATCGTCGCTTTTTATCAGGAAATTTTCAATCTGGACTGGAAACTTTCGGATGAAAATGCACACGTTGAAAATATGATATGGACACTGGAAAAGAGAGACGAACTGGCAAAATTTGAAGTGTCATCGGAAAAATACGGAGAGATGACAATCATTCCCACCGCCAGTAATCCATCTATCATCTTTCATCGACCGAACTGGGATGAAACACAGATGATCCGGCTAATTGATTCGGCAAAAGAATCTCTGCGCCTTCAGTTTCTGGGTTATTCGCCCTTATCCCGGGGAGAATTGTACGAATCCTTGGATTTTGCCCTCCGCCGGGCGGCGGCAAGAGGTGTCAAGGTGGAGATGATCCTGTCCGACTGGAATTTCTATTCCCCACGGATCGAGTACATCAAATCACTCCATGCCATCCCCAATGTAGAAATTAAATTTTCGACCATTCCCGACGCAAGTGAAGGGTATATCGGATTCGCACGGGTGGAACACTGCAAATTCATCGTGGCCGATCATAAAGCATTCTGGCTGGGGACATCCAATGCTTCAAAAAGCTATTTTCACAGGGGGAGGAATCTGGGTATTGTGATCGAAAATGAAAAGATCTCCAACCGGGTGTCGGAGATCTTTTCCAAAAGCTGGGATTCGGATTATTGTCATCGGGTAGATTTGTGTAAAGAGTACAAACGGAAAGAAACGTCGGAATAATCCGATTATTCCCTGGATTTCCCTTCTTCCAGCTCTTTAATGCGGCTGTTGATAGATTCGAGATCCTTTTTTAAGGCATCTGCTTCCTCTTTTAACAGCCGGGCCTCATCTTTGGGATTTATGGACGGTTCAGGTGCAACGGGTGGAAGGTTCTCATAATCATAACCGCCCCGAAAACGGTTTCTCCAGCCGAATCCTCCACCGAAACCCCGGCCGAACCCTCGTCCAAAGCCCCGGCCAAGGCCCCATCCGCGTGGTGTTCCTTTGGTATAACCCGGACTGCTGTATCCACGGCAATATCCCAATCCTCTGCCGCTCATGGGACCATATCCTTCAGGTCCTGTTCTGTCTCCTCTTGGCATTGTATACCTCCTTTGTTTATGTTTTATTCACGTCCATGACGATGTCGGTGCCCGTACGGCGGATATTCCCTCTTGGATAGTGACTCATCATCACATTCCGGACAAATATCCCGGCTTATGCGTGTTGCCGTACCGGTCCAGGGCTGTCCGCATCGGACACACAAATGGCGATCTGTTCCAGCCGGATTCATGCGGATCATTTTCCGGTGTATCAGGGCATCTGCAACTTTCTGATGAGCCCGATTGAGGATGTTCCCGAAAGTCTGCCGGGATATGCCCATCTTTTCCGCCGCTTCACTCTGATACAATCCTTCGAAATCTGCCAGGCGGATAGCTTCCAACTCATCGGCTTCAAGATGCACTGCCTCAAGTGTCGTCATGCCCCTTCCCCGGGGCTTGAAAACCTCTTCTTCGTAGCGCCCGTAGATCCATCTGTTTTTTACCGGCCTGGGCATCATCCCCCCGTTATTGGCATATGCTAATTATAATTTAGGGATTTTCTGGGAGAAATCAAGAGAAAACTCTCGCAGAGTTTGCGGGGACGAAGACACAAGGTAACGAAGGAAAGATAGTTGGATGATTACGGTGTTAATTTTCAATGAAACCGGGAAAATCCTCCCTTTAAGAGGGGATTTAGGGATGTGTAAGCTGTATAAATTTGTTTAAGGTTGTATGCTTTCATTCTTCCACCTTTCGAAGGAATAAGTGTGCTTTCGTATACTCGTCACTTCCGCATTTCTTCTAACTTTATGGAATACCTGAGATTTTATGAGATTTATATCTTTTATCTGGATTTACTCGGGAACAGGTGTGTTACAGATTAAAAAAATAATTATCCGGTTTACAATTTTAACTATGGACAGAATAGATTAGAATCCGGTGAGCTTTTCTGGCCATGGGGAACAGATGGGCGATTTTATAGATCAGGCGCGTTATCATATCCAGATGCTGAATTTCCTCATTGGAAGTCAACCAGATTACTTTTTCCCATCGAATGTGCGGATCCCATGTTGTTAAATGGTCCGGATCATCAATCCCCCATTGGATAGATGCGCCGGTTTTTTTAAGGGAGGGATGCCGGCTAATCCGTTTCGCCGTATAGGTGCTGAAAGCATCAAAAATCAGGGTATAAGGGCCAATGCTTTCTTTTAACGCCCGGAGTAATGTTTTGATTTCCGCTTCCCTGAGATACATAAACAATCCCTCGGCAATCACAAGATAATCATCATATCCCGTGGGTATGGACTCAAT
The DNA here is from genome assembly GCA_041154365.1 of Candidatus Neomarinimicrobiota bacterium. NCBI lineage: Bacteria > Pseudomonadati > Fidelibacterota > Fidelibacteria > Fidelibacterales > Fidelibacteraceae > Fidelibacter > Fidelibacter multiformis. Next base: position 2,084,806 of record AP035449.1, on the reverse strand, counting down.
CCATGATTTATCTGTCACTGAAGAAGGAATTAAATGATAGGTTTCAGATTCGGAATAGAATTTTTTACGAAGAGAGATCACCTCTTCAAAATCTAAATCGAACCATTGAACATGTGTCTGTTGAATTCTGTCATACCGGCTGTCCAGTCCGCACCCTAAATGAATAACGACGGTATGTCCGGACTTATCAAGAAAATTTCGGACATAATTGTCGAAAAGTTTGGCCCTCAGACACATCATGGTGTTTGTTTTTTCTGGGATATTTAGTGACTTGAAATCCAGGTCAATCCTGCCAATAATTTCTTCGGCTTTTGGATCTTTAAGTATGGGTGATTTTTTTTGGCTTTCTCTTGCCTTCCCGTACAAAGGGATCCATAACGTTTCTTTTTCTTTGTCCAGGGATATCATAATGAAGCTCCCATGTATCAAGACATCTATTTTTTTGCATAGTATTTTTTGTAATGCTTCACAATTTTTCCAAATTGCTTTTCTTTTTTCCGCTTTTCAGCCACGCTGGATTCAAAATGAGCTTTTTCCCGTTTTAATTTCAGATAGTTTTCATAGGCTTTTTCGTCAATGTCACCCTTTTCCAGGGCTTCCAGGACGGCACAGCCCGTTTCATGGATATGGGTGCAGTCTTTAAACTTACATGTTTGGGCATAACTGACAATCCTGTCAAAGGTGGTTTCCAATCCACTGCCGGTATCCGCAATGCCCACTTCCCGCATACCGGGATTATCGATGATGATGCCGCCATTATCCAGAAAAAACATTTCCCGGTGACTGGTGGTGTGTTTCCCTTTCCGGGTGCTGTCGCTGATGGTGTTGGTTTTCATGATGGTTTTTCCGGACAGGTGGTTCAGTAAGGTGGATTTTCCCACGCCTGAGGATCCCAACAAACAATAGGTTTTGCCTTTTTCTATTTTTTCCAGGAGAAGATCATACCCTTCCTCTGTTTCGTTGCTGACTGCCAGAACCGGTACGTTTTCTATACGTTGTTGGATTTCTTCTATGAGTCCGGTCAGCCGGTTTTCAGGGATCAGATCTGTTTTAGTCAGGAGGATGACGGGACTGACTTTTGATGAATGACAGAGTGTCAGGTACCGTTCCAGCCGGTTTATATTAAAATCGCGGTCTACAGCCTGAACAATAAAGGCAACATCGATATTGGCGGCTATCACCTGCACTTCCCCTGTCTGGGATACTGCCTGCCGTTTGATGACGGAATGGCGGGGGAGGACCTTATGAATAATGGCAAAGTCCGGATCAAGGACCATCAGTTCCACCCAGTCACCCACTGCCGGAAAATCCTCCCGGCCTGTGGCGGTATATCGCAAATTTCCTGTAATTTCAGCCGGATATTCACCGCTAACTGTCCGAACGGTATATCGCTCCTTGTATTCGGCAATTACCCGGCCCACTTCGAAATCGCCAGAAATACCGTCTTTGTTGATTGTTTCTAAATGGTTGTTATAACCCAGGTCTTCTAAATTCATATCGGTTTATCCTCTCTTGAGGATGTCCTTGTTTTTCCGGCTGTGTCACGATTTGCATGAAAACGCACTTTTATCTCCGTCTCTTCGATACTCCATTTTAACATGTATTGTAGATATTTCTCAATATTTAAATTATACTTAATTCTAATTTTCTTGATGAATATTTTTTAGGGATTACCTTGACGGTATCGAGTATTCTCTTAAAAATACGATCATTTTTTGTTAAACTCTAATCAGGAGGATTTTTGGGTGCTCATCATTAAACTGTATACATTGTGATTATATTTTATGTTCACCCGTATAGAAAGAATTCTATCGATACAGGAATCACCGGGTTTTCTGTATACGGTACGTAAAATCTGGCATCCCGAATGGTTTCAGGGCTATTATAATAAAAAGACATATTTCGAAGGGTGGTATTTTAAAATTGTATCGCAGGATGGTAAACACCGGTATGCAATAATCCCCGGTATTACCACGGGGAAAGACGCCCATGCTTTTATACAAATTATTAACGGAAACAACGGTAACACGGTTTATCATCGATTTTTGATTGAAGATTTCAAATATTCAACAAAAGATTTTGAAATTTCCATCGGTTATCAATATTTCAGTCGGGACCGGCTGCATGTTGATGTGGGAAAAGGAGAGGAATATTTTTATGCACATCTGGACTTTCAGCATTCGGTGAGATATCCGGTAAAATTTCATTCTCCCGGCATCATGGGGTGGTACCGCTTTGTCCCGTTTATGGAATGTTTTCACGGCGTTGTAAGTATGCATCACACGGTTCAAGGAGTGGTCAAAACTGTAAATGATGTAATATCCATTCAAGGCGGCAGGGGGTATATTGAAAAAGATTGGGGCTTAAGTATGCCCAAAGCCTGGGTTTGGATGCAGACAAACAGCTTTCAGCATCATCCAAAGGCTTCTTTTATGCTGTCTGTCGCTCACATCCCGTGGCTGGGGAGTTCTTTTACCGGATTTCTGGGATTTTTGTATGATGAACCCCATTTGTATTCCTTTGCCACATATCTCGGGGCAAGAATAAGCGATCTGAGTCTGTCCCCCAATACCCTTCATATTGTGATTGATGCAAAAACCTTTTCAGTTCATATCGAAGGGACAAAAGGCACATCCGGCGCGCTCAGGGCACCGCAGACCGGGGATATGACCCGGATTATTCATGAGAGCATCGATGCATCCCTCAGGGTGACGGTAAAAGACAAAGAAAACAAGATTCTTTTTAAAGACAGCACCCACATCGCCGGACTTGAGCTGGTGGGGGATCCAAATCATTTAAAGCCTTAGCAGTGGGCGCGGAAAGGTATAGTAATTTTGTAAAGATAGAGAATAACGCATGGATCATTTATTCATTGGATTCGATGACAGAATGTTTATAACTTGATTTATCTATTATAAGGGATTAATCATGAATGGAATGGGAAAATCAATGCTTTATTTAGTTTTTTTGGCTTTTTTAATCGGATGTTCCACAGTATCTGAGACGTCGGCGGTTCTTCCCAAAACACTTAATTCGGAACTCACTCTTTTGTCAACCCAAATAAGTCAGAGTTTTTCAACAAACAGCAAGACAGACATTGCAATTGTGGAATTTTCTGATATTGAGGGAAGAAATACGCATTTGGGACGCTATATCGCGGAAGAATTAACCACGCATCTTTATAAAAGCGGTCATTTTAATATTGTTGAACGGCAGATGCTGCATAAAATCATGAATGAACAGGAAATGTCCCTCATTGGTATGATTGACGAAAACTCTGCTGTCCGACTGGGACATCTACTGGGTGTTCAGGCCATTGTTTCGGGAAGTCTTACAGATTTGGGGAGAAGTGTGAAAATCAATGCCCGTCTGATTTCATCCGAAACAGGACAAGTCTTTTCAGTTGCCTCGGTAGAAATCCCAAAAGATGAAACGGTTTCGAGACTTTTAGACTCAGTACAACCCGTGACTCAGGTAAGCGAAATCAGGTCGTTACCAGAAAATACATTTCCAGATATACAGACAGAGGTGGATGGTATACTCTTTAAAGTCCTTTCGTGCGAAAAGAAAGGGAATGTCATCAAATGTCATTTACAGGTGATTAATCAGGATACTCAGGACAGGGATCTAACACTATGGTTTCTTCCCACCAATGCCTGGAGTGACACTGGAGAAAAGCTTGGTCTGGTTCAGTTGATTTTTGCCGGTCAGCGGCATCGAATGCGGACTGCTGACGGATGGGGAGGATCCAGTAGAAATGGAGGAAAGCTAATTGCAGGAATCCCTACGACTATGGAAATCATATTTGGTGAAACTGCATCTGACGTTCACTCACTCTCATTGGTTGAAATAAAAGCAAACAATACGGTTGTCAGATTGAAAGATATACCTGTTCAGTAGAAATAGCCGTTCGATGTGGTGACCAATCCCCAGTGAAATGAGCGCAGCGTATTTCACTGGGGATTAACCCACTTGTCACTCGTGACGCGTCACGAGTCACTATTCAGTCGACAGTCGGCAGTCAGCAGTCGACAGTCGACAGTCCCCGAACGTCATTCTGGCTTATCGGGGCAGGCTTTATCGAAAGTCGGGAAACAGTAACGAGGTACGGGTATCGAGGTGCGAGAAGAGACGCAAGATTTCATGGTGTGGTTTAGGTTAATTGGGGAAATTCTCGTTACTCGGCCCTCGCTACTCGCTACTTATACCAGCAGTTGGCAGGATTGGTCAACGTGTCACGCGTTACTCGTCACGCGTTACTTTTAAGTTGGCAGTCAGCATAAAATAACTCAGGGGCGGCATCACAACCGTCCCTTTTTATTATCCTCTCATTTTAAAATGACCCTGTTATCCCCCGGTAACCCTCGCCTTTTTCCTGCATGTAGGAAATTACAGAGAAAAACACTCGCCGCGGCCGAGATGCCATTTACCCTTTCTCTCATTCCTGATGCACTCCTTTCACAATAATTCCTCCCGGGATACCTGAATCAAACAAGCCCACAATCACAGCCAGATTGTCTGTGTAGCGTGCCCGTCTTACCCATAACATATTATTCCCGTATAGTTGAAGCAGATCTGTCATTATTTTAAGACTGCTGCCATTGTAGTGTACGACAACAGACTCCGGAGAAATAAACAGAATGTCATGATTCCGCTCTCCGCGGACCTGATTTCCGGTTGAATAATAATCGGTTCTCAACACCGTTGATTTGACGGGATAATAGTGATAGATGTCCGGGATGATTTCATAAACCAGCATGTCCACTCCACCGGGATTGGCATAGACTCTTGAGTCTGTTACTGTTAAAGTGTGCATTCTTCCATAATTGCCATTTTCCGGGTTTCCCCCATAAGTAGTCGTCGTATATACTATATTCGGATTGCCTTCTTCAATATGGAGAAATACACCGTGACCTCCCAAGTCCCCCATGAGTGTTGCCCCGGCAACAAACACATGTTTTCCGTCCGGTGTCCCGTCCATGTCTTTCAAATCCACATCCGTCCCGCTCTCCACCCGGCGGAACCGGCTCCCGTCGTAGTGGACAATGCGTCCATATCTGCCTACAAACCAAACATCATTTGGTGAAGCTCCCCAAATAGAACCACCAAGCCCTCCTGGTATTATTCCCATTTCTGTTAAGTGGTAGTGAGTCCATGATTCTCCATCCCAATGAATTGGATAACTTGATAGTACCCAGATATCATCTTCTGCAAAATACCAGATACTGTATAAATCAAGAGTATTGCTGTAAATACCCATAAATTCCCATTCCGAACCATTCCATCGAGCGGCATTATATTCACCATCCGGGGTATTTATGTTTCCCACAACCCAGATGTTGTTTTCATCCACAATGGCCACATCATTGAGGGTTGACCCGGCATCTCCCAGGGTTTCCACGGTCCATGTAAAATCATGGCTGGTGGTATCCAGCGTGGTAACGGCGATGGGATCGGACCGGTCTTTGTCCCGGCCGTCTTTCATATAGCTTATGTGATAGGTATAATCCGCCGCCGGCAAAAGTCCCGTATCCCGGATATAACCGCTTTGTCCGCTAAGTGTCTCTGTTACCACCAGACTGTCATCCCGGTAGAGTCCGCATGTCCACGTTTCCGGCACCCCGGAAGCCGTCACACGGAATGTGGCCTCCACACAGACCACATCTACCGCTTCAAGCGCCAGTCCGTAATCCTCCGGCTCCGGGCTGAAGCAGGCGGTGATGAGGAAGGGGAGAAGAAGAAGAGGGGATTTTGGAAAGAAGTTTTGATGTTTATGGTTTTTCATCGGTTACCTTATGCGTTATTAATAAACAGAGAATAGTTGTTTAAAAGCACTGTGACCATTAAAAGTCCCGCCAAAAGACATATTCGTTTACCCATGGCACTGTCTCCTATGCATTTCTTCCATATAATTATCGAACTCCTCGAAAAACTACAGCCCGAAAACTGCTGCCCGTAGCTCCGGCAACAAATACGTGATTATTAAAATGATAAATACCAAATGAATAGCCGTCCAGGGATAATTCGGGATAATTTCTTACGGTGCTGCCGTTATAGTGATATACTTTATTCCAGTCTCCTACGATAAAGAAATCGTTTATACTGTTCCCATGCATATCAAAAGAGAATAAGTCATGATTAAACAATGAAGTATGCTGATGCGGATTTTGCTGATTTAAAAGATAGGTGCCGGAATTACTACCACCCCATACCGAAACGATAAACCCTTTTCTATCCGGAACCCAGACCGTATTAGGATTATTATAATTATCTTTAAAGAAGGGGTGATCAAAATCCCAGACAACCTCCCAGGTTTCCCCCTCGGAATAGAGAAGCACTCCCGAACCGGCTACCCAGATCCGGGTTTGCCCCGTTTCAGGATCATATACCCCGTCGATATCCTTTAAATCCGCATCCGTACCACTCTCCATGCGTCGGTATTGGGATCCGTCATAATGGACAATGGTACCCTTGTCACCCACAAAATACAGATTGGTGGATGATGTCCCCCAAACTTTTGTTAGTATTCCATCATTAGGACTTAATACACCCATGTCCCATAAATGATATTTACTCCAATTCATCCCATCCCAATGGTGTGGAATCCCACTTACCATCCATAAATCATCTTGTGAAAAACCTAATATATAATACATGGGTGGATTAAGATCTATCTTATGCAATTCCCACTTAGTACCATCCCAGTGAGCAGCATTAGACTTATCCCCGGTATGAACATTTGTGATGATTTCGCCCACAACCCATACATCATTTTCACTGAAAGCGAATACATCCCTCAGCATACTGCCGTATTCTCCCAGAGTATCGATCTCCCAGTGAAAATCATGACTGCTAAGAGGCAGGGTTGTAACCGGGACAGTGTCACCGGAATCCACAGGCTCACTGTTTTTAATTCCGTATACCGTGTAATAGTATTCCGTACCGGGTGTCAGGGATGTATCGGTGATCAGGGTATCCCGGCCGGAGAATTGCCCTGTAAACCGGTCCTCATTGTTTCGCCGGATCAGATAATGAAGATCTTTCACAGTTTCTTCTACAGACAGTTTGAGCCAGACGAAATCCGTTCCCCGGTAATCCACGTCCAATTGAATAGACGGTACCGGTTCCGGACCCGTGGAATGATCCCGGCATGCAGGTAGAAGGCACAAAACGATCAGGAATAGTAATAGAATGCAAGCCGAATATCTGTTCCCTGATGTAAAATGTGTGAGATTAGGCATGAAACGTCCCTGTATACTGCTTTATGTGCAATTTAGATGAGAATCGGATGGGAAGCAATGGGGAGAATAAAGAATTAAGAATTAAGAATGATGAATGATGAATGGAATGATGAATTGGGTTTGGTTCGATAGTTGTTGTACAAATTCTTTATGAAATATAATAGAACCATGGATTCCATAAAATATATCTCATGATTGTTAAATTATGCTTGATTTTACTTCCCCCCCTTAAGTACATTAAATTAGATACGGGATTGGCATCCAATGAATAAAGAATTTGTAGATAGGTCCTTTGAATTAGCCCTCCACAACATGTGGAATGGGTTGGGATGTGACCGGTGGACAGACTCTGCTTTACAAAGACCGTTCCGTTTAATGGAAGTTATTAAAATCTAACTGGAATTGATTATGAAAAAAGAAATTGGTATTTATCTGATGATATTCTGTTTCATATTGTGTGACAATGTCTATCCAAAGAGTCCTTTGAATTTACAGAAGATCGCTACAATTCCCGGCTATGCTCCGGGAGACGAATTCGGCTGGCCGGTTAAAAATGTCGGTGATATTAACAATGACGGTTATCCTGATCTGGCAATCGGATACGGGCGTTATCCGGATTGTCCTGATACAAACAGAACAAGTTGTAACCGAATCGATATCTATTATGGAGGTGATACCCTGGATATAAATCCCGATCTGACTTTTTGGGATGCAATAGATATTTGGGGCAATATGGATCTTAACGGCGATGGATATATTGATCTGGTCGCTCGATATTCCACAAATTTTGACATTGGCATGATTAAAGTCTTTTTAGGATCGGAGAATGGTCCGGACACCATTGCTGACTTTACCCGTTATGGAGAATATTACTATCATGAGTTTGGCCGTGAAATAGCCAGTGGAGATATCAATGCCGACGGGTACGATGATCTGGTTGTTGCCGCGCCCTTTGATGATATAGTCGCTTATGGAAGAGTGTATGTCTTTTTCGGTGGGGATCCATTTGATCTCGAACCGGACTGGTATTATCAGAGCGAGGAAGAATTCGCTTGTTATGGTGAATCCGTTGCCTGTGGTGATCTGAATGCCGATGGCTATGCCGATTTTATGGTGGGTGCTCCATTTGACCTTGTGGATAAGCCCGGCAGGATTTATATCTATTCAGGCGGTGATACGTTGACAACAACGCCTGATTTTCTTTATGAAGCGCCCAATCCTTATTCCTATCTCGGTAGAAAAATGGAATACGTATCTGACTGGAATGGTTCCCCGTATGGAATGATATTAGCTGGTTGGATTATCACCGAAGGTTATCGTACCGATGTTCTCAAATTATCCGGATCAGCCGTATTTGACAGTCTACATACTGAAATAATATATAATAATTACGATCCTTATGATCAGTCTTTCTTTATTTGGTTTGCCCAAGGATATTTTAACAATGATGGATATAAAGATATCATAGTTTCAGGAGGATCAGGTGAATCAAAAAAGATGTATTGTTATCTAGGTGAGAGTGATCTTTTTAATCCGGATACTACAATAGCACTTGACGATACGAATGCTCTTTCATTTTCTCTTTCAAATTCTATCGATCTAAATAACGACAAAACCGATGAGTTGATCTTTTTAAGAAGAATAGATTCCGATGATCCATATACTCGGATCTATAATATAGATATATATTCCAATAATCCATTTCCGGTAAGCAATAGCGCTATAGACAGGCATAGCGATTCGTACCAACCGAATGGTTTTACGTTAAAACCTAATTATCCAAATCCGTTCAATAATAGCACAAACATTCATTTCTATCTTCCTCAAGCAGACCAAATACAAATAACTGTTCATGATATTTTAGGGCGGGAAATTGCATTGTTAACGGATTCATTTTATCAGCCTGGTACACATACATTGGCATGGAATGCCCAAGAACTATCATCAGGAATTTACTTTATCAAGATACACGCAAGGGGTGAAAATATTTTCCAAATACAAAAAGCGGTGTTAATAAAATGAATAAATATGATAGAAAAGTGAGGTCAAGTTTTCAGCCAAAGAAATTCTTGCTGAAATGCTAAATGGCAGTGCCCTTCAAGAGTCATGATAAGTAGAAAGATTTGAGCAATTTGATGGGATTGAATGCTATTCTGTTTATCAGAGCGCAGTGTACATTTGGCGATCCAAAAAAGGAGGGCTCAATCATGAAATCAATTAAAATATTTACAGTAGTTTTTCTAATCACCGGACTATTATTTGCCCAAGAGATACTTTGGCAAAGAATCTTTGATACAGGAGAGACAGATTATGCAAGAGGAATATCAACGGATTCTGAAGGAAATATTATCGTAACAGGTCAAAGTTCTCACGAAGAAAGTGGCGGAAGTTGTTTTACAATTAAATATAACTCTAATGGTGATACACTCTGGACAGAGTGGTATGATACTACCTTTTATAACGGTGTATACGCTGTAACATCAGATTGCCTCAATAATATTATCATCGCCGGTTATATTTGGACAGATTCGACGAACACCGATATACACATTGTCAAATACGATCCCGATGGTAATCTAATCTGGACTCAGACATACGCCAATGGAGAAAATGTCGGGGAATTTTGTTACGGTGTGGCTACAGACTCAAAGAATAATATTATTGTTACAGGGACAGTACATTACAACTGGGGCGATTACATCACGCTCAAATATGACTCGAACGGCAACCTTCTATGGAAGAGAGAGTATTACGGTGATTGGGAAGACTATGCCCAGGATGTTACAGTTGATAATTCTGATAATATTATCGTGACCGGTTATTCTGACAGCGATATTAACTGGGACTGGTGTACGATTAAATACAATTCCGATGGGGAAACCCTTTGGATCAGGCAGTACGATGTCGCCGAAACAGACTGGGCTTTTGGAGTTACCACTGATAGAGATGAAAATGTAATAGTTGTCGGTGAAACCCATCAACTGCTTCCGGGAACGGGTGGTTGTTCAGCAATGGTAGTAAAGTATTCAGCGCAAGGCGATACACTCTGGACAAAGATATTCACGGATACTCTTCAGTACGCCGAAGTTGTAAGCTTTGTCGATGTTGTCACCGATGATTACGGTAATATTTACCTGGCTGGTGAATACTTTTATTGGAGTGATACAGGCACAAGCAATAACCGAAGTGATTATTATATAGTCAAATGTGATTTAAATGGAGATACTCTGTGGACATTTACCCATGATTATGACAATGAAGATGAGGTAAGCGGTATAACCTTAGATAATGAAGGAAACCTCGTTGTGACCGGAATAACAAATCATATATATGGAAAGAACAAATACGACTTTTTAACAATAAAGTTGAAAGACAAAGGAGTAGATAAAATTGATGAAATTCCTTTGTTACCGGATAATTTTATATTGCATCAAAATTATCCCAATCCCTTCAACGTATCGACAACGCTCCGGTATGAAATACCAAAAGCAGCATGGGTAAAAATCACACTGTATGACTTATTAGGCCACAGTGTTAGCGTTTTGGTCGATGAATATCAGCGACCGAGGGCGTATGAAATAGTCTGGGATTCCGCTGATTTTTCAAGCGGAGTGTATTTTGTGCAAATGACAGCAGGCACCAATATCACAACAACAAGGAAAATGCTGTTAATGAAGTAGAAAGAAAGGAGGAGATTTAAAATGAAATCTTTAAATGTAATATTGATAATCATTCTTTGTATCGGAGTATCCCTATCAGCGCAGTGGAAGAGTATAAGTGGACCGGAGGATAGCCCGGTTACTGTAAATGTTCTTGATGATGATGCAAGTGAAACAGTCATAGAATTCAATGTCGCCGGTTATAATGAAAAAAGCATCAGTATTGAAAACAATTCATATTTGACATTGTCAGTGCCGGAAGCGTCTATTTTTCTTGAAAAGGGATACCCGGAGCTTCCGCGCGTCAACCGTAGTATCGTAATTCCGAACCAAGCCAAAATGAGTATTGAAATCGTTGAAGCGATATATGATACGATGGACGGCGTGCTGATAGCACCTTCCAAAGGGAGTCTCCCCCGCTCAATCGATCCACAGACGGTTCCATATACGTTCAGCGACTTCTATGAAACCAACACATTTTGGCCGGAAAATATTGTTGAACTTTCATTACCGTTTCTTCTTAGAGACATGCGGGGTATTACCGTGCGATTCAATCTTTTCCGTCACAACGCAATGAGAAAACAGTTAATCGTATGCAGACATATGGTTGTGCGTGTCTATTCTGACGGCATGGACGATGTGAATGTGAAACAAAGCCAGACAACCCATCCGGGTTATGATTTTGACAAACTCTATCAGAGATTTTTTCTGAATTATTCGAAAGATGATGCGAAATCGCTTAAGAAAGCCGCTTATGATGACATTGAAGAAACAGGCAGAATGCTGATTATCGCCGCCGATGATTTTTATGACAGCATGATTCCATTAAGAGATTGGCGAACCAGGAAAGGGTACAGGACAACACTGGTGAAATGCTCGGATGTAGGAACAACAGATGATGCTATTCAGGACTATATTCAGGATATGTATGATGAGGCTGGAAGTGTCACATATATTCTTCTGGTGGGTGAAGGTTCAGATGTACCATCAAAGGGAGTACCATATTTTGATTATCCATACAGTCCTACTGCTCCAAAAGATCCCAAATATACATATCTTAATGACGATCCTGGTACTATAGAATATCCCGATGCATATATTTCTCGACTATCTGCTGAAAACGTCGCTCAGGTTGAAAACCAGGTGAGACGAATCATCAAGTATGAAACCGATCCGGCTTCCGGTTCGTGGCTCCAGAAAGCCTGCGGGATTGCCTCCCATCAGGGCAGTCTTGCAGATTCGACACGCTGTAATTGGCTGAGGGATGACTTACTTGGATATGGTTATACCACAGTGGATAAACTCTATGATATTACTTCAGCAGCGCCCATAACAAGTGCTATGAATTCCGGTCGAGGAGTGGTTAATTTTATTGGTCATGGAATTGAAACAGAATGGGGATTCAATTATCCTTATGTTTGGCCATTATTTTCTATTTCGGATGTGCAAAGCCTTTCGAATACAAATTTGTTACCATTTATCTTTTCAGTTGCCTGCGAGGTTGGTTCTTTTCCTGATTATAGCACTTGTTTTGCGGAAGCTTGGCTTCGCAGTGGAAGCGCAGACAGCCCCACCGGCGCTATTGGTTTCTATGGCTCCTCTATCGGTCAGCCATGGGTAGAGCCGTGTGTTGTGCAGGCAGAAGCTGTGGATTTATTAGTTGCTGATGACAAGATCACCATTGGTGGCTTGTGTTTTAACGGTTCATGTAAAATGATCGAAGATTATCCTTCTACCGGGCCTGGTGTTTTTAATACCTGGCACATTTTTGGTGATGCCGCAACCCATGTATGGACCGATACACCTTCGGAATTTGCCAATGTCACTGTTTATGATGATGGTGAAATCGTGTATGTTAACGCGAACACAAGTGGTTGTGATATTTGTGTATCCAGTGGCAACAATGGAGAATATTACCATTCAGTGGTTCACAATGTAAGTAGTACTGGATTTGAAACGCCACCCCGCCCGCTTTATATTACTGTGACAAAACACAATAACATTCCCTACACCGCCGTCACCGGCGGAAATTTCACCAGTGATGAAACCTGGTTTGGAAATTTGCATCTGTTAGGGACTGTCACGGTATCGGGTCATGGTTCCTTAACCCTTCTCCCCGGCACCCGTATCCAGATGGACGGATACTATACCATTGCAACCTATGACAATGCCTGCCTGATTGCGGAAGGAACAGAGGCGGATCCCATCCTGTTTACATCCACAAGCGGGACAACACCTCAATCCTGGAACCGTCTCTATTTACGAACAGACAACAACAGCCTGAAATGGTGTGAGATAGAATACAGTGATTGGGGAATTCATGCAATAGGATATCCGTCATCAGGGACTGTTATTGAAAACTGTACTCTCCATGATAATGATCAGGGTGTCCGAATTGAGCAGAATACATGTGATGTTATCAACTGTGATATTTATGATAACAGGCATAATGTTGTAACGATCAATAATGCTCAAGTCAATATCAGTGGCACTCATATAACAGATGGCGGACGAGATGGCATCTATAGCGCATCCGGTAATCTTCTGAATCTTTATGGAAATGTGATCGAGAATAATGGGACAGGAGGTACCATCACCCGGAACGGCCTTCGCACCGGATATGGGGATATCGTGTATGTCGGTAAGATAAGCTACCCAAACTGGCAGGGGTATAACACTATTCGCAACAATTATCAAAATGAAATATATGCATCCAGTGGCCTTGGTGGCATTCAGGTGTTTTTTAGTTCAGTTCACGATAATAGTGGATATGAGATATATAATGCTTCTGTCAATAATCCATCTATCCAATCGATGTTTTCGTGGTGGGGCGAATTTCCACCGAATAGTAACCAATTTTATGGAAATGTCTCCATCACAGACGAGCTTGAATGTCAGCCTGCCTGGGAAGGGCAGACATTTTCCGGTCAGCAATTCAGTAAATCCGGTGTTTTACCCGCTGAAGTCATGACTCCGCAAGAACAGATTACTCTCCTGAAACAAATGATCCTTGACGAAACAGAAGCCGGACAGGCAGATTCCGCCCTTACAGCTCTTTTCAACATCATTCGTACAGATTTTGTGACGAATGCATATCATGAGAGAGATGGCTTTTTTCAGTACTTATCCTCAATTTATAATTCAGAAGACATGAGTTCAATCGGGGAGCGGGCATTGAAGTATATGATTCTCTGGAAGACGCTGGAAGGTGATATCTCTGAAGCCGTTCGATTGTCAGAAATTGCATTGGAAGGTTTTGATCAAGAAAACCGGCAGGAAATCATGGCGAATCTTTCAATGCTCTATGCGTATTCGGCTCAATTTGATAAAGCGGAAGAGATGGTGGCTCGTTATGAGAAACAGTATGGTCATGATACATCCGGAATTGAATTTCTTGTGACTGCGATTGCTGATTACAAAACAATGTATCTTGAAGAACAGAAACTGTATAAAGATGGAATTGCACCTGATTCACATCCGAAAGATTCTCAATTACCTGAAGAATTTGCCCTTTGGCCAAACTATCCCAACCCCTTTAATCCGGCAACAACCATCCGATATTCACTTCCGGAAGCAGGCCATGTTATCCTTTATATTTATGACATTACCGGCCGGCTGGTGGAACAACTCGTCAATCAAAACACACCCGCCGGGTTTCACACCGTCACCTGGGATGCATCCCTTTATAGCTCCGGTGTGTATATCGCACGATTAAAAGCCGGGAGTTCTATTAAAACACAAAAGATGGTATTGATGAAATAAGTCGACAGTCGGCAGTCAACAGTCGACAGTCGGCAGTATGTGTCAGGACTGCAATTCCGGGAGATACAATTAGACATCCAAATAATACTTGATTTAGTATTTTTATATCATTACTATTAATCAGACATTAATTTAAAGGGGCAAAGTGATGAGATATGCAATCTGTTTATTATTTGTTTTGTTTTTTATTGGTTGTAATAATGATAATAATTACCCACTACAAAATAATGAAGTATTACAGTTTCATAAAGAAGGGAATGACGATTATTTATATCGTACTCCTTGCGTTAATAATGATTTTCCCTCCAGAAGCATGATAAATGATCCTATGATGTCAATGTCGTGGACGGAATGCGAACACCAGGGTGATCAAACCATAACTTCTCTTGAAGGCGGCAGACTATGGGCTGCATACAACACGTGGATTGATTCATCCTTAAGATATCATGCCTGTGGTGAAGATATTCCCTCAAGTACTCCTCCCATTCGAAATTTCACCAAGTTATCCGGAAGCAATCCTTCGATGAAATGGGATTTTATGTGGTCGCATTATTATATTATTAAGCGGAAAATTAATAATGGACCCTGGACAACAATATATATCGATACACTTACTGATATTGATGGACAAGCTCAACAGATCAGAAACAACCCGCCGGATACTGTTTTTACTGATACAGAAATAAATGTAAAAAACATCATTGGGTATGTGTATTATACGATATATTCTCAATTAGGAGACAATAGTAACTATATGTCAGCCGGAAGAACTCTGGTGTGGCCGGATATTCCGGTCATTGACAATATTGAGGATTAACAAGGAGGCAAAAATGAAAACGATAAGATTTGTCACAATTCCGGTTCTCCTCATTCTGTTTACATCATATCTCTTTTCTGCAACACTTCCGGATATTATGCAGTCCGTGAATACAGATAACCTGGATTATCATGTGCGGGTTCTTTCAGGCGACACCACGGCCATGATCGGGGGGAGCGAACAACAGATCGAAAAACGCTATTACATTTTAACTACGACGGTAAAAGAAGAAAACGATGTTCCTCTGGCAGAGCAGTATCTGACGGAAACTCTTGAATCATACGGATATTCCGTGACAGCCCGCCCGGTAGATTTAGATTTGGATGTCAACGATCTTCTGATCGTTAAAGAAGGGAGTCAATATTCTGATTCTTATGTCATGATGACAGCCTTTTACAACGGGATTGAGTGCTGGGCCCACCCGTCCATTGTGAATCCTTCGGCAGATATGAATGCCAGCGGTGTGGCAGCCCTTCTGGAATGTGCCCGGATCCTCAAAGATGTTGAAACATCCCACTCTGTTCTGTTTGCCCTTTGGGGAGCACAAGATGCTAACTCATTCTATAAATACGCATGGCCTGAGAATCCGTATATGGATCACATTATCTTTAACGTGGATGTGGAAGCCATCGGTTTTGATACTCTGGGCCTGAAGGAAATCAATGCGCAATATGTGGAATATCCCGAATACATGCCCGTTCAGGAGCATGTTCTGAAACGACTGGAAACGGTTATCAGTATGGGTTCAGTTGATCTATCTATCGCACGATGTGTCAATTGCGGCGGTTATGGGCAATTATGGAGGGTGGTTCCCTCGATTTCTTTTACCCAGACAATCGACAATCCGGACACCACCAACCCGTATCTGGTTCTGAATCCCAATATGGATGGCCGGGGAAGCGACCGGATCGACTTTTTTGACATGCCGGTTTTTCATGACCGGGCTAAAGCGGTTGTGGGACTGGTGGCGGATCTGGCCATGAACGGTATCCCGGATGATTTACCATCAGGACCTTCACAGATTGGCCCCGCTATGCTTCCGGAATCCTACAGCCTGCTTCCCAACTATCCCAACCCCTTTAATCCCGTGACACATATAACCTTCGGCCTCCCGTCAGAATCCAGCGTGATTCTCACCGTTTACACTGTAACCGGAAACTTTGTGACCAACCTGGTCCATGATCGGCTTTCCGCCGGTTACCATTCGGTGACCTGGGACGGTTCCGAATACAGCTCAGGAATCTATCTTGTCAGACTTGTCGCCGGAGATGTTGTGAAGACACAAAAGATGGTGTTAATGAAATAAGTCGACAGTCATCAGTCATCAGTCGTCAGTCGGAAGTCCCCGAACGTTATTCTGGCTTATCGGGGCAGGTTTCAATCAAAAGTCTGCAATAAATATGACACAATCCAGGGGCGGCATCACAACCGTCCCTTTTAATACCCTCTCATTCTAAAATAACCCCGTAATCCGCCGGGGAACCCCACCCTTTACCCACATATAGGAATATTTAGTCCAAAAACCACGCCCCTGAGCCCCCTTTCAGGGGCTTTTTTATATCCCCCCGTTTTTCATCCCCCATCCTCAAAAATGCCCAGAAAACCCATGACATAACTAGAGTGAGCATGGGTGAATACTGCTCCTGCCAAAAACAACCCCCATAACCCCCAAGAGGAGCGAAGACGATGAAAACGAAAACGGGTGAGTCCGGAGAACTGAAACCAAAGAACACACATCGGAAAGGAGTTTATCATGGCCTACATGAGAAAAGTCAAAGACAGATACTATGGATATTATAAAGGTGAGTGCGGTAAAGAGAAATGTGTCTCACTGAAAACATCATCCCTTACACTGGCAAAACAAAGACTCAAAAATGTGGAGGAACTGGAATATCAGATCAAACTCGGCATCACGGAAGATCCCCTCGCAGATAAAGCATCCCTGTCCGGCAACACCCTGTCCGACATGGTATCCCTTTTCCTCAAATCCCAGGAGAACCTGATCCAGAAATCCACACATCAGCGGTATAAAGATGCGCTCAAAGAGCTGATCCGCATCTTTGGGAAGGATAAACCCCTGGATTCCTTTGTGAAATCGGATAATGCGGTTCTGATGAAGGGATTACTGCATGCAGAGCGGGTGAATCCTAAATCCGGAAAGATCGAAACCCGGTTTACACCCACAACCGTGAACATCCTTCTCCGGGGAATCCGTCGCTTTTTCAACTGGGCGGTGGAAGAAGAGTATATCGATAAACTGCCCTTCAGGATAAAACTGCTGAAGATCGACAAATCCCATCCCAAGTTCATGACGGATGAGGAGATCAACCGGCTTATGAAAACTGCAGGAAAACGTCCCAATGCGAGAGATGCATTCATCATTTATCTGAATACGGGCATGCGACTCTCGGAACTGCAAAACAGTGAACTGCTTCCGGATGGGAAACACCTTCGTATTACGAATACCAAAGGCCGGCAGGACCGGATCATTCCCATCGATCCTGAATGGGTGGATTTGTATAAGAAAGTCCGGGAAATCAATCTCTCCACAGACTACCTCTCTCACAAGTTCAAGCACTTTGCACGGGAAGCCGGACTCTCTGAAGACTACACTTTCCACAGCCTGAGACACACCTTTGCTGTGCGTCACTGGATTGAACACCGGGATATCAACCTGACCAAACAGGTTTTGGGACATTCCTCGGTTGTCGTGACTGAAATCTACACCAAGATCCCCATCGACTACCTGAAGAATGTCATCAACATCCGGAACCAGAAGTCCTGAACAGAATCCGGGGTTTTGCATGGGATGTTTCCTGTGATAAGCCCCGGTAATTCAGCATAAAAGTCCAACAATTTGGGGTGATAATCTGAAAAGTTAACGCTATGTTAACGGTATGAGCGTTTAGAATTCTTCTTGTACGTTGATAATCAACTGTTTACAGGTATGCATCAGTAAGACATTTTAATCAATAAAACTACAGGCCACGCTACGTTTAATCCGGAGTAATACTCATTTACTAAAAGGGCATGTTTTCATAACTCTCTTTCTATCAGCAGGTTAATCATTGTAAAGATGCCTCAAAAAGTTAACGGTATGTTAACGGTTTACATGATAAAACCCTGCTAAAATTGAGCAAATTCGGCACTTTACAGGGGGTAAAAAACAAGCCCCCGGAACGACTTGGAGGCTTGTAATGTGTTGATATTCAGCGGTTTATCTTCGTACGCCACCAGGGAATCGAACCCCGAACCAACGGATTAAGAGTTCTGGGATAATATCTATAATTGTTTCATAATCAATGACTTACAATTGTATTAAATATTTGTTTCCGCTATGTTTCCGGTTTGGTTTATGTAAAGTATTCTCTTTATGTATAAGAATATTACGTCTATCTTAGCCCGTTTTCACCATTAATAATAAGGCTTTTAGTCCTTCATTTGCAATGAATCATTCCCCGCCGCACACTGCGGTACAGGGACACCTTTAACCCATAAAAACTGGAGGTCATTATGACACAACTTAGCACCATTCCGGATGACCTGCTCATTCAGGAATACAAAGACCGGTTCTACATCAGGCCGGGAAAACAGATCACCAACCCGCTTCAGGCTCAGCACCACCTGGCGTCTTTCTTTGAAAAGAATGAAAGAGAACGCTTTGTGGTCGTGTATCTGTCCAGCTGCAACAAGGTGATCAAAACGGAAGTGATATCCGAAGGGACCATCAGCAAAGCCCACATCTATGCCCGGGAACTGTTGAGAAAAACCCTGGATCTGAATGCGGCTGCCATCATTGTCAGCCACAACCATCCCAGCGGCAACCCGGAACCATCCCGGGAGGATATTGAACTCACCCGCACACTCAAGGATCTGTTGAAACTGATGGAAGTGGCGCTTTTGGATCACATCATCATCGCAGGCGATCAGTACATCAGCTTATCAGATCGCGGCTATATCACGTATTAACCCTGGAGGCTCATCATGCGTAAAGACATCAAAACCGTCCTTATGGAGCGGGATCACATGACCCATGAAGAAGCAGAAGATCTCATCAACGAAGCCATGGACGACTTCGCGGAAAGACTGCTTCACGGAGACATATCATCTGCCTCGGATATCTGTATGGATTACTTCGGCCTGGAGCCGGATTATCTGGAGGATATGATTGAGGGGATGATCTGACATGTAAAAGGTCCGGACCTTTTTCAACATATAACACCCGGGAGTGAACTGGAAGACATTACGGTGAAAATTACAGTCCGACAGGATGTGGATAAATCTACTTGAAAGCGGTAAAGGAATCGTTTATATTCAAGTTGTTACTTTTGCTGAGGGAAAATTATTCAGCGATACACTGCTCATTGACAATAAGGGATTGATAGCCAACACGTTACAAGGATCAAAAGCGTGCAAAAAGGGTCAAAAACAGGGCAAAAAACGATGTTTCACCGGGCCAAAACAGCAAAATTAAGCCGAAGTCGACATGGCTTAAACTCAGTAAAAACAAGAAATTAGAAAGAATTTGCTGTTGAAGTGCCCATTCCATTAAGACAAGGATTGAAACTATGCAATTCCATCACAGCACTAAAGATAATTTTAGTTGAAGTGCCCATTCCATTAAGACAAGGATTGAAACCACTAGTATCATCATTGTCTACATTAGAAACATGCCATGGTTGAAGTGCCCATTCCATTAAGACAAGGATTGAAACAGATCTTCATTGATCTTGATCTGATCAAGTTTCACCTTGTTGAAGTGCCCATTCCATTAAGACAAGGATTGAAACACACCTCCAGCACTGACGGAAGGGATTGGCTTAAATATCAGTTGAAGTGCCCATTCCATTAAGACAAGGATTGAAACATAACAGATCCTTTAGGATCATGCACCGGTACCATGTTGAAGTGCCCATTCCATTAAGACAAGGATTGAAACCCTGTAAGCTGGACAAGAGTTGTCAGTGCTTCTGCACTCTCGTTGAAGTGCCCATTCCATTAAGACAAGGATTGAAACTATAGGCTTTTATATACAAAAGTTAGAACATAAAAAAGTTGAAGTGCCCATTCCATTAAGACAAGGATTGAAACAAATATGACTCTTGCGTCATATCCCCCTTCTTATTGACGTTGAAGTGCCCATTCCATTAAGACAAGGATATTTCCTCGCTTCGCTCGGGAAGTTGGTAGTTGGCGCCGCCTTGCGGCTTGTAGAGACACACTTAAGACGAGCAATCCAATCATTTAATCGGATATTGAATGCCAACTAAAATGGAGCTTTTCACGTTGAAGGTGTTATTACAAAGATAGATGTTATTTATATAGTTAAAAGGTTACTTGCCGATTGCCGTTTCGAGCCCCCGGGGTACCCATCTAACGAACCGCCGCATAAGGCTTCAGTTGCTCAACCGTCTTCGGTCCGATCCCTTTAATCTTCTGTAAATCATTCAGTGATCTGAAGGGTCCATGAACCTTACGGTAAGCTATGATCTTGTCCGCCGTCGCCGGTCCCACTCTCGGCAGTTGCATGAGTTCAGACCTGGATGCAGTGTTGACATTGATTCTAGCTTTACCGGCCAGCTTCTCCTGTTTGGTCTGGTAGGCGCTGCTGCTACTTGAATAGGTGGATGAACTGCGAAAGCTCCACTGGCTCACATTTACGGTTGATTCAATCTTTTCCTCAATGGCATCATCCAGTGCATAAAAGAAGTCAATGCCGGTTACTCGTTCCACTTCGTCAATTGTCACAGCATAACCTTGGAGTGAACGGCCCGATTTCATGTTCGGCAGGATAAAGCCAATCCCTTTCAGCTCCGGTTCCTTATAATCCAGAATAACCTTGTAGTAATACTTCGGGATTGACACTTGATTGGGGCCAATAGCGGGATATGTACCTGTGAGTACCGGTCCGGTGACAACATAGATCTCTTCATTATCCGCCGCCCAGTTTCTGACGGCACCTTCCAGCTTTTTCCAGATCCCCCGGTTGAAACTGGGATGCTGGGGTGACATATTGGACATGTAAAAAGATTCACTCATGGCCACAGGAGACCATTTGAAGTCAGCAGCAGGTGCGAGGTGTCCCCGGTCATACCCCGATCCTTTATAATCTGCCAGTGAAGCGGATCCGGTCTTGACTTTGGAATCCGACCGGAAATCATCAGTCCGGCTAACTGTCCCGGTTAAATGACCGGCGGTTAGTTTATACGCAACCCAGAATGCCTGCTCGTGCTTCTCACTGTAACTCAAGGTATATGTGGTATGAGTAATGACCTGATCAGAATCGGTGTAGAAGGGAAGACCGATGTTCTGTGCATAGAGGACATTGCAGAGAATGGATACGACAAAGAGTGCTAAATATCTCATACTTTAAAGTAATAATCAGTTTCATATATTTCAATAGTCTAATAAAGATGGGGAAGACTCCGCAGCACTTTTACCATCCGATACTTTTAAGTATAGCAAAATAGTAACATAACAACATTCATATAAACTTGCATTTATTCTTGTGAATTGCTAATATTTTTATGCAGCCCGGCACATCCATTAAAGACGTCTAACTCCCTTTTAGATGTGCCGGGCTGTCTTTTTTATTGAAGGTAGTAGTGAAATTCTTCTAATCTTTTATTGACAATAAGTTCACTATTTATTAGAATTCACTTCGTATACCTATGGACTTTACTTACTAACCAATGTTGATTCTTATGATACTGTTAAAACACTTATCAATAACCCGGAAGACCAAGTTTTAATAAGCATTGAGTAAACCATAAACTTCAAGGAGGTAAAAGTGGAAAAGAAATTAGAAGCGCTCCGTAAGTATCTGGAATCTCTACCATCAGGCAAAATAGAAAAGGGACAAGATGTCTTTAAAGTAAAACACTATATTTCAAATTGTTGGGATATATTCAAATACTCTGATGGTAAAAACATAAATTCGGTTATAAATAATAAACCAATTTATAATGTCGTGTGGAATCCACCTGTAATAAAGTTTAAGATTCCTGAATATTACAATAATAGAAGTACTACAAGAGTGGATTGTGAAGAATGGCATCTGGATTTAGATACAAAAATAGCAAAATGTTATATTGGTGGATATATTCAATTGTTGCCCAAAAAGCCAAGATTAAATGTTAAGCCTATAGCTGAAGAATTAGTTCCAATAATTATTAATCGAAAAGAAGATCCTCGTATAGAATGGAAAAAGGATGGTAGTGTAAGGATTAAATTAGGAGAAATTATTACTTCCGATAGGCAATTTAATCGGACAGTTCAAGATCGTCGAAAAAGGTTTAAAGCGGAATTAAATCGTCTATTAGAAGAACAAGGCTGGCATATGCTAAAACCAAATCACTATGCCCAAAACGAAAAGTGATAATTAGATGACTATGTAATGTCATTTTATAACAATTGGATTTAATCGTAAAGAAGAAAAACAGCACTGGTATAAGATTCGGAAGTTTGTTATAATTCATTGCATAATATATGAGTGTGGCTATTAACATGAAGACAATAATTGTAACTTGGTGTTTTGTTAATATGGTTTGGCATCAGAATCATTTATGCTGAATATACCGATTATGATATGACTGATATTAAAGTAAACCAAATAATACGATTTCTCAATACATCAGAGGATTTATACCATCATCTTGTCTTTTTAGTTGGAGAGAGTGGCTCAGGGAAGACTTTCCTTTTAAGAGAAACTTCCAATTACTTCAAAACATCTATAATTAATGTAAATCTGTCAGTTTCAAAGGCTCTCCTTGATTTAACTCCTAAACAACGTTCTTTAAAAGTACCAGAGATTTTATCTGGAATCATTGAAGACGCATCATCACCTGCAATTTTAGATAACCTTGAGATTCTATTTGATAATGATATTAAACAAGATCCGTTTCGTTTATTGCAACATCTTTCGAGAAGATATACTATCCTCGCATCATGGAATGGTTCTGTTGAGAATGGTAGACTTGTATATGCTAAGCCTGGACACCCAGAATTTAGAGAATACAATCCAGAAGATATCCAGTTAATCTGTTTGGATTAGGTACTTCATTAATAAAAATCAAAACATCGGGAGATAAACAGATGAAATACAGGGATGTCATACAGTTTGAGCCAATTGAATCTGTTATCCAGTTACGAGATGCGGATAAAAGCGAAAATGCCCGGCAACTGGTCCATTCATATGTTATATCGGAAGAAATGGCAGAACGGCTTATCCACATAGTAATTCCCCATTTACAGTTTGATCAACCTGTTGACAATAAAGGTTTGTTGGTTGTAGGTAATTATGGAACAGGTAAATCTCACTTGATGTCAGTCATTTCGTGTATAGCCGGTGAATCAACGATGTTAGATGAACTCAATCATTCCGGCGTTCGTGATGCAGCCAAGAGTATTGCAGGGAAATTCAAGGTTATTCGTACTGAAATAGGTTCAACTACCATGTCTTTACGTGATATTATTATTGCGGAATTGGAAGAGCATCTCAATCAAATAGGTGTAGACTTTGTTTTTCCTCAAGCAGATACCATACCGAATCATAAACGTGCATTTGAAGATATGATGAGCAAATTCAATGAAGTTTACCCGGATTCTGGATTACTACTGGTTGTTGATGAGCTGCTTGATTTTCTCAATTCTCGAAAAGATCAGAAGTTAATTCTTGATTTAAACTTCCTTCGTGAGGTAGGTGAGGTCTGCAAAGATCTCCGTTTCCGTTTTATAGCGGGTGTTCAGGAAGCTATTTTTGACAGTCCACGCTTTGCTTTCGTATCAAGCAGTATCCGTCGGGTAAAAGATCGCTTCGAACAAATTCTGATAGCCCGTAGGGATGTCAAGTTTGTAGTAGCTGAACGGTTACTTAAAAAGACTGGCGAGCAGCAGGCCAAGATAAGAGAGTATTTAACTCCCTTCAGTAAGTTTTACGGCAATATGAATGAGCGAATGGATGAGTTTGTACGCCTTTTTCCGGTCCATCCTGATTATATAGATACTTTTGAGCGAGTTTCTACTGTTGAAAAACGCGAAGTACTTAAGACACTTTCACTGGCCATGAAAAAGATACTCGATCAGGAGATATCAGAAGACAGACCAGGACTTATTGCCTATGATACTTATTGGAACAATATTCGGGAAAATCCCTCGTTTCGTGCCTACCCGGAGATCAATGAGGTAATTAAATGCAGCCAGGTCCTGGAGGATCGAATCCGGCAAGCTTTTACACGACCGGTTTATAAACAAATGGCTTTGCAGTTAATCCATGCTTTGTCAGTTCACAGACTCACAACTGAAGACATTCATGCGCCCCTGGGTGCGACAGCCGAAGAACTGCGAGATGGACTTTGCCTCTACCAGCCGGGTATTGAAGAACTGGGTGGAGATCCCGCTGATGACTTACGCTCTCAGGTGGAAACGGTTCTCCGGGAAATCCATAAAACTGTCAATGGGCAGTTTGTATCATCGAATCCGGATAATCGCCAATTCTATCTGGATCTGAAAAAAAGCCGTGACTTCGATGCTCTGATTGAAAAAAGAGCTGAGAGTCTTGATGATTCACAACTTGACCGTTATTATTATGAAGCTTTGAAACGTGTCATGGAGTGTACAGATCAAACCTATGTGACAGGTTACAATATCTGGGAACATGAGCTTATGTGGTTGGATCGAAAAGCTTCCCGACAAGGATATTTGTTTTTTGGCTCACCAACTGATCGATCCACAGCTGTGCCACCTCGAGATTTCTATATCTATTTCATCCAACCATTTGATCCATCATATTACAAGGATGAAAAGAAGGCAGATGAGCTTTTTATACGTCTGATAACTGAAGATACTGAATTTCAAACAACAATTCGGAATTATGCCGCTGCTTTGGATCTGGCATCTACTTCATCAGGGCATGCTAAAACGACTTATAAGTCTAAGTCAGAACAGTATTTACGAGACTTGGTTCAGTGGCTGCAAAAGCACATAACGGATTCTTTTGAAGTCACTTACCAGGGACACACAAAATCATTTATTGAATGGACTAAAAGTAAATCAATCCGTGATTTCAGTCTGAGCACTCATGAACATATTAATTTCCGTGATCTTGTAAATTCAATAGCCGGCATCTGCCTTAGTGCTCATTTTCAGGATCAGGCACCCGAATATCCTTACTTCGCAGTGCATATTACCAGCACTAACCGATCCCAGGCTGCCCAGGATGCCTTACGTGCCATTGCCGGACAAATTCACACAAAACAGGCTAACGCGGTGCTTGATGCCCTTGAACTGCTTGATGGTGATCGGATCGACCCATCTAAATCCAAGTATGCCAAATTCATTCTCAATCAGCTTAATAAGAAAAGTCATGGTCATGTGGTGAATCGCTCTGAACTCATCCAAGATGATAACAGTGTGGAATATATGGATAAAGACCGACAACGATTGGAACCCGAATGGGTTGTGGTTATCCTTGCCTCTCTGGTCTATTCCGGTGATCTTGTCCTTGCAATTCCAGGCAAGAAATTCGATGCTACTGACCTGTCACAGTTAGCTAGTGCTGATATACAGGAACTCACACAATTTAAGCATATAGAACGACACAAGGACTGGAATCTACCAGCGCTTAAAGCAACGTTTGAATTGCTTGGTCTAATGCCTGGCATGGCACAACTTGTCACCCAAAGGAAAGATGAGCCGGTCCAGCAGCTACAGAATTCCATCACCCAATTCCTTGATAGATTGGTCACACAGCAGCAAACCCTGCAAAGTGGTCTTATCTTCTGGGAGGAAAATCTGTACTCAGAGAAAGAGCGTCAAAGTTTGCATATTCAGCTGGACAAAACGAAAAGCTTTTTAGAATCACTTCAGGCATTCAGCTCTCCCGGTAAACTCAAGAACTTTCGGTATGATGTAAAAGAAATCAACTCACATCAAGATAGCCTTAAAAGATTGTCTGAGATTGAATCTATCCAGGAGCTGGTTTCCGATTTAGGTTCTACTGCCTCATATCTTTCTAAAGCAGAGGCCGTAATACCGTCAGATCATGAATGGGTAGTCGACATGAAAAAGGTTCGGGAAGAAATTCTCACCCAATTTAAAGATCCGGAAAAGCGTGCTGCTACAGCATTCAGACAGGAAACCCAGCGCAAGCTGTCTGACCTTAAGAAATCTTATATACAATTATACTTGAAGATGCATACAAATGCACGGTTGGGAGTAAATGAGGATAAACATAAAACCGCTCTCACAAAGGATGAACGTCTGAAAGTACTGCAAAGTTTATCAACAATTGAATTAATGCCTCGCCAGCACCTGAGCGACTTTCAAAATCGTCTGGCTGGACTAAAAAGTTGTTTTGCTCTAACAGGACAAGAGTTAAACACATCACCGGTATGTCCGCATTGTAACTATAAACCCGAGACAGAGCAAGTTGTTGCGCCAGCTGGCAAGGTGTTGAATAACCTGGATGACGAATTGGATAATCTGGTATCCAACTGGACTCAGACGCTGTTATCCAATCTGAAGGATCCAACCATAAAAGAAAACCTGGATTTGCTTAAACCTGAGCCGAGGACGCTGGTCAACGACTTTATAAAGAAGGAAGAGTTACCCGAAGAACTTGACCAGGATTTCATACAAGCCATGAGTGAAGTGCTATCAGGTCTTCAAAAAGTTCCGGTCAAAACAGATGAGATACGAAAAGCTTTGCTTGCAGGGGGTTCACCTGCAACACCTGGGGAGATGAAGAAACGATTCGATAAATATCTGGATGAACTCACAAAAGGCAAGGATCCTGAAAAGGTTAGAATTGTACTGGAATAAGAACCATGAATAAACGCAGATCTATATGAATGAAATGAAGATGGGAAATGGATATTAAAGAGCTGAGATTACTGGTATCCGCTGGAGAATCTGAGTCTGTAGAGTTCAAAAAATCTACAGCTCAGTTGCGGCGGGCTGCAGAAACACTCTGCGGCATGCTCAATAGTTCCGGTGGCCGGGTGTTGATTGGTGTCACACCAGAAGGCCGCATCGTCGGTCAGACGGTTTCCGACAAGACAATCCGGGAGGTTGCGGAAGTGCTTCAGAAGTTTGAACCGCCGGCATCTATTGCTCAGGACCGTGTGAATGTTTCAGATCACAAAGTGGTGCTGGTTTTGGAAGCGATTCCCAATCCCGAGTCACGTCCGTATGTCTTTGATGGGCGGCCGTACCAGCGGATTGGTTCGACGACTTCCATCATGCCCCAGGCAACCTATCAGCGCCTTCTCAACGAGAGGGCACACAGCCGCATCCGATGGGAAAACCAACCGGCCGAAGGCTACAATAACGCCGACCTGGATTCTGAGGAAATTCTTCGTACGGTGCGCCTTGGAATTGCAGCCGGCCGCTTACCGGAATCAACCGGCAACGCTATCCCGGATATTCTGGAGCGCTTTGGATTGCTTCGGGACGGCCGTCTCAATCAGGCTTCCATTGTCCTCTTCGGTTCCCACTTCATTCCTGATTATCCACAATGCCAGTTACGCCTTGCCCGTTTTCGGGGCGTGAATAAATCGGAGTTTCTCGATCAAAGGCAAATTGAAGGGCATGCTTTCTACCTGCTTCAAGAAGCCATGATGTTTCTGCGCCGTCACCTGCCTGTGGCCGGACGAGTTATCCCAGGCCTTTTTGAGCGGAAAGATGAGCCGCTATTCCCGCTTGAGGCATTGCGCGAGGCCCTGGTCAACGCTTTTTGCCACAGGGATTATACCATTATCGGCGGGGCGGTAAGTCTGGCCATCTTTGATGACCGGCTTGAGATCTGGAGCGACGGCACGCTTCCGTTCGATTTAAAACCGGAAGACTTGAAACGCGAACATCCTTCCCGGCCACGCAATCCTCTGATCTCGCAGGTTTTCTACTTGCGCGGCATGATCGAACGCTGGGGGCGCGGTACACAGAAGATTGTAGAATTGTGCGTCAAGGCCGGACATCCGGAACCGGAATTCGGTGAACAGGCCGGCAGTGTCTGGGTTCGGTTCCTGCCCAGCGGCTACATCGCCCCGCATCGTGTGGCACATGACTTAACCGAACGGCAGCGGGAATTGCTTCAAATCCTGGCACAGCAGGGCCCTGCACCTCTTCGAGAGATACGGAAACGTCTATCGGCACCGCCCTCGGACCGCATGATTCAGGAAGACCTCGCCCACCTTCGTCGGCTTGACCTTGTTGAATCGACGGGACGCGGCCGTGGTGCGGCTTACCTTCTGAGGAAGACGAATGAATAGCGAAGCGAATAGTGAAATAGCGCTGCGCTATTCTTGCGCTATTAGACAAATCGGCTGGAATACGCGGTCAAATATGCTGTTAAGGTTCGCATAGTTTTGGAGTAAATTGATATGGATAAATCAAAGATCAACCAAAAAGAATTGTTCAGAACAAAGTATAAACCGGGGAAACCAGGATCCGGAATGCTTTTTGATGAGGAGTTTATTGGTAACGATGATCCAGTGAAATGTTTCGGGATGACATTCGAAAATGATGAAAAGCGCCGTGAGTATTTCTTGGAAAAACTCCGCGAGAAGCTCAAGGACCCGGAGTTCCGCAAGATCGAGGGATTCCCCATTGGCGAGGACGAGGACATCCTGGCTCTTTCTGATCCCCCGTATTATACGGCCTGCCCAAATCCGTTTATTGATGATTTTATCAAATATTATGGTAAGCCATATGACCCAAATATGCCGTATAGCCGGGAGCCGTTTGCTGCAGATGTAAGCGAAGGTAAGAACGACCCAATCTACAATGCACACTCATACCACACAAAAGTACCACACAAAGCGATCATGCGTTATATACTCCATTACACTGAACCTGGGGATGTTGTTTTTGATGGGTTTTGTGGAACTGGTATGACAGGTGTAGCAGCTCAATTATGTGGAGATAAAAAGACTGTTGAATCCCTTGGATATAGAGTGGACAAAGATGAAATCATTTACCAGCAGGAGACTGGTGAAGATGGTAAAACCACATGGAAGCGTTTTTCCAGGCTTGGAGAACGCAAGGCGATTCTCAATGACTTGTCACCTGCGGCAACATTCATTGCTTACAATTATAACACACCGGTGGATGTTCGTAAATTTGAGCATGAGGCCAAACGCATTCTGAAAGAAGTCGAAGACGAATGCGGCTGGATGTATGAGACGATGCACTCAGATGGCAAGACAAAGGGTCGCATTAATTACACTGTTTGGTCTGATGTTTTTATCTGTCCGGAATGCACAAATGAGGTGGTTTTCTGGGAAGCCGCAGTGGATAAAGAAGCTGGTAAAGTATATAAAGACTTCCCCTGTCCACATTGTAATGCACAGTTAACAAAACGAAATATGGATCGTGCATGGGTTACCAAATACGACAAAGCGATCCGGCAGACCATTCGCCAGGCCAAGCAAGTGCCGGTGCTGATCAACTACAGCCTGGGCAAGAAGCGTTACGAGAAAGTGCCCGATGCCTTTGATCTGGCCCTTATCGAAAAGATCGAAGAACTGGACATCCCCTACTGGTTCCCGACGGACCCGATTCCAGAAGGGGAGAAGACCGGCGAGCCACTTCGCATTGGCCTCACTCACGTGCACCATTTCTACACCAAGCGGAATCTGTGGGTGCTAGGGGCGGTTCTGAATCGATGCCTGCAATGTATTCAGTTACTGAAGGTTTGGTTAACATCATCCTTAATAAGAACCACAAAGATGTACAAGTTTACTATCGATAGAAAAATGGGCAACGTAATGGGGACACTATATGTGCCATCCTTATGGACTGAAAACGGTGCTTTCAAGTTACTGGAGTACAAACTTCGCGATTTTATCAGAATTCATTTCCCCGAGTTTATGGCCATAACTTCATCAGCTTCTGCGAATGCATTGAAATATCAAGATGACACTGTTGACTACATCTTCACCGACCCGCCGTTTGGTGGAAATTTGATGTATTCTGAGCTGAACTTCCTCTGGGAATCCTGGCTTAAGGTCTTCACCAACAAAAAGCCCGAAGCTATTGAAAACAAAGTGCAGGGCAAGGGGCTGCCGGAGTACCAAAAGCTCATGACTGAGTGCTTCAAGGAATACTACCGAGTGCTCAAGCCGGGACGCTGGATGACAGTGGAGTTCCACAACTCCAAAAACAGCGTCTGGAACAGCATCCAGGAAGCCCTTCAGACAGCAGGCTTCGTCATCGCCGACGTGCGCACTCTGGACAAGCAGCAGGGGTCATTCAATCAGGTGACACAAGCGGGTGCTGTGAAGCAGGACATCATCATCTCCTGCTACAAACCCAACAGTGGTCTGGAGGAGCGGTTCAAGTTGGAGGCAGGAACGGAGGAAGGCGTCTGGGATTTTGTACGTACTCATTTAAAACAGTTGCCAGTGTTCGTCTCAAAAGACGGTCAGGCTGAAATTGTCGCCGAACGCCAGAATTACCTGCTCTTTGACCGTATGGTGGCCTTTCATGTTCAACGAGGAGTGACCATTCCTTTGTCTGCTGCAGAGTTCTATGCCGGCCTTGGACAACGTTTTCCACAGCGTGACGGTATGTATTTTCTGCCCAATCAAGCAGCTGAATATGACAAGAAACGTATGACGGTCAGGGAGGTGCTCCAGCTTCAGCTCTTCGTCTCCGATGAGGCATCAGCCATCCAGTGGCTCAAACAGCAGCTCACCAAGAAGCCACAATCCTTCCAGGACATCCACCCTCAGTTTATGAAAGAGATTGGCGGCTGGCAAAAACACGAGAAACCCCTGGAGCTTTCCGAACTGCTAAAAGAGAACTTCTTGTCCTACGACGGCAAGGGCGAGGTTCCCAGCCAGATTCACAGCTACCTCTCATCGAACTTCAAGGAGCTGCGCAATCTGGAAAAGGACGTTCCAGCGCTCAAGGCCAAAGCCAAGGACCGCTGGTACGTGCCTGACCCGAACAAGGCCGGAGATCTGGAAAAACTGCGCGAGCGGGCCTTAATGCGGGAGTTCGAGGAATACCGGGAATCAAAACAGAAACGCCTGAAGGTGTTCCGCCTGGAGGCTGTCCGGGCCGGATTCAAGAAGGCATGGCAGGAGCGCGATTATGCCACAATTATATCAGTGGCACGTAAAATACCGGAGAGTATCCTGCAAGAGGATCCTAAACTTCTTATGTGGTACGACCAAGCGCTTACACGAAGTGGGGTAGAATGATGTCTAAGAGATGGGTTGATAGAGATTTCACGACAAAGACAAATGATATTCTTTTAAAAGCAGAATCATATCACTGTGAATTCTATTCTTCAGAAACATTCACTGGCCCTTCTTTATATTTCCACCAACAGGCTCTTAAGTTAAACGTTGAAAATTGGGCTAGAAAGAGTGAAATGATATATGCGGCGTTGGCATCCTGGGGTATGCACCGAATGGGTCCTAAGGGAGCAAAGATGCATAGTTTTAATGATTTTAATAAGAGTGTTGCTGATCTACGTACAGATATCAAATGTCTTCGTAGCAAGTCACCTGATGATTTATCTTTAGATGATTGGAATGCAATGGAGAAGGTCTTCAAGTATATAAAAGTAATGGCAAGTGGTACCAAGATTGTAGGCAATTCAAAAGTAATGGCTCATTATCTTCCTAACCTTATCCCACCTATTGATAGAGAATATACTCTTCAATTCTTATTTGGTAGCAGGGGATTTCAAAACAATCTCGAGCGTGAGTGGTTACTCATGCACAAGATTCTATCAGATTTCTTTTATCCTATTGCATCGAATGTAGAGTTTCAAAAAATGTCTAATGAATGGTTAGCAAATACAGATACGTATCCATGGGATACATCAATATTAAAAGTAATTGATAATTTAGTAATTGGAGCAGTACGGGCAGCACGAAAATATAAACCATGAATAGTGATAATTATAGCTGGTATTTCAGCCCGGACCATGGGCAACTCTGCCAGGTCATCGAGCCCCAGACGCTTTGGGGCGAGAAGACCTGCCGGGTATGGCTGCCCGGCCGCGATTCGGTGGTCCGCGTCCCTGCGTCCAGACTCGCCTCCCTGGAGAATTCGGGAACGGAAACTGCAGACAGCATCACATATATTGCAGCGGCAGCACGTGTAGCCGATGCCCTGACACAGGATGTTTTGCTGGCACCTATTGAATCATCTGTCATTCCACTTCCACACCAAATCAAGGCTCTGTCACGGGCTATTTCTGGAGATCGTATTCGTTATTTGCTAGCTGATGAGGTAGGGCTGGGAAAAACCATCGAGGCCGGACTTATCCTTCGTGAGCTGAAGCTGCGTGGTTTGATCAAAAGGGTGCTGGTCATTGCACCGAAAGGGTTAGTAACACAATGGGTTGCAGAGATGCGCACTCATTTCAATGAGGATTTCAGGCTTCTTATTCCCAGCGATTTTTCAGCATATAGGCGTATTGCCAAAGAAGACAATATTTGGCGGAGTCACTCACAAGTGGTCTGTCCCATGGATTCAGTCAAACCATTGGAGAGCCGGCGCGGTTGGTCGGCAAAACAGGTCGCTGAATACAACCAGGAGCGCTTCGACGGCCTGGTTTCCGCAGGATGGGACTTGATAATCGTGGATGAGGCTCACCGGCTTGGGGGGAGTACTGATCAGGTGGCCCGGTTTAAATTGGGCCAGGGACTATGTGAAGCCGCTCCATACTTCCTTATGTTGTCAGCAACCCCACACCAGGGGAAAGCTGATGCATTCCATCGATTGGTATCTTTACTTGACACACAGGCATTTCCAGGTGTGGACAGCGTGACGCGTGATCGTGTACAACCTTATGTCATTCGGACGGAAAAACGCCATGCCATCACTGCAGAAGGGAAACCGCTTTTCAAACCGCGAAAGACGGAACTTGTCCCAGTCTCTTGGGGGACAAAACACCGGGATCAACAACTTTTATATGAGGCAGTTACCGAATATGTCCGGGAAGGATACAACCAGGCCATGCGTGACAAGCGGAGTTACATAGGTTTTCTTATGATACTGATGCAGCGGTTGGTCGTATCCAGCACTACAGCTATCCAGACAACACTGAAACGCCGGTTGGAGGTCCTCGAATCACCTCAGGAACAGCTTTCCCTGTTTCCGATGTATTCTGAAGATGAATGGGCTGATCTTGATGGTCAGGAACAGATTGAGACTCTTCTAACGACACGATTGAAAGCACTGAAGAATGAACGGTCCGAAGTTAAATTGCTATTAGAAGCTGCTACACGCTGTATTCAGTCAGGTGCAGATGTCAAGGCAGAAGCATTGCTTGATTGGCTTTATAAATTGCAAGCAGAAGAAGGAGATCCTGAGTTAAAAGTCTTGATATTTACGGAGTTTGTCCCAACGCAGCAGATGCTAAGACAGTTTCTCGTTGAACGCGGATTCACAGTTGTCTGTTTGAATGGTTCTATGGACATGGATGAACGCAAGAAGGCTCAGGAAGATTTTGCTGAGAATGCACGGATTCTCATTTCAACAGATGCAGGCGGGGAAGGTTTAAATCTCCAGTTTTGCCATGTTGTGATCAATTATGATATCCCCTGGAATCCAATGCGACTTGAACAGCGTATCGGAAGAGTGGACCGTATTGGTCAGACACATATTGTACGTGCTATTAACTTTGTGTTTGAAGATTCTGTAGAGCATCGTGTTCAGGAGGTGCTTGAAGAGAAACTTGCGATCATTTTCGAGCAGTTTGGTATTGATAAGACAGGTGATGTTCTTGACTCGGCTCAGGCAGGACAGATCTTTGATCATTTGTATGTTGACGCAATTCTTAATCCGGATAAAGTAGATGTATCCGTTGACCAGGTCATCAGTCATATTCAAGAGCAAGCAAGGAATACTCAGCAAAGCTTATCAGTTCTTGGTTTTGCTGACACATTGGATCCAAATTTAGCTCAACGTTTGATGGCTCATCCTTTGCCACACTGGGTCGAACGGATGACAGTAAGTTATCTTAAAGCTCATGATGGCAAGGCTGACCGGAATGGGAGAACTTGGAATTTGACCTGGCCAGATGGAGAAAATATTAACAAAGTGGTTTTTAGTGGTCAGGAGGCTGAAAATACTCCTACAGCATGGTATTTAACTTTAGAAGATAAAAGGATCCGTGATTTAGCGACAAGATTACCTCGATTTGTGCCTGGTCAACCAATTCCTGTGGTTACCATCCCTGGAATTTCAGATGAGATTATGGGATTTTGGTCCCTGTGGCAGATTGGTATTACGTCAATGGACTGGAAACGCCACAGAATCCTGCCGCTCTTTCTTGCGGACAGTGGAGAAATCTTTATGCCAACTGCCCGATATTTATGGGACCGTTTAATGAGTGAAGATCCAAATATAAAGGACTATTTTAAGAGTGATGATGCCAAGAATATCTACGAGAAACTAGTGAAATTAGCGGAGGAACACGGCAAACCCACATATGATGAGCTTGTTCAAGAACACCGTTTATGGCTGAAGCGCGAGAGAGGAAAAGGTGAATATGCTTTTGCTGCTCGGCAAAAAATCATAGAACGCATTGGTCTGCCTCAGGTTCGGGACTATCGATTAAACTTGCTACGGCAGGAAGAACACTCATGGAACGAGGAACTCAAAAGTAAGGCTCAGATTTACCCAGAAATGTTGCCTCTTATTGTTGTCCGGGTTGAAGGATGTACACATGAATAATTGGCGCGAACAAATTCTAAAAGAGTTCACACCCAATGTAGCTAGGTTAACCTTAGTTGCTGATCCGGACAGTCTTTTAACTGAGGAAAAGTTATCATTAAAACTTCGTGAACGTGGATTTGATGTGATTGAGTACACCGATCCTGTTGAATTTAGATATGTCTATGAGTCAACCTATCGTAGTGCCTGGGATTGTGGAAAACATACTGATCTGGTTGTTATTCTTAAATCTCAAGTAACTGAGATTGAATCTATGCCATATGACTTGCTTCAGATAGGCCGTAAGCTTTCATTTAGTCTTGGAAATTTATTCCCAAACATGAGCTATCCAATTATTTCGAAATTAGACAGAAGTATGCTTGATAAACTTTTTGAAGCCCAACAGAGAACAATGCCAGACCGGATGGGCGATAATACGACTAAAGATTATGTACTTCGACATGTATTTGGAATTGCGCCTGAGTTGATTCCCAGAGAAGTCGATTTGCTTCGTGTTTTACTTCATTTGCATTACGGGAAATATCATATTCCATCGATATTAGCTGAACGATTAATTCAAGTTCTTAAGGAGAATGATAGTTTTAAGTCTTGGCCACTATCAGAAATAGTCGCAGATGATACAGCGTTTTATGATTTTCTTCAGGAACGGTGGCCGGTATTTCTATCAAGACTTAGTGGACCCAACCAGGGACGAGAAGCCCCATCAGGATATAACTTGAAATACTCCGGTCCGGATTATCTTCCATTTGATCATCAAGACATTAAAGTTTACATAGACAATTTGTTCCTTGAGGGACAACTAACACCTGTTGAAATGCCTGAAGTTGATAGCCATGCCGATTCTTGGATTCAGACTGGCATTATCATACCCAATACTGATGATGAAAAACAACGAACCAGTCGCCTATTTGATCTTGTCGAAAAGGAGCTGCCCGAAACTGATTCTCGATATACCGATTGGATTGATTTTGCTTTGAAATGGGCTGAGTTATCCTCTTTAGTATATTGTAGCAATAACACAGAGCATGAGATACGTTTAAGGGAAATAAGTAATACTATAAACACACTCTTCGCTGAATGGCTTACTAATCATTATTCTGGCTTAATTAATTTGCCTCCAACTAAGCCTGCTTTGCTGCACCATATTCCTCGCAGACTTGCTCGTGATCTGGATTTAGATGGTAAAGATAGTGTTGCGCTTATAGTCGTTGATGGCCTTTCATTGGATCAATGGGTAACAATCCGTCATCTCATGAAAACGCAGGATTCTAATCTAATAATGCGGGAGCATGCCACATTTGCATGGATTCCGACTTTAACATCAGTTTCAAGACAAGCAATATTTTCAGGCAAGCTGCCCCAGTATTTCCCCTCATCCATAAACACAACAAACAATGAAGAAAAACTATGGACACAATTTTGGGAAAACCAAGGTGTGTCCCGTTTTGAGGTTGTATACAAACGCAGTTTGGGTGATGGTGATGCCTTAAAAACAATTGATTCATTAATACATCGGGGTAGAACCAAGGTTATAGGACTGGTTGTGGACAAGGTTGACAAGATTATACACGGCATCCAGCTTGGGTCAGCCGGGATGCATAACCAGATTATACAATGGTGCCAAAAGAGATTCCTTGTTGAATTAATCCGTCAACTGATAGATCTAAAGTATGATGTCTGGCTTACTTCGGATCATGGTAATATTCAATGTGAAGGTAAAGGTCGGCCATCTGAAGGAGTGATTGCCGAGACTCGTGGTGAGAGAACCCGGATATATCCAACACCAGAATTACGTTCTCAGGTTGCAAGGACTTTTCCGTTTGCCCACGAGTGGCAACCTGTGGGATTACCAGCAGATTTTTACCCATTAGTATTAAGCGGGAATGATGCATTCGTGAAAACAGGAGACGTTATTGTAGGTCATGGCGGAATCTCTCTGCAGGAGGTTATTGTGCCACTTGTGAGGTTTGAAAGGAGAATATAGTGACTGGTAATAGACATAATAAGATTGGGATTAAACAGACAATACAAAAGCATTGGATGGACAAGACGGTACATATGCTGCTTGCGGGTGTTTCCGAAAAAGAGATAAGATCGGAATTAAATGAATATCTACAAACTCAACTTCAAAGTGGCGGTATAGGAGAACGGGGTAAAAAAACATACGGAATGGCAATTGGGATATTATCTTCATGGTTTTCTCCTGATACAGATCTAATACCATTTCGTGATAATGCATTAAGCCTTGCAAGTCAACTGCCACCCGAAAAGTGGCTTCCTCTGCATTGGGCGGTTATTTCTGCATCCTATCCATTCTGGTTCTATGTAGCAATGCAGGTCGGAAGATTGCTGAATCTCCAAAACCAAATAACCCAAGCGCAAGTATTTGACCGTCTTAAGGAAAAGTATGGAGATCGGGAAACAGTTGCTCGAAATGCTCGATATACATTGCGCTCATTCGTTGCCTGGAAAGTTCTAAATGATACTGATCATAAGGGATGTTATAAGAAAGTTACTCCACTGATTATTTCTGATTCAAATATTGCTATCCTGATTTATGAATCTGGTCTTCTTGCCATGCCTAATACCAACATAGATTTGGGACTACTTTTACATAATCCGGCCTTTTTTCCATTCCAACTACCTGCATTGAACGGTGAATTTATATACCAAAACAGCAAACGAATTGATGTGGTTCGCTATGGACTTGATAACGAACTGATCAAGCTAATAAACAAACAGAACTAAGTATTAAATAATACAACATGAATATGA
The DNA here is from genome assembly GCA_041154365.1 of Candidatus Neomarinimicrobiota bacterium. NCBI lineage: Bacteria > Pseudomonadati > Fidelibacterota > Fidelibacteria > Fidelibacterales > Fidelibacteraceae > Fidelibacter > Fidelibacter multiformis. The sequence continues at coordinate 2,046,854 of AP035449.1, read as the reverse complement.
ACTGCGTTTCGAGCCCCTGAGTAATACTGAAGAAAGGCTCCAGTCTCTGTAATTGGGATTATCTTAATAATCAACTTTAAAGCACAAAAAGTCCCACAAAAGGCAAAATGTCTGCCGTTGATTAAAAGCTTTATAGTCGGATCAGAATCTCATGTTCATGGCCATATTTCACGGGGGAAACAGGCTCTTCGGGAGGGATTTTGGGGATGTTTGCATGCACAACCCTGAACAATGTACCCATATATAGGGATCCGGCATATACAGGTCTTGGCGAGTTGAGGTGGCCCGGTCTCTGGGATCATGATCCGGCGGGTACAGGTCTTTGCAGGTCGCGGTGGCCTCTTCCACGTGTGCTGTCTTTTGGTAGGTCTGTGTTGTCCTCTTCAGCTTGAAGTTTGCCCTGTATCGTCCGGCCCTGCCTCCTGCCTGTCTGGCGGTTATGCTGTCAGTATAGATCGTGTGTGTGAGTTTGGCCGTCCCCGAGAAGCCCAGCTGTCTATTTGCAGCGTCGAGGGCGGTCTGCACTTTTGCTGCTATGTCCACGGCCTCTGTCTCTTGCGGCGCGACGATGCCCACGGCGTCGTGCATGTCGATGCCGATCCCGCAGCCTACCGAAAGCATCCCTTTCAGCTTGCAGAGCCAAATCTTCTTTTGCTCAGCCCCCTGCATCTGGTCCGCGATGGCCACCGCCTGACAGTCTGCCCGCCTGTTGTCCATTATAATCCCGCTCTGCCCAAGTACCGTCTGTTCAGTCCTTCCGTGCGTCTTTCTACGATACTCCGTTCTCGCCTCTCGATGCTCACCCCACCTGGGTTCAAGCGTAAGTATTTCGCTCGCAACCTGTCTTGCGATCTCACCGTTTCCTTCTACCTCAAATGTCCGCAGTCCTTTCCCTTTCGTCAGCGCGTGGGCTATTGTTTTGACTTCTTTCCGGTCGATGCCGGTTCTCTCATGGATGCATGTCGCCAGATCGCTCATCGTGTTGATTTCGCGCATGTTCTCGAAGTTGCGAATTTCTGTTATTAGATAGTTTTCCTGGCCACTGATATCAAACATGATGAGCTTTTCGCGTGTGTTTTGAAGTAAATGCCGGAGATCTTTCGGCAGGTTCTGGATGTTGGGCCAGCGTGTTCCCGCCCGTTCGCTGGCTGTTGCGCGGGGTACTATCGTGGGGTAAATCCGTTCCGTTTCCGGGTCGTAATGCTTCTTGATCTTGCGGAGGATTCTGAGACGGTTCGTGATCTTCTCGTCGCTCTTCACCTGTTTTTTTTCTGGTTTCAGTTCCCCTTCACCGTACTTCTCCAGCAGTGTTCGTGGCAGCTTCCGTGTTCCCGCGAGGTATCCTTCGAATCGCCGGATAAGCCTTTCGGTCTGCTTAATGTCCAGTGGCAGACCCCTGTCTTGCATGGGAAACTGGACCTCATAAAGGTATTGCATCGTGAGGCAGTTTGCTTTGTTTTGCCAGAAATCGTCCGTTACAGCATAGGAGTACGAGTCCATCCGTCGCATGGGGATTTTGGACGCTCTCCATTTGTACTCAAAATCAGAGTTGGGCTTGTAATCCGTATAAATTGCGAAGAGTTCAATCAGGGAGACCGTGCCGAGCTTGATTTTGATGGTGCCGTTTCTCAGGTATATCAGTGGTGCGCGCGGGTCATTATGGTATCTGGGCGGCCTTCCTGTGTTAAGCTCGTGCAGCATTTGCCAGTGTTTCTGTTCTTGATTGACAGCCCATTTATCAGGGTTAGGTTCACCCTGCATTGGAATGCTGACCTGGATTTCTCTGCCCGCTCTTTTCCCTTTGGGAAGACTTGCGACATGGTACTGGAATGTTTTTTTCCAATATTGAACTTTAAAATCCTGATGACTTTCCGTCAGCTTCTTTATGGCACGCTGAACCGTCCTTTTATCCAAGCCGGTAAGCGAATAAACAACTTGAGGATTGATGTTGAACGGCATTCCGAATTCTGCGGCCAGGAGCTTGAGCGCCCGGAAGACTATGTTCACCGTTTCATCATGACTGATATAAAAGTTGGCTAGCTTTTTTATTCTTCCCGGAGTGAGAGTCACCCACCAGTCGATTCCCAGGGGTTTATGTTTCCCCGTTTCAAGAATGTAGGACATCAGTGAATTTGCCGTATGCGTGAGTTCTGTGTATAAAACGTGGTATCTTTCTTCATCTTCTGAAAGATCTCCAGTCAAAGTCCCCATACGCAGGTTTTCTTCATATTGATCAAGAATTTGATTATAAATATCCGGATCGATCAACCCGTATTGTAACTGAAAATCGATATCAGGGAATCTGTATGCAACCCCGCCGGCCCATGCGTCTTTCATGGCCCTTTTAATTTCAGGATTGAGTTTTAACAGTTCATTGTGAATATAATTAGTGATAACAGACTCTGGATTTTTACCTTCATTCAGCATACGGCTGACTGTCAGGATCAAATCCTTCTGAAATCGGCTGCGGGCCGTTTTTGTATCCTGGTGGGCAAGATTGCCGTAAATCGCAGGATCTGTTTTTTTGGTGCGAAGATTCATCAGCCCTCTGGGTTTCAATTTAGTTATGGCAGAAACCAAACCGCCATAACGCGTCGTCCCTAAAACCTTAAAGCATTAAATAAGCCCAGAAAGGCGATAAAAGTTTATTTATTCCTCCAACCCATCAGGAGGTAATTGGGTGTAATGATCTTAACATATAATATACAAATCCATTCTTTCTAAGACAAGAACAAAAATGAACTGAGTTATAATGAGGGTTATTTTTTTGTGGCAGATGTTTTAACATTAAATGATATTTCAGGTGATGGGCTTGCCGTTTCGAGCCCCCACCCCTGGTATCAGTATGGCTTTTAACATAACAAAGGAGGACGTCATGATGAACATGACAATTGGGGACCTCATGTCCCTGAAAAGTAAAGTCGAGTCCGGTAAGATCAACCGGACTGACCTGGAATTGTTGCTGGATTCCAATCCCGGAAACCGGCTTTCGGAGAAACTGAGAGAGTATCTGATCACGGGTGATTCTCAGTACTTGGAGTTCTCACCGGAAGAGGCATTCAAGGCGGTGTTCTACCGTACAACGGTGCAGGAAGGTGTACCGGTTATGTATGGAGGAGACTTTATCCCGTCGCCGTCAGTAAAGGATCCTGATCCGGAAATCCCCATCATCACAAGCCGCCCGTCCCTCGTTCCGGGATTGCTTGTGGGTTACTGGCAAGATGACCCGTTGGAGCGTGTCGAACTGAGCAGCGGCCGCCAGACTGATTTGGTCCGGCATGCTCCTTATGATTTGGAATGGGAGGGACAAGACTATCTTCTGGTTGCTGAAACCTTGAAGAAATCCTTCTATTTCCCGAAGGATAACATCCCTGAGTACATCAAGCCGTGGCTGTCTCTGGAGCCGCAGAAACGATCTGATTTGGCCGCTGGTCTCAAGAGACAGGGCGTTCGGCTGCAGAGTCTTGCGGGGTTACCCCTGAGTTTAGAACTGGTGCATAAAAAAGAGAGTACTGAGCCAAAGGGAGTTTATGGGGAACTTGGCGTCTGCATCCTCTCAGCTGCACAGTTTCTTCAGGTACAAGAAGAAATCGGAATCCCGGTCCACGCCTTGCAGGCAACGCTGTGGTTTGCCAATGGAAGCTACTTCAAGGGGACTTTGGAATCGGAATCCTTGTCGGGATTGGCACCGGGATTCTATGGGGGACTCAAGCACCCGGCGCCACTGACAGAGCCCACAACCAGTGTCTTGGGCGCTGTGATGGATGAATATTCATTAGTGCCGTGGAGACCATCCATGAATCGTCAACAGACGGATTATGCAGACATTCCCCTTCCTGTTCGGTCTCAGTTCCCCGAACCCGATACCTTCATCAAGGCAGCAACCGGTTTTCCGGGGTATGTAAGGCAGTTCAACCAGAAGCTCCTCGCTTCCGCATACCGCCTGTTCCAGAAGGCTCCCGTCAAGGGTTTCGCCGGCAAGGTCGGGGTGACGACGGAATCTGACCACGTGCATTTCGTAATCCGAGGACAATCCATCCACCGGGAGGAGATAAAAGACATGGCTTTCCTCTTCAGTCCTGCTCTTCCGGTGCATACAGAAGTCATGCATGTGCGGGTGAAACTGATCCCGGATGACAAGATACACAACCACCTGATTTTGTTAAATGTGCATCCTACCAATCTCCAGTGGGTTTCCCGTTGGTATATGCAATGGGCTGGCCGTGATTGCGATGGCGATGGATTCACGCTCAGCGATGACAACTGCATCTTGCAGTACACAAAGACTCCTGAGAAGATAAGCTGGTTTGACACCACAAAATTCAAGAGTGTCTCTGATGAGCCGGAAGACACTGAATTTGATGCCGTCAGGACCGCCACGGGGCGCATACGGAGTGCATCACATCTGATCGGGATGTACGACAAGGCAGCCCGGCGGATTATCCGTCAGGCGCCGGAACTGATGACTTATGATCTCAGTTCTCTTTTCACGGAAGCCATCCAGAGGGCGATTTCCTCTCAGAAGAAAAACTCCGGATCGGAAAGATTCCGGGGTTATCAGTGGATATTGGAGCACCTTCCAGAAGGGAGTGAATCCTGGCTGATTCCGGGAGAGGATGCACTGTCTGATCACGACAGGATTGATGCTCTTGAACCAGCATTTAAATCCCTTGGGAAGTCAGGTCTGCCTGTCCCTGAGATGATGGCAGAAGCTCATAATGTATTAAAGACTGTTCAGAATATCATGCCGGATCATGCAAGGGAAGCGAGGAATATCCTTGAGCTTCTTATGGAGCCTGATCAAGAGACACTGGACCGCCTGAGAAACCGCGGCCGGAACCGGTTTGAGTCCGTTCAGTCACGAACCTCGAGAGATACCGTTGTCCGGATTCTTGGAGAGGTGGATGAATGCAAACTGCTCTGGCAATCTGTCGCCGCCGGTACGGCAAAATACAACCTGACCTACGGTGAGGCATCCCGGATCATCGCAAAACGAATGGGGGGTGTCTTAAAAACCGATTACACGATTACACTTGTCAGCCTGTTAAAGGAATTTCCCATGACACTACTGGCCAATATTCTGAGCATTGAAGAACTGCAAATGTTGAGGATAATCAGTGGATGTATAATCCCCATATGGTATACGGGCCGGCTTTCTGTGAACAATCTCTTCTCAGGGGATGACCTTCAATCAATGGCCAGTCATCCTTCATTTAGGCAGTGCGTGTGTCCAGAGTCCGCTTACCGGATCACGGCTGTGAAGGAGACCGGAGCAAATTACCAGACGATAACTCACATCATCAAAATCAAGGAGGTTCAAAAATGATCGGCATACGTGAAGATATCCAATTCTACACCAATGGCAAAGAAGGTGTGATTGCAAGATTGCAGCTGCTGCATGGTGAGAAATCCATCATCATCAAAGGCAAACACATCCTCGCCCAATCGGCTCATTCACTCATCGGCCACGTTCTTACACCAGATCAGTTCACTCTTATCTTTGGCGAAGGCGTGTATCCGGACTGGGGCGGTGAAGAGAACACGCTCCATGTCCCGGCTAAGCTCATTTCGGTAGAGTCAAACAAGGCGTCCACCTACCTGATTTTCAAGCAGAATTAAGATTTGATCCCTCTGTAAAGAACATTATTAACTGACAATATATTCAGGCTGCATTTCCTCCGCGGCCATCGACCCCCGACACGCCACCCTATACACCATACCCTCGCGGAGCGGGTATGCGATCGATATAATCGCTTCATCCCGTTTTGCGGTCTACCCCCGCGTGAGGTGCATCCAGGCATCAGCCAGACCCTGTGTGGACCCCAAGTGTGGATAAAACCCACACTTATATCAAATATCCCCCAATATTGAAAGCAATCAGGGTACAGCGCTACACTCCCGGTCAAATATCACATATATTCTGAAAACGTCCCCCACCTGAATGTCTGCCATTATGGCAGAGATGAAAGCTTTATAACAATCGAAAACAATCAGTTATTAATAATATATACTGAATTTAATCAATAGGCCATTCTGCGCGCGTATGACAAGATGGCATAGTCGCCAACTGATCCACCACATGTTAATAAAACAACAACAAAAAGGAGGTCAAAATGACCGTTCAATTGCATCAAATACCACATCCACTGACGGATGCAAACGTGGAAAACCGCGTCGGATCTATGTTCCAGGCCGATGTGATTCTGGCAAAATTGTGGAGAATCGAAAGCAGGATCGAAGAGATTGAAAGCCTCTTCAATCAGGAACTTCAATACCTGAATCTCTGGCGATCCCGCAAGCTTGAATCTCTGGAATTCATGGCTCAGGAGTTCCGAAACAGCCTGAAGGCGTATGTCCTGGAGACGGGCAAAAAGTCCATCGGACTGCCCCATGGGCGCATCGGATTTAGGGTTCAACCGCCGCATGTCGAGGTCGTGGATGAAGAGAAGATTCTGGCGCGGGAAGCGTTTGTCCGGGTCACAAAATCACCTGATAAGGCGAAGATACTCGAGGTCTATAAGTCCACCGGAGAAATCCCCGATGGGGTGGATATTGTGACACCTGAACCCAAGTTCTTCGCCAAGCCTGAAGTCAATACACAATAAAGGAGAAAATCATGAATCTTTTAATGCACACATCCGATGGCCGGCATGTTCCGCGGACAGAACTGGCAACCATCCCTCTCCCGGAGAGGACCGACTCTTACCAGCCGGTTCCACACGCAGAACTTGTGAGGATGGTGGAGACCATCGGTCGGGATATTCTGACTGGATACCGGTTTGACCGGGATGATTACGGTCTGGCACGGGACGGCCGGCAACTCTTTGGGACGCACACATACCGGGTCCCGGAAGACGACCAAATGGGTCTCACCATCGGTTTTCGCAATTCCTATGACAAATCCCTGAGTGTCGGTCTGGCCGTTGGCGCATCGGTTTTCGTTTGTGACAACCTGGCCTTTACCGGGGATTTGACAGTCATGCGAAAGCACACATCCAATGTGCTTACGGATCTTGAGGACATGATCATCGCCACAATCTTCCGCTGCCGGAAGAACTACCATCAGATATCAACAGATGCTGAATCCATGGCAGAACATGCCCTTGCAGACGACGAGGCTTTCCAAATGCTGGGACTGCTTTTCGGAAAGAGTGTTCTGACCCCGCGGCAGCTTCCAATCGTCAAAAAAGAATGGCTGAAACCTTCGTACGAGGACTTTGAGCCCAGAAATATGTGGAGCTTTTATAATGCCTGTACGGAAGGACTGAAAGGTTCACCGCCGGCCAAAATCATGGAGAAGCACATCGCTCTCCATCAACTTATAACTGAAAGGAGTTATCACAATGGTCTTAATTGAAGGAAATGAATATGTGACAGTCCACGAGCGGCTTCAAATGGTTCACACCAACCATGAAAAGGTCAGTATTGAAACCGAGATTATCAGCATTGATCAGCGCTCGGTCACAGTAAAAGCGGTTTTGAAAATCAATGGCGAGGTTTATACCGCCCACGCCAGTGAAGTCTTCGGATCCACCGAAATCAACGAGACGTCTGCCCTTGAAAACGCAGAGACATCTGCGGTCGGCCGTGCCCTGGCCTTTGCAGGATATGGCATTACTGGAAGCGTCGCGTCGGCGGATGAGGTGATTGCAGCCAAAAAGAGGCAGCCCGGTAAATCCCCCGGAAACGGCAAACGGAACGGGAATGGAAATGGAAATAAACCCGCCTCTCCGGCACAGCGGTCCACGCTGGAAAAACTGCTTGGGAACCACCTCGTTACGTCTGAAGAACATGAACGAATTGTTTCACTTCTTAACGAACCCGAACTCAAAATGGCCGATGCAAAGGCTGCGTTGGATTACTTCTTCGGCAAATCCGAAAAGCAAGGCGACGCCTGGATCAAGGTTTCACCGGGCGTTCTTGATGCCCGTCAAAACGGGTAAATATCACCAATCCATATCCAAATCCGCCGGTTTTTCTCTGACATAACTATAGTAGAAAATAAGATGAACAAATAAAGGAAAATCATCATGTTATCTACTATTTCAAAACAGATCATTGAAGCCGGCGGAATCCTCTCTTTACCACTTGGGGAAAGGAATCAAATTCTCAGTGGTATTGTATACCCTTTACCGGAAACGCCTGATCGAAAGTTGTGGTTTACTTTTTATAAGGGATTATGTATCAGCGAACTTGCACTGCCATTTCTAATTGAAAATGATATCCGATTACTTCTTGGAAAATCCCCAGCAAACTTCAAATTCCTATATATAGATGACAGACTGAAAATTAAAACCAGGAATAACCTTATTGGGCCCGAAGAGCATACAGGAAACCTTTCCGCAGAGTATTTGAAATGGATATCGGGCATTCCCTTGCTAAAGAACATATCCAAAGGCATTTATTTGAATTGCCACCACGTTGATGGAAATCAGCATAACGATACTCCGTCGAATTTGGGATTAATTCGAGCTTCCTGTCACGGGCAGGTTCACAATACCCATTGCATACTCAGCCTTGAAAATGCCCCGTATATACCGTTGGTTCACATAATGAATAACGTCTTCGGAATTGACTGGTTTATCACAGAAAACGGAATTGAGCGGACTGAGACATACACTTTTTTAGATGTGGAAAAGGATGTTCTTACCCTTCTGGACAAGATCGAAAAGGGGAATTATTCACCCAAACAAAAAAGATTGCTGGCATCAGCCTGAGTCTTTAATAATGGTAAACAATCAAACATAAAGGAGTTTGTGATGAGAACAAACACAAAGCAAGCTTTTTCCTGGCAACAGGAGACCCCGCAATTCCCGGTCCAATACTTGACCATCCGGGAAGCAGCCAAAATGCTGTCCATTGGTGAAAGCACCTTGCGCCGGCTGATCAATGACGGAATTATGCCGTCCTGCCGGATTGGAGGATCGATTCGACTTGAGATAAACCAAATCCACCAGGCCGCGCAAAATGGGGCGCTGGAACTTTCAGCATGAGTACTCCTGGGTTAAAAGGGGCGGCGTCAAAACCGTCCCTTTTATTGTCCCTTAACCATACCCCCGCGCCAGAGAACCCCACCTTATTCCTATATACAGGAAAACTGGAGTGGGTAACACAGTCATGCGTGCCCGGCCGCCCTGCCTTTCTCTCAGTCCTGATGCACTCCTTTCACAATAATTCCTCCCGGGATACCTGTATCAAACAAGCCCACAATCACTGCCAGATTATCGGTGTAGCGTGCCCGTCTCACCCATAACATATTATTCCCGTATAGTTGAAGCAGATCCATCATTATTCTAAGGCTGCTGCCATTGTAGTGTACTACAACGGACTCCTGCGAAATAAACAGAATATCCTGATTCCGTTTCCCACAGATCTGCAATCCTGCGGCATAATAATCGGTTCTCAACACCGTTGATTTGACAGGATAATAGTGATAGATGTCCGGGATGATTTCATAAACCAGCATGTCCACTGCCAGCGGATTTGTGTAAACTCTTGAATCAGTAACTGTCAGGGCATGTATCGCACCAAAATTGCCATTTTCCGGATCTCCTGAGTAAGGAGTTGATGTATACTTAATTTTTGGAATTCCCTCTTCGATATGGAGAAAAACACTATAACCGGCCCAATCTCCCATCTTCATAACCCCGGCAACAAACACATGTTTACCGTCCGGTGTCCCGTCCATGTCTTTCAAATCCACCCCCGTCCCGCTTTCCACCCGGCGGAACCGGCTCCCGTCATAGTGGACCAGCGTCCCGTTGTTTCCCGCAAACCATACGTTATCCGATGATGAGCCCCAGATGGAGTTTCCTGGAACACCTTGCATTGGGTTTAACTCTATATACTTCCAGCTTCTTAAATCTTCATATATAGTTAATGCGCCTAAACATGTAAAGAATAACGAATTTGAATTGTTTATATAATATAGAGAATTAATTTGAACGTTATCTATGAATGTGGGGTCTTCTGAATAATAAACAGCAAACATCACTCTTATCATCTCCCACTTCTCCCCATCCCAGTGGGCGGCATTGTAGATGGAATCCCCTTTTTTGATATATCCCACAACCCAGATATTGTTTTCATCCACAATCGCCACATCATTGAAGTACGACCCGGCATCACCCAGCGTTTCCACGGTCCATGTGAAATCATGGCTGGTGGTATCCAGCGTGGTGACAGCGATGGGATCGGAACGGTCTTTGTCCCGGCCCTCTTTCATATAGGTTATGTGATAGGTATAATCCGCCGCCGGCAGAAGTCCCGTATCCCGGATATAACCGCTTTGTCCGCTGAGTGTCTCTGTTACCACCAGACTGTCATCCCGGTAGAGTCCGCAGGTCCACGTCTCCGGCACCCCGGAAGCCGTCACCCGGAATGTGGCCTCCACGCAGACCACATCCACCGCTTCAAGCGCCAGTCCGTAATCCTCCGGCTCCGGGTTGAAACAGGCGGTGATGAGAAAGGGGAGAAGAAGAAGCAACAATGCCGGATATCTGCTCCCTGATGTAAAATGTGTGAGATTAGGCATGAAAAGTCCCTGTATACTGCTTTATGTGCAATTTAGATGAGAATAGTGTGGGAAGCAATGGGGAGAATTCTGAATGAAGAATTAAGAATTAAGAATTAAGAATGAAGAATGATGAATTGAATGATGAATGAAGAATGGGGGCCGGTTTCGTCAATTGATGTATAAACTCTTTGTGAAATATAATTGAACCATGGAATCCATAAAATATATCTCAAATTTGTTAAATTTAGCTTGACATTACCCCCCCCCCTTATATATATTACAGACAAACAGTATACAACAGGGGTAATTCATGAATAATAAGCAAACATATAATAGTCCCATTATAAAGATTATATTGTTTATGCTGTTGATTTCAGCTTATTCTTATGCAGACCCGGATTTTCATTTACTCATGACCATCCGGGGAGAATCCCCCGGTGATGCTTTCAGTACGGTTGTCGGATTGGGAGATTTCAATCAGGATGGATACGACGATTTTGCAGTGGGTGGTTACAAAGGAAATTATGTTAATATCTATTACGGTAGCAGCAGCCCCGATACCATTGCGATTCTGAAACTAACCGGAGAGGAGTATTTCGGTTGGGCTCTTGCATCCGGTGATTTTAACGGGGACGGCGTTCCGGATCTGATCGTGGGCGCATGCAATGCGAATGTTGCATTTGGACAGGTATCAATCTTTTTTGGTGGTGAGGGTTTTACAGGTACCCCGGATATAGTAATTGACGGAACTCGTTATTGGGGTTTTTTCGGTTGGGATGTCGCCAATGCGGGAGATATAAACGGAGATGGGTATGAAGATTTTATTATTAGTTCACATGCGACATGGGAAACAACCGGTTATGTCTATATATACTTTGGCGGTCCGGAAATAAACGGTGAATGGGATTATTGTTTTCAAGGATTGGTTGAAGAAGGCCTTGGATTTACAATCGATGGATTAGGAGATATCAATCATGATGGTTATGACGATATTATTATAGGCACAAGTCCGGTATTTTCACCGGAAATAGCCTATATTATTTATGGAGGTAAAACATTAAGCGACGAGAATCTGGTTGAAATAACAGGAGATACAACAGTTTTTGAGTTTGGCAGACATGTCTCGGGAATCGGAGATATCAATCATGATTCAATTCCCGATTTTGTGATTACATCATCAACAAAATACAGACCTCATAATAGTTTGATCAACATCTATTCGGGTGATTCCCTGACGCTGATGTACACCTTCAGAGGGTTTGATTATAACGGAGGAATAAATGCCATATCAAGTAAAATGGATGTGGATAATGACGGGATAAATGATCTTTTGGTTGGATTTGGAGATAGAAACTCTTTATATGCCGGAAAGGTATTATGTTATATGGGGGGCAGCGATTACGATACTATCCCGGATTATATACTGGATGGCAGCACTCATCATCATTTTTTTGGATCTTCAATTGTGGAAATCGGCGATTTTACTGGAAACGGGAACAAGGAAATTGCCATTGGTCAGCGGGGAATTAATGAATATGTGGATGATCCATCCGTGCTGACCTATGGAAAAGTATTCATTTATACATTTGGGGAATACTCAGATGTGAAAGAAAAGACTGTACCGACAGGATATCATTTAAAGCAGAATTATCCCAATCCCTTTAATGCTGTTACAACCATTACATTTACCATACAGGATCCCGGTTTTGTTGAACTCTCGGTGTATGATATTAAGGGAAGCCTGATATCGGTTCTGGAGAAGGGTCATCTTTCATCAGGCAGCCATGCCTATACCTTTGATGCTGGCGGTCTGTCATCGGGTATATATTTGTATAAACTGAGTTGTAATAATCAGTCTGTGATAAGGAAAATGGTTTACGTGAAATAGGTAAACTGAAAGGAGGTGAGAGTTATACATATCTTTCACGTAAAGAAAATCCCCGGCGAAAAATGAGTCAGATTTTCCACCGGGGAATCAACAAGTAACATCTAAATGTAAGGAAATTCGTCATGAAAAAACAGGAGTTTAAAGCACAGCGTTTGCAGGTATGCTTTGTATGTCTCATTTTTCTGTTTTGTGTCAGTCCTTTAAAAGCGGATATGGTAAGGAATGTCCAATTCTCTGAATCCGATTTACAGTTGGCTACCATAAAGGCTGAGGACGGGAATGAGTATACAAAACCGGAGATGAAAGAATACCTGCCTTACGGACGGGAAGGTCAACCCGCATTACCGGTCAGATTTGAAAGGTTGCTGATACCTTCTGATCAGGATGTGGGCTCCATAGAGATTCTTGAAACGCGGGAATCGGTTATTACCGGTACCTATAAAATCATGCCCCTTCAGCCGGATAAGCCCATAACTCCCCTACCCGGCAGAGAAGAGGGTTTTATCGGACCGGATCCATCAATATATGCTGAAGACCATTATTATCCGGAGAATCAGGTGGTAAAAATCCGTGATGAATATTTCGACAGATCAAATCATATCGTGACTATTGCCATTTATCCCTTACAGTATAATCCGAAAACCGGAGAACTAAGGTTTAATCATCAGATTTCCTACCGTATTCATTATTCTCCATCCCAAAGAAACACCTTATCCCCGGTACAATACCGGTCGGAACGGAATCAGAAGCATTATGACAGGAATCTTGAACGGTTAATTGATAATCCTGAGGATATTTCCCGGTATCAGATCAGACCGGTAACCAAGAAATCGATGGGGAAGGTAAATGCGATACAAACCGTTCCCGCGTACGAATACGTGATTGTAACAACAGATTCACTGGTCCCTTATTTTGAAACATTTATGAACTGGAAAAGTCGCAAAGGGCTTGATATCGGTATTGTCACCAAAGAAGAGATATATAATTATTATTCTTCCGGTGATTTGGTCTCTGGTATTGATGATAATCCGGGAAGCATACGCCAATATTTATCCGATGCCCAACGAAATGGAACTGTCTGGGTTTTAATCGGGGGAAATGATGCGGTTGTGCCGGCAAGAAGGGGGCACACATATAACAACTATTGTCCAAATGATTACTATAAACCACCAACAGACCTCTATTATGCGGAATTTAATGGTGACTGGGAAGTAGATAACGATGGAAAGTATGGTGAGCCAACAGATGATGATGTTCACTATGACTATGAACTATTCATCGGACGGATTCCGGTTTCATCGGGAATAGAGGTTATAAACTGGACGGAAAAAGTTATGTTATATGAGATGGATCCGGGAAAAGGAGATCAGGATTATCTGTTGGAATCCTTTTCCATTCAGGGGGCAGATTTGGGAAGTGAGACTGATCCAACGAATGTCGTTTATCATTATCCCTCTTCAATAAACCATGAGATTTGGTTAAATTCACCCACACCCCATACTGCAACCAGTGTTATAAACGAAATCTCTAATACTCAATATGGTTTATGGAATTTTTATGCTCATGGAGCTCCTAACTCTATTCGAACCGGTTACGCAGGTGAACCGGATAACAGGATCTATGCTCATGATACGGAAGATGCTACCAGTTGGGGAGAAGACAGTCAGGTAGCTGGTGATGGAATAAATAATATCAGCAATAAAGACTATTATCCTATCGCTTACTCTATCTGTTGTAATGTGGGCTGTTTTGATGTTTTTGATAACAGTTGTCCGGGCCGAACGATGGGTGAAGCATTGACGGTTTCCTATCGTCATACCGGGGTTGCGGCTTTGCTGGGAAACACAAGGGGTGGATATACGACTTCATCACCTTTGTTGCACCTCTACTTCTGTGATGAAATTGATGATAATAACATTTTTCATCTTGGTGAAGCTGAAGCAATGTCAAAACAAAATCCATTGGTGACAAGCCACCATCTAAAACTCACCCATAATCTGTTTGGCTGCCCTGAAACGGAAATCTGGACGGACATACCTTCAGAATTTGCAAATGTAACGGTCACGGATTACGGTAATTACATAACAGTAAACTCAGGTGTTTCCGGAAGCACCATTTGTGTAAGCAGTGGAGATAAGGGAAGCAGTTATTATCTGTCATGTGATAATGTCCAAAGCTATTCTTTCACAACTCAGGTCCGCCCGCTTTATATTACCGTGACAAAACACAATTACATTCCGTATACTGCCGTCACCGGCGGCAATTTCACCAGTGATGAAACCTGGTTTGGAAATCTGCATCTGTTGGGGACAGTTACTGTATCGGGGAATGGTTCCTTAACCCTTCTCCCCAATACTCATGTCCTGATGGACGGATATTATACCATTGCAACCTATGACAATGCCTGCCTGATTGCGGAAGGAACAGAGGAAGATCCTATTCTCTTTACCTCCACAAGCGGAACAACACCTCAATCCTGGAACCGGCTCTACTTACGAACAGACAATAACAGCCTGAAATGGTGTGAGATAGAATACAGTGATTGGGGAATTCATGCAATAGGATATCCATCATCAGGTAATGTCTTTGAAAACTGTACTCTCCATGATAATGATCAGGGTGTCCGAATTGAGCAGAATACATGTGATGTTGTTAACTGTGATATTTATAATAACAGGCATAATGTTGTAACGATCAATAATCCTCAAGTCAATATCAGCGGCACTCGTATAACAGATGGGGGAAGAGATGGCATCTATAGCGCATCCGGTAATCTCCTGAATCTTTACGGAAATGTGATCGAGAATAACGGGACAGGAGGTACCAGTACCCGGAACGGCCTGCGCACAGGATATGGGGATGTCGTGTATGTCGGTAAGATAAGCTACCCAAACTGGCAGGGGTATAACACCATCCGTAGTAATTATCAAAATGAAATATATGCATCCAGTAGTCTTGGAGGTCTACAGGTGTACTTCAGCTCAGTTCACGATAATAGTGGATATGAGATATATAATGCTTCAGTCAATAATCCATCTATCCAATCGATGTTTTCATGGTGGGGCGAATTTCCACCGAATAGCAACCAATTTTATGGAAATGTCTCCATCGCAGACGAGCTGGAATTTCAGCCTGCCTGGGAAGGACAGACATTTTCTGGTCAGCAATTCAGTAAATCCGGTGTTTTACCCGTTGAAGTCATGAGTCCACAAGAACAGATCGCTCTCCTGAAACATATAATCCTTGATGAAACAGACGCCGGTCAGGCAGATTCCGCCCTTACAGCTCTTTTCAACATCATTCGTACAGATTTTGTGACGAATAAATATCATGAGAGAGATGGCTTTTTTCAGTACTTAGCTTCAATTTATAATTCAGAAGAAATGATTTCAATTAGAGGACGGGCATTGAAGTACATGATTCTCTGGAAGACACTGGAAGGTGATATCTCTGAAGCTGTTCGATTGTCAGAAATTGCATTGGAAGGTTTTGATCCTGAAAACCGGCAGGAAATCATGGCGAATCTTTCAATGCTCTATGCATATTCCGCTCAATTTGATAAAGCGGAAGAGATGGTGGCACGTTATGAGAAACAGTACGGTCATGATACATCCGGCATTGAATTTCTTGTGACTGCGATTGCTGATTACAAAACAATGTATCTTGAAGAACAGAAACTGTATAAAGATGGAATGGCACCTGATTCACATCCGAAAGATTCTCAATTACCGGAAGAATTTGCCCTTTGGCCAAACTATCCCAACCCCTTTAATCCGGCAACAACCATCCGATATTCACTTCCGGAAGCAAGCCATGTTAGCCTTTATATTTATAACATTACCGGAAGAATGGTTGAGCAGATTATCAACCAGCACACACCTGCAGGCTATCACACCGTCACCTGGGATGCATCTTCATACAGCTCCGGGGTGTATATTGCACGATTAAAAGCCGGGAGTTTTGTGAAAACGCAAAAGATGGTGTTGATGAAATAGGCGAAAGTCGAAAGTCAAAAGTCGACAGTGGGCAGTGGGCAGTTTCCGAATGTTATTCTGGCTTATCGGGGCAGGTTTCAATCAAAAGCCTGCAATAAATATGACACAATCCAGGGGCGGCATCAACACCGCCCTTTTTAATATCCTCTCATTTAAAATAACCCCATAATCCGCTGGGGAACCCCACTCTTCACCCATATATAGGAATATTTAGTCCAAACCCTTAGCCCCTGAGCTCCATTTCAGGGGCTTTTTTATATCCCCCCAGTTTTTTATCCCCTTCCCTCAATACTGCCAAATCCCGCTGACATAACTAGGGTGAGCATGGGTGAATACCGCAACTGCTCCCGGCAAACCCCATAACCCCAAAGAGAAGGGAAGAGGATGAAAAAGAAAACAGGCGATCCAGACAATCGGATCCCAACAACCCAAAAACCCAAACCGGAAAGGAGATAAAGATGGCCTATTTAAAAAAGTCCAGAAACCTTTACTATGGTATTTATAAGGGTCAAGACAGGAAGACAAAATGTATTCCTTTGAATACTAAATCCCTGACAATTGCCAAACAACGATTGGTCGAAATAAAGAAACTCGAATATGAAATTAGGATAGGTATTGCGGAAGATCCAAAGGCTGATACGACGACGCCTACTAAAAACACCCTGTCTGCCATGGTATCCCTCTTCCTGAAATCCCAGGAGAACCTGATCCAGAGATCCACACTCCAGCGGTATAAAGACGCCCTCAATGAGTTGATCCGCATCTTCGGAAAAGATAAACCCCTGGATTCCTTTGTCAAATCGGATAACGCTATTCTGATGAAGGGTTTGCTTCATGCGGAGCGGGTGAATCCCAAATCCGGAAAGATCGAGACCCGGTTTACACCCACAACGGTGAACATTCTACTCCGGGGAATCCGCCGCTTTTTCAACTGGGCGGTGGAAGAAGAGTATATTGATAAACGGCCCTTCAGGATTAAGCTTCTGAAGATTGATAAGTCTCATCCTAAGTTCATGACGGATGAAGATGTAAAGCGATTCATGGCCGTTGCAGATAAACGTCCTAACGCCAGAGATGCCTTCATCATTTATCTGAATACCGGTATGCGACTCTCTGAACTGCAAAACAGTGAACTGCTGCCGGATGGAGAACATCTCCGCATTACCAACACCAAAGGCCGGCAGGACCGGATCATTCCCATCGACCCGGGGCTGGTAGATTTGTATAAAAGAGTCCGGGACACCCACCTCTCCACAGACTACCTCTCTCACAAATTCAAGCACTTTGCCCGGGAAGCCGGACTCTCTGATGACTATACCTTTCACAGCCTGAGACACACCTTTGCCGTGCGCCACTGGATAGAACACCGGGACATCAATCTGACAAAACAGGTTCTGGGACATTCTTCGGTTGTTGTGACTGAAATCTACACGAAGATCCCCATCGACTACCTGAAGAATGTGATCAGCATTCGAAATAATCATCACTGAATGATATGAAACCGGGGTTTTGCATGGGATGTTCTCCTGTGCTAAAAGCCCCGGTTTTTCAATAAAACAATACCCTCTCAGGGAATCATTTCGGCACATGTTTCCGCTATGTTTCCGGTTTTGTTCATGCATGTAATATTTGTTGTACTTGTAACAATCTGGTAATCAATTTGTTATAGTGATGTTTGCTTCAAAATGTGTTTCCGTTATTACAAATGGTAAGTTACTGTAGTAGTTGAAATTAATAGAGAATACTTATCTACTGCTGATCTGTATAATTCCCCTAATCCCTTGTCAAATCAATGAAATACATCATCTGATCTGCCCTGAAAATGTTTCCGCTATGTTTCCGTTAAACACGATTAAACCCTGCTAAAATTGAGCAAATTCGGCACTTTTCATGGGGTAAAAAACAAGCCCCCGATAACTGTCGAGGGCTTGTAATGTGTTGATATTCAGCGACTTATCTTCGTACGCCACCAGGGAATCGAACCCCGAACCAACGGATTAAGAGTCCGCTGCTCTACCAATTGAGCTAGTGACGCCCCTTGTACGCACGGAAGGATTTGAACCCTCGGCCTACGGAACCGGAATCCGTCGCTCTATCCAGCTGAGCTACGTGCGCAGATTTCACAAAAAGCCTGTTAATATAACAGAGATTCCTGTAAAAATAAATGCTTTTTCTACATTCCCCGAGACCTTATATTCTACAATACCATATCTTTTTTCCTGTGATTATCATCACGCATCTTTTGATATACTCACGAGACTTGATTATATTCCCACGTTTTGAAAGTTTGTTTAGAAACCTAACCAATTAGCTATAAAGATCTTGAAAATATGATGAATGCCCTCTTTTCCCTGTACCAGTTTGCCTTTATCGTCTTTCTCTATATGGGATTTCGCGTGCTTTTCCGGCAACACCATTCAACCCTGAACAGAGTGTTCTTTTCCCTGAGTGTGAGCCTTGCGATCTGGTCCTTTACTACCGGCTATATGCTGGTGGCCACTTCACAAGCCTCTGCCAATGCCTGGCGCCAATTCTCGACACTGGGCTTCTGCCTGATGCCGGCCCTTTTCCTCCATTTTTTCATGCTCAAAACCCGTTTTAAACCCCTCCGTACATGTGCAATCTGTCCAGGACTCCTCTATTTACCAGGCTTGACCTATATCCTTATTGCTTTTTTTAATCCCCAGGCTTTTGCAGAGGGTCAATATGTCCTGATGGCCTATGGCTGGACCTTCCTTTCCTCAGGGTCCTGGCTGGACTGGTCTTACAATCTATATTATTCATCCTATTTTGTGATCGGATTCTCCCTGTTAATCCACTGGTTGAAAAAGGCGAATAAAAAACGGGAGAAAAGTCAGGCACGATTAATTATTCTATCCCTGGTCCTCGCTTTTATTTTTGGATCCCTGACAGATACAGTTCTTCCGGTACTTCAGATTCCTGCACCGCCTCTAGCCGTCCTCTTTGCCCTTATTCCAGCGTTCACTCTTTGGTATACAATCGAGAAATACCGGGCGATGGGACTCAGTTCTCAGAATATTGTGTCGGATATTCTGAAAAATATGGGAGAAGGACTCCTCCTGCTGGATATGGGAGGTCGTATCCGGGAAATCAGCGACGAAACCCTAAACCTCTTGGCGTGTACGCGGGATGACCTGATGTTGAAATCGGTGTCTATGATCGTTGCCGAATCAGATGTCCACCGCATTTCCCATCTGTTGGATAAGGAAAATAGAAAACCTGTCCGGAATCTGGATATCAATCTACGACGGTGTGACGGAAAAACCTTTCCTGCCATTTTTTCCATGGCGCCGGTCTTTGATGACTGGAATGATGTGCTGGGACACATTTGCACTTTTAGGGACCATACGGAAGAACAGAAGAACGAAGAGCAAATTCGCGCATCCCTCCGGGAAAAAGAGATCCTACTGGCGGAAATTCACCACCGGGTGAAAAATAATCTCCAGTTGATTAACAGTCTGGTGAATATGCAGCAAAATCTCTCCAATGAGGAAAATACTGTCCTAAAGAGTGTAAAAAGCAGGATTCGGGCCATATCCCTTGTCCACGAAAAACTTTTTCGGACCCAGAATGTAGAGGCGATAGATTTTTCCGATTTCCTGAAAGATCTAATTTCCCATTTGTCTATGTCCTACAAAAAACCGGGGCTCCAGATCCAAACACATATTCATGTTGATCATGTGGTGCTTCCCCTGGAACAGGCAACACCCTGCTCTCTGATCCTGAATGAAATCATCAGCAATGCCTTTAAATATGGGTTTACCGGACAGGAATCAGGTGATTTGCGGGTGTCGTTTGTACAGGAAAAAGAGCAGTATGTACTCACGGTTAAAAACGATGGAAAAACCATGCCGAAACATGCTGTGGAAAGCGAAACCTTCGGCCTGGGGATGAAAATTACACAAGCTCTGGTGCAGCAATTGAAAGGGTCTCTGGACATCCAGCACTCCGGCGGGACAACCTTCAGGATTCAATTTCCCAAAATGAATACATCCGTCCCCCCGCGGTTTTAATACAATCTATCCTACAGAATTTTTCTTAAAACAGGTGCGATAATCAAAGATCCGAAAATCAATCCCCCCAGGGAAAAAACATACCAGGGGGTGGAAACAAAAAAGTGAGTCAGGTAGCCTGTGCCGGTAATGATGCCATGCAGGATGAGCTCCAGGTTGAAACCGAAAATGATAGCGAGTCCCAACAGGGCAACAAGATTCAGGATCAAATCGGGAGAATAAAAAGGACTCCCGATTTTCTTCAGGATGTTTGATTTCACAGTGTTTGGTATGGGAGTGGGGGAGAAGCTGTCCAAACGATTTGCCAGGACTTCCGTTTCACGGATCAGGGCGCGACAGGATGCACAGCTTTCCAGATGTTTTCGAGCTTCCCGGGGTAAAGATTCTGTCCCGTATTCTATCCAAATTTTTTCAAATGTGTCACATTGCATGGTGATATCCTTTGGCTTTCAGTTGTTTGACCAGCATGAGCCTGCCCCGGCGGATCCGGGCTTTGACGGTGTTCAGTGGCAAATCCAGAATGTGGGCAATCTCTTCATATCGGCAGGACATAAAATGATATAGGACCAGGGGAGTCTTTGTATCTGCCGGCAGGGACTCCACACAGGTCCGGAGATCCGGGAATGTCTCATGCTGTTGTGATTCATTTGCACTTTGTCCGTAATCCCCATCCTCACGGCTGATCCGATAATGCCGGCTGGTCAGGTGCGAGAGACAGGCATTCCGGGTGATTTGCAAAATCCAGGATTTCAGGGAGGATTCCCCTTTAAAGGTGTGAAATTTTTTCCAGATTTTTAGAAAGACATCCTGGGTGATATCCGACGCATCCTCTTCATTTTTTGTGAAATGATACGCCAGTCCATATACATCATCACCCAGATAACGGAGTATCTCAGAAAATGCCTGATGTTTCTGTCCCATCCGGTACAGTCGGAGTATGTTCTTTTCGGTTGTCGGATCCATTGTTAAGAAGACTCTTGAATAGAAATTTTGTTGCTTGATTTAACATAAAGAATTTTTTCAATTTTTTATGCAACATTTTACCGGATAGCCGGTCTTCTCATAAAACAAAATGAAAAAGGAGAACCATGCAAGAAGAAATCCTTGTCCCCCTGGGTATCATGATCCCCTTCTTTGGGGTGATTGCGTATTTAATTTACATCTCGTTTAAAGAAAAAGAGCTCGTCCATTCGGAAGTGATGAAAGCACTGGAAATGGGAGTAGATGTCCCGGAGATTAGTATTCGCAAAAAGGTGGATAACCTGAAACGCGGACTCGTACTCGTAACGTTTGGTATTGCCCTTTTTATCGCCTTATGGATTACCACCGAATTGAAATATGCCAGCTGGGCACTGTTGCCTTTGGCGGTAGGGATTGCCTACCTGCTGTATCATAAGTATACGTTTAGACGTTCAGATGTTGATTAGTCGACAGTCAGCAGTGGACAGTCGGCAGTCTGTAGGAGATTGAATAGATTGAATAGATTGACACACCAGGAGCGAAGCGACGCTAAATTCCAACTTCCAACTTCCAACTTCTTAAAAATGATTGGAATCTTTTCCCCTAACTGAAACCCGGTTATAAGAGAGATGGAATATATGAATTCGTTTAAGTAGCACCCATCCACCCAAGGGGTAAGATACAGCGAAATGCGGCATGAAGCAAGATAATATTGTTAATTATATATATTATATGTCGAATAATTTAATGGATGGATTACATTCATAATCTACTAAAGAGGTCACAGAGCAGACTGCCATCAGGCAGTCGTATCGAAGTGCAGTCATCGCTCATTCATATAAGTGCATTTTATCGAGATGCCGGTCATCAAAAAATTTAGACTTCGAAGATCTGGTATGAAAGCGGTTACCGGGCAGTGTCAAAATATACCTGTGCTGGCAAGAAAATGCGTGCATTCTTGATCATCAACACTCATGATTCAATCGCTTTCAGTGTTCCACGATTCAAATATATCATTGCGTTCGAAATTCAAGGGAATTGAGAAAAAAAGTATCGCTGATTATAAAAAAAACGACTCATCTTTCACGACACCAAACTCATCATTCATCATTCATCATTCTTCATTCCATTCATCATTCATCATTCTTCATTCTTCATTCTTCATTCATTTCAAATGGCTTATTTTCTGTGCCGATCTGAATCCGGAACCCTGAACTGTAAGAATATAAATTCCTGAAGGATATGCCGATGCATTCCATTCACGGCTAAAGGTTCCGGCTTGCTGATGATCAATATATTCCTGAAACATCTCCCGGCCCCGGATGTCGTAAATGGCAATTTGAACACGGGCGGCATGGGGGATGGTGTACCGGATCTGTACCACCGGATTGAAGGGATTGGGATAAGCCGGGTGTAATTGCCAGGCAGATGCTGAAGGTTTAAAACTATCTATACCGGATGTGGCTGTCTGAATCAGATTACTCTCATTGCTCAGCCGATCCTGGGCAGAAATTCCATATTGATAGTTTTCATAATCCGTATCTGTAAAAGTCAACTCTTCTATCGCAGGAATAACTGCCAATAGATGAGCATTGTCATCCCGGTTCAAAGACTCACCCAATGGCCATTTATAGATCAGGTAGCGGTATGCGGTGTCGTCATGGGCTTCACTTATCTCGCCGGCCTCCCAGGTAAGGGTTGCACCGGCTTCATTGAACTCTATTTGCACATTTTGGGGTGCCGGTGCCGGCAGGGAGTCTTTCCAGGTCATGGCAGGGGGGACCGCCGGGTGTTTGTAATAGTTGTTCCGGAGTGAATCCCGGAATCCCAAAGGGTTGCCTCCTGGCGTGAAACCATACCTGAAAAAGACCGATCCCAGACAGGATTCCGTCTGCCGGTTCAGGCGGATTTGCCGCGGCATTTCACCGGCTGTCCAGTTGGTGATACGATAAACCGCTTGTCCCGGATACAAATGACGCTCATTATCTGCAGCGATCCCGGCCCACCAGGGCATCAGCTTGCCGTAATCCTGTCCGCCCCCAAATGGCCAGTATAATTGTGGGGTGATATAATCAATCCACTGTTCATTCAACCATGTGACGGCGTCACAATAGATGGTGCTGTAGGCATCCAGTCCCACGATGCCTGCAGGGACACCGTTTTTCCAGATTCCGAAGGGACTCATGCCGAATTTTATTCGGGGTTTGATGACGTCCAATGTATCATGAATGGCCTGGATCAACAGGTTAATATTATCCCGCCGCCAGTCATGTATATTTGTAAAACCCCTGCTTTCTTCGGCAAATGTGGCGGCATCTTCATTGCTGATACCTGAGTAGGGATAGAAATAATCATCCATGTGGATACCGTCGATATCATATCGGGATGCCACATCAACAATCACCGAAAGGACATATTCCCGGACGGCTTCTTTTCCCGGATCCAGGATATAATCCACTGCTTTGCTCTCTGGCAGGTTCCGTTCATCCAAAGAACGGTATTGTGAATCACTGTTTTTGCCGCCTACAGCCAGAATCCATTCCGGATGGCTATTGAAAACATGTTCCGCCGAAGAGCCGGCATCCCCTTTTCGGGCCCGGTAAGGATTGAACCATGCGTGGACTTCAATACCCCGTTTATGAGCTTCTTCCACAACAAATGCCAGAGGATCATAGTAAGGAGATGGTGCTTTACCTTCCGTACCGGTCAGCCAGTTGGACCAGGGCTCAATTTTTGAGTCATACAAAGCATCACAGGCAGGGCGGACCTGAAAAACAATGGCATTGAACCGGTAAGATTCCATTGTATTCAAGATATTGATCATTTGATTCTTCTGTGTAGAAACCGTTGAGGATGAAGGCCAGTCCAGCCGCAAAACGGTGGCCACCCATACAGCCCTAAACTCTTCTTTCGGGGCTGCCGTCAAACCCTGTAGACTGATTAGTAAAATGAATATAATTGCGAACAATTTTTTGGTCATGAGAATTCCTTTGTCTGTCATCTGTTTCCGAGGGATAAATTAAGGGATTCTGGTATGGAGAAGGAACTTTTTATTCACAAAAACAAAAGAGACCACACAGATCTCTTTTGTCCTTATAAGCTTTATTTGTGTTATCAAATTTTAAACATGTGACTCATTTTAACCATTACTACATTATCTCCGGGGGCCCCAAAAAGATCCTGAATATCCCGGTTGAATTCGAAATTACCCAGGCTTCGGTAATCTGTGAATCCCTGTGACCACACCAGATAAAATGTGGATCCTGAAGAGTATTCCCAGCGAAGGACCAGGTTTGAACGGAATTGTTTATAGTTAAAATCTGTTTGTCCTTGAAATGTATATTCCGCCGAGCCGTCATCATCCAGATCGAGACTGAATTCCTCATCTTCTTCATCATACGCTATCCGGTCATTTACATTTTCAAATCGTTCCTTAAATTCTTTTGCCATCGGATGATCCACCCGTTTGTAATTGGAATAGTCTCCGGCTGTGATGAAAGGTTGTGCATAATACTGCAGACTCAGTTTCGGAGTCAGTGTCCAGTCAGCCCGGAATGTAAGATTCAGGGTTTCCTGATACATATCCGCCCAGATATACTGGGTTTCCAGCCCATCAGCTTCTGCTTTTCCAATCCAGGACCAGGTATCATCCAACACATTAAAACTCATCTCGGCACTCAGGTGAAAATTATTCAACGGACGGTAAGTCAGCTCCTGTCCAATTTCAAAACCCGTTACATTGTCTTTATTTTTAAAATAGTAACCAAACATTCCCCATATGACTTTTTTTCGTTCGTCTGATTCTACTGAAGTCCACACATTCCAGTTGGAGGGTGTTCTCAATGCCGGTCCGCCCCGGTTAAAATAGGGGGAAACACCGTAAGCACTCAAATTGATGCCTAATCCATGAGACCAGTTGTTCAGGAATACTCCGCTGTAATTCACATTTCCGCCAAAGACCTTCCGTGTTCCTGAATAATCATAATTTATCCACATATTATGGTTTATGTAAATTTGCTTATATACAGAGCCCGGTTCCCAATCCTGATACTGAAGCCAGAGAAAGCTCATGATATCATCTACGGATCTGTAATATCCCAGATCGTTGACTTCAAAACCGGGACTTGTGACGACCAGTCCCGATCCACCCCGAAAATGTCCCCGGTTTTTCAGGAAAATGGCTTTGGCCGAATAGCCACTCAGGGATTCCCGTGTAGGATCATAACTCAGATGATCAGCATCCGTCCGTTGAAAATATCGGGAGGGATGTTTTTGTGTCCTTTGGATTGCGGTAGTATCCCCCATTACATGACTGAAGGCCAGATGACCGATAAAGGAATATTCATTTTCAGCAAAGCGGTGATTGATATCCAGTCCCCCGGTGTAAGCCGATGAATGAAGAGAGGTAATACCTGTACCGTCCAGTTTCCGGTTAACAGACGTTAAAATGCCTCCTACGGTTGTTTCTCCGTCATGATAGTCTTTTTGCAGTCGTACCAGTCCATAATTCGTCAGGGGTTCTACGACAGGGTGGTCTTTTGTCCCGTCATCATAGTAAACCGTTGCCGTTTCTTCAGCGGTTAATGCATCCATAACCCCGATAGAGATGCCGGAAGCCGTTTTCCCTGTCACTTTGGCAGCTCCCAATATATTTGTTTCATCGGGAGACTGGATTTCATCCACTGTTTTATTATCATCTGTTTGGGCTGAGGCTGTAGGTGTCCGGCCGATACGGCGGGTGTAAAAGAGGGTGTTATAAGCCATGTCGCCA
Source organism: Candidatus Neomarinimicrobiota bacterium (assembly GCA_041154365.1). Classification (NCBI taxonomy): domain Bacteria; kingdom Pseudomonadati; phylum Fidelibacterota; class Fidelibacteria; order Fidelibacterales; family Fidelibacteraceae; genus Fidelibacter; species Fidelibacter multiformis. The sequence continues at coordinate 2,020,690 of AP035449.1, read as the reverse complement.
TCTCCAAATCCAAGAGGAAACTGAAGAATATTGGCTCCTTCCATAAAAAAGGTCCGTTTTTCGCTGAAATAGGTTTCGAAGTTTGTCAGATTGTAATCTGCCGGATCGGCTTCCACCTGGCCGAAATCCGGGTTGATGGTGGCGTTCAGAGTCAGGCCGATAGGACTCGAGTAGCGGATATCACCACCGATTCGGGCCAGAAGATCATATTTTTCCGGGTGATGATCTGTTTTCAGATTCTCAGAAATATCTGCCCGTCCCACTCCGTAGGGAATCACATATACAGGATTGGCAGTTTGCACATTTTTTAAGCCTTTCAGGGTTCCGAAATTGGAAACCATTCCATTATTCGATTTGGGCCAGTGATTCCATAGAGAGACTTCATTGTCGCAATTGGGGGCTTCCCGGTAGACATGAAATCCCCATTCCATTTCCGGGGAGGAGGTGAAGCGGAGCTCACTGAATGGAATGCGCCACTCGGCTGTCCATCCTTCATGATCAATATGGGCCGAACCATCCCATACAGCGTCCCAGTCCCAATCCACATTCCCATCGTCATAGCGACGGATGTCATGCAATACACCGGCTGCATTAATACCGAATTCAAAGGCTGTCCGGTTATCATTGTAGGAATCGATGGACACATACATCCAGTCTGAATGGGTATATTCATCACGCCGGCTTAGAAATGCCTTGATTTCAGAAGGATTGGGATCATAAGCCCGGGCGCCGATGTACAGATATTCATCGTCATACAAGACCTTGAATTGTGTTTTACATGAAGCCGGTTCTCCGTCGTGGGGCGCATGCTGGGTAAAATCTGATTGCCATACTCCCTTTTTCCATACCTGTTCATCCAGCTTTCCATCCAGATGTACTCCGGGATTCTGATGGATGTATATGGCTTCAACCACCCTGTTTTGCCGGGCATTGTTGTTTTCCTGTGCCTGTAAAGCATGTATCCCTATGATGACCAGACAGATAGACAGAACAATTTTTCTCATTCCCTTCATCCTCTTTTATGTACACATTGACTCTCCTCTGAGGGAATCTGTTGTTAAAAAGTTGTCAGTTCTTACATAAAAATATTCCCGATATATCTTAAAAAAAATCCCAAAGTGCCCAAAAGATAATGATTCTCCCTTTTTTTAAAGCCGGGAGGATGAAATTGGTTAACTTGTCTTTGAACTAACGGACTTTTCTTTTAATTTTTTATCGTCAGTTGAAGCATAAATATGTGAGGATGAGATGAAAAAACAATGGATCATATGGATGTTTATCCTGCCTTTAATATTTGGATGTACGGAAAAAGAGATGATACAAGAAACAAAAGTATTTCCTGATTCTTTATCCCTTAGCTGGAAACATGTGGAGAATCAGTACAAAGGAAAAATGATGCATCTGGGACTATTAACCATTCACAATCACTCTCAGGTGCCCTTGCCCCGGGATGGCTGGGCCTTGTATTTCAACCGTTTCAGACGCCTGGTGGTGGATGATTTACCGGATGTGATCACCGGCCGTCACATAAACGGAGATTTCTATATGCTGGAACCCAAATCCTCATTTGCCCCCATTCCACCGGGCGGTAAAGTGGTTTTGCCGATTGCAGCAAGTCACTGGGTGGTCACATATACCGATCTGCCCACGGGCAATTACTTTGTTTTTACGTATCCTGACGGTCATGAAGAGTACCTGCCTGTTGATATCAATTATGAACCTATTGATACTTCAAAGATTCAACGGACCTCTTACGATAAACTGCCGGTTGAAAATCACCGGATCCGTTATCATCGGAACAATCGGCAAATCCTCCCGGAGGTTGACCCGATTGATCCTTACAAACCCCTGATCACACCATCCCCCGATGAAATTCTCTGGCAGGATTCCCTTGTCACCTTAACCGGCCCCGTCACCGTGTTGGCAGAGCAGGGATTGGAAAATGAAAAAGCCTGTCTTGAAGCTGTACTGGAAAAGATTTACCATCCGGTGGATCCCAGGGCAAAAGGAACCCAAATCATGTTGAGCCTGACACCTGAAACAGCCGGGCCGGAATCCTATATGCTGACCTGGACATCGGATCATGAAATAAAAATATCCGGATCTGATGCTGCCGGAGTGTTTTACGGCATTCAGACATTTCGTGGACTTTTTCCTCCGCAGGCGGAAAAAGAAGCTGTCTCTGCAATAACCCTTCAGGGTTTAATGATCTCGGATCAGCCCCGTTTTGGATACCGGGGCATACATGTGGATGTGGCCCGGAGTTTCCGAAGCCTGAAAGAAATGAAAAAATTCCTGGAAATGATGTCCTTTTATAAACTGAATACCCTCCACTTTCATCTGTCGGATGATGAAGGGTGGCGGATTGAAATTCCCGGTTTGCCGGAGCTGACGGAAATTGGTGCTTTCCGGGGACATACCTATGATGAAAAGGAACACTTATTCCCCTCATTGGGCAGCGGTCCATATGCCGATGATCCCATGTCAAACGGCAACGGGTTTTATTCCCGGGAGGAGTATATTGAACTTCTGAAATTTGCAAAAAACCACCATATCAGGGTTATCCCCGAAATTGATCTGCCGGGGCACTCCCATGCAGCCGTCCAATCTATGATAGTCCGTTACGACCGCCTGATGGCTCAGGGAGACTCTGTTGCCGCCATGGAATACTACCTTATAGACCCTGACGACACGTTGGAGGTGGAATCTGTCCAGAAATGGAGAAATAATGTTGTTAATGTCTGTATGGAATCTACATACCGCTTTTGTGAAAAGGTTTTTGATGAACTGATAGCCATGCATGAGGAAGCCGGTGCACCATTACAGGTGATCCATATCGGCGGTGACGAGGTGCCCCATGGATCCTGGAATGGATCCCCCAGGTGCCAAAAATTTCTTCAGGAACATCCGGAATATGAAAAAGCCGATGATTTATCCCGCTATTTTGTGATTCGGCTTCATGAAATGCTTAAAGAAAAAGGTATCAGAACTGCCGGATGGGAGGAAATTGCCAGCAAAATTGAAGAGAATAAACGGGTACCGGATTTGAAGATGAAAGACAGAAAGCTCATCTCCTATATCTGGAACAGTGTGTGGGGATGGGGTGCCGAAGATCTGAGTTACCGACTGGCCAATGAAGGATTTCCGGTGGTGTTGGCCAATGTGACCAATTTCTATCTGGATATGGCATATAATAAGGATCCTGATGAGCGTGGACTCTATTGGGGTGCCTTTGTGGATACCCGGAATGCCTGGGAATTTACTCCTTACGATATCCGGAATTGTGCCGAAAAAAATCTCTATGGTGAAAAAATCGACCTGACCCGCTATGAAAATTTTCAACCACTGAGTTCGGAGGGACGAGATAATATCCTGGGTCTTCAGGGATGTCTGTGGGCTGAAAATCTGCGGGACATGAGTAAATTTGAATATATGGTTTTCCCAAAACTTTTGGGGCTGGCGGAACGGGCCTGGGCCCAAATGCCTGAATGGGAGCTTCAGAAAAATGTGGAAGCCCGTCGTGTAGACTGGACTGTTTTTGTTCATAAAGCGGGTCATCATGAACTACCTCGCCTGGATGCCTGGAATGTACGGTATCGAATCCCCCTTCCCGGATGGATTGTTGAAAAGGATACCCTGTATGCTAATATCCGGTTTCCAGGACTGATCCTACGTTATACATTGGATGGTTCTGATCCCGATGTAAATTCTCCGGTCTATTCCAAACCGGTCCCCGTGAAGGGTAAGGTGAAAATGGCAGCCTTTACACCCGACAACAGGCGCCGCAGCCGATAATCTTAAGGTAAAAAGGAGATCACATGATTCGCTGGATTGTCTGGCCCCTTCTTGTTTTAATCCTTTTTGGATTACTGTATACCTGGTTTTATGGAGGATTCAGCCAGGTAAATATCACACGCTCCAAAGCGGGTCCATTTACCCTTGCCTATGAGGTTCATCAAGGTGACTATCGGGATATTCATATTGTGATGGACCGTGTGTTTGATGCATTGAATGAAAAGGATGGACTTTTTACAACACAGGGTTTTGGCCTATACTATGACAAACCGGGAGATGTAGATACTGACAGCCTGAGGAGCATCGGTGGTTGCATTCTGCCTTCTGACACCGATCCTCAAGCTCTGACCTGTGGATGTAAAATCGCTGAATTCCCCCACACGGATGCCATTGTTGCCGAATTTCCCTATCGTGGAAAGGCATCCGTCATCTTTGGTGTGATGAAAGCCTATCCCGCCATTAACAAATATCTGAAGGATCATGATATCCCAGCCGCACCTATCCTGGAAATCTATGATGTCCCCGGTAAAAAAATCCGGTACATCGTACCTGTCGGACTGGATTCACAACAATTAACAGTTTTTCTGAATTAAAGAATGGCATCGGAGAAGTATGTGAAGAATAGGTTATGCCCGGATGAATTTATTTTAAACATGCGTTCAATACTTTTTTGTCAAGACATAATAAAGTAAATTTCCCTCTTGTAAAAACAGGATATAACATGAGAAAAAAAGACATTTCCCAGTTGGCCATTATCGGTATACTAATCCTCCTGGTGATTCTTCTGCTGGTGACCCGTGATACCGTCAATAAACAACCCCGGAACATAATTCTTATGATAGGGGACGGGATGGGAGTCACGCAGGTTACAACCGGTCGGATTTACCGTCACCCCATGCATCTGGAACGCTTTGGCATGATGGGGTTGATCACAACGTATTCCAAAAACCGTTTTAAAACCGATTCCGCTGCCAGTGGAACAGCTTTTGCCACAGGTAATAAAACCGATAATGGGGTTATTTCCATGTCCCCGCAAGGAGAGGTGTATCCTACCATTGCTGAAAGGGCAAAAGAATTGGGAAAAAGTGCGGGTGTCGTAGCCACGACAGGAATTACCCATGCCACACCGGCTGTTTTTATTTCACATGTTAAAAGCCGGGGGATGCAGGATGTGATCGCCGAGCAAATTGCCGAAGGTTCATGGGATGTCCTTTTTGGTGCCGGTTGGGGATATTTCGTTCCCCAAAATGTTGAAGGGAGTTTGCGCACCGATGATAAAATTCCATTGGAGATGCTGAAAAGTAAAATGCAGGTCGCCCTCACACCGGAAGAATTCAACGCCTTGGGAGATAGACGGGCAGCAGCAATGCTGGAACGGACCAACTATTTTCCGAAAGCATCTGAAGGTTTTGAAATCACCCTGGAAATGATGACCCGCAAGGCTCTGGATATCCTGTCCAACAACAATAAAGGATTTTTTCTGATGGTGGAAGGCTCCCAGATAGACTGGGGCGGACACGCAAATGATATGGAATATATCCGGGATGAAATGCTGGCCTTCGATGATGCTGTTGGAGCAGTTCTGGATTTTGCCGAGGAAGATAAAAATACGCTGGTGATTGTGACTGCCGATCACGAAACAGGAGGAATGGCTGTATTAAGCGGCGATTTTGAAGAACATGAACTCGTGGGATATGATTTTGCCACCAAGGGACATTCCGCGGTCATGGTTCCAGTATTTAGTTTTGGTCCTTCGGCTAAACTTTTCGGGGGTATGCAGGACAATACCGATATCGGGAAAAAAATGTTTCAGCTGTGGGATTGATTTCAGGTTGAGAAGATATCATTTCTGAGTGATGATCCATGTAACCTTGTTCTAACTTTAGTGGAATGAATCCCAGAGTTGTTCTATATTTCATAAAATTGGAGAAAAGAATATGAAGAAAATAGTTTGGATATCTTTATTGTTGGTGATCCTGATTGCCTTTTCCTCATGCATTCCGGGAAACGGATCCTATAGCCCCGCCAGACCAGCCGGTTTTTTCTGGGGGATCTGGCATGGCTGGCTGGCTCCCTTATCCCTTATTATTCAATGGTTTGTCCCGAAAATTCAACTGTATGAACCCATGAATACGGGATGGTGGTATGATTTTGGCTTTTATCTGGGCATTTTAGGGGGATTTGGCGGATTGAGTCTCAGCCGGCGGAAAAACCGGACTGATCGGATGTAATCATGGATTCAGAGGTACTGTTTCATATTCTCCAAGATCTCGGGCTCCCGGAAGATTACGGAGAAAAAAGGGGATTACCCTTTTATGAAGAAGCAAAGATTTTGGTAAAAATCGGCTTGAATCCTTATGGAAAAACGATCTATTTGGAACCTGATACAGCAAAGGCGTGGAAAAAAATGAAAAAAGCTGCCCTGGATGAGAATATCGAACTCCTCCCCTTGTCCGGATTCAGGAGCATCCACACGCAAGCAGCAATCATACGCATGAAACTGGAAGCAGGACGTACCCTGGATGACATTATGACAGCCAATGCCCCTCCGGGATATAGCCAGCACCACACCGGCCGGGCCCTGGATATTTGTACTCCCGGTTTTATCGTGCCTGAAAAGGCTTTTGATCAAACACCTGCCTTTCAATGGCTGACCATCCGTGCACAGGAATTCGGTTTTATCATGTCCTATCCTGAAAGAAACTCCGAAGGCTTTATCTACGAACCCTGGCATTGGTACTTTGTCCTATAGGATAGAATTGCTTAGATTTCATGAAAAGCAAATCATAAACAGGAGAGATCCCATGAAAGCAAATGTCGGAAAGACTGATCGGGTGATCCGGATTTTGTTAGGTGGTATCATTATTATTGCAGGTATTCTTTACAATTCATGGTGGGGAGCCATTGGTGCCATTCCCTTTTTAACCGGACTGATGAAATGGTGTCCACTTTATTCACTCCTTAAAGTTAGCACCCGTAAAGAAGAAGTTGAGGAATAAGAGGGAGAGACGGGGAGAAGGGGATATTGGAAGAGAAAATCAGCCCCGGACTTCAGTGCGGGGAATGAGATGAAGAGTCGGGGAAACAGAAAGAAAGAACCAACCCCGGTCTTCAGCCCGGGAAGAATTCTTATCACCCTCCTCCTGGCAACCATACTTTTAGCCGGTGATTCGTCATGGGTCTGGAGAAATGCCGAATCACTGACCCGTTACGGGCAGGCTGACGATGGAACCATAACCGGGTTTGCCCGAATTCCCGATTCTTTGGGACGGGCTATCCGGCCGGAACTGGCACGCCTTGGAAGTCATTCCAGCGGTTTGATCATCGCTTTTCAAACAGCTTCACCGGAAATTCGTATCCGGTGGTCGGTCCTTCATGGAACACAACTGCCTCACATGCCCCTGACCGGTGTTCAGGGACTGGATTTGTATGCCGTGGATCCTGTCCGGGAAGACTGGAACTATGTGGGAACAGCAAAATGGTGGGAAAAGGATACTCTGAGTCATAACACGACTCTGTTGGAAAACTGGACCGGCGGCTTAAGACCCTATGCCCTTTTTCTGCCCCTTTATGACGGCATTGATTCACTGTTTGTCGGTGTTCCGGAAGAATATATCCTGGAGAAAACCTCTCTTTTTGATGAACAGTCTAAACCTGTCATTATCTATGGAACTTCTATTACCCAGGGAGGCTGTGCCAGCCGGCCGGGTATGGCTTATCCTGCCATTCTTTCCCGACGCCTTCATCACGAAGTGCTGAATTTCGGTTTTTCAGGGAATGGCAGACTGGACCCTGAAATGGCGGATTATCTGGCGACACTGCCCGCTTCTCTTTTGGTTATCGATGCACTGCCCAATGTATCGGCTGAAGATGTGGAACAGAAACTGACGGATTTTATCCGCCGTTTCCGTTCGCAGTCCAATGTGCCTCTCCTGGTGATTCCCAATATTTCTTACGGACACGAAGACGATAACCGGAAAACGGGTGATGCCCTGGCTATAAAAGACAAGGCTTATGTGAAAGTTCGGGAAATGTGCAAAAAGACCGGCATCCGGGATGTAACCTTTATGTCCTCCAAAAGAATCCGGTTTGATGACGATGAGGGAACGGTGGATGGTGTGCATTTGACAGATCTTGGGATGAAACGGCACGCGGATAATCTTTACACGTCCATACGAAAAAAAATAAAATAAAGATCTTTTTTGTTTCTTGCACCTCATGGTTTGATTTTAATCTGGACGCCAGTAAATTCAACCCTTATGTACAGGGAGTTTTATGAAGAAAATTGTGGTAAAGTTCGGCGGTTCCAATTTACGAACAGATGAAGACCCGGGCCGGATTTTAAAGATTGTGGAATCCTATCAACAGCCGGTTGTCATTGTCATCAGTGCCTTTTATGGAATGACCAATTACCTTCAGGAACTGATCTGGAAAGTTCGCTATGATCAGGATTCAGTAAAAGCCGGTGTGGAATTTATCCGTCGCCTGAAACAGGATACACTGCTGAAAAATATCCACCATGCTCCATCCCGGGAGCGCATCTTACAAAAAATTAATGCACTGGTTCTGGAACTGGAGCGATTCCTGCTGGGCATTCACTATATAGGAGACATTCCCCGCCAGACAGAGGAATTGATCCTCAGTTACGGTGAACGATTCAGCTCTCTCATGCTTACGGAAATCCTCAATGAAAAGGGATTTAAGGCTGTAGAAAAAAGGCCTGAAGAATTGGGACTTATCACAGTGGGAAATTCGGGAAATGCCGGTGTGGATTATGCAGCTTCCAATATATCGGAAAAGATTACGTTTGATACAATCACAGTGATCCCCGGTTTTTATGGGATCTCTCCGGAGGGAAAAGTGACCCTGTTGGGACGGGGAGGCAGTGATTATTCCGCAGCTGCCATTGCCCGTTGTATTCAGGCAGATTCCCTGGATATCTGGAAAGATGTCAATGGTTTTATGAGTGGTGATCCCAAGATAGTCCGGTCACCCCGGAACCTGGAACGGCTTACCTATACCGAAGCAGCAGAATTGGCGTACTTTGGTGCAAAAATCCTCCATCCCCGGACGGTGGAACCCCTGATTGAAACCGGTATTCCCATAAGAATCTTTGATATATCCACGTTTGTTCAGCATCAGGAACCCTGCACAATCATCAGCAATGAAAGCCGGATCCATGAGGATGTGATTAAAAGTGTTACCTTTTCTGATGACTTTGGGATTCTTCAGCTCGAAGGTCCCGGGGTAGGCATGAAGGCCGGGATTCTGGCCATCGTAACCCAGGCCCTGGATAAGGCCGGAATCAATATTAAATCCGTGATCACAGCCCAGACCTCCATCAATATCCTTCTTTCTCTCCAGGATCTGGAAACTGCCCGGAAAGTAAGCAGTGATGTTTTACCGGGTGTCGTGAGTCATCTGAATATTCTGGATAATCTGTCGTTAATTGCTGTTGTGGGACAGGGAATCCTTGAAACGCCCGGTGTGGCAGCCCGGATATTCGGGGCTGTGAGCCGGAAGCAAATAAATATCCGCATCATTTCTGTCGGTGCGTCTCCTGTGGCAGCCTACTTTATTGTGGATAAGACGGTCCGGGATGAAGCCGTTCAAACGATCCACAAAGAGTTTTTTCCCTGAACTATCCGATCTTCTGAATTTTATGAACCACTTTGCGTACCCAGGTACGGGGAAAAATACGTGAAAATAATATCGTCAGTTTATTTTTAAACCCCGGTACCACAACAGCTTTACCCTTCTTAAAACCCTGATATGCTTTTTGGGCAACTTCATTGGCATTTTGGGCACCCATCTGGAAAATCAGAGAGGCTTCCATGCCGGATACCTCCCCAAACCTGGTTTTGGTAGGGCCGGGGGCCAGACAGGTCACAGTGATTCCATAAGATTTCAATTCTTCATGCAATGCCTCAGAAAAAGAGAGAACAAAGGCTTTGGTTGCATAATAAACGGCCATGTTGGGCCCCGGTACATACGCGGCGATGGAGGCGACATTCAAAATCCCACCGGATTTTTGAGCCGTCATGGCCGGTGTGAGCAAGGCTGTAAGATGTACAAGGTTATTCACATTCAGGCTGATCATATTCAAAATGCGGTTTATATCGGAGGTATGGAACTTTTCAAGAAGACCGTACCCCGCATTATTGACAAGGACATCAACATTTAGATGCTGATTCTCCAGTTGTTTTGCCAGCATGGCCGGGGCATTTGGAAGGGATAAATCCATGGGAAACAGGTGGATGGATCGTTGGGGATATTTTTCAAGAAGTTCAGACCGGACCTCTGTCAGTTTATCCTCAGAACGTGCTGTTAAAACCAAATGATATCCGTCACGGATGAATTCTCCGGCCAGGGCTTTACCTATCCCATAGGAAGCTCCCGTGATCAAAACAGTTTTTTCCCTTTTCATGGGGTATCCTTTATCTTTTGGTGTATGATCCATTAAAAAGTCCGGCGTTACGACTAAGGCGTTCTATTTCTATTTTTTGGAACGCCGCCACAGGGTTCCAAAGGATTGTTCCTTTTTGGCATGATCTCCTTTTTGACGAATAAAAGGGTTTAATAGCATCAAACCAAACAGCAATGCCAAAAACAGGAATGTTATAATAATGAGCGTTAATAGACCCATTGGAGCAGACTGGCACATATCAGTGCAGCATAGGTTCCGAGGACATATCCTGCGATTCCCAGCATCACACCCACGGATGCCAGGGCCGGGTGAAAGGCGGAAGCCACAATGGGTGCGCTGGCCGCACCTCCAACATTTGCCTGGGATCCCACAGCCATGAAAAAGAGAGGTGAACGGGTGAGTCTCATGGCACCCAGCAGTATAACAACATGAAATAAAATCCAGGTAAGACCCATTGCAAAGAGATAAGGATATTTTACAACTTCCCGAAGATCCGCATTGGCTCCTATTACTCCAATCAGCAGATAAAGCATCACAGTTCCCAGTTTGGAAGCCCCCACACCTTCAAAACGTTTGATGGCCGTAAAAGAGAAAGTCACCCCTAAGGTTGTAATGATGATAACTTTCCAGGTGGAATGGGAGATAATGTTTCCAATCTCCGGCAGGATATTTCCCACCTTGTAGGCTGCCCAGGCACATCCGAAGGATAATGCCAGCATAATCATATAATCAGTAGTTGTGGGAGTCCGGGCAACGGATTTTTGAAAATTGACAATTTTGTTTTTCAATTCAGTGATGGCGGTATTATCTGCTCCAAGCCAGCGGTCAATTTTGTCGCTTTCTCCTGCCAGATATAAAAGGATTCCTGTCCAGATGTTGGCGACCAGCACATCCACCACCACCATCATGGCCAGCATGGTAGATGTGGCTTTCACAGATTGGCCGATGGCAATGAAATTGGCACCTCCACCGATCCAACTCCCGGCCAGGGCTGCCATTCCTTTCCAGATTTCGGGGGGTAACTGATCCTTGAAAATCCACAGACTGATGGGGCCGCCAATGACAATTCCCAGGGTACCCGACAGAAACATGATCAAAGCTTTGGGTCCAAGCCTAAGAATCCCCTTGATATCTACTGCCAGCGTTAATAGTAAAAGACTGGCTGGAAGAACAAAGGTTTTAATGGAGCCGTAAATGGGAGCCGTGGTGGGAATGACTCCGACAGATGATAAAAAAGTGGGAAGAAAATAGGCAAAGACAAGCGGAGGAACCACATTAAACAGTTTACGTCCCCAGCGTGTATGATCCTGAACAGAAAAAATAATGGCGGGAACCACAAGCAAAACTGCAAGTATCCCAAATGGATGGTTAATCAATACATTCTGCATGGAATATCCTTACTCTTTAAGCTGTCCGGTTTCAAAACTGCCGGGGAAATTTAACATCTCTCAGCCGGATAACCAAGAGGATGGAAATGTGTTTGAAATGGATGAAAAAAAGTCTACAATAAATCAGCAGAAATCATAATAATAAACAAGTTAAAAAAATGCGGGAGTATCCATGGATCTTCATCTTGAAAACAAGAAAGCAATTGTTCTGGCAGGGACAAAAGGGATCGGTTATGCCATTGCAGAGGCATTGGTGGAAGAAGGGGCTTATGTAGCCATCGGAAGCCGGGATTTGCAACATATTCATGCGGCAGAGAGGAAGCTCATGAAAAAAGGGGATACCATGGGTTTTCAGGTGGATGTATCCACTGATTATACATCTGCTCTGGACTGGGTATTTAAACAATTAAAAGGATTGGATATCCTTGTAGTCAATTGTGGAGGTCCGGCAAAAGGGACGTTTGAACAGGTGGATGATCATGCCTGGCAAGAAGGGTTGGATTCTACACTATTTTCTGCAATTCGCGGCATCCGCTGGGCAGCGGAAAAGATGAAACAAAATAAAAATGGGGGACGGATACTGGTGGTGACCAGCATGAGTGCCAAACAACCCATTCCGGATCTGGTGATCAGCAATGTGATCCGAAGCGGACTGACGTCCATGACCAAAACACTCTGCCGTGAATTGGGTCCCTATAAAATTGCCATCAATAATCTTCTCCCTGGATTTGTTGAAACAGACCGCCTGAAAGCCCTCTCAGACAATCCTGAATTACGAAAAGAATGGATAGAACGAACAGCCTTGAAACGCTTTGCCGATCCGGCGGAATTAGGACGTGTCGGCGCCTTTCTTTGCTCCGATGCGGCCTCCTATATCACTGGCACCGATATTTTGGTGGATGGCGGAGCGGTTTGGGGGATATGAAGAATGAAGAATGAAGAATGATGAATGATGAATTGAATGATGAATTGAATGATGAATTGAATGATGAATGATGAGTTAGGTGTCGTGAAAGATGAATCGTTTTTAATCAGCGATACTTTTTTCTCAATTCCCTTGAATATCGGACGCACTGATATATTTGAATCGTGGTACACTGAAGGCGCTTAACAGCATAGAAATAGACATAACCATGAGAATTGATCCCGGCCTACAATAGGTTGACAAATTCGGCTAATCATATATACGAATAACAATATTATCTTGCCTTATGTCGCATTTCGGTGTATCTTACCCTCGGGGTGGGGGGCGTCACCTAAGCGAAATCATATGTCTTGATTCACTTATAGCCTTTGGAGCAATTGATTGCAATATCATCCAATGAATAAAAGTCAGAAAATCTAAATTTCAAAATCTGCAATTTTCTAAAAACATACACTCAAAACTCAACACTCCAACTCAGAGGCAGGACACGTCCTGCCCCTACGACTCTCCACTCTCCACTCTCCACTCTCCACTCATTCAATGTATCTTACCCCCGGGGTGGGGGGCGCTACCTAAACGAAATCATATATTCCATCTCTCTTATATCCCCGTTCATTTAAGAAAAAAGATACCAATCTATTCAATCCCCCAATCCCCTCGTCACTGTCGACTGCCGACTGGCGACTGACGACTAACGACTGTCGACTGACGACTAACGACTATAATTAGTCCATTTGCTATATGGCTTTCGAATTAAGTTGGAATTATAAAAGCGGCTGTCCCCGGTGACTTCCTTACCGATCCACGAAGGAAGTTCTATAGATTGATCCTCTGAAGATAATTCCACTTCCGCCAGAATCAAGCCGGCATTCTCATGAAAAAATTCATCCACCTCCCAGGTCATGCCGCCCGATTCAAAGGTGTACCGCTTTTTTTCGATCAAAGGTTTTTCACAGAGATGATTCAGCATATATTCGGCATCCTCTAAGGGGATGGGGTATTCAAATTCCACACGGGATGCCCCTTTGGATGTGCTTTTGACGGTCAGGTATGCTTTTTCTCCTACGGCACGGATACGAACCACATGTTCCTTCTTCAGGGATAAATAACCCTGCCGATAAAATATACCTTCGGCCTTTCCACGCCATGCATTGCCCTTTACCAGAAATTTCCGCTCTATTTCAACACTCATAATGGGTCTTCTCCGGATTTATTGTGTTTATTCAAAATCGATTTTAAAAAATAAATATAATTCATGTTTGACCGTGACTCCCAGCCCAGGGATTGAAGCGTTAGGTATAAGTGGCTGTCATCAGGATGTTCCAGGGCGATGGTTTCATAACGTGATCCATTCACCCATATCTGTGAGTATTCTCCCATGCATCCGTCAATCGTGTACCGGTTCCGCTCTTTTTCTACTGTTATGGATGCAATATGAGCATCCTTTTTCAAAGTATTCAGGAAATGATTCAGGGATAAGGGAAAAGTTGCTGGCGCTTCAAAGGAAACCGATAACCCTTTCCATACAGCATCCGTTGTCTCTTTTGGGATGGGAAAAACTTCTTTCAGAATGGGTGTCCACTGTTCAAATCCATGCTTGTTGGTTTGAAGTAACCGTTTGATATCCAGTGTGTGATGACGGATTTTAATGTTATCTTCACTTGCCAGGGATACAAAATACATATCAGTGCTTTTCTGAACAGATTCCGGTTCATGGAAAGCAGGCGGTTTTTCAAGGGATGACAGATCCTTGTCGAAAACCCGCCATTCCCACCGGGGAAGTGGATGCTTCATTGTCGTACCTGTCTTTTAAAAAAGAGGTTGATGTCTCATGGCGTGTAAAAATGCAAAATAATCAATATTATGGCAAATGAATTATTACTGTTCAAACCTTTTGGAATTTTATGATCTTTTAAATCAAAGAGACAGTGGTTATTCTTAAAGCAATTTATTTTTTCCAGGTTGCCGGAATAAATAAAATCAATATTGAATAAAGTTCCAACCGGCCTGCCAGCATGAGAAAAGAAAGAATCCATTTACCGGAGATACTCATCCATTGATAGTTTTGTGTAGCTCCCACCTTTCCAAGTCCTGGACCAATATTGCTGAGGGAGGCAATGGAAGCAGAAAAAGCCGTTACCAGATCACACCTTTCAGTGAATGTGATCAATAATGTCCCGAAGGTAAATAAGAGGATATAAATGATAAAGTATACAACTATGGCTGCAATCAAGTTGGAAGAGAGGGGCTTTTTATTGAAACGGACCGGGATGACAGCATTTGGATAGATTGCCCTGTGAATATAGCTTATGACAATTTTAATGGAAGAGACAATTCGAACGACTTTCATTCCACCGCCGGTAGAACCACCTGAGGCCCCGATAAACATGAGTAAAATGAGAATATATCGTAGTGCATAGGGCCATAGATCAAAATCGGTTGTGACGAAACCAGTAGTTGTCATAATAGAAACCACTTGAAAAACCGCATGTCTGAATGGAGACTCCAAAGGACTGTTGCGGGATAGTATGATCGTAAATAAAAGAGAAGTGACGATAATAATTCCAACAAAATACCGGAATTCCTCATTTCTAAAATAGGCTTTGATATTTCCTTTCAGTGCACTGTAATGAAGCATGAAATTAATTCCTGATAAAAACATAAAAACAATAACAATCCATTGAATATATGGGCTGAAAGCTCCGATGCTGGCATTTCGTGTTGAAAAACCTCCGGTGGCCAGGGTTCCGAATGTGTGGCATAATGCGTCAAACAACGTCATCCCCCCAACCATTAGCAGTACTGTTTCGGCAATTGTAAAAATAAAGTAGACGCCCCAAAGAACTTTGGCCGTTTCTTTCATCCGGGGTTGAATTTTTTCAGCTGTCAGTCCTGGAGCTTCTGCTTTATAAAGCTGATAGGCATTACTACCCAAAAATGGAAGGATTGCCAGATATAAAACAATTAATCCCATGCCTCCAAGCCAGTGAGTCATACTTCTCCAAAAAAGAAGTCCACGGGACAGCCTTTCAATATCTGTTAAAATTGAAGCTCCTGTTGTAGTAAATCCACTAACTGTTTCAAAATAGGCATCTGTAAAAGTTGGCATAGCATGGGAAAAATAAAAAGGAAGTGCACCCAGCAGGGACAAAATGATCCACGATAACCCCACCACCGATAATCCATCTTTCGTTTGAAGTGTGTCAATATGTTCCATGGATGATCTGCTGACAAGCCGTAAAATCAGGGATAGAGTCAGGCTGATGAGAATGGTGTAGATAAATGCACATACTTCAGAACTTCCCGGATCATCTCTCAATCCCCAGGCTAAAGGAACCAGAAGTACAACGGAAAAAAAGATAAGAATTCGGGAAATAATGTTCAGGACAAGCTTAAGGTTCATAGATTTTTATTCATTTTGTTGCTTTAAACATTTTTCTGAGTTTACGTTCATTGAACCTGCGACAAAAAACAATAACAAGTTCTCCAGGATTGATTTGGAGTTTTCCCGATGCCAGAATTGCCTCGTGATTCCTGTAAACTGCGCCGACGAGTGTTTCTTTTGGCAACGTCAGATCCTTTAATGGTGCTTGGGTGATGGGTGAATTCTCTTCGGGAATGAGTTCAAGGATTTCAGCATCAATTTCCATCAATTTTGTCATGGCAGTGATCCCCTCGCCACGAACCCATCGGGTAATTTGATCAGCAGCAAGATAGCGGGGATTGATGACAACATCTATGGCCAGGTTATCCATAATGGCTATAAAATCCGGGTGTTTTGTTGTTATGATGGTTGTTTGTGCCCCCAATTTCTTAGCTAAAACGGCACTGATCAGGTTCGAATGTTCATCGTCGCTCAGGGCAATAAAAACATCTGCTGTTTCAATACCTGCTTCTTGGAGTATTGTGGCATCAGAAGGTGATCCAGAGATAACCAGAACGTCGTTTAAAAGCCCGGCAACGATCTGGGCTTTTCGGCTGTCTTCTTCCAATAGTATGACTTTTTTTACACTTTTAGATATGGTTTTCGCCACATGCTGTCCAATATAAGTCGCTCCGTATATGATAACTTTTCGGACCTTTTTTACATCCGGATTAATAAAAGTAAGAAATTCTGCTGCTGAGGATGGGAGTAATAGGCAATATATCCTGTCATCCGCTTTTATCTGGGTATTCCCTTTGGGAATAATGACTGACCGGCCTCTTTTGATGGCTGTAATTAAAAAAGGCCAGGGAAAATTATCATGATCCAGTTCGTCCAGTTTGAGATCACATAATGTAGAGTTCTCTGATATATTAAAAGCTCTGAAATATATCTCTCCATGGGCAAAATCAGCCACTTCGATGGCGCCTGGTGATTCAACAGCCCGGACAATTGATCGGGAGGCAATATTCTCAGGATTAATCAGTTCGTTAATATGGAATTTGGATAAACCCAGTTCATGAAGAGCATGCGTCAATGCCATGTCACGGACCCTGGCAATTCTTTGTTTTGCACCATAAAGTGCTGCTAACGAGGCAATGACCAGATTCGTTTCATCGGAAGTTGTAACAGCAATAACCAGATCTGCTTCTTCCACATGGGCTGCTTTCAATATCTCTGGATTGGTCCCTTCACCAACAATAGTCTTAGCATCAATTTTGTCGTCTATCTGATTAGCAATTTCGGCATTTTTCTCTATTAAAAAAACCTCGTGTCCTTCATGGGTTAAAGTAGAAGCCAGGTGCTTCCAATAATTCCCCCTCCGACAATAATAACTTTCATGCTATACTCTTTCAGTGATGCTTACTGTGCTTTGTTTCAGAATCCGGCTTTTCGGATTTTCAATTATTTCAGAAATATTCTCTCTTTGCATGTATCGAATATTAGAAAACATGTCATTAATTTCATAGAATAAGATTGGGAAAATAGGAAATTAAGGAAAAAAGAAGTTTTGAATCCTTAAATTACGGCGTTTCTAAATAAAATCAGTTTTTGAAAACGTCTTGTGAAAAATGTCAGAAAATAAGTGAGAACAGATGCCGAAGAAGAATAAAATCATCTATATCTGCTCCAACTGCGGAGCCGAATTTCCCAAATGGATGGGACAGTGTCCACAGTGCGGTGAATGGAATACACTGGAAGAGAAGGTTTCTGTACCGGTTTCTCCCCTTCAAAAACGGACATCCAAAGCCGGGAAATCCACTTTCCATCTCATCAATACCGGAGAAGATGCACGGCGTTATGCAACAGGGATTCCGGAACTGGACAGGGTTCTGGGAGGCGGTTTTCTTGAAGGTAGTATTATTCTGCTGGGGGGAGATCCGGGTATCGGAAAATCCACCCTGGCCCTGCAATTGCTCAATGAGCTGGTGAAAAAACACCGTTTTCAGTCCGTGTATTTCAGTGGGGAAGAATCCATTCGTCAACTTGCACTGAGAGCACGGCGGTTGAATATCGATAATGACCGCTTTATGTTGAGCAACGATGTAGAATTAAATGCCATTCTTAATGGACTGGCCGAACAGAAACCCCGCTTTGTGATTTTTGATTCCATACAGACCTTGTATACACGGGATGCAGAAGCCCTGCCGGGATCCATCACCCAAATCAGGGAATGTGCTTCATCCCTCATGAGCTTTGGCAAACAATTCAATATGACCATTCTTCTTATCGGGCATATTACCAAAACGGGAGGGATTGCCGGACCCAAAATGCTTGAGCATCTGGTGGATACAGTCCTGTATATGGAGGGTGATCAGAATAATTTCTTTCGCATCCTCCGCTCCGTGAAAAACCGTTTTGGAAGTACCAATGAAGTAGGCATTTTTGAAATGAAAAGCAGCGGACTCGAATCCGTCGGTAATCCCAGCGATATATTTCTCAGTGAACGACGGGAAGGCGCATCAGGCTCAGTGGTAGCATGCGGACTTGAAAGCACCCGGCCTTTGTTGGTGGAGGTGCAGGCTTTGACGGCTAAAGCCACTTTTGGAACGCCCCAGAGAAATGCCAACGGGATTGATAACCGCCGGCTCTCCATGTTGCTTGCAGTGGCTGAACGGCAACTGGGTCTCCCAGCCGGAATGCATGATGTGTTTGTGAATGTGGTGGGTGGGCTCAAATTTCCTGAACCTGCCATGGATTTGCCGGTCCTTATTGCAATTGTCAGTAGCCTGAAAAATGTCACAGTCCCCTATAAAGCGGTTTTTATGGGGGAAGTAGGGCTCACTGGCGAAATCCGGAGTGTCAGTCATGTTGCCCGGCGGGTGATAGAAGCAGAACGGATGGGTTTTGAAGAAATTCATCTTCCCCGGGCATCTCATAAGGCTCTGAAAGATGTGAACCCTTCTATCCGCCTGAACTATGTCCGGGATATTCAATCCCTCACAAGCCGCCTGTTTGGATAAGCACGAGACACTTCCAAAATAAAGGAAAATCCCTTTTTGAAATTTGAATTGCTCAAAACAAGCAATGCCTACGCTGCCAGAGCAGGTCTTATTCAAACAGATCATGGACCTGTTGAAACACCGGTATTCATGCCTGTGGGGACCCGGGGAACGGTAAAAGCCCTGACCAATGAAGAGTTGATCAGCGCCTCCGCCAGTATCATCCTGGGAAATACCTATCACCTGTATCTCAGACCCGGTATGGATGTGATCCGCGAAGGAGGCGGACTCCACAAATTTATGAACTGGCATCGTCCAATCCTGACGGATTCCGGAGGTTACCAGGTCTTTTCTCTTGCTCACATGCGTAAAATTGAGGGGGATGTAACGACCTTCAGATCCCATATCGATGGCAGTTTGCATACACTATCCCCGGAAAAATCCATGGAAATACAAAGAATGCTGGGAAGTGATATCGTCATGGTTTTTGACGAGTGTACACCTTATCCCTGTGATTATGCCACTGCAAAGGAATCTCTGACTCGAACACACCGGTGGGAACGCCTATCCAGGGAAGCCTTTGATGCCACAGATCCCCTATGGGGACACACTCAGGCACTGTTTGCCATTGTACAAGGCTCGGTATATGAAGATTTAAGGATGGAAAGTGCCGCATATCTGACGAACCTGGATTTTGACGGCTATGCCATAGGCGGCCTGGCTGTCGGTGAACCCAAGGCCATCATGTATGAGTTGACGGGAAAAGTCTGTCAGCAGTTACCTGCAGAAAAGCCGCGTTATCTCATGGGTGTGGGAAAACCGGAGGATATCATCCATTCCATTGCCCGGGGAGTGGACATGATGGATTGTGTGTTACCCACACGAAACGCCCGGAACGGCACACTCTATACCCGAAGAGGGAAAATCAATATCAAACGGGCTGAGTTCAGCAAGGATTTTTCTCCCCTTGATCCGGAATGTCCTTGTCCTGCATGCCAAAATCACAGTAAGGCTTATTTGCACCACCTGTACAAAACCGGAGAAATTACCGGACTTCGACTAAATTCCCTCCATAATATCACTTTTTTTCTTCAACTGGTCCGGGAAGCCCGGCAGTCTATTCAGGAGGGGAGATTTTCTAAATTTTATGAAAATTTTTGTCAAACATATCCCATGGAGGAAGACCACAGTGCGAAAAACGCAGCTTCACGGGAACGGAGACGGAAGTCCTGATCCAACCGGGGGTTTCTAAAATGACTTAAATTGGTTAAATTGCTGCTGTATAGATATAAAGCCCATAAAGAGATGTGACCGATGAAAAAATTGAAGAAAATGTATCAATGGCTACGGGCAGATGGTTGGGAAAATCCGGATTGGTCGAAAACTCCGAAAGGTAAAGGTGAACCAGCACCCCCGTTGCAAAAGCCTACGGCCGATGTCACACAGTGCGTCAATTTGCCGCCGGTGGAACTTTTAGATTTGGGTACCATGCCATTACGGGATGTCATTTATCGAAGGGCCAGCAGAAGACTTTTCAGTGATCTATCCCTTACTCTGGAAGAATTATCTTTCCTCCTGTGGGCTACTGCCGGATTCAGGGGAATACGGAAAGAAGGTGAATCGGCTTTTAGAATGGTTCCTTCCGGGGGCTGCCGGCATCCCCTCGAAACATACCTGGCGGTCCGGGATGTGGATGGACTGACTCCCGGACTCTATCTGTACCAGCCTTTGAATCATGATATGTGTTACCTCAGACCCATCCCCAATCATGTTGAACTGGTGAAGGAGGCTTGTCTTGGTAAGGATTTTTGTGCCAAGGCTCCGGTCCTTTTCATTTGGACAGCTATACCTTACCGGACAGAATGGCGTTTTGGTCCTGTAAGCCCTAAACTGATTGCCCAGGATTCCGGTCATATTTGTCAGAATCTCTATCTGGCAGCCGAATCTATCGGATGTGGTACGTGTGCCATCGGGGCTTATCATCAGCATAAAATTGATGATTTGGTCGGTGTGGATGGCATAGAGGAATTTGTGATGTATATGGCACCGGTTGGAAAAAAAGAATGACAGATTCTGCCTGCCGAGTGCACCTGCCACCCCTTTTTGAAGCTCGTTTTATCGAACGTCCAAACCGTTTTTTAATCCGCTGCAATGTGAATGGGAAAACGATAGATGCCCATTTACCTGATCCGGGGAGGTTGAAGGAACTTCTGATACCGGGTGTAGAACTCCTGATTGAGCATACACCCCGTATAGGTAAAAAAACACAATACACTGTTCACCTGGTAAATACCCCTACAGGTTATGTATCTATCAATACACGCTATCCCAACTTGCTGGTTTTACAGAGCCTTCAAAATCACTGTCTTCCGGGATTTCAAGACTATTCCCTCGTCCGAAGTGAAGTTCCGGTGGAAAACCACCGCCTGGATTTTGAACTCAAAACATCTTCAGGGAAACAGGTTTTTATGGAAGTGAAGAGTGTGACCCTGGTGGAAGGGGATGGAATTGCCCGTTTTCCCGATGCAGTGACATCCAGGGGGAAATCCCATGTCGAATTACTTGAAAAATTGGTTAAGAAGGGTATTGAAACATGGGTTTTCTTTGTGGTTCAACGGCAGGATTCCCGGTTATTGACTCCCCATTGGCTACGGGATCCTGATTTTTCATCTTCTTTGCAAAACGCGATCCAATCCGGTGTAAAACTTGCTGCCCATACCTGCCGTATCTCAAAAGAAAGCATCTGCTGGAATCTTCCCATCCCCTATGATCTGAAGGATTACCGTTATGCGTAAATATATATTCTTCGGCATTGCCTTATGGATTCTTGCAGGATGTGCAGCCCAGGCACCTCCGGGTGGGGGCCCCGAAGATAAAACCCCGCCGGAGCTCATCTCTGTGGAGCCTTCGTGGGAATCTACACAGGTTCCTGCAAATCAGTCCATTACCCTGACATTCTCAGAAAACCTGAGTCCCGCGTCGGTTCGAACCAGTTTCATGCTTTTTCCCCTGAATAAGACAGAAACCCGTATGAAAATCCGCCGGAACCGGGTCCGGGTAATCCCCGTGGATCATTGGGAAGACAGTACAGTGTATACACTTGTTTTTAATCGAAGTATCCAGGATCTTCGGGGTAATCACCTGGAGGAAGGAATTTTTTACACGTTTACTACCGGTGAAGAAATCCCGGAAGGAGAAATCTCAGGTCAGGTGCCGAATTTTGGAAAGAAAGACCGGATTCTGATAGGACTGGCAACCGGTGAATGGCGTCCTGATTCCCTGTTCAACCACCTGAGCTATCTCACGGAGACGGATCACGAAGGATTTTACCGGTTTCAGGCGGTTCCAACGGGATTGTATACCTTATCCGGTATTGTGGATCATGATCAGAGCAAATCATATTCCCCGGGTTTTGATGACCTCGTTTTACCGGAAAGCCTGCTTGTGGCAATGAAAGACTCTGCCAAACATCGTATCGATTTAGCGGTTGTCCGGGGAAATTTTATTCCCATGAAATATATTTCCGGTAAAAATCTCTATCCTTCCGTCACCGAATTGAAATTTACCAAAGTACCCTCATCTCAAACGATGAAGAGTGCTTTTGTCATCAATGATTTTCCAGTGGATACGTTTCAAATACTAGGAAAAGATATCCGCCTTTATCATCGGATGATTACCGATTCGTTGTACCGTTTTCATATTAATCTTTTATCCGATACCCTGGGAGTTTCAGCCGGTCCTTTTTCGGATACACTAGCGGTTCAGACCTTTACTGACACACTGGGACGCGTGCGTTGGCAGGACAATTGTCTGGTTCTCGAGCCGCCAGTTGACCTGGATACCCTTATGGTAACGGCATTTTCTTCCGGAGACACATCCAGACGGAAGATGCATGCCTTATTGCCGGGGCACTTTGAACCGGATGACAGTTGGAAAGGAAAAGATTTCAATGGCCGGCTTGCTGTCACGGTACCTCTTCCTGAAGCTTATCCCACCATTTTAAAATGGACTGATACCGTAACGGTCCGGTATATTGCGGAGAGTGACTCGGGACGTTTTATATGTCGAGTCCCGGACATGCCGGATAAACAGGTGGGATTTATCCTTACAGGTAAAAATGGGCGGTATAAAAAGGTCATTACTACACCGGGTACATGTATTTTTGAGAATGTATTTGCAGGTGAGTATAGTTTATGGTATTATCCGGACAGGAACCATAACAACCGGCAGGATCACGGATGGTTGTGGCCGTATAAAGCCCCCGAAATAGCCAGGCCGTTGGTGGAAGAAATACAAATCCGGGCCCGTTGGGATACAGAAATGGATTTACATTTTGAAGATGAATGAATGATACCTTTATAAAAATGTCTGTTTAAATCAGACAGGAGATGAAGCGTGATGAATGAACATTATTTCAGTGTTATAATGGCCGGAGGAGTGGGAAAACGTTTTTGGCCACGGAGCCGGAAAGACAGCCCAAAACAATTGCTGGATATCATCGGCGATGAGTCGATGATTAATCTTACTATAAAACGCCTTTTAAAAGTTTCACCTCTTGAGCGGCTCTACATCATTACAAACTACCACCAGGCAGAGATGATCCTGGCACAGAATCCGAACTTGTCCTGGGAAAACTTTATTATAGAGCCGTCAGGAAAAAATACAGCTCCGGCCATCGCCCTGGCAGCAGCGATCCTAAAGAAAAGAGATCCGGAGGCAGTGATGGGACTTTTTCCGGCGGATCATTTAATCCAGGATGAAAAAGATTTTATTGCCTGCCTGAATGAGGGGGTACGGATTGCTGCGGAAAAGAATGTCCTTATAACCTTTGGGATTGAGCCCACACGCCCGGCAACCGGTTATGGTTACATCCAGGTGGAAAAAGAACCGCTCCCGGACAGCACCCTGGTGTATAAATCAAAAACCTTTGCCGAAAAACCAAATCTTGAAACAGCCAAACGGTTTTTAAGCTCCGGAGAATTCCTCTGGAACAGCGGGATGTTTATATGGCGGGCGGATGTGATTCTAAAGGAGATTGAAAAATATCTGCCCGAGCTCTATGAAATAATCGACACCCTTACAAACTCAATGGATACGGAAGAGTATGATAAAACCCTCCAAAAACTTTGGAGAACCATAAAACCTGTCTCCATTGACTATGGTGTAATGGAAAATGCCAAACATGTGAAAGTGGTCCGAGGAAAATTCGGCTGGAGCGATGTGGGAAGTTGGGATGCGGTCTATAGCCTGGAAAAGAAGGATAAATATGGGAATGTTCTCCGGGGAGATGGCTATCTGCTGGAATCCTCCGGGAATTATATCTATTCCTCCGAAGCACAGGTATTTGCCCGTAATGTTCATAACCTCATCGTAATTGCCGATAAAGGTGTGATTTTGCTTATCCCCAGGGATGAATCAGAATCCATAAAAGGCATTGTGGATGCCCTGCCGGTTGTTGGAAAGGAAGATCTGCTCTGATGAAATCACAAAAAATCCTGGAAGAACTGGAAAAATATTTGAATACCCTGGGTATTGAGCTTGAAAAAGCCGTCGGGACAGTAAAAGGGGGATATTGTCGCATCCGGGAGGATTCGGTTATCGTGATAAACCGTAAAATTCCCGTCGAAGAACAATTGACAATCATTGCAAATGCCATTCACCGGAATAATTTGGATTATAGTCAATTAAGACCTCCTGTGAGGGAATTTGTGGAACGCTTTAAGGGGTTATGAGTGGTGGGTTGGGGGTTGCGGGTTGTGGGTTGTGGGTTGCGGGTTGTGGGTTGTGGGTTGCGGGTTGCGGGTTGTGGGTTTTTAGATAGTTCTATTTTTTTACTATATAGGATGATCTCTATGTTTATACGCCCCCGGGGACAAAATAAAACCGAACCCGGTTAAAAGCAAGATTATATTATATTTAATATATTAGGCAGTCTTGATTGATTATGAAAGTAATCTGCATTATGTGATGTGAGCATTTCGATATGTCCCTGCCACAGGCGAAGTCTATTCAGTAAGTGCCTGTTGATAAAACGTCCGCCCGCAGTCTTACAGACGTCCCGGATTAATAGAGCAACTCCGGGTTTCAATTTATTGAATGATTGACTAATACATATATACGATTAACAATATTATCTTGACTTCTGTCGGATTCTGGTGTATCTTACCCCCGGGGTGGGGGGCGCTACCTAATCGAAATCATATATTCCATCTCTCGTATAATCCTGGTGCTAAATCAAATTAATTGCCAATTCTATTAAAGAAGTTAGAAGCTGGAAGTTGGAAGATAGCGACGCTTCGCTCCTGATAGTTGGTTCAGGGGCTCAAGGGCTCATGAGTTCATGGGTTTAATAGCCGCTAGGCGGCTTTCAAACGCTGCTGCGCAGCGTTCAAGGATCTCACTTCGTTCGATCTTCAATCCCGGCTAGGCGGATTTCAATAGGTGACTGGACTTCTTTTTTGAACACTGCGAAGCAGTGCTGGAATGCTGAGCACAGCGAAGCAATTGAACGGCACGAAGTGCCGCTTGAATTCATAATTGCCGCTACGCGGCTTTCAAACGCTGCTACGCAGCGTTTAAGGATCTCACTGCGTTCGATCTTCAATCCCAGATATGCGGATTCAATAGGTGACTTCTTTTTTGAACACTGCGAAACAGTGCTTAAATGCTGAACGTAGTGAAGCAATTGAACGGCACGAAGTGCCGCTTGAATTTTTGATCGCCGAAGGCGTTTGAATACTGAACGCAGCGATGTGCCAATCTCCCAATCAAATCAATCTATTCAATCGAATCAATCCTCCCAATCCCTTCGCTCCATCGCTCCATCGCCCCGATATATCGCCTTCCGATAATTGTATTTTGGATATCCCAAAACAGTAACGGCATAAATACGACGGTTTTTGGGAAGGTTTAAAAATTTTTCCAATTCCTTATGGGCATATAAGGCAAATCCGATGATACAGGTTCCGAGTCCCAACCGGTGGGCATTCAAAATAAGAATTTGTTGGGCGGCGGTACAATCCTCCCGGCCGGTTCTTTGTGTCTTAGGAGCAGATATAAAAATTGCACAGGGAGCACCCCGAAAAAAAGGATGGTGTCCCCGTTCCGATGCAGACACAAGACGTTTTAATGCCTCCCGGTCTTTGAGCAATGAACGTGCTTTCCGGGGAGCTACAACAGACAAGAAACCTGTCACGACTGGATTTATAAGAGCTGCAAGCCGCCGGTACCGTTGGGTTGTTATTGCTTCTACTTTGTCAATGGCAGCTTTTGAATCCACGATGTGATACTGACGCTTGCGTGCATTGTGCCCACTGGGTGCGGTTTCTGCCAGATACATCAACTTTTGAAGGACGTCAGGCTCCACTTTTTGGGATGTGTAATGACGGATGGAACGACGTGTGGCGTACAGATCTTCCGGGTTGTCCGGCTCCGGTATTTTTAGGATAAATTTTCCGGTTTCCTCGCCCCTGTGTGTCAATGCATCTTCTGGACAAACAGCGGTACAGTGACCACAAAAAATACAGGAACCGGGATGACGGGCTGTGGGTATACCCTCACGCAGTGTCAGAACACCGGCCGGACACACATCTACACAAATGGCACAGGATGTACACCGATCTTTATCAACTGAGATAAGAAAAGTATTCATGATTTAAGATTCCGGAATAAATTCATCCGCAATGGCAGTGAGACCTTTTAATGTCAGGTCGGGAATGGTTTTTGTTATGGTTTCGGACCGGGATGACACCATTTCGACCAAACCACCGGTTGAAAGAATAGTTGAAAAAGTAAGTCCTGTTTCCCGGATGATTCTCCGCACCATCCCATCTGTCTGATCCACGGCTCCCCAAAGAATACCTGAACGGAGCTGAGAAGATGTATCGGTACCGATGACATGCTCCGGGAATTCCATGGAAATTCCATGGAGTTGGGCAGCAGCTCTGAACAAATTGGCTGAAGATGTCCGGATCCCCGGGGCGATACTGCCTCCCAGGTATTTCCCATCAGAACCCAGGACGTCAACCGTTGTGGCGGTTCCGAAATCGATGATAATCTGTGGCAGGGGATAGGCCGTCAACCCTGCATACATATTGCAAATACGGTCTGCCCCCAGTGTTTGAAACCGCCCTTCCAGAAAATTATGCCTGAAAGGCAGGGAGGGGGTGACAAACAGAGGATCTGTATTTAAATATTCACGACTCATATCCCGAAGACCGGCATTCATTTGGGGAACAACTGAACTGATGACGGTACGCTTAATATCCGGAATGGATATTCCGGCATCATGGCACAGTAAGCGGACATACACCCAGAGTTCATCTTCTGTCCGGGTCCCGTCAGATGTAATTCGCCATGACCGGATGATCTCACCATCCCGGATTAATCCCAAAACCGTTTGGGTATTCCCCGTATCAATGGCTAGTAACATCCCCTCACTCCTTTATGTATTCAAATATTTATCAAGTATCTGCCGGGTTACTTTCTGATCTGCCCGTCCTTTTGTGGCTTTCATAACCTGTCCCATAAAAAAACCAAAGAGCTGAGTTTTCCCCTGACGGTACTTCTCCAATTCTGCCGGGTGTTTTTGAAGAATATCCCGGATTAATGAGTCCAGTTCGTCCAGTGAAGAGATGCTCATGAGACCCTTTTTTTCTATGATTTTTCCGGCTGTTTCCCCTGTTTCTGCCATGGCATCAAGGACGGTTTTGGCTGTTTGAGGGGTGATTTTTTTTTGTATCAGATAGGTGAGAAGTTCTTTTAACCGGCCAGGTGAAATGGGCGATTGATCAATAGGGAGTTGTTTTTCTTTCAATATCCGAAGAATTTCACCCCGTACCCAGTGATTCATCAGCGCTGTGTCCGGAAAGTCATGGACGGCTTCTTCAAAATAATCGGCAATGTCACGCTCCGATGTCAAGACCAATCCATCCTCTTCTGAGAGTTTGTATTGCCGGATAAACCGCTGAAGACGTTCTCCGGGCAATTCCGGCATGGATTTTTTAATGTCATCGATCATGGTATCTGTCAATTGGACATCTACCAAATCCGGCTCAGGGAAATAGCGGTAGTCGTGACTCTCCTCCTTGGAGCGCATGGGTTCTGCTGTCTGTGATTGTTCATTCCATAAAAGGGTTTCCTGAACCACTGTGCCGCCGGATTCCAAGACTTCAATCTGGCGCTTTGCCTCATAGGTCAGAGCCTTTTCCACTCCCCGGAAAGAATTCATGTTTTTCAGTTCCGTGCGTGTCCCAAACTTGTTGCTTCCCCTGGGCATAACTGACAGATTGGCGTCACAACGCAATGAACCCTCTTCCATGTTGCAGTCTGAAATTCCGATGTAACGAATAAGCTGCTTTAAAGTGGTCAGATAACTGTATGCCTCCTGGGGACTCCGGATATCCGGCCTGCTGACGATTTCCAAAAGGGGAATTCCACAACGGTTCAGGTCTATCAGGGTCCCATCCATACCATGCATGGATTTTCCAGCATCCTCCTCCATGTGTATGCGGATCAGACCGATTTTCTTGTTTCCTGATTCAGTTGGGACTTCAATATATCCGTCATAACAAATTGGATCGTCATATTGAGAAATCTGGTAACCCTTAGGTAAATCGGGGTAAAAATAGTTCTTCCGGGCAAATCCGCTTCTCTTTCGAATTTTACAATGAGTCGCTAATCCTGCCTTCACGGCAGACGTGACAAGTTCCCGGTTTAAAACAGGTAATGCACCCGGATATCCCAGACATACCGGACAGGTTTGTGTATTTGGTGGAGCTCCGTATGTTGTTTTACAGCTGCAGAAAGCCTTTGAAAGTGTATTTAATTGGACATGTACTTCCAAACCAATCACAATCTCCCAATCCATACGATGTCTCCTGAACTTTTTTGCAAATTTACATGTCTTTTCCATGCATTCAAAGGGGGGATATCTGAAGCTGTTTACGCTAAAAGCTTGCCTCATTCCCCATTTTATCCTTATCATTCACCGTGGAGACGGCACAATGACTAAACACAAATTTTTCCTTTATGCCCTGGCCCTCTTATTACCGTTTCTCCTGGCGCAGGAAGGTTTTTTGTATGCTCAGGAAAATCCCCAAAAACCTGAATCCAAAACCAATTTAAAAAATCTCCGAAAATTTCCGGAAATGGCTTTCCAGGAAGCACATCAGCTTTTTCTGGCCGGCAGGGCTTTGAAAGATACCAGTGATATGCACATGGCGCTTATCATTATGGGCCGCATCTATCTGGAACAAAATAATCTGGACCGGGCGGTACATTATTTTGATCATGCCCTGGAACTGACGGAGAATAGCCCATCCTATTATTGCAATTATTTGGAAAGTCGCTATTATCTTGGAAAGGCTGCTTATAAAAAAAATCAATTTCAGGATGCTTATGCATGGTGGGACATCGAGATTCATTCAGAAAAAGTAAAAAGATGTAGCAGCCTCCATAACCGGTTTCTTGTGGCTCTGGCTGATTATCACCTGCTCGTCGGAAATTTTTCGGATGTGAAATCGCATCTTCTCCAGGCTATTAAGCTGGAAAAGGACCTGGCTGATGAGGAAACAGTCGTCAGGACACGTACATTATTGGGACAGGCTTATCATTGGCTGGGGGTTTATGATTCGGCCAAGTACTATTTTCATGATGCCATCAACTTGTGTGTACACTATGAAACTCCCAATTTATTACCGGAACCCATGGTTTATTTGGGAAGAACCCACAGCTATTTAAGCGAGTTTGATGATGCCACAGACTATATGCTGAAAGCCCTGGATTACGCCCAACAGTATCAAAGACCGAATGCCATGGCGATGGCTCTGACACATTTGGGGATTCTGGAATATATTTTTGACAGTTATCACCGTGGTTTGGATTACTGCCTTTCCGCCATGGATATTTTCAGGAAAACCGGTTATTTGCCGGGACAGGCGCTGGTGCATGAGCATCTGGCAATTAACTATATTGGTCAAAAAGATTTTAAATCGGCGGAGGCTGAAGTCCTTAAATCCCTTGAAATCCGGGAAAGGATCGGTTCCCGCTTCGGTATGAGTGAAAGTTATGAGAATCTGGCTGTGATCTACCGAAATCTGGGACGTTTCGGGGATGCATTGGAAATGAACCGAAAATCCCTTGAAATTCGTCAGGAAATCGGCCATAGGCAGGGAGTTTCTTCTTCGTTGTTTAATCTGGGATTAACCTGTTTTACAGCCGGAGATATCGATCAGGCCCTTGACTATTTTTACCAGTCGCTTGACCTGGCAAAAGAGTTGCGGAGTGAACGGGGACGGGTAGCCATTCTGAAGGCAATCAGCGCTGTTTATGAAGCAAAGGGTGAAATGGATAAAGCCCTTGATGTGTATAAACAGCACAGCGCATTAAAAGATTCGGTGTTGTCCCAGGCGCGGATACGAAGAATTGAAGATCTGAAGAAACAAAGTGAAATCAGGCGCAGGGAAAAACTTATCAGCGATCAGTCCAGGCAAATCAATATCCAGCAGATTTCCCTTGCCGGGATTACTATTCTTCTGTTTGTCGGTATCATCCTTGCCTGGCGACTTGGCATTGCAACCCGGAAAATTCGCCAGTCTTATGAAGAATTGAAAAAAAGAGATGCCATCATTCATACTTACTCTAATGCTGTGATCCGTGAAAAAGAAGAAGCCGAGAATAAACTCCGGGAACTTGAAGAAACACAACTGAAGCTGGAACAGATTGATGAACAGTACAACTGGCTTTTCAATTTGAATCTGGCAGGTATAGCACGGATTTCTCCGGGAAGGAAATGGATTCAGGTAAACAGGGTTTTGTCAGAGATGCTGGGATATCATGTGTCTGAACTGACCGGTTTTGAATGGGAAAAGATTTGTCATCCACAGGACCTTGCCATAGAAAAGGAATTGTTTCAAAATGTTCTGGACGGTGCCATCCGGGATTATAACCTGGAGATACGTTTGTATCGAAAAAATGGCTCTCTGTTAAAAACCGTGATGCTATTCAGGTCCTTTCGGGATGAACAAAATCAACTGGATTTTGGTTTAGCCGTCTTTTCAGATGTTGGTTATCGGAAGTTTTATGAAAACAAATTGCTGGTCTATCAGAATTACTTAAAGAGATTCCTTTTTCTTTTGAGTGAAGAAATTGAAAGACTGGCTTCAGGACTTCGGAATATCTCCCTGATTCCAGACTCTGATCGTGTCTATCAGGAATGGAAAACAATGAACCAGGATATTCTCAGCAGTCTTGAGATGATCGATAAAGTCCGGGCGTTACAGGATACCCTTACACCTGAAAACGGAGAGTGGTTTGTCAACCTCCATGAACTGGCCCAAACCGCTGCTTTGGATTATCCTGAAACCACGATCGAGATTCATGGCAGTGGCATTGCTTTTGCTGATCAATCCGCAATATTCATTTTTGATCATCTCATACGAAATGCCATTGTCCATGGGAATGCCGATAAAATTTTCATTCAGATCCGCCGGAGTAAAGAATATGTACAGGTTATGATTTCAGATAATGGAAAAGGAATGAAAGAGGAGGAACGATTCCAGATCCTCGATGCATATCTCCATCCGGATGTGTCCAAATTCAGAGGTATTGGACTTTACTGGGTCCGTCAATATGTTGAGTTGTACGGGGGAGGGATGAAAATCCAGAGAAGGAAGGACAAAGGGACAGATATCATTTTACTTTTTTTATCAAAAGACAGTATAAAGGTGCCATTATGAAACACATTAAATGGTTTTTACTTTTTTCACTCCTCGTTCTGTTTGCTTTTCAGGGATGTGATACGAAGGACCGGTCTGAACGCCCTGCCGGTTTTGATAGTGCAAAAGAACTCAGGACATATTTCCGTTGGAATCCCAATCGTCTCCCGCTGGTGAGTGCACACCGTGGAGGTCCTGTCCCGGGTTATGCAGAAAACGCCATACGCACTTTTCAGCGCTCTATAGATGCCGGTGCGTCTATTATTGAATGTGATGTACGGCAGAGTAAAGACGGATACCTGGTGCTGATGCATGACCGGACACTGGACCGCACGACGACGGGAATAGGAGATATATCCGATTACACCCTGGAAGAATTGAAACGCCTTGAGCTTGTGGATGAACAAAAAAATCCTGTAGGTGATGAAATCCCAACCCTTCAGGAGGCCTTTGCCTGGGCCCGGGATAAAGGAATCCTCCATCTGGATATCAAGGAACCGGTGGAACCTTCCCTGGTTATGGCAGAAATCAGGGAAGCCCAGGCCCTGCCTTTTACCGTTGTAATCGTGTATAATTTTGAAAGGATGATGCAATATTTCCACCTGGAACCGGAACTGATGATTTCAGCATCAGCGGGATCTGTGGAATCGGTGGAGTTGCTGAAATCCCATGAAATCCCCATGGAAAATCTACAGGTCTTTGTCGGAGTTTCCGAACCGGATCCCCGGGTCTATACAATGCTCCATGATGAAAACCGCTACTGCATTTTAGGTACCATGCATAATCTGGATCATAAAGCCCTGAAAGAGGGTTCCCGGGTATATATGGAATTATTTCAAAACGGAGCAGATATTATTTCGACGGATCAGGTGGATCTGGCAGTGGAAGCTGTCCGTGCCATGCGCTAATCTACATGTGTTCCGGGGCTGTAACTCCCAAAATTCCCAGTCCTTCTGCCATAAGGGTTTTTACGGCATGGACCATTTTTAATCGGGCCCTGGAAAGAGGTAAATCTTCTGTAACGACTCGGTGCGTGGCGTAAAATTTATGAAATGCCGTCGCCAGCTTTTGTAAATAGGACGTCAAATGCATTGGCTCCAGGGTCCTCCGGCACAATTCCATCACTTCACCGAATTCGGCGACGACTTTCAAAACATCCAGGGTCTCAGGTTCATTGAGCAACTGAATATTCCCCTCCAGATATGAATCAATGCCCTTATCAACACTGTGTTTTAATATGTTGTTCATCCGGGCATGGGCATACTGTAAATAAAAAACAGGGTTTTCATCACTCTCTTTTTGTGCCAGTTCAATATCAAAATTCAAATGGGCATCCATGGTGCGCATAATGTAAAAATACCGGACCACATCAGCACCTGCCAGATCCATAAGTTCATCCAGGGTGACAAAATTGGCTTTACGGGTAGACATCTTCACTTTTTCACCATTCCGGGTCAGGGTCACAAATTGATGAAGCAGAACCACTATATTGGATGTATCATATCCCATGGCTTCCAACCCTGACTTGACATCCGGATAGGTGGCATGATGATCGGCTCCGAATATATCGATAATCAAATCAAATCCCCGTGAAAGTTTATCCCGGTGATAGGCGATGTCCGGAAGCCGGTAGGTGGGTTCTCCTGAACTTTTCACAAATACACGGTCTTTTTCAGCCCCAAAACGGGTCGCCCTGAACCATACCGCTCCTTCTTTGTCGTATAAATACTCTTTTTCCCGTAAAAGGGAGAGGACTTCATCAATTTTACCGGATGTATATAAATCTTTTTCGTTGGTGAAAATGTCGTGATGGACTCCCAGTCTTTCAAGGGTTTCCCGGATCATTTTAAAAATCCGGTCCGACGCAAAATCAATCAGATCCCTGTCCAGTGGATTCTCCGGGAGGATACCTCCCCGTTCCTTCAGATAGTCCGAGGCGATATCCCGGATATATTCTCCCTCGTATCCCCCTTCCGGGATGGGATAATCTTCTCCCAGCACCTGTTTGCACCGGGCGTACACCGATTCACCCAGTCTTTGCATTTGCCGGCCGGCATTGTTGAAATAATATTCCCGGGTGACCTTATTCCCGTACCACTCCAAAATCCGGGCGATGGTATCACCCAATACCGCCTGGCGACCGTGTCCGATTGTAAGCGGACCGGTGGGATTGGCACTGACAAATTCAATCTGAACCTTCTTGCCTTCTTGATCCGGCTTCATGAAATCTTTGTCTTCTTTGATCAGTTTTTCCACAAGTGACTGATAGTAATGGTCGGAAATGACAAAATTAATGAAGCCAGGGCGGACACATTCAATTTTCTGTATCAGAGAATCATGGCGGGTCAGAAGATCCTCCTGGATCTCTTCTGCAATTTTCAAAGGATTCCTTTTTAATACCCCGGCCAGTTTCATGGCTACATTTGTACTGATATCGCCGAAATCAGGATTTTTGGGATGTTCCACTGTGAAATCCGGGATTTCAATGGAGCGCTTCCGAAGAACTTCGGAAATCAGGGATTGAATATACTGTAACATGGTTCAGCTCTCTATTTTTTCTACATCGGCATCAGCCCAGAGCTTTTCCAGATTGTAGTAATGTCTCTGGGACTGGTTGAAAACATGGCAGACTACATCAATATAATCCAGGAGGATCCATTTCCGGTTCTCATATCCTTCACGGTGCCAGTATTTGATCTTATGTTTTAATAGTTCCTCTTCAATGGCATCCGCGATGGCCTTGACCTGAACCTCACTGGTCCCATGGCAAATCACAAAGTAATCGGTAAAACCGGCTACTTTTTTCATATCCAGAATGGTGATGTTTTCCGCTTTTTTTGAATCTGCCGCCTGACTGATAAGGTGGGCAATATCATGAGATGTATACGTTTTCTCTTCCGATATTTTCTTTTCCTTCAAAAAGAACTCCCTGTTAAAAAATGCTTAGTTCCGTGTAGTCATGACCTAATATTATGGTCATATCGCAGGGGACATCGGATGAATATTCGTCTACAAGAGGATCAGTGGTAATACCCATCATCTCTTTGATTTTTTCTGCTTTTTCAAAATTATCCCCATGGATATATATCTGTGTCCGCTGATAGTTGTGATGGGGCGCGTTACCTGTACTGATGACATCCACACCCTTTCGGGTAAGCAATAGCTTGGTTCGTGCCGCCAGGCCGGATACCCCGCATCCGTTCAGCACTTCCACGCGGAGATTCACCTCTTCCTTCATTTTCTCCTGATAGCTGAGGACGGCGGACGGAATATTATCCAGGCTTGTCGCTGCCAAATCCGTCTCCCGGGGAACCGGTTGCTGTTTTTGAATGATGGAATAAAGGAAGACCAGTATCACAAGTGTCAGACCGACAATGATTCCGTTTAAAAGAGGTGATGCTGTCTCCTGATTCTTCTTTTGCTTTGTCGTTTTCGTTTTTTTCCGGCGAACGCGTTTTACGGCCATAAATCAAATATCCTGTTTGTCGTGTACGGATTGGCTGTCCATGGATATGAATAGGTAGGTATATTGCTGATTCCTAAAACCAGACGGGTTTTATCGGAAAATTTATATTCCATGTTGGCATCATAGTAGATCGAGTTCATCCCCTGACCCAGGCGCTCCATGGCTGGATTTGAGGCATACGCCTGTTGCATGAGTATCAGATTACCGTAAAAACTCAGTTTGGCATTGACAGGGAACATGAATTGATTCTGATAAGCCATGATGGATTGAGAGCCCAAAGCTGACGACCCCACCGACATGGAAAAAGAGTGACGCATCTGTAATTTCCTCAGATCCAGAAAAGATGCCGTTTCACGGGAATCTCTAAGCCGGAGTCCGATATTCCCGCTCTCCGGAAATGAAGGTTTTTCAAATATCAACGACTCAGCCTGAAGTCCTGAAAGACTCAGCCATAACAAGAACAACAGACCAATATATGGGCGTTTCATACGATCCTCTTCAGTTTTTCTTCAGCCAGTTTCAGCTGCTCGACGGTATTCACACCCTGAATTTCTTCGGATTGTTCCGCCTTCTGAAGATATATTTTCCGATTATCCCGGACCATCAGGGGCAGTACGTCAGGCAGATAGTATTCACCCTGTGCATTTTTATTATCGACATGTTTAAGATACGAAAAAAGCAGCTCTTTTTTAAAGATATAAATCCCTGAATTAATTTCTTTTATTTTTCGGATTTCTTCATCTGCATCTTTTTCTTCCACAATGTCTTTCAGTGTATCATCTGCATTACGGAGGATCCTGCCGTATCCATGGGGATTTTCCAATTCGGCAGTAAGCAGGGTGGCATCAGCGTCGTTTTCCTGATGGCGGGAAATCAGTTTTTGAAGGGTTTCTCCGGTTAAAAGGGGAACATCCCCTGAAAGAACCAGAATATGACCGTTCCAATTTTGAAAAAAGGGTTCACATTGCTGAACAGCATGGGCCGTTCCCAGTTGCTCCTCCTGGACGGCGAATTGAACATCTGTACCTTGAAGGCTCTCAATCACCATCTCTTTCTTGTATCCCACAACCACCACGATTTTTTGGGCACCTGCCTGTTTTGCCTGATCAATAACCCGGGATATCATCGTTTTTCCCAATACTTTATGCAAGACCTTGGGAAGATCGGATTTCATCCGGGTACCTTTTCCGGCTGCAAGTATGATGGCGGATAGGGAAGAAGACACAACTTACTCCTTTACGATTCGGTTTTGTTCATCTGTGACGACTACAACCGGATGATGTTCCGGTATTTCATTGTCGTCGAGTTGACAGTATGTCATAACGATAACCCGATCCCCCGGTACACCCAGGCGGGCTGCTGCTCCATTCAGACAAATCTCTCTTTTTCCCGCTTCTCCTTTGATGACATAGGTCTCAAAACGATGGCCGTTGTTGATGTTCACCACCTGTACCATTTCGTATTCCAGGATACCGGCTGCTTTCATAAGATCTTCATCAATGGTGATACTGCCGGTATAATTCAGATTGGCCTCTGTGATGACAGCCCGATGAATTTTTGATTTCAGAAATGTTCTTTTCATAGCTCTTTTATTATGTTATCTATCAGTCTTACCTTACCCATAAACATTGCCCCTGCAATCAGCAGGCGGTGTGATGTGTGATCGGGTTTTTCCAAATCCGGCCATGACCGGATATCTATGTAATCTACCCTGACGCCGGGGATGGCTTCAATGGTTTTTTTTGCCTCCTGAATCAGTTCGTCTTTATTGGATAGATCCGGCAAAATCTTTTTGTCAATGATCTGAAGCTTTTCATAGAGGACCGGTGCCTTTTTTCGGTGTTCAGGCGTTAAACGGACGTTTCTTGAACTCAGGGCCAATCCATCCGGTTCCCGGATTATGGGAGAGAGGACCAGCCGGATATCATAATTCAGGTCCCTGATCATTTGTCCGATCACAGCTGCCTGCTGGGCATCTTTTTGTCCGAAATAGGTAACATGGGGATTGACGATATTGAAAAGCTTGCAAACAATGGTTGCTACTCCTCGGAAATGTCCCGGCCGGCTTCGGCCACATAAAACGTCTGTGAGTTTTTCTGTACGAACCCATGTTTTATGATCCGTCTCATACAGATTTTCAGGATAAAACATGATATCCACATCCAATGCTTCAGCCATGGCCCGGTCACGTTCAACATCCACCGGGTAGGCTTCCAGGTCATCCTGCCGGTCAAACTGGGTTGGGTTGATATAATTTGAAACAATGGTTACATCGCAATCGGATACGGACATCCGCATCAGATTCAGGTGCCCCTCATGAAAATAGCCCATGGTAGGCACAAATCCGATTCGCCTGCCTTCTTTCCGAAGGGTTTCCACACGGGTTCGAAGCATATCTGTCTCACGGATGATTTCCATTCAGAAACTTTCCTCTTCCGAAGGGAAAGCCCCGGATTTTACATCCTGGTGATACTGTTTCAGTGCTTCCCGGATGATGCCTGCCAATTCGGTATATTTCCGGACAAATCTCGGTTTCATCTTTTCGTACATCCCCAGAAGATCCTGTGTTACCAGGATTTGTCCGTCCGTTTTAGGACCGGCTCCTATCCCGATGGTTGGAATATCCAGACTTTGGGTCACCTCTTCTGCCAGTGCAGCCGGGACCTTTTCAAGTACCAGTGAAAAAATTCCCGCATCCTGGAGGGTCAGGGCATCTTCTTTCAGGCGTTGCGCTTCATCCCGGCTTTTAGCCCGGGTCTGCCAGCCGCCGAAGGCATGGATAGACTGAGGTGTGAGTCCCAAATGTCCCATGACCGGTATACCGGTTTCTACACATCGGCGGACTGCTTCTGCAACGGACCTGCCTCCTTCGAGCTTAACGGCTTCGGCGCCGCCTTCCTGGAGCAGCCGTCCTGCATTTCTCAGCGCTTCTTCCGGTGATATCTGATAACTCATAAATGGCATATCCGCAACCAGCATGGCATGATGAACTTCCCGCCGGACATATTGGGTGTGTAAAATCATCTGATCCATGGTGACCGGTATGGTGGTTTCATAGCCGGCCATCACCATACCCAGACTGTCTCCTACCAGGATAATGTCCATCAATTCATCTAAAAAAGAGGCAAACAGGGCATCGTATGCCGTCAGGGCGGAAATTTTCTCGCCCTTCCTCTTCATCTTCAGAAGAGTCCTGACACTGACTTTTCCCTTTCGCTCATCGGTTCCGTATTCCATGATAGATCAGGCTCCCTCAATAATGCCGCCACCCAACACCCGCTCACCATCATAAAAAACGGCGGATTGTCCCGGTGTAACGGCTTCCGATATATCTATAAATTTAATAAATATTTTATCATGGCTCAATGGATTTAGAAGGGCCTTTAATCCCTTGTGGCGATACCGGATTTTTACCAGTGCCTCAACAGGTTTTTCCGGCGGAGCAATCGAAACCCAGTTTACACGGCTCACAAGGGTTTCAGAACGGATCAGGGCTTCTTTGGGACCGACTACCACTTCATTGCTCTCAGGACGGATTTCAAGGACATACACCGGATATCCCAACGCCAGACGGAGTCCCCGGCGCTGACCGATGGTAAAATGAAAATATCCCGGATGCTCACCCACAATGTCTCCATCCTGTGTGAGAAAATATCCTGTACCGACTGACTGATACTGATCCGGAACATACTCCCGGAGAAATTCCCGGTAATCATCCCCCGGGATGAAACAGATATCCTGACTCTCACCGGAATTGGCACTTTCGAGTCCCTGCTCAGTCGCAATAATTTTTATCCGGTCCTTGGTCAAATCCCCCAAAGGGAAACGGGTTCTGGCCAGCTGTTCCTGAGTCAGCTGCCACAAATAATAGGATTGATCTTTTTTAGGATCTCTCCCTTTCAGCAGTTCATAGCGTTTAGACATTGCACTGTAACGGACCCGGGCATAATGACCGGTTGCCACATAAGGAATTCCTTCTTCATCGGCCTTTTTCAGCAGTTCATCCCATTTGACAAAGCGGTTGCATTCCACACAGGGGTTGGGGGTACGGCCACTGAAATATTCACGTACGAATGGATGGACTACCCGGTTTTCAAAAAGACGACACCTGTCCAGGGTTTCATGGGGGATTTTAAACCGGTCGCAGACACGTTTTGCACGGTCCGCATGATCCCGGGGATGGATGGTATCTCCAAAGAGGGAGGTCAGTGAGCAAGTTAACGCGAGGGTGAGCCCTTTGACATGATATCCATCCTCCTGCAAAAGATACACAGCCGTGGAGCTGTCCACTCCGCCGCTCATACCCAATAAAACACGGGGTTTCTCTTTCTGATGTGAAATAGATTTATTCAACACCCATCACCTGGATGAAAATCCGGCGGTTCCGGGGGTGATTGTCATGATCCACAACAATAATCTGCTGCCAGGTACCCAGTAAAACATCTCCGCCTGTGACGGGAAAACTAGTACCGGGTCCCATGAGACTTGCCCGCATGTGGGAAAATCCGTTGTCATCTCCCCAGGTTTCGGAGTGGTGAGAACGGATGGATTTGGGGATGAGTTTTTCTAGAATGTTTTTCATATCCTGGACCAAAGCCGGTTCATATTCTATACTGGTTATTGAAGCCGTGGAGCCAATGACAAACACATGAACCAGTCCTTCCCGGATGCCGCTTTTTTTAACACAATGCCGGACCTTATCGGTAATATCCCGGATATCACTGAATCCGTTGGTGGAAAGGCATATTTCTTCGCCAAATACTTTCATACATCCTCCATCCCGGGTAATGTGAAAAAAGTCCGTTCCAATGGCAAGCTTAATCAGATTTTTCTTTCAGATTCATCTGCAGGAATAATCCGGTTGAGATCAGGATAAGTCCGGCCAGACTCGAAAGATGAATCGGTTCGTGAAGAATGGTGCGTATATAGAGTAAAGACAGAAAAGGGGAGAGGTAGATCACATTTGAAATGACGGCAACGGAACGGGTTTTTTCCATAGCTTTTTGCCAGACCAGAAAAGGGAGGCTCATCTCAAAAAGTCCGGTGTACATGCCGCCAAGCCATGTCCGGGGATGGGTTGGGATGATCGAATAACTAACAGCAGACCAAAATAACATGACAATGAAAGCACCGGTAAAATAGAGTCCCATGCGCAGCGTATCCGGCAGTGAAATTTTGGACTGGAGCATCCAGAAGGCTGTCCATAAAAAAGCCGAGCCTAAAGCCAGTAGTGAACCTGGCAGATCTTCCGCTCCCCTCAGGGAAAAGGTCCCCCGGGTGAGGACCACAACCGCCCCTGTCAGGCTGATGAGCAGATAGACTATTCGTGTGATATGTGCCGGTTCACGCTTCAGTAACATGGCTGCTGCCGCCATAAAAACCGGCCAGGTGAAGTTGATGATCTGTGCCGATTGGGCTGGAAGCCGGTCGTAAGCAATAAACAGCACGGAGTAATAGGTGAGTGGCATCAACAGTCCTGTCCCCAGTGCCTTGAACACATTCCGGAGGGAGATGCTTTCTTTCCGGGCCTGAAGAATGCCTGCAGGAATTAAAACCAGACAGGCTGTCAGGACGGATACAAAAAGGAGTTCCCCGGGAGTACCGGTCCGAAGTGTCAGTTTGAAAGCAGTGGCAACAGTGGACCACATGAGGAGGGCTATGCCGGCCAATACAAGGGCCTTTCGGGTCTCTTTATCCATGGTGTGAATTTAGAAAAGCTTTTCTTTATTCCAAACAGCTTGAGATAAAGGCTGAAAAAGTCCTAACTTTAAACAAATATCATCAAGAGAGGCTTTTCATGAAGGATGTTAAGAAACGGGTGGAAGAACTGACCCGGGAACTCAATGAACACAATTACCGCTATTATGTTCTGGATGATCCACTTGTGTCGGATGCAGAATTTGACCGTTTATTCAGGGAACTGGTGGAACTGGAAGAGAAGTATCCCCAATACCGCCTTCCTGATTCACCCACACAAAGGGTGGGAGCAGAGCCTCTGGAAGCCTTTGGGACCCTTGTACACCGCACGCCCATGCTGAGCCTGGAAAATGCTATGAACGAAGGAGAAATCCGGGAATTTATCCGCCGGGTGCGGAAAGAATTGGGAGAGAATCATAACCTTACCTGGGTTGGGGAACCCAAACTGGACGGCCTGGGTGTGGAATTGATTTATGAAAAGGGTGTTTTTACAGCCGGAGCCACCCGGGGGGATGGTTACCGGGGGGAAAATATCACCCAAAATCTGAAGACCATCCGCCAGATTCCTTTGAAACTCAGGGGGGATGATATTCCGGACATTGTGGAAGTCCGGGGCGAGGTGATGATATCCCATGAAAACTTTGAAACATTGAACCGTGAACGGGAAAAGGCCGGAGAAAGCCTTTTTGCCAATCCCCGGAATGCCGCGGCAGGTTCTCTCAGACAGCTTGATTCGTCCGTGACGGCCAGGCGTCCCCTGGAAATTTTTATCTACTCACCGGGTGAGATCAACGGAATGACCTTTGAAACGCACTGGGAATTTTTGGGACAGTTGAAAAAATGGGGATTCCGGGTCAATCCGTACGCAAAACGTCTTATAGAAGATGAAGAGGTGATCCAATATTTTCGGAAGATGGAAAAGGATCGTGACTCCCTCGCCTATGATATTGACGGGGTAGTGATAAAAGTGAATGAAATCGCTTATCAGCAGGCTTTGGGGATGCGGACCCGCACACCCCGGTGGGCGATTGCCGGAAAATTCAAAGCCCGGCAGGAGACAACGCGCATTGTGGATATTGAAGCCAGTGTCGGCCGGACCGGGGTGATTACACCGGTAGCCATTTTGGAACCGGTTCAAATCGGCGGAGTCACGGTGAGCCGTGCCACCCTCCATAATCAGGATGAAATTGACCGAAAAGATATCCGGATTGGAGACACAGTGGTTGTGGAACGGGCCGGGGATGTGATTCCCAAAGTTATCAAAGTCATTCCCGAAAAACGGCCGGAAGACACCAAACCATACCATCTTCCTGAAACCTGTCCCGTCTGCGGCAGTGAAACCTCACGGCTGGAGGATAATGTAGCCATCCGTTGTACCAATATTTCCTGTCCGGCCCAGCTCAAAGCCAGCATTGCCCATTTTGTTTCCCGGAAAGGCATGGATATTGAGGGGTTGGGAGAGAAAATTGTGGATCAACTGATACAGGAAGGTCTGGTGAAATCACCGGCGGATCTTTACCGGTTAAAAGAAGCAGATCTCTGTGATCTGGACCGTTTTGGTGAAAAATCGGCGGCGAACCTGATCGAGGCTGTAGAGCATTCCAGATCCCGGCCTCTTCAGGCTCTGATTTATGCCCTGGGGATTCCGAATACGGGGGAATATCTCAGCCGTATTCTGGCTGAAACCTTTGGGTCTGTGGATGCCCTCATGGATGCATCACGGGAGGATCTGGACAACATTGAAGGCATCGGTCCTGTCGTAGCGGAAGGGATTACCATTTATTTTGAAAATGAACAAAACCGGAAGCTCATCCGGGATTTACAGAATGCAGGCATCAATCCCACCGTGGAAAAAGACACGAAAGAACCCCGGATATTTTCAGGAAAGACATTTGTCTTTACCGGTTCATTGGAAAAATTCACACGGGACGAAGCAAAAGAGATGGTCCGCGTGAGAGGCGGCTCGGCAACAGGCAGTGTCAGCCGTAAAACCGATTATGTAGTTGCCGGTCCCGGCGCCGGTTCAAAGCTGGACAAGGCCAAATCCCTGGGAATTAAAATTCTCAGTGAAGATGAATTTTTGAAGATGGTGGGGGAGTGAGTCGCGAGGGACGAGGAACGAGGTTCGAGGGGGGATTCCTCCCGCAGAGGGCACGGAGATGCGGAGAATGTTATTTATATTGCAGAGATCGCTGAGATGCTGAGTGCAGCGTTTTCTGAAGTTAGAAGCTGGAAGCTGGAAGTTAGCGTCGCTTCGCTCCTGGTATGAGATTCAAGCACCACTTTGTGGTGTTCAAGCACCTCACTGCGTTCGGTGTTCAATAACCGCTGTGCGGTATTCCAACGCCTGACGGCGTTCAACCCCCATTTCATGGGGTTCAAGCACCTCACTTCGTTCGGTGTTCAATTCCAGATATGCGGATTTCAATGGGTGACTGGAATTCTTTTTTGAACACTGCGAAGCAGTGCTTGAATGCTGAACAAAGTGAAGCAATTGAACGGCACGAAGTGCCGCTTGAATTCTTGATCGCCGAAGGCGTTTGAACACTGAGCTCAGCGAAGTGCCAATCATCCAATCCCCCAATCCAGTCAATCTATTCAATCGAATCCCCCGTGAAATATCCCGGTAAACCGGGTCCCTTTTCACGGGGCAGGCAATCCCCTGTGAAATACGCTGCGCTCATTTCACGGGGCAAGCAATCCAGTCAATCTGTTCAATCAAATCAATCCACTAACTACTGCCAACTGTCCACTGACGACTGTCGACTGATGATAGCCCTTAGGCGAACACAAGGTTCGCCCCTGCAAATTCACGTTCCTCGCACCTCGCTACTCGATACTCGATACTGACTTTCGACTAATGACTGCCGACTATCGACTGTCCACTGCCCACTGCGAACAGCGAGTCTCAACGTCTAAATGTTTCAACCTGAATAATCTTGACATTCGTTTTTTTTTTTTTATAATATGCAGTAAGTTCATAAAACGTGTTGGTAATATGAGCCAAAAATCAAAAATAGTTATTTTAATGTGTAATTATTTGTGCCAATGTAACAATATATTTAACAATTGCAGAAAAAGTAAAAATTTATTACCTGATTT
Organism: Candidatus Neomarinimicrobiota bacterium; assembly: GCA_041154365.1. Classification (NCBI taxonomy): domain Bacteria; kingdom Pseudomonadati; phylum Fidelibacterota; class Fidelibacteria; order Fidelibacterales; family Fidelibacteraceae; genus Fidelibacter; species Fidelibacter multiformis. Next base: position 1,976,808 of record AP035449.1, on the reverse strand, counting down.
CAATCTTTTAACCAAGAGAATGAAAATATTCCAGACTTTTCACCCTAATGGTGCAATTCGAAAAAACAGATGAGGCAAGCATGATCCGGAAAACATGTCTGATAGTAAGTATGATAACACTATTGGCTCTTTGTTCCTGTGAAGATAATCCTTCGGAATTTGAACCTGAGCCGGAACCGGGCAAACGGAACTATGTATGGACATTGGATACGCTGGATATGCCCATGAATTATATCAGTTCGGTATGGGGTGCTTCACCTGATGACGTATGGGCGGTTGGCGGTGGCGGTACCCAGTATGACCGGCTGCTGCACTATGACGGCACAGAGTGGACGACGTACACCAATGAAACAATCTGGTGTACCGGAATGACGCTGTTTGGTTTCAGTGCGGATGATGTATGGATGGGGGGACAGGCAGGCTGGGGTGAACGAGGAGCAGGGATCTGGCATTATGACGGCGTGGAATGGAAGCAAAACTATGTGTATAGTATCGAAGAAAATTACCATGCAATAAGTGTTGAGGATATCTGGGGAACCTCACCAAACGATGTTTATGCCTGTGGTGTTATCAGTTTTTTTGATGGAACAAATGAGTGTTGGCGAGGGTTTGTCTTGCATTATGACGGCGCGAACTGGCGGGAAATAGCCCGGGCTGATTTTAATTCGCAGTTTTTAAAGATTAGAGCAGAGAATGGCAATGTGTATGTATTTTCATACGGGATCAATTATGAGACCGGTGACGGCGATGTGGAATTTTATCAGGTAGTAGATAATGAACTACAGCAAATCTATTCCAACAAAGAAAGTGAAATTTACTGGGCTAATATGAGCAGTATTGGTGGCAAAATCTTCTTTCTTTTAGGACGTGAATTATGCAGATATCAAGACGACAGCTTCATACACGTTCTTTCTGTTGATCATGACAAATATTTCGCCCAGGTTTGTGGAAGACATGAGAAAGATTTATTTGTTGCCAGACGGGACGGTATTGCACATTATAACGGCACTGATATAGAATATATTTATAAATTTCCATTCGAAAAAATGAGGATTACAGGTTCCCCTCTAATTTTTGAAAATGAAATATTTTATTGTATACGAAATTATGGGGAGTATAATAATTTAGTTCTACATGGATATCCGGTTGAATCATGAATCCATATTATCTTATAAAATTGATTAAATATAAAGGAAATGTCTAATAGCCTTTGTTTTTTCCTCTTAATACAAAATTCAACATAAAAGGAGTAGAATAATGAACAAGTTCAATTATGTTTGTTCTTTGATGATTCTTATTGGGGTATCATCAGGAAGTGTTTATTCACAAACGATCAACAAGTCTATAACGCTTTACCCGAACCAAACCATTCTCACTCAGAAAAACGGTAGTAATTATGAATACGGTACCTAGGGAATGGGTAAGTACATTTTTTCGTCTGACACGTATATTGACAGAAGTTATTATGTGTTTGATCTTTCTTCGATTGAAGATAATGCAACCATTACGAATGTTCAGGTGAATTACTCTACTTATCTTGGAGATTACACGTTTAAACTTATAAGAATCGTATCCTTATATGATTCTTTAAATGCAATGTGGAATTCAATCGGGACTGGAGATGTACTACATGCAGGACTTGAATATTCCATGGGTTTAAGTTTTGATTCGTCCCCGATAAAAACAGCGTTTGCAAGTTCGCTGGTTAACGATCAACTGATTATAGGCGGATTATCCGAGGCCGAAGCCACGAGAGGATCAGAATCTTCACTTGATTTAAATTTTAACGTAGAGTATGAAATCCCCGCCCAATTAATTAATCTCACGGTGCGTAATGATTTGTATGGCGCGGATGGAGGTTATATCGGTATGGCGGTTTATCCCAACACGGCCGTATCCCGTCCCAGCCCTTTTCCCTTTACGGCTTATGAGGAAAACCGGCTTAATCTGGAGGCATACGATAACCAGTACATAAATGATAAAGAATGGTTTTTTAATGATTCGGAATATCCGGATGAGAGAAGTGAATGGAGGAAAGAAAAGGACGAGGAAAATACATATATTTCTTCCAATCAATCCTTTACTACCAGCGCTTTGACCACTAATGATAGTGAGGCAATTTTCGTAGCGTATTTGAAAACCACAACCTATACCACGAGTGGTACGATGCCATCCAATGAGAGATGGTTTATATCCCCGGTGACATTAACAGGAGATGTGACTGTCCCTTCAGGTGTGACTCTTGAAATTCAATCCGGTGTATCGGTAAGTTTGAATGGTAATAATATTATTTCTACAGGTGGTACGATCACCGTCGACTCCGGCGCAACCATCAACTCCTCCAATTCCCATACCCGGCTTATAACAGGAAGTGCCATTAAAGGGATATATTCCACAATCGCATCAGCGATGTCAGCCGCCACCAGCGGCCAGAGTATCGAAGTCTATGGGTCTCACACCCTTGCCGCGAATCTCACCGTTCCCCCGGGGGTGACACTGACATTTAAAAACGGGTCGGATATTACGTTAGACAGCCATACCATTCAAAAAGGATCCGGGTCACTTGCCATTGAATCCGGCGCAAGCTTTACTCCGGATATCCGTCTTATGTCCGGGTCAACGGTTCTGGGGTTGTATACGAGTCTGGATGCGGCCTATGGAGACGGATCGGATGTGGAAATCCGGGGAACACATACATTTGCGGATTATTATACGGTAAGCAGCGGCCGGATACTGAGAGCGGAAAGCGGATCGGAACTGAGGTTCCCACCGGGGAAATACCTGAATGTCTATGGGACCCTTCATGGTAATCAGGCAGATTTTACGAGCACTTCAGGCACATGGGGCGGTATCCGCTACCGGAGCGCGGGCAGTGGAACCCTGGATCACTGTACGATGAGCCATGCAACGTACGGCATCCGTTCCACATCCACATCCACATCCCTTCACTTTACACACAATACGATCAGCGGCTGTTCATACGGAATCTATTGCTCGTCTTCCTCCCCGGAGATCCGGGATAATGCCGTCAGTAATTGTTCCTCATACGGCGTATATCTGTATAACAGCAGCGCGGAGCTGGAATCGAACCGGATCAGCGGTTCCAAGGTGTACCTGAACAACAGCGATGCTTCCCTGGAGAATAATTTGATCACCGGAGCGTATGGGAATGAAGCGGTTTATTTTTATGCTTCATCACCGGAGCTGTATTATAATACGATCAGCACCACGGATGCTTTATGGGCAGTGTATGCAAACAACGGGAGCGATCCGCTGTTTGGACAGTATGAAAATTATACATACACGGGCTTTAATTATATGTCATCCGGAGAATCCTCAGAGGGTGTTATTTTAGCATCCAATGCTTCAACACCTGTTATGGGTGGACATATCCCTCAAGTGTGGGGAAATTGCAAAAACTCCATTATCTGGCAGGGGACCTATTATGCCGCCGTTGCATCGGATGGCACATCATCCATCGATGCAAGACGTTGCTGGTGGGGTCAACCTTCGGCATCTGCCTGTTACGGAGATGTACTCACCACATATCCTTTGCAATCCGATCCCGGTTCCGGAAGCACCCTGAGTAAAAGCAGCCCTGAACCGGTCATGGCATCCCATCCTGAAGAAGAACCGGGCGACGAAGCGGCCAAAGCCCTGTGGGAAGCCGCCATGGGTGCCGTGTGGGAAAAGAACTATACCGGGGCACTCGATGATTTTCAAACCCTGATCCGCTTATATCCCGCCTCCACTTATGCCTACCGGGCCTTGAGCATGTCCGTACGCCTCTGCCGTGAACAGAAACCCCGGGATATGCTGACGTATCTGGATGAACTCCTGACCGGTGTTGAGGATAAGACTCTCCGGGCCGTGATCAAATCCCGGAAAGTGTCTGAATACCGTCGGATGAAAGACACGAAACAGGCCATCGCCCTCTCCCGTGAAATCCTTGCGGAAAACCCGGAAACCATCCATGAAACCACGGCCCTTTTTGATCTGTTCAATCTCTATGATAAGGACTTAGCGGATAGTGTTCAGGCGGAGTATTATTTAACAGAACTGAAGACCAAATATCCGGAGGATGAACTGACCGGCATTGCCAGAATCGATTGGGGCGAAGATCCGGAGAAAGTGGTAATCCGGAAACGGACCCTTCCCGGACAGGAAGAGGAGATCCTTCCCGAAGTTTTTATACTTGGATCCGCCTATCCCAATCCCTTCAATCCGGTGACCCGGTTGACTTACAGCCTGCCGGATGCGGGAGATCTCGTGTTTGAAGTTGTGGATATCACCGGCCGTATTGTGGACCGGATAACATTTTCGAATCATCCCGCCGGCGAACACCATTTTGATTACACCGCTTCACACCTCTCTACGGGTCTTTATATCGTCAGGGCCCGGTATAACCGGCAGGTGCAGATCCGGAAGATCGTGTATATGAAATGAGCCTCCCGCGGAGGGCGCGGGAGCACGAGGGGATGAGGGCATAATGGGGAGAAGGAGAGAGGAGGTAAAGAGTAAATAGCCCCGGGCTTTAGCCCGGGGAATGAGAGGGTGCGATGGGGCGAGGGAGAGAGGACACAAATAGCCCCCGGGCTTTAGCCCGGGGGAAACAAGGATTTGAAACATTAATTGACCCACCCAACCCAATTCATCATTTATAAATTCAATTCATCATTCATCATTCTTCATTCATCATTCAATAAAGATCAGTTATGTCTTTATTCAGTCTCCGGCTGAACACCCTGAATTGATCAAATTCCAGGGTATCATCCCCCTTAAAATCGATCCAGAGCAGGTTTTTGAATTGCAGGTGACGGAATTGTTTTTTTGCGGAGCCGTGAGCCAGCTGAGCCATAATGGCAGGGTGGACCGTAATGCGGATGAATTTATCTTTTGAATGGATTCTGAAGCGGCGGATCCAGTTGTCAATCTTGGAGATGACGCTGTCTTTGGAAGGGATCCGGCCGGTTCCGTGACACATGGGACACTCATCTGACGTGCTGAAAAAGAGAGATGTCCGGATTCGCTGGCGGGTCATTTCTACCAATCCGAAATCAGATACGTCCGAGACGGATACTTTCGCCCGGTCCTTTTGTAATTCCCTGCGGAAGGAATCCACCAGTTTTTTCCGGTTCCCCCGATCCTCCATATCAATAAAATCAATGACAATCAATCCGCCGATGTCCCGCAAACGCAACTGGCGGGCAATTTCAGTGGCCGCTTCCAGGTTAATGCGCAGATTATTGCTTTCCTGGTTCTTTTTTCCGATAAATTTTCCGCTGTTCACGTCTATGGATACTAGGGCTTCCGTGTGTTCAATGACAATGTGTCCGCCACCCCGGATCCAGATACGACGGCTTAAAGACCGCTCAAGCTGTTTGGAAATGTTATGAATTTCAAAAATAGAACCGCTTTTATGGAAAAATATCCGGTCTTCCAGATTGGGAGCAACCTGCCGGGCATAGGTCTGGATCTTCTTGAACATCTGCTTGTTATCCACTAACACACGGCTGACCTCATTGGTGAACAGATCCCGGATAACCGAAGATGTGATTTCCATGTCCCGGTAAATGAGGGCCGGCGGAGTGCTTCGTTTCAGGTTTTTCTGAAGTTCCTGCCAGCTGTTCAGCAAATAATCCATATCCCGCTTCAGCTCTTCATCTGTTTTATCCTCGGCAACCGTACGGACAATCAATCCAAAACCCTCAGGCTAAATGGAACGGGCAATTTTTTTTAGTTCTTTCCGGCGGTTGAAAGACTGGATTTTCTTGGATATGCCGATATAATTGGCATAGGGGACCAACACCAGAAAACGGCCGGGCAGGGAGATATTGGTTGTAACCCGGGGACCTTTTTCTCCCCATGAATCTTTTGTAACCTGTACCAGGATGGGATCACCCGTTTTCAGTTCTTCCGGTGATTTTACCGGAGCGGGGATTTCCCCTTCCTCTTTTTCATCCGCATCCAGAATGGTAGACAGCTGTCCTTCATGTCCTACCTCCGAAAAGGGAAGAAAAGCGTTGATTTTCTGACCGATATCCACAAAAGCCGCCCGCATCCCGGGTATCACGTTTTCCACCAGTCCGTTATAAATGTTACCCACACAACTTTTATCGTCAGGGGTTTCAATGTACAGCTCCACCAGATTCCCGTCTTCCGTGATCGCGATCCGGGTTTCGGTGGCTGTGTCGTTAATATAAATCTCTTTGTTCATCCAAAATCTCCGTTTACATCTTGATGTCAGTCGTTTCGTCTGTACACAGGCCGGCCTTTAACCGGCGCCCCTCGTAAGGAGGGAGATCTTCTTTTTTAAAGATGATGTGTAAAAATTCGTCCAGACGGCCGGTCCGGGTCTCCTGAACCCTGAACCGTACGAAAATCGACGGACGTGTTTCGTTTATTGTAAAATTGTCTACCAACGGTTTTAAATCGATGGTTTTATTTCCTTTTTTCGGATGATGCCGGGTAATCAGCCATTGATCCATCCCCGCCAGTTCATCCAGTGTTTGTTTGATTTTTTGTATGGGGACTTTTTCCTGGAAAAGTGCCTCATAGTCGAGATAACAGGTTGCTTGCATCACAGAAGGGGTGTCTTTGGACACATCCTGTGTCTTTAATATACGCAATCCCGGCGGAAAAATGGAATTAAGCTTTTCCCTAAGCCCGTCCACCGGTGTATTAAATGTGATGTCGGCATATTCTGACAAGGCCTCAAATCCCATGGGGATGGGATATCCCAGCGAAATCCGTGGACGGGGATTGAATCCTTCAGAAAAGCGGACCGGAAGCCGGAGAAAATTGAGAGACCTGTGTATCAGGCGGAATAAATCCTGATGGCTCAGGTAGCGCATCAATCCGGTTTTACTGAATTCCAGGCGTGTGATATACCGTTCAGATGATGGTTCCGGAAGAGGCTGGAAAGGTATAGGGTCTTCGGCTTTTGTGAAGGTCCTGACAGTTCCTGAATCTACGGTCCGCATCCGGATCTCGGTAAAATCACACACGTCACATCCCGTACAGCCATCCCGGCAATCCTGGGTATATTCTTCACGGTAAGCCTTCTCTTTTTCCTTCAGCAGGTATGTGAGGCTCACGCCGGGACTGATATGCTCCCAGGGCAGAAGGGTTTGGGTATCAAAAGGAGTTAAGTATGTTTCTGCAGATATGCCGCTTTCCTCGAAAGCCTCCATCCATCGGTCCATATCAAAATATTCGCTCCAGGCATCAAAACGGGATCCTTTTCGCCAGGACCTGTATATGGCATCTCCCACCTGTCGGTCTCCTCTGGCAAGGATGCCTTCAATCAACGTATACTCCGGATCCCGTGTCATCACTTTGATACCCGGTATCCGTAATTTCTGCTTTACATGATCAATCCGTGCCTGAAGCGTTGCCGGATCAGCCTGGGCTTCCCACTGAAAAGGTGTTGCCGGTTTGGGTATAAAGCTGGAAAGGGTCACATTGATGTGAATGTATCCGTAAGGGCGGCTCATGTCATGTAATGTCCGGATCAGACGGACGATGCCATCCAGATCTTCCGGGGTTTCTGTCGGCAGACCGACCATAAAATAGAATTTGACTGTTTTCCACCCTTTTTCCAGTGCCAGAAGGAAGGCATCAAAAAGCTGTTTATCCCGGATGTTTTTATTGATAACCCTTCGAAGCCGCTCGGTCCCCGCTTCCGGTGCAAAGGTCAGCCCGGATCGTTTACCGCTCAAAGCGGCGTCCAGAAGCTCAGGATTAACGGAATCCAGACGTAACGACGGAAAACTGACGGAAACATGGCATGACCGGATGACAGGCAGCATTTTGCGGATGGCAGGTTCCAATCCGGTATAATCCGATGTGGAAAGGCTTAATAGGGACATCTCCTCGTAGCCTGTATTCCGGAGGGTTTGTACCGTCTGCTGATACAGATCTTCCGGAGCTCTTTCCCTCACCGGCCGGTAGGTCATACCCGCCTGGCAAAAACGGCATCCTTCGGTACATCCCCGTTGGATTTCCAAAGCAAAACGATCATGGGCGATTTCAATCAGGGGAATCAGGGGCTTTTCCGGATAATACTCAGGCCGCAGTTCTTTGACGATATGTCTCCGGATCGGATAAGGTTTTCGATCCCATACAGAGGGGACATAAAAAGCCGGGTCGCTTCCTGCAAGGGTTTCCAAAAGATATTCCCGGCTCCAACCCTGTTTTTTCCCTTCTAGAATTAAATCCATAAGGGGGATGACCAAATCCTCTGCATCCCCGATGACAAAAAGGTCCATAAAGGACGCAAGGGGTTCCGGGTTGTAAGCACAGGACCCGCCGGCAATCATCAGGGGAAATTTTTCATTCCTGTCACGGGAAAAAAGGGGGATTCCGGCCAGATCCATCATATTTAAAATGTTGGTATAGGTCATTTCGTATTGCAGTGTAAAACCCAGGACATCAAAATCTGCAAGAGGACGCTGATTTTCCAGGGAAAAGAGCGGGATCTCTTTTTCACGCATCACCCTTTCCATATCCGTCCAGGGCGCATATACCCTTTCCGCCGCATAATGGGGATGGGCATTCACCAGGTGATACAACTCCTGAAATCCCTGGAAAGGCATCCCCACCTCATAGGTGTCGGGATAAGCCAGACACAGACTCAGATTGGTTTCTCCGGGATTCTTCCGGATCATATTCAGTTCACCACCCACATAGCGCCCCGGTTTTTCTACCCGGGTTAAAAGGTCATGAAGGATGTTTGCGTTGAGAGTTTCCATAGATTTTTAAAATAGTTAAACAACAGATCATTCACAATGAGTATTTGCTGAGCCTGTTCCCCTTTTTGGTCACATTGTTCAGAAAAATTTTAGAAATGATTTGCAGTTGATCGTATGAATTGAGAATTTATTGCATGGAAAAACAACGCAATGAAACGAGGAGGTTATAATGGCTGTTGTTGTTGATGTAAATGTATGTGAAGGGCACGGAGACTGCATTGAAGTCTGCCCCGTCGGCGCTCTGAGTCTGAATGATGATAATAAAGCCGTCTGTGACGAAGATACCTGTATTGACTGTCTGGCCTGTATTTCCGCATGTCCTGTGGAAGCCATCAGCGAAGGCGAGTAATACCCCGGTACATATTTATAAAAAGGGATGCTCAGGCATCCTTTTTTATTTTCAATCAGTTTCGTTTTATTCCAACTGAGAATTGGGTATATTCCGAAAGCATGAAGAAAAGGAGTGATACGTGAATAAAGAACAGGTGATGAATATATTAAAGACCGTGAATTATCCCGGTTTTTCCAGGAATCTGGTGGATTTTGGTATGGTCCGGGATATTGAAGAAAGCGGTGAAGGATGGACTATCCGGCTGAATGTCGTTTCAAAGGATGAAGAAAAGCTGGAAGCTTTACGGAAACAAGTGATTGAAGCCCTGGAAGAAAAGGGTGAAAAGGCTGCCCATGTACTGATTGATACAAAACCGGCCCAGGTAAAGGGACAAAATCCGTCCGGGCCGGCGAAAGACAAGAACCCTTTTGATGATCAGAAACGCTTTGAATATGCAGATCATGTCATCGCCGTTGCCAGCGGTAAGGGTGGGGTTGGAAAATCCACCATCGCGGCCAATCTTGCCATGGCCCTGGCCCGGCAGGGGAAATCTGTGGGACTCATGGATCTGGATGTGTACGGGCCCAGTGTTCCCACGTTGTTCGGTGTGGTCCAGCCTCCACGTGTTGAAGATGAACACACCATCTATCCCGCTGAGAAATATGGCATTCAGATCATGTCCTTCGGTTTCTTTATCGAACAGGATTCGCCGGTGATCTGGCGCGGACCGCTGGTCATGAAGCTGGTAACCCAGTTTCTGAATGATGTGGTCTGGAAACCCATGGATTTTTTGATTCTGGATCTGCCACCGGGAACAGGTGATGTGCAGCTTTCCCTGGTACAACAGTTGAAATTGGATGGTGCCGTGATTGTAACCACTCCCCAGGATCTGGCCCTGGCCGATGTAAAACGCGGAGCCAATATGTTTGAAAAAGTCCATACACCTGTCCTGGGAATTGTGGAAAACATGAGCTATTTTGTTTGTCCCCATTGCGGAAAGGAAAGTTATATATTCAGTAAAGGCGGGGGTGACCGGGAAAGCCGCCGGCTGAATGTGCCCTTGTTGGGGCGGATACCCCTTACTGAAGATGTGATGAATGCCTCTGATACAGGTTGTCCTATTGTGGAATCGGCTCCGGATTCCGAACCGGCAAAAAACTTTTCCGAAATTGCAACGTCCCTGATCAAAATGTTACCAAAATAATGAGGGAGTGTTCGAATGAGCCAACTGACACTTGAAAAAGTCCATGATGTGTTGAAAACATGCTATGATCCTGAAATACCTGTGAGTATTCTGGATCTGGGCCTGATTTACAATGTGGAAATTGACGGGGATGTGGTAAATGTGGTCATGACACTCACCGCCCGTGGTTGCCCCATGAGCCGGAAAATATCGGCGGACGTAAAAAATAGACTGGAAGCCCTCCCGGAAGTCTCCCGGGCGAATGTGGAAATTGTGTGGGACCCCCAATGGACGCCTGAGATGATTTCTCCGGAAGGCCGGCGGATTCTTGGAATGGATTAATATGACGGATCATCAACTAAAGAAAAATCAGAAAAACCGAAAATCCCCCGTTCAATGGGATCATAAGATTTTCAGGGTCTATTCGGACGGTCCCGATTTCGACACGCTGACCGTGGATATGGATTCGGACCGGGTGGATCATGTTTTTATTGACGATATGAAAGATGAAGTTGAAGAACTGAGTTTTGAAGGCTGGCGGTATATCACCGGATTTGCCCTGGATGACGATTCTTTCTATCTGATGTACAAAAGACCTTCCAGAAATAAGAAATAGTGGACAAAGCCGGATATGCCGGTACAGGTATTCCGGCTTGACTTTCGTCAGGCGGAGAAGTAATTTCCTCTGCTAAAAACATGAGGTCAGGCTCTTGACTGATTTTAACATCACAAGCATGAAAAAGCATCCCCGGCTGCCACGACATGTGGCGGTGATTATGGATGGTAACGGACGGTGGGCCAAACAGAGAGATCTCCCCCGGATCTCAGGACACATGGAAGGCATTCATTCTGTCCGTGATGTGGTGGAAGCCTCGGGTGAACTGGGGATTGCGTTTCTTACCCTGTATACCTTTTCCAAAGAGAACTGGAACCGGCCCAAAACGGAAGTGTCTGCCCTTATGTCCCTCCTTGTTAAGACCTTTCATGAAGAAATATCTGAATTAGACCGGAACAATGTTCGTTTTAATGTCATTGGATGTATCGATGATCTGCCTGAAGAAACCCGGAACAAGATGCTTCAGGGAATCGAACAGACAAAAGAGAATACGGGATTAACATTGACACTTGCCCTGAGTTACGGAAGCCGGATTGAAATAACAGAAGCTGTCAAATCCATCTGCAGGGATGTCGCTGAAGGCAGCCTGTCACCGGAGGATGTAAACGAGGCTCTGATTTCTTCCAGGCTCTATACAGCCGATATGCCCGATCCCGACCTGCTGATCCGGACCAGCGGTGAATTACGGATCAGTAACTTTCTCCTCTGGCAGATTGCCTATTCTGAACTCTATGTGACGCCAAAATTCTGGCCCGATTTCCGGAAAAAAGACTATCTGGAAGCGATCAACAGCTACCTTAACCGGGAACGACGCTTTGGCAAAGTCAGTGAACAATTGAACCCATAGGTGCATGTGAAACGAACAATCACCCTACTTATCCTTGTGATCCTTGCCTTACCCTCTTTAACACCCGCCCAACAGGAATCCATCAAAATCCTGGATGTAACGGTTGTGGGAAATGAAACCGCCTCTGAATCGATTATTAAAGTGAATTCCGGTTTTATTGAAGGTGCCGTCCTGACCGGTCCCCAGATTCAGGAGGGAATTAACAAACTATGGCGGCTCAGGCTCTTTAGTGATATCAAAGTCTATGTCGATAAGGAAACACCCGATGGAGTATATCTTATCGTCAGTGTCCAGGAATACCCCCGTCTGAATGAGGTCATTTACCAGGGGAATGAAAAACTGAAGACCAAAAACATTGAAAAAGATATCATCTTTATTCGCGGACAGGTTATTACTCCTCATCTCATCAATAAAGCGGTTCGGGATTTGAAAAAAATGTACGATGATGAGGGGTATTTTAATGCAAAGATCGATGTCTCCACCCGGCCGGCCGGGGAAAATATCGATTTAATTATCCAGATTGATGAAGGAAAAAAGGTCCGTATTAGGGACATTGATTTTGTGGGGAACGACAATTTCAGCGACTGGACCCTCCAGCGCCAGATGAAAGAAACCAAAGCCCGTACCTGGTACCGCTTTTATGTCTCGGGTAAGTTTGATGAAGAAAAATTTGAAGAAGATAAACAAAAAGTCCTTGAATTTTACCGGAATCATGGTTACCGGGATGCCCGTATACTGGGAACCGAATTAAAAATCAACGAAGACAGCACCCGTATTACCCTTGAGATCAAACTGGAAGAAGGCAATCCCTACTACTACGGTAAGATCACATTTGAAGGGAATGAGCTCTATTCCACGGATTTCCTGGAAAAGAGCCTGGAAAGCGCCGGGATAGCAAGGGGAGAGCCCTTTCGGGAAAACGATTTTGAGATGGGGGTGGATCTGCGTATCCGAAGTCCCTATATGGACACGGGTTATCTCTATGCCCAGATTATTCCCGAACTGACCCCCCGGGATAAAGATACCCTGGATGTACATATCATCATTCAGGAAAACGAAAAAGTGTATATACGCCGCGTGAATATTGTAGGCAACGACAGGACCCGTGACTTTGTGATTCGCCGTGAAATGCGGGCCTTTCCCGGAGATGTATTTAACCGGGAAGCTCTGATTCGCTCCCAGAGTGACATTTTCAGACTGAATTATTTCAGCAATGTGGTGCCGGATATTGTGCCGGTGGATGATGAACATGTGGATCTGGAAATTACCGTCGAGGAAAAATCCAGCGACCGGGCGAATATGTCCATGGGCTACAGCGAACTGGACGGACTCATCGGAAGTGTGGGCATCGATATCATGAACCTGATGGGCCGGGGACAGCAACTGACGACGGAATATCAGCGGGGACAGTCATATCAATATCTGAATCTGGGTTTTTCCGAGCCCTGGCTGATGGGACGGCCCAACTCCATCGGTGTGAATTTCTACTATTCGGAACGGGGAGCCTCACGCTATTACACCTATCCCTATGATATAAACGTAATTGGAGCATCCCTGCGCTTCGGTCGACGTTTCCGCTGGCCGGACAGTTATTTTTATGGCAGCTGGAGCTTAAATCTAACCCGGAAACAGTATACCAATATTGATGATGAAGCGACCTTTCTGGCCCATAACCCTACAGGATTATTGAAAACCAGGGGTAACAGTTTCATCCAGACCATTTCCAGGGACAGCAAAAACAGGCCTGAGTTTCCCACAGCCGGTTCCACCGTGCGGTTCAGCACAAAATTTTCCGGTGGTTTGCTGAAAGGGCATGAAGAGTTTGTGAAAAATGAACTGGAAGTCAAATGGTGGACTCCCATCGTGTGGAAGCTGGTTCTTTACCAAAATCTCCATTTTGGAAACATCAATTCTTTTGGGAATTATGCCGTGATTCCTTACGATGAACGGTTTTACATGGGTGGAGCCGGTATGGTCAGCTACACAACACCTTTGCGTGGCTATGAAGACCGCTCTGTTGGTCCTATCCGCTCATCCAGTTATATGCTTGGGGGAAAAGCCCTTGCCAAATATTCCCTGGAATTGCGTGTCCCCGTCTCTGATAATCCCACCATGTATCTTTTCGGTTTTGGTGAAACAGGTCAGATCTGGAACGAATTCAATGAAGTGAAAATGGACAGGATGGTCCGTAGCCTTGGAATAGGTGCCAGAATCTTCATGCCCATGATCGGAATGCTGGGATTTGATGTTGGATATGGTTTTGATAATCCTTATGATCCAAAGGGTAAACCCAATGGATGGAAAACCCATTTTGTCTTTGGTATGCCCTTTTAAAGAAAAATAAATTGCATGAAGAAAAAGAAAGGATTGATTACATGGTGAAACGTTCAACACTTTTAATGATCATTGCCCTTATCCTGGCAGGTGTTGCCGGTTTGCAGGCACAATCCAAAATCGGATACATTGATTCGGAAAAACTGCTGAGGGAATTTGATGAGGCTGTGGATGCCATGGCAAAGCTGGAGGCAGAAAGCCAGCGCCTTGAAGAAGAATATTATGCCATGCAGGAGCGGGGACAAAAACTGCTGGATGAATATGAAAGCAAACGCTTTGTCGCTACGGAAGCCTGGAAAACCCAAAAACAGCAGGAAATTCAGAAGCTCCAGGAAGAACTCCAGAATTATCAGATGAAATATTTCGGTCCCGACGGCGAAATTTATGTTAAACAGGAAGAGTATCTGGGACCCGTGATGCAAAAGATCAACCAGGCCATTCAACGCGTGGGTTTAGACGGGGGATATGACTATATCATCGATGCATCCAAAGGGACCCTGGTTTTTGCAGACGATAAACATGATCTGACAAACACGGTTTTATACGAGCTGCGTAAAGCACAAAAATAATTCGATGCAGTCTGAATGGACCCTTTCAGGCATTGCTTCTTTCCTGAATGGTACTTGGCAGGGAGAAGCGGACCTTAAAATCACCGGTATCCGGGAGATTCATCTTGCCGGCCCCGGTGATCTGACTTTTGTAGCCAATCCGGTTTATTCCAAATATTTAAAAACAACGAAGGCTTCCGCCGTGATTGTTTCACGGGATTTACAGACGGATTTTCCGAATCTGATCCGTGTTGAAGATCCCCAGGAGGCCATGGGAAAGCTGATCCCTGTATTTTTAAGTGACCGGGGACTTCAGGAATCGGATCGGGGAATTCATGAAACAGCCCTGATCCATGAAACAGCGGTTATCGGGAAGAATGTGCACATTGGCCCATACTCTGTCATCGGACCTCATTGCGAGATCGGGGATGAGACGACCATCATGGCCCATGTAACCCTCTACGATCACGTGATCATCGGGAAGAAATGTACCATTCATGCCGGAAGTGTTTTGGGATCGGATGGTTTTGGGTATACCTTCCACAAAGGTGTATTCAGGAATATTCCCCAGCGTGGACGGGTCATCCTCCATGATGAAGTGGAAATGGGTGCCCACTGCACCATTGACCGGGGAAGTCTGGGAGACACGGTGATTGGTGAAGGATGCAAACTGGATAACCATGTTCATATTGCCCATAATGTAAAAATCGGAAAACACTGCGCCTTTGCCGGGATGTCCGGTGTGGCCGGCAGTGCCGTGATTGGTAATTACTGTGTGTTCGGTGGCAGGGTTTCGGTAAACGGCCATATTCATGTGGCAGACGGGACTCAGGTCGCCGCCATGTCCGGTGTCAGCAAAAGCACCAAACCCGGTGAGATTCTCAGCGGATACATTGCCCGGCCGATTCATGATTTCCGCCGGGAACAAGCCTGGATTCGCCGGCTTCCGGAAATGGGAGAACTCCTGAACCGGATCAAAATTTTGTTAAAGCTGGATAAAGATTCATGATCGCCTATCAACGTACACCGGAACGGAGCATAACCCTTGAGGGAAAAGGCCTGCATACCGGTGCACCCTGCCGGCTGACAGTGAACCCTGCTCCCGTGAATCACGGGATTTCTTTTAAACGGACCGATATCCCTGAATCGCCGGAAATCCCCGCTTGTCTGGACTCAGTGGTGGATCTCTCACGGGGAACTACCCTGGGATCCGGAGATGTCCGTGTCCATACCATCGAACATGTGATGGCCGCCCTCCGGGCTTGTGATATCCATAATGCCGTCATCGACATGGACGGTCCCGAACCTCCCGTGGGCGATGGCAGTGCCAAACCTTATCTGGACCTTCTGAAAAGTGTCCGGTGCAGGGAACAGGGTGTGCCTCGTCCTGAACTGATTATCACTACGCCTGTAACCTATACGGATCCCGTCGATAATGTAATCATCAAAGTCTTTCCTGCTGAGACGTTCCGGGTTACTTTTCTTGTGGATTATGCTGACCATCTGACCATGGGAACCCGCTTTTATTCCCTGGATTCCATGGAGGATTTTGATCAAGAAATTGCTCCGGCACGGACCTACAGCCTGCTGAGTGAAATGAAATCGGTGATGCAACGTGGTTTGGGTAAAGGAGGAACCCTCGACAATAATATTGTTTTTATTGACCGGGAGATTTCTGAGGATGAACTGAAAGAATTGAAAACACTTTTCAAGGTGGATCACGACATTCGCCTTGGAAATACCGGTATTCTGGATGAAAGACCACTCCGTTTCCCCAATGAACCGGTCCGGCATAAAATTTTGGATCTGGTGGGGGATTTATATCTCCTGGGAATGCCGGTTCGTGGACATGTGATGGCTTTCCGGAGTGGACACAGAAATAACGTCGTTTTCGTGAAAAAACTGGTGGAAGTTTATAAACCATTCATTCATACCCTGAAAAATCCCGAACCCGGTGCCGGTCTCCTGGGAGCCCTGATGCCCGATTTTGCTCCGGTTCCCCAGGGATGGCGGGTGATGAAGGAAAAAGATCAGGTCCGGTCTGTTTTCGATCCGGTTGAATATCAGGGCAGGTACCTTGACAAAGGACTCATTTTCCGGCTTCTGGGACTCTCGGCAGCGTCACTCCTCCTCTACGATAAGGTCCATACCATCCGCCGTATTGTTTTTTCAGGTGTCCGGGATCTGAAATTTTTCAAGGATATTCCCCGAAGAGAGTATACATTCCTGAGCCGGATCATTCATGGGGAAACGCATGAATGGACGGTTTCCTCCCGGATGATGTCCGGAGGAAATGAGGTGATTTGTGAAGGTGTTTTTAAGTTGAATATTGAGAGAGATGTATGAGCCTGATTCATCAAACAGCAATTGTCAGTCCAAAAGCCGAATTGGGAAATCAAGTACAGGTTGGCCCGTACGCGATTATTGATGAGGATGTGGTCATTGGCGATGAAACCTGTATTGCCGAACATGCGATTATCCGTCCCGGTGCCCGGATCGGACGGCAGTGCCAGATTTTTCCCGGAGCCATCATCAGTGAAATTTCACAGGACTTGAAGTACAAAGGTGAAAGAACCGAAACAATCATCGGGGACAGGACCATTATCCGGGAATATGCCACCATCCATAAGGGAACGGAAGACCGGATGAGAACTGTGGTGGGTGATGATTGTATGATCATGGCTTATGTCCATGTAGCCCATGACTGTAAAATCGGAAACAACTGCATTTTTTCAAATGCCACACAGCTGGCCGGACATGTGACCGTAGAGGATTTTGTGATTATCGGCGGCATGACGGGAGTCCACCAGTTTGTGCAAATCGGCGCCCATGCTTTTGTAGGCGGCTATATGCGGATCAGTAAGGATGTGCCTCCATATATTCTGGCGGCCGGGATGCCTGCCCGCTATGCCGGTTTAAATCAGGTGGGACTCACTCGCCGAGGTTTCTCAGCGGAGGTACTGAAAAAACTGAAAGAATTTTACCAGATACTGTACCGTTCCGATTACAACATTTCCGATGCCCTGAAATATATTGAAACACAGCTTGAACTGATCCCCGAAATGCAACATGCCATTGAATTTATCAAAGCTTCCAAAAGGGGACTCATCTGATACAGGGATTGTCCATGAAACGGCATTTTTTTAAAGTATTTGTGCTTTTATTGTTTTTGGCCATTCCCCTTTTTTCGGGTCTTTCTCCCGATCAGGTGGACACGAAGGATAAAGCCGGTCACTTTTTACAGAAAGCATCGGGTATTATACCTGTCCCTGGATATTCGGTATCCGCTCTTTACATTCAGATGCTTCGGGTCAACCCGGATTATGACCTGATTCCTTCCCTGTCTGTCCGGACCCGGCTGACACAGGAGTACTCGTTTTTTATCGGTGGAAGTGCCGGGTTGACTCATGCCGATCCCTGGTATGCCACATCGTATGGCTTGTGTGTACAGCGGGAAATGTCTAAACGGAATGGCGTGTGGATCGTTCAGGCAGCTGCCATGCACGGGGATCATCCAGACTGGAAGAACAGGACAACAACCCTGACAGCCGGAGGGCTCACATGGTTTTTATCCCTTCAGACCGGCCTCTTCGTTTCTCTGAATTATGAAAATGGAACCGTCCGGAATGCCATGGGGAACTTCAAGGCAGAACATTTTTATCTATCTTCTTCTCTCACGATGATGTGGAAGGGCTGGGAACTGTCGGTTCGTGGAAGTATCCGCTCTTTTGGAACCGCTTTCAGCCGGAGTATTAACTTATGAAAAAAATTGGAATCACCGGTTCAACAGGCAGTATTGGCACCAACGCCCTGAAAGTCATCGAAAAAAATTCCCGGGACTTTCTTGTGGTTTTTCTAACAGCAAACAGACAGGTGGAAAAACTGGCAGCACAGGCCCGGATTTTTAAACCGGAAGTGGTGGTGATCGCCGATGAATCCAGGGAAAAAGACCTCCGGTCTCTCCTCAAAGGAGAACCGGTCCGGATTCTTGCCGGCAGCCATGCCATTGCCCGGGTATGCCGTGAATCGGACTGCGATATCATCCTCAATGCCATCGTGGGCAGCAGGGGGATGGAAGCCTCTGTAGAAACCGTCCGGTCCGGAAAGGATCTTGCCTTAAGCAACAAGGAAAGCCTGGTAATGGCCGGGAATTTGATCAATGAACTGGCTCAACGCCATCATGCCCGGATATTGCCGGTGGATAGTGAACATTCGGCTATCTGGCAATGCCTGCTGGGAGAAAAAGAAAAAAACGTAAAGGATTTGATTCTGACCGGTTCCGGCGGACCCTTTCGGGAACGAGACCCTCATACATTTGGATCCATAACCATACCTGAAGCTTTAAAACATCCCAATTGGTCCATGGGGGCAAAAATTACCATCGATTCTGCAACAATGATGAATAAAGGACTCGAAATTATTGAAGCCTATCATCTTTTTCATCTTCCACCGGACCATATCGAGGTCCTGATCCATCCCCAATCCATTATTCACAGCCTGGTTCGTTTTGTAGATGGCTCCGTAAAAGCCCAGTTGGGGGTTCCGGATATGAAGATTCCCATTCAGTTTGCCCTTTCCTGGCCGGATCGCCTTCCGTCAGACTGGGAATCCCTGGATCTTGCAGAAATCGGAACCCTGACCTTTGAAAAGCCGGATGATACCCGTTTTCCGGCTATTTCCCTTGCATTGGACGCCCTCAGAACCGGTGGTACGGCTCCGGCTATCCTCAATGTGGCCAATGAACAGGCGGTGTACCGCTTCTTGAATGAAGAAATCCCTTTTACAGGCATCATCCCCCTGATTGAAAAAGCGCTGGAGCATTTCCCGGCGGAAACGGATGAAACCCTTGAAAAGCTTATATCCCTTGAAAAAGATGTAACTGAATTTGTAAAATCCCTCTCATTGAAAAAAGGAGTTCTCCCCCAATGATATATATCATCGCCACGATCATTGTTTTAGGCATTCTCGTCTTTGTCCATGAATTCGGCCATTTTTTGGCGGCAAAAGCCACAGGTATCCGCGTGGAAACCTTTTCCCTGGGATTTCCCCCTAAAATTGTCTGTAAAAAATGGGGGGAAACGGAATATTGCCTTTCCTGGATACCCCTGGGGGGATATGTCAAACTGTCGGGAATGATTGATGAAAGCCTGGATGAAAGCTGGACCGAGACGGAGCCTCAACCCTGGGAATACAGAGCTAAACCGGGCTGGGTGAAAGTCCTGGTTTCTTCGGCCGGTGTAATCATGAATCTTTTCCTGGCCGTCATCATTTTCTCCGTATTGACCTTTCAGAATGGAATTGCCGTTCCTGCCGAAGAACCGGTGATTGGCGAAGTGGTGAGCGGAATGCCTGCTGAATCGGCAGGACTTCAGAAAGGTGACCGGATTTTAAGTATCAATGGACATCCGGTAGATACATGGGAGGAAATGACGGTAGAGATTCAAACCCTTGCAGATCAAGAAACCCAAATCGAGTTGAGCCGGGATCATGAAATTCTACAGGTGATTCTTACACCTGTTCCACAGCAATCCGTTGTGGATGGGGACATCAAAACCGTGGGTATGATCGGGGTAAGTGCAGACTATAGCATCCGGCAGGCCGGTGTGTTTGAAAGTGTGAAATATGGATTCCGGAATACAGGATACTGGCTGAATCTTACCGTTAAATCCCTGGGAATGGTGATTACCGGCAAGGAGAGTCTGAAGAATATCGGTGGCCCCATCATGATTGCCCAGCTTGCAGGAGAGTCTGCAAAAACCGGAGCAGGTGCCCTGTTTGGTTTTATTGCCATCATCAGTGTCAATCTGGCCTTGATCAATATTCTGCCTATTCCGGCCCTGGACGGCGGGCATATCGTGGTAGCCGTGACAGAGAGTATTCTTCGGCGCGAGCTGCGTCTGAAGACGAAAATCCGTATCCAGCAGGCAGGTATGGCGATCCTCTTTACCCTCATTGCCCTGGTGCTGGTGAATGATATTTTTCGCTTATTCAACGGATCATGACCCCCATAAATCCAATGGTTCTGCCCGATCAACCCGGTGAATTTATCCGGGCTGTCCGGAATAATCCGGCTCATATTTTTCCTTTGCTTGCAAACCGGGATACAAGACTCCGCTATCTGTTTAAAAAACGTAAAAAAAAATCGATTGAGTCCGCCTCTGAGGATGCATACAAAAAGCTCTTGTTCAACCCGGAATATCAAATGAACCGCTTGGCCTGGCTGAGTCTGAAGGCATCCCTTCTTTGTTCTACACCGGAACTGATTGCAAAAACCGAATGTAGGTATACGGAAGATCTGACTTCTCTCTATGAACCGGAGTTGCCGGAAGCTGCCTTTGTCTTGTGGCTTCTTCAACAGGCGGGGATTTCCCCCCATCATTGCCGTCAAATGCTTACTCATGATCAAAAAGCAATTAGAAAAACCGGAATTCCCCTGTCAAAACGAATGCCCTGTGATGTCCTGTTTTATATGCATGGGCGTTTACTTCAACATAAGGGCGGAGCCCGGGAAATTTTTCAACTGTCCCGCTTGTGGTGGATCTATTGTAAAAAGGATGAAGCCAAAAAATTGATGATTTTGTTGATGCTTAATCTGACCCGGTCCTCAGCACAAACCTGAGAAGAGCTTTCTTATCTTTTTCTGCAGCATAATCAATGCCGATACGGGGTGTACGGATCACGGCAGATGATGCTTCCCGGTATCCCGGTGTGATAAACATGTCCTGAGATGTCACCAGATCCAGGCCATTGTGTTTACGGGTTATCTGAAAAGCCTGTGTCAGGCGGGCCGGTCCATCGGTTAAGGGCATTTTGCCACCCCGGTTCATTATCATTGTTTCTGTTCCTTCTTCAGGAATCACCCCCCTGATCAGTACGGCACACCCTTTTTCTTCCCCTTCTGTTACCACATTCAGCATGTTGTGAAGTCCATACACAAAATAGACATACACCAATCCTCCCGGCCCATACATCACCCGGTTCCGTGCTGTTTTTCCTGAAGATGTATGACAGGCCGTATCCCATTCCCCTGTGTAAGCTTCTGTCTCACTGATACGGCCGCTCAAAATACGACCATCTGCCAAAACCCGGACCAGCAGGCATCCAAGTAAAACTTCTGCCACCCTTTCGGTGGTCTGCAGGTAAAAATCCCGGGGCAGACGGTGATGTAAATGGACATGCATCATCATGTGATGAATTTACGAATTCACCGGTCTGGGGAAAAGAAGTCTGAAGGGATGTGGAGTCATTGAAAAGCGCTAACGGAATATGATAAGTGTTTTTATATTATGCAATAAATCGAAAGTATGATGAAATACCGTGTAAGCATCCTTGTTTTTTTGTGCATAACCGGAATCGGCATTCTCCGGGGAGAGGTTGATTCGCACCGGCCGGGACCATTTTATCACCGCTGGAATCCCATCCCGGGTATAACTTTCAGAGAGCCGGTGTTTATAACTCTTTTCGATGTCCGGTTCAGGGGAGCTTTTTTTGCGTCACAGGGATTTCAGTTTGAATATGAACCCCAGGCCCTCATCTTTGATTCCACTGAATCCAGCCTGGATGATTTGTCCGATATGTGGAAACGATCTCTGAGTACTCTGGATATACATATCGTCCGCTATAACTGGCCCTATCTTTTTCTGAAACAGAATTCCCTGGATTTGTTGACGGGGGTGGGCATTCGCGAGACCCGGGCGCTGATCCCGGCGGATCTGAATCCCGGCTGGCCTAACCGGGTGGCCTATGGCAGATCCTTTCAATTCAGTCCACGAATTCGTGAAATATATGTATCCCAGACAGTCTATTATCAACCTTTTACCTGGCTGCTCCTTCATGGTGAATTTACATGGGGAAAGGGGGAAGGAGACCTGTATGCCGCCGGAAATAAAGCGTTTGATGTGCAGGTCCGGGGTACAGGCAAAAGCTGGAGTGGCGGGGCAGACTGGGTTTTTGCTCCGGACAGGATTACCGGCAGTCGATTTCGTGCCGGGATCAGTGTCCATTGTTATTCCGCCCACTATAATGTGAAAGATTCTGAACTATTAACACCCCTCCAGGCTGTAAACCTGGGAGGCATGGGAATTGAAATATCTTTCGGGATTTTAATGGGCGCCCTAAAATCATCGGGTGACGAGGGAATATCCCGACTCCGAAACAGGGATTATGTGTCTGCATCCCGTTCCTTTGATCAGTACCTGAGAACACACCCCCGTTCTCTGAAGTCATCTCTGGCCCGGCGGTATAAAGCCTATTCAGACTCCATGACATATTTCCAATATTATCATGAGGGTGAGGATTTTCTGAACGAAGGCCGGATAAGGGAGGCCAGGCAGCGCTTTGATATTGCCATTCGTTCAGGAAATATCGCACTTCGTCAGGCAATCCTTTTCCGCCAGTATCTGCTGGCCGGTCTCTTCGTCCGGGAAGCCTTACATAAACTGGGCCAGGGGGATTATATGCAGGCAGACGGTCTGATTCAGGAAGCATTGAACATTTCTCCCCTGATCCGGGAAGATATCCGGGAAGTAATTTCCGAAATCCACCTGCAAAAAGCACTTCGCCTGATCCTCTCCGGATTGTATGAGCGGGCGGAATCATACCTGCTTCTGGCGGAACAGGAATATCCGTCAAACAAGGACCGTATCACCCGTCTGAGAGGAGAAATGGCCAAAGCCATGCTGCAGGACCTGAAAAAGGCCATGAAAGAATCGGATATGGTGGCAGCCCAATATTTTATGGAGGAATCTGGGCGCATCGACAGGCGGTCCGGTGAACTGGCGGATATGTATGCAGACCGGATTATGGAAAGACTGGCTCGCATGGAGAATGAACTGATGCAGGATAAAAAAGAAAAAGCCTTTGAAAAATTATGGCTGGAAGCCTTCGGCGGAGCCATTCCTGAAACAGCGGTGAAGCATATCCATATCCAGGTTTCTGAAACCAGTGATGAAATCCGTCAAAAGCTGGGGGATCCCCAGGGTGTCCAAAACTGGAATCCGGGCTCACCCACCGATTACATGATTTGGACCTACCGACTACAAAAGGATAACCTTTATCTCTATTTTCACAATCATATCCTGATGAAAATTGAACGCTTTCCCCGACCGGATTAACTATGTCTGGTATTTGGGCGCATTTGTAATAATTTCGCCAAAAGTCACTTTAATAATACCAGCCACCGGAACGGCAAACATCATCCCCAGAAGTCCCATAAGGTTTCCGCCGATGATCAACACAATAAACACAATCAGGGGATGCAGTTCCACACTCTTTCCCACCAGATAAGGGCTGATAAAAGTATTGTCAAGAAACTGGACAAAGGCGAAAACGCCGATCACCAGGACGACAATCAAAAGGGTATTGGGGGGTTGGGACATAAGGACCGATAAAATGGCGGGAATGGCACCGGCTGTGGGTCCCACATAAGGGATCAGATTAGCAAATCCGGCCCAGATGCCAATCAGAACAATGTAGTTGATTCCGGCATCAAAGATGGTATTCACCAAAAAAAGGCCGATAATGGAAGTAACCCCCACACTGGTGGCTGCCAGAAACAATCCCTGAAGGTAAGATGAAAGCTGTCTTTGAATTTTATCCATAATGTTCAGGGACATTTCAAAATGCTTATTGGGCACAAGGCGGATAATCCCCTTTTTGATAGCCCGTTCATCCTTGAGAAAGAAAAAAGTGATAAAAAGGACAAAGAAAAAGCCGGAAAATGCATTGATCAGCCCTTTTCCCGCACCCATCAAAAGTCCGGGCAACTTTTGTTTCAGATTTTCTGTGAGTTCATTGATCTTTTCCGGAATATCCGTAGTGATGGCATTAACGGGAAGTTTACTGTTCAGAAAATCGATGCCGGACTGGACCCGGTCGTTCAATGTGTTTTCGACGCTAAAGCTCTGGGATATTTGCTGAGCGGCATTTTCCACCAGGGGCACAATCCGGCTGACCCCAAAGGCTATGAGGAGTAAAATCACAAGAATAACCATTAAAGCTGATAATGCCCGGGGGATTTTAAAGCGTTCAAGCTTATCCACAAAGGGATCCAGAAGAGTGAACATTAAAATTGATATGACTATCACCGTGATAATGGTCTGAAGGCGGGGGAGGATGAGGATGAATCCTGCAGCCAAAACAATAAAGAGAATCAGGCGGGTGATAAATCGCTGATTTTCAGTCAGGCTCATGATTCGTCTTCCTTTTGTTGTTTTTCCTGAAGTTCTGCCAGAAGTTGATTGGTCACTCTCAGCCGTTCACCTAAGACACGGGCGATATTCAGGACAATTTTACTGCCCAGTTCCGGTTTACGGTTCAGAAGATCCAGCAAATCTCCCCTGAAGAAGCCTAAAACTTCCGTCAGTTCGGTGCAGTATGCCGATGCGGACCGGGGAGCTTCGTCCAGCAGGGATATTTCACCCAGAAAATCTCCACTGTGGAGGGTCACAAGGATTTCTTCTTTCTTGGTATCTCCCTCAACTTTTTCCTGAATAATCTGAATGGTGCCCTTTAAAATAATGTACATTCCGTTTCCCGGATGTCCCTGCTTGAAAATATAATCACCCTTTTTATACACACGTTGATAGACCAGATCCAGAACTTCTTTGAGCTCTTTATGGGAAAGATTCCGGAAAATGTTTACATTGTGCAGTGCTTCCATCATGATCTCTTCCCGGGTCTTCTCTTTCCGGCCTATACTCCGCCACAATACCGATGTCATAATTTCCCTTCCTTTTTACACGCGTAGTTAAAGATAGCTGTAAACTTGAATTTAAGTCAAGGGAAAGTACTTGGGATTCGATGAAAATGGAAATAATTTTCAAGGATGAGACCTTTACATAAAAGTGTTTTTCTGATTTTCTTCCTAATGTCATTTTCCATTTTTCTGGTGGCACAGGATTTGGAGGAATTTGACCGGAAAATCAATCAGCAGAGCAAAAATCTTGAACAGGTCAGCCGGGAGATCGATGCCCTCCAAAAACGGATACAGTCCGCCAGCCACCGGGAACTAACCTATTCAGACGAGTTGGAATACCTGGATCATCAGATTGGGCTCACGGACCGGCGTATTACGGCCATGGAACAGCAACTGAGCCTCCGCCGTGAAAAAGTAGCCCTTCTGAAAAAAAATAAAGCCCAAAATGAAGTCCTGCGGGATAAATTGATTGATCGCTATAAAAAACGGGTTGTCCGATTCTACACAACCCATACCGATGATATGATCAGCTTGATTTTTACATCGGATAACATGCGCCAGCTCTTTTATCGGGTTAAATATTTCAATGCCATCTCCAAAGCTGATAAAGAATTATACTATGAAATCATCGCTCTGATTGAGCAGATTGAACAGGAGACCCGGGAAATTGAAGCCGAGGAAGCAGAAATTCAAAAGACACTGGCTTCATTGCGGAGTGAAGCAGCCTCATTCAGGGAAATGAAAGCAGACAGGGCCCAAAAACTGGAGAAAATCAAATCGGACCGGAAGATGCTGACACAGGAGCTGGAGGCAAAAGAGGCATCGCGGATGGAACTCCAGCGAATCATAGCCAGTATGCGGACCCAGCGGGAAGACCGTCTCCGGGAACTGGAACGACAGCGCCGGCTGCGGGCGGCAACCATGTCCCACAGAGAGTATCCTACTTTTTCCAGCGGCAAGGGAAACCTTCCGTGGCCTGTCCAGGGAACCGTTATCGGGCGCTTTGGCCGTCAAATTCACCCTGTACTGAAAACGGAAACGGAAAATAACGGCATTGATATCAAAGCTCCCGAAAAAACACCGGTGATGGCAATTCAGGATGGGTTGGTCACTACCGTCACCTGGCTTAGGGGGTATGGAAATACCATCATTATCATGCACGGTGAGGATTATTATACGGTATATTCCCACGTAGGCGGAATCCGGGTGTCGGAAAATGAATATGTGGAATCAGGACAGGTGATTGCCGAAGTGAGTGACAGCGGATCACTTCAGGGACACATGCTCCATTTTGAGATTTGGGATTCCAGGCAGAAACTGAATCCCGAAGAATGGCTAAGCCGAAGGAATTGATATGAAGGTTGTGGAACAAGTCGGCCAGGAAAGAATCAGCAGACAGCTTTTAACGCTTATTAAACATCAACGGGTCGGAAATGCATACATTCTTTCCGGTCCCCTGGGATCCGGAACAATGAGTCTGGCTTTGAATTTTGCTGCCGCCCTCAACTGCAAACATCCAGGGCCGGATCACAGTCCCTGTGGAACCTGCGATTCCTGCGTGAAAATCAAGCGGAACTCCCATCCCAATATCCACTTTATTTTTCCCAGCCCTGCCGGAAAAAATCCGAAAGATGATGATCCCTTTGCCGCCCTGTCGGAACAGGAATACAGTATGGTCCAGGATGCCATGGTACGATTATCGGAGGATCCCTATCAGGGGATTGAGGTGGAATCGGCAACAACCATCCTCATCAGCATGATCCGGAAATTGCGAAAAGATCTGATGCTCAGTGCCAGTGAAGAGGGATGGCAGGTTGTTATCCTGTACCGGGGTGAAATGCTGAGTGATTCCTCATCGAACGCTCTGTTGAAAATTCTGGAAGAGCCTCCGGGAAAAACGGTTTTCCTGATCCTTACGGATAAATACAACACACTGTTACCTACCATCCGAAGCCGTTGCCAAAACATTCCCGTCAATCCTCCGCCGGTGGAAGAAATCACCCAGTGGCTTATGGATCATCATGGAGTAGACCGTGAAACAGCCGCCTATTATGCCCATTTCAGTCATGGCGATATCCGGCGTGTCAAAGAATTCCTTTCTGCGGATATGAAAGCCGAAAGTGAGGAACTGAAACATTTCTGGCGTTATTTGATGAGTGGGAACATGACCGCCCTGACCCAATGGGTAGAGGATTCCCACAAACAGTTTAAAAAAGATAAAGAAGCCGTTCGGCGGACATTCCGCCAGATTCTTTTCTGGCTGAGAGATGCACAACTCATCCGGGAAGGAGGATCCCCCGTCCACCTGATTCATTCGGGCTTTGTGGAAGAACTGACCCGGTTTGTCGCCTATTTTCCGGCCATCGATTATCTGAAAATGATCCGTGAGACGGAGCGGGTTATTGAATTGACCGGGAAAAATGTTTATTTTCCCGCCCTGATTGGACATTTATGTCTGTCTCTAACAGAGGAACTCGCCCATGCCAGATCCGGTACATGATCATCAATACATGATTATAAAAGTTGAATTTAAGGGAAACAGACGTCTTTTCTTTAAAAATGATATGGAATATCCCATCCATAAAGAGGATTACCTGGTGGTTGAAACGGACAAAGGGGAAGATATGGGGCGGGTCACCGCTCTCATTCCCGTCCGGGAGGATTGCACCGGCTGTTATCCCGTATCCCAGTATAAAATCCTGAGAAAAGCAGACGATTCGGACTGGAACCAGTACCGGGAAAACCAGAAGAGTGAGGAAAAAACATTCAAACTCGGCCTGGATAAAGTCAAAGATCTCCATTTGTCCATGAAACTCATGGATGTGGAATACCAACTGGACCGGAAAAAGGTCACGTTTTACTACACGGCGGAAGAACGGGTGGATTTTCGCGAACTGGTCCGCCAGTTGGCTTCGGTCCTCCGGACCCGGATTGAAATGCGGCAGATCGGAGTCAGGGACGAAACAAAACGCCTGGGTGGCCTGGGCTCCTGTGGTTTTCCCCTCTGCTGCGCCACCTTTATCGAGGATTTTGAACCGGTAAGTACCCAAAATGCCAAAGATCAGAACCTTCCCATGAATCCCCTGAAACTTTCGGGACTCTGTGGAAAGCTGAAATGCTGCCTTCGCTATGAACATCCTTACTATATTGAAGAATTGAAAAAATATCCCAAACCCGGCACACCGGTTTTCATGAACAATCAAAAGGGGTATGTGCTTAAATCAGATATTATCTCCCGAATGGTGACCTGTGCCTTTGAGCAGGATGTCCGGGAGGAAATCCCCCTGGAAAATGTGGAAACACTGGTTAAACAAGCCCTGGAAGCCGGTTTGTCCGGTGAATATCCCGATTACCTGACAGAAGGCTCCGTCGATGAAAATGAACTCAAAGCCATTGAAGATAACTCGTAACAGGAGATTTGAAGAATGGGTAAACGCTTCTACGTGACAACTCCCCTCTATTATGTGAATGATCAGCCCCATATTGGTCATACCTACTCTACCATTGTTGCAGATATCCTGGCCCGGTACCACCGAATGCGGGGGGAAGACACCCATTTTTTAACCGGCACTGATGAACATGGCCAGAAAGTCCAGCAGGCTGCCGAAAAAGCCGGTATCCCGCCGGAAAAACACTGTGACGAGTATGCCCGGCGATTCCGTGGTTTTTGGGATGAGCTGGGGCTTACGTATAATGATTTTATCCGGACTACCGAAATACGCCATACCCGGGTGGTTCAGAAAATTCTTCAGGATCTCTATGAGAAAGGGGACATTTACAAAGATAAATATGAGGGTCTCTATAGTGTTGCGGAAGAACGGTTTATCACCCAGAAAGAGTATGAAGAGGGAAATTACCGGGAAGTCAGGGAAATCCACGAAGAAAACTATTTTTTCCGCATGAGTGCCTATCAGAAAGCCCTCATAACCCATATCGAATCCCATCCTGCGTTTATTCAACCTGAAAACCGAAAAAATGAGATATTGGGATTTTTGCAGCAACCTTTGAATGACCTTTGTATTTCCCGCCCGAAAAACCGGCTGTCCTGGGGAATTGAACTTCCCTTTGACCCGGATTTTGTGACCTATGTATGGTTTGATGCGCTGATCAATTACATCAGTGCCGTAGGTTTCAGCCGGGATGATGCCCTTTTTCAAAAATGGTGGCCGGCGGTGCATATCATTGGAAAAGATATTCTCACCACACATTGTGTATACTGGCCGACCATGCTGATGGCAGCCGGAGTTCCTTTGCCGGAGACTATTTTTGCCCACGGGTGGTGGATGAGTGAAGGACAGAAAATGAGTAAAAGTCTGGGAAATTTTATCGATTTGAATACCATCCGGGACCATGTGGCACGGGTGGGGACAGATGCTTTCCGATATTTTCTGGCGAAGGAAGGCCCTCTTTTCGGAGATTCGGATTTTTCCAAAGATCGTTTTTATCAAACGTATAATACGGATCTGGCCAACGATTTCGGCAACCTGGTAAACCGGATTCTGAAATTGATCCATAAATACTTTGATGCAAAAATCCCGGTACCTGGAAAGCTGTCCAACACTGAAGATACCCTGAAACGTGAGGGGGAATCTCTTCAAAAAAGAGTGATGGATCTGCTGGATCGTTTTGAATTGAACCGCCTGGTATTTGAAATTTTATCCTACATCCGTTCCATCAACCGCTACCTGGAACAAAAAGCACCATGGAAACTTGCCAAAACTGATTTAGAGCAGACAGGGACAGTCTTGTATTCAGCTTTGGCATCCCTTCGGATGGCGGCAGGACTTTTAGAGCCTGTCCTCCCGGAAAAAACGGCCCTGCTTTTTGATATATTGCATGATAAACATCAGGCGGGCCGTATGCCTGAATGGAGCGGATTGAAACCGGGTGTGGAGGTTCAGGAAACCGAAGGACTTTTTCCCCGGGTTGATCTGGCCTTTTTACAGGAAGACACCACGGAAGAAAAACCTGCCCCTCGAGAAACAGTTGAAAATACACCGGAAGATCAAACCGGATGGATTTCCCTGGACGATTTTCAGAAAATCCGTCTTCAAACAGGCCGTATCCTTGAAGCAGAAGCCGTTCCCGGGACGGATAAGTTGATGAAGCTTACTGTGCAATCAGGGTCTGAAACCCGTATTCTGGTGGCAGGTATCGCCTTATATTATAAAGCGGAAGAACTTATTGGAAAAAACATTGTGATTGTGGCAAATCTCAAGCCGGCAACGATTCGGGGAATCCGCTCCGAGGGCATGTTGCTGGCAGCCCGGAGCAGGGATACACTGCGACTGGTGACCCTTGACGGGGATTTGCCTGAATCAGGAGTTGTGATAAAATGAAACCATCACTCGAAAACAGCCTGAAAGTCCTGGCGGCTACCCTTGTCAGCAGTCTGGCAGGCCTCTCCGTTACCGGGCCCAGGATTTTTGATGTATCGTCGCAATATTTCCATTTCATCCTGGCCGGATTTCTCATCGCTTTCATGTGGATTCCCGTGAACCGTCTTGTAAAAGGCGGCCTTGTACTGGGACTTTTTCTTGTGTACAAAGGACTTCTGGCTCCGCCGTTTACAGCCTTTTTTATGCGGGATCTGATCTATTTTCTTGTTTTCTTTTCCTTATCCTGGTGTGCTCCGGCAGGATTGCAGCGGTGGAAATTGAGCCGGCCTGTCAGCCGATTTGTTTTTGGAGGTATTGTTGTTGGCCTGGCGTATCTCATCTCTGCTGTTCTGATTGTCCTTGTATATCCTGCCTACGGCTGGGACCTTATGGCCCTGGCAAAGGTGAATGCCCTGTATGGATTCACCATCGGCCTGGCTGTGGAGCTGGGCTTTGAACTTGTTCATTTGTTGCTCACCGTGTTGTATGCCCGCCATTCTGATTGATACCCACGCCCATCTGAATTTTTCTCCCTTTGCGGATCATCCGGAGCCCTACCTGGAACGGGCACGGCAACAAGGGATCGGTGCTGTTATTGTCCCCGGCGTGGATATTCCCTCTTCAGAAAAAGCCCTGGAACTGGCCGAGCGCTACACCATGATTTATGCGGCAGCCGGTATCCATCCGGAAGACTCAGGTACATTTGTATCGGATCACCTGAAAATCCTTGAAACCTTTTGCCAACATGAAAAATGTGTAGCTATCGGAGAAACCGGGATGGATTTTTACCGGGAGTATGCACCGGAAATGATGCAGATTCGTGCCTTTCAAGGGCAGGCAGAATTGGCAAAATCACTGAACCTTCCTCTGATTATTCACAACCGGCAGGCTGATGCACCCATCATGAATATTCTGAAAAAGGTGGATTATTTTAAAGGCCAGTGTCATTGCTATACCGGCAAGGTGGATTTTGCCCGGCAGTGTCTTGAAAAGGGGCTTCTTATTTCATTTACCGGGTTGGTGACCTTTGCAAGGGAAATCAGGGATACGGTATCGCAACTTCCCCTGGAAGCCCTGATGATTGAAACGGATTCACCGTTTATGGCCCCCATCCCGTACCGGGGAAAAACAAACGAACCTGCCTATGTACGGCGCGTAGCCGAAACCTATGGGGAGATTTTCGGAGTAACATGTGACGACGTGGCTGCCATCACAACCCAAAACGCATTACGTCTTTTTCCGAAACTTACACTGAATGAAGGATAAAACGTTCTATCCCAAAAAATCCCTGGGACAGAATTTCTTGCAGGATCCCAACGTCATCCGGAAAATAGTGGATGCAGTTCAACCCCGGCCTGATGATACTATCGTGGAAATCGGTCCGGGCCGTGGGGCGATTACATCCCACCTTGCCGGGAAATGCCGTGAATTAATCCTCATAGAATTTGATCAGGATCTGGCAGAAACCCTGCAAAAGGAATATGAAACGGACAGGCATGTACGGATAATCCGGGACGATATTTTAAAAACCGATTGGAAGGAATTTCTTCCTGCAAACAAAGTCGTGGGGAACCTTCCTTACAATATATCATCCCAGATCCTTTTTGCCTTGTATAGCCACGCACCGGATGTAGGAGAGGCTGTTTTTATGGTCCAAAAGGAATTTGCCCGGCGCCTGGTTGCAGAACCTTCCACAAAAGATTATGGTATTATGACCATTCTGACACGGCTCTATGGAAAGGCAGAAATCTTGTTTCATATCCCCCCCACAGTGTTTTTTCCCCGCCCCAAAGTGGATTCCACTCTGGTGAGAATACGGCTGGATTCCGGTAACAACCAGGATATAGACGATAAAGCATACTTTCATCAGCTGGTTCGGACCGCTTTCAATCAACGGCGGAAAACCCTCCGTAACAGTCTGAAAAAAATCACAGAAGACCGGTTCATACCCTCTGTTGATCTTAGTCTGAGAGCCGAAGCCTTAACCTTTGAAGATTTTAAAAGGCTGTATCATATCCTAAAGGGGGATTCACCGGCTTCAGTTTAAGAATCTTGGTTAACAGTTATATTTATATTAAATTTATAGGCTGAACCAAAACGAACAAGGAGAGTGATCCATTGAAGACAGATGTAAAAGAGTTATCACCGTCTAAACGCGAACTGGTGATTGAGGTCCCATGGGAAGAACTGGAGACTTTGTACACGGCTTTTTTGAAAAAGTTCAGATCCCAGATCCAGATGCCGGGATTCCGGAAAGGTAAAGTCCCTATGGGAATGGTGGAACGGCAGTATGGAAGTCATGCCGAACTGGAATTTGTCAAAGACCATTTCAATATGTTTTATTATAAAGGGTTGCAGGAAACCAAGCTCAATCCCATTGGTGAGCCTGATGTTGAACACATCCATTTTCACAAGGGTGAGCCCTTGCATCTTCACCTGAATCTTGAAATTCTGCCTGAGTTAAAACTCCCTGCATATAAAGACGGGTTTAAGGTTGAAAAACCTGTCTATACCATAAAAAAAGAGGATGTGGAAAAACAGATTGAAGAACTTCGGAAGAAAAATGCGGAGTTGATGGAAAAGGAAGGTCCGGCGGATATGGGTGATTATCTGGAGGCGGAAGTTGTGGAGACAGACGCTGAAGGGAATCCTGTCGACGGCTCTGAACCGGAAACCACAACCCTTGTCCTGGGTGAAAATCCCATCACTGAAGACAGGGCAAAATCCCTGAAGGGTATCCAAAAGGAAGAAACCCGTCCGTTGGTATTTAAAGCAGAGCATGAAAAGGATGAAGACCGGTATTTCAGTGTGAAGGCGCTGAAAATCCAAAAGCTGAATTTGCCGGAAATCAATAAGGAATTTGTCCAGACTGTGGATTCCGAGCTTGAAACGGTAACTCAGTTGAAAGACAAAATCAAACATGAGCTGCAGAATTATCTGGATCAAGAGAGCGAAAAACAGTTGGATAACAACATCCGGGAGTATTTTCTGGGTGAACTGAAAGAATTTGAAATTCCTGAAACCATCATTCAGGGGTATCTGGATGATTTATACAAAGATCAGAAAGAGCAGGCCGGAATATCAGAGGAACAATTCCGTGAACAGTATCATACCATGGCCCATAATACATTGAAGTGGATGATGGTCCGTGAAGAAATCATCAAGCAGGAAAATCTACAGGTCTCGGAGGAAGACATTCAGAAAAAGGTGGATGAGTTGATCCAAAAAGTGGATGAAAAACTCAGGGATGCCTATAGAACCTATTATGAGTCCGACAACTTTAAGAAGACCCTTTCACAGGAACTGATGTCGGACAAGGTCATGGATTATCTGAAATCATTTGCGAAAGTGAAAGAGAATAAAATTGCCCGAAAAGGGTAGGGGGCTGTGATGAATTACGTACCCATGGTCATCGAACAATCCGGACGGGGTGAGCGGGCTTATGATATTTATTCCCGCCTTTTGAAGGAACGGATTGTATTTATTGGGACACCGATTGATGACCAGGTAAGTACCCTGGTGATTTCCCAGCTTTTGTATCTGGAAGCAGAAGATCCGGAAAAGGAAATATCCCTCTACATTAATAGTCCGGGAGGATCTGTTTCGGCAGGTCTGGCCATTTATGACACCATGAACTATATCCAGTGTGATGTGGCGACAATTTGTGTAGGACAGGCAGCTTCCATGGGGGCCTTTTTACTGGCAGCGGGGACCAAAGGGAGGCGGTCGGCCTTGCCCCATGCCCGGCTTATGATTCATCAGCCTTTAGGGGGTGTTGAAGGACAGGCCAGCGATATTGAAATCCATGCCCGGGAAATTTTAAAGACAAAAAAACTCTTAAATGAAATATTACGGGACCTGACAGGTCAAACCCTGAAGAAAATCGAAAAGGATACTGACCGGAATTTCTTCATGAGCCCGGAAGAGGGTATTAAATACGGGTTGATTGATACGGTCCTGAAGAAAAGGAACGCATGACAGACGGTATCAAGCGCCGCGAACGAATTTGCAGTTTTTGCGGCCGTGAAGAAAAAGATGTATTGGCTTTGGTGGAGGGCCTGTACGGGTCCATTTGTGATGAATGTGCCTTTACAGCCCTGGATATCATTCAGCAGCAGCTGGAAGAAAGCTATGAACCGGAATTGGAGTCCCTGCCCACACCCCGGGAAATACACGAAGAACTCAATAAAACGGTAATTGGCCAGGATCATGCCAAAAAAGTTGTTTCGGTGGCAGTATATAATCATTATAAGCGTATTCAGAATCCTCGGGCGGAAGATGACGATGTAGATCTGGAAAAGAGCAACATCCTGCTGGTAGGTCCTACAGGTACTGGAAAAACCCTCATCGCCCAATCCCTGGCCAGAATGCTGAAGGTCCCATTTGCCATTGCGGACGCCACCACCCTCACGGAAGCAGGATATGTGGGGGATGATGTGGAAAACATATTGGTCCGGCTGCTTCAGGCTGCCGATTACAATGTGGCAGCAGCGGAAAAGGGGATTGTTTATATTGATGAAATCGACAAAATCGCACGGAAGTCCGGGAATCCGTCCATTACAAGAGATGTGAGCGGAGAAGGGGTTCAACAGGCTCTGCTGAAGATACTGGAAGGGACCGTATCGGCTGTTCCTCCGAAGGGTGGACGTAAGCATCCTGAAGCCCAGATGGTTCATATTGACACCCGTTCTATCTTATTTATCTGTGGTGGCGCCTTTGAAGGGCTCGATGACATTATTGCCCGGCGAATCGGGAAAAAAGAGATTGGATTTGGAGATAAAGCCCGGACAGGAAAACGGATGACCCGGGATGAGATCCTGGAAAAACTGGAGCCACATGATCTGAACAGCTTTGGTTTTATCCCGGAACTTATCGGCCGCCTGCCGGTCCATGCCACCCTGCAGGAGCTGACAAAAGAAACGCTTCGGAGAATTTTAACCGAACCCCGGAATGCCCTGGTCAGGCAGTATGAAAAACTTTTAGATCTGGAAGGCATTCGTCTTGAGTTCCGGGAAGATGCCCTCGACGAAATCGTGGAATTAGCACTTAAGCGGAAAACCGGTGCCCGGGCTCTGCGCTCGATCATGGAAGATATTATGCTGGATTTGATGTATGAGATCCCCGGTGAAGAAAAAATCGGAACCGTCGTGGTGGACCGGGATGTGGTATTGAAAAAAGAATCCTATAAAACTGTACGGAAATCCAAAAAAGCCTCATAATTCAGCATTGCCGATATATATTTGGCGGAAAATCTGATACATCTTCTGATTAAAACATAAATATGCATTTTTGAATCATTGGAAAGAGCTCATATTCATAATGATATTCAAATACTGCATAATTATACAATTTCTTCTATAAACCTGCATTTCAAAGATTTAGAGACATCGTGACATACAAAAAAGTGGGAAAAAAGGTGATTTGGGCATGATTTATTCCTTGACTGTATTAAGAATTTTATGTATCGTCGAAATACCTTTTGGAAAACACACATGATTGATGCAATAGACGAACAAATACTTACGATTCTGCAGGAAAATGCCCGAACTCCCAATGCAGAAATAGCCCGGCACATCGGTATGACAGCCTCGGCTATATTCGAACGGATAAAAAAACTTGAAAAACAGGGAATCATTAAAGGGTATGAAGTCCGCTTGTGTCCGGATAGAATCGGTCTGCCCCTATTGGCCTTTGTGCTGATATCTTTGAATGAAATCAGCAAAATGCACACGACGGGGAAGCAAATCGCTGAAATTCCCGGTGTTCAGGAAGTCCATTACATTGCGGGCAAGGGCTCTATACTGGCCAAGATCCGGACAGCCGGAACCCTGGATCTGGAGCGTCGTCTGGATCAGATCAATCAGATCAAAAATGTCAGTGTCACGGAAACCACCATAGTATTGAAAACCGATCTGGAAAGTATGTCCCTGCCTATCTCACGGGAAAAAGACTAGAAATGGGTATGGATGGATAAGATCATACTTTGTGATTCATGTGATAAAAGGTCAATTGTGTAAAAAGTCAACTTTTCAGGAGATTCAGCAGAGAAAATTGATATACATAAGATATGATAACTCGGGAGGTTATGTATGGTAAAACGATGGCTATGGCTGACCGTTATTTTACTTATTCCTGGCATGATTTATGCTGCCATGGGTAAAATTTCGGGGACAGTCAAAGACGCTGAAACAGGGGCGCCTTTAGCCGGTGTCAACATCGTCGTGGAAGGAACGACGCTGGGTGCAGCAACCGGTGAAGACGGATCCTATGTAATTTTGGATGTTCCCCCTGGAATCTATTCACTGCAGGCATCCTATATTGGATATGCCCAGGTGACCATGACGAATGTTCGGGTGACATCGGGTTTAACCACGGAAGCAAATTTCCAGATGAAGAAAGAAGCAATTCGTGGTGAAACCGTGACGGTGGTAGCCGAACGTCCGATCATTGAGAAATCTGCAACCAACGAAGTCCGGGTTGTGCGGTCTGAAGATATTCTGAATCTTCCCGTCCGGACCTTTACCGGCATTGTATCCAATCAGACCGGTGTCGTGAGTGTCGGAGAAGATATTCACGTCCGTGGTGGTCGTGCCGGAGAGGTAGGCTTCTACGTGGATGGTGTATATGTCAACAACCCCTACGATATGAGCCGGGGTGGTGACCTGTCTGCCACCGCTTACGAAGAAGTATCATATCAGGCCGGAGGATTTAATGCCGAATTCGGTACTGCATCATCGGGTATTGTGAATACAACCACAAAGACCGGTGGTGAAAAGTGGAATTTTCAGGCTGAATATGTCACCGATGGTTTTCTCAATGGATGGGGTGATATTTTTGACCAGGGTGACGGCGTACTGAATACCTACTCCTATGGGTACAATCAGATGAATGCTTCAATGGGAGGTCCCCTGACAAACCGGATCCGTCTTTTTCTCAACGCGGAAAAAATGGATGTCGGTGCTGCCCGTGCCGCTGCCGGTAAACACGGACAGGCGGTTTATGACGAAGAAGGCAAAATTGTGGATATCAAAATGGTACGCGGCCCCATTGAAGATAACGAAGAAAACAGGTACA
The DNA here is from genome assembly GCA_041154365.1 of Candidatus Neomarinimicrobiota bacterium. Classification (NCBI taxonomy): domain Bacteria; kingdom Pseudomonadati; phylum Fidelibacterota; class Fidelibacteria; order Fidelibacterales; family Fidelibacteraceae; genus Fidelibacter; species Fidelibacter multiformis. The sequence goes on along the minus strand of AP035449.1, from coordinate 1,939,048 downwards.
GCGCTGTAGGAAATCTTCTTTTTGACTTCAAACCCTTCAGGGTCAGGGTCGGTGGTTCCTACTATAAATCTGCTTACCGGCTTTATGCCCACCAGTATTCTCTTGTAAACAGCAGTCATCAGCCTCAGGAAGAGCAGGAAACCATCACAGGACATGCCCGGCTATCCGGAACTTTGGGACCGAAAACGGTTCTGAACTTTCAGTTGAGCTATTTTAATGACAAGGTAGTACGGTATGACCCGGTTCTCGGTGAGGATTACCGCTATTATGGCCTGCGATATATGCCCAAAGATGGTGAACGGCTGATTTTGGATACACTGTATGTCTATAATGAAGACAGTACAGAAATTATCAACACTATCTACCATGATACCATCATTTGGACTGATACGTCATGGGTCCATCCCGCTGCGGAAAAGATGACATCCAACGGAACCAATCCTCCGGCGGATTATAATCTGATGGCTTTCTTCCCTGAAGGTCACTGGTATGATGCCTATCTGCGGACCTATTCCTATTATTACATGCTGACTGGAAGCATTCTGCACCAGACCGGAAACCACGAATTGAAAACCGGTTTTGAGTACAGGATGAATAATATCCGCCGCTTTACGATTATTGCTCCGTCCCGTCTGGCATCTTCTCTTATGAAATATGATCCTCAGCTTGGAGAGGACGGATACTATAATTACAGTTGGGATCAGCTGACAGATGCAGATTACAGGGCAGCCTATGCCGATAATATGGGCTGGGATGTCTCCGGTTTCAATGACCTGCCGGACGATCATCGTGACGGGGCCCGTGAACCGGTGATTGCCTCTGCTTATCTGCAGGATAAAATCGAGTTAAGTGATATGATCCTGAATGCAGGTGTCCGCTATGATTACTACTACTCCGGTCATAAAACCTTTTATGATCCGGAAAATATTGTCATTGACCAAAGCGGTGATATTGCTGAACGGGTCTACGCGTCCCTGGATGACGACGGGAATAAGGTCTACAAATCCTCAATCCCGACTGAATATGATCCTATCGGACTTCCTCAGTTGAAGGAACCCGATGGCATGAATTACTTCAGTCCACGCCTGGGTTTTGCCTTCCCGGTGACGGACAGAACGGTCTTCCATGCTCAATATGGTAAATTCATCCAGCCACCGAACCTGCAGGATGTCTTTATCAGTTATGCCCGTTTTGCATCCAACCTGTCTCAGGGAAATTTCACCGAATCGGGAAATCCCGAATTGAAACCGGTGGAAGTCACCTCGTATGAAATTGGATTCAAACAGGTGTTGGGCGGAAATGCCTCTTTCGACCTGACTATGTTTTATAAGCAACTCAACAACTATGTTCAGGAACGGAATATTTATGCCACACCGACCGTCTATGCCACCTTTGTGAATGGCGATTTCGGAACGGTAAAAGGTTTTTCCTTTGCATATAATCTCCGCAGAACCCGGAATATGCGCATGTCACTGAATTATACCCTCCAGTGGGCTGCAGGGACAGGTTCTACATCGGACGGACAATATAAAATTGTCTGGCAGGGCGGAAACTTTCCCACCTATGTGGCTCCTCTGGATTTTGACCAGAGACATACGGGTTCAGTCAACCTGGATTACCGGACAGGCAACAAGGACATCATCAAAAACTTTGGTGTCAATGCCCTGTTAACCTTTGGAAGCGGTCGGCGCTATACACCCACCGTTGTGGTATCCGAAGTGTTCCCGCCAACGTCCAACACGCCGGTTGCCGCCATCAATTCAGGAACGATGCCCTGGACATTTCAGACAGATGTTTCCATAGACAAGAGCTTTTATCTTGGTGGAAAAACACAGTTAACCACCTATCTGTCCATCATCAATCTCTTTAACCGGGATAATGTCCGGGATGTCTATTCCGGAACCGGGAACCCCGATGATGACGGATACCTGGTAACGCCTGCCGGGCAGGCTCTTGCGGATACAGATCTGAAAGTGAAGGCTTACAAAGCCCGGCTCAGCAATCCGTTCAATTATGAAAATGCACGCCAGGTCCGGCTTGGTGTGAGGTTAAACTTTACAGCCGGTCGATAAGAGGAGAGATAAATGAATACGTATTACAAACGACTATTATGGATTTCTCTGATCGGCCTGATCTTCGCTGCTACAGCATTCGGAGCTAAGCCGACTGGGAAATATTATATGGGCACATTCTTCAAACAGTCCATCCTGGAATTCAAGCGGTTCGACGGTAACCGTATCCGGACCTGGACCTATAATAATGGAGAATGGGTCAGTTCAGGTGTTACATCTGAATCGGGACTCGAGTGGCCGAAAGGATCCGGGAAATATGCCGTATTTCAATCGGGTATGTGGCTGGCCTCGGGAAAAGTAAAAGAACCCGGTTCAGCAACTTTTAAGGAAGAGATCCGGACGGCTGCCGCGGAATATACCGTGGAATTCCAGCCGGGACAGATTCTCTATATGGATACCGTGAACAATGTTGAAGTCCCCATGAGCGAATATCCTAAAGCCAATTGTGCCTGGATTGCTCAAAACCCTGAAGATCCCAAATACCGGTATATCAAGGTAAATAAAAATGATACCCTTGCTCAGGATTACCTGAACTGGCCGGCGGATCAGGGGGCACCTGTGGATGAAAATGGGAAACCCGAGATTCTGGGTGACCAGATGATGTGGAGCGTGTATAATGATGCCAGCCCCACATTACATTCACAGCTCTTCGATTCCAAACCGATGGGATTGGAAATTCAGACCAGCATGTTTGGATTCAACCGGAATGATCCTTTGGGAGATATTCTGTTTGTGAAAAACCTTGTCATCAATAAATCCGATAATCACTATGCCGATATGTATGTGGCCATGTGGTCGGACCCCGATGTGGGTGATGCCAATGATGATCTGGTAGGTGTCGATACAAACCTGGTGCTGGGCTACTGTTTCAACGGTGGGGTTAATGACCAGTATTATGGATTGACACCACCGGCAGTCGGGTATGACTTCTTTCAGGGGCCCCACGTCCAAAGCCCAGGTGATACAGCCTACTGGTCTGGTGTTCCCAGACCCGGCTGGAAAGAACTGGGTGTGACATCCTTTATCAAATACATCAACGGCGACGCGATTCTCTATGATCCTGAGACAAAGGAAGAGTGCTGGAATGTGATGATTGGACTCACCCCCGCCGGTAAGGATTTTGAAAATTCCGTGACCGGTGAAACGTCCAAGTTTATCGCCAACGGTGATCCGGTCACCGGTGAAGGCTGGCTGGATATTCAGGATGATCCTCCGGGTGACCGCCGCTTCCTCATGAGCTCGGGCCCCTTCGAAATGGCTCCCGGCGATACACAGGAAATCGTGGGTTCCATCATCATTGCTTCCGGTAGTGATAATTTAAGTGCCATCACAGCCATGAAGTATTACGACCGGTTTGCCCAGAATGCCTTTGATTCCAACTTTGAACTGGCTACACCACCCCAACCGGAAGTGGAAGTGACAGAACTGGATAAAGGTGTTGTACTTACCTGGGACAACAATGCCGATGAAGTGCAACATTACTCTTATAAAACAGCATCAGCAGATTATCGCTTTGAAGGGTATAACGTTTATCAGGGTGAATCCATGACAGGACCCTGGAAACGGATTGCCACCTATGATGTGAAAAACGGTATTACCATGATTGTGGATGATAAATTCGACCAGAATTATGGAATGGTCCTTCAACAGCCGGTGCAATTCGGAACCGATGCCGGTGTTGAAAATCACATATATATTTCCAAGGATGCACTTCGGGGTAATGTCGCCCTGATTAACAACCGGAAATACTATTTCGCCGTATCCTGTTATATTTATGATAGCGACGCATTGCCGAAAGTGGTAGAATCGGCCCTGGAAGGCTATCTTGCCATTCCACGCCCCTATCCGGCACTGAATCTGGATTATCATGCAGCCTACGGAGATACCATTGCAGTGGAAAACCTGGGTGGCCAGGCGAATGCCCTGATTGTTCCCGAAGTGATAAATCCGGCATCCCTGACAGGCGAAACCTATGAAATTCGCTTCGATTCGCTGGATGCTACGGAAAATGTTTACTACATTAATGAGGACGGGGAACAGGATACAACCACATCCGATATCTATTGGTCCCTGAATGTGATTGATCCCACCAAATCCTATGGTCAGGATGGATATGTGATCCGGTCAGTTATCCCGAAAGAGACGGATTACTTCTCTTATTCAACAAATCAGTTCTATGATGGGTTTTCACTCATTGTCCGGGATATTGCCACCGAATTGGTTCCGAAAATCACAAACCCGTTCCGGGAATTGACACAGACCATTCCTGCCGGACTCGATTCCATGCAGCGGACCAAGGTGGATGCCCGCCTCGCAGGTGATGCATCTGCTGAGCTGACAGGTGGTAAATCCGCCATGTTCAATGCCTGGGCTGCAGTAGGGCTGATGCCGAATCCCCCGTTGCCGTCAGATGAACAGATGATGAGCAACCTGGAGATACGATTCAAAGGTCCCGGCGAAGGTCAGAAAATCACTATCTGGCCGGTACAGGCTGTCACATCCGGTCAATGGGCCGATTCCATCATGTTGAAAACAGCTCCTTTTGAAGTGTGGGATGTGGAAAACAATAAACAGCTCAATGCACTGATGGTTACTTTTCCCAAACCATCTCCTACTTCCCCGACAGGAGCCATGATGCCCAAGTCCTTCTTTGATGACACATTGACAACCATCCCGGATAGTCTGGGAAGGCCTTTGATCGATGTCTATAAATATTCTCCCGGATCCCTGCGTTTCCTCGTGATTGCCTATGATGAATATGATGCAGGAAGAATGTATCAACCGTATAAGGTTACCGGCGATACAACGGATCACGCAAGTCTGGGATGGTCCTTTAAATGGAGTGATGTTAAGAACTACATTCCCGGATCTGTTGCCAACGTGGAAATTATGAATCCGCTTATACCGGATATCGATTACTGGCAGTTTACAACTCCGGTCCTGGAAGATAATAATGATCTGATTGCCGATCGTCTGGAAATGATCAACGTCTTCCCCAATCCCTATCTGGGGCAGCAGGTGGAAGAGTTGAATGCACAGAACCGTTTTGTCACTTTTACCCACCTGCCGGAAAAGGCGACGGTGTACATTTTTACAATTTCCGGAGATCTTGTCCGGAAACTTGAACACGATACACCGGGCTCATCCATTTTGCGATGGGATCTGCTGAACCATGCGGAAATTCCCGTGGCCAGCGGTATGTACATCGCCTATGTTGAACTTCCGGATGGGAGCAGCAAAACATTAAAACTGGCAGTGTTCCAGCCTGAAGAGCGATTGGACCTCTTTTAGGAAAGAAGGAGATAAAAATGAATAAAAATAAAGCCTTATTCACGCTCACGCTGGTCTTTGCACTTCTGTTTGTCTGGACAGTTGCTGAGGCTGGAAGTTCCAAACGCCGGGGGACAGCCGGCGCTATGGAACTCCTGATTCCCATTGGTTCCAGAAACCTGGCCATGGGGGGATCGGATATTGCCGGTGTGAGTGGTGTAGAAGCCGGATATTGGAATCCGGCAGGACTCTCACAAATCAACAACCGGGTTGAAGCCCTCTTCTCCTACCAACGATGGATAGGCGATATCAATACGGTGTATGCCGGGGTTGTGGCCCAACTTGGTCGAATCGGATCTCTTGGGTTTAATCTGAGCAGCCTGGATTTTGGTGAAATCAATGTCACCACAACCGATGCTCCTGATGGAACAGGAGAGACCTATACACCCCAGTATTTAACCCTGGGAGTCACCTATTCCAAGGAAATGACAGACCGCATCAATTTTGGTGCTACGATTAAACTCATTTCTGAAAGTATTATGCGCCAGAGCGCCTCGGGTCTGGCCTTTGATGCCGGTGTGCAATATTCCATGATGGATGAAAAATTGAGATTGGGTATTGCGGTCCGGAACGTGGGGACCAATATGCGTTTCGACGGTCCCGATCTGGAAATCAAAGTTCAGCCACCGGGAACAGAACCTGGTGCCGCTCAAAGACCATTCCGGGTGCCTTTGCAGGAATTCGAACTGCCTGCTCAGGTTGAACTGGGACTGGCTCACGATGTGGTCGCCAGCGAATCCATTGTCTGGACGGTTTCCGGATCTTTCCTCCACAATAATTTCTCGTTTGACGAATATAAACTGGGAACAGAATTCGTCCTGAACGAGATGTTTGCCGTGAGAGGTGGATACGTGCTGGCGCAGGATCCGGACGAAGACACCTTCTATAGCCTGTCTGAAGATTTTATCTTTGGACCCAGCTTTGGATTTGGGTTGAACTATCCCTTGAATGCAACCACCCATCTGAAACTGGATTATGCTTACCGGATGACAAAATTCTTTGATTCCCATCAGCTCTTTACACTGAGCCTGGGATTCTAAAGGAAATAAATGGATCACAGTCCGCGGGAAATCAACTCCGCGGACTGTGATCAAAAACACGTGAAGACGCATGAATTAAAAGTTTTTTGAATAAAAACTTGCAATATTCAGAAAAGCGTCGTTACATTTTGAGTGGATAATGATCAACAATACAACAAAAACAATGTTAACTGAGGAGGTTCAAACATGAATCGTTTGGTACGAGGTTTGGTCGTTACCTTCCTTTTGGTTGCATTTGTTGGTTCTGCTTTCGCTGCTCTTGAAAGCGAGAAATGGAACCGGGAAATACAACCGGCTAAGGCACAGGTAACAGAAGGTACCCCTTTGGTTGCGAAAGGCACCATTGATTATATGCGGTACCCCATTCCCGCCACCGGACTTGTCAACTTTGGTGGCTGGCCGGAAGATACTTTCTATGAGTATTTTGTTCCGGCAGCTGACGGAGAAATGCAGGAAATTTTCTTCCGTCTTTCCGATGTGACAGGTGTGGCGAACGGGAATGAATCCTTTAATGTCTCTATCTGGGGAACATCCTATCTCACGTGGGATATGGGTGCTCAGGCCAACAGAGACAATGTAGCCGTTGGTTACTATGAAGATACGGAAGGCGACTATGAATGGCAGGGAACTAACTGGGTTGATCTTTTGCCTGATTGGGCACCTGGCGATCCGTTGACGGAGAAAATCTGGCCGTCTTATGTAAATGCCATGTCAGTACCGATTAGTTCCGATCTGGAATCCGATGATACGGTAAGTCTGGCTCTGAGTGGTGAGGGTCTTTACCCCACGATGCAGGCCGGTGTGCCTTTTGCTGTGATTGCCGAATTTGTCGGAACCGATGCCCGTGACCCTGAAGGTCGTCTGGGTTTTATGTCCGGTGATATTCAACCCTATGAATATTATCCGGCCATGAAATTCTATGATGAATTTTCCAATGCAGGTATCAGCAAGTTTGGATGGTATATCCGTAAGTATATCTGGGACTGGGTAGTGAAAGTGAATCTGACGGGTGACCGTCCTCCGATTATTGAACACACTCCGCTGATCACAACGGTCAGCACGGCGGGTCGTGAAGTGGTGGCTACCATCACGGACGATAACCCCTCCGGTGGAAATGCCGGCGTTCAGACAGCTGAAGTTGTTTATTCTGTCGATGGTGGCGCTGAGCAGAGTGTTACAATGACCAAGGGCACAGGCGACGAATATACAGGAACGATTCCGGGTCAATCACCGGGATCCGTGATTGCTTACAAAGTGAAAGCAACAGACGTGGAAGGGAATGTAGGAGAAACACCTGTTTATGAGTACATGATCTTCCTGCCTGAAAATTCTGTGCTTATTCTGAACAACTCCGGTTATAGTATGGGATGGTTTGGCGCCTATGTATGGCCGGGTGTGGGACTGCCTTATGACGTATGGTCTTACGGTGAAGCTGAAGTTGATCTTCTGAACAACTATGATTATATCGTGGATCTTGGGGGTCACAGCACCGATACATATGATGCATTGAAAACCTGGGCTGATGCCGGAAATAAGAACTATCTTGGTTTTGGCGATGAGCTGTTTGGCTATCCCTATGGCTGGCCTGCTTCTCCCATGGCCCTCGAAGATGGAACATTCTTCAAAGACATCATGGGTGTTGCCACCTATATTGCTGACATCAATGCCGCAGATCAGGCTGCACCATCTATCCTTGAACCGATTCAGGGTGATGTGGTCACAGGTCCTCTCTATGATGAACTGAACGCCGAAGATCCCGTCCCCGTGCTGTACTACTGGCCGGATTATATTACCGGTGGTGTCAACTGGTTTGACGGTTTCGAAGAAGTAACCGGTGCTACAGTCAGCATGAGAGGATATGCTGAAGACAATACAACAGCCTACACCGTCGGTGTATTGAATGAAACGACTGCCGGAACAAAATCCGCATTCTATGGTGTGGATCCGATTGCTCTGGATGCGATTTCAGACTCTGTTGATTGGTGGTATCCGGATTATCTGGCTGCTGCTGTCTTCTCGAACTATTTTGTTCAGGATGTCACAGTCCGCTTCCAGGTGGATATGGGCGTTGAAATCGTAAAAGGTACTTTTGATCCGGCAACGGATGTTGTGGATGTCCGCGGTTCCTTCAACGGATGGGCTCACACAGCTGAAGATGTCCTGGCAAAAGATCCTTCCGACGACGACCTTTATCTTTTGGATAAAGCCTTTACCGGTGTTGGTACAGGTCAAACAGAAGAATACAAGTTCGTTCATAATGGCGGTGGTGCCGACAACTGGGAATCTTCTCCCAACCGTGTTCTGACCTTTGACGGTTCTGCTTCCATTGAACTGCCACGTGTCTTCTTCAGCGATGTCAGCTGGGATGATATTACAAGCCAGGATGTTACCGTGATTTTCAAGGTGGATGCTTATCCTTTGAAAACTGCCTTGAATAATGGTATTCCTGTTGTGGATGTTCAAAGTGATGCCGATACAATTTACTCCTATGATGAAGTGACTTTCATCGGTGTAAACGGTTTCTTCAACGGGTGGCCCTGGGCGAATATTCCCGATGAAAACAAACTGTTCGATGATGGTCAGGGCGAAGATGCAACAGCCGGTGATGATATCTTCAGTGGTTCCGTTGTGTACCCCGCCTACAGTGCCAAGAATTTCATCTATAAATACGGTGCCAATGGTTTCGATAATGAAGCCGGGTTTGATCAAAACCACAGCGCTGTAGTGGATGATGCCAATGCCACCTTTGCACTGGAAATGGATTGTTTCGGTATGCAGAATGCTGATCCGCGTCTGCCATGGGGTCAGGGAGTCGACTCCCTTGATACCTATGACTGCGACTGGTGGACAAAAGTTGACGAGAATGTGGCCGGTGTTCCCGAAGTATTTGAACTTCGCCAGAACTATCCGAACCCCTTCAACCCGTCAACAACCATCGAGTTCAGTATTCCAGAACGTTCCGATGTCACCATGACCATCTACAACGTGCTTGGACAGGCTGTACGTACTTTCAATGCAGGTACACAGAATGTCGGTACATATCGCATTGTATGGGATGGTACCAATGACTTCGGCATGACCGTTTCTACCGGTGTATATTTCTACACTGTCAGAGCCGGCGAACATACTGCAACGAAAAAGATGGTTTACATGAAATAAGGTAAACGATCCTGATTATAAAAAAACCCCGGTTCTCCGGGGTTTTTTTTTGCCTAATAAAGGTACACTGATGCTTTTAAAGACAACATTTCTTAAACTCATTACATCTGATACCCAGAATAATGAGGTGATATGATGAAAAAACTTATGAAATGGTTGATGCTTGTCAGTGTTTCCCTGGGTGTAACTTCCTTATATGCCCTGGAAATACGTACCGGATCGAAAATCATTCATACCTATGATGTAGATGGCGATTATGCCATTTTTGCCGGGGATGTGGAAGTAAACAGCGATATTGACGGAAATCTATATCTCCTGGGAGGAAATGTTTACTTTAACGGGAGTACTGATAATGATCTCTATATTGCCGGCGGTGATGTTGTTGTGAATGGTACCGTTGAGGATAATGTGTATATTGCCGGCGGAAATATCCGTTTGACTGGACGTTATTACAATGATGTAAATCTGGCAGGTGGTGAAATTGTGCTCGATTCTGCATCTTATATACGTGGCGATGTGGCCATTGCTGGCGATGATATCACCCTTTCAGGACACATTCAGGGAGACGTGGAAATACATGGGAATAAGCTTTACCTAAACGGAAATGTGGATGGCAACCTGGAGACGTATGTGGAAGAGTATCAGGTGTCTGAAATGGCTTTGGTAACGGGAGTTATCAGCCACCAGGAACCCCGGGAAAAGCGATATCACTGGAAACCCTGGGGGCCGTGTGATATTCATGTACCCCGAATCCGGATTCATCCCTTCTTTGCCGGCTTTAATTTTTTTCTCTTCAGCCTGATTTGTGCAGCTCTCTGGTATTATCTGTTCCCTGCATCCTTTAAAGGAAGCGGGGCACTTATTAAACATGAACCGGTGAAAATGGGGCTGTGGGGACTCTTATGCCTGATTCTGATTCCGTTACTGGGAATATTTTCCATGATTTTTATCGTTTCAATTCCCTTCTCTATATTGTTCCTTCTCTTTTTTGGCGTGACTGTTTTCCTGGGGCAATTCCCGTTGGCTGTGTGGTTGGGAGATTTAATTACGAAAAATATCCCGGGTTTTCAAAAAGGGATGCTTCCGGCTGCTACCGGACTTTTGGTGCTTCATCTGCTCATTAAAATACCTCTGCTGACCTTCCTCTTTTTCGTGATCTGGGTTTTTGTGGGGTTTGGAAGTATCTGGTACTGGATTCTTAAAAGACAAAAAGCTCTTAAGATCACAGCCCCCGCTGCTGCCGAAACAGCTATTTGATATATAACCCTTTTTGCTGCAACACCCTGTTGCCTATTCTTAAAGTAAAAATATACACACCGGCCGGTAAAGGAATACCGGCCTGTGTGATATCCCACTTAATACTGTGCGTCCCGGCAGCAAATACACCGTGATGTATAATTTCTATCCTCTGACCAATAATATTATAGATGCTGATGGTGACTTCTTCTGACTGTCCCAGGGTGAATTTCAAATGGACAATATCCTTGAACGGATTCGGTTGAACCGGATGAAATTCATGCCCGTGCCCGTCTCTGCCTTCCTGATCCGCCGCCTCTAAAAGTCCCACAATAAAATACCGGCTTTCGAAATTTGAGTTACTTCCCCATACAATGTGTCCGTCTTTATCTTCTGCCGAAACTTTCCAAAAATATTTTGTATTATCTTCCAAATCATAATCATCAAACTTATATTCTGTATCTCTGATATCCCTGATGATATATGTACCTTCGTAAAAAGTACTATCAGGCGAGACATATAGTGTATAGGTAATTGCGTCATTCAGGTCAGGATCCAGACAGGCTGTCCATTTGAATTTTGGATTGACTTTCACCGTATCCTGGCCGGCTTTGGGTCGGAGCAGATAAAAGGGGAGAGGTATATCTGCGTACATATCCACACCAAATGGAATTTCTTCTGTCCAACGACCTGTCAAACCATCCTCACTTCGCAATCTAATCTGATACTTACCCCATGTATTCTCCGGAAAAGATAGTCCGGAATCGCTGAATTGTGATTGAAAGGGAAGTGAAGTGAATAAAAGAGTGTCTTCAGCCTCCGGGAAAACAAATCGGATATCCATGAAGAGCTCTGACCGCTCTTCCGGAGGATCGGGCGAGCGAACAGACCCAAAATGAAAGACCGGTTTTGCTTGTGTGATGATACTGTCTGCATGAATTGAAAAGTCATCAGGGTTCAGTACCGGCAATTCTTTTTTTTCATTGATCCAGAAAGACACAGGATCACTCCATTCACTAAAAGCGGATTTCGCATCAAAACTCCGAATTTTCAATTCATATTGCCCGTTTTCACGGAATGGATAGTCGGGAACTAAGTGTGTTTCTCCCGGTTTTGTCAGAATATACTCGAGTGTGTTTTTATCTATATCACGGATATTCAATTGATACCGGGTCGTGCTTGTATCTCCATCCGGATCCGGATCATCCGAGGCTTTCCAGCGAAATACAGGATGTGTGGTGTGTATGTTGCTCCTGTGACGGGGAAAATAAATCTCAGTCACCGGTTCAGGAGGATTGTTTCTTTTGTTTAGGATAAACGTTCTGGTTTGTGACATCTCTGACCTCAACTGCTTTGTATCGACAGCCTGAACCCTGAAAAAATATTTTTGGTTGTCCTGCAAACGATGCCAGATTGACAAATAATTCAATTGAACAATCAGGGTTTCAGGATTCGAAGTGTAGAAAACAGTTTGTGAAGGATCCCAGCGGTTAAAACCTGTTAAAAGATGTGCATGAGCCGGCAGGCGGGATCCGGAAAGGACTTCCTTCAAGACTTTTTTCTGAAACAGGGAATCTTCAGATATCATCAGGATGTATTTTAGTGTATCCAGTGGATCACGATCCTCGCTGATACGCCATGCAAGTCTTCCGGACGGTAAGAGTATCTGCTTATCAGAGGGATGAACAATATGAGGGGGAATGTGAGGTGCTTCTTCGATACAATTCAAGGTGATTTTTCCCCGAATGCTCTGTTTGGAATAATGTCCCGCTGCATCTTCTGCTTTGATAAAATAAGTGTAAGATCTGTTTTCTTTTAGTGAATCTGCAGGAATAATATGAAAGGCAGTTTTTTCCTGATAGTGATACCGTTTGGGATCCTCCTCAGATCGGTACCAGATATGATAAATGATAGAATCTTTATCGGAAAAATCATCCTCGTTTGCTACTGGCCACTGGAGATGGTAAGAATCATGGGTCACCAGATGATGTGTTTCTTCCGGGAGGTTCAAAGATGTCCAATATGGGGCTGTGTTTTTAAAATTAATATAAAAGGATCCGAATGTTGACCATGAGCTGAATCCTCCCCATGAATCCATTGCCCGCACCCGCCAGAAAATGCGGATATCATCTGAAAAATAGGATTTTAATGAATCGTGTAGTGAATAGTATGGAGTAGGTATCGTCAATTCAAAGGCCTGGGAAAAAACCGGGGTTGTATCCAACTGAACAGAATAAAACACCGGATCCCCGTCTGCATCATAGGCTTTTTCCCATCGGAGCTTATCACCCGGAGATAATTCAGTTACTTTAAAAGGTTTTAACCCTGTGGGTGAAACCGGTGCTCTGTTATCACCCGTATTGTATACAAATGCTTGAGAAGGTGTGCCTTCCCGGAGCACGCCCTCCAAATCCTCGGCAAATATCCGGATACGGTAGGTTTTATGGTTTATCAACGAGGGTGTAATATCTGTTGAGTGTTCCTGAAGACCGGTGTTTTCCGGAATATGGAGGATTTCATGCTGAATGGATGAATCCTGGGTGTCTTCAGCAAAGATGATATACCGCAATAATGTATCCAAAGGATCGGGATCTGTCGCGCTTGTCCACCGCAAGGGTGTCTCAGGTTTTAGCGTATCCGGAATCTTCCGGATAAAAAATTCTCCAGGCGGACTATTTAAATGATCCAGTGTAAAAGAAACGGGTGCTGACCACAGGATGGATGTATCCGGTTTTGCCAAACAGCCGATAAAAAGATAATAGGCTTTATTATCAGCCAATCCCCTGCGTAACATGTAATCCCGCTCATAGTCCGGTAGGATACGCTGTAAATGAATCATATCCCCGAAAGGATCCTGACTTATCCGGATATATTGCTGATATATCCTGAAACTGTCAGGATAAGTCCAGACCAATTTGTATGGAAGATACGAAATAATGTCGTTGCTACCGGGGAGGAGGATCTTTGGCGGGTTTTGTCCATAGACAAATTGAGTGTTAAGTACGAAAAGAAAAAAAATGAACCCGGCTGCAAGCTTCTTGATCCATGTCCACATAGAACAAAATTTAGGTGCTTCCCTATTGAATTAAAAGTTGAATCAAATCACAGAAGACATCAATATCATTTTCATGTCAAAGATCTGACCATACAAAAATGTTTCGTCAGGTCTTTCATCTGTGCCTAAATTTGCATCATGAAAAAAATGATAGAAGAATCGGGGACGCTGGCTGTTTTTGATCGAATGAAAAAACTACGTGCCATGGGGAAGGATATTATCAATCTATGTGTAGGTGAACCGGATATTTCACCGTCTCAGGATATTGAAACGGCTGCAATTCAAGCCATTCAATCACATCACATCCGGTATACCCCGTCTGAAGGAATTCCCGAACTGAGGAAAACCATCGCCCATATGATACAGGATGAAGGTTGGAGGGCAGACGAAAACAGAAATCTAATCATAACTGCCGGAGCAAAACCGGCTCTCTTCACAACCCTTTTAGCTCTGGTAAAGAAAACCAATGAAGTACTTGTCCCTGTACCCTTTTATCCCTCCTATGCCCCAATGATCCGATATGCCGGTGCAAAACCTGTCTACGTGCCGGGTAATCCCCAAAATGGATACAAAATCAGTCCTCAGGACCTAAAACCTTATCTTACACCCCACAGCCGTTTTTTTATCTTAAATTCTCCGGTCAATCCCACGGGTAGTGTGTATTCTCCCGATGAACTTCAGGAATTACTGAAATTTTTAGACAAAAACCACATCATATGTATCCTGGATGATGTGTATCGTCACTTTATCTATGACGAAGCTGTCAAAGAAGAAATAGCCCGGATTCTGAAACCCTTTCAACGATCCATCATCCTCATACGCAGTCTGAGTAAGGAATTTGCCATGACCGGTTGGCGTATTGGCTATGCCGTGGCTGAGGAATCATTGATAACACCTATGAAAACCGTTCAGGGACACATCATTGGCAATGCCCAGACGGCCTCTCAGCTTGCGGCTTTGAAAGCGCTTCAAAATCCGGAAAAATATGCATTATCCCTTCATGTTTTTAAATCCAGGCGGAATGATGTATTGGAGGCCTTACGTCAGGTAGATCATATCTCTATCATTCCTCCTGCCGGGGCTTTTTATGTCTTTGCCGATATTCGAAGTATCCACCCTGAAAAAAGCGATGTGATAGTGTGCTCTGAACTAATGGAAAAATATGGTGTGGCTGTGACTCCCGGTAGTGCATTTGGACTGAAGGGTTTTATCCGGATTTCATATGCAGATGGAAATCGACTTTATGAAGGATTGGATCGCCTTGTCAGAGGTCTTGCATCACGATAAAAGTCCTGCTATTCTCATAGCTTTAATATGCACCTTCGGCCGGGGATAGGATTTTAATTCATTGGGATGGACCCATCGAAAGTCATCCCAGTAATCATTCCACCAGTCACTGTGTAATGTGGCATCAAACAACTCAAAGATAACTTTAAAATGAGAATAGGTATGTTCCGCTTTTATGATATATGATCGATCCAGTAAAAGATCATTGGCCATGGTAAAATCTGCCAGGGGCTGTTCATCATACAGGGTATTTGGCAATTCCCACAACCCGGGGAGAAGCCCGGATTCACGTCGCTGTACCAGTAAAATTTCTTTTTTGGGATTTTGTATGATGAAAATGGCTCCTTCCCGAACAGGACTCTTTTTACGGTTTGGTTTGACAGGAAAGTTTTCAACACAGAGGTGTTGCCGGGCTTCACAAAAGGATTGCAAAGGGCAGGCTGAACAGGCGGGTTTGGGGGTGCACACTAAAGCACCCAGCTCCATCCAGGCCTGATTCACCCAGCGGGGTGCCCCCCATTGTAGTGATTGATTCACCAGGTTGGTAACGGTCTCTTTAAATCGGCTGGAGGATGTGATCTCACCGATCAGGTACAATCTGGCCATTACCCGGCTTACATTTCCATCTACCACACCGTACGGCTGATTAAAGGCAATACTGGCGATGGCGGCAGATGTATAAGGACCAATCCCCGGTATTTTCAACAATTCCTCACGGCTTTCCGGGAAATTTCCCTTTAAAACGTTGACGATATAGACGGCTCCTCTGTAAAGATTTCTGGCCCGGGTGTAGTATCCCAGCCCTTCCCACATTTTCAGAATATCTTGGAGCGAGGACTCTGCCACATGGGAAAGTTTTGGAAATGTATCTATCCAGCGCTCATAATATGGGATGACTGTAGTAACCTGGGTTTGTTGTAACATCACTTCACTGACCCAAATCTTGTAAGGATCGGTTTCTCCCCGCCAGGGCATTATCCGCTTTTCACGGTGGAACCACTCAACTAAAGCATGTACTATGTCTGATGTCATGTTGTATGTCATTTACGGCTCCACCGGGCAGTGGAAAAACGGATCTCAAAGACGGGAAGCACAAGAGGGACTGCACTGTTTTCATCTTTTTTCTTTTCTTCGGACAGGTATAAAGCCCGCGTAGTTACCGTTCCCAGAATGGCACCAAACAGCACATCCGCAGGCCAGTGCCGTTTGTCATTAATCCGGGACAGGGCTGTGATAACGGCTAAGGAATACATGGGAATTCCTGCCAGGGATCCATGCCAGTTGTACATCAATGTGGCTGTGGTAAAGGCGATAGAGGTATGACCGGATGGAAAGGATAACGGGGTTCCGTCAGGGCGGATTCGTCCAATACCCCATTTTAGAGCATAGGTAAAGCCCAGGTTCATGGCATGTGCCGCAAGCATGTGCCGTAATGGTTCGTAATAACGGTCCTGCTCAAAACCTTCGGCCAGTGCGCCGGCTGCAGATACGGGTAAAAACCAAAAATCGGCAATATATCGATCACATAAATGTGAAACCCTGTCAGGTAAAAAGGGTTTGGCATACAGGTGCTCTTTGTAAGATTTTTCCAGGGGATTGATTGCCAGGGAAAGCACCGCCCCGCCTGCCAAAGCCGGAAGGACAAATGAAGGTTCGGCAGCTCCCGGCAGGACTTCAAAAATATATGCTTTATTACTCACACCTCCCTGAAGGGATAGGGCATAAAAAGACAATAAACATATCAGAAAATGTGATATTCGCTTTTTCATAAAGGATCTTAAACAAAATCCACAGGAATATCAAGTTCAGGCAATCAGCTAAGTCTTGATATTTAACTTTGTCATGGGTAAAATAAACGAATGGTAAAACGATATTCACATGCATATTGAACTTATTTTCACACTGGTCGGAATCCTTTTTTCCGCGTATTTCAGTTCGGCTGAGCTTTCCTTTACCGCGGCCAATCCGGTAAAAATCCGAATCTGGGCAGATAACGGAAAAAAAAGCGCCAAACGGACCATGCAATATCTGGAAAATCGTGAAGATATTTTAACCATGATATTGGTAGGGAATAATCTTGCCAACATTCTGGCAACGTCTTATGCCACCCTTTATTTTCTCACCCTGGGACTTTTCTCGGAAATTCAGATTATACTCATCATTTCCCTTGTCATCCTGATTTTCGGTGAGTTGGTTCCCAAATCTATCGTTCGTGAAATGCCCAATCAGGCGGTGATCTTTTTTGTGTTGACGATCCGATGGATCCGGATTCTCCTGTTTCCCGTCACCTGGCCTGTTCAAAAAATTATTCAGGGTATTCTGTTTTTGGCGAAAAGTCAGCCGGAAGAAATCAGAGCCGTCGTAACCCGGGATGAATTTGGCAGGAGCATTTCAATGAGCCACAAATCAGGGATTATCGATGAACGGGAAAAGGAATATATCCATAATGTCATTGATTTTTCCCACCGGACCGCAGGAGAGATTCAAACTCCCCGGCCTGATGTGGCCGGACTTCCTGCAACTGCCAATATTGATGAAGCCAAATCCCTCTTTATCCAATCCGGTTTTTCCAAGTTGCTCATCTGGTCCGATAGCATTGATGAAATTATTGGATTCATTGTGATTCATGACCTGCTCCAGAATCCCAAGACAATCAAGGAAATTGTCCGTCCTATCAAAGTATATCCAGAATCCAAATTGGTTTTTGAAATGCTTCGGGAATTTCAGGAAAACAATATGAGCATCGCTGCCGTGGTGAATGAATACGGCAGTACTTCAGGGATCGTGACGATGGAAGATCTGGTGGAAGAAATTTTCGGTGAATTTGAAGATGAATACGATGAAAATCATAATACGATCAAAATGCTTTCCAATGGTGATCTTGTGATGGGGGGACGGGCAAGTATAGAAGAATTGAATAAATCATATAATCTTGGAATCCCCGACGGAGATTACGAAACCATCGCCGGATATATACTGGAAAATACAGACCATTTCCCTATAAAAAATGAGAAGATGATCATTGGAAGACTGGAATTCACAATCCTCAGGGCATCGGCGAAAAGCATCGATTACCTGAAAATTCATACTTTAACCTGACATGAAAATCATACCCCTTTTAGACCGGTACCTTCTGAAACGGTTTTTTCTCTTCTTTTTTGCCGCGTTGCTCATCTTTTTAAGTGTCTTTTTGGTGGTTGATCTGGTGGAGAATGTGGATAGCTTTATTGATAACAATATGAATCTCAGGGCAATATTGCTCTATTACCTCAATATTTTCCCCTTTTTTATTCACATTGCGATTCCCATGTCCGCCCTGCTGGCTGTTGTTTTTAACCTGGGAAAACTGAATAAGCTCAATGAACTCACGGCCTTAAAGGCATCAGGGATTAGTTTATACCGCATTGCCCTTCCATTTCTGGTGGTGGGACTCCTCCTTAGTTACGGCAGTTTCCTCTTTGAGGATGCTGTAGTGGTTCCGTCCAATCAACGGCTTTACGAAATCAAACGGGATTATATGTCCAAACGGAGATCTACGGACAGGAGACTTCGCAACCATATTTTCCTCCAGCTTGAAAACGGAAAGGTGCTGAATATCCGGATCTATGATACATCCACGGATATCGGGCAGCATGTCAGCCTGCAAACCTTTCATCAGGGTGAACTGACAGAGCGGTTGGATGCCCGAAAAATGATATGGAATCATGAAACCTGGTATCTGACAGGTGTTGAAAAGCGTGTTTTGGAAGATGGATATATTCGGGACTACACTTACCTGGATACACTTGTTGCCGGAATTGGACTTACTCCCCAGGAAGTATCTCAAAAAAATCTGGATCCTGAAAATATGACCTGGGACCAACTTCGCGATTTTATCGGAAAAATTCAGGCCCTGGGACTTAATGATACCAAATGGCTTGTCAATTTAAATTTTAAAGCCTCCATGAATTTCACACCCTTTATTCTGATCTTATTCGGGATTCCCCTGGTTTCATATCAAACCCGAAGCCGGGGTCTGGGACCTGGAATCGGTATAAGCCTGATGGTGATTTTTATTTATGTCACGGTTCTGAAACTCGGGCAGACTGTTGGATATACAGGGTTGGTTTCTCCCTTTTGGTCTGTATGGCTACCCAATGTGATCTTTATGATTCTTGGATCTTTACTGTTGATTCAAGCCAGAAAATAATCAATTATTTAAAGATGTTTTTGCTGTCTGATTGATGTGAGTAACGGTTCACCGGGATAATCTTTTTATCTTCAGTAATATTGAATACATGCCAAACCGTTCCTTTCTGGGATGGATCCGGCCGGAAAGACTGTTCCAGTTTACCATTGGCATAGACATCCACCCGGGTCTGACTTCCCGGAAGTCCCGTAGAAGCAGAGGCATGACGCTGGGTAAAATTGTGAATCGCATACTGGTACAAGCCATCTGCCGGGACATAGATCGTGATGGTTTCAGGTCCATATCCATTGGTGTCATCCCGGTCCAGGAAATTGCGTCCCCCCACTAAAACTTTGTTTTGCCACCAGATGTGAAAGGTGCCGCTGCCGGGCATTGGACCTGCCAGGTGCGCGTCCAAATCCGTAGGAAAAGCACCCCATGTAAGGACAATCCGGTATTCCTTGAGTTCCTCGGATAAGGGAACCCGAAGCAACGTGGGAATTTCGTTCAGATCCAGAAAAAAGCTGTGTTCAACAGGAATGTAACCTTCTTTGAAAATTTTTACGGTGTAATCGCCATAATCACTGAGCTGCATGGCCAATTCACCCTGTGAATCCGTGCTCCCGGTTGAAATCGGGTTCCCCCTGAAGCGGATCTCAGCCTGCACATCAGGTAGTGGATTGCCTGTTTCAGCATCCACCACATTTAAATAAAAACATTTAAGTTTGGGATACATTTTTGGAGAGGGGTGAAAAGCGCCGTCGCTGACTGTCCCGGCAAGAAAAATCATACCGGGCTCTTCCGGGACTTCAACCCGGTGTGAGACCCTGTTCTTGTGATCGTTAATAACAACGGTTACTTCTGCTTCCTGAAGGACGCTCAACATAGATTCATCAAATAAATCTTCATCGGCAAAGTGATTGGCTACCCAGATGTGTGCCTGGATCCCCGATGTGTTTTCAATGCTGAACTGTTGGCCATCTCCCGAGAACCGTTCGGCAATGCGGATATTATTATCCTTTGACGGGCTTTTCAGGTGACCACGGATATATTCCGTCTTTCCGTCCTTCATGTACTGTATGACCGTTGTGGCATCGCCGGCAAAAGCATCATACGCCACAATGATATCCATGTCAGCCGACAGACACAGGACCGCTGACAGGATGAATGCAAGTGCTCCTAAAAATCTCATGAGCAACCATCCTTACATTTAATCTATTTGTTTAACATGGGAGAAATGACATCTTGTCTTGGAATGCGGACCAGAACGTATACCAGATTCTTTTCAGTATCCATCCACCGTTCCATCACCTGGATGTTTCTGAGAAGGTATTTGACTTTCATCGCCTGGACCTTTTCCATGGTATCATAACTTTCGGATTTCGCTTCAATCATGACAGTATGAAAATCCACGGCTAATGTTGTCATGATATTGAAAATGGCATTTTCTTCCGATTTTTTCCAGGCGTCAATTTTATTGTAGCGACAGGTGTATTCCCCAATCCCATAATAATGCCGCGAATCCGAATACATTGGATATTTATCAACCCATGATGGCCGGGGTAGTCTTTTATAATCAATATATTCAGATGAAATCTTTACATTTTCTTTTAATGAAAAAGCTTCAATGTAATCTTTGGTGATCAGATTGATAGCCGTCAATGTTCCTTTAACGGGATTTAACCTGCCCTTAATTTTTTTTAGGGCATCGGGAGAGAAGTTATAGTAATAATCACTGTCCACCTGGTCCAGATCCTGATACCGGTACAACGTTCCAAAAGCGATACAGGTTTGATAGGCACACAAGGTAGTTTCAGCATCAGCCAGGGTGGAACTTCCCTGACGGGCAAAACCGGTAATGACCTCAGGATACTTCCCAGGATAAACAAACCATTCAGGATACATAACCTGTCCCTGCATACCTGCCGGGATTAAGAAAAGAGAAAAAATAATGATGAAGATGGAATTTTTCATGAATTGCAGATGAAAAAAAGGGGTGTGGCAACCACACCCCTGTCACTTTTAATCGTTTCTATTCTTGTGCCTCGTAGGCTTCCATTTCACCTTTCAGTTCATCATAAGCCTGAGATGCACGAAACCGTTCATACACTTTGGGTTTGGATTGCAATTCATCCAGAAAAGACTGGTTGAAGGTTGCAGGATCCATGGCCATCAGGACATAAATGGTGATAAGTCCATCTTTACTGACCATTCTTTCTTCTTCCGGAAAAACACCCCGAAGTGTTGTGCTTGCCATGGTTTTGGAAACACTTGAAAACGCTTCGTTAACTTCTGTTTCCATATTGGAACCAATTTCTTCCAGGAAGCTTTTTTGCAGAACCTGGATTTTGGATTCCAGCGCCAGAGCAAGTTGTTGACGTCCGTTGTTTTGTGCTTTCTGACGGGCAATGTCTTCACGGGAACTCTGTCCCTGACCGACATCAGCAATGCCTCCCGCTTCGCGAACGGCTTTGGCCATCTTCATCAGCTCGTTGTACGGTGAGGTGGTTGATGTGCCTTTACTGCCGCCACATCCACTTAACATGGACAGTGCAAAGACCGCCACCAGCATGAGAATAAGTCCTTTCTTCATAAAATCGACCTCCTGATTTACTCTCGTTTTCTATTTTAATTAACATTTCTCACGAATATAAAGGCAAAATAGTTCTTATTCAAGAAAATGATTTATATAAGTGATTTGCTTCACGTTAGCAGGGGTATGTGTCCCTTGTAACATTATCCTTCCATGTAAATTTGTGTCTTTTTTAGGAAAAAATATTCATTATTTTAATGCGGAGGTTGAATGAAAAGTAAAGCCGTCAAAATATTGATCATCCTAACTCTGTCCTGGAATGTCCTTAAGGCCGGTGTGGATGTGTTGAATCCCTATCTTTTTTGCCTGACACCGGACACACCTCCTTTGACCGAAAAACAGATAAAAGACGGACATACAGGTATTCCCGTCATGGATTCATTGATTGCCCGGAATCCGGAACTTGTGATCCGCCCCTGGCTTCCGGCTTCTGAGCCCTATGAACATGCCGGGGATATCTATCTGAACCGGATATACCAAATCACAGGATTTTCTGAAACCAAATCAATGGTTGAAAATATCATGGGGGATCTGGCCCGGGATCCGAAAATCCTCTATACAGAAAAAGAACCGGAGATCAAAATCCGGAATGCCGGTCAATTCCAAAAGGAACAGAGCAGTTATATCCCCAATGATCCCCTGTATTCCCAGCAGTGGTGGATCCGGCAGATTGAAGCCCAGGAAGCCTGGGGACTCTGGGATGTTGAGGGAGGAGCCACCCCCGGAAACCGTGAAGTAAGGGTGGCCATTGTGGATACGGGGGTAGAGTGGACCCATCCGGACCTGATTGATAACATCTGGCAAAATATGGGAGAAGACGCCAACGGTAACGGAAAAACCATCGTGTATCTTGAGGGGCGCTGGCAGTTGGATCCCGGTGATTTGAACGGGGTGGATGATGATGGCAACGGATATACAGATGACCTCATCGGCTGGGATCCTTCCGGTTCAACCTATTCAAACGGCGACAATGATCCCATGGCCGTGCTGGACGGGCCGGCCCCTGTAAGCGCCCGGATGCACGGGACCCACTGTGCCGGTATTGCCGGGGCTTCCACCGATAATGGCACGGGTATCGCCGGAACGGCATTTAATATATCGATTGTCCCGGTTAAAGCGATGAAAGATGATAATGAAGAAGGACAGCTAACATATGGATATGCCGGAATCCAATATGCCTATAAATCAGGTGTCGATATTATCAGTCTCAGCTGGGGCAGTGATACCTATAGCAGTTCAGCCAGATCAGTCATTCAAACAGCAAAGAATGCCGGCTCAATCCTCGTTGCCGCTGCCGGAAACGGGACAGAAGAGGGAAACGAGCTTTACGGCAAATTTTATCCTGCCTCCTATCCCGAAGTCATTTCCGTCACGGCTTTGGGACCCAATGACAGATGGGGAAAGTGGGCCAATTATCACGAAGATGTGGATATTGCGGCACCGGGGGAATCCATTTTATCCACTGTTTTCAGCACATCCGGGACCGGTGACCTTCAGGGGTATCAGTCCTGGTGGGGAACTTCCATGGCCACACCCATTGTGGCCGGATCGGTGGCACTCCTCAAGAGTTATATGCCGGGTCAAACGGTCCAGTGGTATACCGATCAAATCCTTAATAATTCCGATGATATTTATACCATCAATGACGATCCCGAATATGCCGGAAGACTGGGAAGGGGGCGGGTGAATCCGTACAAGGCCATTGCCCAGGCGCTGAAACCTCAGCTTGCAATTCAGGATCAGGAGCTATCTATTCTCAATGATGACGGTGATGGCATCCTTAACCCCGGAGAAGAAGTCCGCTTACAGCTTACTCTGTTAAATGAGCCGGGTTGGCAGGATGGGCAAAACATCAGAGCTGTTTTACATTCCCCGACGCCAGGGATTATCATAACCGATTCAGTCGCCACATTTCCCGATCTGAGCTCTGGTGAGTCCGGTACTCATTCTGAAAAATTGCAATTTCACATCGTACCCGAAGCATCGACCGGCGAATCGGTTTTGGAATGTTGGATTTATTCGGAAAACCTCAATGGGGATAGCTTTGAAGACAGGCTGCCCATACCTGTACAGGTTTCTCTTTTTCAAAAAGGCTTTCCGGTCCCTTTGTCTGAAATGATTGTTTCATCGGTTTTGGTGTGGGATATCAATCATGACGGGCAAAAAGAAATTATGGCCGGGACCTTTGCCGGGAACATCATGGCCTGGACCTCCATAGGGGATACCTTACCAGGTTTTCCCATATCTGCCGGTGGATTGATTCCTGTGGAAATTGCCGCAGGGGATCTGGATCAGGATGATACCCTGGAACTGGCAGCGGTGACTACAACCGGAAAAATCATCCTTTTTAACGGATGGGGTGAAACCTTTTTTTCCTATGCTGCAGGAAATTCCATTGTGGCGGCACCATCTATCGGCCAATTGGACGGCGGTGAAGACCTGGAGGTGGTTGTGGGAACCAAAGGGGAACAAATCCTGGCATTGAAGAAAAACGGAGAACTGGTTCAGGGATTCCCCCTGAATGCCGGTGGCATCATTCAAAATGCTGTTTCTGTATCAGATTCTCTCCACGAATCACCGGTTCTGGCCTATGCCACAGGGGATGGAGATCTTTACCTGACAAATGAAAAAGGAACCCCTCTCTCCGGATGGCCGGTCCATTTTTCCGATCAGCAGGCCACAACCCCTGTGTTGATACGTTATCAGGGAGAATTGATCATTGCTGCCGGCTTGTCGGATGGAAAGCTGATGCTGTTTCAACAAGACGGCTCTGTCCGGGCAACCATCAATGGCTTGTCCAGGGTCATTGCCGAACCAACTGTCGTCAGAACACCTTCAGGTCCGGCACTGGCTTATCCCTATGATGTTCGTAAGGTTTCTGTTGTGGATTTGCAGGGGGATATTCTCCCGGGATGGCCTGTCGTTTTTGAGCAGATACCCTCCCGGATTGCCGCCGGTGACATGGATAACAACGGGACAGATGAAATCGTTGCCGTTTCTGCGAATGGTGCAGTGGCGGTCTGGAATATCAAAGGGGAAATGCTTCCCGGTTATCCCATTTTTACACATGAAAATATGAATGGCGGTCCGGTTCTCAGCGATCTGGACGGGGACGGGGATGCAGAAATATGTATTGCCGGGGATAAACATCTCATGGTGTGGGATGTGAAATCGGCCTCTGCCGATGCTGTCTATCTGACTATGGGAGGCCTTCGTGGTGGTGGACCCGGGCGAACACACCGCTATGATTATACGTTTACAGGTATGGAAGCACACCATGTTCCCGGAGAATTTGGGATTACAGGACTCTATCCCAACCCTTTTAATCCCCAAACGACTATCTCATGGAATCAACCCCGGGAGGGAAAAACACATCTTGTCGTGTATGATCTCACCGGTAGGGAAGTGTATAAACAAACCCTTTATGGATTTGCCGGACAGAATACATATTTGCTTACAGCAAACGGCTGGAGCTCAGGGCTTTATCTTTTGCGCCTTTCCAGTGGTAACCGTTCAGAGGTCAAACGGTTGGTTTTTCTGAAATAATCTCTTAGTTTAAAAATAAGATCCTTTCCAGATTTTCAACAATATGATACAAACAAACATTGATTAAACAGTTTGCGTGAAGACTATTTGATAAATCAGAAATATTCAAAGGAGGATAACCCATGAAATGTGGTGTGGTTTCACTTATCATGTTAATGCTGAGTACAGGGCTGTTTGCCGGTGAAGAGAACATCATTCCCCTGCCGCAACCGGAAAAAACAGGGGGAATGCCTTTGATGGAAGCCTTGAATCAGCGCCATTCTGGCCGGTCTTTTCAGGATAAGGCCCTTACAGATCAAATTTTGTCCAATTTGCTTTGGGCGGCGTTTGGTGTAAACCGGGAAAATGGAAAACGGACAGCCCCATCCTCCCAGGGGAAAACGGAAATGGAAATTTATGTTGCGAAATCCGATGGACTTTTTCTCTATCTTCCGGAAAAGAATGCACTGAAAAAAATCCTGGATGAGGATATCCGGGCGAAGACAGGTAAACAGAATTTTGTAGCCGATGCGCCGGTGAATTTGATTTTTGTTGCCAATTATAAAAAAGCCGGGAATGTGGATCCGGAGAAATACCGGTATACTTCAGGCATGAACACCGGTTTTATATCACAAAATGTCTATTTGTATTGTGCCTCCGCAGAACTCGCCACTGTGGTCAGGGGCTGGTTTGATGAAAACGAGCTCCGAAAAGCCATGAAACTGAAAGACCATAAAGGAATAATCCTGACACAGACCGTTGGATATCCCAAATGAAAGTAGGGAGCGACCCATGTGTCGCTCCCTATTAAGTTGGAGTTGTGACCAGACAGCGACCCATGTGTCGCTCCCTGTTAAGTTGGAGTTGTGAACAGACGGTGACCCATGTGTCGCTCCCTGTTAAGTTGGAGTTGTGACCAGACGGTGACCACCCATGTGTCGCCCTATGAATGGTTATTCGTGATCCAGTTCCAGTTCCACCAGTTTGGAATGGACCCCTTGTATGACCTCTACTTTGCGTGCGAGTTCATGATTCTGATCATCTGAACCGCAGAGCTCAAGCATTAATAAACCCTTTTCGCTGCAATTATCCAATACGCCATCGTGGATTCCCAGCCGGGTTTTGATAATGCAACCCCAGGCGGTTAAAACCTTTTGAAGATTTACGGCAGCTTCTTTGCGTTTCCCGATTAGAACCAGTAAAACGACTTTTTTCATGTCGAATGCTCCTTTGTTTTTGCTTAAGTGATTTTCATGAAAAAAATACATGTTTTCACGTTGAATAACACAAAAAAAACCTGTTATTCCTCTGTTGAAATCAAGTCCCTTTGTTCGTAATATTGGATCGTGAAACCGGATATTTCAAAACCAGCCCAGTTCCCTTCATGTTTTCTGAATCAGAGGATATATCATTTATGATGAAACTTCGCCGACAGGCACGGGAGATGTCTTTACAGGTACTCTATGCCATGGAGATGAGTGGAGAACCTGTAGATCAGGTGATTACAGATGTTTTGTTGTTAAACGAGAATCCTGAATGTGACGAAACTCTTTTACGGGATCTGGTAAGACACACATCTGCCAACAGAGAATCCATCGATGAGCGGATACGGAACAGATCCCGCAACTGGGATTTCAACCGCATTGCACTGATTGATAAAATTATTTTGCGACAGGCGATTGCAGAACTGATCTTCAGCGAGGATATTCCTCCCCGGGTGACCATTTCAGAAGCGATCGAACTGGCAAAAAAATACTCAACCGATGACAGCCATGTTTTTATCAACGGCCTGATGGACCGGATTTACCACGATTTGATTGAAGAAGGGCGTATTTTTCCCGAAGTGACTGAGACCTAGGAGTAACCATGATTTTTGATCTTATAAAGAAGATATTTGGTACAAGTTCTGAACGGTATATCAAACGGATAACCCCGTATATCAGTCAGATCAATGCAACATTTGAGGAACTGGATAGTGCCAGTGATGATGATCTCCGGAACCGGACCCGGGAGATGATTGATTATATTGAATCAAAGCGGCAGGAAGCCCGTGAAAAAGCCGAATCCCAGGGATTTGACGGTGAGCGGACCGATAATTTCATTTATGAAGCGGAACAAACAGCCCTGAATGATCTCATGGTAGAAGCCTTTGCCATGGTTAAACAAGCCTGTAAAAGACTTCTGGGAAAAGAGTTCCGGGTAGTAGGGCAAACCATGGTATGGGACATGGTCCCCTTTGATGTTCAGTTACTTGGAGCTATTGTCCTTCATCAGGGTGCCATATCTGAGATGAAAACCGGGGAAGGAAAAACTTTGGTGGCCACCATGCCGGTCTTTCTGAATGCCCTGACCGGGCGCGGGGTCCACGTGGTCACCGTAAATGATTATCTTGCGGAAAGAGATGCGGAATGGATGGGGATCATCTACCAGTTTTTAGGTCTTTCCGTGGGAAAAATTCTGAATACCATGTCGCCGGATGTGAGAAAAGAGGAATATGCCAAAGATATTGTATACGGAACCAACAATGAGTTTGGTTTTGATTATCTCCGGGATAACATGGCTGTCAGCATGGAAAACGTGGTTCAGCGGGGACACTATTACGCCATCGTGGATGAGGTGGATAGTGTACTCATCGACGAAGCCAGAACACCTCTCATCATTTCCGGACCTGTTCAGTCCAATACTCATGAGTCCTACAAAAACCTTCGGGGCAGTATCGAACGCCTTGTCCGGGCCCAGGAAAGGTATGTGAACGGTTTACTGGGTGATCTTCGGCGGGCCGGAGATACCATGGATGACATGAAACGGGGGACACTGCTCCTTCAGTGTCATCATGGTCTGCCCAAACATCCGGGTCTTCTGAAGCTTTTGGAAGAACCGGGCATGAAAAAACTCATGCATGATACGGAATCCTATTATATGCAGGAAAAGAAACTGCATGAAGTAGACGAGGACCTTTATTATAGCATCGATGAAAAAAGTCATGTCATCGATATCACAGAAAAGGGCAGACAGCTCCTGGCACCGAATGATCCGGAGCAGTTTATCATTCCTGATATCGGAGATGAATTTGCAAAGATTGATCAGCGGGATGATCTGAGTGATACGGAAAAGCAGGAAGAAAAAGACAGGATCCAGCGTCTTCATAGCCGGCGGAGTGAAACCATTCACAACCTTCACCAATTGCTTCGGGCCTATTCCCTGTACAGCCGGGATGTGGATTATGTGGTGAAGGATGGAAAGGTCCTCATTGTCGATGAGTTTACCGGCCGTATTCTCCCGGGTCGACGTTACAGTGATGGACTCCATCAGGCCATCGAAGCCAAGGAAAAGGTCCGGATTGAAGGGGAAAATCAGACCCTGGCAACGATCACTCTCCAAAATTACTTCAGAATGTATGATAAGCTCGCCGGAATGACCGGTACGGCAGAAACAGAAGCTGCTGAATTTGGTGAAATCTATAAACTCGAAGTGGTCAGCATTCCCACCAACCGTCCTGTGATTCGGAAAGACCGGAATGATGTTATTTACCGGACAAAACGGGAAAAATACCGGGCAATCATTGAAGAGATTATTCAGTCCCATAAAAAAGGCCAACCGGTTTTGGTGGGAACTATCAGCGTGGAAGTCTCCGAAATGCTCAGCAAGATGCTTCAGCGGGCGGGAATCCCCCATAATGTTCTCAATGCCAAGCAGCATCAACGGGAAGCGGAAATTGTTGCCAGAGCCGGACACTTCGGGTCTGTTACCATTGCAACCAACATGGCCGGCCGGGGGACGGATATAAAAATCAACGAAGAGACCCGAAATCTGGGCGGTTTAAAAATTATTGGGACGGAGCGACACGAATCCAGACGTATCGACCTGCAGCTGAAGGGACGTTCAGGACGTCAGGGTGATCCAGGCGAATCGGTCTTTTATCTCTCCCTGGAAGATGATCTGATGAGACTCTTTGGTTCAGACCGGGTCAGTGCCATCATGGACCGCCTGGGCGTGGAAGAAGGAGAAGTGATTTCCCATCCCATGATTTCACGTTCTATTGAAAGAGCTCAAAAGAAAGTGGAAGAACGGAACTTTGCTATCCGTAAACATCTTCTGGAATATGATGATGTGATGAATATGCAACGGGAGGTCATCTACGACCGGAGAAATTATGCCCTTCATGGCGGAAATCTCCGGGAAGAGATTCTCGCCATGCTGGAAAAATATATCCGGGAAACAGTGGATAAATTTACCGGAGAGGAAGATATCCATGATTGGGACTGGGAAGGACTCCGTCAGGAAACCATCAACGTTCTCATGTCCGATATTCATCCGGATGAACTGACCCGGGAGGGGAAGGAAAAAATTGAACGGGAAGATGTGATCCGGCAGATTCATTCAAAAGCCCTGGCAACCTATGAACGGAAACAAGAGATTATTCCCCCGGATATTATGGGTAAACTGGAACGCTGGGCATATCTGATGACGGTGGATAATGTATGGAAAGAGCATCTTTTTGAACTGGATCAGCTGAAAGAAGGCATTGGTTTACAGGCTTATGGACAGAAAGATCCCCTGATTGCATATAAAACAGAAGCTTTTAAAATGTTCGAAGAAATGCTAAGCCGCATAGACAGAGAATCCTTGCGTCTTATTTTCCGCACCGAGGTTCGCATGGAACAGGAACCCCGTCCTGAACAACCCCGCCCGGCCAATATGGTGATGAAGCATGAAGAAACAGACAACCTGGGATACCAAAAGGCAGCCGGGCACCCGAAAGCCGATCCCTCAAAGGCAGGAAAAACCCAGCCAATTCGTCGAACCGAACGTAAAATAGGCCGGAATGAACCGTGTCCCTGCGGAAGCGGTAAAAAATATAAACATTGTTGTGGGGCTAACTGATACGCTGTGCTTCCCGTATGACAATCTTAATTTAAAACCTATGTGTTGAATTCAGGATTCATAAAAAAACAGTTTTTAGTATATAGCATATAATAAATTAAATATAAACTTGACACTTTTTCTGGAGGTGCGTATCTTAGCCCCCGGGGTGGGGGGAAATATCCAAAAATATTCCAATAAATTAATGTATTAATGGACGGATGTTGCTTTTACAAGAAATAAATCCGATAATATTACTTCCCAATAGCAATTAATAATAGACATATATTATATCAATATTATAACCTTGACAAAAGTTCTCAACGGGTGTATTTTATCCCCGGGGGTTCAGAAATCGATAGTGGAAATTGATAATATTTCATACACAATATATTAAGCCAGCATCTTAGGTTATTTGTTATTTGTAAAAAAGGACAGACCTACTTTTTATCTTTCATTTTATTCAGCTTGAACTGAATGATTTCACTCAACTTATCTACATCAAAGGGTTTGGTGATGTAATTATCCGCCCCCACATCAAAGGCATCTTCCAAATCCTGCATCTGTCCCTTCGCCGATAACATGAATATGGGTATATCCCGTGTTTCCGGATTCTTTTTTAATCGCGAACATACTTCCAATCCGTCCATTTCCGGCATCATGATATCAAGCAGAATCAGATCCGGCTTTTCCTGAATAGCTTTTTCCAACCCTTCTTTCCCGTCAACAGCCATGATTACATCATATCCGTCCAGGATAAGATTGTAATTTACCAGTTTACGGATGTTTTCTTCATCATCTACCACAAGAATTTTCATATGATCCTCATTGTTTTGTTGTTATGCTTTAATTTTTAGTTTCCAAAAACCGGCAGGGATATTCTAAACAGACTTCCCATGTTTTCTTCGCTAAAGATTTCAATTTTTCCCTTGTGTTTCTCGATAATCTCCATCACAATGGATAAACCCAGACCTGTTCCCTGTATCTGTGTCCCCGGCCGATGTATCCGGTAAAATTTCTGGAAAATTTTATCCTGCTCATTCTTGGGGATTCCCATGCCATTGTCCTCTACATCTAATACAATCTGACCGTCCTTATGTTTCAACCGGACATCAATATTTCCCTTGGTGGGTGTAAATTTCAGGGCATTGCTGATAAGATTCACAATCACCTGACTCATGGCATCCCGGTCACCAAGTATCTCAGGCAGCGTTTCATCTTTTTCATACGTCAAATCTATTTGCTTGTCTTCTGCCTGGGTCCTGTAAATTGTCACGGCATCCTGGATCACTTCATCCAGATTCAAAGGCTTCATTTCAAAGGTAATTTTGCCGGACTCGATTTTGGATATGCTGAGGACGTCTTCAATCAGGCGGGCAAGGCGCTTGCTTTCATTGTAAATGATCTCAATAAACTCTTTTTTCATATCCTCAGGCATCTTTTCTTTTCGGAGAATTGTATTGGAAAAACCCATAATGGATGTAAGAGGGGTCCGGAGTTCATGGGATACACTGGAGACAAAATCCGTTTTCATCCGGTCGATTTCACGCTCTTTGGTGACATCCCGTAAAATAAACACCTTACCTGCAGATTCACCGTCCACATCCTCAAAGGTTGTCCCGGTGACATAAAGAATCCGGTGATCCGGTTCGGTAACGATAATCTCCAGATTGGAAAAAGCACCGGTATCCAATGAATCCAGTAAAACCTTTCCGTGTTGTTCACAATGAATCAGCATATCCCGTACATGAGGGATGGGCTCCAAAGGATCCGAGAGATTCAGAAGTTCCCGCGCTTTTTCATTGTAGATGATCACCCGGTCTTTAGAATCGATCACAACCACTCCGTTACCAATGCTGTGGAGGATGATATTCAACCGCTCCCGGCTTTGATATAGCTCTTTTTCGGATTGTTTCCGTTCAGAAATATCCCGCGCCACCCCAATGGACGCCCGTGGTACACCGTTTTCATCATGGAGAAGGGAGGTGGATAACATCACAGGAAAAACAGTGCCATCTTTTCGCCGGTTTAACACTTCTCCCTGCCAGCCGCCGTCCAGGGTCCCATTGCGGATGGATTCCAATAAAACACTGTCATTCATCATTTCGTCTGTCCGGATCAGACTGATATGCTTCCCGATAAGTTCATCCCGTGTATACCCGTAGGTTTTGATAAATGCATTGTTCACGAAAATGATCCGGTCGTTCAGATCAGTAACGGATACAGCCTCACTGATGCTTTTGATGGCATGTGCCAGCATGTTGATTTCCTGCTCAGCCTGCTTCCGTTCGGAAATATCCCGGATGATGGCAATGGTGTTCCAGTGTCCCTGCAGACGGACTGACGAAAATGAGGCTTCAATGGATATTTCCTTATGATCTTTTCGGGTGATGTTGATTTCAAATCCGCTGCCTAACATTTCATCCGGAAATTTTCCATCAAACGATTCTGTATCAAATTTTTCTTTATATTTCTGAGGAACAATGGCATGAAAGAAATTCTTTCCCAGAATCTCTTCGGCTGTGTATCCAAATATTTTCTCAGCAGAAGGATTCCAGAAGACAATCCTGGCTTTGTGATCAACCATCACAATACCGTCACTGGCCGAATCAGTGATGGCCCGGAGTTTTTCCTCACTCTCCCGGAGTTCCTCTTCCTGCTGCTTTTGATCGGTAATATCATCCCGGATGGCCACGTAATGGGTGATCTGACCATGATTGTCCCGGATAGGGGATATCGAGACCTTTTCCCAGAATAATGTTCCATCTTTTCGCTTGTTCTGCAATTCTCCGTACCAGTTCTCACCCTGGATGATGGTTTCCCACAATTCCTGATAAGTATCCTCGGGATTGACTCCGGATTTCAGGTGAGACATCTTTTTTCCCAGAACGTCTTCTTTAGAATATCCGGTGACTTCCGTAAAGCGGGGATTTACATATTCTATGCCGCTTTTAATATCTGTAATGATGATGGAGGATGAACTCTGTTCCAGAGCCCGGGATAGTTTCAGAATTTCGTTGATGGCTTCTTTCTGTTCCGTAATATCCCGGATAATGGCAAAGGATGCCGGATTCCCTTCATATTCAATTATGGAAACATTGACTTCAACATCGATCTCTTTTCCGTCTTTTTTCAGAAAATAGGTTTCGTATCGTCCAGGGACTTTTTCACCCAGCTGGCGCTTTTCTAAACGTTCCATCAATATTTTCAGTCCCCGCCTGGAATATATTTTCCGGTAGTTGATATTTTGAAGTTCTTCAGGTTCATACCCCAGGATTTCTGCAAAACGTTTGTTATAAAAGATAAACTCCCCGTTTTGACTGATGACAATTCCATCATTGATACTGTCTACCAGAAGTCTGTATTTATCCTCGGATTTCTGAATATTGATTCGGGCATTATAATTCTGAATGGCGGCCCCGATGGTGCCTGCCACGACTTTCAGGGCTTCGATTTCCGCCGGCGCCCACTCTTTTTCCTCATGGCAATCATCCAGACCGATAAAGCCCCACCAGGCATTGTCGACTGAAATAGGTACCAGCACCAGGGATTGGATATCCTGCCCACCCAGAATGATTTTTTCTGCTTCGTTAAAATCCCTGGCATTTTTGTGATATATTTTATTTTGAGAAAGGACTGCATATATGTTATCGGCATTTACTTCATAGGGCATATTCTGTAAAAGATCATTGTTTAACTGAGGAGCAATGGTCTCATGGGTCCACTCATACTTCAGGGTCATGCAGAGTTCATTTTGAGGATTCAGTACGTTTTTAAAAATATAACAGCGATCGGCTGAGGTTGCCTCTCCAATATGTTTCAGACTCTCGTTCATGGCCTTGTCAATCTGATCACTGGATAAAAGCCGTTCAGCAACAACACCCACCGCTTCCAGGATTTGATCCCGCCTTTCCAGGATTTCACGGTTCCGTATCCGTTCGGATATGTCCCGAAAAACCAGCATGATGAATCGTTCATTCTGGAGCGTGTAGTTTGAGTGGGATATTTCCACAGGGATCTGATCTTTGTTTTGGCTCAGGATAAAAGTTTCAACGACATGGCTTTTTGTCTTCTCATCCTGAATGGTGTGCAGATCCAAATCCGGCAGTATGTCCTGATATTCTTTTTTCAGAAGTTCATCCCGGCTATATCCACTGATGTGAATAGCCACTTCATTGATTTCCAGAATGTGTTTGTGCTCATCGACAATGATGATTCCATCATGTGCTTTTTCAAAAAGTGAACGCAAACGGAGTTCACTGCTTTCCAGCTTTTGCTCCAGGTCAATTTTGTAGAAAAACATCTCAATTGTTGCCTGAAGTTCACGTTCTTCAAAGGGCTTGATTAAATAACCGTAGGGCTCAGAAGCCTTGGCCATATTCAGTGTGTTTTCATCGGCATAAGCTGTCAGAAAAATAATAGGGGTGTCATATTTCCGGTGAATGTTTTCTGCGGCTTCAGATCCCCGCATTTCTCCCTCAAGAACCATATCCATGAGGATTAAATCCGGCAGGGTTTCTCCCGCTTTTTTGATGGCATTTTCTCCGCTGGATATAATATCGATCACTTCATATCCAAAACTCTCAAGGGTGACCCGAAGATCTTCAGCTATGATCCGCTCATCTTCAACAATCAAAATTCGTTTCTTTGTCATCGCTGTTTCCAATATTACTGTTCAGAATGGCTTATGTGAATCTCATGCAAGGGATGATGTCATTCCCTTTTAACCGGCCCATAACCCGCTGTTTCACACGATAACCGTTTAAAAGCGTATCTTCTTATACTACTAATATCTATACAGTTTATCAAATGAATAATACGTTGAATCTTATCCATGTGATCTGTTCCCGGGCCCGTGATTCAGTAAAAGATATGTCAGAAATCCGGGCTTTTACCAGGAGTCGACCTTTCGTCTGGATATCCATGAAAAAATGGAGACACAGGGTTTAGGGAAAACACAATTTTTATTTGCATGATCCAGAGGTTTCTTCTTATATTTCCAAGCTTTTTGAAAATTGCCTTGTGCCACCATAGCTCAGCTGGTAGAGCGGCGGTTTTGTAAACCGTTGGTCGCTGGTTCGATTCCGGCTGGTGGCTCAGACAACGAAAGGGGTCAGTGGCCGAGCGGTCAATGGCAGCAGACTGTAAATCTGCCGGCGGAAGCCTACGGTGGTTCAAATCCATCCTGGCCCACTTTGCGGGTGTAGTTCAGTGGTAGAACATCAGCCTTCCAAGCTGATTACGTGAGTTCGATTCTCATCACCCGCTCCAGATCATTGAAAGAGGACTTGGGAGGATATGTTTTCAGGCATATCCGCTTGGACCAGAAATTGTACAATACGGGAATTTTTGAAGCCTGTCACTGTCTTTTCTGGTGACAGGCTTTTTTTTGCCCACGTAGCACAGTCGGTAGTCGCGCTTCCTTGGTAAGGAAGAGGTCACCGGTTCAAGTCCGGTCGTGGGCTCAATGATACTTGAACAAATTCAGCTGAGGAGTTATCATGGCAAAGAAAAAATTTGAAAGAACGAAGCCGCATGTGAACATCGGAACGATCGGTCATGTGGATCACGGCAAAACGACGCTGACGGCAGCCATCACGTATGTATTGGCGAAGGCCGGCGGAGCAGAGCTTCGCTCCTTTGACAGTATTGACAACGCCCCTGAGGAACGGGAACGTGGAATTACGATTGCCACAGCCCATGTGGAATATGAGACGTCCAAACGTCATTATGCCCATGTGGATTGTCCGGGACACGCGGATTACATCAAGAACATGATCACGGGAGCAGCCCAGATGGATGGAGCGATCCTGGTGGTAAGTGCGGCTGACGGCCCCATGCCCCAGACCCGGGAACACGTTTTATTGGCACGTCAGGTGAATGTGCCTTCCATCGTGGTATTTATGAACAAGGTGGATATGGTGGATGATCCGGAGCTGTTGGATCTGGTGGAGATGGAACTTCGTGAACTTCTGGATGAATACGAATTTCCGGGAGACGAGGTACCGATTATCCGTGGATCCGCCCTTGAGGCGCTGAACAATCCGGATGACGACGAGAAGACAAAGTGCATCTACGAGCTGATGGAAGCGGTGGACAGTTATATCCCGGAACCGGTACGTGCGGTGGACAAGCCGTTTTTGATGCCGGTGGAAGATGTTTTTTCGATCACAGGCCGAGGGACCGTGGGAACAGGCCGTATAGAACGTGGAATCGTTCGTGTGGGCGATGAAGTGGAGATTGTCGGTATTGAGAAAGAGATCAAGAAGACGGTTGTCACAGGCGTGGAGATGTTCCGGAAGCTTCTGGATCAGGGCCAGGCCGGCGACAATGCAGGTCTTCTGTTGCGGGGAATTGACAAGAACTATCTCCGTCGCGGAATGGTTTTGGCGAAACCGGGATCGATTACGCCCCATACCAAGTTCAAGGCAGAGGTCTACATTCTGAAGAAAGAAGAAGGCGGTCGCCATACACCGTTCGTAAAAGGATACCGTCCCCAGTTTTATTTTCGGACCACGGATGTGACGGGATCGGTGGAACTGCCGGAAGGCGTCGAGATGGTCATGCCGGGTGACAAGATCACCTTTACGGTGGAACTGATCGTCCCCATCGCCATGGAAAAAGAGTTGCGGTTTGCCATCCGTGAAGGCGGACGGACCGTAGGTGCCGGTGTTGTGACGGACATTATTGAATAAATAACCCTTTGAGGACCGACCATGCGTGATACAATTATCCTGGCATGCAGCGAATGCAAACGTAGAAACTACACGACGACGAAAAACAAACGTAAACATCCTCAACGTGTAGAATACAAAAAGTACTGTCCCTGGTGTCAGACGCATACGGTGCATAAAGAGACCCGGTAATTTGATCGGACAGGTCCGTAGTTCAATTGGCAGAGCAGCGGTCTCCAAAACCGCAAGTTGGGGGTTCGAATCCCTCCGGACCTGCGAAGAAGAGAGGAAATAAAAAGATGATCAAAAAAATACGTGATTTCCTGGCAAGTGTCCAATTCGAGATGAAGAAGGTTACATGGCCGACTTTTGAAGAACTGAAGGGTTCCACCAAGGTGGTAATATTTTTTTCCATTATCCTTGTTGTGTTCCTTTTTGTTGTTGATTTCATCCTCTCTCAATCAGTCCATGCGCTGCTGTATTAAAAATAAGTGACAGATATGAAGTGGTACACAATTAAAGCATTTTCCGGTAAAGAGAGACAAGTGGCTGATCGTATCCTGTACGAGGCGGAAGCCCGTAAACTCAGGGATTATATCGAAGAGGTTCTGGTCCCGACGGAAAATGTGGTCGAAATGCGCGAAGGGAAAAAACGGTCCCGGGTAAAAGTGTTCTATCCCGGATATATTATGATCAAGATGGAACTCACGAAAGAGACGAAGTACTTTATTGAAAATGTATCTGGTGTCATCAGTTTTGTCGGACCCAAAGGGCGCCCCCAGGCTCTGACAGAGAATGAGGTCCGCCGAATACAGGGTGAAGTGGAAAAGAAAGACGGACGTGAAGTGATCGCCACACCCTTTTCTGTGGGTGATCCTGTGAAGATTGTGGACGGCCCCTTTATGGATTTTACCGGGGTGGTTCAGGAAATCAATGAAGAGAAGAAAAAATTGAAAATTATGGTCAGTATCTTCGGCAGATCTACGCCGGTTGAACTGGACTATTTACAAGTTGAACGAGAAAAATAGGTTGTAACGCATGGCAAAGAAAATAGTAGCTGTCATCAAATTGCAACTCCCTGCAGGACAAGCAAATCCCTCACCACCGGTCGGTCCGGCTTTGGGACAGCACGGGGTGAATATCATGGAGTTTTGTAAAGCATATAATGCCAAAACGACTGATAAAATGGGTTTAATTATACCGGTTGTCATTACAGTATACGGAGACCGGTCTTTTACCTTTATTACCAAAACCCCCCCTGCGGCAGTATTGCTAAAGAAAGCGGCAAAGATCCAAAAGGGATCTCCCGAATCGAACAAAGTGAAAGTCGGGAAAGTCTCCCGAAAAGATCTTCAGGAGATCGCTGAATTGAAGATGCAGGACCTGAATGCTCATACAGTGGAGGCGGCCATGGAAATGATCGCCGGTACTGCAAGAAGTATGGGCCTGCAGGTTGAAGGATAGAGGAGGCAGAGTGATATCATGAAACATAGTCGGCGATATCTTGAACTGATGAAACAAGTGGACAGGGAACATGAATACCCCCTGGTTGAGGGCGTTCAGCTCCTGAAAAAAGTCGCTTCTGCTAAATTTGACGAATCCGTCGAACTGAGCATTAACCTGGGTGTGGAACCAAAATACGCCGATCAGATGGTCCGGGGGACGGTAATCCTGCCCCACGGGACCGGAAAGAAAGTCCGTGTACTGGTTTTTGCCCAGGGAGAAAAAGTGAAAGAAGCCCTGGACGCCGGTGCGGATTATGCCGGACTTGAAGAGTATATTCAAAAAGTCCAGGACGGATGGCTCGATTTCGACGTGGTGATTGCAACCCCCGATGTGATGCGTCATATCGGTAAACTTGGACGTGTACTGGGCCCTCACGGACTCATGCCCAACCCCAAAACCGGGACCGTGACCCAGGACATTGCTCAGGCTGTTGCGGATAGTAAGTCGGGTAAAATCAGTTTTCGTGTGGACAGGTATGGGATTATTCATGTGGCTGTCGGTAAGGTTTCCTTCGAGGAAGCAAAACTGGTGGAAAATGTGAAAGCTATGGTTGCCACACTTGTCAAACTCCGCCCCCAGGGAGCAAAAGGCCAGTACCTGCGGAAGATTACCCTTACATCCACACAGGGACCCGGAATTAAAATCGAAAAGCAGACAGCCTTAGCTTAGGAGAAGATACTATGCCTACCCCTGTAAAAGTAGATCTCGTCGAGAAAGTTGCTGAAGAAATAAATGCATCAAAAGCCGTTTATTTTGCAGACTATCTCGGCCTGAATGTGGAACAAGTCAACAACCTGCGTTCAAGGATGTTTGAACAAAATGTGAAAATGCAGGTTGTGAAAAACACCCTGATAAAAATCGCCCTGAAAAATGCCGGGTATGATGTGGATAAAAAGGATTTTCTTACCGGTTCCACAGCCCTCGTATATGGGAAAGACGATCCGGTTGTCCCCGCCAAGGTCCTGACTGCTTTTAAAAAAGAGACAAAGGATCTGGGAAAGCCGGATGTAAAAGCGATTTTGTTTGAAGGGGAATTCTTAAACGCAGAAAAAGTCAATGAAATAGCAGAACTGCCAAGCCGGGAAGTCCTGCTCGGTAAATTCCTCAGTGGAATTTCCTATCCGATGCAACAGGTTCTCGGAGTTTTGCAGGCTCCCATGCGTAATCTGCTGGGCGCATTGAATGCTTTGAAAGAAAAAAAACAATAGAGTGAGATAAGGAGGACGAAAGTCATGGCCGAAGTTACACGTGCCGATGTATTGGGATACCTTGAAAACGCCAATATGCTGGAAATTTCCGAACTGATCAAAGAAATTGAGGATAAGTTCGGTGTTACTGCTGCTGCCCCTGTGGCCGTTGCTGCTGCACCCGGTGCTGCCGCCGCTGCTGAAGAGGCCGAAGAAAAAACTGAGTTTGATGTGGTGATGACCAGTTTTGGCGACAAAAAGATCAACGTGATCAAAGAAGTCCGCCAGATTACTTCCCTTGGACTGAAAGAAGCCAAAGAACTGGTCGAAGGTGTTCCCAGCACCATCAAAGAAGCATTGCCAAAAGATGAAGCTGAAAAGGTAAAGAAACAGCTCGAAGAGGCTGGTGCAACTGTAGAACTGAAATAACAGTCAAGATGGCAGCTATAAAGCCATTAAAAGAAGTTTTTATGGGCCATCTTCACATGCTGATGGCTCTTTATTTCTTTTTATGAAATAATATGAGGGAGGATTTCTTTTGAGAAATCTGTCAGGACTTATACAGCGGAAATCTTTCTCCCGAATCTCAAGGGTTTTGGATATCCCCGATTTGCTGAGCATTCAGCTCGATTCATTTAATGAATTTTTGCAGTTGGATAAAAAACCCGAAGAACGGGAGAATATTGGCCTGGAACAGGCCTTCAGGGCGATTTTTCCCATCGAGGACTCCCATAATACCTTTGCATTGGATTATGTGAGTTATTCCATCGGAAAACCTCGCTATTCTGAAAAAGAATGCCTGGAAAGGGGTATCACCTATGCTGCCCCCTTAAAGGCAAAATTAATCTTAAAAATTGCCGAAGAAGATGCAGAACCCGGTGTCTATTCAGAGAGTATTGAACAGGAAGTGTTTCTGGGTAATATTCCCTTTATGACCAACCGGGGGACCTTCATTATTAATGGAGCGGAACGGGTTATCGTCAGCCAGCTTCAGCGTTCTCCCGGTGTTTTCTTTAACGACGCACGCCATCCCAACGGTTCCATCCTCTACAATGCCCGTATTATTCCCTTCCGTGGCTCCTGGGTAGATATTACGACAGATATTTTCGATGCAATTTATGTCACTATTGACAGACGAAAAAAGTTTCCCGTCTCTATTCTCCTCCGTGCAGTTGGATTTGATTCCGATTACGATATTCTAAAACAGTTTGATGTACTGAAAGAAGTCACTGTCTCAAATAAAATCATTGGGATGACCCTGGTTCAAAGCATTCTGAATCCTGATACCGGAGAAGTGATCCTGGCCGCCGGCGTTTCTGAAGATGACCGGGTCGTTCTTGAAGCTTCACATGTTCAGACGCTGAAAGAAGCCGGAATTAAAAAAATTGAAGTGGTTGATCCGGATAAGGAAATCGATCTGAAACTTCTGGCCAACTCCATCCGCCGTGAAAAGGATAAAATGGATCCGGAACGGCTGGCTGAAGGGGGACCAAATCAGGAAGATGCTCTTTTCTACCTGTACCGGAATTTGAGAAATGGAGATCCACCGAATCTGGAAACAGCCCAGAAATTTGTGGAAAAACTCTTTTTCAGTCCGAAAAAATATGACCTGGGTGAAGTGGGGCGTTACCGGATGAACAAAAAGTTCAATATGGATGTCCCCCTTGACAATACGGTGATTACTCCGGATGATTTTATCTACATAGTTCAGCACCTGATCAAGATGCGGCGCGGAGATAAACTCTCTGATGATATCGACCATTTGGGAAACCGGCGTGTGCGAACTGTGGGCGAACAACTTGCCAATCAGTTCTCCATTGCCTTTACCCGCATGTCACGGACGATCCGGGACCGGATGAATATCCACAGAGCAGAAAACCTCACACCCCAGGAACTGGTGAACAGCCGGATTATCACATCCGTCATCAATACCTTTTTTGGTACCTCGCAGATGTCCCAGTTTATGGATCAGACCAATCCTCTGGCTGAACTGACCCACAAGCGTCGTCTGTCTGCCCTGGGTCCGGGAGGATTGACACGTGAACGGGCCGGTTTTGAGGTCCGTGATGTGCACTATACTCACTATGGCCGCTTGTGTCCCATCGAAACCCCGGAAGGACCGAATATCGGTTTGATTTCATCACTGGCTTCTTATGCGGTGGTGAACCGCCTGGGCTTTATTGAAACACCGTACCGGAAAACACAGGTGAAGGATAATAAAGCGTTTGTGACGGAAGAGGTGGAATATCTCTCTGCTGATGATGAAGACAGAAGTGTGATTGCCCAGGCAAATGCACCTTTGAATAAGGACAACTCTTTTGCCCTGGATGTGGTTAAGTGCCGGGAAGGCGCCGACTATCCGGCAGTTGCTCCGGAAAAAGTGAATTACATGGATGTGGCCCCAATTCAGATTGTCAGCGCCGCAGCCAGTCTGATTCCTTTTCTGGAACATGATGATGCTAACCGTGCCCTGATGGGAAGTAATATGCAACGTCAGTCTGTGCCGCTGCTGACTCCCAGTACCCCTATTGTGGGAACAGGGATGGAAGGGATTATCGCTGCAGACAGCCGGGCGATTGTTGTAGCCGATACAGATGGCGTCATTGAATATGTAGATGCCAATAAAATTATCCTCCGTCCTCTGGAAGGTTTTGATGCCTCCGTTTCCCTCGATGAAAACGAGGGTCGACATGTGTATCATCTGAAAAAATATCAGAGGACCAACCAGGATACAGCCATCAATCAACGGCCGATTGTTCGGAAAAATCAGGTTGTGAAAAAAGGGCAACCCCTGGCAGACGGAACATCTACCAATAAAGGGGAACTGGCCCTCGGCCGAAACGTTTTGGTGGCTTTTATGCCCTGGCGTGGTTATAACTTCGAGGATGCCATTGTTCTCAGTGAACGGATGGTAAAAGAGGATATCTTCACTTCGGTTCACGTGAAGGAAGTGGAACTGGAAGTCCGGGAAACAAAACGGGGAAGCGAAGAACTGACCCGTGAAATCCCCAATGTCTCGGAAGAAGCCACGAAAAATATTGAGGAAAATGGAATTATTCGCGTCGGTGCCCAGGTAAAGTCCGGGGATATCCTGATTGGAAAAGTTACGCCCAAGGGAGAAACCGATCCGACTCCGGAAGAGAAACTGCTCCGGGCCATCTTCGGTGAAAAAGCCGGGGATGTTAAGGATGCTTCCAAAAGGGCTGAACCGGGGACATCCGGTGTGGTGATTGATACCCGCCTCTTTGTCCGTAAGGGCAAAGAATCCCGCCGGGATGAAAAAATAAAAATCGAAAAACTCGATAATGAATTGACACGCCGCCTGGCAGCCCTCAAAGGGAAACTAACCCGGAAACTTCTGGGACTCTTGGAGGGACACGCCTGTACCGGAATCTACGACAAGGGTGGCAATGCCATTGTGGCTGAAGGCCGTGAATGGAATGCCGAGATCTTTGAAAATATGGATTTCCGGCGTGTGGATCTGGATAAACCCTGGATCAAGGATGAAAAACAGTATCAAAAGGTGTTAACCCTGATCCAGAATTTTCAGAATGTCCAGCAGGATATTCAATATGAAATCGATAATGAAAAGTTCAAGGTCAAAGCCGGTGATGACCTTCAGCCGGGAGTCCTCCAGCTGGCCAAAGTATATATAGCCAGCAAACGGAAAATTCAGGTTGGAGATAAGATGGCCGGCCGCCATGGAAACAAGGGTGTTGTATCCATTATCGTTCCCGAGGAAGATATGCCCTATCTGCCGGACGGAACTCCTGTGGATATCGTCCTGAATCCACTGGGTGTGCCTTCCCGTATGAACCTTGGACAGCTGTACGAAACCATGTTGGGCTGGGCCGGTAAGAAACTGGGTATTTACTATGAAACACCGGTTTTTGACGGAGCCCGCTATGGGGATGTGCAGGAAGAGCTGAAAAAAGCCGGTCTGCCTGAAAATGGAAAAAGCGAATTGTACGACGG
Organism: Candidatus Neomarinimicrobiota bacterium; assembly: GCA_041154365.1. Taxonomy (NCBI): domain Bacteria; kingdom Pseudomonadati; phylum Fidelibacterota; class Fidelibacteria; order Fidelibacterales; family Fidelibacteraceae; genus Fidelibacter; species Fidelibacter multiformis. The sequence goes on along the minus strand of AP035449.1, from coordinate 1,895,378 downwards.
CCGAACCGGTGAAAAGATCTACGATACAGTTGCTGTGGGACAGATTTACATGATGAAACTGGCCCACATGATTGAAGATAAAATGCATGCAAGATCAACCGGTCCCTATTCACTGATTACGCAACAGCCCCTGGGTGGAAAAGCCCAGTTCGGAGGTCAGCGTTTCGGTGAAATGGAAGTCTGGGCCCTTGAAGCATACGGTGCCGCTTTCACTTTACAGGAAGTTCTGACCGTTAAATCCGATGATGTGGATGGCAGATCCCGTGTGTATAACGCCATCGTCAAAGGGGAAAATCTTCCCGATTACGGTATGCCGGAATCATTTAACGTGTTGCTGAAAGAACTTCAGGGACTGGGTCTGGAAGTGGATCTTCTGTAAGATTCACTTTTAACAAAGGAGGAATTCACCTTGAGTGTGAAATTCAATGCTTCACAAGATACAAAAAAGGATTTTAGCAAAATCCGCCTGAGACTCTCCTCTCCCGAGTCTATTCTGAGCAAATCAAGAGGAGAAGTTCTCAAACCTGAAACAATCAATTACCGGTCCTATAAACCGGAAAAAGATGGTCTTTTCTGTGAAAAGATCTTCGGTCCGGTGAAAGACTGGGAATGTCATTGTGGAAAATATAAACGAATCCGGTACAAAGGGATTGTGTGTGACCGGTGCGGGGTGGAAGTCACCCGGAAAAAGGTTCGCCGTGAACGGATGGGACACATTACCCTGGCCGTTCCAGTAGCCCATATCTGGTACCTGAAATCCATTCCCTCCAAACTGGCCAATGTTCTTGGGATGTCTGCCAAGAATATTGAACAGGTCATCTATTATGAATCCTATATCGTTATTCAGCCGGGGAAGGCCGTCATTGAGACGGAAAATGGTAAAACCCGTCCTGTTGAACCCATGGAACTAATTGATGAAGATACCTATCTTGATCTCTTGTATAAATATGGGGAAGAAGCCGAAGAAGAGATACCGGAAGAAGAACGCTTCATTGCCAAAACCGGTGCTGAAGCTCTCTACGATATTCTGGTGGATCTGGATGTTCCCACGCTGATTCAAACCCTGAAAAACGATTTGAAAAAAAGCACATCTGCATCGGATCAGGCAGACATTGTCAAACGGTTGAAAATTCTGAAAGCCTTTGAGCCTGAAGAAGATGAACCGCCGGTTAACAGACCGGAATATATGATTTTGAAAGTCCTGCCTGTTATTCCACCTGAACTCCGTCCCCTTGTTCCTCTGGAAGGCGGTCGTTTTGCTGCATCGGATCTGAATGATCTGTACCGGAGAGTTATTATCCGGAATAACCGGCTGAAACAGCTCATTGATATTAAAGCACCTGATGTGATCCTGAGAAATGAAAAGCGGATGCTTCAGGAAGCAGTGGACAGCCTTTTTGATAACAGCCGCCGGAGAACAGCCGTCCGTTCCGGTACCCGCCGGCCTTTGAAATCTCTCAGTGACATGCTGAATGGAAAAGAAGGCCGCTTCCGTCAGAACCTGCTGGGTAAACGTGTGGATTATTCTGGACGTTCTGTGATTGTGGTAGGACCCGAATTGAAAATTCATGAATGCGGTCTGCCAAAATTGATGGCGACAGAGCTTTTCAAACCCCATCTGGTTCATGAACTCCTGGTCCGGGGTAAAGCCACAACCCCTAAAACAGCCAAAAGCATGGTGGAACGGCGGAGCCCGGAAGTGATGGAACTTCTGGAATATGTGGTGAAAGATCATCCCGTGTTGCTTAACCGGGCACCTACACTGCACCGTCTGGGAATTCAGGCTTTTCAGCCTGTCCTGGTTGATGGAAAAGCCATCCGGGTGCATCCCCTGGTGTGTGCTGCATTCAATGCAGACTTCGACGGTGACCAGATGGCCGTCCATGTGCCACTTTCTTTTGAAGCTCAAATCGAATGCCGCATGCTCATGCTGGCGAGCAATAATATCCTCCATCCGGCTCATGGAAATCCCATCTCGGTGCCTTCTCAGGATATGGTTCTCGGGACCTATTACATAACCCGGGCAAAATCCAATCAACCCGGTGAAGGCATGGTGTTTTCATCCTATGATGAGGCCTTGCTGGCATTTGATAACAAGCGGGTAACCCTTCATGCCAAGGTAAAACTCCTGAAAGACGGCAAACTGATTGATACAACTGTCGGACGGATTCAGTTCAATGCCATTATACCTGAAGGAATGCCCTATTTCAATGAATTGATTACCAAAAAACGTCTGGAATACATCATTGCCGAATCCAATCGCCGGGTCGGACTCCACGAAACCGTCCGTTTCCTGGATAAGCTGAAAGACCTTGGCTTTGAACTGGCAACCATGTCCGGTGTTTCCATCGGACTGAGCGATGTTCTGATTCCTGATGATAAATTTAAAATTATCAATAAAACCCAGTCTCAGGTGGACACCATTAACCAAAAGCGGAATAAGGGTGTTCTTACTGAGAATGAACGGTATAACAAAGTGATCGACGCCTGGTCCAGGACAACAGACCAGGTTCAGGCTTCCATGAACAGGATCCTCCAGAATGACCGGGAAGGCTTTAATCCCATCTATATGATGTCTGATTCTGGCGCCCGGGGATCCAAAGATCAGATGAAACAGCTTGCCGGTATGCGTGGATTGATGAACAAACCCCAGAAATCCATGACCGGTGGAGTGGGTGAAATTATTGAAACGCCTATTACGTCCAACTTTAAAGAAGGACTGACGGTACTTGAATACTTTATTTCTACCCATGGGGCCCGTAAGGGTTTGTCCGATACGGCGTTGAAAACGGCCGATGCCGGGTATTTGACACGCCGCCTGGTGGATGTCGCCCAGGATGTGGTGATCAGTGAAGAAGACTGTGGCAGCATCAACGGCATTGAAGTCGTTCCCATTAAAGACGGTGACCGGGTGATTGAACCCCTGTCCGAAAGAATTCTGGGTCGTGTGGCTTTGGATGACATTATCGATCCGGTCTCAGATAAGCTTATTGTGGAAGCCGGTGAACTGATCGACGAAGTTAAGGCACGGGCAGTGGATGAGAGCAATGTGGAATCTGTCATGATCCGCTCAGTCCTGACCTGTGAGGCTAAGAACGGGGTTTGTGCCAAGTGCTACGGACGGAATCTGGCCACTAATACCCTGGTTAATCAGGGAGAAGCGGTAGGTATCGTAGCAGCCCAGTCTATCGGTGAACCAGGAACACAGTTGACCCTGAGAACCTTCCATATCGGTGGTACGGCCAGCCATGTGATTGAAGAATCACACCAGCCAGCCCGGTATGAAGGCCAGGTCTCCTTTTCTGAAAACCTGCATATTTCTGAAAATGAATTTGTGGAAGAAACCACGAAACAGAAATACCGGGTTGTCCTGGTCCGGAATGGAAAAATGAGTATCATCGATAGTAATAACCGTGAGCTTATTTCCTATACGGTCCCCCAGGGTGCAAAAATCTACGTCAACGATGGTCAGCAGGTTGAAAAATCTACAGTCCTCTATGACTGGGATGTATATAATGAACACATCGTGTCCCGTTATGATGGATATGTCAAACTGATCGATCTGGTGCCTGGTGTGACCTATGATGAAGTGTCCGATGCTTCCGGTTTCAAAGAATGGCAGATTATTGCCTCCAAGGATCGTGATAAAACAGCCCGGATTCTCATTGTAGATGAAGAAGGGAATCCCATCGGAAAGGCAATCAACCTGCCCGAATCATCCTCACTGCTGGTGAAAGACGGACAGAAGGTCCGCCAGGGTGAAACCATGGCGAAACGGTCCAAGGAAACAGCCCGGAGTAATGATATTACCGGTGGACTTCCCAGGGTTTCGGAACTTTTTGAAGCACGGAATCCTTCCAATGAAGCCATTGTGAGTGAGGTAAACGGATATGTCCAGTTTGACCGTCTTTCCAAAGGTATTCAGACGGTCCGTGTCCGAAATGATCTGGGTGAGATGTACACCTATAAAATTCCGCCCGGAAAACATATTCTGGTCCACGATGGTGATTACATCCACGCCGGGAATCCCATTTGCGACGGGGCGATTCCCCCAAAGAAGATTCTGAAGATTAATGGTGTGTATGAAGTCCAGAAATATCTGGTGAATGAAATTCAGCACGTCTATCGCTTGCAAGGTGTCCGGATAAATGACAAACATATCGAAGTGATTGTCCGCCAGATGCTCCAGAAAGTGGAAGTCAGTGATCCCGGTGATACGGATTTTCTGACGGGTGACCGGGTATCCAAACAGGTTGTGATGGAAGAAAACGAGAAAATATATAATATGGTGCGTATTACCGATTCCGGTGACACCGCCCTGAAAAACGACAACCTGTATCCCCGTGAGATAGTGGAGGAAGACAATGAGCGCCACAAATCGGCCGGGAAGAAACCTGCAGAGTTTGAACCGGCTGTGCCAGCTACATTTGAACCCTTGCTGCTGGGTATCACCCGTGCATCCCTGAATACGGAAAGCTGGATTTCTGCCGCATCATTCCAGGAAACAACCCGCGTGCTGACCGATGCCGCAGTGGCCGGGAAAGTGGATTATCTGAAGGGCTTGAAAGAAAATATCATTATGGGCCGCCTGATTCCTGCCGGAACGGGCCAGTCCCGGTATGAAAATTTGAAAGTCCGGGAACCGGAATTCACGGAAGTGGATGATCTGGAGTTCTTTGCAGATGCCCAGGTCTATGATGATGATGACCTGCTTATTGAATAAATCCCATTGCTTATAAAAAGCAGGGATATTACATTATCAGGCTTGACAAAAATTGGAGAAAGTATGCCAACGATCAATCAATTGGTGAAAAAGGGCAGAAAAAAGGTTATCAAAAAAAATAAGGTCCCCGCTCTTCAGGGAAATCCCCAGAAGCGCGGTGTGTGTACCCGTGTTTATACAACCACGCCCAAGAAACCGAACTCAGCATTACGCAAAGTGGCCCGTGTCCGTTTGACGACGGGTATTGAAGTAACGGCCTATATTCCCGGCGAGGGACACAATCTTCAGGAACACTCACTGGTGTTGATTGAGGGAGGTCGTGTAAAGGATTTACCGGGTGTTCGCTACCATATTGTGAGGGGAACTTTGGATACGGCCGGTGTATCGGACCGGAAAAACAGCCGTTCACGTTATGGTGCCAAGAAGCCGAAATAAGGAACGATTTCAATGTCAAGACGAAACAAACCGCAAAAAAGAGAGATTCTCCCCGATCCCAAGTACCATTCAGCAACGGTTGCCAAGTTCATCAACAACCTGATGGAACGGGGAAAGAAAGGTGTTGCCGAGTCTATTTTGTACGGCGCACTGGATATATTGGATGAAAAAACAAAAGGCAAGGGACTGGAGACATTCCAGAAGGCGCTGGATAATGTAGCCCCGGTTTTGGAAGTCAAATCCAAACGAATCGGAGGCGCCACATATCAGGTACCTGTGGAAGTCCGCCATAACCGCCGCTACGCCCTGGCGATGCGTTGGATCATTAAGTTTTCTGATGCCCGTTCCGGGGATAGTATGGCGACTAAACTTGCCGCTGAACTCCTTGCTGCCTCTCAGGGCGAGGGTAGCTCCGTGAAAAAACGGGAAGATACACACAAAATGGCTGAAGCCAACCGGGCTTTTGCCCATTTTCGGTAAAGTATAAAGGATCCCATGGCTAAAGCAGACCTGAAAAAGCTCAGAAATATCGGTATTATGGCTCACATCGATGCGGGTAAAACCACAACGACCGAGCGCATTATCTATTATACCGGCCGGTCTCATAAATTGGGCGAAGTCCACGAAGGGACAGCCACAATGGACTGGATGGAGCAGGAAAGAGAACGGGGTATTACCATTACATCAGCAGCAACCCGTTGTTCCTGGCAGGGACATGATATCAATATTATAGATACGCCGGGACACGTGGATTTTACCGCTGAAGTGGAACGTTCCCTCCGGGTCCTGGATGGAGCCATTGCCATTTTTTGCGGTGTCGGAGGAGTGGAACCCCAGTCTGAAACGGTCTGGCGCCAGGCTGACAAATATAAAGTCCCACGAATTGCCTTTATCAATAAGATGGACCGAACCGGTGCCGATTTCTACTATGTCATCGATATGATCCGGAAACGCCTGGGAGCAAATCCCTTGCCGGTTTTTCTACCTATCGGATCCGGTGAAATGTTTACCGGAATTGTGGACCTGATCCACATGCGGTCTATCCTGTACAATGAATCTACTTTTGGAGCTGAATTTGAGTATGGCGATATCCCCAAGGATATGTTTGACCGGGTGGAAGAGTATCGTCACCATCTGATTGAAGAGGTGGCTGCCTACAATGATGAGCTCCTCGAAAAATATCTTGAAGGTGAAACACTTAGTGCGGAAGAAATTAAGTCGGCAATCCGTGAGGGAACTATCAAAGGTGATATCACCCCCGTGATTGTAGGCTCGGCTTTTAAGAACAAAGGTGTACAGGTCCTGCTGAATTCTGTTATCGACTATTTACCCTCTCCCCTGGAAGTTCCCCCCATTAAAGGAATCGATCCCAAAACTGAAAAACCCATCGTGCGGACTCCTGATACGGATGCTCCTTTTTCCGCCCTTGCTTTTAAAATTATGACGGATCCTTATGTAGGGAAACTGACATATGTCCGAATCTATTCCGGGAAAATTGCTGCCGGCGAGTATGCCCAGAATCCTTTGAGTGGAAAACGGGAACGCTTTGGTAGAATCCTCCGGATGCATGCCAATAAACGGGAAGATGTGGAACAGGCAATGGCCGGTGATATTGTCGCTGTTGTCGGACTGAAAGATACACGGACAGGGCATACCCTGTGTGACAAAGATAAACCTGTCATCCTGGAAGAAATGATTTTTCCCGATCCGGTGATCAGTGTCTCTATCGAACCGGCCAGTAAAGCAGATCAGGATGCGCTCTATAAAGGACTTTTAAAACTGGCCGATGAAGATCCCACCTTTCAGGTCCGCTCAAATGAAGAAACGGGCCAGACCATTGTGTGGGGTATGGGTGAACTTCATCTCGAGATTATTGTAGACCGGTTAAAACGTGAATTCAAGGTTAATGCCCATGTGGGCAGACCCCAGGTAGCCTATAAAGAGACCATTACCAAAACCGTGGAAGTGGATAAGAAATTTGTCCGCCAGACCGGTGGTAAAGGTCAGTACGGACATGTGGTGATTACCATGTCTCCCAATGAAAAAGGAAAAGGCTACGAGTTTGTCAATAAAATTGTGGGCGGGGTGATTCCCAGAGAATATATCCCGTCTGTCGATAAAGGTATCCGGGAAGCTTTGCAAAATGGCATCCTTGCCGGATATCCTCTGGAAGATATCAAAGTCGAATTGACTTTTGGTTCTTACCACGAGGTAGATTCATCGGAAATGGCTTTCAAAGTTGCGGGATCCATGGCCGCACAGGAAGCTGCCAAAAAAGCGGGTCCCATCATCCTGGAACCCATGATGGCGGTGGAAGTCATTGTGCCCGATGAGTATTTAGGGGATGTAATGGGTGACCTGACATCCCGGCGCGGTCAGATCAAAGGGATGACACCGCGAAATGACGCTCAGGTCCTGTCAGGCTATGTGCCCCTGGCGGAAATGTTCGGCTACGCAACTGACTTGAGGTCTATCACCCAGGGACGGGCGGTTTTTACGATGCAGTTTGATCACTATGATCCTGTTCCCGCCTCTGTCCAGGAGAAGATTTTGGAACGCATTCATGGAAAAATTTAGGAGTTTTTCTCATGGCAAAGAAAAAATTTGAAAGAACGAAGCCGCATGTGAACATCGGAACGATCGGTCATGTGGATCACGGCAAAACGACGCTGACGGCAGCCATCACGTATGTATTGGCGAAGGCCGGCGGAGCAGAGCTTCGCTCCTTTGACAGTATTGACAACGCCCCTGAGGAACGGGAACGTGGAATTACGATTGCCACAGCCCATGTGGAATATGAGACGTCCAAACGTCATTATGCCCATGTGGATTGTCCGGGACACGCGGATTACATCAAGAACATGATCACGGGAGCAGCCCAGATGGATGGAGCGATCCTGGTGGTAAGTGCGGCTGACGGCCCCATGCCCCAGACCCGGGAACACGTTTTATTGGCACGTCAGGTGAATGTGCCTTCCATCGTGGTATTTATGAACAAGGTGGATATGGTGGATGATCCGGAGCTGTTGGATCTGGTGGAGATGGAACTTCGTGAACTTCTGGATGAATACGAATTTCCGGGAGACGAGGTACCGATTATCCGTGGATCCGCCCTTGAGGCGCTGAACAATCCGGATGACGACGAGAAGACAAAGTGCATCTACGAGCTGATGGAAGCGGTGGACAGTTATATCCCGGAACCGGTACGTGCGGTGGACAAGCCGTTTTTGATGCCGGTGGAAGATGTTTTTTCGATCACAGGCCGAGGGACCGTGGGAACAGGCCGTATAGAACGTGGAATCGTTCGTGTGGGCGATGAAGTGGAGATTGTCGGTATTGAGAAAGAGATCAAGAAGACGGTTGTCACAGGCGTGGAGATGTTCCGGAAGCTTCTGGATCAGGGCCAGGCCGGCGACAATGCAGGTCTTCTGTTGCGGGGAATTGACAAGAACTATCTCCGTCGCGGAATGGTTTTGGCGAAACCGGGATCGATTACGCCCCATACCAAGTTCAAGGCAGAGGTCTACATTCTGAAGAAAGAAGAAGGCGGTCGCCATACACCGTTCGTAAAAGGATACCGTCCCCAGTTTTATTTTCGGACCACGGATGTGACGGGATCGGTGGAACTGCCGGAAGGCGTCGAGATGGTCATGCCGGGTGACAAGATCACCTTTACGGTGGAACTGATCGTCCCCATCGCCATGGAAAAAGAGTTGCGGTTTGCCATCCGTGAAGGCGGACGGACCGTAGGTGCCGGTGTTGTGACGGACATTATTGAATAGGAAAGCAGACCATCATGGCAGGACAAAAAATACGCATAGCATTAAAATCATACGATCATAACCTGTTGGATAAATCCACGGAAAAGATTGTCCAGCGGGCTAAGGCAACCGGAGCCGTCATTGCCGGCCCCATTCCTTTGCCAACCCGCAAATCAGTCTATACAGTTCTTCGTTCACCTCATGTGAACAAGAAATCCCGTGAACAGTTCCAGATGAAGGTTCATAAACGGATTGTGGAAATATTGAATACGACCACAAAAACCATTGATGAATTGATGAAGCTGGATTTACCCGCAGGTGTTGATATAGAGATAAAGGTATAAACGGTGAACGGAATCATAGGACGAAAAATCGGATTAACCCGAATCTTCGACCAGTACGGCAGGAATATTCCCGTAACCGTCATTGAAGCGGGTCCGTGTTATGTAACACAGATCAAAACGCAGGATAAAGACGGATACAATGCGGTACAACTTGGTTTTGAAGAAGCCCGGGAAAAAGTCTTGAATAAGCCCAGACTGGGGCATTTGAAAAAGAGCGGTAAAGCACTCAGAGTATTGAAAGAGTTTCGTGATTTTGAAGCGGACGGATTGAAAACCGGCACAGAAATCACCGTGGATATCTTCAAACCCGGGGATGTTGTCGCCGTTACCGGCACATCCAAGGGAAAAGGATTCCAGGGTGGGGTGAAGCGTCATGGTTTCCGCGGGGGACCTAAGACCCATGGTCAGAGTGACCGCCTCAGGGCTCCCGGTTCCATCGGTGCCAGTTCATCACCCTCCAGAGTATGGAAGGGGATGCGCATGGCTGGACAGATGGGAAACGAGACCGTCACTATCCGGAACCTGAGAGTCGTCGAAGTGAACACGGAGAGAAACCTGTTGCTGGTTAAAGGCAGTGTTCCAGGCGCGAGGAACGGGATCATCCGCATTATGAAGTTAGAGGATTGATGGACATGAAAATACAAGTACTGAAAAATGACGGAAGTCCTTTAAACGCAACGGTGGAACTCTCGCCGGACGTATTCGGAATTGAACCGAATGAACACTGCATGCATGCAGCTGTCCGGGCAGAACTGGCCAATATGAGGCAGGGGACTCACAAGGGAAAAACCCGGGGCGAGGTTCGCGGAGGCGGCCGGAAACCCTGGCGGCAAAAGGGACGTGGAACGGCCCGTGCCGGTAGCAACCGCTCACCCATCTGGGTCGGCGGTGGTAAAGCCTTTGCCCCCAAGCCACATCTGTACACTCAAAAGCTCAATAAAAAGGTCCGCCGTCTTGCCAGACGCAGTGCCTTATCCACAATGCTGATAAATGATCGGGTAGTTGTGGTGGATGAAATAAAAGTGGAAAGCCCCAAAACCCGGGAATTTGTTGAATTGCTGAACAATCTGAAACTTGCCGACAAAAAACTGACCATTCTTGTGGAAGAAATTTCAGATGATTTGTATCTGGCAAGCCGGAATGTGCCAAATGTGTACATCATTCCCGTAGAGCGGGTATCAACCTTTGACATTCTCGATTGTGACGTGCTTTTGATGGAAAAGAGTGCCACCGAGAAACTGAACACATTATTGAAAGCATAGGTGTAAGGTGGAAAAAGAAAGACATGTGATTCTCAGGCCACTCCTCACGGAAAAAATGACATATCTGTCTGAAACGGAACGCAAGTACGCTTTCAAAGTCGATATGGCTGCAAATAAAATGACCATAAAAAATGCAGTGGAAAAACGCTTCAATGTTCACGTGGAGAAAGTGGCCGTCGTGAGATTAAAAGGCAAATCAAAAACTCAGACGGTACGCAGTGGCGGCAAAGTAATCCGGACCAACGGACGGAGAGCTCACTGGAAAAAGGCCATCGTAACCCTGCGACCTGAAGAACGAATTGACCTGTTTGAAGGTGAAACAGCTGTTTAAGGAAAAGATCTATGCCGATTAAAACGTACAAACCGCATACTCCCGGATTACGGACAAAGACGACGCTGGATTTCAGCCACCTGACAAAGAAGGAACCGGAAAAAAAGCTGTTAAAAGCGAATCCTTCTTCAGGTGGTAGAAACAGCAAGGGTCGTATCAGTGTCCGCAGACGTGGAGGCGGTCAGAAAAGACAATACCGGATCATTGATTTCAAACGGAATAAATTCAACATTCCTGCAAAAATCGTGGCTCTGGAATATGATCCCAACCGGTCTGCCGATATTGCTCTTTTGCAGTATGCCGATGGTGAAAAGCGTTATATCCTGGCGCCATTGGGACTCAAAGTTGGCGACCAGGTGATATCCGGTGAAGATGTGGCAATTAAAGTGGGGAATTCCCTGCCCTTGTCTAAAATTCCATCGGGTACTATTGTCCACAATATTGAAATGAAACCTGGTAAGGGTGGACAGATTGCCCGCGGGGCAGGTGCTGCTGCTCAGATCATGGCAAAAGAAGGAAAATATGTCACCCTGAAACTTCCTTCTGGTGAAATGAGAATGATCCTGGACCGATGCTATGCGACTGTAGGAGAAATTGGAAATAAAGAGCATGCCAACGTGTCACTGGGAAAAGCCGGACGGAAACGCTGGCTCGGTCAACGCCCGAAGGTTCGCGGTGTTGCCATGAATCCCATCGACCATCCCATGGGTGGTGGTGAAGGAAAAACCAGCGGTGGCGGACATCCCAGGACTCCCTGGGGTAAACCGACCAAAGGTTATAAAACACGTAAGAAGAACAAAGGCAGCGATAAGCATATCGTGGCCAGGCGAAAAAAATAAGGAACCGTGAAACATGACAAGATCACTGAAAAAAGGTCCTTATGTTGATGAAAACATTCTGGCGAAAATCGAAGAGATGTCCGGGACCGGTAAAAAGAAGGTGATTAAAACCTGGGCCCGTAGATCTACCATATCGCCGGAATTCGTGGGATATACCTTTGCCGTCCATAATGGGATGAAATTTGTCCCGGTATATGTGACGGAAAACATGGTAGGACATAAGTTAGGCGAATTTGCCCCGACGCGGACATATCGTGGGCATGACAAGAAAAAATAATTGATAAGACAGGTACATAATGGAAGCACGCGCAATAAATAAATATGTACATCACAGTACAAAGAAAATCAAGCCGATGCTGGACCTGGTCCGTGGAAAACGTGTGGACCATGCGCTGAATGCCCTTCATTTCCTGCCGAATAAGGCGGCGAAAATTGTAGAAGGGACCATTCGTTCGGCAGTGTCCAATTATATCGACTCGGATGAGGGAAGCAAAGTGAATCCCGAAGAGTTGGTAATCAAGGAAGCGTATGTGGATAAAGGGCCGATTACCCGCAGGATTCAACCCAGATCCATGGGAAGGGCTTATCTGATTCGCAAACGGTCAAGCCATGTGACAGTCAAAGTTGGCCTGCCTGAAAAAGCTGAAACGGCATCGACAAAAAAGGAGTAGAGATTGGGTCAGAAAACACATCCCTACGGATTTCGTCTTGGTATCACCAAAAGTTGGTTATCCAACTGGTTTGACGAGAGAAATTTTGCCGGAAAACTGTCTGAAGATCTGATGCTTCGGAAGTATGTATCCAAAAGACTCTCAAAAGGTGGTGTTTCCAGGGTAGAGATTCAAAGGACAACCAAGCTGATCACCATAACGATTCATACATCCAGACCCGGAATTGTTATTGGCGCCAAGGGAAAAGAAGTCGATCAGCTGAGAGAAGAGATTAGGAAACTCACACAATCTGATGTTCAGGTAAACATTGTTGAGATTAAAAAGCCTGAGCTGGACGCATATCTGGTGGGTGAAAACATTGCCCAGCAGCTTGAAAGAAAAGTCTCTTTCAGACGTGCGATCAAACGTGCAATCCAGAGCACAATGCGCATGGGCGCTGAAGGTATCAGAATTCAGTGTTCAGGACGCCTGGGTGGTGCAGAAATGGCCCGTGTTGAATCTGCCCGTGAGGGACGGGTACCCCTGCACACGCTCCGTGCCGATATTGACTATGCATCCGTCACGGCGAACACCAGTTACGGATGTATCGGCATAAAAGTCTGGATTTGCAACGGTGAAGTAAACACAATTTAAAACGAAGAACGGAGATTTTTTCTCATGTTAATGCCTCGTAAGGTAAAATATCGCCGGCAACACAGAGGACGCAGGACTGGATTCGCGTTTCGGGGTTCTGAAGTGAATTACGGAGATTATGGTCTGAAAGCCCTTGAAGCATCCTGGATTACCAGCCGACAGATTGAGTCCGCCCGTGTTGCCATTTCCCGTGTTGTTCGTAAACACGGAAAAATGTGGATTCGGATTTTCCCCCACAAGCCCGTGAGCAAAAAGCCACTGGAGACCCGTATGGGGAAGGGGAAAGGCGGACCCGAATTCTGGGTAGCCGTTGTGAAGCCCGGTCGAATCATGTTTGAAGTGGAAGGTGTGACGGAAGAGATGGCAAAACAGGCTTTTCGCCTGGCTTCCAATAAACTTCCCATCAAGACGAAAATGGTTTCACGCCGGGAAATAGGAGGATAAATCATGTTGTCTAAAACGGAACTTAAAGAACTCACGCAGGAAGAAGCCGTGATCAAATTGCGGGATAATGAGGAAGCACTGATGAATTTGCGGTTTCAGCTTACCCTGCAACAACTTGATAATCCTCTGCAGATTAAAAAGGTAAAAAAAGAAATTGCCCAACTGAAGACCATATTGCGTGAATATGAACTGGGTAAGCGCTAAGAACTGGGATGATGCATGAGCACTAAAAATCAAAAAGTCCGAATTGGCAAAGTGGTCAGCGATAAGATGGATAAATCCGTGACTGTCCTGATCAGCCGAAAAATCAAACATCCGGTTTACGGAAAGTATATCACACGCAGTGTGAAGTTCATGGCCCATGATGAAAAGAACGAGTGCCGGATCGGTGATACGGTCCGTATCGTTGAAACACGCCCCTTAAGCAAACGCAAAAGATGGCGCCTTGTTGAAATCATAGACCGTGAACCCGAAGTTTAAACTGAGAAAGGCATTGCGAGATGATACAAGTTGAATCCAAATTGCGGGTTGCCGATAATTCCGGGGCGAAAGTCGTCCAGTGCATTAAAGTCCTGGGCGGAACACGCCGCCGGTATGCAACAGTGGGTGATGTCATTGTTGTTGCTGTCAAGCAGGCGATTCCCGGCGGAACAGCCAAAAAGGGTGATGTAGCCCAGGCGGTCATCGTCCGCACGAAAAAGGAAGTGGGACGCCCGGACGGCTCCTATATCCGTTTCGATGAAAATGCAGCGGTATTGATCAACCCCCAGGGTGAACCCATCGGGACCCGAATTTTCGGACCCGTAGCCCGTGAACTGCGTGAAAGACAGTATATGAAAATTGTCTCAATGGCACCTGAAGTATTGTAAGGAGAGTCCCGTGCACGTAAAGAAAAATGACACAGTTAAAGTCATTACGGGGAAAGACCGGGGGAAAACCGGGAAGATCCTCAAAGTGTTCCCGGTACGAAACCGGGTTATCGTTGAGGGTGTAAACCTGGTGAAACGCCACACCCGGCCTAATCAGCAAAATCCACAAGGCGGCATCGTTGAAAAAGAAGCCCCGATTCATGCATCCAATGTGATGTTGATTCAGGACAACCAGACGACCCGTACCGGAAAACGGATACTTGCTGACGGATCCCGTGTCCGTTATGGAAAGAAAACGGGCGAACAAGTGGATGAAGGGAAATAAGGATTATGAATAAGATTCCGAGATTACAGGAAATGTACCAAAAAGAGGTAGTCCCTTATCTGACAAAGACTTTCGGTTATGATAATTCCATGGAAGTCCCAAGACTTGATAAAATCAGCGTCACTGTTGGATTGGGGAATGCAAAGGAAGAACCGGCTCAGGTTGAAAATTGCGTCAAAGATCTTGAAATGATTACCGGTCAGCATGCTGTGGTCACACGTGCCAAGAAAGCGATCAGTAATTTCAAGATCCGTGAAGGTGATCCCGTGGGTGTACGGGTAACCCTGAGGCGGACAAAAATGTATGAGTTTCTGGATCGGCTGATCAATGTAACCATTCCCCGGGTCCGGGATTTTAACGGATTGTCGGACAAAGCCTTTGACGGGTTTGGAAATTATACATTTGGCCTGAAAGAACAGGTTATTTTTCCTGAAATTGATTATGACAAAGTGGACCGCGTGCGGGGTATGAATATTACCATAACAACCACGGCCAAAAATGACCAGGAATGTTATGAACTTTTAAAAGCATTCGGTTTCCCGTTTAAACGCCGTACCACGCAAACAGAAGGATAAGGATTCCTATGGCAAAAAAATCCATGATAGCAAAAGCCAAGCGCAAACCAAAGTTCTCAACCAGAGCTAACACTCGTTGCAGTCTTTGCGGCCGGCCTAAAGCCGTTTACCGTAAATTCGGCCTGTGTCGTATTTGTTTTCGCGAACTGGCTTTAAAGGGTGAAATTCCCGGAATAACAAAAGCAAGTTGGTAAAAAGGAAGATTCATGACTGATCCAATTGCAGATTTCTTAACACGTATTCGCAATGCAACCACAGCTCAGCATCGGTGGGTTGAAATTCCCGCAAGTAAGTTGAAAGCGCGGATTGCATTGATCTTGAAGACAAAAGGTTACATTAAAGATTTCATCCTTGTAGAGGATGGAAAACAGGGGATGCTTCGGCTTTATCTGAAATATCTGAGCGACGGCCGACCCGTCTTGTACGGACTCGAACGGGTCAGTAAGCCAGGACGGCGAATTTATGTTAAAGCCCTGGAAATTCCCCGGGTCCGAAACGGACTTGGAATTGGAATTCTCTCAACCTCTCAGGGGGTACTGACCGACAAAGAAGCCCGGGAAAAGGGTATCGGCGGTGAGTATCTTTGTAAAATCTGGTAAGAAGGGAAGTACTTATGTCACGAATCGGTAAAAACCCAATTCCGGTACCTGAAAATGTCAAAGCGAGTGTCGCCAGTGGGATCCTCTCTGTCAAAGGTCCCAAAGGTGAACTGACGTTAAATTATCATCCCGAAATGACGGTAGCACTGAAGGATAATACAATAGTAGTAACCCGCCCGTCTGATTCCAGGACCCATAAGTCCCTTCATGGACTGACCCGGTCCCTGATTCAGAATATGGTTACGGGTGTTGTTGAAGGATATTCAAGACAGCTCGAAATCCAGGGTGTAGGCTATTCCGTTGAACTGCGGGGAAAAAACTTACTCTTAACACTGGGATATTCCCATCAGATTCTGATCGAACCTCCGGACGGGATCTCATTCGAGGTCGGCCGTGGTAATATTATCACGGTATCCGGCATCGACAAACAAAAAGTAGGGGCTGTTTCGGCCCAGATTCGCTCCTTCCGTCCCCCGGAACCCTATAAAGGCAAGGGGATACGCTATGTGGGCGAAACGGTCCACCGGAAGGCCGGAAAGACGATCAAGAAGTAAGGGACTGGATTATGAAAAAAAATGTAAATCGAAATGAAATCCGATACCGGAAAAAGGCACGAATCCGTAAAAAGGTTTCCGGTACACCCGAGCGGCCCAGACTGGTTGTCTTCAGAAGCAACCGGCATATCTCCGCTCAGATTATTGATGATATCAACAATCAGGTTTTGGCCCATGCGAATTCCTGTTCCAAAGAGAATAAAGAGAAACTCGCATCCAAATCCAAAACAGAAATGAGTGTGGAAGTGGGCAAACAGATTGCCGAACTTGCCAAAAAACAAAAAATCGAAACGGTGGTTTTTGACCGGAACGGATATATTTATCACGGTCGGGTCAAAGCGTTGGCTGAAGCCAGTCGTGAAGCCGGATTGAAATTCTAAAGAAGGAGTATTGTCTTGCATTTGAAAAAGTCAATCAATCCTGCTGAGTTGGAATTACGGGACGAGAAGGTCGTCAAGATAAATCGCGTTGCCAAGGTGATTACCGGTGGCCGCCGCTTCCGTTTCAACGCCATTGTGGTTGTCGGCGACGGCAACGGACATGTGGGTGTGGGACTTGGAAAGGCAAACCAGGTGATCGATGCCATCAATAAAGGCCGGGAAGATGCCAAAAAGAATATTATCCGGGTTCCCGTACTTAAAGGAACCATCCCCTATGAGGTGATCGGTCGCTATGGTGCCGCCCGTGTCGTGTTGAAACCGGCTTCTCCCGGTACTGGAATTATTGCCGGAGGACCGGTCCGTGCAATCATGGAACAGGTAGGTGTCCATGATATTCTGGCCAAATCCATCGGTAGCGCCAACTCTCATAATGTCATCAAAGCAACCATGAATGCCCTTGCAGAACTGGAAGATCCCTATATGGTGGCCAAACGGCGGGGTATTACGGTACAGGAGGTATTTAACTGAGATGGCTAAGAAAAAAGAAAAAAAACTCAAAGTGACTCAGATAAAAAGCACCATTGGTTATCGCGAACGGACAGCCCGGACGATTGAAGCCATGGGACTTGGAAAACTTCACAAAACCGTTCTTCTTCCTGATAATGGTCCCACCCGTGGGATGATCTCTCAGGTCTCACATCTGGTTGAAGTCGAGGAGGTTGAAGAATCATGATATTATCGACACTTAAACCCGCAAAAGGGTCCCGGAAAAACACCAAACGTCGCGGCCGCGGCATTGGGTCCGGAAATGGTTGTACGGCCGGACGTGGATCCAATGGACAAAAATCCCGCTCCGGTGCAAAACACTACAGTTGGTTTGAAGGCGGACAGATGCCCCTCCAGCGCCGGGTTCCCAAACGGGGATTTTCCAATGATAAATTCCGTCAGGAATTTCAGATTGTGAATCTGAAAGACCTGAATACGCTCGAAACTGAAGAGATTAATGCAACGGTTTTGAAAGCGAACGGACTGGTGAAAAAAGAAGATAAACCCGTGAAGATACTCGGGGTGGGCGAAGTGGATAAAGCCTTCACCATTACTGTGGATGCTTTCAGTGCCACAGCCAAAGAAAAAATTGAAAAAGCCGGCGGAAAGGCCATAGTATTATGATCCAGAGTCTGAAATCCGTTTTCAAGATTCACGAATTGCGACAGAGAATTCTGTTCACCATTCTCATTCTGGTTGTCTACCGTGTGGGTGGACACATTCCTCTCCCCGGTGTAGATACAGAAGCCCTCAGTATCGCAGCCCAGAGCTTTCAAAATACACTCCTGGGCCTCTATGATATGTTCGCAGGCGGTGCTTTTCAAAAAGCAACCGTTTTTGCCCTGGGAATTATGCCCTATATCAGCGCGAGCATTATCATTCAGCTTCTCGGAGCTGTCTTTCCCTATTTCCAGAGACTGCAAAAGGAAGGACCGGAAGGGAGAAAGAAACTTACGCAATTAACCCGCTATGGCACCGTGGCTATTTCAGCGTTGCAAGGCTACGGCGTGGCCATCTTCCTTCAGCACATGAATGCCGGGACATCGGCTCAGCCCATGCCTGTCGTTCCCAATCCGGGTATGGGATTCGTCCTTTTGACAGTTTTAACTCTGATCACCGGAACCATGTTTATTATGTGGCTCGGTGAACAGATAACGGACAGGGGTATCGGAAACGGTATCTCCCTCATTATTATGATCGGTATTATGGTCCGCTTCCCCAACGTGATTTTCAAGGAAGTCACCCTCATTTCTGAAGGGGTTAGAAGCCTCTTTGCAGAAGTGATTCTTCTGGGACTCATGGTTCTGACGATTGGTTTTGTGATTCTGCTGACACAGGGAACGCGCAAGATTCCTGTTCAGTATGCAAAACGGGTTGTCGGACGGAAAATCTATGGCGGCCAGTCGACTCATATTCCCCTCCGGGTGAATACAGCCGGTGTGATGCCGATTATCTTTGCTCAATCCCTCATGTTCATTCCAAGTACCATCACCACCTTTATGGGTGATGTGGAATGGCTTCAAAGTGCTATGCGCATCTTCTCCATCGATCACTGGTTCTACTGGCTGGTCTTTGGATTGCTCATCATTTTCTTCACCTACTTCTATACGGCGATTGCTTTCAATCCCACGGAAGTGGCGGATAACATGAAAAAGCACGGGGGATTTATTCCCGGTATCCGTCCGGGAAAACGTACAGCAGAATATATCGACAATATTCTCACACGGGTTACATTACCCGGTTCGATTGCCCTGGCTATCGTGGCAATTTTTCCCTACATCCTGATGAATGTCATGGGGATTGATTACGATCTGGCCAGTTTCTTTGGTGGGACATCTTTGCTGATTCTTGTAGGTGTGGCTCTGGATACGCTTCAGCAAATTGAATCACAACTGATTACCCGCCATTATGACGGTTTTTTGAAATCCGGAAAACTTCGGGGACGGCGCCGTTTTTAAAACGGCCATCGTATGATACGCTACAAATCACAGCATGAAATTCAAATCATGCGGAAAGCGGGAAAGCTGGTCCATGATACCCTTGTGGAAGTCTCAAAATGGATCAAACCCGGAATAAGCACGGCAAAGCTTGATACTATTGCCGAAGATTATATCCGGTCTCATCACGGACTTCCCGGCTTTAAAGGGTATAACGGTTACCCCGCAACACTCTGCGTATCTGTCAATGAAGAGGTCGTTCACGGCATTCCCGGTCCGCGTATCCTCAAAGAGGGGGACATGGTCAGTATAGACTGTGGAACCATTGTGGATGGATACTATGGAGATCACGCACGGACATTTGCCGTGGGTGAGTTGCCGGAGGATTGGAAACGGCTGATGACCGTCACGGAAGAATGTCTGAATATCGGCATTCGCAAGGCTGTATCCGGTAATCACTTGCTGGATATCGGCCACGCGATTCAGACACATGCAGAAGGGCATCACTTTTCGGTGATCCGGTCCCTGGTGGGACACGGAATCGGACGGAAACTTCATGAAGAGCCCCAGGTCCCCAATTACGGACATCCGGGGCGTGGTATGCGTTTGAAACCCGGTCTGGTCATCGCAATTGAACCGATGATCAATCTGGGAACCCATGAAGTGGAAACCCTGCAGGATGGCTGGACCATCGTGACGCGGGACCGGAAAGTGTCGGCTCACTTTGAGCATACCATCGCAGTCACTGAAAATGAACCGCTTATTCTGACAAACGGGTGAAATATGGCAAAGCAAAACGCTATCAGAGTGGATGGAACAATACTGGAGACTCTGCCCAATGCATCTTTCAGGGTGGAGTTGGAAAATGGACATGAAGTCCTGGCTCATATCTCAGGTAAAATGCGTATGCATTTTATCAAAATTCTGCCAGGTGACAAGGTGACATTGGAATTGTCCCCTTATGATTTGTCCAGAGGCCGTATTGTCTATCGATATAAGTAAAGGAATTGAAATGAAAGTACGCGCATCAGTAAAAAAAATCTGTGACAAGTGTAAAATTATTCGCAGAGGTGGCGTTGTACGCGTCATTTGCGAAAACAAAAAGCACAAACAGAGACAAGGATAATTAGGAGGTTAATTTGGCTCGAATTGCAGGCGTAGACTTACCGCGCGACAAAAAAGTCAAAGTGGGTTTGTCTTACATTTATGGTATAGGACGTCCTATGGCTCTTAAGATCCTGGAAAAAGCAGGAGTTGATCCTGAAATCCGTGTGCAGGATCTGACAGAAGATCAGGTCAGTTCCATTCGTCAGCTGATTGCCGACGAATATAAAGTTGAAGGTGCATTGCGTACCGAAGTAACAATGAATATTAAACGGTTGATGGATATCGGCTGCTATCGTGGACTCCGGCATCGCCGGGGACTTCCGGTCCGGGGGCAGAACACCAAGAATAATGCCCGGACACGGAAAGGTAAGAAAAGGGCAGCGATTAAGAAAAAACGGAAAACATAAGCAATAATTTCCAATTTATCGGAGTCTAAAATTGGCAAAGAAAACACAAGCAACACGCAAAAGAAAGAGAAAGCTGAGAGTTGATCCTGACGGGATTGCTTTCATCAAAGCTTCATATAACAATACGGTGATTACATTAGCCGATCAGTACGGGAATGCCATTGCCTGGGCCACTGCAGGACGTGCCGGATTTAAAGGATCCAGAAAAAGCACTCCTTTTGCCGCAGGACAAGCCGCTGAAATTGCAGCGAAGGAAGCCATGGATGCAGGACTGGTCCGCGTGGAAGTCCGTGTAAAAGGTCCAGGCGGAGGAAGAGAAATGGCTATCAGATCTCTGTCTGCTGCCGGACTGGAAGTAACCGCAATTAAGGACGTTACACCCATTCCTCATAATGGATGCCGTCCCCCGAAACGTCGAAGAGTGTAGGAGTTATTTATGGCTAGATATCGTGGTCCAAGAGGAAAGATCTGTCGTCGTTTGGATTATGCGGCTTTTGAATCTCCAAAATTTTCCAATCCAAAGAAAAATTATCCCCCCGGAGAACACGGCCCAACCCATCGGCATCGCCTCTCAGAATATGGTATTCAAATGCGCGAAAAACAGCGTATTAAGCATACGTACGGTGTATTGGAACGTCAGTTTAGAAACTATTTTAAACGGGCTGATCGCCAGGAAGGGAAAACGGGTGACAATTTAATGAGAATGCTTGAAAGCCGACTTGATAACGTGGTTTACCGCCTGGGATTTGCACCCACACGCCGTGCTGCACGGCAGATCGTTTCCCATAAACATGTCCTGGTGAATGAATCAGTGGTCAATATCCCGTCCTATCAGGTAAAACCCGGGGACGTGATCCGTATTCGCGAAAAAAGTAAACGCCTGGATCTGATCCTGGATGCTGTCAAAAAGTCTCACGGAAACCTGAGTTGGCTGAAACTGGATAAAGCGAAATTAAGTGGCGAAATTCTTCATATCCCTGAAAGGGAAGAAATCCCTCAGGACTTTAATGAACAATTGGTCGTCGAATTGTATTCTAAATAAATAATAGAGGTTATGAGACATGCCCAATTTTCAAATACCTGAAAAAATAAAAATTGATGAAGATGTAAAGCAGGAGCGCTTTGGCCGGTTTATCCTGGAGCCCCTCGAAAGGGGATTCGGCATTACAACCGGAAATGCCCTCAGGCGTGTTTTACTTTCATCTATACCTGGCGCGGCGGTAACAGCCCTTCGGATTGAAGGGGTCCTTCATGAGTTTTCCACCATCGACGGTGTGATTGAAGATGTAACCCTGATTATCCTGAATCTTAAAAAAGTCCGCGTACGACTGGCAAATTCCAAGCCCATCAAGCTAACCCTCAAACTACAGGGGCCAGCCAATATTACGGCAGGTATGCTCAGCGGTGGAAACCCAAATGTGGAAATCATGAATCCCGATCAACATATCATGACTATTGAAGAAGAAAAAAATCTGACACTGGAACTGTGGATCGGTCGCGGTAGAGGGTATTTTACTGCGGATAACAATAAAACCGCCGATGCTCCCCTGGATACAATCTGGATCGATTCCATTTTCTCACCCATTGTTAAAGTGAACTATTTTGTGGAAAAACTTCAGTCAGGAGTAAAGGAAGATCTGGAAAAACTGATCCTTGAAGTGACAACAGATGGAACTATGACACCTCAGGATGCCGTTTCCTATTCCTCTAAACTCCTGGCAGATCACCTGAAACCCTTCTTCGCACTCCAGTCCACTGATGTGATTGAACCGGAACAGCAGATAGATGAAGATAAGATGCGGATACGGAAACAACTTATGCGGAGTATCGATGAGCTGGAACTCTCCGTCCGCTCCTACAATTGCCTTCAGGCTGCTGAAATCAAAACCATTGCCGATCTGGTATCCAAAGAAGAAAACGAAATGCTCCGGTTTAAGAATTTTGGCCGGAAATCCCTGAATGAACTCATCGAGAAGCTGGATGAGCTGGGACTTCGTTTTGGTATGGATATTTCTGAATATGTTAAAGATGTAAACAAGAAGTGAAGTGAACGGATATGAGACACGTAAAAAGAGGACGTAAATTAGGTCGTACCCCCAGCCACAGAAAAGCGATGCTCCAGAATATGGCCGCATCCCTGATTCTCCATAAACAGATTAAAACAACAGAAGCCAAAGCAAAAGAAGCCCGGCGCCTTGTTGAGCGGTTGATCACCTATGCAAAAAAGGATACAACCCACTATCGCCGCCTGGCCTTTGCCCAGCTCCGGAATAAAGAAGCTGTGAAAATTCTCTTTGAAGAGATTGCTCCGGTTTATATGAACCGAAATGGTGGATATACCCGCATCCTCAAACTTGGGCAACGTCCCAATGATGCGGCAAAAGTTGTTCTGTTTCAATTGGTAGATATGGTAGGTTCAGATACGGATAAGAAAAAGAAATCCCCAAAAAAAGCAACAGCTGTTAAAAAAGAAAAAGTAAAAGAAAGCAGTAAAGAAACACCAAAGGCTGAACAAACCAAAACCGAAAAAAGCAATTTGGAAAAAGAAGAACCTGAAGTAAAAGAAGCTGAAGCGAAAGAAGAAGCACCTGTGGAAGATAAAGTAGACAGTGATGACACATCTTCCGGAGAAGACACAAAAACAAAAGCGTAAATTGATAAACTCAGCGTTCATATATGGTACGTTCAAAAGGGCAGTCGTTGCGG
The DNA here is from genome assembly GCA_041154365.1 of Candidatus Neomarinimicrobiota bacterium. Lineage (NCBI taxonomy): Bacteria > Pseudomonadati > Fidelibacterota > Fidelibacteria > Fidelibacterales > Fidelibacteraceae > Fidelibacter > Fidelibacter multiformis. The sequence goes on along the minus strand of AP035449.1, from coordinate 1,871,930 downwards.
TTGCCCTTTTTTTGTTTTCATACAACCTTCTTGATGGACAGGAAATCCACAAAGGCCTTTGGGTGTTACGTGAGGATCTTGTAACCCGGAAACGGATTGACCAATTCCTGAGTCATGCTCAAACCCTGGGGTTTACCGATCTCTTTGTCCAGGTCCGTGGCAGGGGAGATGCGATGTATCATAGTAAATATATGGAAACATCATCCCTGGTCAGGAACGGGGATTTTGATCCCCTGAAATATGTTTGTTCGGAAGGTCATAAAAAAGGACTCAAAATTCATGCCTGGTTTAATACCTATGTCCTTTATTCTAACCGTTCTGAAGATCCGCCGGATCTGCACCTGCTATCCATTTTTCCCGAATGGATTGAGTGGGACGAAAATGCTGCCAGCGACCTCGATAAACTAAAATCCTCCCACAACCACCAGCTGTTCGAAGGGGTTTATCTGTCCCCGCTTCATCCTCAGGTGAACCGCTATTTGCTTGTCCTGATGAAGGAGTTGATCAGTGAGTACAATATCGACGGCCTTCATTTGGACTATATCCGCTTTCAGGGACCGGAATTCGGGTATAATCCCGATGGAATGGATGTTTTTTATAAGAAATTTGGGGTCAATCCCCGGCTTTTCATGAAGGATGCGCCACTATGGAACGATTCCGAATCCTATACACTCTTTAAAAAACTTTATGACCAGTACCGGCGGGATGCTATTAACAAATTGCTGAAAGAACTTTCTGATTTTAACAGGCAGTTAAATATCCCCGTCATACTCTCAGCTGCCGTAAAAGCCTCTCCATCTGAAGCAAGAAATCATTTTTACCAGGACTGGGCAGAGTGGTTAAAGCAGGGTTGGCTGGATTGTGCCATTCCCATGAACTATACCACACGGGATCAGTTGTACCGTGAAAATCTTCTGGAAATCAAGGATATATTGCCAGCTCACTATACCCAACAGGTCTGGATTGGCAACGGAATCTGGAATCAGGATTATCCGGAGTTTGAAAAACAGGCAGCTGTAGCCAAATCATTAAATTTCCCCCATTATGTAATTTTTTCATATAATGTTTTAAAAGCGGATAAAGAATATTTTAACCGGATAAAAACATTTAACCTTCAGGATTGAACGATGAGAACGGTACTGAAAAACATTGGACAATTGGTTACGTGGGATGAAAATCTGGGGGAAATGGTCATACTGGAGAATCAGGACCTTGTCATTGCACTGGACAGGATTTTTTCCATCGGTCTGTCTGCTGACATACAGGATGCCCGGGAATTCGATTGCAGCAATTGTGTGGTAACGCCGGCTTTCATCGATCCTCATACACACCCTGTATTTGCGGATATGCGGCGAAAAGAGTTTGAATTACGGGTTCAGGGTGCAGATTATCAGGCCATTGCCGCTGCCGGCGGTGGGATCCTGAACAGCGTACGTTCCCTGCGAAACATGTCTGAAGATGAATTGTTCGACAGATCCCTTCCCCGGGTAAAAAAATTCCTGGAATATGGCACAGCCACCATTGAGGCAAAAAGCGGGTATGGATTGACTACAATGGATGAGCTGAAATCGCTTCGGGTGATACGCCGTTTGAATGAATCCCTCTCCCTGGATTTGATCCCGACTTTTCTGGGAGCCCATGAGATTCCAGACGAATACCGGAATCAGCGTGACAAATATATTCGTCTTATTACGGATGAAATGATCCCGGCTGTGGCAGAAGAAAATCTGGCTGTCTATTGTGATGTCTTCACGGAAAAAACTGTTTTTTCACGGGATGAGACGGAAAAAATCTTTGATGCTGCCCAGGCATACGGTCTTCGGCTGAGAATTCATGCCGATGAATTTACAGCAATTGGCGGGACTGAATTGGCGGTCTCACGTCATGCCGATTCGGCCGATCATCTTATGAAGGTTTCAGAAGAAGGGATCCGGGCATTGAAAAACAGCCATACAACAGCCATTATATTACCAGGAACCACTTTTTTCCTGGGTAAATGTGATTATGCACCAGCCCGTAGACTTTGGGATGAAGGCGTGAGGGTAGCTCTGGCTACTGATTTTAATCCCGGCAGCTCCATGACCCAGAACCTCTCCCTTATTCTCACCCTGGCCTGTGTTTATATGCATTTAAGTCCCCTCGAAGCCCTGCAGGCCGTTACCTGGCATAGTGCCTGCTCCCTTGGACTTGAGTCTGACAGAGGAATTCTGGCTCCGGGGAAACGAGCCGATATCGCTATTTGGAATGTCAGGGATTACCGTGATTTAGCCTACTGGTACGGTATGAATCATCTGAAGTCTCTTTTTAAAAATGGTGTCCGGGAAGAATATGCTTGAAATCCAGGTCAGATAAAGATATTTTCACATAGTTCTGAAAGCTTCAGGAGGGAATCTTGAAAAAATATACAGTGATTAAATACCTTATGCTTTTATTGCTTTTTACCGGACTTGCCTATGCCCAGTCTCATGGATTGTATGCCCTGATGTACAATATTCAGCGGGTGTGCAAAGCCTATCAGATTGATGTGGGAATGCAAGATATCCGGGTTGAGAAAGATTTCGAGGATAACCTGGTACTGATTCTAAAACTGGATGCCAGGAGGACAAATTACAACTCCACCATGATGACCGGTTTTTTTGCGGTGGCCAAAGCGATACGCATGACACCCAACAGTCCGGAGATTGATAAGGTTTCCCTTGAAATCAGTGTGGCCGACCGGCAATCCAACGTCATTTTTTCCACCGTAGCCCTGGAAGACCTGATTCTTCTTGAAAACGGTTCCATTACTCCAGCTGAATTTCGGAAAAAAATTGAAAGTATGTAATACAGGAGGCATCTATGCTAAGTTTTGTTGAAAGAATTGCTGAAATGGGATACGCGATTTTATGGGCTGTCACAGCATCCATCGGCTTTGCTTTTGGTGTGGGACTGGCTATCAAGGTTTTTGACTGGCTCTCAACTGAAATTGATGAATGGGAAGAGATCAAAAAGGGAAATATCGGTGTTGCCCTTATTTTTGTTGCAATGATTGTGGTCATTGGCCTGTTGATCTATCGCGTCCTTTGATGTATCTATGATATGATTCTCCTGAAAAAGCTCCCCTGTGGAGCTTTTTTATTGATGTTCATGTCCGGGGGAATCTTTATTTTTATACCATGATAAAATTTTACATAACACTCATGCTTGTTTTTGGATTCTCCGGGTTTTTACCGGCTTCACCTCTCGATATTCAGGAGATCCTGAAAGGAGAGGATTCAGCGGTATTGCGGAGTTATCTCAATGTCTATAAAGAATATGCAGCGGATGATCAGGATGTGCAGCTGCTGGATATCATTCTGGATACAGATGGTCTTTCTTCTGCACGAAAAGCCCAGAACTATATTCGTAAATACAGCACGGAAATTGAATCCAACTGGCTTCTCCTGCTTCTGGCGGATTACTATATTTCGTCAGGTAATGTGGTTTTGGCGGGAGGAATTCTCGATAAAGCCTTGCGAAGAGATCCGAATATTGCTGAAGATCGCTACTATATTCTCATAAAAAGCCGGATTGATGGAAACCTTCCCGATGCAGCAGCTCAGCCTCAGGATAAAAAACCTGTCAGCATAACTCTTGACCTGAGTGAAGCCAACAAAATGCTGGCACAGAATGATGTTTTGATTGACCGGTCTGATGAATTGCCGGGTGTGCCTGCGAAAGAACCGGACACACAAGCACAAAAGCCATCTCTCCTGTACCATCTACAGATTGGTGCCTTTTCCCGTAAAGCCAATGCGGAAGAACGGCGGGATTATTTTATCCGGGAAGGATATCCGGCCGTCATCCGGATCCGGGCAACTGAAAGCGGTACCATGTATGTCGTATGGGTAGGAGATTATCCTGACCGTGAAAGTGCCCAAAGCGCCCGGGAATTCCTTTTGAAACGGTATAGTACCGATAGTTTTATTGTCAAAGACTGAACTTTCTTACACATCAGGCTGAACAATCCGCCATATTGAACATATAAAAAGAAAACTCAGGATGTGAATGCACAAAAAAGCCCTGACTCTGTTATGGATTTTCTCACTTCTTCAGGTTGTCCCGGCTCTGAATGCGGCTGTAGGGGACTGGCAATCAGTTGGTCCAGCTATTAATGTTAAAAAGATTGTAATCAATAATTCCCGGATCTTGGGTGCCACTGACGGGGGGATCCTTTCCATCAACAGGCAGAATCCAGATCCGGAACTGCTGACTAATACGGATTTTACGGATCATATTAAAATATCGGTGCTTTTGCAGGATGAACATGGACACCTCTGGATTGGCTATGATCATGCACCATCCACCATTACCTGTCACATGAATAACGGAACAATCCGCTCTTTCGATTTCGGATTTGACCAGATTCTTGCCATGGATAGCCAGGAGAATGACCTGATTGTTGCTTATAAAAAAGGACTCACGTACGGACTGGCCCATTTTGTGACCACATCGGAGTATGTCGCTTTTCGGGACACGTATGAAAACTTTCCTGAAACCATCGATCATATTTATAGTGTGGCTGTGAGTGATTCCCTGATTCTCTTTTCATCATCAAACCGCCTGTACGCCGGAAATCGGCAATCATCCAATCTAAAACCAGCCTCCCAGTGGCATGCCATGCTGGATGAACGGGTGCTGGCCATGACTACTTTTCAAAATACTCTCTACGTTGCCCTTTCCCGGGATACCCGCCGACTCGATTCAAATGGGTGGATTTCCATCCCGGATTTTCAGGGATATACTCCCCTGCGTTTTATTTCCAGGGATGACACTCTCATGCTGGCGGACCGGTGGGGGATTTATGAACTGAACGGTGATTCATGGGACTTGTACTACTCAAGTCCCAACGCCCTCAATGATGTGGCTCTGTCCGGTGATACCCTTATACTGGCTGAGCAAAACCAGGGAATCCTCATCAAAGAAAAAACCGGGTCATTTTCCCGGAGAATCCTTCCAAATTCTCCCTTTGCCTCATTCTATAATGCCGTGGAGGTAGATGTAAATGGACACGTATATTTTGCAAACCGGGACGGCATCAGTATTTATATTCCGGAGAACCGGAGCTGGCACAATCTGATCCGTGCGGATACATTGATTCATATCCGTGAGGAGAAAAACACAAGCTCGTTTAGTGCAGACACACTGGCCTATACCACGATTTTATCTACAAGCACTACGATTTATGATCTGCTTTTGGCCCAAAACGGATATATGTATGCGACCTTTGAAGGCTTTTATATTGATTACCCCCGCCTGAATTATGATCCAGTGGTAAAACCGGGTCCACTTTTGGTGATAAACCGGGAAGATTATTCCGATTATACCATGGTGGATACCACCAATGATATCTTTCATGGATCGGAAGCTTCGGTAGGAGGGGAAGCCCGATATCTGATTCTCAGGGGAATGACTGAAACCCGGGACGGTTCCATTTGGGTGGCCAATGCCCATGCGGCCAACAACGAACCTCTGGTCCGCTTTAAGCCCGATGGGACAGTTGAAAAGTATTCTGTTACTAACTCGGAAAATGCCCTGGAAGTTCTGCCTACAGAGTTGACAACCGATCAGTATGACCGGGTATGGATTGCCCTGCAAAGTCATCCCCAAAATGATCCCATTACCCAGGGAGGCATTGCCGTCTTCGATTACCGGCGGAATGTGTGGTACCGGATTACATCCAGTCACGGCTTGACCAATGACAATATCCTGAGTATTGACAGAGCTCCTGACGGCACTATCTGGGTTGTGACATCCGGTGGTATACAGAGTATCAATCCCCCGGTTTCTATTACCCGTTTCCTGGAAGATATTATCAGCAACATCTCGTCACCTCTGCCAGCCGTTTCCGATGCCAATATTACAAAGGTTCGTATAGACGGTCGGAGCAACAAATGGTTCCTCACAAGTGACGGCGGGGTGAAGGTATACCTGGCTAACAGTACCTGGTTGAACAGCGGATATGGATATACACGGGAAAATACTCCCCTGCTGGATTCCTTTGTGGCTGATGCAGCCTTCGATGAAAATAGCGGGATGGCATATATTGCAACGGCCGGAGGCATTAATATGGTGGAAACCCCCTGGGCTGAAGAAATTCAGGGGACATCCACAATAAAGGTCTTTCCACAACCCTATGATTCCCGGGTCCATGAACGGATTATCATTGACGGACTCCCGGACCAGAGTACAGTTAAGGTTGTTTCTTTAGGTGGGGAAGTCCTGTATACTCTGGCCCCATCGTCTCCCTATCATTTCGGCAGACAAATCATCTGGGACGGTAGGCTTTACGATGGAAATCCCATAAGCCGGGGCATATATTATCTCTTTGTTTACAATGTGGATGGTGAAAACAAGACCTTGAAATTTGCAGTGCAATAGTCTGATTATGCCGATTGACGGCTTTGATTTGTAATATTCTTGCACACTTCTTACATTTACAATTCTGATGATCAATGGAAAGGATGCTCCGATATTATGAAATCTCAGGAACTTCGACGCAGCTTTATCGATTTCTTCGTCAAACAGCACCAACATACAGAAGTCCCCAGTTCACCGGTGGTTCCCCTGAATGATCCGTCCCTTCTTTTTACCAACGCCGGAATGAACCAGTTTAAGCCGGTATTTCTGGATCAGGCCGAACCGGTCTCCCCACGGGTTGTAAATTCCCAGAAATGCATCCGGGTCAGCGGAAAACATAATGACCTGGAAGAAGTGGGGAAGGATGACTATCACCATACTTTTTTTGAAATGCTGGGGAATTGGAGTTTTGGGGATTACTATAAAGGGGAAGCCATCGAATGGGCCTGGGATTTGCTGACCCGGGAATGGGGATTGTCCAAAGACAGGCTTTTCGCCACGGTGTATCATGAGGATGATGAATCCTATAAGCTGTGGAAGAAAATTTCAGGATTGCCTTCATCACGCATTCTTCGTTTCGGGGAAAAAGATAATTTCTGGGAGATGGGAAATACAGGCCCCTGTGGACCCAGCTCTGAAATTCACTATTACAGGGGCTCCATGAATGAAGGGATCGATGCCGGTCTGGTAAATGCCGGCGATTCACGATATATTGAATTGTGGAATTTGGTCTTTATGCAATATTTTCGGGATGAGGAAGGAATCCTCCACCCCCTGTCTAAAAAACATGTGGATACAGGTGCCGGATTTGAACGGCTTTTATGCACCTTGAACGGTTTGCAGAGTAATTATGAAACCGATATTTTCCAGGAGGTTATCCGGGACATAGAATCCAGAAGCGGGAAATCCTATGATGGTGGTCCGGCTGGGATGCCTCATCGGGTGATTGCAGACCATCTGAGGATGCTCTCTTTCAGTATTGCCGATGGTGCCCTCCCTTCCAATGATGGTCGTGGGTATGTCCTCCGGCGTATCCTTCGCCGGGCGGCACGCTATGGAAAGAAAATCGGTCTGAATGGTCCCTTTATCCATGCACTCGTCCCCCAATTAATCCGGACGATGGGTGATGCGTATCCCGAACTTGTCAAACATGGCGAACAGATAACAGCGGTTATCCGGAATGAGGAAGAATCTTTTCTTCAGACGTTGGACCGTGGACTGGCCATCTTTGAAGATCTTGTATTAAAGGCGAATAAAAAGGGACTTAAAACACTCCCGGGTAAAGATGTCTTCAAATTATACGATACCTTTGGTTTCCCGGTGGATCTGACCCGTCTTCTCGCTGAAGAAAAGGGGTTTTTCATTGATGAGGAGGCTTTCAACCAGCACATGGCAAAGCAAAAAGCACGGGCCAGGGCTTCAGGCCAATTTAAAGATGTTTCGAATAAACCGCTGGAATGGAAAAGTTTTGCTCCCAAAAGGGACCAGTCAGACAAAACAGAATTTGTTGGGTATGAAAGGCTCAGTTGCCAGGCAAAGCTGTTAAAGGCCGCCCATGCAAAGGGACAAACATACCTTATTTTTGACAAAACTCCTTTTTATGCAGAATCCGGAGGTCAAATCGGAGATACCGGAATTGTGGTTTTTGATAAGAAAGAGTATCCCATAACAGATACACGGAAAGAAGGCAGCCGTTTTATCCATATTGTGGATAAAAAAATCCCACTGAATCATCTTTCGGAAACGGCGACTCTTCAGGTTGTGGAGGCGCGGCGATTGGATACGGCCCGGAATCATACCGGTACCCATCTGCTGCATGCAGCCCTCCGGAATGTGTTGGGATCCCATGTTCGTCAGGCGGGCAGTTATGTGGGGCCCGATAATCTCCGTTTCGATTTTAACCATCCCCGGAAAGTGTCCCCGGATGAACTGAAGAAAATTCAGTCACTGGTCAATGAAGCAATTCTCCACAATACCCCCCTTACTGTAAAATACATGTCCTATCAGGACGCTGTAGACAAGGGGGCGATGGCTCTTTTCGGTGAAAAATACGGTCAGGAAGTCCGGACAATCAAAATAGGAGATGTCTCTTTTGAACTCTGCGGGGGGACTCACGTTCAGGCCACAGGTGATATTGGATATTTCATCATCCTGAATGAAAGCAGCATTGCCAGTGGTGTCCGGCGGATTGAAGCCGTCACAGGGCATAAAGCCAGGGAGTATCTTTCCCGCTGGCAGGATATTGTGGAAAATCTCTCCATCCGCCTGAAAACGGAAGATACATCCATCCTGTCAAAAATTGACGATTTGATGGAACAACTCAAAATCCTGGAAAAGGAAAGGGATGAACTGAAAGCACGTCTTTTGACAGATTCGGTAGAGGATTATCTGAAAAATCCTGAATATGCTGAAGAAATTCCCGTTTACACAGCCGTGGTGGATGTGGATTCCATGAATTCCCTGAAACATCTTGGGGACAGGGCCCGGGAGAAGCTGAAGACGGGGGTTGTCCTTTTTGCCACACAGAATAATCAAACAAGTCAGGTCCTGTGCATGGTTACCGATGATCTGGTGCAAAAGGGTGTGCACGCAGGGAATATCGTAAAAAAGATCGGACAGGAACTTGGTGGTGGAGGAGGAGGGCGTCCTCATATGGCGACGGCAGGTGGAAAATCAAGCACAGATCTGGCCGCCGTGTTGAAACAAGCAGTCATGTATGTAAAGAGAAGCAGGTGAGCAATGGATCAAAAGTTGTTGATTGAATTGTCAAGTGACGGGAAAAACGGTGTTCGTTTTCCTGCCTGTGATGTGGAAGAACAGAAACTTGAAGATATGTTCCCTTCAGATTATTTACGAAAATCACCGCCGGACCTGCCCCAGGTGAGTATCCCTGAAGTGGTCCGGCATTTTGTGAATCTTTCCGCCCTGAACCACCATGTGGATAAAGCCATGTATCCCCTTGGATCCTGTACCATGAAATACAATCCCAAAATGAACGAAGCCGTTGCAGGCATGACCGGTTTCACGGAAATCCATCCCTTGCAATCTCCTCAAACAGTCCAGGGAGCCCTGAAAATTTATAAAGATGTGGAAGATTTTCTCTGTGCCATCACGGGGATGGCCGGTTTTACTCTTCAACCTGCTGCCGGATCCCATGGTGAACTGACCGGTGTCATGATCATGCGCCGGTACCACCTGAAAAAAGGGAATCAAAAAAAGATCATTCTGATTCCTGATTCAGCCCACGGGACCAACCCTGCGTCAGTTGCCATCGGTGGATATGAAGCACGGCAGGTCAAATCCACTGTTGAAGGATTGGTAGATATTGAAGATTTGAAAAAAAAGCTCTCCGACGAGGTGGCGGGTTTTATGCTGACAAACCCCAATACGGTCGGACTCTTTGAGGAAAATGTGCAGGAAATCAGCCGCCTGATTCATGAAGTGGACGGACTGATGTATATGGACGGAGCCAATATGAATGCCCTTCTGGGTATTGTGAAAACGGGTCGTGCCGGCTTTGACATTACTCATTTGAATCTGCACAAGACCTTTTCAACCCCCCATGGTGGTGGAGGACCCGGAAGTGGACCGATCGGTGTGAATGAAAAATTACTCCCCTTTTTGCCCACGCCTGTAGTCCGGGAAAAAGACGGGACTTACTTTTTTGATTGGGATTTGCCTGAATCTATCGGAAAAATTCATTCTTTTTGGGGAAATTACGGAGTGATTCTGAGGGCCTGGACATATATCCGGATGCTGGGATCCGAAGGACTCAAACAGGTTTCCCGGGGTGCCATTATCAATGCCAATTATCTTAAAACACGTCTTGAAAAGGTGTATCACCTCCCCTACACCAAAAGACCCATGCATGAATGCGTTTTTTCGGGAGACCGTCAAAAGGCAAAAGGAGCCCGGACACTGGATATTGCAAAACGGCTTTTGGATTACGGCGTCCACGCACCCACAGTCTATTTTCCCCTCATTGTCCATGAAGCCCTCATGATTGAACCGACAGAAACGGAAAGTAAGGCATCTCTCGACTATTTTGCCGATGTAATGCTGAAAATAGATCAGGAAATTGACAAAGATCCTGAATTAGTAACCAACGCCCCTTATACAACACCTGTATCCCGCCTGGATGAGGGAAAAGCCAACAGGGAACTGAATATTTGCTGGCAGGATATGAACAAGGGAGACTAAGATGCTCATTCGCTATCGTTCCCAGGCCTTTAATCGTGAGCTGAAAAATTCCATCAAAGGAATAGATCTGGTTCAGAATATTTTACCGGACAGTATGGATCACATTCTGATTATGTCAGTAGATGGATCTCCTCAAAGTTTGAATTCCACCATCCTTCCGGAAGCCCGGGTTGTGGATTTTTTTGATATACATAGCGCTGCCGGAGCCAATGCCATGGCCATCAGTGCCACGGCTATCATGCTCTGTGCTGCCGAAAGCCTGTTTCCTGATGTGACCATTGCCGTGGAACATTCCTACAGCCGTGGGTTTTTCTGCAAACCCCTCTCCACGGAATTGCTGCCCGATGATTATATTCTGAAAATATCCTCAAAAATGTCCTCGATTATCGACATGGATATCGAAATGGAAGAACGGACAATGTCTATAAGTGAAATTCAGGAAATCCCTCTGGGACGTTTTAAAATCCTGAAAAAAGCACCCTTCGAATCCGTTCAGGTCTATGATATCTGTGGGTTTCCCCACTGGTTTCTTTCTCCCCTGATTCCCCGGACCAGCTATTTGAATCATTACCGGCTTCAAAGTTATGCAGACGGATTTGTTCTCCAGTTTCCCAACAGCATGTATCCCAATTCACTGCCGCCCTTTCTTGAATCCCCCAAACTCTTTTCCATCTTTCAGGAAAGTGAACATAGGGGACAGTTGCTGGGTATTAAATTCACCGATCATCTGAATGAACGGATTGAAAAGGGAGATTTCGTGGATGCCATCCACCTGTATGAAGCACTCCATGAAAAGAAAATCGCTCAGATTGCCGATGCCATCACCTTTAAGCATGACCACGTACGGTTCATTTTTGTCGCCGGTCCTTCTTCCTCCGGGAAAACCACTTTTATGAAACGTCTTTCCATTCAGCTCCGGATCAATGGTCTCCATGTAAAAAACATATCTCTGGATGATTACTATATTGACAGGGATAAAATTATGCCCGATGAAAATGGGAATATCGATTTTGAACATCTCAACATGATCGACCATGCCCTGTTGAATGAAAACCTGAATGATCTCATGCTGGGGAAAAAGGTCGTGTTGCCCCATTTTAATTTTCATACTGGCAGGCGGGAGTTGGCCAAAACGTTTACAACCCTGGGACCGGAGGATGTGCTGATTATTGAAGGAATTCACGGACTGAACCCCGAATTGACAAAGGATCTGGACCCGGAGAGTGTTTTTAAAATTTACATCAGTGCTTTGACCCAGCTCAATTTCAATGTGTATAACCGTATCAGTACGGCGGATACCCGCTTGTTAAGGCGGATGCTCCGGGATTATCAGTTCCGGTCCTATTCTGTGGAAAACACCCTGAAGCGCTGGCCCCTGGTCCGAATGGGGGAAGAACGGTGGATTTTTCCCTATCAGGAGCATGCGGATATGATGTTCAACAGTGCCCTGGAGTATGAGTGGGCTGTCTTCAGGGAAAGACTCTTACCGCTTCTGGATAAAATCCCGGTAGAATCGGAAGTCAAAGCGGAAGCTGTCCGCATCAGCAGATATCTTCAGCTCTTTTTACCTTTGCCACCGGATGATATTCCACCCACATCTATCCTCCGGGAATTTATTGGTGGAAGTTCTCTCCATAAATGATTAAATACAATTATCTATGATCGGTAAAGAGAAAATCCGTCAGTTATCCAGGCAATCCTTTTACGGACAGTGGACCATTACCCACAAAATTTCCAGGGATGTCATCAATTTTGCCATGTCCGAGCCCCATTTCCCCATGCCGGCCAATATCCGGAATGCAGCCCAGGAAATTGTCCTGTCGGAAGATTTGTCCTATACAGATACGGCCGGATTACCCCCACTTCGGGAGCTGATCGCCCAGGCCTATAAACTACCGGACAAAGGTTATGGTGTTTCGGTGACCGGTGGTGCCTCTGAAGCCCTTTTTTCCGGTGTGATGGCCTTGAGTGAACCAGGTGATGAAATTCTGATACCCGTCGTGGGGAATCCCAGTTATGAAGTGGTTGTGAGCCTGGCAGAATGTACCCCCGTCCGTTACCCCATTCAAATTGATAAACGGATCCCGGTCCTCCCGGAACGTATATGCAGCCTTTTTACCGATAAAACCCGTATGATTATTTTGAACACCCCCATGGATCCTACTGGTCAGGTGGTTGATAAGATTGTTCTGGAAAATATCGCTGATATTTGTCTTGAAAAAGGGATCCTGTGTATGATTGATGAATCGTACCGGGAAATTACCTACGAAAGCAAGGCCTTTTCGTTGTCCGGATATAATCCCAATGTCATCACTTTTACCAGTATCTCCAAACTTTTTGCCATGACCGGCTGGCGTCTGGGATGGATCATCGGCTCGGAAGAGTTGATGGAACCGGTAAATTTTTTAAGAAATTATTCCACAACCTGTGCACCAGCCATCAGTCAGCGTGTGGCTATCCGCATTCTGGAAGGTGTTGGCAGTGAACACCGGGATAAAATCCTTTCCATTCTGGCCAACCGGAAAAAACTGATGCGTGATCTGTTGACCCAGCATGAATTTTATGCCGCTACAACACCTTTGGGTGGATATTTCCTATTCCTCAATTACCAGGAGTATTGCAAAAAAACGATCAGCAGTATAGATTTTTCAAATCTTTTGCTTGAAAAGTACAAAGTAGCTGTCGTGCCGGGAATTTATTTCGGAGAAGAAGGGGAGGGGCATATCCGTATCGCTTTTGCCACGGATGAAAAATCTATTCAGGAAGGATTTGCAAGGATTCGCCAGTGTCTGACTGACTTGAATAAAAAGAATTGAAACCAGAATGACAGAGACAATCAAACCCTTTTCGCATCTCTATTGGATGCGATTTGCGTACCAGGAAGCAGAAAAAGCATTTGAATTGGGGGAAGTCCCCGTTGGGGCGGTGATTGTGCTGAATCATCACATTATCGGCCGGGGACACAATATGTGTGAGACCCTGCAGGATGCAACGGCCCATGCAGAAATTCTGGCCATTACAGCCGCATCAGATAATTTGAAATCCTGGCGCCTGGAAAAGGCAACACTCTATGTAACCCTTGAACCGTGTCCTATGTGTGCCGGCGCCATGGTCAATGCTCGGGTTCAAACGGTTGTTTACGGATTGGAAGATCCCAATGCCGGTGCCTGTGATTCCCTCTATCACCTCTGTGAAGATCCCCGCCTGAACCACAGGCTCCGCGTTCATAACGGCTATATGAGAGATCAGATAAAAGATCTGATGGAAATGTTTTTTCAACGGTTGAGAGATAAATAGTCGACAGTCGGCAGTCGGCAGTCGTCAGTCAACAGTCGAAAGTCGAAAGTCGAAAGTCGAAAGTCGAAAGTCGAAAAGTCGATTGACTAGATTGGTTTGATTGATTTGATTGACACACCAGGAGCGCAGCGACGACAATTTCAGACAGGCCACGGCCAGTCCCTACATCTTCTAATTTCTTATAAATGATTGCGGATTTTTTGTTGATCTCATGATGAGATTATTAGAGAAATAGGATATATAATTTCGATTAGGTAGCGCCCCCCACCCCGGGGGTAAAATACACCGAAATGCGACACAATGCAAGAAAATATTGCTAATCATATATGTGTTGTTTCGAATTATTTAATGGATTAAATACAGTCCTCATTTAAACTTTGCGGCAGTCATATCAAGATATCAGTTTATGAAAGATAATGGATTTGAACGCTGCGCAGCAGCGTTTAATAATTCAAGCGGCACTTTGTGCCGTTCAATTGCTTCCTGCGCTCAGCATTCCAGCACTGCTTCGCAGTGTTCAAAAAAGAAATCCAGTCACCTATTGAAATCTGCAAAGCTGGGATTGAAGATCGAACGAAGTGAGATCCTTGAAGGCTGCGCAGCAGCGATTGAACACCGCGCAGCGGCTATTGAACCCCTGAACCCCTGAACCCCTGAACCAATACAGTCTAAACGTTCTTTGAGCTTCACAAATAATCTTTTAACTTTCATTTCAATATAATGCTAAGTGGAGACAGGTTGTGATTCAAGCACTGGATGCCCTGAAAACTTCGTTAAAAGGTGATTTGTTCACGGATAATGCCACGCGGATTATTTATGCAACAGATGGATCTGTTTACCGGGAAAAACCTTTGGCTGTGGCCTGGCCGAAAGATGAAGACGATTTGAAGGAATTGATTCGTTTTGCCTGTTTGAACAGCACATCGCTGATTCCCCGCACCGCCGGGACATCCCTGGCCGGACAGGTGGTCGGGAACGGGATTGTGGTGGATGTCTCCAAATACATGACGGAGATTCTTGAAATAAATCCCGAAGAAAAATGGGTCCGGGTCCAGCCGGGCGTCATCCTGGATCATTTAAATCTTTTTCTGAAAGATTACGGACTCTTTTTCGGGCCGGAAACCTCTACATCCAGCCGTTGTATGATGGGTGGCATGGTGGGAAACAATTCCTGCGGTGCCCATCTGCCCATATATGGCAGTACCCGTGAACATACCCTGGCGGTGAAAGCCCTGTTAAGTGACGGCTCAAAAGTCGTTTTTGAACCTCTCAGTGCCGAAGCCTTTGATGCCAAAACCCGCCTGGATTCCCTGGAAGGAAGGCTTTACCGGTATATCCGGGATATGCTTGAAAATCCTGATAACCGGTCTCATATCCGGGATAATTACCCCAAACCTTCCATTCCCCGGCGGAACATGGGCTATGCCCTGGATATTCTCATGGAGATGCAACCCTTTAACGCCCAGGGAAAACCCTTTAATTTTTCATCCCTTCTGGCAGGATCGGAAGGAACCCTGGCCTTTTTTACTGAAATCACCCTGGATTTAGTGCCCCTGCCTCCAAAAGAAACAGCCGTTGTCTGCTGCCATTTTGAAAAACTCGAAGAAGCCTTTGATGCCAATTTAATTGCCCTGAAATACAAACCCGGTGCCGTGGAACTCATGGACCGATACATCATGAATTGTACAAAAGACAACATCAGTCAGCGAAAAAATCGTTTTTTCCTCCAGGGAGATCCCGCCGCCCTGATGATGGTGGAATTCCGCCGGGATTCCCGGGATGAGCTTGACACATTGACACATGCCATGGAACAAGAGATGCGCTCCGCAGGGTATGGATATGCCTTTCCGGTTTTGTACAATGAGATGACAGACAGGGTATGGGAACTCAGGAAAGCCGGACTCGGACTCCTCTCCAATATCCCTGGAGATACCCGAAGTGTGACTGTGATTGAAGATACGGCTGTGGATGTGGAAGACCTGCCCGCCTACATGAAAGCTTTTGATCAGATCCTGAAAAAATATGGCAAGGAAAGTGTATATTATGCCCACATCGGCTCCGGAGAACTTCATCTGCGTCCCATCCTTAATTTAAAGGACCGGAATGAAGTGGAAATTTTCCGTTCCATTCTCATGGATGTGGCACAACTGGTAAAAAAGTACCGGGGGTCCCTGAGTGGGGAACATGGAGACGGCCGTCTGAGAGGCGAAATGATTCCATTTATGATTGGTGATTACAACTACCGGCTCCTTCGTCAGTTGAAATATACCTGGGATCCCAACAATATATTCAATCCCGGGAAAATTGTAGACACTCCCCTGATGAATACCCACCTGCGATATGAACCGGGATTACCCCTCCGGGAAGTTGAAACTGTCTTTGATTTTTCACAGGTCCAGGGATTTGTCCGGGCTGCGGAAAAATGCAACGGTTCCGGCGATTGCCGAAAAACAGAACTGTCGGGCGGAACCATGTGTCCCAGCTACATGGCAACCCGGGATGAACATCACGTAACCCGGGCACGGGCCAATATCCTCCGTGAATTTTTAACCTATTCACCTAAGGATGATCCTCTGGACCATGAAGAAATTTACGAAATCATGGATCTCTGCCTGAGTTGTAAGGCGTGTAAATCCGAGTGCCCATCCGGTGTAGATGTGGCTAAACTGAAAGCCGAGTTTCTCCAGCATTATTATGACCTCCATGGAGCACCCTTTCGGTCCAGATTAATAGCCAATATTACAAAATTCCACCGGTTGGGATCTCTCTTTCCCGGATTGACAAATTTCTTTTTTAAAACGGGTGTTTTCCGGAAACCTTTCATGTCTATGATTGGATTTTCGACCAAACGGACTCTTCCCTTGCTCCATACCGTAACCCTGACAAAATGGATGCGCCATTATGTCCGGACACTTCAAAATGAGAAGGAGAAAAGGCGGGTTTACCTGTATAATGATGAATTTACTAATTTTCAGGATACTCCTGTGGGCATTGACGCAATCCGCCTTCTGACCCGCCTGGGATATGACGTAAAAATTCCCAAGCATAAAGAAAGTGCCCGGGCAAGTCTCTCCAAAGGATTTTTAAGGAAAGCGAAAGTCCTGGCTGAAAAAAATGTTACTCTGTTGAAAAACCTGATTTCGGAAGAATCCCCCCTGATTGGACTCGAACCGTCGGCGATTCTGGCATTCAGGGATGAATATCCGGAACTGGTGGGTGATGAGCTTAAAGCAGATGCCCAAAAACTGTCAGATCATGCCCTCATGATTGATGAATTTCTGGTCCGGGAAATGGATGCGGGCCGGATCAACCAGGACATGTTTACAACCGAAGAAAAACATATTCTCCTCCATGGCCATTGTCAGCAAAAGGCCGTGGCATCTACGGCTCCAACGTTGAGGATGCTCGCTTTTCCCGAAAATTACAAGGTGAGTGAGATTCCCAGTGGATGTTGCGGGATGGCCGGATCATTTGGATATGAAAAAGAACATTATGAGGTATCCATGAAAGTGGGAGAACTTGTTCTTTTTCCTGCTGTCCGTAAGGCAAGCCCCGATACTCTTATTGCGGCTCCGGGAACCAGTTGCCGGCATCAGATTCGCGACGGAACCGGCCGGATTGCTTACCACCCCGTTGAAATACTCTATCAGGCTCTTAAGAAATAGGATTTGTTATGGTATTGAATGTTATCTGGATCTCCTTTTTTGTCATTGCCTGGCTTGTGGGACTGGGACGCCTGATTTTCCTGGGGGATACCCAGATTTTCCCCGATCTGATCAACAGCACTTTTGAGATGGCCAAGACAGGACTTGAGATCTCATTGGGGTTGGCCGGCATAATGACACTCTGGTTGGGACTCATGAAAATTGCGGAAAAATCCGGATGTATCCGGCTGCTTGCCCGGGCTGTTAATCCTCTCTTCAGCCGGCTTTTTCCCGGTATTCCTTCAGGACATCCTGCCTACGGTTCCATGTTAATGAATATTGCCGCCAATATACTGGGGTTGGAAAATGCAGCTACGCCTTTGGGGCTGAAAGCTATGAAGCAGCTTCAGGACCTGAATACGGAGAAAGATACGGCGACGGATGCCATGATTATGTTTTTGGTGATGAATACATCCGGACTTATGATTCTGCCGGTGGCTATCATGATGTACCGGGCTGAAATGGGTGCAGCTGCCCCGGCAGATATTTTTATTCCCATCCTCATTTCCACCTTCTTCTCTACCTTTTGCGGCATCCTGGCCGTGGCCTTCCGCCAAAAAATCCGACTTCTGGATGGAGTCCTTCTGGCGTATCTGGGTGGATTTCTCCTTTTTGTCGTTGGCATGATTGCCTTTTTTTCTACCTTAACCCCTGAAATGATTAACCAGATTTCCCTCATTGCCGGTAATCTGATCCTTTTTTCTGTGATTATTTTCTTTATCGGGATGGGTTTCCGGAAAAAACTGAATGTGTATGAAGTTTTTATTGACGGTGCCAAGGAAGGATTCAGCACGGCCATTGTCATTATTCCCTACCTCATCGCTATATTGGTTGCCGTCGGCGTCTTCCGGACTTCCGGAGCCCTGGAAATGCTGATTGATCTGTTGGGAAGGGGATTTTTTGCCTTGGGATTGAATACAGAATTTTTACCGGCTTTACCAACAGCCCTGATGCGGCCCCTCAGTGGAAGCGGTGCACGGGGACTCATGATTGAAGCCATGCAGCATCATGGCCCCGATAGTTTTGTGGGAAGACTGGTGTGTATTATGCAGGGTGCAACAGATACCACCTTTTATGTGATTGCCCTTTATTTTGGCTCAGTAGGTGTGCGGAAAACCCGCTATGCCGTATCAGCCGGACTCACCGCCGATTTTGCCGGTGTGATTGCTGCTATTTTTGTAGCTTATCTCTTTTTTAGCCCGTAACGGAGGTATTATAGATGAAAAAAAGTCTGTGTGTACTGTTTTCTGTATTTCTTTTAATCACTGGGCTTTTTCCCTGTACTTCAGCGGTCATTACCGGGAACGCATCGCTCACCGGCAGACCTATGCTGTGGAAACACCGGGATACCGGCGCTCTGGAAAATAAAATAGTCCATTTTATGGGTGAAAAATATGCCTGTACTGGAATCTTCAATGTAAACGATACCCTGAATCATCAACTCTGGATGGGCAGCAATGAAGCCGGTTTTAGTATCATGAACACGGCGTCCTATAATGTAAATGCTGGTGTAGAATGGAAAAAACAAAGGGATCAGGAAGGACTTTTTATGAAAAAAGCCCTGGGACAATGTGCCACTGTGGATGAATTTGAAACCTTTCTTAAATCCCAGTCGGGAAAATGGGGCGTTGAGGCAAATTTCGGTGTTATCGATGCGAAAGGTGGCGCAGCTTATTTTGAAACCGGGTTTTATAACTATGTAAAATATGATGCCAATGATAAAATAGCAGCTCCTGAAGGCTATCTGATCCGGACAAATTTCTCTTTCTCCGGAGAACCGGAAGACGGCCAGGGATATATCCGGTATGCCGAAACGGCAGATCTTTTCCGACGGGAAATGCTGAAAGGAGGCCTGAGTGTGGAATTTATCCTGAAAAAGGCAACCCGGAATATGCATCATGGCCTGATGAAACGGGATATTTGGGATACTTACTTTCCCGAAGACTTTCAGGATGAATACATGGTATCACTGCAGGACTATGTGGTCCGTTACTGGTCCGCTTCGGTGTTGATTGTAGAAGGAGTAAAACCCCATGAAAACCCTGAAGCCACAACATTGTGGACTGTTATCGGATTTCCCCTCACCTGCGTGGTCACACCGGTATGGGTGGGTGGTGGAAAGGAACTGCCTGCCACGATCCAATCGACGGATGGTGGAAATCCTCCCCTGGTGGATTGGTCCCTGAAATTGAAAGAATACTGTTTTCCTTATGAAAAAGGGAACGGGGAAGCCTATATCAATACAGCCCCCCTGAAAAATCAGCAGAATACAGGATTTTTGCAGAATCTGATCCCCCGGGAAGATGCCATCATATTAAAAGCCAGGACTTTGCAGGAACAATTCTATAAAAAGGGTGTAAATCAAAAAGATATCAAATATTTTAACACGTGGCTGGATGGCTATATCCGGTCGCTTTATGAGTCAAGCATTGAACAACTGGGTCATCCATGAAACGTAAAAACATTCTTCTGATTCTTTTTATTGTTCTCGTTATTGTCTTTCTTTTTTACCGCTTTCTGACACCTGAGGTAGAGAGTACGGAAATAATTATCTCTCCAGATACAGGTCCATTCCGTGTTACAATTACAACCACCGGAGAGCTGAAGGCAAAAAATTCCACAGAGATCCGAGGTCCTGCCAATTCCAGAAGAGCCAGGATTTATGAGATGAAAATCCTGAAATTGGTCCCGGAGGGGACAGTGGTGGATTCCGGTGATTTTGTGGCTAGTCTGGACAGATCCGAATTGGAGAGCAAGATCAAAGATGCCCAGCTGGCTATTCAAAAGGCTGAAAGTCAATATCAGCAGGCAAAGCTGGATTGTACACTGACATTGGCAAATGCCCGGAATGAACTGATCAATCTGGAGTATGCCCTGGAAGAACGGCTTTTAATGAAAGAACAGGCCAAATATGAAGCTCCGTCTGTTGCCCGGCAGGCTGAAATTGATTATGACAAAGCAGTCCGTGCCCTGGAACAGGCAAAAGAAAACTATAAAACCAAAGTCAAACAGGCGATTGCCAAAATGTCCGAAGTGGATTCAGACCTCCGGAAAAACCGGAATGAGTACCAGGAATATCTGGATCTGATGAAGGAGTTTACCATCTATGCTCCCGAAAAGGGGATGGTGATTTACAAAAGGGACTGGAACGGGAACAAGATCACGGAGGGTTCTACGGTGAATGCCTGGGATCCGACAATTGCCACCCTGCCGGATCTGAGTGTGATGCAGTCCATTACTTATGTCAGCGAAGTGGATATTCAAAAAGTGAAAACAGGGATGCCGGTGGAGGTTGGTTTGGATGCTGATCCATCCAAAAAATTGACGGGGGTGGTTACATCAATTGCCAATATCGGCGAACAGCAGCCTAATTCAGACTCCAAGGTCTTTGAAGTGGAGATCGAAATCAATGAATCCGATTCTACCCTTCGGCCGGCCATGACTACCAGTAACACCATCATCATTGCGTCCCTGGATTCTGCCCTCTATATCCCCCTGGAGACATACCATGCAGAAGATTCTCTGGAATTCGTGTATAAAAAGAGTGTCTCCGGTACAGTGAAACAGGAAGTGGAAACCGGCCTGAAAAATGAAAACGAAATAGTGGTTATTCGTGGATTAAAGCCCAGGGATAAAATCTTTTTATCGATTCCAGAAAATCGGGATGACCTTGAAATCATTTATCTATCGGATTCTCCATGAGTTTGCACTATCACTGGTCTGTTCAAACCCTTTTGAATTTGCATATTGCTTTAGATGCCATCCGGCAGAATAAGCTGAAATCCCTTTTAACTTCTTTGGGGATTATTTTTGGGGTGGCCAGTGTGATAGCCATGCTGGCGATTGGATCTGGCGCCAGACAGGAAATATTGGAACAGATGTCCCTGCTGGGTGTGAATAATGTCATTATCCGGCCTGTTATCGAACAGGAAGAAGGGCGTGTACAGGATGAGTCGGACACTCAACAGACCCGCAACGGCGAAAAAGAGATTAAATTCTCCCGGGGATTAACCCTGGAAGATGCCGAAACCATACAATCTACGGTTCCACATGTGGATTTTGTGAGTCCTGAAATTGTATTGGAAACTACCATGATCCGGTCGGGATACCGCCGTTCAGGAAAGCTGGTGGGCGTTCACAATGAATATTTCCGAACCACGGATTTTGAAATACTGGAGGGGACTTTTTTTACGGAGAATCAGCAGCAACAGGCTTTGCCAGTCTGTGTGGTCGGATATGACATCGGTGTCCGCTTTTTTCCGGGAGAAAATCCTATAGGAAAAAAAATAAAATGCGGAAAGAACTGGTTGACGGTTGTGGGTGTGTTGAAAGAGCGGAGAGTGTCTGAAGAATCTTTTGAGCATCTGGGATTGAGAAATACCAACCTGGATATTTATACCCCGGTGAAAACCGTTTTACTCCGCTATATTGACAGATCTCGGATTTCTCCTCAGGACATCATGGCTGCCTCACGGCAGAGAAGCCGATCCCAGGAGACAAATTATCACCAGATCGACCGGCTTGTGGTCCGGGTAGATGATTCACAATACATCACCACGGTTTCAGAAATTATCGCCCGCATGCTGGCCCGCCGGCATTATGATGTGGTGGATTTTGAGGTGATCGTTCCCGAACAATTGTTGCGGCAGGAACAACAGACCAAACGAATTTTTAATATAGTCCTGGGAGCTATTGCTTCCATCTCCCTGGTCGTGGGAGGCATCGGAATCATGAATATTATGCTGGCCTCGGTAATGGAGCGCATCAAGGAAATCGGTGTCCGCCAGGCCCTGGGTGCTACACGTCTGGATATCATGCTTCAGTTTCTTTTGGAAGCCATTACAATTTCGGTTACCGGGGGAATTATTGGAATCTTTTTGGGAATTTTTCTCAGCTATCTGATAGAAGAAATTACTGGTATAACCACGGTAGTTTCTACGATTTCCATTGTTGTCTCTTTTGTGGTTTCCATCTCGGTTGGACTCATTTTCGGTAGTTATCCTGCCAATCAGGCGGCCAGGAGGGATCCTATTGAATCCTTAAGATATGAATAGGTGAGTTTTTATATGCGATATCCCATCCGTTTTTTTATGTGTTTTTTCTGTCTTTTATTCCTGAGCGGAGCTTTGTTATCAGCAGAAAACAGGGAAATCATTGAATTATCTTTAGATAATGCCCTGGACTATGCCCGGGTTCACAGTCCCAATCTGGAAATGGTCCGTCAGAATTTTCTGAATTCCCGGTGGAATTACGAAGCTTTTATGAAAGATTATTTTCCGGAGATCTCATTATCCGGTAATATCCCGGGTTTAAACCGGAGCATCAGAAGTGTTCAGCAGCCGGATGGGACCCTTTTATACCGGGCACAAAGCCAAACCTACGGAACGGCGGCTTTGGAAGTTCGTCAGAAAGTCCGCTGGACCGGCGGAACCTTATCCATGAGTAGCGGACTTGAGCGCTTTGATAATTTGAATACTAGCAATTTTTACTGGCGGGCTTCTCCCTTTGTGGCTTCCTACCGTCAACCTCTTTTTACCCCCAACGCCATGAAATGGGAACATAAGCTGGAAACAATCCAGTACGAACTGGCCCGGCAGGCTTTTGAAGAAGATGTCAATTCACTGAATGTCCAGATTGTCAACGCTTTTTTCAATACCTATATCGATCAGATCAACCTGGAAATTGCCCGGATAAACTATACAGTGAATGATACGGTGTACAATCTTTCCAGAAGGCGTTATAGTGTGGGTAAAATCGCCGAAAACGATTTGCTGCAAAGTGAGCTGGAACTCATGAAAGCCGAGACAAACCTGGAATCGGCCCAATTTGAGCTGGAAAGATCCATGAACGAACTCAAAATGCTTCTGGGCATGCCCGAAGAGATGGAGTTTAGTATTACTGCCCCGATGAAAATTCCGGATGTAGAGATTGACCGGGAAGAATTTCTTTCAAAAGCCCTTGCCCGTTCTTCTGAAATTTTACGGGATAGCCTCTCGGTGTTGTCAGCCGAACATACCCTGAATGATTTGAAAGCCAAGAGAAGAATCAGTGCCGATCTGACCATGAGCTTTGGTTATAACCAGACCGGAGAAAATATTCAGGATTTATATGAAAAACCCTTTGACCAGGAACAGTTTACCATGGGACTTGATATTCCTCTTTTTAACTGGGGAAAAAACCGTGCCGAGATCAAAGCCGGTGAATCAGCCCTGAAATCAGCACAAATCCGGGAAAATCTGACACGAAAACAAATCCGGGAAGATTATTCCAATGTTTTAAAGCAGTTCGATCAACTGAAAAGACAAGTCCACATTGCTGCCCAGTCAGATACGGTGGCCCAACGGCGTTTCGAGGTCACCAAAAACCGCTACCTCATCGGGAAAGTGGATATAACACATTTGTTTATGGCCCAGCAGGAACAGGATTTAGCCCGAAGGACCTACATCCAGACGCTGAAAAACTTTTGGATCTCGTATTATCAGATCCTTGGTATCCTGAATGGCGAAATGGCAAACAACCCCGAACCTTAGTCCGAAGGATAGGAATACACAACATATTAAAAATAATATAATCTTGCATTTGGTCCGGTTCGGGTTTATTTTATCCCCGGGGGGCTACACGCATAAATAAAATTCTATATAGTGAGAGTAAAATTTTATAAATTCCCATTACCCATATTCACTTGCCAATCCATGAACCCAAAAATCCATCAACACCGGATAAAGTAAATTCCCACCGTCCCCATCCATGTTCCCACATCTCAACGCCTCAACAACGTCTCAACGTCTCGTCTCAACGTCAAAAAGGATTCTCTAACGCCTCAACACCTTTTTCATCCAGAAGTTGATCATACATGAGAATGTTCAACTTTTTCTTTTTCAGAAGGGATTGAAAAGCTTCAGATTTCAGGGCATTTAGTTCGGCTTGCCGGTGTCGGCTCATTTCTTTTAGTCCCCAGGGATGTGTATCCGTGAGGGCATTCATTTCAGGTGTCGTTTTTCCAATATGACAAACAAGCAAGTATGTCCCCGTATCCGGCAGATTTTGAATGTAGGTGACCAGAGAATCGGTTTTATGGTGGATATCCACGGCATACACACTCGTCATATCTTCTTCGCCATAGAAACGGGAGATGCCAATCTGATATTCCCTGGCCAGTTTCATCAGGAGGCTTTGATACTCAGGAGTTGAGGCAGCGGTGCCCATGTGATAATCCATGTAGGAAATGTCTATTCCGGAATTCATAGCCCGGTCAAGCTGGGCCCGAAGTTCTTTTTCCACTTCTGCCAGAACCGGTTTGTTGGCTTCAAAAAGTGCCCGTGTTGGAAAGAAAAAACCGTTGGAATCCACCAGACTCGGTACACTTCCCTGACCTGCAACAGGTCCCCATTTGTATTCCTGCCATTCACTATTCAAAGTCAGGTGGACACCTGCACTGACATTATCGTATTCATTTAAAATACGAATACCTTCCAGATACCATCCACACGGAAACATGACAGAGCAATTGATAGGGAGCCCGGTATCTAAAAGCTCTCTGACAGCCAGGTTTACGGAATGGTTCATGCCGATATCATCACATCTGATAATCAAATTAGCAGCAGCCATACCGGGCACATGGATACATAAAACAAGCATAAAGCCCAAAAGGATTCGTTTCATGGGAAATTCTCCGTTTAGTTGATGGATTAAAATTATGAAACAGTGATGTTTTGAGCAATGATCTTATTTCAGCGTTATGTTTTTGTCAGAAGTGCCACAGACTCGATATGAGGTGTATGGGGAAACATATCCACCGGTTGAATTTTATCCAGAGAATAGCCGCTTTCTACTAGCAATGCCGAATCCCTTGCCTGGGTTGCCGGATTACATGAGACATAGATAATTTTCGGCGGGGCCAGGTGAATCAGCTGTTGGATGAAATCGGGATGGAGACCGGCCCGTGGAGGATCCACAACCGCCAGGTCAGGTGCCGGTAAGGATTGAATCAGATCCGGATTTTTTTGAAAAAATTTATCCAGATTGGCTTCAAAAAAGTGACAATTGGAAATGTGGTTTTTCTCTGCGTTTTGCCTGGCGTTTTGAATGGCATCCCGGATCATCTCAAAACCTAAAACCTCGTTGGCCTTTTGGGATAAATAGAGGGCAATGGAACCGGTTCCGCAATAGAGATCCCATACGGTTTCATGTCCTGTCAATTCGGCAAAGTCTTCCACAAGAGAATATAGCTGTTCGGCACCGGATGTGTTGGTTTGAAAGAAGCTGTTGGCGGATATTTCATATTGTATAGGACCGATGCGGTCATGAATAATTCCCGGTCCATGAAGACGCCATTCCTTTTGACCGAAGGCGGTCATCCCCAGGGAATCATTGATGTTATTGACCACCGTTGTCACAGAAGGAAAACGTGGGAGTATATGTTCAACCACAGGTGTCAGCTGTTCAGGTGTATCATCCCGGGTTACAAAATTGACCATCATTTCCCCGGTGTGGTAACCTTTGCGGATTACCACATTCCGCAGATACCCTTCATGAGTCCTGGCGTTGTAAAGTGAGAGCCCCTCTTTTTTCACTTCTTTCCGGATTTCCTGAAACAGGGCGTTGCTCTCATCATCCTGTAACAGGCAGGATTCAATATCCAGTATTTTGTCAAAACGCCGGGGAGCATGGAGACCCAGTGCAAAATCCCGGGGAGTTCCCGGATCATTTTCTTTCATAAACCACCGCTCTGTCCCGGCTGAGAATTCCATTTTATTTCTGTATCCCCACAAAACCGGTGCGCCTTTCACCGGCAATATGGTCGTGCTCAATTTTCCCAGATGTACGAACACATCACGAATTTGCTGCTCTTTGATCTGGCATTGGGTTGTATAGTCCAGATTTTGGAATGAACATCCGCCACAATCGGAAAAATAAGGACACGGGGGCGGGGTATAATGTGGGCTCTCTTTCAGAATTTCTTCAATGATGGCTTCTGCATAATGAGATTTACGTTTGATGATTTTTACCCGAAGCGATTGACCTGGAAGGGAATTACGGACAAATATTACATAATCGTTCAATCTGGCAATGCCTTTACCGCCAAAGGCAATACTCTCGATCGTAACTTCATGGATGGAATTTTTTTTTACGGGATGAGGGGTGTTCATAGGTAATCTTGATGTTGTATTGATATGTTTAGAAATTCATATTATTTAAAAAAATATCATAAGTATATAATAATAACAAAATAAACTTGACACTCTTATTTTCGGGACCTGTATTACCCCCGGGGTGGGGGGCGAAGACCTGCAGACTTTCATATATGTTCATAATGTTATAACTGATATTTTCATCAGGGTTGTCTGGAATTTGCCGTGGTTTAATATGTCTCTTTTGCGCCTGTTTGCCCGGTGACAATTTTCACACCGGATGAGGTCCCGATTCGGGTGGCACCGGCCTGTATCATGGCCAGGACTGTCTGCATATCACGGATACCGCCCGAAGCCTTCACTTCCATCCGGGATCCGACGGTTTTCTTCATTAGTTTGATATCTTCAACCGTTGCGCCACCATTTGAAAAACCTGTGGATGTTTTGACAAAGTCTGCCCCGGCCTTTTCACTAAGTTCACAGGCCAGAATTTTTTCTTCATCCCGTAAAAGACAGGTTTCAAGGATCACCTTGACCTGAATCCGGTTGTTTTGGGTGACCTTTTTGACGGCTTCTGTAACAGCCCGGATATCCGTTTCCACATCGATTGTCTTCCCGGATTTCAGGGCACTGATGTTCATCACCATATCCACTTCGTCAGCCCCGTCTTCAATGGCCTGCAGCGTTTCAGCAACTTTTACCACCGTGGTACTGGCGCCCAGTGGAAAACCAATCACCGTGCAGACTTTGACGTCTGTATTTTTTAATTGGCCTTTACATAAAGAGACCCAATAGGGGTTGACGCATACTGAAGCGAACTGATATTCTTTCGCTTCCTGGCATAGTTTGATAATCTGTTCCTGTGTTGCATCGGGTTTTAACAGGGTGTGATCAATATACCGGGCAATGTTCTCTTGTTTTTTCATGTGTATTCCTTTCTGGAATGCTGATTCTTGACACGTCCTAACTCTCAACTCAACACTCCAATTCTCTACTCTCCACTCTTAACTCTCAACTCCCTTTTAATTTCCCCAATCATCGCTTCGCCCAGGGATTCTGCTTCTTCGAGGGTTGGGGCTTCTGAATAGATCCGTAAAATAGGTTCGGTATTGGATTTCCGAAGGTGTACCCACCGGTCCTGATCAAGAATTTTTAGTCCATCCGTCGTATCCGTTTCTTTTTGTGCAAACCGTTTTTTCAACGTTTCAATAATGGCATCAGGATCAGACTGACCGATCTCTACCTTTTTCTTGCTCATCCGGTACTGAGGCAGAGATGCAAAAATATCGCTGAGGGGTTTATTTTCATCGGTGAGCAGTTGGAGGATTAACGCTGCCCCCACCAGGCTGTCCCTTCCCAAATGTGAATCGGGTAGTATGACTCCCCCGTTTCCTTCGCCACCAATCACGGCATTTTCGGCCTTCATGGCAGATGAGACGTTGATCTCGCCTATGGCCGTGCGGAGGATTCTTCCTCCAAAACGATGTGTCACTTTATCTACTGCAAGGGTGGTGGAAAGATTGGTGACAACCAGGGGATTTTTTCTGTTTGTTTTGGAAAGGACCGTTTTTAACGCCATGACCAGGGTATACTCCTCGGACAGGTAGCGTCCGCCTTCATCGACAATGGCCAGACGGTCTGCATCAGGATCTACGGCCATGCCAAGGTGGGCGTTGTGTTTAACGACAGCATCCATCAAATCTTTCAGGTTTTCCGGAAGTGGTTCCGGTGTGTGTGGGAAATTCCCGTTTGGTGTGCAATGGACTTCGACCACATCACACCCCAACGTTTTCAAAAGGGCCGGAAGCGCCAGTGAACCGCCACCATTCACCGCATCCACCACCACGCGGAAATGTTTTTTCCGGATTTTATCCGCCTGGATATAAGGAATTTCCAGGATGTTGTCTATGTGGTATGCCAGGGCTGTCCCTTCTTCTCTGTAGGATCCGAACTCACCGCTTTTTTTGTAGGATGTATGGGTCAGATTTTTCAGGGACATGATTTTTTGCACCTGATCGGCATTCATAAAGAGTCCGGTACGATCGATATATTTTATCCCGTTCCAGGGAAAAGGATTATGACTGGCAGTAACAGCAACCCCTGCATCGGCATTTTTTTTCTCTGTGAGTAATTGGACAGTGGGGGTGGGGACAATACCGATATGGATGACATCAATTCCCATCCATTGGAGAGTTGCGCTGAAAATCCGGACAATGGCTTCTCCCGAGGGACGGGAATCCCGGCCAATAATAACGGTGCCCTTTGATTTGAGATAGGTTCCCAAAGCAGAAGCATACTGAACAATATGTGCCGGTTGCAGGCTGTCTCCGATGGTTCCGCGGACACCGGAAATGGATTCAATGAGCATGGTTTATCCTCCCTGAAATGGAAAAGTCCGGACTTCTCCGGACTTCTCAGGCTTACTTACTGTTACGAAGCCGTCTCAAGCGTCTCTCCGCCTTTGCCCGGCGGATCCGTTTGTCCTGGCTGGGTTTCACATAATAAGAGATCTTATTGATATCCCTCATGATCCCGGCCTTTTCAAACTTCTTCTTGAAACGCTTCAGTGCTTTTTCCAGTGGTTCGTCCCTGTGTACAGTTACTTGAACCATTGTGAAAAGTCACCACCTTTCTGTTATGTTACCATTAGCCTAAATAGGACCTTAATTTCCGGCTTCGGGACTTATGTCGCAGTCGCCGAATGGCCTTTTCTTTAATTTGTCGCACCCGTTCACGGGTCAGATTGAATTCTTCACCGATTTCATTGAGGGTAAGGGCATATTCACGGTCAATGCCGAAATACATCTTAATCACGTCCCGCTCCCGGTCTTTCAATGTATCCAGGGCTGAACGGATTTCAGATTCCAGACTCTCATCCATCAAGAGATGATCCGGTGTTTGCTGCCCGCTGTCTTCAATAATGTCAATCAGTGAATTCTTCTCCCCATCCCGAAAAGGGGCATCCAGCGAGTGATGACGCCGGGAAATCCGGACTGCATCGGAAATTTCGTAGGTTTTGAGTCCCAATTTGTCTGCAATCTCATCCGGATTGGGTGTCCGTTCACCCGTTCCTTCCAGCTCTTCTGCCGCCCGGGTGATCTTGGTGATCGTGCCTACCCGGTTCAAGGGAAGACGGACAATCCGGCTGTGTTCCGCCAGGGCCTGCAAAATACTTTGCCGAATCCACCATACAGCATAGGATATGAATTTGAATCCCCGGGTCTCATCAAAACGTTCTGCCGCCTTGATTAAGCCCAGATTTCCTTCGTTAATCAGGTCCGTTAAAGGTAAACCCTGTCCCTGATAATCCTTTGCCACACTCACGACAAATCGCAGGTTTGCCTCGCATAATTGTTTCAATGCCCGGCGGTCTCCCTGCTTAACCCGCTTCGCCAGTTCAATCTCTTCTGCCGGTTTTAACGGTTCAAAATGACCGATTTCATCTAAATACCGGCTCAATGCCCTATTGGCATCGTTCGTCGAACGCTGTTTCTTGCGTCTCCGGGTCTTCGGCTTTGTCTCAGTTGTCTCTTTTTTTTGCATAATTCCCCAATTTTAACACAACAAAGAAATGTATTATTTCTATCCTATAAATTCAATGAATATTTGGGGAATTCGTTACAATTTTTTTTGTTCAAGGGCTCAAGGGTTCAGGAGCTCAAGGGCTCAAGGGTTCAGGAGCTCAGGGGTTCATGGGTGAAATTTATTATTTTTTTAATAGAATTATTATAATTGAATTGTTTATTTACTGAATGTTTTTAAATATTTAATATACTTTACAATTTTAGGTCTTAAAGTATTTATTGAGTTTGAAATATTTTGATTATTACAAATATCTAATTTTTTTGCAATAATAAATTGTGTATCAAGTTCTGAAAGGGATGCCAAAGCAATATACAAAAAGTAGATATTCTCTTTATCTGATTGCCTTGCAGCACCTTCTGCAATATTTGAAGGAATAGATATTGCTGCTTTTCTAATCTGAGAAACTAAACCAAATTTTTCTTCATCAGGAAACTCCAATGTGGCTTTATAAACCCGTTCAACCAAATCGATGGATTGTTTCCAAATATCTAAACTTTTATGAGTGCCCATATACACCTCATATTTTAATTATCAAAAATTGATCTGCAAATAGCTATTGCTTTTTATTATAATTAATTATGTAGAATCTGTCAACATAATTCAATAATTATGATATATAATATTAATTAATATCTCTTGAAGCAACTTCCCCCTGAACCCCTGAACTCATGAACCCCTGAGCTCCTGAACCCCTGAGCTCCTGAACCCCTGAGCTCCTGAACCCATGAACCCATGAACCCCTGAACCCATGAACCCATGAACCCATAAACCTTTTCCCTTGAATTTCCCCCTCATTTTCTCCAATTTCCCACTGAATAAAAATTGGGACGGATGATGGCCATATCATATAAGACAATTATTGGGGCAGGACTGGGATGGGTGCTTTTAGGACCTATCGGTGCGATATTGGGAGGGATTTTGGGATCCCGGCTGGATGAAAGAGAACAGGGAGGAGCCTACCGGCTTTCAGGGGGACATCCTTACGGCAGGCCTTCTGCACAGACACAGATGGGCGATTTTTATGTGAGTCTGATGATCGTTTTTGCCTATGTCGTCAAAGCCGATTCCAAAATCCGTAAAGGGGAAGTAGAATATGTCAAACAGTACCTCATGCAAAATATCTCGGACCAGAATTTTGTCCAGGAATTGATGTATCTTTTTAAGCAGACATTGGAACGGGATATTGATATAACCGGCGTGATCCGGCAAATCTCTATGTACCTGGATCTGTCTTCCCGCATCCAGTTTCTCCACCTTCTTTTCGGACTGGCCCAGGCTGATGGGCAAATTGACCGGGCTGAACGGAAGGCTATTGAAAAAGTCGCCATGAATCTGGGTTTTTCTGTTCAGGATTATGAGTCTGTTCTCAATGTTTATCAACCGAAAACGGATGATGCGCTCTATAAAATTCTGGAAGTCAGTCCCCAGGCTACTGATGATGAAATCAAGGCTTCCTATAAACGCCTTGCCCGTCTCTATCATCCGGATAAAGTGGCACACCTTGGACCGGATTTGGTCAAAACCGCCGAGGAAAAATTTAAAATGATTAACGATGCCTATCAGCAGATTCGCACCATCCGGCAGTTTTAAATGATACCCGGAGAAAAGCAGAGAATGCCGAAGGTTTACGCAAGCGGTCTTCTGGTCTATGACCATGTGTTGTTTTTGGATTCTTACCCTGCCCTGAATGAAAAAAGGATCACATCAGACTTCCACCGGTTTTTTGGCGGACCGGCGTCCAACGCCCTTGCCTTTCTTTCCCGTTCCGGTGTGGAAACGGCTCTGCTTGCGGCGGTAGGGGATGATGGGACCGGCCGGACGGTGGTTGATGAAATCGGAAGCCAGGGTGTCAGGACGGATTTTATTCAGACCAAAAAAAAGTTAGCCAGCCCCGTTGCCTATATTCTCATCGAAAAATCCAACCATGGTAAACGGACAGCAATCTTATCCCATGATGTACTATGCTGTCCGGCATACCACGCCGACTTTGTCGAGTCCATGACTCCCGGAGATATCCTGCTTCTGGAGGGCCGTTACGAAGAAACTGAATACCGGCTTGGCCGGGAAGCCCATGAAAAGGGGGTTATTACTGTTCTTGATCCCGGAACCCGCGTACTAAATCTGGAAAAATGGTCTACCTGTATCGATTACTGGCTGGTTCCGAAGGAAGGTGTCACCCAAACTCTGGGCACAATCGATCTTTTTACAGCCTGTCATTTTTTATCCAAACCACCGGTGAAGATGGCGGGCATTACGCTGGGAGCCGGAGGGGTGGTATATGGTAACCGGGAAGGCACCGCCTTTCAGCCTGCCTTTCATGTGGATGCAGTGGACAGCAACGGCAGCGGGGATATTTTTCATGCGGGGTTTATCTGGGGACTCCTTCAGGGATGGGATATACCGGCCTGCGTAGAATTCGGGGCAGCAGCCGGGGCACTTGCAGCCACCTTTATCGGGACCCATTCACCAGAGCTGACAGCCCAGGCAATCAAAAGCCATTTTACCTTTCACCATCTTCCAGATTAATGCAGTGTTTCATATCTTTTTTCCGTAAAGATGAATGAATTTTTTTAAAAAAACCTGCGACGTTTTGAAAGTCACCGTATCAAACAGATAAAAGAATAAGGATCGAGCCCATGTCTGTACGCTATGATGATGAAAAACTTTGCCATTCATTTGAACCCATTCATGTGGAAGATGTGGAGGACAGAACCCATGAATCCCTCCATCTGCTTCTGGATAGAAAAGGCCCCGGACATGAATTTTTAGGATGGATGGATTTGCCTTTGCAAAGCCCTGAAGAATTTGAACCACTGTCCCGCGTGGCTGAGGAAATTAAATCAAGTGGCGACCTCCTGGTCTGTGTGGGCATCGGAGGATCTTATCTGGGAGCCAAAGCCGTTATTCATTCCCTCTTTCCTGAAAATGACAGGATTCGCTTTGCCGGTCACCATTTGAGTCCTTTGGAATTAAGCCGGCTCCTGAAAGAACTCGAAAACAAAGATTTTTATATCAATGTCATTTCCAAATCCGGGACGACCACCGAACCGGGTGTGGCATTCCGCTTTTTAAAGCAATTGGCTGAGAAGAAATATGGAAAAGAAACTTCCAAACGGATCATTGCCACAACCGATGCTTCAAAAGGTGCCCTTCGCACCCTGAGTGAGCAGGAGGGATACCGGACTTTTACCATTCCGGATAATGTGGGCGGACGGTTTTCTGTCCTCACTCCGGTAGGACTCCTGCCCGTACTTGCCACCGGGGGAGATCTGAAAAAGATTTTGAAAGGTGCCAAGGCCGGATATCAACAGGGATCTCTTGATGACCGGCAAAATCCGGCTTTTCGCTATGCCCGGAACCGGAAAATCCTTTGGAAAAACGGAAAAGCCATTGAAATCCTTGCCACCTTTGAACCGCAGATGCACTATCTTGCCGAATGGTGGAAACAGCTTTTTGGAGAAAGCGAGGGGAAAGAAGGAAAAGGACTCTATCCGGCTTCTGCTGATTTTACGACGGATCTTCATAGTCTGGGGCAATGGATTCAGGAAGGAACCCGGAATATTTTTGAAACATTCCTTGTGATTGAACACTATGAAACAGATCTTGCCGTGGAAAAAAGCAGGCAAAATCTGGACGGACTGGATTATCTGACGGGTAAAAAAATGAGCTGGATTAACCGGAAAGCTTATGAAGGAACCCGCCAGGCCCATGAGGATGGCGGAGTGCCGGTTTCTGCCTTTTACCTGGATCGCCTGGATGAGGAAAACCTATTTGAATTGCTGGTCATCTTTGAATTTGCCATTGCTATCTATGGATATACATTGGGCGTGAATCCCTTTGACCAGCCCGGTGTGGAAGCGTACAAAAAGAACATGTTTAAACTGCTTGGGAAGTAATTGTTTAGTCGGCAGTCATCAGTCGGCAGTCATCAGTCGACAGTCATCAGTCGAAAAAAGTCATCAGTCGAAAGTCATCAGTCGACAGTCTGCTCTGTGGATGGGTGAAGTGTATTTCACAGGGTGGACAGTCTACAGTGACGAGGGGATTGGGAGGATTTGGGGGATCGAATAAATTGATTCGTCAAAAGCGAGAACAACTTTCAACGTCCAACTTCCAAAAGGCACAACGTGCCAGCCTTCTTCGCTACAGACAGTCGACTGAAAAAGTGACGCGTAACGCGTAATGCGTGACTAGGGGGCCAATCATCCAATCCCCCAATCCCCAAGCTACTGTCCACTGCCGACTAACGACTGTTGACTGTCGACTTTCGACTGAAACCCCAGGAGCGAAGAAACGCCAATTTCCAGCTACCAACTTCTTTAATAGAATTGACGATTCATTTGATTTAGCACCAGGATTATAAGAGAGATGTGATATATAATTTCGCTTAGGTGACGCCCCCCACCCCGGGGGTAAGATACACCGAAAAGCGACATAAAGCAAGATAATATTGTTAATCGTATATATGAATAGTTGAATGACAAAGTGGATAACATATAGATTAAAAACTGCTGTACTTGATATTTAAGAAAAAAACTATATTATTATCAAAAATATATCTTTTTTATAAAATCTAATTCAATCATTCACAAGATGAATTCTGAATGCTGAATTTTAGAATTCAGCATTCAGAATTTAGTGTGCATCGAGAACTGCCTTCTCAGGCCGTCATGCCACCATCCACCGGATTGACGGTACCTGTGATGAATTCACTATCGTCACTGGCAAGAAACAAGACCAGTCTTGCGACTTCTTCATTTGTACCGTACCGTCCCAGTGGAATGGATTGCTCAAAACTTTTCTTTGCTTCTTCTCCCTGGCCTGGTGCAAATCCTTCTTCCAAAGACCGCATCATCCGGTTGTCAATAGGAGACGGATTGACGGTATTCACACGGATTTTATGGGGAGCTCCTTCCAGGGCAGCAGAGCGCATCATCCCAATAATTGCATGTTTACTGGTCACATAAGGCAGGACATTAGGGGTACCTTTTATACCTGCAACAGACGATGTGATAATCACGGAGCCGCCCTTTCCTGATTTTTTCATCAAGGGGAAGATATATTTGAGTCCGTAATATACCCCATGGACATTCACATCGATGACTTTCCTGTAAAGGTCCGATGGATAATCCTCCAAGGGCAGGACCTTCCCTTCGATTCCTGCATTGTTGAAAAATATATCAACATGACTGAAGAGCTCTTCTGCTTTTTTTGCGTAAGCCTGGACCTGCTTTTCATCTGTTACATCCGCTGCAAAATAGTGTACGTTTGGATTGTTTATCTTTTCAACGGTCTTTTTTAAATCATCTTCATGTAAATCAACAAGAAGAACCTTTGCTCCTTCTTTGGCCATCAATTCACCGGTAATAGAACCGATTCCACCGGCACCACCAGTGATGACTGCTGTTTTTCCTTCAAAACGTTTCATCTGCTTGCCTCCTTTTTTAATAAGAGGTTTTTGAATACTAAAAGTTACTTGATGATCGCACTTAGCTATGCTCAGTGTTCAAACGTTTTCGGCGTTCAAAAATTCAAGTGGCACTATGTGCCGTTCAATTGCTTCACTGCGCAGCAGCGTTTGAACACCACAAAGTGGTGATTGAAAACCGCGTAGCGACGGCAACTTCCAGCTTCCCAAAAAGCACGAAGTGCCAGCCTTCCTCGCTACAGACTGTCGACTGCCGACTGAAAAAGTAACGCGTAATGCGTGACAAGGGGGCTAATCATCCAATCTCCCAATCTCCCCAATCCCCAAGCCACTGTCTACTGCCGACTAACGACTGTCGACTGAAGCTCCAGGAGCGTAGCGACGCCAACTTCCAACTTCTAACTTCCAACTTCTTAAAAAAGCTGCGAAGCAACACTGAGATGCCTGAATCTAAACCATCAGGATCACCGTTTCCCCATCTTCTTCACATTTTAAATACCCATCCTTTGTGAATTCCCGGGGAATCACAATCCGCTGATGTTTTCCTTCCGTTAAAATCAAGGATTTATCTTTGCTGTAAAGTACGCGGTTGAGCTCAGGCAGGTAATGGCTGAAGCGCAGGTGTATAAAATCCCGGTAGTATGCATCCGCCCGGTCCAGAAGATCCTCCAAAAAAGATTCAGGTTCCGTTGGGTTTCCCGTCAGTTCATAGAGTGAAATCGCCGGGGACCGGAGATTGGAAAGATGCTGCATGGGATTATTGAGGTTGATGCCCATTCCGATGACAGCGCGAGAACCCTGATAAGCTGTATGACTTTGGATCAGGATTCCGGCGATTTTGTGATAATCTGCATACACGTCATTTGGCCATTTGATGGTGAAAAAATCCTCCCGGGTCCGATCCGCCAGGACATTCCGGATCGCCAGGGCACAGAGGAGCACATAGGGGTAAAAAGCACTTAGCCGGGGAATATCCTCAAATAA
Source organism: Candidatus Neomarinimicrobiota bacterium (assembly GCA_041154365.1). Lineage (NCBI taxonomy): Bacteria > Pseudomonadati > Fidelibacterota > Fidelibacteria > Fidelibacterales > Fidelibacteraceae > Fidelibacter > Fidelibacter multiformis. The sequence continues at coordinate 1,835,223 of AP035449.1, read as the reverse complement.
AATGGAAAAATAGAGTCCGCCCTGTGGGGAATTCCATACCCGGTCGTAACGTCCTCGCCCTTTGCTTTGTCTCAGACTCCATAACACGTCCCCGGAATGGAAGAGTTTTTCCGGATCCTTCAGCATCACGTCATTGGTCGATGTAATTTCTCTGGTTTTGAAGACTCTTTTTGCGATTTGGCGATGGGGAAAAGTGAATAATTCAGGATCTGATGGGGATTGATCTGTCATCGAATCATTGTCTCCGGTTTCAAAATATTATCCAGTTCTGTTTCGCTCATCAGGTGTTTATCCAAAACAATCTCGCGGATGCTTTTATCTTTTTCAAGGGCTTCCCTGGCAAGGTTGGAACACATCTCATATCCCAGTCTGGGCAAGAGAGCGGTGACAATGCCGATACTCCGCTCTACATATCCACGGGTCACATCGGGATTAGCCGTGATATTCCGGACCGTCCGTTCTGCCAGCACAATGCAGGCTTGCCGGAGATGACTGATACTCTTAAACAGAGACCAGGCAATCACCGGTTCCATAACGTTCAGCTGCAGTTGTCCTGCCCCGGCAGCCAGAGTGATGGTCACATCATTTCCGATGACTTCAAAAGCCACCTGGTTCACCACTTCAGGAATGACGGGATTCACCTTTCCGGGCATGATAGAACTTCCGGGCTGGACGGGGGGGAGGTTGATTTCGTGGAGACCTGCCCGGGGACCTGAAGACAAAAGGCGCAGATCGTTGCAGATTTTGTTCAGTTTGGTCGCCACCCGTTTCAACACACCGCTTACCTGGACATAGGCACCGGTATCCTGGGTGGCTTCCACCAGGTTTTCAGCTGTTGTCATTTTTTTTCCGGTGATGGCTTCCAGGTGTTTCCGCACCGCTTCCGTATATTCCGGATCGGCATTGAGTCCCGTCCCGATGGCTGTGGCTCCCATGTTGATCTCTTCCAGCAGTTTATCCAGCTCTTTTACCCGATCAATATCCTCATTCATCATGATGGAAAAGGTGGAAAATTCCTGTCCCAATGTCATGGGGACTGCATCCTGAAGCTGGGTACGTCCCATTTTGAGGATATCCCTAAATTCTTTGCTTTTGGTATCAAAGGCTTTTGAGAGTTGTTTCATGGCGCCAGTGAGGAGCTGCAGACTGAACCGCAGGGCGATGCGCAAGGCGGTGGGATATACATCGTTAGTACTCTGGCTCAGGTTGACATGGTTATTGGGGTGGCAGTAGTCGTATTCACCCCGTTTGTGTCCCATGATTTCCAGCGCCCGGTTGGCAATCACTTCGTTGGCATTCATATTGGTGCTGGTCCCGGCGCCTCCCTGGTAAACATCCACTACAAATGCCTCATGATGACTTCCGTCGATGATTTCATCGCAGGCCTGTATGATAGCCATTGCGACTGCTTCATCCAGCTTGCCCAGCTCGTAATTGGCCAGAGCTGCAGCTTTTTTGACCATCGCCAGGGATTTTACCAAAGTAGGGACCTTACTGATGCCGATGCGGGAGATGGGAAAATTTTCAAGCCCCCTCAGAGTCTGAATGCCGTACAAAGCCTCGTCCGGGACATCCCGCTCACCCAGCAGATCATGTTCTTTTCGTGTGTGGTGAACGGTTTCCGTCCCTTCCGGCGATTGTACATGGATCATGCTGTGGGCAAAGGCCTTGTAAGCATTGGTCTGAAGTCTGTCAAAGATCTCCCTGTGCCAGTGTCGCAATTTCTCCAGTCCCTGAAGATCCAGTTCCAGCGTTTTCAGAGCCGTCGCTGCTTGTCCCGATGCCTTATGGGGCGAATGATCCTGCCGGAGTATCCGTTCGGAAATCACCGATCCTGCCTGATACATGGCTTTTGGCATCATTTCATCCCCAATCCCCTGAAGGATGGTCAGCCGGCCGCTGAGAATAATGTACAAAGCCTCCCGGGGCATGCTTTCGTGAAACAGAAATTCATCCTTTGGATAAGTTTTGACCTTGGAAAGCCGGATAACCGTATCCAGATCTTTTTTCTGAAATGATTTGAAAAGGGGCTGACTTTCCAGGATTGCCAGGATCTCTTCTTTTTTCATGGCTCACCACCTGTTTAAAATTGACGGGATAATTTACACAAGACCCGGCAAAGAGGAACAGGACTTTTTTGCTTTTCATAATGAACATAAGTTCATAAAATACCATCTTGTATTCAGGAGGCAAAACAATGAAAATCTTATTTCCTTCGGTAGGAAACACTTTAGATTCGGAGATGGATAACCGTTTTGCACGGGCGGACTGGTTTGTGGTTGTTGATACGGAGACCATGGAGTCTTATGCCTTGCGGAACGGGGAAAAAGAGGGTGGCCATGGAGTAGGTCGCGTGGTGGCTCAGTATGTGGTAGATGCCGATGTAGACATGGTTGTGGCACCTCAGGTAGGTCCCAAGGCACTGACTGCTCTGGAAAGTGCCGGTGTTAAGGTAATTACCGGTAAAAGCGGCAAAATCCGCCACATTGTGGAAGAGCTTGTGGCTGATCAATGAATCTTGCCATAGTCAGTGGAAAAGGGGGGACGGGTAAAACCACCGTTGCTGTAAACCTTGCAGCGTATATGTCCCGGGAGCGGGATATCCGCCTCTTGGATGCCGATGCCGAGGAGCCTAATGCCGTCTTGTTTTTTCAGGCGGATATGAGTCGTGATATGGCGGTCTCTGTGATGGTTCCCGAAATCCTCCATGAAAAATGTACCCGATGCCGTAAATGTGTGGAAATGTGTGAATATAACGCCCTGATGATGACCCGGAAGGGAGTCCTTTTAAGTCCGGATTTGTGTCATAGTTGCGGGGCGTGCATGTATGTATGTCCGGAAAAGGCTATCCTTGAAAAGTTCCGGGAAACAGGCCGGATCCGGGAGTATCACTGTAAAGCGTATCCCCGTCTTCAGGTGATTGAAGGTGATTTACACCGGGGTGAGAGCCGTGTGACTCCGGTGATTGATGATGTGTTGAGTTATGCAGGTCCGTGTACCATCATAGATGCTCCGCCGGGGACTTCCTGCCCGGTTGTGGAAACGGTAAAACATGCGGATCGTGTTTTGGTCGTGACAGAATCCACCCCTTTTGGATTGCATGATTTAAAGGGGGTTGCGGCGATGCTCCGTTTGATTCGAAAGCCTTTCCAGGTGGTAATCAACCGTCATGGTCAGGGGGATGATGGTGTGGAAAACTGGTGCAAAGAAGAAGGGATTCCGGTTGTGTTAAAAATTCCTTTCCGGGAGGATTATGCCCGTGTGATAGCCGGTGGTGGATTGTTGATTGAACACTTTCCCCGGTTTCGGGAAGATATGGCCTGCCTGGCGAAAGATTTGTGCGGGAAGGGCTTATGAAAGAACTTGTGGTCATCAGTGGAAAGGGAGGAACAGGTAAGACCAGTGTTACTGGTGCTTTGGCTGTCTTGTGGGATCATGCCGTATTTGCCGATTGTGATGTGGATGCTTCCAATCTGCCCATTCTCCTGAATCCGGAAATCCGTGAAAAATTGCCTTTCAGTGGCGGGAAAAAGGCGGAAATTGTGGAGGATGACTGCACGGGATGCGGCTTGTGTGAGTCTTTATGCCGTTTTCATGCCATTTCTCAGGAGGATAACGGTATTTATCAGGTGGACCCACTTGCCTGTGAAGGATGCGGCTTGTGTTTTCGTGCGTGTCCTATGGATGCCATCCAATTTGAACCAGTCGTCAACGGAGAATTGTATATCTCAGATACAGCCTGGGGGGAGCTCATTCATGCAGAGTTATATCCCGGGGAGGAGAATTCCGGAAAGCTGGTGACGGCTGTCCGGCAAAAGGCACGTGAAACAGCCGGGGCTAAGGGGAAAAGCTGGATACTCACAGATGGGGCACCGGGGACCGGCTGTCCGGTGATAGCTTCGCTGACCGGTGCATCGGGTGTATTGATTGTGACCGAACCGGGTGTTTCGGCCATACATGATCTGGAACGGATTCTTGAGCTGACGAAGCACTTTTCCATTCCTGCCATGATACTCATAAACAAGGCGGATATATCTCCGGAGCAGAAAGAGCGCATCCGGGATATTGCCAGGAGGGAAAAAGTGACAGTATTGGGAGACATCCCGTACCATCCATCTTTTACGAAATCTCAGATAAAGGGAAAGCCGGTCACACTGGATGGAGCCCCGGAGCTATATCGTATATTTGAGCACCTCAAGCAGCTCATCCTGGAAAAGCTCGCCTGAAAAATCCATCAAACTATTTTGCATCATCAGTGAAAAGTCCTATATTTTTCGGCTGTTTGAAAGGCAGTCAAAGGAGAGGTGGCCGAGTGGCTTAAGGCGACGGATTGCTAATCCGTTTTGCGGGGTTACCTGCAACCAGGGTTCAAATCCCTGCCTCTCCGCTTTTTTCCCGCTGAGATGATGAGAGTTTTATCCTCCCGCAGAGGGCGCAGAGTAGCAGAGGTTTTTTAATATTCATCCCGCAGAGGGCGCAGAGTAGCAGAGGTTTTTAATATTCATCCCGCAGAGGGCGCAGAGTAGCAGAGGTTTTTAATATTCATCCCGCAGAGGGCGCAGAGTAGCAGAAGTTTTTAATATTCATCCCGCAGAGGGCGCAGAGTAGCAGAGGTTTTTAATATTCATCCCGGAGAGAGTGCAGAGTAGCAGAGATTTTTAATATTCATCTGCAGAGAATGCGGAGACGCAGAGGGGATTGTTGGGTAGTGGCAGTCGGTAATTGATAGTCGACAGTCGTCAGTCGTTAGTCGTCAGTTGACAGTGGCGAGTGGATTGGCACTACGCTGTACTCAGTGTTCAAAGAATTCAATTGTACCAAGGAGGCTTTTTTAGTAGTTGGAAACTGGAAATTGGCATCTCGATACACCCGCCAGCCGGCGATCTACTCGATGACCGGGCTTCGCGTCGCTCCAGACATATCAATCAAATCAATCGAATCAATCTATTCAATTCTCCGTGAAATATACCGATAAACCGGATCCCTTTTCACGGGGCAGGCAATCGACAGAAAAGTAACACGTAACGCGTGACAAGGGATTCAAGCACCTCACTGCGTTCGGTGATCAATAGCCGCTACGCGGCTTTCAAACGCCGCTGCGCAGCGTTCAAATGTCGACACCTGGAATCCTTGAACGGCACGAAGTGCCGCTTGAATTTTTGAACGCCGAAGGCGATTGAATGCTGAGCGCAGCGAAGTGCCAATCATCCAATTCCCAATCGAATCAATCTCCCCAACCCCCTCGCCACTGTCGACTGTCCACTGCCGACTGATGACTGGATTGGACTTTAAGCTTTTTTAAACAATCAAAATTACACTACCGTTAAAAGTGCATTCAAATCTAAAATTTTCCATAAATAATGATTAAATCTATCTGGAAATGATTATCTTGAATTGTAAAATAAACTGGAAGTTTCCATGGAAAAGACGTACAAAGACCGGCCATTTATTGTCCCTGAAGAAATTGCCAATGCAGTAACACATGGTATTGGATTTCTGCTGAGTATTGTAGCTTTAGTGCTCTTGATTTTCCGGGCAATCGAGGCGGGGACAGCCTGGCATATCACCAGCTATACCATCTTCGGAAGCAGTATGATACTGCTCTATCTCATGTCCACACTGTATCACGGCATTCCTAAAAAAGGAGCCCGAAATGTCTTCCGCCGAATGGATCATGCGGCGATTTTTATTCTCATTGCCGGGACCTATACACCTTACACCCTGACCGTCCTCAGAGGTCCCTGGGGATGGACTCTTTTCGGGATTGTGTGGGGAGTTGCTCTGGCAGGAATCATCTTGAAAACTGTCTATTTCAAAAAATATTATAAGGCAACCAACTGGGTTTTTCTGGCTTTGGGATGGATTGTGATTATTGCCGGTCCTGCATTGATCCGGCAACTGCCGTTGAAAAGTCTGATCTATCTCTTTGTGGGTGGCGGCCTCTATTCCATCGGGTATTTTTTTCACCGTTGGGAAAAACCCATCTGGAGCCATCCCGTATGGCATCTCTTTGTCCTGGGCGGGACCTTCTTCCACTTTTTATCCATCATGAATCTCACCGCCTAAAAAGCAAAATGCTCTTTTATATTAGAACATAAAATTATCCATTCTCAAGGAAAAGAACCGGGTTTTAAAGAGACGGTATGTGGAAACATGCGGAGTTCTGAGATCGAAAGGGTGATATGGTTTGGATTAAAAATAATTCCTGGAAATTTTTTGGGATTTTATTATGACCTGTTAAGATTTTTTCCAGGCTCATTATTTCTCTTTTCGTATGTGGTTTACCTGAATTTGAAACATTTTGAGCCTTTCTACATTAAGAAAATTGAACTGAAAAAATCTTGTTAGGAAGTATACGGAATCAATCTTATTTTTTTGGTAGAAGTCATGTTGCATATAAAACTCAAAACCAATAATTATTAAAAAAAGTGGTGTGGTTATCAAATGGAATTATTAATTGGAATAGGAAGTAACGACGGACAAAATCTACTTAAGGATCACTTCGGAAATTCAAAATATTTTTATATTTACCGGTTCACAGAACAAGGTGAAAGTTTTGTGGAACGAATAAAAAACATAAAATATCACGAAGATGAATCCATCAAACATGGTGATCCGGGCAAGGCTCAAGCCACAGCGGAAGTCCTGAAAGGTCTGGATGCAATTGCAGGATTGCGTTTCGGTCCTAATATCAACCGCTTGCTGAAGAAGTATGTCTGCATCATTGTTAAAAGACATACTGTTGAGGAAGCGATCACAGTACTGCGGGAGCATATTGAACATATTGTTGAGGCAAAAGAAAAAGGAGAAACTCGGAAACATCTGGTGCTTCATTAAGAAAACTTAATTTGGTATATGCTAAAATCTTATGACTTGTTGACTTTTCACACATATCAACCCGTATTTGTTTAAGGATAAAATGAAGTGCTATTCATTTACTTCCTTTAATCACAACAAAAGAACCCTCACCATATCCTTCTTTGATGGATTCGACTTTTTTTATTTTATCTAAATGGTGAAATATAGTCTGCGAGAATTTCAAATTTTTGAATCCTGTTTTTATCATTTCAGTCACAACTTCATCAACGGAATAAAAGGTGGCATCCCGATAAAAGACACTTTCCTGCTGATGTTCCAGATACAGTTTTCCGACAGGACTCTCTTTATCAATAAATCCGATAAGTAATATGCCACCAAACCTCAAGATACGGTATGCTTCTTGAAAGGCTTTATACAAATTGTCAACAAAACAGATGGTGGTTACCATTAATACAAGGTCATACTGAGCATCTTCCAGGGGAAGAGCTTCGGCAATGCCTTCTATGGTATGTATGCCCCTCTTTTCTGCAATCTCCCGCATTTTTTGTGAGGGTTCAACACCTTTTTTTATACCCAATGGCTGTGCGAACCGGCCGCTTCCTACACCGATCTCTATACTTTTCTGACTATCGGGCATCTGCTCCCGTATTGCCTGAAGTTCCGATAAATAGGCATTTTTGTTTTCTTTAAACCAGGCCTCATATTGAGACGTGTGTTTATCAAAGGGTTGGGTTCTGGCCATGTTTGATCCTTAAATTTTTCTTATAAGATTGATGAGATCATGAATCCGGTTTTAAATCAAAATTCAAACTTCCATCCGGCAGCATCCAGTCGGGGTGAGGATATCCCTGCTCCTCCATTTTGTATCGTTCACATGTTTCCCAGTCCCCTTTACAGTATAAGTCGATCCACTTTCGCTCAAGCATGCCCTTTTCATAAAACCGGTGTAACGGACATAAGTCATACCATTTACAAACGGTTAAAAAGACACGAAGTTTACGATAAAGCCGGATGGTTTCCGGTTCATAATCCGGATTGTAAATCACAGAAGCCGGATGATACAGAGGATAAATCTTTTGATTGTTCTTATAAAGTAATTTGCCATAAATCTGTCTGAATGCCTGACGTGAAGGGGGAATCTCTGAGTGATATTTCTGTAAAACATAACGTGTGGCATAATACCCCAACGGAACTAGAATGGGCGGATGTATAATCGCAATTTCTTCATCGAGATACTGACTGCAGGCTGCAATTTCAATCATTTTGGGCTTTCGGTTTTTGGGCAGCATGCATTTGATTAAATTGGTCATATAAACCGATTGGCGATCTATGGCAACTGCATTGAATAAACGCTCCAGGACTTTGCCTGAAGGTCCGACAAACATCCTGTCTGCATTATTTTCTTCTTTACCCGGCGAAAGGGCAATCAGCATTAAACGGGAATCAGGATCCCCTTCTCCGACAAGAGCATACTCACGGGTTTTAGAAAGATGACAGGATTTACACCTTTTAATCCGTTGGTTAAGATGTTTTAATAATATTCGTTTTTCCTGATTTTTAGCCACACTTTGTGACAACATCTTTTTTAATCTGTATCCTTACTCAGTTCTATTAGTTTGTAATCCATGTATATTTGAATTGTTTTGTTTATGTCATCAACTTTTTTGGAGTTGGGCAAAACGCGCCGAATTTTTTCTATATAGTGTCTGGATTGGATCAGCTGAAATGAAGGCTTGAAGTTTATATCAAAAACCCAACCCATCTGAAGCAGTTTGAAATCATTCAGATTCTGCATATTATTCATATTTACAATACGATGATTCATTAAATCCTGATATACTTTTTCAGATATCCCGGATGTATTTGGCAGACCAAGTTCCAAAACAGGATCATGTTGCCCATCCTCCCGGTAATAATGATTAATCACAACTTTCCAGATATCCATTTTATCCGCATCTCTTAGCAGTTTCGAAAAAAAGAGACATGTTTCCGATTCATTTTCCGGCAAATTGGCACGATTATGATATTGAATTACCCGATAGACTAAATCTTTTGTTGTTTCTTTCAGATGATTAAGAATTCTATATCTTTTCAGAATGGTTATCCCCAGGTCAGCATGATTTTCTGATTTACCATCATGAAATGTCTGATAACGGGCATATTGCTCAAACCGGCCAATATCGTGGAGCAGTGCTGTCAGTTCGGCAAACCTTTTTTCTCCTTCATTAAGTCCCAATGATTCAGCCAGTGACTTAATTTCCTGAACGACACGATAGGTATGTTCTTCTTTTAGACCGATATTTTTCCGTAAATCCTGATTACCATATTTAAAGGATTCAACATAAATGGAAAACCATGATTTACATTTTGCCAACAGGTCTGATTGAATGTCAATTTTCATTTGATCCTAACATATATATATTCAACGATATGGTTTTGAGTTTCCATCAATCCCCGTATTTTAATTATTTGTTATGGTATGTAAATTCCTGTAAATAATTTTTTACCTTCGGAAAGTTTGCATGTTGCTTTGGAGATGATCAAACTTTTCGGATTTCCGGTATTTTTCGTTTTCTGGTTTCTTCAGCAACTTTTTTGATTTCTTCAAGTAACTGTTGCGAAATGGGGACCTGGATTTCATCTTTCAGAAAGGGGACTCCTTTCATCCGGACGATTTTGTAAAAGAGTCGCATGGATTCTTCAACCCGTGTAAACATCAGGTTGTCGGTGGCATCTTCAAGGATTTTAATCCGGTCCGCAAAAGCACTTGTACTTACGGCGAACAGATAGGTCCTGCCTTTATCAAAAGTGATGATTTCATAGAGTTTTTCCAGAATCTTGTCTCCATAATGTTGTGAGAATAAAAGCAAATTTAAAGCTGAACCGAATACCATAACACCTTTGGGGCTCATCGGAAGAATATCTTCAGCTGCCAATATGATTTTGTTCCACACTTTCGGTTTTAACATATTAGCCTGAAATGTGTTATTATTCAACTTCTGGAAAGTATCAATCTTGTGATCAAATTGAACAAAAACAACTTTTTTTGAATAATTATTTAAATCAATGTGATAAAGTTTCTTCATTGCCGTTTTCATCAAATCCGGCGTCGGATATTGCAAAGGGATGGCAATCAGTGAACCCCCTGCTTTGAGCCAGTCTGCAACAAAAGCAAATTCCACCAATGGTTTACCCGTGCCACCAGGTCCGCTGATCAATGTAGACGATGGAACCGGTAACCCTTCCGGCAGCAATTTGGCCAGCCAGTCACTGTGTAACTCAAGTGATTCCATTTTTTCTCGATCACCTACTCATTGTCTGATTTTTGTATTTATTCTTCAGCAAGACATGTTTTTCAGGCGATGGTCACCTTTTTTTCTAGATACACATCCTGAACTGTATGAAGAAGTTTAATACCTTCTTTTATTGGACGTTGAAAGGCTTTTCTACCTGTGATCAATCCCATGCCTCCAGCCCGTTTATTAATAACAGCTGTTCGGGTTACTGCGGTAAAGTCATTGTCTCCGGAAGCACCCCCCGAGTTAATCAGGCCAATGCGTCCCATATAACCGTTTGCCACCTGGTAGCGTGTCAAATCAATCGGATTGTCTGTCGTCAGTTTCTCATACACATCCTTGTGGGTTTTTCCAAATTTCAGAGCCGTATATCCGCCATTATTCTGAGGCTGTTTTTGTTTGATGATATCAGCTTCCAGTGTGACTCCCAGATGGTTTGCCTGGCCGGTTAAATCTGCCGATACATGGTAATCTTTATCTGCTTTGAATGCTGAATTTCTCAGGTAGCACCACAGGATTGTCACCATGCCCAGTTCATGAGCATATTTGAAAACCTGGCTGATTTCCTGAATCTGCCGGCGCGATTCGGGTGAACCAAAATAGATTGTGGCGCCGATGGCAACAGCTCCCATATTAAAAGCCTGTTCCACATCCCCGAACAGTACCTGATCATAACTGTTCGGATATGTAAGAAGCTCATTGTGATTCAGTTTCACAATAAAGGGAATTCTATGGGCATATTTTCGTGAGACAGCCCCAAGGACACCCAGAGTAGATGCTACAGCATTGCAACCACCCTCAATGGCAAGTTTTACAATGTTTTCCGGATCAAAATAGATCGGATTGGGAGCAAAAGAAGCTCCGGCAGAATGCTCTACACCCTGATCCACCGGCAGAACTGAAAGATATCCTGTTCCTGCCAGGCGACCTGTATTGAACAGAAGCTGCATATTTCTCAGGACAGCTGAAGATCGGTCTGTATTTTTCATAATCCGATCCACAAAATCTGGTCCCGGCAGATGAAGATCCTCTTTTTTGATTCCCTGGCAGGTATAATCGAGCAGACTTTGGGATTCTTTTCCTAAATAGTTGATAATTGTTTCAAGCATGTTTGTAACTCCCTTTTTTAATTATTTTAGTATTTTATGATTCATTGAGATCACCGTTTGCCGAATAATCTTGTGCCAATACGAACCATATTTGCACCCTCTTCAATGGCAATTTTATAACTGTTACTCATCCCCATGGATAAATATTTAAAATCAGCTTGGGGTATATCGGCTTGTTGCAAATGATCAAAAAGAGCTTTAGTCTTTTTGAAATAGGGCCTTGAGTCTTCAGGATTACCAAATCGGGGTCCCATGGTCATCAATCCCTGAATATGTACATGTTTCAATAAACTAATCTTTCGAATCAAGGATTCGGCATTTTCCGGCAATATCCCGGTTTTATTGGATTCCCTGCCGCTGTTCACTTCAATCAAAACCGGCATTACTTTATTCATTTCTTCACAGTATTGGTTGACAGCCAATGCGATTTTATATGAATCAATTGTTTCAATCATATCAAAAATCTGGCTGGCTTTTTTAGCTTTATTCCTTTGCAGATGACCTATTAAATGCCATTTTACGCTATCTTTGACAAAGGGATACATTTGTTCTGCTTCCTGAACATAATTGTGGCCTATAATTGTAACACCTCTGTGTATTGCTTCATTGACTTCTTCAACACTTCGTGTTTTTGAGGCTGCGACCAGTATAACATCCTTGGGAAGTGTTTGAAATATTTCCCTAACAGATTTTTTAATTGAATGAGAAGACATTACATTTTTTCTTTCTTTTTTGAGTTTACAAAAGCCATGGGGAATACAATATCACTCACACAGCAGGGTAACCAGACAGCTAAAAATAAAAAGATAAAAATCACCAAATAAGAAGTCCAATCCAAATCAGATCCCACAGCCATTAAAATATGAAATAAAGAAGCCCAGGTGCTGAATAAAACATGTCCCGCATGGGGGAATTTGGTCATGGGTTTCAGAAATGCAAAGATCACCCCTAAAATAGCCAAGGGGTTGATTAACCACCATTTTTCGATAAAGCCGATATGAATGCCACGATTCGGCATGCCAAGCAAAAACTCACCGATAAAGGGGATAATTGAATCACTTAAAGTGGCGATACCAATCGAACCGATATAACCCACCAGAAAGAGTTTCCATAAATTGCATTGGCCGCGAAGACATTTTCCGCTGATACAATCACATTCATGAATTTCATAAACAGATGCAGTAACCAGCGCGCTTAGAACAACATGGATTGGATGAAGAACATAAAATGCCCTGTAAGCCGTTTCATTGGGAAGGTGCTGAAAAATAATAAACAATAAAATTCCGGAAAAAGCCCCAAACGCAGTGAAAGGAGCATGTCTCTTTAACTCTTTGATCACTCGCTTCATGCTGATTTTTCTTCTTGTTGTTAATTATTGTGTCTTTTAGATAATATTTGTTATTCAAAGTTACATATAATGTGATGTCCCATAAACGGTAATGGCTGATCTAGACAGACTCAAAACACGGCAGATCAAGATTGAGGAGGCGATCGTGGCAGACAGTTTTGTTCTGGATCCGGTCATTTAATATTCGAGATATAATGCCAATTCTCAACAGGTGGCTTTTAAACAAAAATGACACTACTACACCTCAGGTTGTTCGGTGTTCAATAGCCGCTTTGCGGTATTCCAACGCCTGACGGCGTTCAAACCCCATTTCATGGGGTTCAAGCACCTCACTTTGTTCGGTGTTCAATAGCCGCTATGCGGCATTCAAACGCTGCTACGCAGCGTTTGAATGTCGATGTCTGGAATCCTTGAACGCCGAAGGCGATTGAATGCTGAGCGCAGCGAAGTGCCAATCCCCTGTGAAATACGCTGCGCTCATTTCACAGGGCAGGCAATCAACATCTGGAAGTTGGAAGTTGGAAGTTAGCGTCGCTTCGCTCCTGGTGTGTCAATCAAATCAATCAAACCAATCTAGTCAATCGACTTTTCGACTTTCGACTTTCGACTTTCGACTGTCCACTGCCGACTGCCAACTGTCAACTGTCAACTGTCAACTAAACAACGTTTAAACCTTTAAACCTTTAAGCGTAATAAGTATATTCCAGAAATTTATGAGGTAAATATGGCCTTTCATATTATACAAGCCCTTCCCAAAGCGGAAGAGATGCTTGAGGAACTTCCCCTGCCGGAACCCCTGAAAAAGGTGAAAAAGGAGAGGGATAAGGCAGTGTCCCGAATTATCCGGGGTGAATCATCTGCTTTTCTTGTGATTGTGGGTCCCTGTTCCGCCCACGATCCGGATGCAGTCTGTGAATATGTTTCCCGACTGGCTCGCGTCCAGGAAAAGGTCCGGGACACCCTGCTGCTGATTCCCCGTATTTACACCAACAAGCCCCGGACACTGGGGACCGGCTACAAGGGGATGCTCCATCAGCCCAATCCCACGGCAAAACCCAATATCGTGGAGGGGATTAAGGCCTTGCGTGCCATGCATATCCGGGCCATGGAAGAATCACACCTGTCCGCCGCCGATGAAATGCTCTATCCGGGGAATTATCCCTATGTGGAGGATCTCCTCTCTTATGTGGCCATCGGAGCACGATCGGTAGCCAATCAGCAGCACCGGCTTACGGTGAGTGGACTGGATATCCCGGTGGGAATGAAAAATCCCACATCCGGGGAAGTCCGGGTGATGCTGGAATCCATCTATGCCGCCCAGCATTCTCATGTGTTTGTCTATAACAATAAGGAGGTCAGGACAGATGGGAATCCCCTGGCCCACGGGGTGCTCCGGGGAGCCGTGGATCCTTCCGGTATCCGGGTGCCGAATTATCACTACGAAGATCTGCTCCGGATCAGCCATCTCTATCTGAAGCAGGAACTGAAAAATCCCTCTCTCATCGTGGATGTGAACCACGATAATTCCAATAAACGCTATGAAGAACAACCCCGGATTGCCCGGGAAGTGATGCAGAGCCGTCACCATAATCCGGAACTTAAAAAAATCATTAAAGGACTCATGATCGAAAGTTATCTTGTGGGTGGTCGACAGGAATCCAGCGGTACGGTGTTCGGTCAGTCCATTACAGACCCCTGCCTGGGCTGGGATGAGACGGAACGGCTTCTCCTGGTTATTGCCGAAGAAGCCGCACGATGATTATTAAGTGACGAGTAACGCGTGACGAGTGACGAGTGGTTTTTGTGGGATAATTTTTGTTTAGTGTATTATTTATTAGTATAATTTAGTTAATTGTATAAAATAGTGTGGAATAATCACTTGAAATCAAAAACAGGACTATCGGCCTGATCCGATATCTTTCCCGTCCATAATAGCTTGTCCCCTAAACTCACGCGTCACATGTCACGCGTCACTTTCTCTCGTTACTCGTTACGCGTCACGCGTCACTTCCTCTCGTTACTCGTTACGCGTCACGCGTCACTCATTTATAAGAATGTATCTTGAAATATAATCTCTTTCAGTTCTTTTCGGGGCATGGCCGGTTCTTCCGGGCTTCCCACCGCCTTTTTCCCTACGATGATCAGGGTGATGACCTCGTAATCCTCAGGGATATGGAGGACTTTGCGGGTTTTTTTCGGACTAAATCCGGCAATAGGGTGGGCTGTGAGTCCCAGTTCCGTGGCCTGAAGCAAAAGCTGTCCTACCGACAAGCCCGTATCAAATTGGTAGTACTCCCGTGAACCTACCACGCAGTCATCCTCTTTTCGGGTCGTGACGGCAATGACCAGGGACCCGTCATGAGTCCACTCGTTGCCTTTGGAATAGACCTCGTAAAGGGCTTTGAGTTTTTCCGGATCCCTCACAAAAACATAGCGCCAGGGCTGATTGTTGAAACAGGAGGGAGACAGCTGCACCGCCCGGGATAATTTATCGATGATTTCATCGGTGATCTCCACGTTTTCCAGGTGCCGATACGATCTGCGGCGTTGGATGGCTTCGTATACCGTCATTTTTCCTCCAAAAGACTTTCAATTTTTTGGATGACCTCATCGGAGCGAGGATTCACGCGGGATGCATACCGGGCAGACACTTTTCCTTCTTTGTCGATGAGAAATTTGGTAAAATTCCACCCGATACTGCCCCCCGTTTCGGAATGGATCTTTTTGTCCGTCAGCCAGGCATAGAGGGGGTGTATGTCCTTACCCTTAACAGAGATCTTGGCCAGGACCGGAAAGGTCACACCGTAATTGATCTGGCAGAATTCCTGGATCTGCTCGTCACTCCCCGGTTCCTGATTCATGAAATTGTTGGCCGGGAATCCCAGAATCACCAGTCCTTTGTCCTTGTAATCCTCATACAGCTTCTGCAAATCCTCGTATTGGGGCGTAAAACCGCATTTACTGGCCACATTCACAAGCATCAGCACCTTCCCTTTGAATTGATCCAGGGGAAACGCCTCCCCTGATGCCGTCTTGACTTCAAAAGTATATACGTTCATATCATCCATCGCAAACAACCCTCCTGTCATCATTAACATGATCGTTATCATTCCTATGTATCGTGTCATTTTTTTCATCCTTCTCTTATTTTCCCATTTGAGGCGAAGGATGGATTGGGGTTACATGGGAGTCGGCAGTCATCAGTCGGCAGTTGACAGTCGAAAGTCGAAAGTCGAAAAGTCGATTGACTAGATTGGTTTGATTGATTTGATTGACACACCAGGAGCGAAGCGACGCTAACTTCCAACTTCCAACTTCCAGATGTTGATTGCCTGCCCTGTGAAATGAGCGCAGCGTATTTCACAGGGGATTGGTACTTCGCTGCACTCAGCATTCCAGCACTGCTTCGCAGTGTTCAAAAAAGAAATGACCCATTGAAACCCGCATATCCGGGATTGAAGATCGAACGCAGTGAGATCCTTGAACGCTGCATAGCAGCGTTTGAAAGCCGCGTAGCGGCGTTTAATAATTCAAGCGGCACTTCGTGCCGTTCAATGGCTTCGCTGCACTCAGCATTCCAGCACTGCTTCGCAGTGTTCAAAAAAGAAATGACCCATTGAAATCCGCATATCCGGGATTGAAGATCGAACGCAGTGAGATCCTTGAACGCTGCACAGCAGCGTTTGAAAGCCGCGTAGCGGCGTTTAATAATTCAAGCGGCACTTCGTGCCGTTCAATGGCTTCGCTGCGCTCAGCATTCAAGCACTGCTACGCAGTGTTCAAAAAAGAAATGACCCATTGAAACCCGCATATCCGGGATTGAAGATCGAACGCAGTGAGATCCTTGAACGCTGCATAGCAGCGTTTGAAAGCCGCGTAGCGGCGTTTAATAATTCAAGCGGCACTTCGTGCCGTTCAATGGCTTCGCTGCGCTCAGCATTCAAGCACTGCTACGCAGTGTTCAAAAAAGAAATGACCCATTGAAACCCGCATATCCGGGATTGAAGATCGAACGCAGTGAGATCCTTGAACGCTGCATAGCAGCGTTTGAAAGCCGCGTAGCGGCTATTGAACCCCTGAGCCCCTGAGCCCCTAAACCCCCAAACCTTTTCATTGCATTTTAAGAAAAAAATCGGGAATTTCCCGCCGTGAAGACAAAGAGACGCACAACACAAAAAATTCCCAACTGACATAGAGGATCGCATGGCTGAATCCATCAAAAGCGGCATTGATATCGATCTTGGAAATCAATGCTCCCGCACCGCTTATTCCTGGGCAAAAAAAAGTTTTATCCATCGTGTCCCGGGATCCGGGAATCCCCTCATGGCGGTAGATGGGGTCTTTTCCAATGTGATGGATTACCGGGGGGTAAAAGTGGGAATTTCGTCCGATGGAATCGGGACGAAAATCGAACTGGCCGAGCGGACCGGCATCTATGATACCCTGGGATTCGACCTGGTAGCCATGACCGCTGACGACCTGGCAGCCAATGGCATTGAAGCCGTGAATCTTTCCAATATCCTGGATGTGGATCACCTGGATCATGAGATTGTGGATGACCTCATGCGCGGACTCTATGACGCAGCCAAAATTGCCAGGATCACCGTTACCGGTGGCGAAATTGCCGAACTGGGAAACCGGATCGGCGGGTATGGAGACCGCATGCATTTTAACTGGTGCTCCACGGCGACGGGACTCATTCCCGAGGGGGCTGAACTGATCGACGGATCCAATATCCGTCCCGGCCAGATCGTGGTCTCACTGGCTTCCCGGGGTTTCCGGAGCAACGGGTTTTCCCTGATCCGGCATGTCATGCACAAAACCTTCGGACCTGAGTGGCATCTACAGCCTTACTCCGGTCAGCAAAGCTGGGGAGAGGTCCTTTTAACCCCATCCCGGATTTTTGCCCCCCTGATTACCGATTTGATCACCGCCCGTATTCCTCTGTACGGCATTGCCCATATCACCGGCGGAGGAGTCGGCGAAAATTTTACCCGGGTGTTGAAAAGTTCCGGCTATGGTGCCGAACTAAACCGGCTATTTGATCCCCATCCTGTGATGAAAAAGATCGAGGAACTGGGGACCGTCCCCGAAGATATGGCCTACCGCCTGTGGAATATGGGAAACGGCATGCTTCTGGTGACGGATGAACACGCCTATTCCGCCCTGAATGAGCTGGCGGGGAAATATGAATACCCCGTCCAGCAGGCAGGATATATTGTTTCCGAACCGCGCATTCGAATCGTCTCCCGGGGAAACGATCCCCAGCAGCTTGAGTATCCCCTAAGGTAAAGGAGCCTTTTGTGCCACAGACGTATTTTATCCAACTCATCCTGAAAGACACGGTCAGAGATGTCACCGGCGAGCGGGTGAAACATTCCGCCACACGTTATCTGAATCTCGATACAGGCCGGGTGAAATCCTCCAGGCTCTTTACCGTCCAACTGGATATTTCTCCTGAAGAGATCCGACTCTTTGCCGAATCAGTCCTCCGGGATCCGGTGATGCAGGATGTTTATATCGGCACTTTTTACCCGGCAGAGAAATTTACACGCAAATTGTTGATTGCCAAACGACCCGGGGTGACGGATGACGAAGGCATCTCGGCTCAAAAAGCCCTGGGTGATACCCTGAACCGGGAATTTTCCACCCATGTCCAGCAGATTTATACGGCGGATCTCTTTTATTTTGAAAAACCGGTAGCCCAAAAGGATCTCATCACCCTGGGAGAAGAACTCCTGGGCAATCCCCTTATCAACTATTTTGAAGCCGGTTCCGTGGATGATCCCATCACGTATGTACCGGATGTGCGCATGGGATCCCGGGCTGAAATCCGGACCATTCCCGTGGATCGTAAGGATGATGAACTGCTCCGGCTCTCGTCGGAAATGTTGCTCTCCCTGAACCTGGACGAGATGAAAGCCATCCGGGACTATTTTATGCGGGAGGATGTACGGACAGCCCGGAAAAAGGCGGGACTCGATGAAAATCCCACCGATTGTGAACTGGAAATTCTGGGCCAGACCTGGTCCGAACACTGTAAACACAAGGAATTCAATGCCCTGATTCATTTCCGGGATGAAGAGACGGGTCAGGATGAAACCATTGATTCTCTCTTTAAAACCTATATCCGAAAATCCACCGATATCATTCGGAAACGTTTTGACAAAGCAGGTAATCCCTGGCTGCTGAAGGTTTTTACGGATAATGCCGGCGTGGTCCGGATTAATGAGGATTCCTGCTTCATCTGGAAGGTTGAAACTCACAACTCCCCCTCGGCTTTGGATCCTTACGGAGGAGCCCTGACCGGTATTGTGGGGGTGAACCGGGATCCCCTGGGGACAGGCATCGGTGGAGCCAGACTTCTATTCAATACCGATGTCCTTTGTTTTGGAAATCCGGATCATCCCGGTAAGCTCCTGCCCGGACAGCTCCATCCCCGGCGCATCATGAGCGGGGTGGTGAAAGGGATTGAAGACGGGGGTAATAAATCGGGAATTCCCACCATCAACGGGTCTGTAATTTTTGATGACCGCTTCAGCGGCAAACCCCTGGTTTTTTGTGGTACAGCGGCGGTGATGCCCCTGAAATACGGTGATCGCCCCACCTGGATAAAATCCATCGATCCCGGTGACCGTATTATCATGGCCGGTGGACGGGTGGGGAAAGACGGCATTCACGGCGCTACCTTTTCTTCCCTGGAAATCGATGAACACTCACCCCGGTCCGCCGTGCAGATCGGATCCCCCATCACCCAGAAAAACATGTCCGATTTTATGGTGGATGCAGCCCGGCAGGGACTCATTAAATGTTCCACGGACAACGGTGCCGGCGGACTCTCATCCTCCATCGGTGAACTGGCCCAGATTTCGGGCGGGGCGGAGGTTTTTCTGGATAAGGTCCCGCTTAAATATCCCGGACTCCAGCCCTGGGAAATTTTCGTCTCCGAATCCCAGGAACGGATGACTCTCGTGTTGGAACCGGATCAACTGGAGAAGGTTTTTGATCTGGCACGGCTCTATGACGTGGAAGTGACGGATATCGGCCGTTTTACCGGTTCGGGCCATTTGAAACTTTTTTATGAAAACCGGACGGTTGCTCTCCTGGATTTGGATTTTCTTCACAACGGTGTGCCCCGGAAGCACCTTGAGGCCGTGTGGAAAAAACCGGAGGTTCGGGAACCGGAACTAAAAGAAGAGCCGGATATCAAAGAGACCCTCCTGGCCCTTTTGGGAAGTTTGAATATCTGTTCTCGGGAAAGTATTATCCGACGATATGATCACGAGGTGAAGGGACGAACGGTGGTCAAACCCCTCATGGGCGAAGAAGGACATGCTCCCCAGGATGCAGGGGTAATGCGCCTGAGTTTTGATTCCTGGGAAGGCATTGCCGTGTCCAACGGAATTATGCCTAAATTCGGAGATATCGATGCCTATGAAGCCTCGGCCGGTGCCTTCGATGAGGCGGTCCGGCAGATTATCTCCGTCGGTGGCCACTTGCCCGACCCGGAGGATATCAACAGTCCATTCTGGTCTGTAAATGATAATTTTTGTGTGCCCGATTCAGTCTACGATCCCGAAACCAATCCTGACGGAAAATATAAATTGGCACAGCTGGTCCGCATGAACCAGGCCCTTTTTGATATGGCCACCACCTTCAATATTCCCATGACATCCGGGAAGGACAGCATGAAAAATGATTTTCGGAAGGGGCAGGTGAAAATCTCCGTACCGCCGACAGTCCTTTATTCCATGGCGGCGAAAATCGATGATATCCGGACAGTGACCACCAGCGATTTCAAACGTCCCGGCGATGCCATCTACCTGGTGGGAAAAACACGGGATGAACTGGGCGGTTCGGAATTTTACCGGCTGCTGGGGTATCTTGGAGCGAATGTTCCCAAAGTTCATAAAGCCAATGCCCTGAATCTCTACCGGCTGATGGGGATAGCCCACCGGGAAGGATTTCTGGCCTCGTCCCATGATCTGTCAGACGGAGGTTTGGCTGTGGCTTTGGCGGAATGTGTCATCGGTGGACCTTTTGGGGCTGCCGTGGATGTGGGATATGGTGATCTGTCCCTGATTCCTGAACTCTTTTCCGAATCCCATTCCCGCTTTGTTGTGTCTGTCCCCGCTAAAAATCAAACGACCTTTGAAAACCTGATGGGTTCTGATGCCCGGTTTCTGGGGGCGGTATCGGAAGAGCCGGTGTTAAAAATCTCTTTTAAAGGGGAAAAAATCCTGGATGTATCCAAAGAAGAAATGCTTGAAAAATGGAGAGGCGGACTTGTATTCTGAAAAAGACATAAAGGATGGTAAAATCCGGGCCCTTGTGCTCACCGGTTCTGGAATTAATTGCGAGGAGGAAATGGCTGCGGCCTGCCGTCTTGCCGGCGCCCATGCGGAGATTGTCCACCTGAGCCGGATATTCAACGGGGAGGTGTCGATTCATGACTATGACCTGCTGAATCTTCCCGGAGGTTTTTCATTTGGGGATGATCTGGGCTCGGCGAAAGTCCTGGCAAATCAACTGAAGGTGCGTCCCATTGCCTCCGGCATTCCCTTTATGGAGGAAATTCAGCGCTTTCTGGCAGATGGAAAATATATCATCGGGGTCTGTAATGGATTTCAGGCCCTGGTGAAAATGGGACTCCTGCCCAATACCGGTGGAAAAGGGGAACAGGAGGCGACGCTGACCTTTAATGATTCGGGTAAATTCGAGGATCGCTGGGTCACCTGCAAAGTCCTGGAAGATCCTCCAACGCCCTTTTTGAAGGACATCGACACCCTTGATCTGCCGGTCCGCCATGGGGAAGGCCGGCTGATCTTTCGGGATGAAACTGTCCGCCAGGCGGTGGTGGAACAGAAACTGAACGTCTTGGCTTATGCGGACAGGGAGGGGCGTATCACCGATACCTATCCATACAATCCCAACGGGTCTGAATTGAATTGTGCCGGACTTTGTGATCCTTCCGGACAGATATTCGGCCTCATGCCCCACCCCGAAGCCTATCTGACCGTCTACAACCATCCGGACTGGAACCGGCGAAAAAAAACAGGTCAGCTGACAGATGAAAAAGGGGAGGGATTGAAGATCTTTGAAAATGTTGTTGGAAGAGTGATAAGGTAGTCGGCAGTGGACAGTCGACAGTCGGCAGTCGGCAGTGGACAGTCAACAGTCGTCAGTCGAAAGTCGAAAGTCGAAAGTCGAAAAGTCGATTGACTAGATTGGTTTGATTGATTTGATTGACACACCAGGAGCGAAGAGACGCTAACTTCCAACTTCCAACTTCCAGATGTTGATTGCCTGCCCTGTGAAATGAGCGCAGCGTATTTAACAGGGGATGGGCACTTCGCTGCGCTCAGCATTCAATCGCCTTCGGCGTTCAAGGATTCCAGACATCGACATTTGAATGCTGCGCAGCAGCTATTGAACACCGAACGCAGTGAGGTGCTTGAATTCTATGTCGGCGTGCAGCGACGCGAACTTCAGACAGGCCACGGCCTGTCCCTATTTCCAGCTTCCAACTTCTGATAAAGCTGCAAAGCAGGTCGTATGAAAATGCGATCCACCAAAAGGAACAAACATGACGATGAACACAAAACACTATTCATCATTCATCATTCATCATTCAATTCATCATTCATCATTCATCATTCAATTCATCATTCATCATTCATCATTCAATTCATCATTCATCATTCATCATTCATCATTCAAAAAATAAGGGTATGCCATGAAACATTTCACTCCTGTCAAACGGGTTTTAATCAGTGTCTCAGACAAAACCGGTCTGCCGGAATTGGGGAAATATTTACAGAAAGCCGGGTGTGAGATCATATCCACCGGCGGGACACACCGGGTGCTGAAAGAGGCGGGCATTCCCGTGACCGATATTCAGTCGGTTACCGGTAATCCTGAAGCCTTTGGCGGCCGGATGAAAACCATCTCTTTTCAGATTGAATCGGCCCTGCTTTTTGACCGGGAAAAGGACCGGGACGAAGCAGAAGCCCTGGGAATTCTCCCCATCGATATGGTGGTCTGCAATCTGTATCCCTTTGGAAGTGTGAAAAAAGAAGGCGCCGATTTACCCCGTCTGATTGAAAATATCGATATCGGAGGTCCCACCATGATCCGGGCTGCCGCAAAAAATTACAGATGGGTTACAACGGTTGTAGATCCGGCAGATTACAGGATGGTTATGGAAAACATGACGGCTCATGGGGGACATACTGACCTGGAAACCCGATTCACACTCATGCGGAAAGCCTTTAACCATACGGCCGATTACGATAGCCTGATCGCCACAACCATGGACGAACAGGCTGGTGAACCCACCCTGCGCTTTGCCTTTGACCAGCCTCAGGTTCTCCGCTATGGGGAAAATAGTCACCAGAAAGGGACCCTTTACCGCCTCCGGAATGCCCCCGATTCCCTCTGTGATATGGAGGTCCTTCATGGCAAAGCCATCTCCTATAACAACATGTTCGATTTGTACGGCGCTTTGGAAGCGGTTCGGGATCTGAAAAACAACGGGTGCGCGATCATCAAACATGCCAATCCCTGTGGACTCAGTGAAGGGAAAAACCAGCGGAAAGTTTTTGAAAAAGCCTGGGCAGGAGATCCGGTATCCGCCTTCGGCTCGGTGATTGCCTTTAATACACCTGTGACCCTTGAAACCGCCCAATTCCTGGAACTTGATGCAAAGGATAAAAGCCAGAGGAAATTCGTGGAAATTGTGTCGGCTCCCGGATTTGAACCGTCGGCCCTGGATTATTTGAAACAGCATAAAAACCTGCGCATTGTGGTGTTTGATCCGGCCAGGCTGCAACCGGCCCACGATATGAAATTCATCTATAATGCCCTGCTGTACCAGGATGCGGATCGCGAGTTACTGGACAAGGTGGAATATGTCAGTCACAAAAAGGATCCGGTGGATGAAGACCTGATGCGGTTTGGTCTGACGGCTGTACGCCAGTTGAAATCCAATGCCATCTGTGTGGCCCGGACATGTAAAGACGGGGACATTCAGCTTTTGGGGATGGGTTGCGGCCAGCCCAACCGGGTGAATGCCACACAACTCACCCTGGCCCGTTGCCGGGAAAATCTGAAAAATGAATATACCGGTGATCCGGATGGCCTGGAGGAATATATCCGGCAGGAAATGGGAAAAGCCGTGCTTTTTTCCGATGCCTTTTTTCCCTTCCCGGATAATGTGGAATTGAGCCATGCCGACGGGATCCGGACCATCGTTCAACCCGGTGGATCCATCCGGGATAAAGCCGTCATTGAAAAAGCCGATGACCTGGAGATGACGCTGATATTTACCGGAATGCGTCATTTCAAGCATTAAAACAGGAGGAAGATCCATGGATTGTCTGACCCGTTTTGAATCCCCCCAATTGAGAAAACTCCACAGCGGGAAAGTCCGTGAAAGTTTCAGGGCTGATGAACGCCATCGCCTGATCCTGGCCACAGACCGGATTTCCAGCTTTGACAAGGTGCTGAAAACGCCGGTTCCGGCGAAAGGTGCAGTCCTCAATTCTCTGGCAGCCTGGTGGTTTGAAAAAACCCGGGATATGTGTCCCAACCACTTTGTAAAAACCGTGGATCCGGCCATCAGCCTGGTTCGTGAGGCCGATCCGATCCGTCTGGAAATCATTGTCCGGGCCTACCTGACGGGATCCGCCTGGCGAAAATATCAGAAAGGTGAACGGACCGTTTCCGGTGTGTCGGTGCCTGACGGACTTACAAAGAATGCCCCTTTTCCGAAACCTATTGTGACACCCACAACCAAAGAAGCATCGGACCGTCCCATCAGTGCCGAAGAGATTGTGGCGGAAGGGTGGACTACCCGGGAACTCTATGAAAAGATGCATGCCCTGTCCCTCCGTCTTTTTGAAAAGGGAAGTGCCATGCTTCTGGAGCGGGGGATTATCCTGGTGGATACCAAGTATGAGTTTGGGCTGATAGATGGTGAACTGGTGCTGATTGATGAGATTCACACGCCCGATTCCTCCCGTTTCTGGCTGAAAGATGCCTATGATAAAAACCCTGAATCCGTGGAACAACTGGATAAGGAATTTGTCCGGAATTACCTGATGGAACACAAAAAGGGTGGAGACTACCCGGACACACTGCCGGAAGATATTGTAGCCGAAACAAGCCGGCGTTATCTGGAACTATATCAACGGATCACCGGATCATCCTTAAATTATCCACAGATGGATCCTGCTGAGAGAGTTATGAAAAATCTCAATCGTGAAGGGTTTTTGAAAGAAGGCTGTGTTGTGATTGTCATGGGATCCCCCTCCGATATTCCCCATGCGGAAAAAATGGCGGAACGGATCAAACAGTATGATATTGCCGTTAAAATGCGGGTAGTTTCGGCCCATAAAAACGGGGAAAAAATCCCGGTGATCCTGCAGGATGTCATCCAATGCCATGAACCGGTTTCCATCATTGCCGTGGCAGGGCGTTCCAACGGATTGGGCGGTGCCCTTTCTGCCAACCTGCCGGTCCCGGTGATTAATTGTCCGCCTTTCAGTGACAAGACGGACTATCTGGTGAATATCCATTCCTCCCTCATGATGCCCTCCGATACGCCGGCCCTGACGGTGGTGGATCCCAAAAATGCCGCCGATGCCGCAGTCCTCTGCCTGAATACCCCCTCGTTGAAACAATGTTTCCGGGAAAAAATTCTACAGGTGAAAAATCAACTGGATCAGGCCAATGCGACATTACAGGAGCAACAGAATGTTTAAAGCCATTTCTCCCCTGGACGGGCGCTATGCAGACCGCCTGGGTATCCTCCGGGACTCTTTTTCCGAATTTGCCCTCATGCGGATGCGGGTGATCACGGAAATCCGCTTTATCCGGGCCCTGGACGAGATGCGGTGTTTTTCACCTCTCGCACCCGAAGAAATCGACAGGCTTGAAGCCATTGAAAAGCAATTCGATGAAACGGATTACCAAGCCATCAAAGCCATCGAGAA
The DNA here is from genome assembly GCA_041154365.1 of Candidatus Neomarinimicrobiota bacterium. Classification (NCBI taxonomy): domain Bacteria; kingdom Pseudomonadati; phylum Fidelibacterota; class Fidelibacteria; order Fidelibacterales; family Fidelibacteraceae; genus Fidelibacter; species Fidelibacter multiformis. The sequence continues at coordinate 1,809,656 of AP035449.1, read as the reverse complement.
AGAGATCAATCACGATGTAAAGGCCTGTGAAATTTACCTGCAACAAAAGGCAGGACTCCGGGAACCCAACCGGATTCATTTCGGGCTGACATCGGAAGATGTGAACAATCTCGCCTGGACCTTTCTGCTGAAAAGCTACCGGGACACATGCCAGCTGCCTCAGCTCAAAGAGCTCCTTCTTACTCTCTGCGATCTTTCTGAAACCTGGGCGGATACGGTTTTTCCGGCCCGGACTCATGGACAGATGGCATCCCCCACAAGCTATGGCAAAGAGACCGCCGTTTTTCTGAACCGCCTGTTCACCCAGTATAAAAAACTGAAAAACCTTGTTTTCCGGGCCAAATTAAACGGGGCAACGGGAAATTATTCCGCTTTTGCCACCGCGTGTCCCAATGGAGACTGGCCGGCGTTTGCCCGGCGCTTTATGGAACGCTACGGCCTGGAAATCAATCCTCTGACAACCCAGATTGAGGATCACGACACCTGGGCGGAATATTTTGATATCACCCGCCGTATCAATCAGATCATCCGGGACCTGGACCAGGATACCTGGCTTTACCTGATGCAGGGGTATCTCCTGCTATCCGTAACAAAAGGGGAAGTGGGATCTTCTACCATGCCCCATAAAGTGAATCCTATCAATTTTGAAAACAGCGAAGGCAACCTGAAACTCTCAAACGCCCTCCTGGGGGCCCTGTCCGAAAGCCTGACCACATCCCGCCTTCAACGGGATCTGTCCGACAGCACCGTGGCACGAAATATGGGGGTGGCTCTGGGACACGCATACCTGGCCATCTCGGAAACCTTGCGGGGACTTTCGAAAATCCGTGTCAATGCCCCCTTTGCCCTGGAAGAGGTGTCGAAACATCCCGAACTTTTGGCGGAACCCATTCAGACGGTGTTAAGGAAAGCCGGTGTTGCAGATCCTTACGGGATTATGAAAAAACTTACACGAGGGCAGGTGATAACCCTGGAAACTCTGCACAGGTCTTTGGAAACACTGGATGTGGATCCGGCGCTGATTCGTGAATTGAAAACTCTCCGCCCTGAAAGATATGTGGGTCTGGCCCCTCAACTAACCCTTTCCATGACGGCGGAGGTCCGGAAATATCTCAGGGAGGAATCATGACGAAAATTGCCATCCTCGGGTCCGGCGGACGGGAACACGCCCTGGCCTGGAAACTGGGACTCGATATGGGAGAGGAAAATATTTTTGTGATTCCCGGGAATGGAGGAACACCCAATAACCATCCCCTGGATCCCATGGATTTTAAAGCCCTGAAGTCCTTTTGTGAATCCAAAGGGATCAACTGGCTGGTGGTTGGCCCGGAAGATCCATTGGCTCAGGGGATTTGTGATACTTTTGCAGGGTCGGCCGTCAAAGTCTTTGGCCCGTCAAAAGCGGCGGCGCAACTGGAAGCATCGAAGATTTACTCCAAGCGGTTCATGAAAAAATATGGGGTAGCCACAGCCCGTTGCCTGTATTCATCCGAAGCAGGTGATCCCCAAGACTTTATCCGGTCATTGAACGGACAGGTGGTGGTGAAATATGACGGACTGGCGGCGGGAAAGGGCGTCACAGTGTGTGAATCTGAACCGGAAGCCCTGGAAGCTATTTCTGACCTGAAAACAAAATATGGAAAGGATGTCCCCTTTTTGCTGGAGGAACGCCTGAGGGGACGTGAAATGTCTGTTATCGGTATCACCGACGGAAAAACCATCCGCCTTCTTTTACCCTCCCAGGACCATAAACAGGCTTACGAAGGCGATAAAGGTCCCAATACCGGCGGCATGGGAGCCTATTGTCCCGTTCCCTGGTATACCCCCGCCATGGCGAAAGCGGTGCAGAATCACGTGATTGAACCGACCATGAAGGGTATCCGGGAAGAAGGGTTTGGGTACAGGGGTGTCATCTATTTTGGCATCATGATGACGGAAGAAGGCCCGAAAGTGTTGGAATACAACGTGCGTTTCGGCGATCCTGAAACGGAGGTCATCCTGCCGGCCCTGAAATCCTCCCTGGCGGAACTGATTGAGGGGGCTTTATCCGGAAATCTGGACAGTGTGCATCCTCAGTTTTACCCGGAGACCTTTTTGGATGTGGTATTGGCTTCAGGGGGATATCCGGGAAGTTATCAAAAAGGGTACGAAATCACCGGAGTGGAGGGACTCACCGCCGGAACTCTTCTTTTTCACGCAGGAACCCGGCAGGAAAAAGGCAAGCTGCTTACCAACGGTGGACGGGTACTGAATGTGGTGGTGCGGGGTAAAAACCTGGAGGAAGCCATCCGAAAGGTTTATCCTGAAACTGATAAAATCCATTTTCAGGATAAATATCTGCGTCGGGACATCGGCCGGCGGGAGGGGAATCTATGACAGCCCGGCTGGCAATTCTCATCAGCGGAAGGGGATCCAATATGGCAGCAATCCTCCGGGAAAGCCGGGAAGGAATCCTGAAAGGATTGTGTGAGGTGGCGGTAGTGGTATCAAACACTTGTTCAGCGGCTGGACTCGAAACGGCCCGGAATGCCGGTATTCCGGCGATTTGCGTCTCCTCAAAAGGGAAAAAACGACGGGAATTTGAAGAGGAACTGATCGAAAACCTGGAAAAATACAGGCCGGATTATATTATCCTGGCCGGTTTTATGCGGATTTTAACCCCCTTTTTTATTCATCGTTACCGGAACCGGATTTTGAATATCCACCCGGCAGATACGGCACAGTTTCAGGGGATCGGGGGATATGAATGGGCCTTTGAAAAGGGACTCAAAGAGACGAAAATTACCGTGCATCTCATCGATGACGGAGTAGATACAGGGCCTGTGCTGGCACAGAAAACAGTGGACCTCCGTGGCGCGGATACACTGGAAGAGGTGGAAAAACGGGGACTTGCCGTCGAACGGACCTTTTACAGCCAGGTGATCCGGGATGTGTTAACAGGAAAAATTCATCAACAGGAGATACAATCATAAATGTGTGGTATTATTGGAATTACAGGTCATGAGGATATATCTGCGGAGCTGATTAACGGATTGACGGTGATTCAGCACCGGGGACAGGATGCAGCCGGTATTGTGACCCTGAACGGTCGATTCCGGATGAAAAAAGGGCAGGGACACGTGAGCCGGGTTTTCAGGAATTTTGATCCGGAAGCCTTTCAGGGAAAATGCGGTCTGGGACATGTGCGGTATGCCACCATGGGGTCTACCCTGGAGGTGGATGCCCAGCCCATCGCCGTCAATTATCCTTACGGACTGGCCATGGTTCACAATGGGAATGTGATCAATTTTCAGGAATTACGAAGACGGCTCTATGAAGACAATATGCGCCTTCTGGATACATCCAACGATGTGGCCCTTATTCTGTATACTTTTGCCGCCCAGCTGGAAAAGAAGGATCTGAAACATTTAAAGGTTGATGACCTTTTTGATGTGGTGTCGGAAGTCCAGGATCTGGTTAAAGGGGCCTATTCCGCTCTGACTATCATAGCCAACAAAGGATTTCTGGCCTTTACGGATCCCTACGGTATCCGGCCACTGGTGATGGGACGAAAACTTACGGATCAGGGTGTGGTGTATGCCTTTGCTTCTGAAACCACGGTTTTTGATTTTCTGGGATATGAAATGATGCGGGATCTGCAGCCGGGTGAAGCGGTGTTTATTGACAATGAAATGAATGTCCATTCCAAAATTCTCAAACAGAAAAAACAGGCCTTCTGTGTTTTTGAATATATCTATTTTGCCCGGGAGGATTCGGTTTTTCATGAACGCCTGGTGGCCAGTGAACGGGTGAAAATGGGCAAAAAACTGGCAAAAACCTTCCAGGAAGCCGATATTGATCCTGACATCATCATCGATGTGCCCAATTCGGCATACTTTTTTGCATCGGGACTGGCGGAAGAGGTCCATGTGCCTTACCGGCGGGGATTGGCGAAGAACCGTTTTGTAGGCCGGAGTTTTATCACTCCTACCCAAAAAGAGCGGGAAAATGTGGTTAAACAAAAGCTGAATCCCATTAAAGATATCATCAAAGACCGGAAAGTGGCTGTAGTGGATGATTCCATTGTTCGGGGGACAACCTCCCGGCATATTATTCACCTGCTCCGGGAATACGGTGCCGCGAAGGTTTTCTTTGTATCTGCCTCGCCGCCTATCAAATTTCCCTGCATTTACGGTATCGATATGTCCGTCCGGAAAGAGATGGTGGCGTCCCATTATAACGACAATGAAGAAATCGCACGGGTGATCGGAGCCGATGCCGTGATTTATCAGAAACTGGAAGACCTGCAGGAACTCTACCAGGATCTGCCTATTTGTGATGCCTGTTTTTCCGGGAATTACCCGACGGGCATTACAAAAGAGATCCTGGATCATATCGAACAGGAAAAAATTGGTTCGGACAGGAATTAGAGGATGATGAAGGCAGTCCTCCTGAAAAATGGAACGGTTTTGCATCCCGATGGCCGGTTGGATCGGGAAGATGTGCTGCTTGATGAGGGAAAAATCCAGAAAATCGGTCAAATTGCCCTCCGTCCCCACATGGACGTTTTGGATGTAGAAGGCGGGTTAATCCTCCCCGGCATGATCGATCCCCATGTCCATTTTCGTGAACCGGGATTTATTGCGAAGGAGGGAATTGAAAATGGATCCCGGGCAGCCGTCAAGGGCGGTGTAACCACTGTGTTTGATATGCCCAACACCGATCCCCCCTGTGATACACCGGAAGCCTTTGAAGCAAAAGAACGGCTTTTTAAAGAAAAGTCCCGGGTTCACTGGGGGCTCCATTATATGGCAACGCCGGATATGCGGGACATTCCCGAAAGGGCGGTATCTGTCAAAATTTTCATGGCTAGGTCCTCTTCGCGATCCGCCTGGAACCGGGAAGAGGCCTTGTTGCCCATGTTTCGAAAAGCCCGGCGGGTGGCAATTCATGCAGAAGATGAAACCTGTTTTACACAGGAAACCCGCCACCATCTCCGGAGGCCAAGACAAGCCATCCGCATGGCCCTGGAAACGATTCGGCGAACTCTCATCCTTTTGCCGGAATCTGAGCGTCCCCGGGTGGTGATTTGCCATGCATCCACACTGGAAGATGTCCAATGGCTGGCGGATATGAAAACCCGGGGTTTTGATGTGTGGGGCGAAACAGCACCCCATTACCTGTGGTTTACCCGGGAGGAGGAAGAATACTTCGGTGCCCGGTACCAGGTGAATCCTCCCCTCCGGGAAGTTGCAGACCGGGATGCGGTACGGCAGGCCCTCCGGGATGGAATCGTAGATTTCATCGGGACAGACCATGCTCCCCATACGGCTGCCGAAAAAGAGAGTGACCATCCCCCCTCTGGGATTCCCGGCATTGAGTGGGCAGTCCCGGCTATTCTGGAACTGGCAGAACAAAGAGAGCTTCCCTGGTCCCGGATTACCCGCCTGATCTCTACCGGAGCTGTAGACTGTTACGGACTGTCCGGATATCACGGCATTCAAGCCGGATCAACAGCTGATCTGGTCATCCTGAAAAAAGATGGGAATCCGGGCCCTGTTATCACCCGGGCTGGATATAATCCCTATAAGCATATTTCCCTGACCTATACGGTGAATACGGTGTTCATTGAGGGAAAGGTTGTATATTCAGAGAATAAATTTTTCACACCTCATAAAGGAAAGGAGCTCTTTGGTGCTTTCACCGGCTAAAAGTCAGTTTATTGAATGTCTGATGAAGGAAGATGTCCTGAAATTCGGATCCTTCACATTGAAATCGGGGATGGTATCTCCGTTTTTTTTAAACCTTGGGAATATTGCCTCGTCAGAAGCCCTGAATGTGACGGGAAAAGCCTTTGCCCATGTGATTTCCAAATTTTTTCCGAAAGCAACCCACATATACGGTCCACCCTACAAGGGGATATCCCTGGCAACAGCAACAGTGATGAAGCATCCCGTCCGGCAGCTTGCCATGTTTTACAACCGGAAAGAGATGAAGGGACATGGGGAAAAGGGGGTGTTTGTGGGTCACACGCCGGACACCTCGAGCACAGTGATTCTGGTGGATGATGTGATGACAACAGGGGGGACCAAGCTGGAGGCTATGGAGTTAATTGAAGCAACTTTTGGTGTGAAAGTTGCCGGAGTGCTTGTTGCGGCAGACCGGCGAAGGAAGCAGGAAATCACTGAATTTCCTGTCCCGTTGAAATCTCTGATTGACCTTCCCGATCTGATTGAGTATATGAAAGTAAAGGATCCGTCCATGGCGGATGTGCTGAACACCTTTTATCATGGAGGCAGCAATGAGTAAAAATATAAAAATCATTCCCGCCCTGGATCTGACGGACCTGGATAAACTGGAAACTCTGGTTCAGGCGGTGGATGACCATCCTTTGGTATATGGGTATAAGCTGGGTTTTTCCCTTGGACTTACCTACGGATTGCCCCGCGTATGCAAACTGCTTCGAAAACATACCAATAAACCCCTGATCTATGATCATCAGAAAGCGGCCACGGATATTCCTGCGACAGGTCAGCTTTTTGCCGATGTGATGAAATCCTCCGGGATCGACGAGGTGATCCTTTTCCCCCAGGCTGGTCCTGAAACATTGAAAGCCTGGACAGAGGCTTTGAAAGAAAAAGAGTTAAAAGTGATTGTCGGCGGCATCATGACCCATCCGGCCTACCTGGAATCGGAGGGAGGATTTATCCGGAATACAGCGGCGGCGGATATGTACAAACTGGCCTTTGAAGAGAATGTCCGTAATTTTGTGGTCCCCCTGACCAAACCGTCGGAAACGGAACGGATTTTTAAGGAAGCGGGTTTGGATGACGGGTGCACCTTTTATTCACCGGGATACGGCAGTCAGGGCGGGGATCCGGCAAATTTCCCCTTTATCCGCAATCACTACCTCATCATCGGCCGGTCCTTGCTGAAAGCAGAAGATCCTGCCCTCTATCTGGATGAGGTTTCCAAACAAATTAAAGACACATCGGGGGACGCATGAAACGAGATCTTATTTCCATGCATGATCTGACGGCTGAGGATATTCAGCTCTACCTGGATACCGCTGCCCGGGTCGAGACAGTTTCACTGAAGGACAGATTTCAGCTGCTTCAGGGAAAAATTATGGCTTCCCTCTTTTTTGAAGCCAGTACCCGGACCCGCCTGAGTTTTGAGGCGGCCATGTACCGGCTGGGAGGGAATGTCATCGGTTTTGCCGAACAAGCCGCCACGTCTGTTTCCAAGGGGGAATCCTTTTCCGATACAATTCACACGGTGGAAAGCTACTCGGATGTCATCGTGATTCGTCATCCCAAGGAGGGGACATCCCGCCATGCCTCCCAAATCAGCTATCTGCCGGTCATCAATGCAGGGGACGGCACAAACCAGCACCCCACCCAGACCCTCCTGGATCTGTACACCATTATCAAGAATTTCCAAAAAATTGAAGGTCTCCGTATCGCTTTTGTGGGGGATTTAAAATACTCCCGGACCGTCCACTCGTTGCTTCAGGCTCTGATGAAATTCCGGGTGAATGAATTTATGCTTGTATCGCCCGATTCTCTCCGGCTGCCCGAATATCTGAAACGGGTGGAAACAGGTTTCCCTGTGACCTTTGTGGAAACGAAGGATCTGGAGGATGCCATCCCCTATGCGGATATCATCTACATGACCCGGATCCAGCGGGAACGGTTTCCGGACCAGATTGAATATGAAAAAGTAAAGGATGCCTTTTGCCTGAATGCCGGAATGCTGAAAAAGGCACCTGAACAACTGAAGGTTCTTCATCCCTTGCCCCGGGTCAATGAAATTGCACCGGATGTGGATGATACGCCCCATGCAGAATATTTCCGCCAGGCCAAAAACGGACTCATCATGCGGCAAGCCATTCTTTTAAATGTCTTTGAGGTGACGATATGAGCGATAAAAAAATTCAGATGATTCCCAAAATCCGGAGTGGCATTGTGATTGATCACATTCCTGCCGGTGATGGTGTGCATATCCTGGAAATTCTGGAAAGGGATCCGGCTTTAAAAAATGTCCCCATTACCTTTGGAATGAATTACCAGAGCAACAAACTGGGAGCCAAGGATATGCTGAAAATTCAAAAGGATGATTTGTGTGAACGGACAATCCAGCATATATCCCTGGTATCTCCCGGTGTAACCATCAAGCGAATCCGGGATTTTGAGGTGGTGGAAAAAGTGTCCGTCCAGCCGCCTCACGAGATGGTGAATCTCCTCAGGTGTTTGAATCCAGGGTGTATTACCCAGAATGAGCCGGGACTGAAAACCCGCTTTATCCTGACGGATCCCAAAAAAAATCTGGTGACGTGTGTCTATTGTGAACGGGAGTTTTCCATTCACGAATTATCTCCCATTGTATGAGACGAAAAATGGATAAACTGTTGAAAACATCATTTCTGGGCAAAACATATCCTTCGCCCCTGGTGTTGGCTTCGGGAGTTCTGGGACTCACGGCTGATTCCATGAAACGGGTCCTGGATGCCGGTGCCGGAGCAGTGACTACCAAATCCTTTGGACTGGAACCCCGAAAAGGTCATCCGTGTCCGGCCATTTTGCCTTTTGATGGCGGCCTGATCAATGCGGTGGGACTTTCAAACCCCGGGGTGGACGAGATGGTAAAGGAAATCAGGAAACTCCGGGAACAGGCAGGATCATCATCCGGCATTTTTGCCTCAGTCTTTGGCAGAACCCATGAAGAATTCGGCGAGGTGACCCGGCGTGCAGTGGAATTTGAACCAAACCTGATTGAAGTGAATGTCTCTTGCCCCAACGTTTCTTCGGAATTCGGTACTCCCTTTGGGGCCAATGAAATGGACGTGGAACATATCACCCGGATTGTGAAAAAAGCGGCAGGTAGCATTCCTGTCAGTATCAAACTCACCATTCATTGTCCCTCGTTGATCCGCATGGCGAAAATCTGTGAAGAAAACGGAGCCGATGCGATTACGGCCATCAACACCGTGGGTCCCGGTATGTTGATTGATACCGGTGTCATGAAGCCGGTTCTGGCCAATACAGTAGGCGGTGTATCGGGTCCGGCGATTTTTCCCCTGGCCTTGAAAGCCGTATACGAAATCTGCGGAAACACACGGTTGCCCGTGATCGGAACAGGTGGGGTACGAACGGCGGATGAAGCTTTGCAGATGATCATGGCCGGTGCACGTATGGTCAGTATCGGTTCAGGCGTATATTATGGGGATATTGAACTTTTCACCCGCATCAACCGGGATTTGCGGTCCTGGATGAAAGAAAGGGATATTAAAAATTTAAAAGAATTCCGGGGGGTTGTGCATGAGTGATCTGATGAGAACATATCCGGTGTTGAATGTTAAAAGTCATTCCCCGGTCATGAAAAGTTTTTATTTCAGGCAACCGGTACCGGACATTCAACCTGGCCGTTTTTTCAATGTGTGGCTCCCGGGTGTGGATGAAAAACCCTTTTCTGTGTCCGATGTATATCAGGGGATCATGGAAATTACCGTCAAGGCAGTAGGCCCTTTTACCCGGAAGATGATGGATGTCCGCCGGGGGGATTTGCTGGGACTCCGGGGACCTTTCGGCCGGGGATTCAGTCATCACCAACACGCCCTGTTGGTAGGCGGTGGGATGGGGGTTGTTCCCCTCCGGTACCTGGCCCGGCAACTCCGCCAGCGGGGTTTTCATTTTGAGGTCCTGTTGGGCGGCCGCTGCGGACAGGATATTCCCTTTCAAAATGATTTTTCCGAATGGGCGCCCACGACCTTTGTCACCGATGACGGCTCTTTGGGATATAAAGGACTGGTGGCAGACTACATGCAGGATAAAATCCGTGAAAGCCGTCTCTCTTTTGTCTACTCTTCCGGTCCTGAAGCCATGCTGGTGAAGGTGATGGACCTTGCAGCTCAGGCAGGACTCGATTACGAAATCAGTTTTGAACGCTACATGAAATGCGGCATTGGTATTTGCGGACAATGTGTGGTGGATGGCTCCGGAATCCGCTTATGTAAGGAAGGACCTGTCTTAACACGTCAGGAAGCGGAAAAAGTCAGCGAATGGGGTTTGCCTCACCGGGATGCCACAGGCCGAAGAAATAATTCCTGAAAGAATCACGAATCCAAAATAATATTCAATTTGTCAGAACATTATACATGAAAGACTTATAAAACCGCATGAAATTTTTTTCCTGATATGAAGAAAGCCCCGTTGCCGGGGCTTCCATCTGGAAAGGAAAACTTCCTTTGACTAAAATGATTAACTAAAAGGAAAAAACATGGCGCCATTCAAAAGGAGATAAGCATGCGAGTTTTTTTGGGTTGGGTATTGTTTCATAAGACCTTGTATCGTTCAACTGTTATGATTTTAAAAAAAAATTGACGGGATGTCACTACTACAAAAACACTACATTTTTTCGGGAACATAGAGGATATCGATCTGGATTTTGGCAGAATAATGGCAGATAATCGGAGCATTTATTTTTATATTACGCCGGTTTGCAATCATCTTAAACTGTTTTCAGAAGGAGGTTGACCTTGATAAATGTCATTTGGCTTGCCATGATACTTATAGGTGTGACGATCGCTTCAGCCGATTGTTTATTGGATTTTGTCGATGGATCCATATTATGGAGTCCGACTATGGAACCACTAGTCAACCTGACCTCCGGTGTATTTGATTCTGTGAAATTCGCCGTCACCCTGGCAATCGGCCTGGTCGGGATCATGTCCTTATGGCTCGGACTCATGAAAATTGCGGAAAAATCCGGTTTAATCAATATTGTTGCCAAAGCGGTGAAACCGGTAATGATCCGGCTGTTCCCGGAAGTCCCCCCGGATCATCCCGCCATGGGCTCCATCGTGATGGCTATCGCCGCCAGTGTCCTTGGACTGGGAAATTCAGCCACCCCTTTGGGACTCAAGGCCATGCAGGAGTTGCAAACGTTGAATAAGGTAAAGGATACGGCATCCAATGCCATGTGCATGCTCATGGCCATGAGTACGTCGAGTGTCACCCTGATCCCCGCCACCATCATAGGGATTCGTGCTGCCGCCAATTCCACGAACGCCTCGGAAATTATCGCACCGGTGATTCTGGCGACGGGTATTTCCACAACAGTAGCCATCATCATGACCAAAATACTGGAAAAACTTCCCCGTTTTCGCTATCCCGACACAGGGGAAGAGTCCTCGCTTCCGGAAAATCAACAGAACCCTTCACAGGAAAATGCATAAGGAGTATGATCCATGTTTGAAACAATCTTAAATGTGATATCAGCCCTGGCGATTCCGTTGATTATTGTCCTGATTCCCCTGTATGGGTACCGGAAAGGGTTAAAAGTTTATGAAGTGTTTACGGTGGGTGCCAAAGAAGGCTTTGATGTAGCTTTACGGATTATCCCTTATCTGGTGGCTATTTTTGCTGCCATCAGCATTTTCCGGACGTCCGGAGCCATGCAGGTTCTGTCCTGGATTATGAGTCCACTCACCAGTTTAATTGGAATGCCCGGTGACGTATTGCCCCTGGCATTTATGCGGCCCCTTTCCGGCAGCGGAGCCCTGGGCATTTTATCCGAACTGGTGAAAACCCATGGTCCCGATTCCACCATCGGCCGGATGGCTTCTATTATGATGGGCTCAACGGAAACAACATTTTACGTGCTGGCGGTTTATTTCGGTTCCGTATCTGTCACCAATTCCCGTCATGCCGTTCCTGCTGCCCTCACCGCTGATCTGGCCGGTATCATATCCGCGGTGGTTCTGACAAATGTTATTTTTGGTTAAAAACCCAACCCCGTAGAGACAGGGCACGCCCTGTCTCTACGGGTTATTCACCACTCTTTGTAAATATGTTGCGGTATAGGAATCGGGATGTTTGATGACCTCTTCCGGTTCACCGGTCACCACGACCTGTCCGCCATGATCTCCGCCATCCGGCCCCAGATCAATAATATAATCGGCTGTTTTAATCACATCCAGATTGTGTTCGATTATCAGGACTGTATTTCCTTTTTTGACCAGTTTATGGAGCACCTTCAGCAGCATTTCCACATCGGCAAAATGGAGTCCCGTGGTGGGCTCATCCAAAACGTAGAGGGTTCGCCCGGTACCGATGCGGCTTAATTCAGTAGACAGCTTGATTCTCTGGGCTTCTCCTCCGGAAAGGGTGGTGGCCTGCTGACCCAGGTGTATATATCCCAACCCCACATCCGAAAGGGTTTTTAGTTTACGCTTGATGGCGGGGTGGTTTTTGAAAAATTCCAGGGCTTCCTCCACCGTCATGTCCAAAACATCGGCGATGGTTTTACCCCGATATTTAATCTGGAGGGTTTCCCGGTTATACCGTTTGCCCTTGCATTCTTCACATCGGACATAGACATCGGGCAGAAAGTGCATTTCAATTTTTTTGATGCCGTCTCCGCTGCAGGATTCACAACGGCCGCCTTTGACATTAAAACTGAAGCGCCCGGGAGAATAACCCCGGAGTTTGGCATCGGGAAGGGAGGCAAAGAGCTGCCGGATGTGGGTAAAAACACCGGTATAGGTCGCCGGATTGGAGCGGGGAGTCCGGCCGATGGGAGATTGGTTGATGTTGATGATCTTATCCAGATATTCTACACCGGTGATGGATTCATAAGGAAGGGCTGTAGCTTTGGCATGCATAAGATTCCGGCTTAATATGGGGACAAGGGTCTCATTGACCAGGGTGCTTTTTCCTGACCCGCTGACACCTGTGACGCAAATCATTCGACCCAGGGGAAAGGTTACGGTGATGGATTGCAGATTATTTCCTCTGGCTCCATGCAGCGTGAGCATCTTCCCATTTCCCTTGTTTCTTTTCTCCGGAACGGGGATGCGTTTTTCTCCGCTTAAATACATGCCCGTCAGACTTTTGGGACAGTTTTTGATATCCTCCAGGGACCCGTTGGCGACGATCTCGCCGCCATGCACGCCGGCTCCTGGTCCCACATCCACAATCCAGTCTGCCGCTTCCATGGTTTCCTGGTCATGTTCAATGACGACAATGGAATTCCCCAGATCCCGTAGTTTCTTCAGGGTTTCCAAAAGTCTGCCGTTGTCTTTCTGATGCAAACCAATGCTGGGTTCATCCAAAATGTAAAGTACACCGGTCAATTGGGATCCGATTTGCGTGGCCAGACGAATCCGTTGCGCTTCACCTCCCGATAAAGTCCCGGCACTCCGGCTCAAGGTGAGATAACCCAGTCCCACATTGACCAAAAATCCATATCTTTGATAAATCTCATTGAGTATCTGTCCCGCAATTTGCTGCTCTGTGGTATTCAGAGAAAGCTTTTTAAAGAAATCAAGTCCGTGACGGATGGACATTTGGGAGATATCGTCAATATTTTTTCCGTTAATGTACACACTCAGACTGGAACGTTTCAGGCGGCTGCCGCCACAGACCCGACAGGGTTCCACGCTCATGAATTTTTCAATCCAGGCCCGGATGCCCGGACTCTGGGTCTGGTGATACCGGCGTTTCAGATTGTTTACAACCCCTTCCCAGGCTCCTTTATATTCACCGGACCACCGGTCGCTTTCATAGGATATGGTGATTTTTTCATCACCTGTTCCATACAGCAAAACCTTCTGGACCTCCGGTGATAATTTGTACCAGGGTGTGGTGAATTTAAAATTGTATTCCTGTGTAAGCCCTTTTAAAATGCTGGAATAATAATTCCCCCGGGGCTGTTCTCCCAGGGGGACGATGGCACCACCGATCAGGCTTATTTTTTTATCAGGGACCAGCAAATCGGGGGAGATTTCCATCATGGTACCCAAACCGGAACAGGCCGGACAGGCACCAATGGGGTTATTAAATGAAAACATGCGGGGGGTCAGTTCTTCGTAGCTCACTTCCGGATGGTGTGGACAGGCATAATGTTCACTGAAACGGTGTTCCGTCCCGTCATTTTCTTCAATCAATACATTGCCTTTACCCATTTTCAGCGCCAGTTCAATGCTGTCTGTTAAACGGGCGGAGATGCTATCCTGAATCACCAGCCGGTCTACCACCAGTTCAATAGTGTGTTTGTTGTTTTTGGGCAAGCTGAGATCCTGGGTAAGGGGTGTCACATTTCCGTCAATCCGGGCACGGATAAACCCTTCACGGCGCATTTCACGAAAAAGATCCCGGAATTCACCCTTCCGTTCCCGAACCAGAGGTGAAAGAATTTGAATCTTTGTGCCCTCATCCATTTCCATCACCGAGTCTACGATCTGCTGGACAGTCATCTTGGTGACAGGGGTTCCACAGATATAACAGTGAGGTTTGCCGATCCGGGCAAAAAGGAGCCGCAAATAATCATGAATTTCAGTCACCGTTCCCACAGTGGAACGGGGATTCCGGTGGGTTGTTTTCTGCTCAATGGAAATGGCCGGAGATAATCCCTCTATATAATCCACATCCGGCTTTTCCATCAGTCCCAAAAACTGGCGGGCATAGGAGGACAGGGACTCCACATACCGGCGCTGTCCCTCGGCATACAGTGTGTCAAAAGCCAGTGATGACTTGCCGCTTCCTGACAATCCTGTGACCACCACCAGCTTATTCCGGGGTATAGAGACTGATATATTTTTAAGATTGTGTTCCCGTGCGCCCGTGATGCGGATTTTATCCATGTCCATGACACCCCCTGATTTTTGGTCAAGCTGAAATTTACAAAAACTTTTTCGCCGGATGGTGATTCTTTCAATTTTTTCAGATGGATCTCTTCCGTGTCTGTTACCGAAGGTTCATAAAACCGTATCCCCTCTTTTCCCTGATCATTTTCTTTGATAAATTCCCACCTCAACAAAAGGATAATCATGGACTTACAGACACTCATGCAGAAAAAAGGGATGATCCGGACGGCCGGCCTGATGACGGGGACATCCATGGACGGGTTGGATATTTGTGTGGCGGATATTGATCTGACCCGGAAGGGACTCCGGCATGAGGTAATATTCAGCGACTCGGTTCCTTTTCCTTCCGAATTAAAACAGAGGATCCGGGAAAGTTTAGCAGGACGTGTTCCCGAAATGTGTGCCCTCCATTATGATCTGGGCCGTTTTTATGCCCATGAAGTGGCGGAAAGTCTGAAACGGCACAAGATTCCTTCTGTGGATTTAATCGGGACTCACGGACAGACCCTGCATCACATCAGCGGTCATTCTACCCTTCAGATTGGTGAACCCTCCTTTTTGGCCCAAACCCTGAATGTCCCTGTGATTTCCGATTTCAGGGCGGCGGATATTGCGGCAGGGGGGACGGGGGCACCTTTGATCCCGGCAGTGGATCTGTGGCTTTTTCAGAAAGCAGATACAGGTCGTTGCCTGTTGAATATCGGGGGAGTTGCCAATATCAGCCTCATTCCCCCGTCCGATTCCCATATGCCGGTCCTGGGATTTGATACGGGGCCCGGTATGGGACTTTTGGATGAGCAATATCATCAATTATATGAAGGCCCTTATGATATCGATGGTGAAAAGGCGCGGGAAGGTACGATCCACCAGGCTATACTGGATGCATGGAAAAAACACCCTTTTATCCTGAAAAAACCCCCAAAATCCACCGGGCGGGATGAATTCGGGATGGAGTGGTTGCATGAACACCGTCAGGAACTGGAACAGCTGGATGGATCCTCCCGGCTAGCAACCCTGGCAGCCCTGACGGCCGATACCATTGCCGAAAGCGTACTGAAATACCGGGATTTATACAAAATCACCGAACTCCTGGCCGGGGGAGGTGGTAGCCGGCATCCCGTAATCATGAACCGTCTGAAAGAAAAACTGCCGGGAATCCAGGTCCGATCTGTCGAAGATGCCGGTGTGGATCCCGATTCCAAAGAAGCCCTCGGTTTTGCAATCCTGGCTCTTGCCTGTATTCGTCGGATCCCGGGGAATATCCCCTCTGTAACCGGTGCACAAAAAGCCGTCGTCCTTGGAAAAATTACATCGTGAACAATTGTTCATTCACTAAAGTTGCCCTGGTTCTTTTAAGACATGCTTCAAAATATCCGGCCTGTCTTAATAGACTCTGCATCTGATTATTTATCCTTAATATACATGAGAATATTCTCTAAATTACTGTCACACATAAGGAAAGATGATGAAAATAAGCGGTTTCTCCTTCGTTCGGAATGGCATCAGTCTCTATTATCCCATTGTGGAATCCATCCAATCTGCTCTGCCTTTGGTGGATGAATTTGTCGTGGCCGTGGGAAAATCCGATGACGGGACACGGGAAGCTATTGAAGCCATCGGGGATCCCAAAATCAAAATCCTCGATACCCAATGGGAGGAAAAATATTTTAAAAAAGGGATCATCAATGCCATTCAAACCGATATCGCCAAAGAGCAATGTTCGGGGGACTGGCTTTTGTATCTTCAGGCCGATGAGGTCTTGCATGAAAAAGATTTGCCGGCTATCAAAGCCCGCTGCGAAGCACTCCTCGATCATCCGGAGGTAGAGGGACTTTTATTTAAATACCGTCATTTCTGGGGGGATTATGATCATTACCATATCAGTCACGGCTGGTATCCCCATGAAATCCGCATCATCCGTAACCGTCCTGATATCCACTCTTATGAAAGTGCCCAGTCTTTTCGTGCTTTTGAGTATTATGATAATCCCCGCCAGCAGGAAGGAACCCGCAAACTCAAAGTGGCCGCAGTGGATGCCTGGATTTACCATTATGGATGGGTCCGCCCGCCTCACCTGATGCAATCAAAAAGCCGGGCTTTATCCGGACTCCATTGGGGATTGGGCCGGGCGAAGGATTTTTACGACAAGGCTCCGCAAGAATTTGATTATGGTCCACTGCAACGCCTGGGACGTTTTAAAGGAAGTCATCCCAAAGTCATGGAAAAGAGGATCCGTTCCATGGACTGGAAAGAAAAACTCCAGTATTCGGGAACCCCCAATCCTTTACGAAAAAAACATAAACATGAAACCCTCCGGTACCGTTTGACTACCATGGTAGAACGAATGTTAAACCGGCCGGTGGGACAATTTAAAAATTATATTCTCTTACGGGATGTCTGACAAAACACCATTCGCCCTTTCAGCCGCCCTCATCGTCAAGAATGAGGAAAACAATATCCGGCGATGCCTGGAATCGATTCGCTGGATTGAGGATATTGTGGTGTTTGACAGCGGCAGTACGGATCAGACACTGGAAATTTGCCGTGATTTTGGATGCCGGATTTTTGAAGGGAAGTGGCCCGGATTTGGTCCGGCCAAACAATATGCCGTGTCCAAAACCTGTCACGACTGGGTCCTGGTGGTTGATGCCGATGAAGAAGTGAGTCCGAAGCTGAAAGAAGATATTCTTAAGGTTCTGGAAAATCCGGATTTCGACGGATACAGGATTCGCCGCTTATCCTACTATCTGGGCCGACAGATTCGCCATAGCGGCTGGAATCGTGACGAAACTCTTCGCCTTTTCCACAAAGAAAGGGGACATTTTAATGACAAACCGGTCCATGAATCGGTACAGATCCCCTCAGGCCGTATCGGAAGGATCCGTTCCCCGCTCTATCACTATACCTACCCTGATATCAACACCCATTTACGAAAAATTGCCCATTATACTGATCTGGCGGCTCAATTGGCTGTCCGTCATGGGAAACGGTCCAATCTTTTTTGTGCTTTTCTGAAAGCCGATGTGAAATTTCTGAAGATGTATTTTTTACAGGCCGGATTTCTGGATGGCCGGGAGGGATTGATCCTGGCATGGGTTTCAGCTTTTGGTGTGTTTCTGAAATACGTGAAAATCAGCCGGCTCAGCCGGGGTAGAAAGGTATGACGGGACGGATCATTCACATCGACACGGCAAAAAGCTGGCGAGGGGGGCAGCAGCAGGCCGCATATCTCCATGAAGGACTCCTTCACAGGAAAATCGATTCCCTGATGGTTTGTCCGGAACATTCGGCCATGGCTTTGTGGTGCCGGGAACGCCGGTATCCTGTTCAAACCCTTCCCCTGTGTTGTGAAGCAGATATTGTGTCTGCCCTGCGACTGGCACGGACTGTCAAAAGATCCGGACGGTGTATCCTTCATGCCCACAATGCCCATGCCATGACCCTAGCCCTCATGGCCAAATTGCGGGTAAAAAAACAGGCAGCCGTCATCGCTTCCCGGCGTGTTGATTTTCCCCTGAAAAGCCATTCATGGGCCCAGTGGAAATACCGAACATCCCTCCTGGACGGGATTATCTGTGTCAGTCATGAGATCCAACGTGTCATGCTGCATCAGGGAATTTCTGAAAACACACTGAGAGTCATTCCCTCAGGTATTGATATTCACACATCTGATACCCTGAAACAAAGTCCGGCTTTCCGCGAGGAATGGCATATTCCTACAGATCACAAGATTGTTTGCACTGTGGCGGCCATGACCAGTGAAAAAGATTATCCCACCTTTCTTGAAGCGGCAAGGCGGGTGATACAGGCATATCCCAAAGTACATTTCATGGCAGTAGGGGATGGAAAACAGTTGGCGTCTATCAAGGCACTCGCCGGTCATAAAGGATTACAGGATCACCTGGTATTTACCGGATTCAGGCGGGATGTGGGTTGGTTCCTGAAAAACAGCGATCTTTTTGTCCTGGCATCGAAAAAGGAGGGACTGGGAACCTCGATCCTGGATGCAGAGGCTGCCGGATTGGCCGTGATTGGCACCGATGCAGGTGGAATCCCGGAAGTAATACATCATGGAGAAAACGGACTGATTGTCCCCCGGCAAAATCCCGAAGCCCTCTCACTTGCCATTCTGTCTCTCCTTCGGGATGATGAAAAAAGAAAGGAATTTGGGAAAAAGAGTCTGGATCTTGTCCGGAACTTTGATATTGGGTTAACCGTGGAAAAACATATCGGCTTATATGAAGAAATCCTTAAAAAATATTGAACCGGAACATATTTTGATCATTCAGACCGCCTTTATTGGGGATGTGATCATGTCCACCCCTTTGATACAGGCGGTGTGTGACCAGTGGCCGGATGCCGAAGTAGATATTCTCACCCGGCCTGAATCGGCAATTCTCTTTTCAAAACATCCGAGGATTCGGCGGATCTATACCCTGGATAAATCCGGGCATCAGAGTAAATATGAATCCTTTATGGACAGGGTCCGTGAACTCCGTCCCAATAAATATGATGTGGCATTTTCCATTCAAAGCAGCCTTACATCTTCGCTTCTCATGCTTCTGTGCCGGATAAAAATCCGGGTGGGGTTTTACAGGCAAAAATTCATCAACGTGAAAATCTATCCTCCCAAAGGACTTCATATCCGGCAACGGTACATGGCCATGATAGAACCTTTTACTGATAAGACCTATTCCGATGAGACTCACCTGTATCTGGGAATGAAAGACAAACAAAAGGCAGATGATCTTGTAGGTAAAATCAATAAAAATCGGAAAATTTTAATTGGATTTGCCCCGGGATCGGTCCGTGAAACCAAGAAATGGCCTGCGTCTTACTGGACGGAATTGTTCATCCTTTTGAAAGATAAGGGATATGACATTGTGTTTATCGGAAGTCCGTCTGAACGGGAACTTTGCGCGACCATCATCCACAATGCAGGATTGGAAGCCTGGAATGCCGCCGGTGAGCTGAACCTTCTGGAATCTGCGGCGCTGATTCACAAACTGGACCTGTTGGTCTGTAACGACAGTGCTCCCCTGCACATGGGGAATGCGGTCAATACACCGGTGTATGCCTTTTTTGGACCAACGGTGAAAGCTTTTGGCTGTTACCCTTACCGGGAGCACGATAAAATACTGGAACGGGATCTGCCATGTCGTCCCTGTGGAAAACACGGCCATGATCAGTGTCCCCTCCGGCATTTCAAATGCATGATGGAACAATATCCCCTTGAAATTGCCCAACTGATTTTTGAAAGGTTTACGCATGAATCCAAAACCTGAGCTGGTCCTTCTGACAGGGGATCAGGGTTTTTATGGCCAAACACGAAAAGCATGGGTCAGTATGGACGCTTCGGTGCTGGAAAAACACCTTTCGTCCCTGGGCTATCCGGTGCAACGTTACACATTTCAGGAATTATATAACCGGAATATTCTTCTCTCAGGGAAAACCATTCTCTATACCTTTAGTCAAAAAGAGAATGTCCGTCAGTATATCCGGGATGTCATTTTTAACCTGAGTAAAACCAATAAGATAATTCCTTCTTTGGATTTGCTGTTGTGCCATGAAAACAAGGGTTACCAGGAACTCTACAAACGTGAGCTGGGCATGACCGGCCTAAAAGCCTGGTATTTTTCAGGTTTGCAGGATATAGATGCGTACGATATTTCCTACCCGGTCGTTTTAAAAACGGTGTCAGGATCAAACGGGAAGGGTGTATTTCTGATTCCCGATCAAAAAAGTCTGGAAAGACAGGTGCAAAAACTCACCCATGTGGGATTTTGGACCCGGGTGGATTTATTCCGCCGGCGCCATTTCAGAAAACGGACCTATCCGGATTATCCCCATCATGATGATTATGTGGATTATCTTCAGTATAAGGAATATATCACCCGGCATCAGAATTTCATCCTGCAGGAATTTATTCCGGGATTAACCTATGATACCCGGGTTCTGGCGCTGGAAGGAAAGTTTTTTGTGACCCGCCGCCATACCCGCAAAGGGGATTTCAGGGCCAGTGGGACAAAGAAATTTGATTTTGATTTTACACCGGATGATGCCCTGCTGGAATTTGCCTCCAAAACAGCTCAAAGGTTCAACACACCTTTTCTTTCCATGGATATAATCCAGGATGGAGAAAGCTGTTACCTGATAGAATATCAGGCATCTCATTTTGGCGTCAGTGCCATCACCAAATCCCGGGGGTATTATATACGGGAAGGTAGTACCTGGACTTTCCGGGAGGATAAACAGACTGTGGAGCAGGAAATCACAGAGGCACTGGACCGGTATCTGACACGAGGAATTGAGTCATAATGCCATTGTCATCCTATCTATATACCCTGCCATACCGTATTTTCTGGCACTGGATCCGGTACCGAAACCGGCTGATTCCCTGTGTGATCTATTGCGCGGAGCCGCAGGATTACACCATCCTTGAACCGGTTGTCTGTCATCTAAAAAAGCCCTGTGTGTATGTGGCAAAAAACAGGCGGACGGCCGCTTATTTGCATCGAAAGGGAATTGGGGTTTTACGGATGCCGGTTTTTCCCGAGGTGGTTCTCATGGCCCGTCACAGTACATGGAAATTTCCCGTTCCGGCGATTCGAAAATACGGTTTCCGCCATGGTCCCTATCATTTCAAGACCTTTACGTCAGTCCGGAACTACCGGCCCTTTACCCTTTATTTCCTCACATCTCCGGCAGAAGCAACAGAAGCCCGGAAGATGGGACTTGACAACGTCGTGCCTGCAGGCTATCCCAAACTGGATCCGGCTTTTGACGGAAGCTGGACGGAAGAAAAGCTTCAGAGCTTCCGTAAAGAAAAATTGAATGACAGTAAAAAGCCCATTGTTCTATTCAGCGCCACCTGGGAAAAATCGGGAATGTCTGCTGTGAAACGCTGGTATCGGCGGCTGAAGGAACTCACGGCTGACTATACGGTGTGTGTCACACTCCATCCCTGGGTTTCGCGGAATGTGTATCTTACCATCAAAAATACACCGGATGTTTTCCTGGCAGGCACTGATGACCTTTTGCCCCTCATGATGCTTGCCGATTGTACCATCAGCGATACCAGTTCCATCATCGGGGAATTTATAGCGTTGGACAAACGGATCATCACCTTCCGGACAGGCAGTGCAGAACGTAAACCTCATTCCCTGGATGCCATGCTGGATAAGGCGGGTTACCGTGTGGATTCTTTTGATGATTTAAAACAAACTCTCAGGCGATATCTCACATCTGAGGACCCTTATACCCATAACCGTCGTCTTTTGCGGGATCAGCTTTTCTGCAATCTTGGAACGGCTGGAAAACAGGCCGCGGGAAAAATGAATGCTGAATTCTGAATGCTGAATTGGTTGAAATTGGCCCCGCTACGCGGCTTTCAATCACCACTTCGTGGTGTTCAAGCACCTCACTTCGTTCGGTGTTCAAACGCTGCTGTGCAGCGTTCAAATCCATTATCTTTCATAAGCTGATATCTTGATACAACTGCCACAAAGTCTAAATGAAGACTGTATTTAATCCATTAAATAATTCGAAACAACACATATATGATTAACAATATTATATTGCATTGTGTCGCACTTCGCTGTATCTTACCCCCGGGGTGGGGGGCGTTACCTAAGCGAAATCATATATTCCATCTCTCTTATAATCCCGGTTAAAAGCAGCTAAAACCCCCACTCCTATTAATTATATTTAAGAAGTTATAAATAGCGACAGGCCGTGGCCTGTCTGAAGCTGGCATCGCTCCTGGTGTTTCAATCAAATCAATCAAACCAATCCCTCTGCATCTCTGCGGGAGGCATCACTCAAAACTCAACACTCCAACTCAGAGGCAGGACACGTCCTGCCTCTACAACTCTCCACTCTCCACTCTCCACTCATTCAATGTATCTTACCCCCGGGGTGGGGGGCGTTACCTAAGCGAAATCATATATCCCATCTCTCTTATAATCTCATCTTAAAATCAGTAAAATCTCACAGGTCGGTCAACCGACTGTCCACTTCCGACTAAAAAAGTGACACGTAACAAGTAACGCGTGACGAGTGGGTTTAGGGGACAGGCTTTTGTTGACGGGAAAGATATTGGATCAGGCCGATAGTCCTGTTTTTGATTTCAAGTGATTATTCCAAACTATTTTATACAATTAACTAAGTTATACTAATAAATATTACATAAAATAAAAATTATCCCACAAAAACCACTTGTTACTCGTCACACGTTACGTGTCACTGCCCCGCCCCATTTCACGGGGCAGGCAATCAACATCTGGAAGTTGGAAGTTGGAAGTTAGCGTCGCTTCGCTCCTGGTGTGTCAATCAAATCAATCAAACCAATCTAGTCAATCGACTTTTCGACTTTCGACTTTCGACTGTCAACTGCCGACTGCCAACTACTGTCTAAACGTCTATATGATATAAAATTAACTGCAAATAAAATCAGAAAAAAATATATAGAAACTACAAAACCCTTTCCATGCGGAAAAATTTTTCCGGTTTGGATGCCAGGGCTTTAGCCCATTTAAAACCGATATAACCGCCTAAAACGAGTCCACCCAGACCCAGGAAAAATTGATACAGTTCCAGGGGGATGGCAAGGGATTGGGGATGGAAAATATAACCGATTATAAGTCCGGCAATAAAACCCAGTCCGGGAATACCATATTGTATGGCAGATAACTGGATCATGAAGGAGGAAGTTTCAGTGAGTTCCACCAAATCGCCGGGTTTCGCGTCCAGGTTATTCAGGACCGGAATCCGGACCGGTTCATTGCGGGATTTCAGGGGCAGGACAGGGAAGAGGGGGAGGGAGTACCGGGAAGGAGCGCGCTGAGGTTGCATCAGCACGATGGCATAATTACCTTCGAGTGTTTCCACCTTTCCGTTGCTTTGAGCCGTCATGGACATCAGGCATCGGTCCCTTCTTCATCCAGGCTCACCAAAACATGGTTCGGGCATTTCTGTGTGGGAAGTTCGTTGCGGTCACCCCATGTATCATAGTTGAAATGAGCCAGGCCATTTTCCAGGTACATCTTGTCATCACCTGCTTCCCGGACACAAATGCCGCACCCGATACAGGCCCGTGTACAGACCAGCCGGGAATATTTTCCAGCATCCTGATTTTTGCATTTCACAAAGACCCGGTGACTGACAGGATGGAGTTCGATAATATTTCGCGGACAGGCTTCCGCACATTTGCCACATCCCACACATTTATCTTCAATAACCACCGGAAGGCGGTTTTCACTCATATACATGGCATCGAAGGGGCAGGCATCCACACAATCGCCAAATCCCAGACAGCCCCATTCACAGAGTTTCATGGCACCACCGCTGATATGCGCTGCCACACAGGACTCAAGTCCCATATACTCGCCTTTAACGGCCATTTCATTCAGGCCGCCCTGACAGAGGACCCGGGCTTTCAGGGGCTCTCCCGCTTCCACTTCCACACCCAGAATTTCAGCGATCTTGTTGGCCGTTTCCACACCGCCTACGGGACACCCGTTAATGGGTGCGTTACCTTTGACCACATTCTCGGCGAAATTCATACATCCCGCAAATCCGCATCCACCGCAATTGGCTCCGGGAAGGGCATCATTGACCTTTTCAATCCGGGGATCTTCTTCCACATGGAGCTTCTTATTGGCAATGGCAAGTCCCGTGGCAAACACCAGGCCGATTCCACCCATACCACCCATCGAAATCAGAATGGCACTTAAATCCATATTTATTCCTCTGTCTTTTCAGTCCGGGCGGGATTGATCGAACACCCCGTGATACCGCAGGAACTGCAGCCACTGCCTGATGAAAGACAGTCTGCACCGGGATAATCCCCTTTCTTACGATAAAAGGTTTTGTTCATGATGACCATGCCAAGGGAATATATGAGTCCCACTGCCAGCATGACGGCAATGGTGGTTATGATGCTTGTGATGTTCATGTCATGTCCTCACTTTTTCCCTTGAACGACCGCACCGGGTTGACGTTCCTATATTAATCCTGCAAATCCCATAAAGGCCAGGGCAAGACTTCCGGCAATGATCATGGTGATGCCGGCTCCCTGAAAATGTCGGGGGACATCCGCCAGTTCCAGTTCTTCACGGATTCCTGCCATAATTACCAGCGCCAGGGTAAAGCCTGCACCGGCGCCAATTCCATATATAAGACTTTCCATAAAGCTGTATTCCCTGAGAACTGCAATGAGTGCGAGTCCCAATATGGCACAATTGGTGGTGATCAGGGGGAGAAAAATGCCCAGGGCATCATAAAGGGGCTTGCTAACCTTCCGGATAAACATTTCCACCAGTTGGACCAGGGAAGCGATCACCAGGATGAAAGAGACATACTGGAGAATCTCAAGATTGTAGGGGACCAGTAAAAGGTGATATATCAGCCAGGTGACCACAGCTGTAATGGTCATGACGAATGTGACCGCCATCCCCATGCTGACCGCTGAATCCACCCGTTTTGAGACGCCCACAAAGGGACAGATTCCCAGAAACTGGCTGAGGACAAAATTATTGACAATTGCGGCTGAGATAAAAATTACCAGTAGTTCCATCAGCGTGCCCTCCTGTCATTGATCCAGTTTGAAGCGCCGATCATGAGTCCCAGTGTAAGGAAAGCCCCCGGCGGCAGGATCATTACCATCCACGGGCTGAAAGAATCCCACATAATCTGGTATCCCAGAATCGTCCCTGACCCCAGAAGCTCACGGATGGCACTGAGTATCAAAAGCACCAGGGTAAATCCGAGTCCCATACCCAGGGCATCTAGGATGGATCGTCCCACTCCGTTTTTCGACGCAAAGGCCTCCTGACGGCCCAGAATCATGCAATTCACAATAATCAGGGGAATAAAGGGTCCCAGATTTTTGCTGATTTCCGGATAAAAAGCTGCCAGGTAGCGGTCTGCAATGGTGACAAAGGTCGCGATGATCACGATAAAACTGGCGATCCGGACCTGTTTGGGAATCATGTTTCTGAGAAGGGAAATCAGGGTGCTTGAGCAGATTAAGACAAATGAGGCTGCCAGCCCCATGGCCAGTCCGTTCTCAACGGATATGGTGACAGCAAGGGTCGGACAGAGTCCCAAAAGGGCAATCAGAATGGGATTCTCTTTCCAGATACCCTTGGTAAAATCTTCTATCAGTGATACTTGTTTTGCCATACTTCACCTACTGATTGATGGATTCAAACGCCGATTTGGCGGTGGGAACGTTTTCATTTAAAATTGTAATGACTGCATTGGAAGAAATTGTTGCTCCGGTAATGGCTTCAATTTCCGAATCGCCATTTGCTTTCTGGTTTTTTACATAGGTCAGATTGCCGGTCTTTTTCCCCTGAAACTGGTCGATGAACCAGGTTTCGCATCCTTCCCGGGAGGGATCATAGGCGATTTTGGTTCCCAGTCCCGGTGTTTCCTTCTGGCTCAAAACCGTCAGACCGGTAAATGTACTGAAATCCGGTGTAACCCCAACCATGAGTGAGATAATATCCTGAAAACCACCGCCTTCGGCGACAAAGGCCACACCTGTGATATCGCCGTTTTTATAGCCAACATAAAAGGTAAAATCACCAGTTTCCCTGATTTTTTCTTCGTCGGTATGGGGCAAAACCTCTTTTACGGCCTGTTGGATTTCCTGTTGCCGGTATTCGTCAATTTTCTTTGACGTGTAGGCATCCCAATAGGAAAGAAGTCCGCCGGATAGTGTAGAGATGATGGTCAGGACGAGTATCATTTTGACTGAGGTATTCATGCGCGAGCCTCCCCAAAAAATTTCGGTCGTGTAAATCGGTTAATGAGAGGTGTCAATCCGTTCATGAGCAGGATGGAATACATCACACCTTCCGGCAGGCCACCGAAAAGGCGGATGATGACCAGGATCAATCCGGCTCCGACACTGTAAATCCAGGTCCCTTTGATGGTGATAGGTGATGTGACCATGTCCGTAGCCATAAAAAAGGCACCCAGCAAAAGTCCGCCGGAAAGGAGATGGAAGAGGGGACTGGGATAAGTGGCGGGATCTACCATCCAGAAAATGCCGCCGAAAACGGCCACACTTCCCAGAAATCCCACGGGAATCCGCCAGTCGGCATGCCGGAGTATCAGCAGAAAAATGCCACCGGCCAGGAGAGCCAGGGCGGAAGTTTCTCCCAGGGATCCCCCCACATTGCCTATGAGCAGGGGTTTGAGATGAGTAAAGATCTTTTCATATTTCAGAAGTCCCAAAGGCGTTGCTCCTGTAATGGCATCTGGGGATACGGCACCGGTATAGGCGTTCATGTCTGCATAGCGGGGTAAGACCCATGTTGTCATTTTTACAGGGAAACTGGCCTGTAAAAAGGCACGCCCCAGCAGCGCCGGATTAAAAATATTGCATCCGAGTCCGCCAAAAATCTGTTTTCCGATGGCGATGGCAAAGATCGAGCCCAACACACAACCTGAAACAGGGAAGGTGGGAGGCAGGGTTAACGCCAGTAAAAGACCTGTCAGAAAGGCGCTTCCATCATCCAGTGTATCCGGTTGTTTGCGGATACGGGTAATGACCAGTTCCGTCACCATGGCCGCTAAAATGGATGTACTGATCATAAAAACAGCTTTCAATCCAAAAAAGACCACGGCGCCGATCACTGCCGGTGTCAGGGCCAGGCTAACACACCACATGATTTTCGGGACATTATCTTTTGTCTGGGAATAGGGCGAAGATGCCATGGTCAGTGGCCGCCCCTTGGGTTTGTATAAACGGTCCCGCGGGTCTTTTTTGGGCTTGGGTGCCGGAGCTTCTTTTTTGGGCTTTTCCGACACTTCGGCAGACTGATCAGATGTTGTTTTTTCGTTTTTTTCCATCCGTTCACTCATGTTTATGATGCTTTTTGTTTACGTTTTAATTCGGAGACGCGCATTTTTCCCACGCGGAGCCATTGGACAAGGGGAATGTGAGCCGGACATGAAAAGGCGCAGGATCCACATTCAATGCAGTTCTGAATCCCCAGTTTTTCCGCCTCTTCATATTTCTTATGTTCGGTCAATTTTGCCAGTTTGGTGGGGAGCAGGTACATGGGACACGCATCCACGCAGGCACCACAACGGATGCAGGGGAAGTGCTCTACCATGGTGATCATTTTCGAGGTGTTACAGACAATTCCTCCTGCCGCTTTGATCACGGGGACTGATAAATCGTATTGTGCCTGTCCCATCATGGGGCCGCCCATGAAAACCATGGTGGTTTCATCCTTTACACCCCCACAAAATTCCACCAGGTCATTGAAAGGTGCTCCAATGCGGGTAAGCAGGTTTTTTGGGTGGACAATCCCGTCTCCCGTTACCGTTGTAACCCGTTCCACCAGGGGTTTTCCCTCTAATACGGCATCTGCCACGGCTTTGGCAGTGGCCACATTGTTCACTACGACACCCACGTCCATGGGGAGTCCGCCGGCCGGGACTTTCCGGTGCAGGACCGATTCAATGAGCATTTTTTCTGCTCCCTGGGGATATTTAACCTCCAGCGGTACAACCTGAAAACTGTAACCCAGATCCTTTACACGTTTGCTCATCATCTCAATAGCATCGGGTTTGTTGTTTTCGATGCCGATATACCCGTTCTCCACCTTCAGAAGGGACATGATGATGTTCATGCCGGCCAGTATCTGATCTGTGTATTCAACCATCAGCCGGTGGTCTGATGTCAGATACGGTTCACATTCCACACCATTCAGGATAAATGAATCGATTTTTTTGTCAGCGGGAGGATTAAGTTTTACATGGGTAGGAAAGGCGGCGCCTCCCATCCCTACAATCCCAGCTTCATTGATCAATTTGATCAGTTCCACACGTGGAGCTTTTTCCCAGTTCTCCGGTATGGAAAGCAATTCCCAGTCGTCTTCATCCCCCGTTCGCTCAATATGAACCATTTCCACCCGCATGCCCAGGGGATGGGGAAATTTATCTACGGCTTTTACAATCCCGGTGATACTGGCATGGACCGGGGCGGAAACATACGCACTGCTCCGGCCGATAACCTGCCCGGTCTTTACCGTATCTCCCTTTTTGACAAGCGGTTCACATGGGGCTCCGATGTGTTGCTGTAAAGGAATATACACCTGCTCCGGAAGAGGCATTTGCTCAATTTTCTTGTCATGACTGAATTCCTTGTACTCCCCCGGATGTATGCCTTTTTTGAATGTTCGTAATTTCAAGGCTCAAGATCTCCCACTTTATTCAACCTGTCAGGTTGTACGGTTTGCAATTTCATTACTGTCTACCGGACATCACAGGCCGAAATATAGAAAAAACTTTGAAAAATCTAAAATACTTTACCAGCTTTATTTATTGAATGATACAAAAATAATCATTAAGCTATTGAGACAATTGCGTTAACTTTTCAAAGGGGTGTGTTACTAAACATATTGATGGTTCTAACGAAGAGAGATTGGAATGACACGGAATGAGCTGAAGAAAGTGGAAGCGTTCAAGGCCAACAGTCCTGTGGCTTCCGTGCTGATGATACGGGAAATAACCCTGAGACGGACCCGGGACGGCAAGCCCTACCTGGATCTGGTATTGGGGGATATGACCGGACGGATCAATGCCAAGGTGTGGGAGCAGGGAAAGGAACTCGCCGAAATTCTGAAAACCGGCCTTCCTGTGGGGGTCCGTGGACAGTGCGAAGAGTACCTGGGAACCCTCCAGCTGATTGTTTCTTCCATTAAACCCCTGAGCTCCCAGGATCTGGAGGAGATGGGCATTTCATGGGAACACTTTTTTCCGGCGACAAAAAGGGACCGGGAACTGATGTGGGAATCGGTTTTAAATGCCATATCCGTCATGGAGGATCCCTGGCTGAAAGAACTGACCATGGCTATATGCAAGGATCATGAACAAAAGATAAAAAACCATCCTGCCAGCCTGAAACTCCACCATGCCTATGTAGGCGGTTTCCTGGAACATGTGTATACCATGGTGACTCTTGCCGAAACTGCCGCCGATGTGTATCCGGTGAACAGGGATCTTCTCATCAGCGGTATTATCCTCCATGATATCGGCAAACTTGAAGAACTGAACGGCTTTCCCGATAATTTTTACACCGATGAAGGGAATTTTATCGGACATACCGTCCAGGGGTACAGTCTGATCCAGGATTATATCCGGAAAACTGAGGGATTTCCGGAAATGACAGCCCTGAAATTGAAACATATCATTTTGGCCCATCAGGGGGAATATGAATACCAGGCTCCTAAAAAACCGGCTTTCGATGAAGCTTTGCTTGTCCATTATATTGATGAACTGGATGCCCGCATGAATATGATGAAACAAATTCGGGAGGAAGACCTTTCCGAAGGCATCTGGACCAGTAACCGGAATTACTTCCGGATACCCATACTGAAAGAGGAGGATCATGACGAATAGTTATGCGCATTTTGAACGAAACCGCCGTGTTGTGGAGACAGGTGTATTTTTAGCCTTGTTTTGGGGACTTGGATATGCCTTTTTGTACGTGCCCAATGTGGAATTTATTCTTTTCGTTGCATTTTTAAGTGGTCTTCTCCTGGGATGGATCCGGGGTGTCTTTGTCGCTTTTCTGGGAGAACTGGTGTTTTCCGTTGCCAATCCCATGGGGAGTGGACTCGCTTATCCCCCAATGTTGGCCGCACAATTGCTGGGATTTATCCTGGTCGCTTCTGCAGGTTTCTGGCTTCGGCCGGTGATCCGGGGCATCCGGCAAGAAAAAAAAATACTCATATCTCTATTTGGAGCAGGCGGATTGCTTTTGACTTTTGTCTATGACAGCCTGACAAGTCTGGCTTTTCCCCTGGCTTCCGGCTTTACCGGTGCCCAAATATGGGCGGCTTACCTTTCCGGGCTCCCCTTTTACGGCATCCATATTCTATCCAATACCCTGATATTTGCCATCTTAGGCCCTGTTTTGGTTCAGTTTGTCACTAAAAAATATCCCCACTATCTGGCTTCATGAGGTTTTTTATGTTTTACAAATTCATCGTGATGATCCTGATGACCGCTTCTTTTGTATCCGCCCAAAACCTGGGTATTGAAAAATATGGGAAAGAATTTACTTTTTTACCGGATAATCTGGACGGCATATCCCGTCTTTCCGCTGCCTGGACCCGTTCACAGCACCCCGGGAATGTCCCGGATGTAGATTCCACGGTTTCAAAAGCAAACTGGCAAAGTGGCGATTTCGGACTCTCAGATGTCCGCATTCTTTTTTCTCCCATGTCATCACAGGGACGCTGGGTTCTGGCCGGGCAATGGCTTACATACGAAGGTTACAGCCAGTTAAAGAAAAATGATTTTCTCGCTGTTTACCAAAACCCGGATCACACTTTGAAATTGAGTGTGGTGAACACGAAACCAAAGCTTTATAATCCCCTTTCCAATCAATTCACCCAATGGGATGCCCGGAACCACCACCTGAACTGGAGCATGAAAAAGTCGGTGGGAGATGTGGATATAGATACCTATCTGGATGGCCGGTATGGACGCTTTAAACCGGACCGGGGGGATTCTTTGCTGGCAGGCAGCACCCAATATGCTGAAATGGTAGGTGGATTGGTACTTTTCAAAGACTGGTGGTCTCTGAACCTGGAAGGGGAGTGGTATGAATCCTGGCCTGGAGATGAGCACTTTCGTTTTTCCCAGATCAACCTTGTTCCCACTTTTTATCATCCCTTGGGAGAAGCCGGTTTTACCCTCTCATCCAATAATGAATCAGTGTTCGGATATGACGGCTGGATAGCCGTCTCCCGATGGGGAGCCCGTGTAAAGATTGCCCTGGAAGCCCGCTTTTATCCGGCTGTTTTAATAACCCAATATGGAGCCGGCACGGAAGCCGATTTTATCACAGCCCGCTTCGCTGTGGACCAATCCTTTGGGCGGCATATCCGGTTACAGGCCAGTCATCACTGGAGCTACCGCCGGACTGAAACCTATGCCCTTCAATATAATACCACAACGGATCGTGTTGAAGCAGTGACTGATGAGCCGGCCCTCCTGATGCAGGGTGAAGGTAGCCTGGAAATCGGTGGAGAAACATTTTTGGCAGATCTGTCCTGGAATTACCGGGATTTTAACGGATTGGAATATCTCTGGTATCATCCTGGAAGAGTCAATATCCTGCCGGGTATCCAGGCCGGTACCACCCTGTTTCGAAACCTGGATTTGACCTTTCGTATCGAAGGACTCTGGCAGGTGCATGATGACCCCGGAGAACTCTATTTTATTCCCGAACTTCCCGGGTATGTTCCCGGGGATCAATATACCGGTTATACCGTCTCCGACTGGACACTGAACGGGAAAGTATCCGCACGGGTAAAAACACTCACCCTTTCCGCAGGTCTTGAAAATGTCCTTCAAAAGGAGGTTTATACTGCCCGCAACCTGATGCCGAACGACCGGATGTTCATTCTGGATATCGAATGGCTGTGGTATCGCTGATATAAATTATCAGTATAAAAAGTTTTAAATATTCAATATCTTGATTTTACTGATAATGGGCGTTAAATTTAATCTGTTAAGGAGTATCCGGTTAAACAGATGTTTCCCCCAAACCAATATATGGATTAGGCGCCATGAAAAAAGCGATGTGGTTTTTCAGGATTTTTTTGTGTTTCGTGATTTTCTTTGCGAAGCTTGCGGCTCAGGATGATTTTGACGCTCTCTTTGGGATCGAAGATGAAGATTCTTTATTTAGGGAGGATACTACGATGGCTGGTGAAGAGCCGGTTGATGATCTGGATCTCTTTTTGGAAGGGGAAACAGTGGAAAGTGCAGATGACCTGTTTCTGTTTCCCGAAGAAGTGGTGGATAAGCCTTCTGAACAGACTAAACAACCGGCAGAGGCAGTCCCTGCCCAAGGCAAACAGATTCAGACAGGGGAGAAGCGGAGTTTTATTGTATCTATAGGTGCTGTTTCACCAACTTTGGTAAGTGTAGATCTGATGACCTGGAATTCATCGGTAGATTTTCGTATGAGCGCACGTTTGCCCATCCTCCTGTTTAAAAAGGTCCATGCCGGTGTGGATATTTCTACGTTCCGCTTTGAAAATTCCCTCCCACAGGGGGGACTCTATTCCGGTGTTGCGGCTTTTCTCAGCTTTGAACGGCCCTTTCATCCGGGAATGTTCGGTGTGGGTGCTGGGATTATCAGGGATGCTCCGGGATTTTATCTGGAACAGAGTTACGGGCTTACGAAGGGAAAACGCTTTCCCATTCAGGCAGGCGCCCGGGTAATTTTTACATCGGATATCCTGGGAAATGGATGGGGTAACTGGCTTGAACTGGGACTCCGGATGGGTTTCAGGGTCTTCTGATAAGGGGATGATTGTGAATACATATAAAAGGATTATCCGGTTTCTCTTCGTATTGATCCTGTGGACCGGATTTGCTTATGGTACAGTCAGTGTGAGTCCCGGCAGTAAAGTGGTCAGCGAAACATCCACATCTACAACTTTTACCATCACAGCGGACGAAGCCTGGACCGTTACAAAAAATCCTGCCGATACCTGGATAGAATCCATTTATCCCACTTCAGGAAATGAAACGGCCATTGTCACCATTGGTTTTACCCGGAATGCCCATTCGTCGGATGCCAGATCTTCGGTCCTGAGTATTACAGGGGGAAATTCCTTTATTCTGACTCAGGAAGGGGATACGGAAGGACCCCAGGCCATTGCCGGTGATGATTTTGCTGCGGCCAATACAGCCAATCTCGATGGAAGTGCTTCCACGGATAATATCGGTATTGAATACTATGCCTGGTCTAAGGTATCCGGTCCCGGATCCGTTGTTTTCGGAGATGCCACGGCGGCGGCAACCACAGTCTGGGCCAGCCAGGAAGGGGATTATACCCTTCAATTGACAGTGACTGATTCAGCAGGCATGTCCAATTCCGATCAGGTAGTTATGACCTGGGATCAAACCCCGCCTCTTATCAACAGTGTAAGCTTTTCTCCTACATCCGGCTGGCGGAAAGTGGGCGAAAGCATCACCCTTAATATCAATGCCAGTGATGATACGGATCTTTTTATCAACAGTGTTCAGATCAATGGTGAAAATGTCACCGCCGGGACAGCCTCGGCCGTTGTGTATACGATTGAAGAGGGAGATACTGATATCGGAGAGAATGAACAAATACCTGTCAGTATCATCCTTGAGGATGCGGCCGGCAACACCAATGTGGCCTATACCACATCACCGTCCGCTGATCAGTCCCCTGCCATCGATGCCAATAAACCGGTGATTACCGGTGTGTCGTTCGTGCCTGCCAGTGGATATCATAAAATCGGGGATGCCATCACTCTCCGGATAACATCCACAGAAACCGATCTGCTCCGGAATCAAATTCAGGTGAACAACCGGAATGTGACCAACATGACCGATGAAGGAGGGGGAATTTATACCGCAGTCTATACGGTGATTGAAGGGCATGATGATGTGGCGGAAGATGAACAGATTCCCATTTCGGTGAAACTCTCCGATCAGGCAGGCAATCTGAGCGATACTTTTACCTCTTCACCCTTACCCAATGTGACACCGGCGATTGATGCCAATAAACCCGTGATCACGTCGGTGGTCTTTTCACCCACATCCGGCTGGCATAAAATCGGGGACAGTTTTACCATGACCCTCTCTGCAGGTGAACCGGATCTTACAGAGAATGTAATTACAGTCAATGGCGCGGCAGTGACAAATTTTACCGACAACCTGGATAATACGTACACTGTGACCTACACCGTTGTCGAGGGCCATACAACCATAGTAGAAAGTCAGCAAATTCCCATCAGTGTCCGGTTGACAGATATAGCCGGCAATGAAAGCGCAGCCTTTACCACTTCACCTGCAGCCAATGTGAGTCCGGCGATTGACGGCAGTAAACCGGTGGTTTCATCTGTTGCTTTTTCCCCATCAACCGGTTTACTGAAAGTGGGAGAATTGATCCGGTTGAATATTCAGGCGGGTGAGAGTGGATTGATCACCCAGGAGATCACCATCAATGGGCAGGTAGCTGATTTGGTGACAGATAACGGAGATGCAAGCTATACTGCAGAATATACCATTTCCGAAGGAGATGACGACATCGATGAAGATGAAACTGTACCGGTCCGGGTTATTTTCCGGGATGCTGCAGGAAATACCAACGATGCCTACACCACATCTCCTGCCTATACCCAGTGCCCCGGGATTGATGGACATTCACCGGTTATTACAGCTGTCTCTTTTTCTCCCAACAGCGGTATTTTGCCCATCGGTGATGTGATTGAGATGACATTTCAAACCGGTGAATCCGGTCTTAGCGCTGCGGCAATCTTGGTGAACAATATGGATGTCACGTCAACCCTCCAGGATAACAATGATGGATCCTATACGGTACAATACACCATTGTGGACGGACACACGGACCGGAGTCCCACACAACAAATCCCCATTTCCATTACCATGCAGGATGATGCAGGAAATCAGAACGCAGCCTATACCACACCTCCTTCAGCCAGTTTATCGCCCGCCATCGATGCCAACAAACCATTGATTAGCGGTGTCAGTTTTGATCCCTCAAGCGGCTGGCGGAAAATCGGAGAAAATATCACCCTTACCATTTCCGCAGGTGAAACGGGACTGAATAACAAAACGATTACCGTAAATGGAAAAGCAGTAACGGGTTTTACTGATCTGGGTGACGGATCCTACCGTGTAAACTATACGGTGGCTTCCGGTGATACGGATATTGGAGATGCTGAGAGAATTCCTGTCAGCGTGGTGCTTATAGATGATGCAGGGAATGAGAATTCTCCCTACACGGTTTCACCTGTCGCCGGATCCTGTCCTGCCATCGATGCCCATGTGCCGGTCATCAGTAACCTGGCTTTTTCTCCGGCTTCCGGGTGGCGGAAAATCGGAGACAGTGTCACAATCTCACTCAATGCCGGTGAGTCCGGTCTGACGCTGATCAGCGGGACAGTCAATGGGAAAAGTGTTACCGGATTTACTGACAATCTGGATGGGACATATTCAGCAATCTATACAGTTGTTGAAGGGGATAACGATATCGCAGGATCGTCACAAATCCCCGTCAGCTTTATCCTTGCAGATGCAGCAGGGAACCAGAATACGGCGTATACGACATCCCCCAATGCTTCCGTGAGTCCGGCGATTGACGGACATAAACCATCGATCAGCAGTCTCACCTATCAGCCTTCGTCCGGATGGCATAAAATCGGGGAAAGTTTTACCCTCACCGTGGACGCCAATGAAAGCGGGTTGACAGCAACAACGTTCACACTAAACAGTAAAAATGTAATTTCAAGCTTTACAGATCTTGAAAACGGGACTTATTCCGTCACATATACCGTATCTGCTGGGGATCAGAATATCGGTGAATCGGATCAGATCCCCGTCAATATTGTGTTGCAGGATGCCGCAGGGAATGCCAATGATGCCTACACTTTGGCAGCTCCGGCCACATCGACGCCTGCCATTGATGCAGGCGCACCGGTGGTCACCACAGTCAGCTTCAGTCCGACTTCAGGATGGCGGAAAATCGGTGAAACCGTCACCATGACCATCCAGGCCGGAGAAAGCGGCTTAAACGAAGGGACCATCACGGTAAACGGTGAAGGTGTTAGTGGATTTACCGATAGGGGTGATGGCTCGTATACGGTGATTTACACAGTGGCTTCAGGTCATACCGACATTGCCGAAAGCGAGCGGATTCCTGTCAGTGTCACACTCATGGATGAGGCAGGAAACGAAAGCACAACGTATACCGTATCTCCCCTGGCAGGTGACTGTCCGGCTATTGATGCCAATGCACCTGTCATTACCGGGGTAAGTTTCGAGCCAGCGTCCGGATATCATACCATCGGTGAAACCATCACGCTGCTGATCAATGGAAATGAATCGGGACTCACAGCCGGAACCATCCAGGTGAATTCGAAAAGTGTCACCGGGTTTACAGATTTAGGGACGGGTTGGTATTCTGCCGTGTATACCGTTGCCGAAGGGGATGCCGATGTGGCTGAAGATGAAGAGATCCCTCTGAGTGTGACCCTGAAAGATGCCGCCGGCAATGAAAGTGCCGTTTTTTCGGATTCACCCGCTGCAAGTGTTTCTCCGGCGGTGGATGCCCAAAAGCCGGTGATTACAGGTGTCAGCTTTTCACCTGCTTCCGGTTGGCTGAAAATCGGCGAGACCATCACGATGACCATTCTTGCAGCGGAAACAAATTTGCAACCTGTATCCATATCAGTCAATGATCATCACGCTACAGAATTTACAGATCTGGGGGATGGTACTTATACCGTGCTTTATACCGTTGCTTCCGGGCATACGGATATTGCCGAAAATGAAACCATTCCTGTCAGTATTCAACTGTCAGACGCAGCAGGCAATGTGAGTTCAGTGTATACCGTGTCTCCATCAGCCACCGTGTCTCCGGCCATTGATGCCAATAAACCGGCCATATACAGTGTCAGTTATTCACCTGCTTCCGGGTGGCGGAAAATCGGAGATGTGGTGGGTTTAACCTTTAATGCTGGGGAAACGGGACTTTTTGAGGAGTCCATCACGGTGAATGGCAAAGCAGTCACACATTTCACCGACAATCTGGATAACACCTATACCGTGAATTATACTGTTGTGGAAGGGGATACGGATATCGGAGAAGGAGATCGTCTTCCCCTGAGCATTCAGGTCCGGGATGCCGTAGGAAATCTGAGTCCCGTTTATGATACAGCTCCCGATGCTGCCAACTGCCCTGCTGTTGATGCCACACGTCCTGCCATTTCCAGTCTCACCTTCAGTCCCCAAAGCGGCATTCTGTCCATCGGTGAAATACTGAATGTCACGGTTTCAGCCGGTGAAACAGGATTGCTGGAAAACGCCATCACCATCAATGGAAAAGCCGTCACAGGGTATACGGACAATTTAAACGGGACTTACACCGTGACATATACTGTAGATGAAGGAGATCCAGACCGGGGAAGGAACGACCAAATACCTGTGAGCATTGTTCTTGCCGATCCTGCAGGAAATACAAACGCTGCCTATACCAGTGCCCCGGCTCCATCTCTCACACCTTCCGTGGATGCCAACCGCCCCGTGATCACATCGGTAGCCTATTCACCTTCTTCCGGCTGGCGAAAAATCGGGGACTCTGTTACAGTGACAATCCGGGCTGAAGAATCAGACCTGGTGCTTTCGTCGTTGACGGTCAATACAAAATCCATCACAAGTGGGTTTACAGATCACGGAAACAATACGTACACGGCAGTTTATACAGTGATTCAGGGAGATCCGGACAGAGGAGAAAATGAGCAAATTCCCCTTCAGGTGATCCTGGCAGATTCAGCAGGAAATGTGAGTGCCACGTTTAATTCATCGCCCTCTGCGACAGCCTGTCCCGCCATTGATGCCCATACACCTGCAGCTCCGCTGATACCTGTTTGCTCAGCCGGTTCTTACATCAATCTGGAAGAAAGTGAATCATTTACCCTTGAAGTGGATTTCAGCGCATTATCCGCCGTTTCAGGTGATGTGCTTGCCCTCTATGTCAATGCAGGCTCCCTTTCCACCCATGTTTTGGATGTGACGGATGTGAGCGCCGGAACCTATACCTTTACACTAAGTGGAGATATGATTCCTCCGGACGGATCAAAATCCTTCACAGCCCGCCTGACAGATGCGGCAGGCAATGCCGGAACACTCAGCCCTGTTCTCGATGTCATTCTGGATCGTGAGGTTCCCCAGGCAGTCATTTCATATTCCGATTCCCTTGTCAAAGCTTTGGAAGCCGTGACCATCCGGGTTGAATTCTCCGAAGGAATGGCATCCAATCCTCTCATATCAGTTAATTATACAGGGAGCGATGATGACATTTTGAATGCCTTGCTTTCCCCCATTGCATTATCGGACAGTCTGTTTAGTTATGCCCTGACCATCCCTGCAGGAAGTGACAACGACGGATATGCCACGGTAAGCGTGTCCGGCACGGATCCTGCTGAGAATCCGGTACAAATTCTCTCGGGAAATCAATCCCTCCTTGTGGATAATACACCGCCTGCATCCTTTGCAATTTCTCAGGTGACGGTAACCGGAGAGGATGTGATTCATACATCCACGCCAAATATCCGTTATTATAATATGTCAGCAACTGCCGTTAACGTTACGGTGCCGGTTGCTGCCGATGTTTCACTCATCAACGGGCAGACCTTTTTGGAAATGAAATTGGGGGCCAATCCCTGGAAAACCGTGGGAGATATCCGGACCATCCCCCATATTGCAGATCAGACATTCATTGTAACAGATGAAATACTCGCCCGGGACCTGAACGGTTTCAGCACAGGTGACGGGAAAACCATTCAAATCAGGGCAACCCTTGAGGATATTGCCGGGAACAGCACCACCAGTGCAAGCGCCGTTGAAACGATCTATCTGGACCGGATACCACCGACAGCCGGAACAGTGATGGATAGTTTGAATGTGGATCTGGATTATACACGCTTTCAGACAATCCCCGTTTCCTGGAAGAATTTTTCAGACAACCACAGCGGCATTCAGCGTTATGATGTCCGTGTGGATAGTGATAATCTCTTCTTTTTGCCCAATGCCTGGG
Source organism: Candidatus Neomarinimicrobiota bacterium (assembly GCA_041154365.1). Lineage (NCBI taxonomy): Bacteria > Pseudomonadati > Fidelibacterota > Fidelibacteria > Fidelibacterales > Fidelibacteraceae > Fidelibacter > Fidelibacter multiformis. The sequence continues at coordinate 1,770,390 of AP035449.1, read as the reverse complement.
AATCTGCCGGACTGGATACGTTTAAACTGGATTTGACCATTGACGGCGGATATCAGCATGGTGATACATATTTCTTTTCTGTCCGGGCTGTGGATACAGCCGGAAATGTCTCGGACACGACCATATCCGATGGGATCATGTTTGACTATATGGCGCCTTTATCATCGCCTGTTGTGAGTGACTATGTGTACGACACACATTATATCCTTCACGACACACTCCGGGGTACCTGCAGTGATAACGGAGCAGGTGTAAAGCGGGTCCGTCTGGCCATACAGCGTGAGAGTGACGGGTTTTACTGGAATGGAGCTGACTGGCAATCTGCCGTGACCCGGGTTCAGGGGCGTATTTCTGATGCCGGGAATTGGTATTATCCCACCTTGCCGGCTCAGGCTCTGGATGATCAGGAAATGTATGAAATCCAAACCACAAGTGTGGACAGTGCCGGAAATATCCAGGCATCCCCGGGATCTGATACATTTCAATATCTGAGCCAGGCTCCCCCGGATTTTGTCAGCACTCAGAGTGATACCAGTATTCTGGAGGATCGGGCTTTGCTTCTGACTCTTGGGGCTGATGACAACAACCGCCATACCCTAGCACCGGAACGCCTGACCTATCATCTCGACGAAGGTCCGGATGGGATGGTGTTTACACGGCAAAATGATACGACAGCTGTTCTTCAGTGGCAGACGGACAATGAAGATGTAGGGACCCATGCTGTCCGGCTGCTTGTCCGCGACCATACGGAATTGGAGGATACCCTGGCATTCAGTCTGACCGTTCTGCCTTTGAATGATCCTCCCTTTGTGCGTCTTCCCCTGCCGGATAAAAGCATTCCGGAAGATACGCAAAATTATATCCTCCTTAACCGTCTTGAGACCTATTTCGACGATATGGATGCGACAGACAGTCTGCGTTTCAGTGTGATTTTCAGCCGGGAGGATGCCGTGGATTCCGTCCATTTCCGGGCGGCACCGGGCGATAAAAGCACAGAAGGTATTTCAGCACGCCTGAACCGTCAAAAAGGCACGGCATTTCTATCCTCCAAAAAGATCGAAAAGAATGACCTTGCCAAAGAAAAATCCTATCCCGGCGGATTGCTGCCTTCATCCCATCAAACACAGATGATTGTGTATCTCACGTTGGATTTCTACGGGGATGTGGATATGGTGATTACAGCCACAGATGACAGCCTGGAAACCATAAAAGACACCCTCAGGCTCACGGTAACGGCCACCAATGACAAACCTCTTATTGCCGCCATTCCCGATACGACATTAAGCGAAGACAGCACCCTGGTTGTAAGGGTCCATCTTGCCGATGTGGAAGCAGATCCCCTCAGGATTCGGGTTATCAGTGATACCACGGCAATTCCCGACTTTACGGCTGCTACCGGCCTGGATACGGGATATCATGACATCACCATACCTGTTCAGGAACACTGGTTCGGTATGGCAATCGTTCAAATGATTGTATCAGACCGGAGCTTATCGGATACAAGTGCCTTTCAGGTGACTCTGCTTCCGGTCAATGATCCGCCGGCTCCTTTTGATATTCTGTATCCACCTGACAATCAACGATTGACAAAAACATGGCCGGACACAGTGCGTTTTCGCTGGACCGGAGCAGTGGATGTGGATAATCCGGTGTTGACATACCGCTTTTTATGCCGGACCGATTCCCTGGATACGCTGTTTTTAACCTCTGATACGGTGTTTTCACTGCCGGTTCAGTCTTTGAATTTTCCCCATGCATCGGAAGGAGATGTGACCTGGTCTGTGACGGCAGCGGATGGCGAATTTACCACCGCTTCAACAGATACCTTTACCTTTAACCTGGATCCTCCCGTGATGAATGCCACTCCCGACACGCTGACAATGACCTATATTCTGGGAGTGGATTATGATACCACGTTTATATTCCGCAATGAGGGATATAAACCCTTGTCATGGAACTGTCTGTATAAGCCGGACTGGCTGGCTATGGAAAAGATGGACGGAAATATCCTCCGCAATGCCCGGGATTCGATTACAGCCACTATCCGCCCGGATCAGATGGAATATGGATATCTGTCAGATTCCCTCCTCATACGAACCAATATGCCCGATGGGGCGAATGTGATACTCCGGTTTCTGGTGGAAATGGTAACGACAGGAAAATATTCCATCGCTGTGGTACAGAATGCAGTTTTTCATCAATATTTCGATTTTATTCTCAACGACAGTCTGGGGATGGCTGATTCGGTGGAGTTTTTTGTGGATGATGAACCGGTAAGTATTAATGCCATAAGTTCATACACTTACACAGCCCGTTTACACCAGCCGGAAGCCGGCAGCCATGAACTTAAGGTTCTCTCTTATGGTTATGCAGGCATGGCAGAGATCATCCGGCATATATCGGTGGTGATGACAAAATCCATGTCAGACTGGAACGGACAGAGTGCAGACGGGAAATTGGGTGTCTTTGGGAAGAGAGGGACTGCCAGAGAAGACATGCGACTACTTCTTGTAGATTCCACTTTTCATGCAGGTTCATCGGATCACATACTGTATCGTCTGGGGCTGTCCGGAGAAACCTTTGATGCACCGGTTCTTTTAACCCTGAAAGAAGGTCGTGAAAACCAGGCATTATATGTTAAAATGGGTGATGTATGGCAGGAAATTCCCACACTATACCGGAACAACGGATTAAAAGCATGGACAAGAAATATGGGAGAATACCGCCTGGGTGAGAAAACCATATATGTCCCTGAAACAACGGAACTGACCGGTAATTATCCCAATCCCTTCAATCCATCCACAACCCTCACCTTTGATGTGGGATTTGAGGATGGGCCGGATCAGCTGATCCGGTGTGATATCTACAATATCCGGGGCCAGCTCATCAGAACACTCATACATGACAGGCTGGCGATCGGCCGGTATGAATGGCGCTGGAACGGACAGACAGACACGGGGAAGCAGGTTTCCAGCGGGGTATATATAACCCGTTTTGTCAGCAGTGCCGGGTATACAAAAACCCTGAAAATGACCCTGATACGGTAGGAGGACACATGAAACTCTGGATCATAATTTTATCTGTCCTGACTTCATTGACAGCCTGCCGTAAAGCCTATGAAGTGACGGGAGAGGATCTTTCTGAATATGGCTGGGATTATTATGCCGCCGGGAATTATGTGGAATCCAGGCGCTGGTTTATTGAATCTGTTGAAGAACGCCCCGGATATTCTGATGGATGGAACGGAGCGGGGTGGAGCCTTGGCAAGCTGGATTCCGTCTCTGAAAGCATATCATATTACCGGACAGGTTTGTATGTCACCCATACTGACGATACGGTATATGCCGAAATACTGGCGGGAATGACCTTTGCCTTTCATGCCCTTGGACAGTGGGATTCGTGCCTTGTAAGAGGAGAAGAGATTTTATATCGGGATAGTTCCTGGGTTTTCTCACGGGAGAGGGATATTACATATCAAACGATATATGTCACTCTTGCTTCGGCAGCGTTCAATCAGGGACATTTTGATCGGAGCCTGGAATATATCCGGCACCTGGAGCCGGCATTCAATCCGGATTTAAGTACCCAGGAGGGCATTGGAAGCCTGGCAGATAAAATTGAAACGCTGAATCTTTTATATCGTTGACATTTGACAGTCGACAGTGGACAGTCGTTAGTCGGCAGTCGACAGTAGCGAGGGGATTGGGGAGATTGATTTGATTGGTTTGATTGATTTGATTGAAACACCAGGAGCGATGCCAGCTTCAGACAGGCCACGGCCTGTCCCTATTTCTAACTTCTTAAATATAATTAATAGGAGTGGGGGTTTTAGCTGCTTTTAACCGGGATTATAAGAGAGATGGAATATATGATTTCGCTTAGGTAACGCCCCCCACCCCGGGGGTAAAATACACTGAAATGCGACATAATGCAAGATAATATTGTTAATCATATATATGTGTTATTTCGAATTATTTAATGGATTAAATACAGTCTTCATTTAGAATTTGTGGCAGTTGTATCAAGATATCAGCTTATGAAATATAATGGATTTGAACGCTGCGCAGCAGCGTTTGAACACCGAACGAAGTGAGGTGTTTGAACACCACGAAGTGGTGATTGAAAGCTGCACAGCAGCGTTTAATAATTCAAGCGGCACTTCGTGCCGTTCAATAGCTTCGCTGCGCTCAGCATTCCAGCACTGCTTCGCAGTGTTCAAAAAAGAAACCCAGTCACCTATTGAAATCTGCATATCCGGGATTGAAGATCGAACGCAGTGAGATCCTTGAACGCTGTGAAGCAGCGTTTGAAAGCCGCGTAGCGGCTATTGAACACCGAATGAAATGAGGTGCTTGAACCCTATGAAAAGGGGTTTGAACGCCGTCAGGCGTTGGAATACCGCACAGTGGCTATTGAACACCACGAAATTGTGTCCTCGTCACCCCTCTCCCTCTCTCTGTAACTTCCTCGCTTTATTGTACCCTCGTACCTCGTACTCTCGAGCTCATAAATCCAAGTGCACTGCAAACCACACCCACCACAAGACCGTCAAAGCCCCGGGGTTGTTTCAGGATATAGTTCCACAGGATCATTCCGCCGATACCACAGACAGCAGATACGGTAAAGTCCCTGGAGGTCGCTTGCTTGCCCAGAATCGCGGCTACAAGGGGCACAAGAATCACAGGAGCCCAAAAATTGTAGGTAAAGAGGAGAATATCCAAAACACTTTCGATTTTCACGGCAAAGATAACACCGGCTATACCCAGAAAAATAGTGAAATAGCGGGCAACTCTCAGTTCCTGATGTGGGTTCAGGTTGATGGATTTCATGGGTTTGATGATATCATTGACGAATGAGACCGTAGCGGCATTAAGGAATGAATCGGCCGAAGACATGATGATGGCAATGACAGCGGAAATCATGATTGCCCGAACACCCACTGGCAAAACTGTCCGGACTACAAAAGGCATGGCCAGATTGGCATCTAGTCCAGGATTTAGCACCAGGGCTGAAAGACCAATCAGACCGCTTGTCATAAAGAAGGGTATGGAAATAATACCACTCCAGAGGGTTCCCCTGGAAACAGCTTTTACATCCCGGGCAAGGAGAAGGCGTTGCACATAGGGTGGAACCAGGGTTTCACCCACGACAAAAACCAGGAAGAGGGAAATAAAGGTTGTCCAGGTAAAACCGGTGGCGGGAATGGAAAAGTGTTGAGCTGGAACAGAGTGGACCAAGGCAGATATTCCACCTGAATAATGGACCGCCAGTATCAGTGTCAGGGGAATTCCAATAATCAGAAAAATGAACTGCACTATGTCTGTTCCTACGACACTTTTCATCCCTCCGGCTGTCACATAAATCAATACAATACCGATACCGATCAGGATCCCATGAAATTTGGGGATTTCCAGAAACACATTGAAAATATGTCCCATGGCACCGATTTGGGCACCTAAAATTCCGGCACAGGCAATGAGGGCAAACAAACCTGTAAAGAATTTTGCTTTTGTCCCGTAGCTTTTCTCCATGATATCACCCACGGATATGGCATCTTCATAACGTCCCATCCGGGGAGCAATAAAGCGGGCGATGAGAATCTGACTCAGACTAAAGCCGAAAAGGGCAACAATATTCATGATGCCGAAGCGAAAGACCTTTTCTGCATTCCCCATGGAAAAACCGCCACCAATAAATGAGGCACTCAGAGTAGCAAATATAATCGGAGCCGAATACGCTTTTCCAGCTACAGCATAATCCCCCAAATCTTTTATACCCCGCCCGTACCAGAGTCCAAATAGTAAAATTCCGCCGAGATAGAGAGAAATAATAACGAGATCCATGGTATCCTTTCGTTTGATTCTGTTTACAGGAATTAAGATGAGTTGGAATTTAAAGTCGAAAGTCGAAAGTCGAAAGTCGAAAGTCAAAAAGTCGATTGACTAGATTGATTTGATTGAGATTTTTTTCTTAAATGAACTGGGATATAAGAGAGATGGGATATATAATTTCGGTTAGATAATGTCCCCCACCCCGGGGGTAAAATACACCGAAATGCGACCGAATGCAAGATAATATTGTTAATCATATATGTGTTATTCCGAATTATTTAATGGATTAAATACAATCCTCATTTAAACTTTGTGGCAAAGGATATCAGCTTATGAAAGATAATGGACTTGAACGCTGCGCAGCAGCATTTGAACACCAAACGAAGTGAGGTGCTTGAACACCACGAAGTGGTGATTGAAAGCCGCGAAGCGGCGTTTAATAATTCAAGCGGCACTTGGTGCCGTTCAACTGCTTCGCTGCGTTCAGCATTCAAATGCCTTCGGCGTTCAAGCATTCAAACATCTCGCTGCGATCGATGTTTAAAAGATCTATATAAAATATAGCTTTTAATGCAAAACATGTCTTTTTCACAAAACACAATTCATCATTCATAAATTCAATTCATCATTCATCATTCATCATTCATCATTCATCATTCCTTTTGTTCCTCCGCTGATTTTATTAAATTATATACGTTTTGAAACTTAAAATAAAACATTGCGGGGTTTTATGAAGTTTACAGATTATCTGATCTTTGGTCTTTATATGGCCGGTGTGTTATCTATTGGTGTTTATCATTTTATTAAAAATAAGAGTACAGAGGATTATTATGTAGGGAACCGGAATGTCAAGGCTCATCATGTAGGACTCTCCATCGTGGCGACCGATGTGGGAGGGGGATTCTCAATCGGTCTCGGAGGTGTAGGATTTCTTATGGGTCTCGCCGGTAGCTGGCTTTTGTTTACCGGCCTGGTGGGTGCCTGGCTTACAGCTGTTTTTATTATCCCTCTGATTAAAAAAGTGGATGTCTCTGAAGGGATGATGACCTATCCCGATTTTCTCCGCTTCCGGTATAATGATAAAGTCGCTCTTGCTGCGGCAGCTATTTCAGGTATCGGCTACCTGGGTTTTACCGGTGCCCAGATGCTGGCCGGTGCAAAATTAGCTTCCGCAACCATACTCCAGACCAATCCATGGGGCATGGATCCAATCCTCTTTTCACTCCTCATTATTGCTGTGATTACAATCCTTTATACCGTTATTGGCGGACTCAAAGCCGTCATCTATACAGATACGGTACAGTGGATGATTCTTCTGGTCGGTCTCATTGCAGTAACCATCCCTGTGACCCTGGCGAAAATCGGCGGTATCGAGGCTTTGAAAATGCATCTTCCCCGGGAATTTTTCTCCCTGGGGAATATTAAGGCCGTCACCTTTGTCAACTGGATGGTTACCATTATTCCTATCTGGCTGGTTGGGATGACCCTTTATCAGCGAATGTATGCGTGCAAGGATGAAAAAGAAGCAAAAAAAGCCTGGTTTCTGGCCGGACTCTTTGAGTATCCGGTCATGGCATTTACCGGGGTCTTTCTGGGGATGTGCGCCCGGGTGGTATTTCCCGGTGCCGAGGCCGAAATGGCTCTTCCCATGCTTATCCGGGATATGCTTCCCATCGGAGTAACCGGTATTGTGATTGCCTCGTATTTTTCAGCCATTATGAGTACGGCAGACAGCTGCATGATGGCCTCATCCGGAAATTTTACCAATGATATCCTGGAGAAGTATTTTTTCCCCAATCTGCCCATGAAAAAATCGGTCCGCCTGTCTATGCTGGTAACCCTGGTCATCGGTGTGACAGCCGTAACCCTGGCGGCACAATTCACCATGGTTTTGGATGCCATCCTGTATGCTTACTCTTTTATGGTGAGTGGACTCTTTATTCCCACGCTGGGGGCTTATTTCTGGAAACGGGGGACATCCAAAGGGGCATTGACCGGCATGATCGGTGGGGGTGGACTCACTTTACTGATGATGGTGAATCTCATCAAACCACCGGCCTTTCTCCAGGGTACCGGACTGGATTTCAGTGTCTATGGGATTGTCGTATCTGCCGTGCTCTATATCTCTGTTTCATTGCTCAGCCGGAATGAATCTTGATGGATAAAATGGGAACGGAAGCTGACATCTGGATTAAGTGAGAATTCCACATTGATGTGTTTTCCGTCACAAATGATGACGTATTAGAATAGCTCAAGAAAAATTACTTTTTTAAAACTATGTTTTAAATCTAATTTCATTTTGAACATCTCTTAATCATAAGAGATTTTTTAAAGAAAAGAGAAAATTACACGCGAATCCAACCCCTACAGGGTTTCGTTACGGATGGAGAGAATCTCTCTCTTTTTTATCAGACAGGTATTTTTATTATCACTTTATTTACAGGGAGTTTCAATGATGAGGCGATTTTTTAGCAAAGGATTAAAAAGTGTGCTGGTTGTATCTGTTTTTAGCTCCTTATTACATGCCTATACAATAATTCCTGCAGGTAGCGTGATGGTGGGACTTAAACCTGCAGGTACCTACTATGTTGAAGGAAATGTTACAGTTCCTCCCGGAGGATTACTGATCCTGGAAGGCGGGGTGGTTTTGAAATTTGCTGAAGGCAGCGGGCTTAATGTTCAGGGGATGCTTGATGTCAATATTTCTATGGGTGGCCAGGTCTATTTTACGTCTATTCATGACAACAGCATCGGTGAAACTATCAGCGGATCAACTGGCAATCCCCAGCCCGGTGACTGGAACGGTGTCTATGTATGGCCGGGGCCCGCTACTTTTGATTACTGCGTATTCCGCTATGGCGGCAGCAGCGCCTATTACGCAAATATCAAGTTTCATAGCGGATCGTCCGGACACTTTATAAACAGCATTTCTGAATACAGTTTAACTTACGGCTTATATGCAGATGAGGCTACAGATCTTGATATATCCGGTAGTACTTTCAGCTATAACGGCGGAAGCACCTATGACGGTGTGTATATGAACAGTTCTATCGCAAACATGACAAATAATACGATGAACAACAATGGCGGGTTCGGGGCTTATATCCGGAATGGGACAGCCGGGACTTACTCAGGAAATACCGGATCAGGCAATGGTTCCGATGCCTTATCTGTTGCAGCACTGCAGGTCAACACAAATCTGTCCTGGTCCGCTTCCGATGCCTTTCCCATCCGATTGTATAAACCTGACGGCGGGTATTCACACAGCGTAACCGTTGCCGAAGGAAATACCCTCACCTTTGCAGCAGGGACTTTTCAAATCGATCATCCGGTAACCATCAACGGAGCCGGAAATTTTGCTCTTTCTTCAGGGGCAACACTGGAATTAAAAGGAATCGTTGAATATGAATGGACAAATGGCATCAATGATCAGCTAACGCTAAGCGGTACAAAAACCCTCGATCCGGGCGCAAATTATATCTTTAGCGGAAATGCCGCACAGGTCAGCGGATCGGAATTTCCCGCTGCGGTCAATAACCTGACCCTTAACAACAGCACCGGACTCACTTTAAGTTCCGGCATAACGGTCGGTGGTACCTTAAACCTTGTCTCCGGGAACCTGACTACGGGTTCCAATACCCTGACCGTGGGGACTTCTGCATCATCCTCCGGATCCATCAGCCGGACCGACGGCACCGTTGTCGGGAATCTGCAGCGCTGGATTGCTGCCTCCGAAGCATCGGATATCCTGTTTCCCATCGGAACGGCGGATGATTACCGGCCGGTAAATCTCAGCTATACATCCGCGCCTTCAACCGGCGGGACGATTTTATCCGGATTCACAGCCTCGGATCCCGGCACGAATGGTGTGGACCTGAGCAGCGAGCCTGTCCGGGACGAGAGTTTTAATGTTAAATCCTGCTATTCCGATGGATTCTGGACCCTCACGTCCGGGAATGGACTGAGCGGTGGTGCCTATTCCCTCGACGTGACAGCCGATGGATTTACTGGAATTAGCGATTATACTAGCCTGCATCTTTTGAAAAGATCTAACTCTGGTTCGGACTGGACTGTTGATGGAACGCATATCACTGCTACCGGAAGTAATGACATTCCTGTTTTACACCGCACCGGAATGAGCGCTTTTTCAGAGTTCGGAGTAGGCGACGGCGAGCCCGTTCCTCCCGTCTCCCTGACAGCCACGGGCGGAACCACGGCAGCCACCTACAATACTTTAAAGGAAAGCTTTGACGCCATCAACACCGGGACCCATACCGGAGACATAACTATCCTAATCGAGTCAAACGTCACGGAAACGTCCTCCCCGATACTGAACGCGAGCGGTTCCGGTTCCGCCTCATATTCCTCTATTCTGATTCGTCCTGGAACAGCCGGTGTGAGCATCAGCGGAGCGGTGTCCACAATGATTTATCTGAACGGCGCCGACAATGTGACTATCGACGGACAGGTCGGCGGTATCAGTGGGACCAAGGATTTGACCATTCTCAACACCAGTACTGCTTCAAGTACAAACAAAACACTGTACTTTTATGATGCCTGCAACAATACGGTCAAATATGTGATCATGCGGGGAAAGGCACCCTCCAACAGTAGCATCAGTATCAATAACGGCCTTGTGCACTTCGGTGGCGGTTCTGTGACCGGAAATGATAATAATACCATTGACCACTGCGATATTGACGGACAGGGAAACACCAGCGCCTGCATTTATTCAAAAAATCCCAACGGATCCACGCCAGATAACAACGGAAATACCATTTCTAATTGCAATATTTATGATTTTTATTATCCTAACTTTCGCTATCATTCCGGAATCCATGTGGACGGCTGGGGCAACGGATCGTGGACCGTTACAGGCAACAGCCTTTATCAAACCGCTTCACGGACTTTTCATGACAATGATTATTGTACAATGTACGGCATACATGTTGACATTGCCGGAACCTGCACGGTCAGCAATAACTATGTGGGCGGATCAGAACCCGAATGCGGCGGGACGGCCTGGACCCATTCTGGAGGGAGGGGATCCCTCTTCTGTATTGATCTCTATGGCGTTACCGCTTCAGACGTATCGAATATTAACGGGAATACCATTAAAAACATCAGTGTGTACCATTCAGGAGAGAACGCAACATTATTTTTGGGAATTCGCGCATTATATGGAAATATCCGCATTGGCGCAAATACCGGCAACATCATCGGTTCATCACAATCCAACGATGTTATCACCCTAAATTCACCTTATAATTCCTATGCCAGGGGAATTACGTATAATTCCGGAGATGCAGCTGCTACGATCAGAAACAATACCATTGGAGGTCTGACGTTCTATTATTACGGGGAATTCTATGGGATCTATAACGCAAGTTCCAATGCGGGAACCCATCTTATTTCGGATAACCTGGTCGGCAGCCTGACGCAAAGCAACAGTATCCGGGGCGCCAATAACAGCTGGGGAATTATATTAAACGGAATTTATTCAAATGCTGCAGGCGGCTCCACAACGGTCAGCAACAATACCATTGCAAACCTGAGCTACCCCTATGCAAGCACAAACACAAGGATCCGCGGACTGAATATCAATGACCGCGGCGGAAGCGTTTCTGGGAATACGATTTACAATCTGAGCATGTCTGCAGGGAGTACTTCATCAGGCGACAATAATGCTTTAAGCGGCATTTATGCCGTATACTCCAATAATCCGAATAATGTGTCCATTTCGGACAATGATATTTACGCCCTTTCGGCCACCCATGAATCGGATGCCGTTGAAACGAACGGGATCTATTACAAAAATACCGGAGCAGGCTGTACTATTGATAAAAATCACATCTATAATATCTCCCAAAACACTTCGAATACGGCATCTGTGATCAATGGGATACAGATGATAAACGGTCCTGTTTCAGTGATCAACAATATGGTCAGTCTGGGATCCGGTATCGCAAATGCCATAAATATACGGGGTGTGGCAGATGCCTCAAGTTCCGCCAATACAGTATGCTTTAATTCTGTCCGCATCGGAGGTACAGTAACCGGAACGGCTGGCAGCACCTATTCCCAGGCTTTTTTCCGGAGCATCACGGCTGCAGACGATATTCGTGGTAATATTTTTGCCAATATGAGAAGCAATGATGGTTCAACCCAAAAGCACTACGCCGTGAATTTAAATTCACACGAATCCCTCACACAGAATTATAATCTGCTCTATGCTTCCGGTTCAGGCGGTTATATCGGGACTACAGACAACGGCACGAATAGTTATTCAAACTTAGGGGATTGGCAGACCACCGCATCGCTTGATGCCCAGTCGCTCTCGGGTGACCCGCTGTTCCATACGCTGAATGATCTGCATGTGCTTCCGCCGTCTCCCGCTTCAAATATGGGGCAACCTGTCAGCGGTGTCAGCACAGATTTCTATGGAAATGTCCGGAGTGAAAGCACACCCGATGCAGGTGCTGTCGAATTCATCGGACAAGATGCCACGACATCTGGGAACTTTAGCAATCCTGTGGCAGAGACAGAGAACGCTATTATTTCCATGGACGCTGCAGGCGGAGTCACCTTTAATCCCTCTTTGGACATAAGTGGTAGGGTGACGGGATATTATTTTTCAGACGGGCGTTCCGGTGAACTGCCAGATGGTGTGACCAATATGTCTCCCTATTATTGGACCCTTTCGACCGATGTGGAATCTTTCACAGGAACCCTGCGGCTGTATTTTGACAAGATCAATGGTAACGGAATCGGATCGTCTGAAACGCTGCAGCTGCTTCGGCGGAATAACGAACAGGGAGAATGGGAAATCCATGCAGATGTGACACGCAGCTTAACCTATATTCAGGCGAATGGACTTACGGGATTTTCCGAGTTTGCACTGGGTGGCAACAATGATAATTCCCTGCCCGTAACCCTCTCCGCCTTTACCGCTCAAGCCGTCAAAGGCACCGTAGTGCTGGAATGGGAAACGTCTGCGGAAATCGAAAACCAGGGGTTTATCCTCAGTCGAAAGTTGAAAGTCGAAAGTCAAAAGTCAGAGATCATTGCCGGTTTTGCCACCGATGATGCACTGAAAGGGCAGGGAAGTACAACGGAAACGACAAAATATCTTTATGTCGATAAAACGGTGGAACCCGGGAAGACCTATGTGTATACCCTTGCGGATGTAGATTATTCAGGAAATGAGACAATATTGAAAAAGGTTGAGGTTCAGGTTAAGACTGAGAAAACAATCGTGGCAAAGGGCTATGTTTTGGACCCCGTCTATCCCAATCCTTTCAATGCAACCCTGACTGTCCCCTTTACCCTTACAGAACCGATGCATGTCTCTATCGATCTCTACAGTCTGACAGGCCGGCATGTATTGACGGCTGTGAACCGGGAATTTACCATCGGATCCTATCTTTACACCATAAAGACCCCCGACCTGTCTTCAGGCATCTATCTGATACAGACATCCTTCGGTGGGAAGAAGAAATATTTACAGAAGGCGATACTGTTGAAGTAATGATGAATGATAAATGGTGGATTTTATTCTCTAAAACAAAGTGATATGTCAAATCCCTACCTGTAATCGGTAACTTATAACATAATAATTGTCCTTAACTATGATTTGTGTCACAATTCAGAGACTGAATAAAATCTCTATTGAAAAAAGTAAAATTAAACTCTATTATAAATTATCAATTAAATAATTCTGTCATGATACCCTTGTTAAAATGTGTTTTCGGGAAATGGTCTGAACCTTGAAACACTTTTATTTTATTTCATTCCTTTTTCGTCCACTCAATGATTGTTTAGTCGTCATAAATAAGGTTATATGGGATATGAACCAGATCAGCTTATTCCCGGGCTATTGATAAGTATAAACCTCATTTTGGGAGAATAGAGATGAAAAAATTATGGGTATGGCAAGTGATGCTGAGCATGTTTTGTGCAACTTTCCTGCTGGCACAAACAAGCGGTGATTATCGTTCAAAAACAAGTGGAAACTGGACATCAACAGCCACCTGGGAAACTTACAGCGGCAGTGAATGGCAAGATGCCGAAACAGCACCCAACAGCGGATCCGGCGTGGTAACCGTTCTTAACGGCCATACAGTCACGATCAACTCCACCCTGACCATCGACCAGATCGTCGTGGATGCGGGCGGGACCCTGACGGTGGATCTGAGCAGTTCCGAAAGTCTGACCATTAATAACGGTGACGGCGATGATCTGACCGTGAACGGTACGCTGAATATGAGTGGCGTTTTACAAAACGAGGGTCTCGGATTAACCGGCACGGGCAAAACGGTCATCAACGGCACCTGCAACTGGAACAGCGGTCACATTACAAGCACTAATTTCAACATCGCCTCCGGCGGTGTGATGGATATGGAGGGCAGCGGCGAATGCAGAATTAACGAGGATGGCGTTGTCAACAATGCCGGAACGGTAAATTTTGCAAAGTCCGGTGTGGCATTTGTGATGTATTATAACGGCACCTTTAACAATCTCAACGGCGGAATTTTCGAAGCGACCACCAATCAGTCAATATATCACAGGAATGACCTGAGTTGGGGTAATATGCCGGAATTCAATAATGCCGGCACCTTCCGAAAAAAGACCGGCACGGGCACAACGACCGTTTACAAAATGGAATTCAACAATACCGGAACGGTAGATATACAAACAGGCACCTTAAAGTTCACAGCTTACGCACGCGGAACACATACCGGAACCTTTACCATTGCCTCCGGGGCAACGATCCTGACGGAAGAGTATTCCGACCATGATTTCAACGAGGGCTCCGTGATCAACGGTGCGGGGACTTTTGAAATAACCAGTGACCAGATCTCAGTGAACGGAACAACGAACGGTACAGTAATTGGTTCCGATGTTACATTCAAACTTTCCCAGATTGATAACAGTAAAAAAAGCGTCATGACCGGCGCGGGAAAACTCACGATCAACGGGACCTTCGACTGGACAACTACCGGGAATTTCAATACGGGAACCATCATTGTCGGCGAAAACGGTAACCTCAATATCAGTGGAGATAACCAAAAAACCTACTATTATTCAAGCGGCGCGAATCTTCTGGAGAACTACGGGACAATCACCTGGAGCGGTGCCGGCGGTATCAGCGGTGGGGACAAGACCATCCGTAATAAAAGCACCGGCTTGATCGATATCCAAAATAACGCAACTTTCCTTGCCAATTCAGGCATATATACGGTTATAAACGATGGTCTGATCAAAAAATCCGCCGGGTCCGGTACGACAACATTTGCTGTACATTTGACCAACAACGGAACGCTTACCGTTGAAACGGGAGTATTTTACCTTTCGAGCAGTTCCGGTTTTACAAATTATATTAACGACAATGATAACGGAGACAGGCTTGAAGGCGGGACATATAACCTTAAGGGTAAATTAAAATATAAACCACCAAATAGTGATGATACTATCATTCAAAATAAAGCGACAATCATTTTAGATGGTGCTTCCTCCGAAATACTATTGACAAATTCAGATATCGAAAGAAATGCCCTGATAAGTCTAGGTTCAATTTCTTCCGATGGAAGTCTAACCCTCCGTAACGGCCGTAATTTTTCAACTGATGCCGGGACTTTTACGAATTCCGGCACATTGGATTGCGGGACAAATATCTTTTCCGGAGGCGGTAATTTTACAAACGCAGACAATGCCTGGCTGATCATTGCTTCAACGGACGGGATTACATCATCAGGCAGTAACGGGAATATTCAGAGCAGCGGGACGCGGACATTCCACACCGGTGGTAAATATCACTATAACGGAACATCCGCGCAAGTGACCGGCATCGGTCTGCCTGCAACGGTCAGGCATTTGATGATCGAAAACAGCAGCGGTGTGACGCTCAGTTCCAATGTTACGGCAAGCACGGATCTTATCCTCAGCGAGGGCGCTCTGATCACGGGATCCAATACACTGACGCTTGGGAGCTCAGCCGGAAGCGTAGGAACCCTGACTCGCACGAACGGGAAGATCATTGGCAATTTCAAGCGCTGGCTGGCGGCTTCAACCGTCGATGACGTCCTTTTTCCGATAGGCACAGCAGACCATTATCGTCCTGTCAGCCTCAGCTATACCTCAGCACCTTCAACCGGCGGGACGCTGACGGCAAGTTTTACGGCCTCCAATCCGGGCAGCAGCGGACTGCCCCTGAGCGACGGCGAATACGCCGTGAACACTGTCGCTCCGGATGGTTACTGGTCTCTAACATCTGCAGACGACCTGAGCGGCGGGACCTACGATCTGGATATCACTGCCGAAAACTTCGGGGGTATTGCCGATTACAGCTTGTTGCGTATCCTCAAGCGTGCAGACAGCGAAAGCGTCTGGATGCTGGACGGTTCCCATACGACAGGTACAGGCAGTAACGCGATCCCGGTTCTGCACCGCAGCGGTCTAAACGGTTTCTCAGAATTTGGAGTTGGAAGCAATTCCAATGATAATTCCCTGCCCGTGACCCTTTCCGCCTTTACCGCTCAAGCCGTCAAAGGAGCCGTAGTGCTGGAATGGGAAACGTCTGCGGAAATTGAAAATCAGGGGTTTATCCTCAGTCGAAAGTTGAAAGTCGAAAGTCAAAAGTCAGAGATCATTGCCGGTTTTGCCACCGATGATGCTTTGAAGGGGCAGGGGAGTACGACGGAAACGACAAAATATCTTTATGTCGATAAAACGGTGGAACACGGGAAGACCTATGTGTACTCCCTGACGGATGTAGATTATTCAGGAAATGAGTCAATATTGAAAAAGGTTGAGGTTCAGGTTAAGACTGAGGAAACAATCGTGGCAGAGGGCTATGTTTTGGATCCCGTCTATCCCAATCCTTTCAATGCAATCCTGACTGTCCCCTTTACCCTTACAGAACCGATGCATGTCTCTATCGATCTCTACAGCCTGACAGGCCGGCATGTATTGACGGCTGTGAAGCGGGAATTTACCACTGGATCCTATCTTTACACCATAAAGACCCCGGACCTGTCTTCAGGTATCTATTTGATCCGGACATCCTTCGGCGGGGAGATACATTTACAGAAGGCGATACTGTTGAAGTAATGATGAATGATAAATGATGAATGATGAATTGAATGATAAATGATGATTGAATGCTGAGCACAGCGAAGCAGTTGAACGGCACGAAGTGCTGCTTGAATTCTTGATCGCCACTTCATGGGGTTCAAGCACCTCACTTCATTCGGTGTTCAATAGCCGCTTCGCGGCTTTCAAACGCTGCTTCACAGCGTTCAAGGATCTCACTGCGTTCGATCTTCAATCCCAGATATGCGGATTTCAATGGGTGATTTCTTTTTGAACACTGCGTAGCGGTGCTTGAATGCTGAGCGCAGCGAAGCAATTGAACGGCACGAAGTGCCGCTTGAATTATTAAACGCTGCTGCGCAGCGTTCAAGTCCATTATCTTTCATAAGCTGATATCCTTGATACCACTGCCACAAAGTTTAAATGAGGATTGTATTTAATCCATTAAATAATTCGGAATAACACATATATGATTAACAATATTATCTTGCATTCGGTCGCATTTCGGTGTATTTTACCCCCGGGGTGGGGGACGTTACCTAACCGAAATTATATATCCCATCTCTCTTATATCCCAGTTCATTTAAGAAAAAAATCTCAATCAAATCAATCAATTCAATCTAGTCAATCGACTTTCGACTTTCGACTTTTTGACTTTCGACTTTCGACTTTCGACTGTCAACTGTCAACTGTCGACTGCCGACTGCTGACTGCCGACTAACGACTGTCCACTGCCGACTGATTTACAATCTTCCCGGGGTGATGTCCGGGATGAATTCTATTTCATCAAAACCATCTTCCTGGTATCCAAAAATCCATCTGCTTTCATCCGGAGAATGTAAACACCAGTCGATATGGGTTGTCCCAACTGGTTGGTCCCGTTCCAGACTATTTCATGACGCCCGGCTTTGTGGTCGTTGAATTGCCACTCTTTCACAATTCGGCCTGTTATGTCGTATATGGCCAGATGGAGGGGTGAACGGACCGGCAGATCAAAAATAATATGGGTTGTTGGATTGAATGGATTGGGATAGTTCTGATTCAGACTGAAGTCAAGGGGGATTTCCGGATCGTTCGTTCCGGATACAAATTTTTCTTCCACCAGAAGGAATTTGACTGCATCCGCCCGGAGGACGCTGTTTGGATTGGAGTTTCCACCATTATCCTGAACCCGGATAGTAATGGGAAGATTTTTAGGTAAATCATAATCTGTAATTGACACAAAGGCTCCACTGCCCTGGTTCTGGTCCATCACAAATGTATCCCGGGGGGCACCGTCAACCATAATTATGTAATCCGCCCGGTTGTGGGCATTAACCGTTTTTGGGACGATATACTGGATATCATACGTCCCGCTCATGTTCAGGGTTTTGGTAAAATCAGCATGTTTATAACTGGCATTTCCACTGGATGAGACCAAGACACACCGGCTGGTCGGACCGTAAGCTGTGGCTGTACTCGTGAACCAGCCACTTCCGTATTCGATATATCCCGCAGGATCTTCATTATCAACCAGTTTAAAAAAGGACATGGCATGGACACTCACGGGAATGTCCACGATCGGATGCATCGGATCATCAGTCTCAAATGTAATCACATCAGAATACTTACAAAATTCGTCTGTATAAAATTTCACCGGGATTTCATGGCTATCCATAGGACCCAGTGTGAGAGGAAAATGAACCGGAATGGATATTTTATCTCCATCCCATGAAACCGATAAGACGGTCATAACCTCTTTGCCGGCATTGCTTAATGTTATCACTTTTTCTACTGTGTCTTGGGCGCTCACTTCTCCAAAGGTGAGCATTTCACAATCCGTTTGGAAAAATTTATCCGCTACCAGAGGAGTTATCCTGACCACATCCAGTCCAAAAGTTTTATCCGATGACAGGTTTTCTAAGGTGATGATATTGCCTGTTCCTTCATCCAGTTCAAAAAATCCTGCATGCTGCCAGACATCTGTACCTTTCAGCGGGGACATGAAAAGAACCGTATCAATGGCACCGCCGGTTTGAACAATACACCGGGCCGAATCTGTTGTACTGCCGGGGCCATGAAAAAAGATACTGTACATTCGGGATTCTTCAATATTAGGTGTAATCTGTACTGTACCTGGACCCTGGACTTTCCGGGCAGACAAGCTCCACAATTCACCGCTGGTGTGGTCAGTCCAGATGCCGGAAATTTCCTGGAAGGCAGGATCTTGGTTATCGATGAACAGATCGTCGGGGACATAATCCAGATGGGCTTTGGCCTGGTTGCCCACAGTGTCGCAAACGGCAACAGAGACTTTGGCAAGGTGATGGGCCGGGATGGATTCAATGGTTTCCCACTGGTTCTCACCTGTGATGGTGCAGCTCAGACGTTTATAGGTTTCATAGACCGTTTTTATGGCGATATATGGCTCCTCAACCTGAAAAACAGGCCCGTCTGTTGCTATGGCAAAGCGGATGCCGTCCGGCTCGATGATTTCATTGACCGTCAAAACCGGGGGAATCGTATCATCAGGATTGATCCACAAACGCATGGCCTCTGTATCCTTGCAGTACATAAAATCCACGCCGTATTGATTTTCAAATTCATGGGCAAATTCATTCAGTTTCTCCATCCCGTACAAGAAATCGGTCTGAGGCAGGTGGGACCAAAGGCAGACCATCTGATCATTCCCGTTGGCCGCTTCCTGAAACATTTTTTCCATCTCCCGCCGGGTTCTGTCGATACTGGTGAAACACACAGACCGGAGGCGCCACTGATTCAGGTCCCCTTCAATCTGGTAGTTGTTTTCATTGGGATGATAAGGCACAAAGGCTTCGGGAGATTCGGACCAATCGATGATGTTATTGGTGGGTTCATTATAATCCCCACCCTTCCATGGATAGGCATTGGACATGTCAAAGGGGATGAACCGTTCCTGATAAGCCTGCCAGGCATTGTCCATATAGTGCCATCCGCTTCGAAAAGAGACGGGGAATACGTCATCCTCAATAAGAAACGTATTCAGGGTATGTTCATAATCATCCAAATTCAGGGTGAAATCCAGACCCTGGTTATAATAATATGTACCATCCCCATCCACGTCGGACCAGTGATAATTATGATAGTGAAGGGTCAGCTGGTCATCATAGTGATCTATCGCTTCCTGATGGTATTTTTTCATGAGATAAAGGGTGATGTTATTCCGGATGGGTATATTGCAGTTTCTGGACAGGCGAAAGACATTGCCTGCCATCATCCACCAGGTCATTTTCATGGGGGTTCCATAAGAATCCCGCAATTGATACCGGAAAGATGTATCCATCACTGCATGTCCGTTTCCGGCAGGATCGGCATATAAGGCACCCCGGAAATAGCGGTTGTCGTAAACAGATATGCTAAGGCCGTCCCAGATGGATGTATCTGAACCAACAACCAGGTAAACCTTCCCTTTTTCCGATGCGGATACGGGGTAAAGAATCCCAAAGAATAAAAGAAACAAAATAAGATAATTTTTTATCATGAGGCTTTTCCTGTAAGTTTTTTAATTTTTTGAAATTTAAGGAAATATATTGGGAAATAAAATGAATGAAGGTGGAATTGTTGCAACAGAAAATAAGTAGCTCTTTTTTTGTCTTTGGAATATTTTTATATCACACGATGAATTAAAAACATGATCCGTCAATTTGCTTTTCGATTCGTTTAACACAGCGATATAGGAAGGCATAAGCGGTGGATCCTGCAATGATATTTGCCGTAAAGCCGGCCCAGAAAACTCCTTCCAAAGCAAAGAAAGTTGCTCCGATCCAGGCAAGGGGCACATAAAGAATGAGCATGCGCAACATGGAAAAGAAGACGGCAGGGTAGGGACGATTCAGTCCGTTATAACTGGCTGTACTCAGCATGACCAGTCCCTGAAAACCGTAACTGGAACCCACGATAAGAAAAAAACTGGCAGCGATGGCAACAACCCGGGAATCGTTGGTAAAGACCCCGGCAATGTTCCGGCCGAAAAGCAACAGAATCAGGAAAATCAGGACTCCCCATACCATGGAGAATCCCAAAGCGTAGCGAAGTGCTGCAAAGATTCGGTTGAATTTTTGTTTGCTGTAATTTTGTCCGATGAATATAATCAACACCGATCCCAGGGAGGCAATGACCATCAGGGCAAACATTTCCACCCGGGAGGCAACGCCGAAAGCAGCCACGGCTTCTTTGCCAAAACCGGACAGAATACGGGTAATCAGTCCAAGAGACAGGGGTGTGATCAGCATCCCCAAAGCTGCGGGACCCGCCACATACAGGACCTTTTTCCAGGTCGCCAGAATCTCTCTGAATCGTCCCAGGCGGATCGTCAAAAGTTTTTCTCGTTTGATCAGGACTGTCAGAATAAGTACAAAACTCACACCCCGGGCAAAAACCGTGGCCAGGGCAGCTCCCTGAATGCCCATCCGGGGGAAAAATCCGTAACCAAAAATCAGCAGCGGATCCAGAATCACATTGATGATGGCGGAATTCAACATCAGCATGCCTGGCATAAAAGTATCGCCGGTGGCGCGGACGATATTGTTTCCGATCATGGGGAAAACCACAAAAGGAACCCCCAAATACCAGATGTGCATATAGTCGCTTACATACTTCAGAATGATGCCCTCTGCACCCAGCGCCGTAAAGAGGGGGCGGATGGTGAAAAGACCAGTGATAACAAAGATCAGCACTACCATAATGCCAAGTAGCAGTGCCCGGCTTGCCATCATTTTGACGGCATGACGTTCTGTCACGATAATATGCCTGGATATGAGGGAACTGGTCCCGATGCCGATACCCAGGGAAAGGCTGTTAATAAACATCACGACGGGAAAGCTGAAACTGATGGCGGCCAGTTCCTGTACACCCAGCCTGCCGATGAAATAGGTATCCGCCAGGTTAAAAATCACCATACCCACCATGCCAAATAGCATAGGCCAGACAAGATTTATGAGTTGTTTTTTGATATTGCCCTGGCTGAGATCCTTATTCCGTCGTTTCATGATGCCTCTTTTTTTCTGTTGTATGGGGAACGATAGAATGTGTCCAGTATATCAGTAAATTCATTTGAATTCAATGGATATTTTCGTGGAATTTATCATCCATCATTTAGCCCGGGTATTGTTTAAAATAAAATGGAATGATGTAAAATTAAAATAGATACCTAATTCAAGAGTAACTGCTTCAAAAACATAAAAAATTTTAAAAATGTGACTTGTAAATATTCCATTATCTCGTAAATTTAATATATCGAGAAAGGTCTTAGCATGTTGTTTCCATTCTATCCATTCAATAATTGGCAATTTTGTTGAAATATATCTTCACAAATAGGGTAATGAAAAATTCATTATTTTCATTCGGCAAAGGGGGATCTTAATGAAAAAAATAATCTGTTTTTGTATGACTCTGCTCCTGTCAGCAAGTGTTTTTGCCCAAACAGCAACCCAGCCAAGTGGGACGGGGACAAGCGGCGATCCCTATCTGATAGCCAGTTGGCAAAATCTGTATTGGATCAGTCAGAATTCTTCCTCATGGGATAAATATTTTGAACAGACGGCGGATATTGATTTATCAGCAGCGAGTCCGGATATCACGACCTGGGATTCAGGTAGTGGTTGGACTCCCATTGCATTTGATCCAACCAATACAAAATCTCAGCAATTTTTTGGCAATTATAACGGGAAAGGACATTTTGTCAGTGGTTTGTATATCAACAGGCCGAATTCATCTAATGTAGGATTATTCAGTCACCTCGGGTATGATGAGGATAGTGTTGCTATCCGCAACCTTACGTTAAAAGATGTTACGATTATCGGAGGGCGTGGGACTGGCTCATTAGTGGGACGAGTAACAGGCAATAATAAAAACCTCATAGAATTATGCAGCTCTGTTGATGGTAATGTGACCGGTGATGGTGCCACGGGTGGTCTGGTTGGATCACATAACAGTTATGTTGAAAACCCCTCTAACAGGAACAACCATCCAGTGTTGAGAAAATGTTATGCCAATATAAATGTTTCCTGGTCCCGTGAAGTTGATAGTGGTGCTGATAAATTTGGCGGCCTGACAGGGTGTAATCAAAAAGGAATGATCATAAATAGTCACGCAAGAGGGGTGGTGACAGTTGATAATGATCCGGCTGTTGAAGTTCTCAATCCTCAAGATAATTTAACAGTCCCCTCAAGAATTGGTGGACTTTCAGGATGTATTCTTATCCGGGGGTATATTGAAGATTCTTATTCAACCAGTGTTGTGACCACGTATGGATCTGTCAGTTCAGTTGGAGGGTTTGTCGGCAAAGGTGGAACAGGTGATTCAAACGGAGAAACTTATAATTGCTTTTGGGATACGGAAACATCTGGTCAGGCCACAAGTTCACCCAATAGCGGATGTACCGGCAAAACCACATCCGAAATGAAAACCCTGTCCACCTATACGGATGTGGGCTGGGATTTTACGAATACGTGGGAAATGATTGGATCTAATTATCCCCGCCTTCAGGAAAATCCTGATGCTTCTCTTCCAGTCACGTTGACTGATTTTACGGCAAAAACCGTCAAGGGGACTGTTGTGTTGGAATGGATAACGAGTGCGGAAATTGAAAATCAGGGGTTTATTATCAGTCGAAAGTTGAAAGTCGAAAGTCAAAAGTCGGAGGTCACTGCGAGTTTTGTCACCCATGATGATTTGAAGGGACAGGGGAGTACGACGGAAACGACAAAATATCTTTATGTCGATAAAACGGTGGAACCCGGGAAGACCTATGTGTACTCCCTGACGGATGTAGATTACGCCGGAAATGAGACAATATTGAAAAAGGTTGAGGTTCAGGTTAAGACTGAGGAAACAATCGTGGCAGAGGGCTATGTTTTGGATCCCGTCTATCCCAATCCCTTCAATGCAACCCTGACCATCCCCTTTACCCTTACAGAACCGATGCATGTCTCTATCGATCTCTACAGCCTGACAGGCCGGCATGTATTGACGGCTGTGAACCGGGAATTTACCACCGGATCCTATCTTTACACCATAAAGACCCCGGACCTGTCTTCAGGCATCTATTTGATCCGGACATCCTTCGGCGGGGAGATACATTTACAGAAGGCGATACTGTTGAAGTAATGATGAATGATAAATGATGAATGATGAATTGAATGCTGAGCACAGCGAAGCAGTTGAACGGCACGAAGTGCCGCTTGAATTCTTGATCGCCACTTCGTGGTGTTCAAGCACCTCACTTCATTCGGTGTTCAATAGCCGCTGCGCAGTATTCCAACGCCTGACGGTGTTCAAACCCCATTTCATGGGGTTCAAGCACCTCACTACGTTCGGTGTTCAATTCCAGATATGCGGATTTCAACGGGTGATTTCTTTTTTGAACACTGCGTAGCGGTGCTTGAATGCTGAGCGCAGCGAAGCAATTGAACGGCACGAAGTGCCGCTTGAATTATTAAACGCTGCTGCGCAGCGTTCAATTCCATTATCTTCCATAAGCTGATATCTTGATACAACTGCCGCAAAGTTTAAATGAGGACTATATTTAATGGATTAAATAATTCAAATCATCATATATAAGATTAACAATAATATCTTGCATTGTATCGTATTTCGGTGTATCTTACCCCCGGGGTGGGGGGCGCTACCTAAATGAAATCATATATCCCAATTTTCTTATAATCCCGGTTAAAAGCAGTTAAAAATCACCAATCCTATTAATTATATTTAAGAAGTTAGAAGTTAGAAGTTAGAAGCTGGAATTTGGCGTCGCTGCGCTCCTGGCGTTTCAATCAAATCAATCAAATCAATCAAATCAATCAAATCAATCAAATCAATCAAATCAATCAAATCAATCTCCCCAATCCCCTCGTTACTGTAGACTGCCGACTGTCGACTTTTTCAATACAATATCGTCTTCCTTTACTCCGATATCACGGGCGATGACAGGACATTTCGCTTTCAACAGGAAAAAAACAGGCCGGTCAGAATCAGAGAGTCCTTCATAATTTCCCTGTCCTTTACTGATGATCATATCCGCTTCATTAAACCGTCGGATAAAATCAGGGGTACACAATGGCAGTATTGTAGATGGCGCAGGTGATCCAGAGGAAATAATCTCGGCAACCTCATGTAGTCCGGAGGCAATGGCATCTTCCTTCGTCACGTCGTTGATGATGGGCCGCCCCCTAACCACATAGGTGACCGGTTTATTAAGAGTTTCAATCAAAAGTTTATCAAAAACCGATTCGCCGGCATTATCCCCCAGATATAAAATGTTTTCTGCTTTCTGTAAAACTTTTCGGAAAGCTGCAATGTCACATACGGCAAAATCCTGTTGCAGGATGGTATTCAGATCCCGCTCAATGTGAAAATCCTTATCCATGCCCAGGTCAATCACATTTCCGGCAATGGCAATCCGCACAGCCGTCAGTAACGGATCCTCAGCTTCAGCCAGTACTTTTTTTAATTTGGGATACAATCGTTTTGCCTCGGCAATATGGAGCTTTTTCTGTTCTTTATAGGGATCATCAATACCCGTGATGTTGCTGATTTCATCGTAAATAATCAGTCCCATTTCCGGTGGAGTGTGATCCATAGGGATATCTTTGATGCGGCAACCGATGCGGTCCAGTAACAACTTCAGCTGCTTTTCATCTTCCGTAACCATTCGTCCGGCCCGCAGTGCCTGATTCACAAAACAGGGGATACAATCCAGAAAAGTTTTCATCACGTGGTTCCTGTTGTTTTGGGAAATGTTAACTGTGTACCTGCCCCGCCATGAATATATTTTGTGGGATAGCGGAAGGCGATATCTTTAATGTGCTGAGTGCAATGGGTTGGACATACATAATCAATATCCTTCAGGATTTCATATTGGGAAAATCCATGAAAACCCCCGACCAGGGCATGAATGCGTCCATGAAATTCCGCTGCAGAAATAATACGTTCCAGTCCGGGATGAGAGCATCCGACTACAACTACCAAACCGGCGGGGGTTTCAATCACCAGGGATTGTTCAATATCCATTAATTCACCTGTGGAAAAAATTCCCCGGTCCACGGTGTATTCCGATTCAACATGGATCACTTCACGGGCTCTGCGGACACCCCTGAGGGATTTGGGGACGATAACCTGCACATCGGAATTTTCATGTAAAAATGCCGCCAATCCACCGGTGTGGTCAAAATGGTGATGGGAGATAAAAACCGTGTCAATCTGTTTCGGATCTATCGACATGAGTGACATATTTCCCAGCAAAATACGGCCATCTGAACCGGTGTCGAAAAGGATGTGCCGATTGTCTGTTTCCACATATGCGGCAAACCCCCAGTCGGCAATCAGATCTTTCCGACAGCTGGTATTGTCGTAAATGATGTGAATTTTTACCTGTTTCATAAGATTATGACTCCTGTCTTTTATATGCCCCTAAATGTACTGAATATATGGATCAATCCAAATGGCCAAGCTTTGCATGGAAAAGGATTCAGCGTATCATGAGGACTTTTTCAACTGAGCTATAGCTTCCAAAAATACCCATAACCGGTTTGCCATCCTGGTCCCGAAGGTTACTCACGGTTGAGTTGTTGACCGGTAGGGAAGACACATAATACCTGGACAGATCAGTATTCAGGGCACGGATGGTGAAATCATACAGGCCTTCTGTTAAAAATGGCGGGAAAAAGGTGAATCCAAGGGCAAATCCCGGATGGAGAGAGTCGTCTGTTTCCAGTGAAAATCCCGGATTGGAACTGATAAGCACCCGCCCATCTGGGATATATCCATAAAGGGTGATGTAGTAAGAGGTTGCCCTGCTGTCTGAAAGCCAGTACAATGTATTTTCTTCTCCAAAGGTGTACAAAAGGGTATCTCCCGTATGGGGTGTAAAATCCCGGTTTAAAAGTTGAACCGGTGGAACGGGGCGCGTTCTGGCGGTAATGGTTTTTTCGAAAGTGATACTGATAACCGTCAATTCATATTCACTGTCTGAATCCACCTGAAAAGAAACAGCCGGTTTAAAACCTCCATAACGCTGAGTGACAAAACTATCCGGCAGGATGGATGTTTCATCGTTCCAAAAGCTGTACTGAAACGAATCGGCAATACATACCCATTTAAATGGAATCATATCACCGGTTTCAAGATTTTTCAGGGATACCAGGGCTGTACTGTCTGCGAGTCGTCTGCTGATGCGTTCGATGGAATCCTGCCAGGTGGCTTCTTCATCAATATCCCCAAAAATCTCCGTGTCATCTATGCGTATACTTCGGTCTACCAGCACGATACTGCGCATCGGAAAACTTGCATCCAAAAACGCTTCGACCCGGAGTTCAGGTGTGTAATTCTCGTAAACATCAGCAAACTCTGTAAGGCTGATTTGTTTTTCACAGGAGGTAAAGAACACCAGCAGGGTAAGCAACAGGATGATTTTTTTCATAGTTCAAACTCCAGTCCCATGGAAGGAATAAAGGGAAACATTCCCAGGGCTGTAACCCGGCTGGGACTCTCACTGTGGTCCCAGTTGTAGAGGAGAATATTGAAATGGTTGCTCACATTGATAATCTGGATTTTAAAAGAGCCGTTTAATCCCCAAAAATTTACATTTCGTGCGTATCCCAGATCCGCCCGGATATAATTGGGAAATGCAGCAGCATTTGTTTCTCCGCTGAGGGTACTCAAATTTCCATAGGGGTTTAAAAGATCTGTAAATCCACTTCGGTGAAAGACCTTTGCCACGACCGGTGTATATCGCTGACCATTTTGAAACACATAGGTAAATGAGAGATTGCTCTTGTCGTTCAGGCGGTAATTCAGGAGGATGTTGACACGGTGAGGGGTATCGTATTTCAGGGGGAATTTTTCACCGTCCTGCCGGGAGATTGTGCCATCCTGGTTCAAATCGATCTCCTTGAAGACCCGTGAGTAGGCATAACCGATCCAGCCTGTGAGTCTGCCCCGTTCCCGTTTCAGGAGGATTTCTCCGCCATAGGCATATCCCGACCCGGCAATGAAATCATCGCTATCGTCGGACGGATCGTTATTTGGATTTCCATCCAATACGGAAGGATAGGCTTTGTAATATCCTTCTATAGAAAAAGTAAATCCCTCACCCAGCCATTGTTCCAGTCCTGCAATGGTGTGCAGACTCTCCTGAGCCGGTAAATCGGCAGGGACCGGTTCCCAGAAATCCACGACCCGGAGGATTTCATTATCGTCGTTGGTGGTAAAAATAAACTGGTGATACCGGCCGGTACTGAATTTGAATTTGCAGTTTTCCGTCAGATTGTATTTAAAACCGAAGCGAGGCTGAAAATATACAGGATCATGAAGCTCATATTTACTCAGGCGGATTCCTCCCTGTAATGTCAGTCGCACATTGATTTTCCATTGATCCTGGAGATAGGTTTCAAGGATATAGGGTTTGTTTCCGATCCGGATCAGGGAGCTTCCGTCCAGATTGAAATCCAGATCCATCTCCAGGAATTTCAGACTGATGCCTGATTTTATCTGATGGGAGGGACCTGCAAACAGGGTCAGATTGTCTTGGAATGTAAGATCATAGACCCCATTATTCACCAGAATCCGAGTCTCTGCTTTTCTTCCGGCGCTGTCCATTTGCATGAATGAGAGGTCTACGTCAAAAAGATAATCAGTCCGGCTGAGAATGAACTCATTGTACACCATGGCATTGGGGACCCACCGCCAGTTCACGCTGTTGGTCCGGTTTCCCCAGTCCCAGTCGAAATTAACCTCATTGGCGGAACTGGGTTCCAGTGTAAAGGCCAGTACATCGTGTCCGCCAAAGCTGCTGTAGGTCAGGTGATGGGCATCATTTAGTTTTTGGGTGATTTTAAGTTGCAGATCTCCGAAATAGTACTTCCAGTTCTGGGGATCGTTTTTAATCCGGTAATAAAGTCCGGCCAGCACGTCAAAGTAGGTCCGCCGTGCACTGAAAAGCCAGCTTCCTTTGTATAAAGGGCCTTCCAGGAGGATTTTGGAACTGAGGATATTCACTTCGCCCTTGATATGACTGATATCGAAATAGGGACCCAAGCTGGTATTCTTAAAAAAACGGCCGTTTTTGGAGTCACCCTCCCGTGTGTTGATTTCCAGAACAGAACTCAGTCTGCCCCCGAATTCCGGTGTAAAACCGCCGGCGGTAAATTCGGCATCGGCAATGGCATCGGCATTGAACGTGCTGAAAATACCGCCGATGTGATAGGGGTTATACACCTCGCTGCCATCCAGGAGGATGAGATTCTCGTCCGGACTCCCGCCACGGACAATCAGGGCGGCACTGAAATCGTTTTGTGAACTGATGCCCGGCAGAAGTTGAAGACTCCGGAAGACATCACTTTCAATAAATGCCGGTGCGGATTTGATCTCCCGGAGATTCAGATTCAGACGGCTTACATCCACCTTGTTTTCAAAACGGGTCCGTTCTGCCGTGACTGTGACCGTTTCTCCCTGAATCACAGACACTTTCAGGGGCACATCGATTCGGAGATCCTCGCCGGGACTCAATCGGACCGGTTTTTCCTCCGTGGCATATCCCATCATCATCACCCGAAGGATGTAGGATCCCGGGGGAATCCCCGTCATCACATAATATCCATGGACCGATGTTGCGGCGCCGTAATCCGTTCCCACAAGAATAATATTGGCATAACTCAATGGTTCGCCCGTTTCGTCAGTCGTCACGTATCCGCTGATATTGGAACCTTGCAGATAAGAAAAGGCATTCAGTAAGAATCCCAATAACAGGAAGAACTTTTTCATATTAAAAATTTAAACCTTTTGTGAAAGAATCTTACCATTGTTTTTTCGAACATAATAATATAAATTAAACAGTAATAATTAAGAGTAATTAATAATAAATAATACAGAATATCACTATAAAGTAAAATAATTATATGGAGGCAGAATAAAGTGTGAAAGGGGAGGGAGCATGGGTTTTGATTGGCAGAGGTATCATCGAAAATCTATTCGGTTAAGAGGGTATGATTATACCGCTAAAGGTGCATATTTTATCACCATATGTACAAAAAATCGGGCATGTTTGTTGGGGGAGAAGAGAAACAATATAATTGGTGTAAATCATGCCGGGATGATGGTTACAAAATGGTATTATAAATTGGAAGAAAAATTTTCCGATATTCAATGTGATGCATTTATTTGTATGCCCGATCATATTCATTTTATCATTATTAATAATGTTGTATCCTCTGTAGGGGCAGACCCATGTGTCTGCCCCCATATTGATAAATGGGGCGAACGCACGGGTGTAAATGAAAAAAATATTGGCAAATGGGGCGAACGCACGGGTGTAAATGAAAAAAATATCGGCAAATGGGGCGAACACACAGGTTCGCCCCTACATCGCGTTATTCAATGGTTTAAAACGATGTCAACCAATGATTATATTAAAAATGTAAAAATTAATAATTGGATCCCGTTTGATGGAAAATTATGGCAACGCAATTATTACGAACACATCATCCGAAATCAATATGCCCTGGAAAATATCCGCAGATATATTATCAATAATCCCATGAGAATGGATAAAAACCGGAGATCAAATCGAATGTCATCAGGCAGGTTGAAATGATCTGACTATCCACGAAAAGAATTGAATTCCATGGCCAGGGTCCGTATACTGAATATATCCTGAATAAGAAAGGAGGATCTGATGGATCTGCTGATGCTTAGGGACTTTTTTATGTGGTGCACCATTCTCAATGCAGGGGGATTGATTTTTGCGGCATTAATTTTTGGTTTTCTGGGAGATTGGGTTTATGCATTGCATACCCGTTGGTATTCCATTTCCCGTGAATCTTTTAACAGTATTATCTATGCTGTTGTGGTCTTTTATAAAACACTCTTTATTGTGTTCTGCCTCTTTCCCTATATCGCCCTTTTAATTCTGATCTAAAGGGATATTCCATACCGGTCAAAGATATTGGT
Organism: Candidatus Neomarinimicrobiota bacterium; assembly: GCA_041154365.1. NCBI lineage: Bacteria > Pseudomonadati > Fidelibacterota > Fidelibacteria > Fidelibacterales > Fidelibacteraceae > Fidelibacter > Fidelibacter multiformis. The sequence continues at coordinate 1,739,506 of AP035449.1, read as the reverse complement.
TCCGGTTTTACATTATCGGTTTTAATCTGTCCGTAATCTTATGAATCACTTAGTAATGGTGAGAGGAAGTTAATAAATTATTGTAAACTTTTAACATAATCAGGATGGAGATAAGAATGAGAATGTACCGATGGCTTTTTTTAATGTTTAGTTTGATGATGTTAGGAGGATCTTTGATGGGACAGTCTGAAGATGGACTTCTTCCGGGGTTTTCTCTCAGTCCCGCTTTTAATGAACAAGTCTCAACTTTCTCCTACACTTCCGATATCCGCGTCCACATAAATGCCGCTTGTCCGGATAGTTTTAATGCAGATAAGCCGGTGGGATTGGCATTCTATGCGCTGCCCAACGGAAATACAATTGAACAGACCGTGGGCAAACAGTTAGAGGCCGGGGACGACTGGCACTACGATATTCAGCACATCGGTGCCCAGACCCGTTTTTTGCGTCAGCGGATTTCTGATTATAACCTGGTAGTGGTTTATCTGGAAACATCCCAGAAAAGTTGGCCGGCTTGGAAAAGTGAACATCCTGACTATCAGGAGATCGTAGAAAACCTGGTGAATTATCTCAAATCCTGCTTTAAGTCCATGGATCCTTTTATCATCCTGACGGGGCACAGCGGTGGAGGACGTTTTACATTTTCATATCTGGATGCCGTTACTGAAATCCCTGATGATGTAAAACGGATTCTTTTTCTGGACAGCAATTATGGATATGAACACGTGTACGGCGATCAAATGATTCAATGGCTGAATGCGGCACAGGACCATTATCTCACTGTAATTGCCTATAACGACAGCGTAGCTTTGTACAACGGAGAACCCATCGTTTCACCTACCGGGGGAACCTGGTACCGGAGCCGGATTATGCAGCGGTATATGGCGGATTCATTTTCTTTTACAACTTCCGAAGATGAGGATTTTATCCGTCATTCCGCCCTGGATGGCCGCCTTCGCTTTATCCTCAAAAAAAATCCTGAACAAGCCATTCTCCATACGGTTCAGGTTGAAAAAAACGGGTTTATCCACGGGATGCTTACCGGCACAGCAGAGGAAAACCAGGGATATGAGTATTATGGGGATAGGGCCTATGGTGATCAGATACAGACAGATGTGTATCATGCGACCGGCCTCCAAATCCCCCTGCGATCTGAGGATGCCAAAACCGGATCGGAATTTATGCAATCCGTCTTGAATCTCTCTTTTGAGGATCGTGAACTGGCCATCTGGGATGAAATATCCACAGGAAATATCCCCAATTTTCTCCGGGAATTAAAAAGTGTGAATGCCACATTCACCGACGCGAACAGCATGTCACATGTGGTTTCTTATCAGGTAATGCCCGATTACCTGGCCATCGGATCCGATGAGGATTTCTGCCGGATACCCATGGGGCCCATAACGGCCCAGAGACTTGCAGATCGTTTCGGAGCATCCATGCCCACCCGGAAGCTGGTGGATCATATTTATGTCCATGCGGAAGTCAAGCTGGAACCTGTGACCTACCCCTGGTCTGAAGAAAGTGTGAAAGTTCCCCGCTTTATTGAACATAATGAAGATATTGAAGCCCTGCGTCTGGCAGCGGGAGGGGAATTGGGGCAGCTGATGGGTGGGTTGAAAAAAGATGTGGTCATCAGTAACCTGATTACAGACCCGGCACGGCCGGATCATGTAGTGATTTATGGCTGGCATAAACTGGACGGTACACCCTGGCAGCCGCTTTATAACGGACACTATGCTTCGTATGTGGATTACAGTCACGGTATCCGCCTTTTGTACGGGAAGGTCATGATTGACGATGAAGAAAAAGATATTAGAACCGTTCTCAGGGATCCGGTGTTCTATAAAATCCTCAGTGATGAGACAGGCCCCATGGTCCAGCCCACCTATATCGCCGATGCATCCCTGCCGCCCAAACCTAAATCCTGGGGGGTATCCACCGATTCCAACGGATCTATTAAGATTACAGTCACTCCTGATCCTTCAGTAGAATCCTATCGCCTGTTTAGCAGTCCGGACGGACTCACCTTTCAATCTGCAGCTACTTTCGCATCATCGGAATATATTCTGGATACAGGTGGACGAGATACTCTGCTTTTTTTTAAGCTTCAGGCAGAAAACAGTGCCGGCGTATCGGGTGAAACGGAAGTCTTGGCTGTGAACACGGTTCCCGGACTGGAGCCGGATATTCTTCTGGTCTATGGTTTTGACCGGGCATCTACAGGTAATACTTACGATTTTATCCGGTATCATGCCCATGCCGTGAAAGATCTGGGATTACCTTTTGTATCCGCCACAAATGAGGCTGTCACGGGAGATCTTATCCACCTGGGGGAGTATATGGTGGTGGATTATATCCTTGGGGATGAATCCACGGTGGATGAAACCTTTTCATCTGGCGAACAGACAAAGGTAAAAGCTTTTTTGCAGGGGGGAGGCCGGCTTTTTGTCTCCGGGGCTGAAATTGCCTGGGATCTGGATTACAAAGGATCTTCCACTGATAAAGATTTTTTTAGGAACTTTTTAAAAGCTCAATATACTGCCGATGCACCGGGGAATGTATCCGGAACCCATTACAATGCCGAAGGGATCGAGGGAGGATTATTTGATGGAATAAATGATATTACCTTTGATAACGGCACCCATGGAACCCTGAATGTGAAATGGGCGGATGCGGTGACGGGTGTGAATGGGGGACGAAACATCATACGGTATAAAAACGTCAGCACACATACAATTGGAGGTGTGAGTTTTGAGGGACTTTTTCCGGGAGGATCAGTCCCGGGAAAAATTGTTTACATGGGTTTTCCTTTCGAAACGGTATATCCGGCAGAAACTCGGGAAATTCTCATGGATAAGATTCTCACCTTTCTTCAGGAGGATCCCTCGGCTGTCAAGGATGTGAAAACAGGTTTTCCCACTAACTTTTTTCTTGCACAAAATTATCCCAATCCGTTTAATCCGGTGACGACCATTCGCTATGGCTTACCTTCAGAACAGGTTGTCCAATTGCAGATATTTGACATTAATGGTAAGCATGTGAAGACTCTCACACATGAATCCCAACCTGCCGGTTATTATACCATTCAATGGGACGGACACTCCCAGTCCGGTCATCCGGTGAGTTCAGGACTCTATATTTGTCACTTGAAATCAGGCGATTATTCCTCAAGCAAAAAGATAATGTTTGTGAAATAACAATTTCTTTCTTTCTTTATTTAATTAATTTTTAACCAATCTAATGTTAAAAAAAAATACCAGGGACTTGTTTTACCTCCAAAAAAAATATATTTTATAAATATTAATAACTTCAGAACTAACAGAAAGTGAGGCAGACATGAAAGCAAAGAAAATTGGTTTACTAGTGCTGGTTGCTCTGATTTTTGCAGGATGTGGATCCACCTTGCAGATGGATCGTGGATCAGTTCAGACCGTTGCAACTCTGGAACCGGATCAGTATGAAATTACCGGGGACATTACCGGTGAAGCCCAGGTTACCATGGTTTTCTTTTTCTTCCCCATCGGCCAGAAACCCCAATTTGGTGTTTTAAATAATCCCAATGCCTTTATTCCTTACTACCGAACATCCGGTATGGTAGAGAGTATGGCTATATACAACGCACTGGAAAAATCACAGGGCGCGGACATGATCATTGCACCCCGTTATGAAATGCATGTCACAGGATTTCCACCTTTCTATTGGAAAACGGAAGTGACTGTGAAGGGAAAAGGGCTAAAATTAAAATAGAGTTGAGAGTAGTGGGTGGAGAGTGATGAGTCGGAGTGATGAGTAAAAGTGTTTTTAGCAGAGATGCCTTCACCCCCTCACTCCATCTCTCCCCCATCCCTGGAGTGGATCATATGAATATACAAAAAATGAAAGAAGCTGTACGAATTGTCCTGATGCTGACAGTTGTCATCTTTGTGATTCCTTTTTTACCCCTGCTCATCAGCAGGCGTTGGAATTGGTGGGAAGCGTGGGTTTTTGCAGGTATTTTTATTCTGGGCTTCATCGTCAGTCGAATTCTTGTTGCACAACGGACCCCCGATCTTATTTCTGAAAGAGCTCATTTTCAGGCTTTATCCAATGTTAAATCATGGGATAAAATTTTGGCTCCTCTGGTAGGTGTCGGTTCGGGTATCATACCTGCAGTAGCCGGTTTTGAGGCTCTATACGGACCCAACGTGACTTTTGGCATGCCGGTGAAAATCATGGCTCTTATCCTGATTGTATCAGGATATGTTTTAGGAAGCTATGCCATGTATATCAACCGTTTTTTCTCCGGGTATGTACGCATTCAATCCGACAGGGGACATACCGTCATCTCTGAAGGTCCCTACCGGTGGATCCGGCATCCAGGGTACACGGGATCTGTAATGAGTTTCCTTGCAATCCCCCTTTTTCTGGATTCAATATGGGCTTTTGTACCTGCCCTGGCCATCTCTCTGGTACTTATTATCCGGACCCGGCTCGAAGATTATACCCTTCAAGAGGAATTGACCGGTTATAAAGAATATGCTGAAAAAGTCCGGTACAGACTCTTTCCAAAAATCTGGTAATCGATTAATGATTGGATGAGTGTAGTATAAATTCATCCTATAAAACAAAACATGAACATATTATAAAAAATATAATCTTGCATTTTTTCAGTTTCGGAATTATTTTATCCCCGGGGGTTGTTTCAAATAGGGAATTTCATATATTAGATATAAAATATAATAACATATCTAAAAATCTTTCTATAAACTCAGTTTCTGATAGTACTCCATTTCAACAAAATGAGACAGATTCTTATTTATCAATTGGATAACCGGCATCCCTTATGGTGTATCGAACTGATGCCAGCCGTATTGCTTATGCCATACCATGGTTCCCGCTTCACTGGAACTGAGTAAACGATCTTCATCTCCAATGAATTCAGTATTCCAGGAATAACCCGGTGTATTATCCTGCCAGAATTGAGAACCGCTTTCGCTGTTGTAAACCCGTATTCCAATCCCCCCTCCGGAAATGATGAGTGTGTTGTCCGGATTAAAAGATGCCGGGGGGCCTCCCGAGCGTGCATACACCAGTGTGCCATTTGTCGTGTTCCAGACCTTAAGCGTATCATCAAAACTGGCTGTGATGAGATATTGGTCGTCTGGACTGAAATCCAGTGAAGATATCATAGATTCATGACTTCCTTGCATTATTTCAGATCCGTTTTGAACCTGGATAATCTCAATCTGATTTTCATAAGATTCATCATTGGGCATAGTGACAGCCAAATGGTTTCCATCATGACTGAAATGCGCAAGTTTTACTGGTTTTGATAGAGTCATTTGTCTGACTGATGTACCGTCACTTACGTTCCACACATCAATATTTCCGCTTTTATCTCCGGTTAACAATTCCGTATTATCCGGTGAAAAGATCATCATGCCAATACCTGTTTCTAAGCCTTTACTCCATAAAACTGTTCCATCAGATGTGTTCCAGACACTGAAGTTGACTTCCTGATCTTCATGAAAACTATCTGTGCTGGCAATTTTTCTCCCGTCCGGACTCATGACCGCAAAGACCCTGTTATTCGGTTTATCCTCATGATTCCCGGTCCATGCTTCCAGTCCGGTGGCACGATCCCACACCTTGAAAAAGTGTTCTCCGGTTATTGAAAGGAGATATTGATTATCTGAACTGAACAAAACGTTACCTGGATAATATGCCCCGGGATCTGCTGTCCAGAGTCGAGTGCCTGTTTCCAGATCAAACAGAGAAAGATCGTTCTCTTTCCAGGCTGCAATGAACTGACCATCCGGACTGGGTTTTGCGTGATAATAGGGGAGAGGAGTCAGCCAATGAGCTTCATATCCAATATGATCCCAGCGTATAGAGGCTTCTTGACCCGGTGTGGAAATATTCACATCCGTTACCGCCCTGATCCGGTAAGTGTAGATATCGGACTGGTTTAATGTACTGTCATAAACAGTGATGTCACTTGTTTGTATGTAATGTTGGAATTCAGCACCATTTACACTCCGTTCGATGTGATATAGATTGACAGTCGGATAGGGATGTGCTTCCCATTCCAGTTTAATTACAGAAGATGAGATGTGAGAAATTTCCAATATCTCCGGACCTTCAAAAACGGGTATAAATTCAAGGGTCATGTGTGTGGATAATGCCTGATCTGCAAAGGCATAGAGCTCATATTTCTGAATCTGTCCGATCTGCATGATGGTATCAGTCCAGCTTCGAAGATCGGCATTAAAACTCCTGTATTTTTCAACCCATTCCTGATCCCCGGTTTTCCTGTTCAGATGAAAGCCGTCGATTCGTTCGTCAAACTGCTCCCAAACTAGTCTGACAGCCCTGTCAGATACCTGGTGAGCTACAAAAGTCTGTGGGGCCCATTCGGTGGGATTTGATCCTTCCGGATCGTATATATTCTTCCATTCACGTTCTTCACAGGACAGGATGAGAAGAAGGAATAATAATGAAACAAATTTATGTGTCATGGTTAATCCATTTTTATCCAGGCATTTTTTGCATACCAAACTTTGATCATTTGATCCATTCCACCGGTGGTTAAGAGTAAATCATCATAACTGAAGCTCATACACCAACCTGAATCATCATGAAATCCGGACCACAATGAATCTCCGGTTTCACTATCCAGAATCCGGACTATCCCATTGTTATCAAAAATTCCGATTTTGTTTCCCCCATGATTGTATTGAATTTTCCCGGCTTTTGGATATTGCCACATCATGGTACCGTTTGCCAGGATGTAGCAGCATGTTTTATCAGTAAAAGCACAGGTCACACTACGATCTGAAGGATGTATATCCAAATCTGTAAAACCTGAATGTATGTCGGACCAGAGCAAAGATCCGGTATCCACATTCCATATTTTCAAACCATTGGCCAGGTCTCCTGATGCGATCTTGGTATTATCCCCTGAGATGTTGACATCCCATACTTCACGGCTACAATCGGCTTGCCATAAAAGGGATCCATCCACCCATTTCCAGATGTTCAAATAATGATCCCATCCTGCAGAGGCCACAAAAAGACCGTCCGGACTGATGTCTACTTTATTGATATGGTATCCGTTGGAATTTTCCCATAGCAGGATTCCATCGTTGCTTTGATGAAGACGAACCTTGTAATCATAACTCCCTGAGGCAAGAGTATGACCATCCGGGCTGAAACACACACTGACCATTTGCCGGGGAAAGCTTTCCTGCCAAATTACTGTTCCATTTGCCAGATCACCGACTTCCAGGGTATTTTCGGTGTTGAGATCGGTGTTCTGGGATGTTCCTGCAACAAACCGGGTATCATCCGCACTGATATCCATATCTTCAACGGTACCTGCGGCCTGAATGCTCCAGATAAGTGTTCCATCCAGTCCGTTATATGCCCGGATCGTACCATCCATCATTCCTGCCACAAGCATGTAACTGGTGTGAAAAAAATCCAAGGTTCGTATCATGGAAGGACCATTTTCCTCCCACACTAAAACCCCTTCATTGACCCATCGGATACTTTGTCCGGTCGTAGGATCGGATGTCCGGTCATCTATGGCCGCCCTCAGCCGGTATGTGTATGTTCCACCAGGCTGTAGTGTGCTGTCGGTATAGGTGGTGCCGTAAACCCGTCCGATTTCCACAAATTCCTCCTGACTGTTTCTCTGTCTGTCGATGATTGTGGATATCCGATAGGCCCCCGGATGCTTCCAGTCCAGACGGACGGATGAGGTAGATAATATTGTTACCGTTAAATCCTCAGGAACCCAGTCCCGGGGAGAAATGGCCGGATCAAAAGGATTTGAAAAATTCCTTTCACTGCAGGATATACAGACACATGATATCAGGATAAGTAAAAAGACAGCTTTGATTTTATTCATTATTTTATGGACTTTCTCCGCTAATAACCCAGTGTTTCTCAATCCAAATCTTTAATGTGCTTTCTGTGTCCCCACCTGCAAACCGGTTATTATCCGGTGAGTAGCTGCAGGAGCTCCACGCTTCAAAGGGAAAAGACCACAATTCCGCACCGGTCCGGACATCCCATAATCGGAGGATAAAATCCCGGTGTGCTGCCAAAAGTTTTTCACTGTCCGGGCTAAAATCCATTTCATTGATCATTGCCAAAGAGGTCAGTGTGTTCTTCCACTGCAATGAACCCGTCAGCGGGTCGACGGCTTTAAGTGTATCCCCCTGAGAGAAAATAAAAGTGCCGCCATCCGGAGAAAAAGAAAATTGCTTACCTGTAAAATTTTGATAATCAGTCACTTGCCAAAGGATAGAATGGGTGGGATATTGATACATGGTCAGGGTGCTGTTGGTTTTCAAAGCATAAAGGGATCCATCAGGACTGAATCGGCATTCCCCGCTGTAATCCAAATCGGATATCTCATGTATAAGATTCCCTGTGTTTGCATCAAAAAACAAGGCTAAAGCAGGATTGGATTGTGTAATGACAAGCAGGATCGTCCCGTCAGTGTTCAGGTCGGAATTGGAGATATACCGATCTTCCGAATCTTCCCAGAGGACTGACATATCGTCGGTATTTAAACATGTGATCCGAACACCATTTGTTTGCTGTTTATTGACATATATTTTCGATTGATCCGGACTAAGTCCTAAAATATGTTCAAAATCTGAAAGTGACCTGAGCAGTGTTCCAGTTTCTGCATCCCATACTTTAAGACCGTCCCAGCCTGTTGAGATAACTTTATCATCTTTAATAAAAAAAAGATCATGGGTACCTGAATGGTGATTCCCGGACCACAGCACTTCTCCGGAATAAACATCATACACATTGAATGTCCACCCGCCAATAGCTGCCAGCCGGTCTCCGTGGTTGTTAAAAACAAGTCCGTGCACCCCATTGGGATTGATAGCTTCCCAGGCCAGGGAGTAGTCGCCGGTTTGCCAATAGATGCTTTTTTCAGGTGCTGGAACGGATAAAAGGGTTCCTGCCTTTGCTTTGACCTGATATGTGTATGTTTCTGCTGAGGAAAGGGTTGTATCCCGGTATGTTGTAGTGCCAAGTGTATCCAGAATGACGTACGGATCAGATCCTTTTTTCCGCTCAATTTGATAACCATTCACATCGGTGTAGGGGTGAGGATCCCAACTCAGCATCACGCCGGATTTACTGATTGTATAAAACCCCAGGGATTTCGGCGGGGGAAAGGTGGGAATCAGGGTATCAAGGGCACTGAATGAAAGGGCTTCATCGGCAAAGGCCTGAAGTCGAAATATGATGGGAATTTCCAACTGCTCCACCGTTTCACGAACTTCCCGTAAATCCTTGTCAATCAAGCGGTAGCCCTCATGCCAGGGTCCCGTTTCCCCGATTTTCCGATCCAGAAGAAATCCTCCCACCCGGTCGTCTCCGTGTTCCCAGACCAGTTTCAGCTCATGGGTTGCCACCTGACTTATCTGGAGGTTTTTAGGGGCATATTCATGGGTTATGTCGCTATCCGGATCATAAATGTTGGACCATTTCCGGTCGCAGGCAGCATTGAGCAGAAGAAGGGTGAGAAATGCCGGAATCACAACGCGTTTAAAAAGCATGGTTTCCTTCCATTATTCCTGAAGATGCCACGAATCATTCACCAACAGAAAACGGAGAATCCCGCTCCGGTCCGTACAAAACAGGTATCGCCCGTCAACTGTAAATTCAATAAACTCCGCATCTTCAGCAAAAGCAGATTGCCAGTAAAGGGTTCCGTCATCCACATGCCAGACCCGCAGCATTCCATCCCGTCCGCAGGAAGCCAGGAGCGAGGCATCGGGACTGAACGCCACACTGTGAATAAAGCTGGGATGAGTCAGGGTGTGAATCTGGCTTCCATCTTGTGCACTCCATATCTTCACTTCATCCGTACACCCATGGGCTACCAGGAGTCCGTCAGAACTGTAATCCACCGACATGACCGTAGCAGGGGTTGCCTGGGACCATAATTGTGAACCGGAAGCCGTATCCCACATCCGGACGGTTTTATCGGAGCTGCCGCTGACAAGCCGGGTTTCATCGGGACTCATATCCATATCCCATACTTCACCATCATGATTGGCTGTCCATATCTCCGTTCCGTCTGAAACGGTAAATTTTTTGATGGTATAATCCCAGCTGGCAGAATAGACATGTTGGTCGTCTTCTGTAAACAGAACCTTCTCGACAAAATAACTGTGATATCCATTCCATAGCTCTTTTCCTCCCGAGGCAGTCCACATCCGGATCCGGTTGTCGTATCCTCCACTGGCAAGTTTTGAGTTGTCATGACTGAACCGAACGGCAACCACCTGCCGGGTTAGTGCCGCAGACCAGAGCCTGGACCCGTTGGAAGCAGAGATAACTCCCACTTCATTAAAATCATTGCCCCAAACACCATAGGCGATTTTTTGATTGTCATCGCTGATATGGAGATCTTCCGGTGAGGTCCCCAATCCGGTATCATCCACTTTTTTGTTCCACTGTTCAGCCCCTGTAGCCGTTTCAAAAAGATGGACAAATCCTTTGTTGTCGCCGGTTACGATAAAAGAGCCGTCCGGACTCATATCGGCGGAATAAATCCCCCCGGGAAGAGTGGCTTCCCAGATCACAGTCCCTGCATCTTTCCACACTAGGGTCAGGGTTTCGCTGGGATCGGAGCTCCTGTCTTCAATAGCCGCCCGGATGCGATATGTGTAAGTCCGCCCGGGAATCAGGGTACTGTCTGTGAAAACCGTGGCGGATGTCCGGGCAATTTCCTCAAATTCTCCTTCATTCATTTGCCGTTCTACAATTGCGGATATGTCAAAATCACCCGTGTGTTTCCAGGACAGGGTGACGGCCTGGATGGATTCTATTGAGATGGAGACCTTTTTCGGAATCCAGGCGGCAGGGGGGACCTCCGGATCGTAGGGATTGGTGAAGTCCCGTGAGCATCCCTGCATGAAAACCATAGCTATCAGTAACGAGAATGTAAACTTCATTTACTCTCCATTGAAAATGATCCAGTTATTGAGAGCCCGCCAGCATTTTACCTGGCCGTCGTAACTGATGGATGCCAGTTTTTGGCCATTCGGACTGAAGCGGGCAGTATAAATTTCACGGTTCTGGGTGCCGGTCCACAGAAGTTCTCCTGTTCCCGTATCCCATACTTTCACCATGTTGTTGTTTCCTGCAGTCAGAATTTTGAAAGCATCCGGACTGAAACACAGGCTGTTGATCAATCCGCCGTGATTAAATTCCCTGAGGAGTGTTTCCGATTCAATGTGATAGATGTAGATATTTCCCTGGGCATCTCCGGCGGCGATGAGGGTATCTCCGGGACAGATATCCAATGACATGATCTGTTCTGAAAGGGAAATATTCCACACTCCGTTGCCGCTTTGGGAATCCATCAGTCGGATCCATCCGCTTTGATATCCACCGCCTCCGGCCAGTATCCAGTTACCGGAATGACTATACCGGATCTGATTGATTTGGGCACCGATGTCATCCTGCCAGATCAGCTCACCTGTATCACTGTTAAAACATTTAAGGATGTATTCACCACCTGCCGAAGCCAGCTGATGCTTTTCTGGATGAAAGGCCACATCATATACGGCCACACGCCAGGTGGGATGTGTATGACGGTGCTGCCACAGCCGGGCTCCGGTTTCGGCATTCCACACCCGCACATACCCTGCATTGCATCCCGATGCGGCCTGGGTCCCGTCTCCGCCGATATCCACCGTGTTGATCCGGTAAGGATGGGCATTTTGCCACAACAGATCCCCGGTTTCAACATCCCACGCCTTGATGAGGGTATCTTCCGAACCTGAAAGGAGGATGGTATTGTCCCTGGAAAAAACCAGAGCGGTAACTCCCCAACTGTGATAGCCTGTCCAGAGTATACCACCGCTTTCCGCATCAAAAAGGGTTACCGGACCGCAATATTCATTGTTTACAAGTCCGGTGCTTCCTGTGGCTAAATAGCGGTTATCAGGACTGAAAGCAAGGGTGGAGGATCCGAAGTGACCGATGGCATACGTCCATATCTGTTCTCCCAAAGGTATCCAACGGATGGACTGGATATTGGTGGGAGTGGACAGTTTATCATTTAAACAGGCTCTCACCTGGTATCCATAGATGCGGGAGTGATCCGGTGGTGAATCTACATAACGGGTTTCAAATGTTGAGTCGAGAGTGACGAAATCACTGTCATTTTCCCGGCGCTGAATTTTGTATCCGGTTTCAATGATAGCCCGGGGTTCCCATGAAAGGTGAATCTGTCCCCGGGCATCGGTTTCCGCTGAAAGACTCGCCGGAGCCCATACATGGGACTGAACATGAGGATCGAAGGGGTTTTCATAGGTTCGGGATTCACATCCTGACACAAGAAATGTCAGAATGAGAAGGAAAATGACATAGGTTTTAGACATGTTTTACTCCGTTGGCAAACCTGAAAACCATGAAAAGACACCTGAGAATCCCTGTACTGTATTGTCCGAAAAGCTGCAAACCATATAGTCTATCTGGTCCGTACATCCCATAGCCAAAAGGGGCGGATCTGTTTCGAGCTGCCAGATTTCCTGCCCGGAAGAAGCGTCCAGAAAGCTGATATGTCCATCGTCCGTACCCAGGAGAATCCTTTCACCTGATGAATCCACTGTTATATCTTTTATCATACCTCCGAAACTCACCTCCCAGATTTTTTCACCGCTTGAAGCATCCCAACATCGGAGGACCTTGTCTTCACCGGCAGAGAGGAGGGTATCCCCCTGTGGAAAAAAGAGGAGTTTTGTCACAGATCCCGACAGATCATGGCTCCAGAGTTGTGTTCCCCGGCTATTCCAGCCTTTGATCCGCCAGTCCATAGAACCGCTGGCATACAAAGTCCCTTCTCTGTTTGAGGCCACCGCCACAACCTGACCTGTGTGACCGGTAAAATGTTGCGAAGTCCCGGTGTTTAAATCCCACAAGGCCATGGAAAAATTTTGTCCCGTTGCCAGCAGATGATTTCCCTCCGGGGTAAAGCAGATATCATAGACCGGATCGGTGCTGTAAAGTGTACGCAAAAGGCTTTGGGTGGAACGATCCCATATCTGGATGCTTTTATCTTCACTGCAGGAGGCCGCTTTTTGACTGTCCCCGCTGAATGCCACCTGGTGAACGGTTCCCTGATGGGACATGGCACTTAACTGCCAGCCTGTAGGATCCCAGATTTCAAAGGATGTACTGCTCCAGCCATCTGTCCCGACGGCAATAAGCTGTCCGTCAGGACTCACACTTAGGGATGAAATACTTTTATCGTGGGATACCTGCCATAGTATTGAGCCATCAGAAATTTCTTTTTTCCGGAGGATGCCGTCACCGTCACCTTCATACACAAAGCGATGATCCGGGCTGACGGCAATCCGGTTGATTACGGCACTGTGAAAGGATTCCCACAATGTTTCAAAACGGGTGATTTCCCAGCGGATGGATAGGGTATCCCCAAAAGGCGAATCATTCCGGGGCGTGAAAGCGGATAATCGATAACTGTAAATGGAGTCTTCCAACAGGCTGTTGTCCAATAAACCCAGTGTTTCAGAGGATACAGAAGCCCATGTTTTGAAAGTCCCGCCGTTCATTGCTTTATCAATTCGGTAACCGGAAAAATCCTGAAAAGGATGGGCCGGCCAGTGCAAGTTCACGGTTGTTTCCGATATGCTTTCTACTGCCAGTCCTTCCGGTGGTGGAAAAATGGGAATAATTTCCCTTTCAACAGATGCTGATCGGGAGTCACCGGCCTGTGATGCAACTTGATATCTGTATCGGTTGCTTAGTGTCACAGTATCTGTCCATCTGTTTTCGCCGCTTGCTGAAAAACTGTAGTCGATGAACCATTCTCCTGTGTTTTTTTGCCGGTGAATCACACAGCGTTCAATCCGGGGGTCGGGATTTTCCCATACCAGTTCCAGTTGATTGTCAGATAATTGCCTGATCGTGAGATCTGCGGGAGACCAGGAATTGGGATCTAAACTGTTGTCCGGATCAAAGAGATTGGTCCATTCCCGGTTTTCACACCCGCTTGCGAGTAAGAGTCCCAGAGTCATCAGCCAGGCACCTTTTATCAGAAACGCATGCACAATCCGATTCCATTTGGTGTGGGTTGAAGGGATAGCTCCACGGATTGGACCGGCTCCGGTGTTTTAATCACCACCCAGTGATTGAAAAGGGTCCAACCGGCAAAGGTCCCGCAACTGATGACTGCAATTTTTGTGTACAGATCAAAATTCTCCACCTGTTTTCGGAGGTCAGTGGCCTCTGCCGTGGATGTGGCATTGTTATACGCTTCAAATTTTGAATCGGACAGGAATTTGAGTCCAAGACCGGCAGCCCCGGCTCCGATGGAGCTGTACATGGTTGCCGACCGGAATTTTTTCCATCGTGCCCGTTTTTCCAGGTTCAGGGCATCCTGGGTTTTGGGCATAATGATATTATCACTGGTGGTTTGTGCATCCTGGATGGTGACGGTTTTAACTACATCTTCGTAAAATTCCAGCCGGGCATAGACTTCATGGTCACCTGAAGGGACCTTCTCTATTTTCAACGGAGTTTTCCCCACCAGGTTGTTATCCAGAAAAATTTCCGCCCCTGTCGGCTCTGACGTGAGAGACAGGGTGCCGAATTTTGGTGTCAGCCGAAAAGTGTACATCATGGTATCGGCCGGTTCCACCACGATCTGGTCGATTTTATCATGGTACATCTCTTTTCTGAGGATCATTTCATAATCCCCTTCCGGCAGAATACCTTCATAAGGTGTGAATCCGTACTGGGTACCGTTCAACAGCACTTCAGCCCCTTCAGGTATGGAGTTGATCATGAGGGTCCCGTCTGTAATCAGTTCTTCCACCTGGTAAAACTTCCGTTCGCGCTGACCCATGGCAGGAAGGGGAATTTTCCCCTCCTTGAAACCGGGAGCTTTTACTGTCAGGATTTGCCGGTTCAAACGCACAATAAGGAGGTATTTCCCTTCCCGGGGCGTGCTTTTATCCGCAACCAGCCCCAGATTTGAACTGATATCCAGATTGTTCATGGAAGAAAAGATGTAAACAGCTGCATTTTCAGGATAATCAATAAAGACGGGGATGCCAGGAGGGGCTTCCACCTCTTTGATCTCGAATTCTTTGAGTTGACCGGACAGGGGTATAACACTCAGTAGAATCAACAGGGACAAACGGTACCACCAAGATGATTTCATGATTTTATCCTTTACCTTCTATACGGTTATTGAACGATTTCAAAATCACCCAAACCGATGACTTCATCAGCCGATGTATATTTTTCAGGTTGCCAGGTTCTCACGTGAATCATGGGATTATCTTCATCCTTAAAATCAATCATCAAAAAAAGATAACCTACATCAGCATAGGATGAAGTTGTCCAGTGCTGAAGCAAAGTCACTCCGTAGATCCTTTCATACAGAGGATGCCGGAAAATTTCGATGTCATCAAATCCTACTTTGATAAACTGATTTACACTGAAAACCCGGGTTAGCCGGTCGATGTATTCCTGTTTGTTCATGCGAATCAGTTCCACTTTTTTCTTTTCGAAACTGCTTTCCAGCATATTGGGACTGTTTTCATCTACTTCCACCACTTTACCCACAATAATCAGGGCGTGATCGCTAAAAACATCCCGGATGTAAGGGAGGTCTTTCCGGTTGTAGGCGGTGCGGAAATTCTCCACAAAATCCAGGATAATCTGCCGCCGGCGGTAGTCGGTCACCGTGTTTCCGGCGTTCAACAAATCCTGATACCGGTGCCGTTCCAGACCAAAATAAAAATTGTCAATCAATCCCGTCGGTGTAAGGATAATGACTCCCTCTTCATAATGAAGGGAATCTTCCGTATCGCCGATTTGAAAAACCAGGGAGATGTTCCGGATTTCGTAGTTCCGGTCTGTCCGGGTGACCAGGTTGGTGATGATTTCAGTTTCTTCACAATAAAAAGGGCTGGTTTTCCAGAGTGATTGAATGGCCCGGCGGGCTGATTCGGAAAACATCACCTCGTTAAGCGCCGGGGATTTCTCTTCCATAAAGGCCACATTGAACTCCGTCAGCAGATATGATGCATTTTTTTGAATTTTATTGAGGAGCGTTGGATTTCCTGTCGGAGACAAATAAACCTGGGTCCGGTGCTGGGCACACAATGAAACGCTTATCAGGAGTCCGGCGATCAGGAGTTTCAATTCATTCATTCATACACCTCCGTAAATATGCTCACCATGCCCCGGTAATGACGGCTGATATTATCTACCATCTCGCCGGTCAGCATGTTTTGTCGTGTGTTCATCCCTTGATCCAACAAAGCTATGACCTCTTTGGTCTGGGGATTTACCACAAAGATGTAGCAATTCTCCGGTTTGAGAAAGGTACTCTCTTTACCATACATCAGTTGATGTTTTTTCTTATAAAGAATCAGTTTCCGGCTGAGTTCTTCATAGGTGCGGGACAGGGAAAGATCTTTGAGAACGGGAGAGGATATTTTGGGTTGAGGTTCAGGTTGAGATGAAGCATACGGTGTTGTTTTTCCATCCGGCGACAGGGTTTTCATGATTCGCAGGGCGGGATTGTTGTTAAACGTGAGGGAGACGATATGCTCTTTTTCCTCTTCATACCGGTGCAATGGTTTTTGATCCGTGCTGCTTTCGCCATCGCCGAAATCCCAGGACAGGGCCGAAATACTGATGTTTTTATAAACGGGATTAAAAAGCATGGCTCCGGAGGCCTGCCGGTATACATTAAAATCAAGCTTGATGATCTGAGTGAAATCAAGTGAGATTTTTTTCGGATAGGTCAGGGGAAAAGAGAGGTGCATGGCAAGGAGATCTTCAGGAGTTGTTTTCGGATCCAGGTGGATGGCAGTAAAAATTTGGTATTCTTCCTTTATCCTGGAGGGGAGCGTATAGAGATAAAACCGGGTTTTCCCGTCTACAATCGGCATGTCTGCCCCGTCCGGATGATCCAGCCTGGCTGTTAGCCGGCTCACGGGTTTTCCCTGATATCGTACGTGGACAGGGATGGTGATCATAGGAATGGATGCATCAATGGTCACATCACCGGTACGTATGTCCAGGGCAGATAAATAGCTTTCGATCCTGTTTTTCAGAAATATCTGCAGATTATCATATTGCATGCCGTTTTGTGTGATGAAGCGGATGGCTTTGGGGCATTGAAAGGTTTTCAGGTAAGTAAGATAATAGGTCATAATCGCAGTAGGAAGCCCGGATTGCTGTTCGTCCAGTTCGGCGCCTGCAGCGTCTGCTGCAATTTCAGCAGCCATCAGGTCAATCCCCCGGGCATAATCCGATTTGGCAATATATGCAATCACCCGGTACCTTCCCCGCCGGGTTGTGGTGTAGAAATTAAGTCCTTTCAAACGCATACTTGTATGTGCCTGAACGACGGAACGGGCATCATCCCGGATTCCCTGATCGGACTCTTCGGTGACTGTTGTCAATTCAGAGCGGACCGTTACCTGAATTTTGAAGAGCATATCCTGGATGGCTGCCGACCTGGCATTTTCCTCCACTTCATGTTCACCTTCTCCCCAGTAATAATCCCCCGATAGTTTAATCTCCTGTTCGGTCTGCCCGGCCAGAAACAGAGGGACCAATAATAACAGACAGATAGTTTTATGGGAATGTATCATCGTAAGATCTCCGTTTTTTTGGGGGAATCAAAACTATTTCAGATGAATCCGTACCGGCGCTGTGTCCGATGCCTGACGAAGGGTCGAAAAGATATTTGTCACATTATCCTGCCGGATATACGGATATAGTTTTCCGGTCCAGATTTCCCGGGATGTCATGTATTGGACAGGGATATCCAGGGTCATCAGGTGGATATAGTCATAATGGGGATGATGTATCAAAAGGACCCAGGTAAATCTTTCCCGGGTTTGATTTTCTATTCCGGCATAGATGTCATGGCCCATGCTGAAGCCATGGAAAAGATACGCATAGTTCAACGTATCTGTAATCGGATCATAAATTTGGACCGTCAATTCAATTCTCGGGGAGATGGAAAAAAGGGTGGGATGGAGCAGGGCATTTTGGAGGCTTTCCTCAGGGAAATCGGAATGATATACCATCTGTGAATCGCCGGTTGACAGGTTCACATACTGATCTTGGGAAAGTCCGGGATAAAATTCTTTGCCTTTTTTCAGGAAAACCGATGTTGGAGTAGTGGATACGGGATTTTTCCTGATCCGGGAGGATTCATTTCCTGTCTTTTGCCATTTATCCAGACTGTCAATCAGATTGTCTTCCAATTCCCGTGTGTCCAGTCCGGAAATTAATTGGAGATTCCGTGGAAAACGGCACCGGACAGTATCTTTTCCTGAGATCCATTCCGCCAGCAGGGTGTTGTTGATGGTATAGAGTGTGTATTGATCCGCCCGGATAATTTTGGGGATCATCATTCCTACATCCTGAAACGAAAGGGAGCCGTAAAAGGCACGGTTAAACGTGAGCAGCAGATGGTCCTGGTTCAATAATTCCTGTGGCCGGCGATTCAACAGCAATTCCAAAAAATACCGTTCCAGAAATGTCTGGACGGCATCTGGTAGGACCGGGGAATTTTCCGGAAAAAAGGGAAATCCTATATGGAAAACATATCCCGGAGGATACTGGACCACCTGGACCGGGAAGGATAGATCCTGGCGGATAATCTCCATATACTGGATCACATAGGCTGATCTGTTTTCATGGATGGTATCCTGATACACGATGTGAGGTGTAAAATCCTGAAGTCGCGTATAAAGCCTTTGAATGATTTGGGAAGAATAGGCAAGGGGGGCATCAGGCGGAGGGACTGCTTTCAGACAGGGTATCCCATGAAAACAGCATATCACAAACAGCCATATTTGCTTGTGTTTCCCCACACAGCCCCTTTATGAATGTGTTAAGTTCAATATAATGGCTGATGGATAAAAAATCAAAAAGAATTTTTACATTTAGACGTTGAGATGTTTAGGGAAGGAGAGATTGTTTGAAACGAAATCAGTAGGAGAGACACTAAATTTATTAGAAACTCTAAATAAGGAGGATTATGATGAGTGAACGAGAGGTTTACATTGAAAAAATGGCAGCCAAACTGAAGGAGTGGGATGCCAAAATTGAAAAGCTGGAAGCAAAGGCCCGAAACGCCCAGGCAGACGTCAAAAAAGAATATGATGAGCAAATCCGGGAGATGAAAACACAGCGGGAAAAGGTCCAGAACAAGATTCATAAGCTCCGGGAGTCAGGTGACGATGCCTGGGATGAATTGAAAGCCGGTCTGGAAAAAAGCTGGAAAACCTTAGGTGATACCTTTGACCGGGTTTTTAAGCGTTTAAAACAGTAAATTAAAAAATGTCTAACTGAATCATCACAGATAATGGTGAAAAACACCACAAAAGAGGAGACATCATGAGTCAATATCACGAATCGGAAAGCAAACTGAGTGAAAAAGCCAAATCCATCACCCGTGCCCTGAACAGCCTGAAAGAAGAAATTGAAGCGGTGGACTGGTACAATCAACGGGTAGATGTGGAAAAAGATGAGAGTCTGAAAAAAATCCTGGCTCATAACCGGGATGAAGAGATAGAACATGCAAGTATGACGCTGGAATGGCTCCGGCGGAATATGGATGCCTGGGATGAAGAATTGAAAAACTATCTGTTTACCGATGGAGAAATTTCTCATTAGGTAAACACAGGGGAGATGTGCTATGGGGATATTTAAGAAGCGTAAAAAATCGATCGGACTTGCTCTGGGAGGCGGGGCTGTTCTGGGTGCAGCCCATATCGGTGTATTACGGGCTTTGAAAGAACATGATATCACCGTGGATTTTGTTTCCGGGACCAGCATCGGTGCATTCGTCGCCGCTTTTGTGGCTGCCGGAAAAACCTGGGAAGAGATTGAAGAGATTGCTAAAGAATTAAAATGGCTGGATATCTCCGGCATCTCCCTGTCCCAGATGGGACTCCTGTCCAACAAGAAAATGGGAAAGCTTTTAAAGGAAACACTGGGGGATATCACCTTTGAAAAAGCAAATATTCCGGCTGCCATGATCGCCACCGATATCGTCAATGGTGAAAAGGTGATTTTGAAAGAGGGAGATATGGCCTCTGCTGTGATGGCCAGTACTTGTATTCCGGGAATATTTGAACCGGTGAAGCGGGAGGGACGCCTTCTGGTGGATGGCGGTGTTTTGGAGAATGTCCCCATCACACCCCTTCAGGATTTCGGCGCCGAAAGGATCATTGCCGTGGACCTGATTTCCCATCACCACGTGAAAGAACCGGATAATATTGTGGAAGTCCTGTTGAATACCTTTGATTTCATGATTACCAACGCCTCCAAAACCTATACGGATCAAGCTCATATCCTGTTGACCCCCGACCTTTCCGGCGCCAGCCGGGTGGATACGGACCAAACACCGGAACTGATTGAGATTGGATATGAGGCGGCACAAAGAGTGCTGAGTGATGCCTCCCGCTGAGGGCGCTGAGACGCAGAGGGATTGATTTGATTGGAGAGATTGATTTGATTGAATAGATTGGTTTGATTGGGAGATTGGCATGACTCTGGTTCAGTATTCAAACGCCTTTGGCGATCAATAATTCAAGCGGCCCTTCGTGCCGTTCAATTGCTTCGCTGCGCTCAGCATTCCAGCACTGCTTCGCAGTGTTCAAAAAAGAAATCCAGTCACCTATTGAAATCTGCAAAGCTGGGATTGAAGATCGAACGAAGTGAGGTGCTTGAACCCCATGAAATGGGGTTTGAACGCCGTCAGGCGTTGGAATACCACACAGCGGTTCATGAACACCACGAAGTGGCGTTTAATAATTCAAGCGGCCCTTCGTGCCGTTCAATTGCTTCGCTGCGCTCAGCATTCCAGCACTGCTTCGCAGTGTTCAAAAAAGAAATCCAGTCACCTATTGAAATCTGCAAAGCTGGGATTGAACACCGAACGAAGTGAGGTGCTTGAACGCTGCGCAGCAGCGTTTGAAAGCCGCGCAGCGGCTATTGAACCCTTGAACCCTTGAACCCTTGAGCCCCTGAACCCCTGAACCCCTGAACCCCTGAGCCCCAGAGCCAACCATCAGGAGCGAAGCGACGCCAACTTCAGACAGGCCACGGCCTGTACCTACTTCCAACTTCCAACTTCAAATAAAGAAAAATCCTCCTCTGATAAAAAAAAGACAGCGCAATATATTAAAAATAATATAATCTTGCATTTGATCCTCGACGGGATTATTTTATCCCCGGGGGCTCACATGTATAAGCATCTTCCTATATAGTGAGAATAAAATTTCTCGCACTCGAATAATCTGTATCATGTCCCCAAGCTGCAACCTTAAAGGTTCACCCTCCCTGATGTCGCATTTTGAATATCCATGCGAAGCGCAGGTAAATGCACTTCATCGATTTCAATATATAACTGGACACTTTCTGAAAAATCCTGATTAAGACTAATAACAGGATAGGTATTCAGAATTCGCATGATATGGGGATGTTCCTCGTACGTGCAGATGATCTGAACCTCTGTTCCTATTTCCCGGGTGATGATCCGGGCTTCCGATAAGGTAAGTTCCGCCGAATGTGAATAAGCTCTTACCAATCCACCCGTTCCTAATTTGGTTCCACCAAAATACCGGGTCACAACGACCAGCAGGTTGGTGACTCCGTATTTATCCAGCATATCAAAAATTGGTTTTCCTGCTGTACCTGACGGTTCACCATCATCACTGTACCGGAAAAGTTCATCTTTACCCGTCCCCACACGCCAGGCATAACAGTTGTGGGTGGCATCGTAATATTTTTTTCGGACTTCTTTTAAAACCGTCTCCGCCTGATTTTCCGATATAAGCGGATATGCATGACCTAAAAATTTGCTGCCCTTTTCCGTAAATTTGGTGTGGACTTCTTTTTGTATGGTTTTGAATTTCATTTCAACAAGGTGAATTTTGCAGGAAACGTATGGTTGTCAAAGCGTAAGACTGCAATAAATACTCCGGAAGCCAGTGTTTCCGGAAGGTTTGCGGTTACGGTATGCAGACCTGCACGGGTATTATCTGTGGAAAGTTCCAGGCTGCGGATTTCCCGCCCCAGGATATCATATATATCCAGCATTCCCTTTTCAGAATCGTTTTTCAAATGATAACGGAAGGATACAACGCGGGGATCTGTGACAGGATTGGGATAAAGGGAAAGGAGAGAGGATTCCCCTTCCCGGATATCAAGGGTGATCCGGAGAGCTTCACCGGATGAATATGCCTCTTCCGTTCCCAGGGAAATCAACAGATCCCAGGGGACACCGGTCCCGCTGATGGTGGTAAAATCCCGGGAAAGATCCACCGCTTCGGTAGCTGATTCAGACGCCCAGGCTTTTCCAGAGATTTCTCCCGGACTAAGAATCCTGATTTGAATACTGGGTGTGGTGATATGCTGGATTTTATAGAAACTTGAACTGAAGGGCTGCCCATAGGTAACCACATTAAAAGAGTCAATAACAGAATAAGATCTGAAAGTCCCGGCAGGGAATAAGAGGGGGGAGTAGGCTTCACCGTCGTCAAAGCGGGATAAATCCGGGTGATAATCAGCATACAGATGCTCCATGCCCCATGCTGCCAAATGTTCAGACCAGCCCTTTGACCCGCTTTTTTCAGTCAGATAAGCGGTAATGGCAGGCCATACGGATTGTTCTGCGATGGCGTTCCAGATGGCCGGTGAGGCTTCTCCGCCGTAACGGTCGTTTAAAAAAAGGAGCCAGGTGACATTGTCGTAAATATAGTCATAGATAGGTTTTCCCCAATCATTCACATAACGTTCAACATACTGGAAATAATCATTGACGTCCGGATAAGCCACCTCTTCAATCCAGGTGGCCGATGTTTCATAAAACCACATATCTTCGTTCAAATTCCAGATGCCGATACCTACCTGAAATACATGAAACAGTTCGTGCACACAGGTGACTTTCAGTGCTTCAAGTCCTTCAGTATAAAATCCGGCTCCGGTAAGTGTGTGGTGGATTTCAGAGAAAGCGGTATAGGCTTTGGGCCGTCCTGGCAGTGTTTTGGAGAGTTCAGCGGTTGTTTGTCCGTATACCCCGTAACCCAGGCGTCGAAAGTAAATATCAATTTCCGGACTCCGGATATCATCCACCGGGGGTTGGGGCAATCCCAGGGTATCTTTGAGCAGGCGGTAACCCCTTTCCAGAAAAGTACCCGCGGAAAGGATATAATCCGGTACTCCCGAGTCGGTGGAATAAATCTGGGGGACAGTGTCATTCCCCGTGTTTGTGTAGTGGAGGGCAAATAATCCTTCAGGTGAAATATACGTCTGATCCAGTCCGTCCGGCCGAAGATTCATTCCGCTTTTGGCAGGGGGAATCAGGCGCCCCGGACCGCCGAAGAGGGCTGCAGCCACAAGAAAAGAAATGATGAATGTACTGAAATACCGCATTACTTCTTTTTAAAAGATACTTTCAGGGGCACACCAGACAGGCCATAGAGTTCCCGGAGTTTGGATTCCAGAAAGCGCTTGTAGTGATCCTGAATCCAGGAGGGTTCATTACAAAAGAATGCAATGTGCGGGGGACTGGTACGGACCTGGGCGACATACTTGATTTTTCCGTATTTGCTCCGGACAGACGGCGGGGGATTGTTGGCGATGATACGGCCGAAAACATCATTGAGCTCCGATGTGGGTATCCGAATGTGCAAGCGATCCCTTACGGCCAGAGCTTCATCTAAAACTTTCAAAAGGCGTTTCCGTTCCAGGGCGGATATAAAAAAGACGGGGTAGTGTTTTAAGACGGGATATTCGTAATGGAGAGATTTGAGGAACATCCCTGCTGTGTTTGTCTCTTTTTCAATCAAATCCCATTTGTTCAGGGCGATGACCAATCCTTTGCCCCGTTCCTGAATTTCACGGATGATCTGCACATCCTGCCGGGAAAACCCCTTGGAAATATCCACAATCAATATACACACATCACTGTGTTCGATGGTTTTTTTGGAGCGAACCAGACTGTAGTATTCAATGGAATCACTGATACGCGTCCGTTTCCGGAGTCCTGCCGTATCCACAATCTGAATCAGTTTCCCATGATATTTAAAGCTACTGTCCACACTATCCCGGGTGGTACCGGGGATATCCGTTACAATGTGACGTTCAATCCCCAAAAAGGCATTGGCCATGGTGGATTTTCCCGCATTGGGCATTCCCAGAAGAGCCAGTTTAATATCCGGTTCCAGTTCCTGTTCAGGCAATTCATCCGGAAGCCGTTTTATCACCTCATCCAACACATCACCCGTCGCCCGCCCCAGAAGGGCACTGACCATCAGCGGCTCCCCCAGTCCAAGATTGTGGAATTCCCAGATCATGGATTCATGTTTAACGTCATCAATTTTATTGACAACCGGGAGGATTTTTTTGTCCGAGCGCTTTAAGATCT
Source organism: Candidatus Neomarinimicrobiota bacterium (assembly GCA_041154365.1). NCBI lineage: Bacteria > Pseudomonadati > Fidelibacterota > Fidelibacteria > Fidelibacterales > Fidelibacteraceae > Fidelibacter > Fidelibacter multiformis. The sequence goes on along the minus strand of AP035449.1, from coordinate 1,715,043 downwards.
GGGCGATTTCATGGTCAATATGGGTAATGCCTGTAGGTCCATCCAGCAAAAAGAGGATGAGATCTGCTTCTTCGATGGCAATGAGTGCCTGCTTGCGGACGTTATCTTCAATCTGACCTTTGGGATGAATCATGATTCCTCCCGTGTCGATCAGGGCAAAATGTTTTCCGCTCCACTCTACATTCGCGTAAACCCTGTCCCGGGTTACTCCGTCTGTTTTATCTACAATCGCCTTCCGTTCCTGAAGAATCCGGTTGAAAAGCGTTGATTTTCCCACATTCGGCCGTCCCACTATTGCAACGGTTGCTGCCATATATGTCTCCTGTCAATTCGCCGGAAATTATCATTTTTTCAGGGTTTATCCCACTAAAAGCATGAATTCTACCTGTTAAACGCTTTTTAGATGACAAACACGGGATAAAATTTATACATTCTCAAAATATCTAAGATGATACATGAGGTAAAACAATGAAGTACTCAATCAGATTCCGGCATTTTGTACCCTTCATGCTGATCGTGATCCTGACATCTCTGGCTTTTGGACAGGGGATGTCTGTGGAAGCGATTCAAAAAGCGATTGACGAAGCAGGGTACAACTGGAAAGCCGGCGAAACGGAAATCTCGAAAATGAGCCCGGAAGCCCGGCGGCAGCTCCTGGGTGATACAGGGCCGCGGGAAAAAAATATTGATGATCAAATTATAGATCTGCCCGATGTGGAAAATCTTCCATCCCATTTTGACTGGCGGGACAACAGCGGGAACTGGGTGACACCGGTAAAAAACCAGAATCCTGCTGGCAGCTGTTGGTCCTTTTCGGCCACAGCTCAGTTGGAATCCTGGTACCGGATTACAACCAACGACCCCGATACCATGATTGACCTGTCTGAACAGTTTCTCATTTCCTGTGACGATGAGGCAACGGCAAACGGAGGTTACTTTACGGGATATGCCCTGGATTTTATCCTGGATGTGGGAGGCGTTCCCTCTGAAAGCTGTTTTCCCTATACAGCCGATGACGCTCCCTGCAGTAATGCCTGTGAGGATTGGCAAAGCGAAGCCCTCACCTTTCCCGGATGGGGTTATGTGACCGGTTCAAAACCCTTGATAGACAACATCAAACAGGCTGTGTACCAGCATCCTTTGAGTGTATCCATGCAGGTGTATTCGGATTTTTATAATTATACCAGCGGCGTGTACAAACGGGTCTCTGAAAACAGTGAAGGGGGCCATGCTGTTTTGATTGTCGGTTGGGATGATGCCGAACGGTGCTGGATTGTGAAAAACAGCTGGGGACCATCCTGGGGGGAAGACGGTTATTTCCGGATTACCTGGGATGATATGGATTTTGGATATAATGGTGTTTATGTGTACAGCGGCATGACACAAGACCCCCTGGCGATGTCAGACAATGAAATTGAAATGAATATGACAGTGGGGGATGTACTGAGTGATACTATCACATTCACCAATGTCAGCAGTGATGTGGCGGAATTTTATTCACTCATCTATGGCGGAAAAAATGCGGATCCCTATTTCCACATCAGCTCCTTTAAAGCGTATGACGGCACCTCCTGGTGGTGTGGGGATGAAAGCATCGGTGGGTATACAGATGGTGTTCTACAGTATTTGTACACACCCCTTGTGGATTTGAGCGGGACGACAACCCCAAAACTTTCTTTTATGGGAAAATGGGATGTGGAAGCTGCCGGGAATGATGATCCGGATTACGACGGATGGGATGGCCTTAATGTGTGGGTCTCTGCCGACAGCGGTGCAACCTGGACAGTCCTGGAACCTGTTACCCCGGCATATACCTGTGAAAGCCTGTGGAGTTTTGGACATCCGGATCAGGGCTGGAATATGGGTCCCGGTATTGCCGGCTGGGCCGGTTCCAGCGATGGATGGGTCCCCGTGGAATTTGACCTTTCATCCTACAAAGCATCCGGCGTGATGATCCGCTTTGCCTTCGCATCGGATCAGGGATATTCCACAGCCGATGATCCATCCCTGACAGGATTTTTGGTTGATAATATTGAAATCAGTGACGGCAGTACTATCCTCCTGAGCAATACTGGCGAAGAAGCAGAGGGATTCATTCCTAAGGGTTTTTCCGGCACGGTGGAAGAAGTGGACTGGATCAGTGCCCAGGGTGTGAACGGCGTGCTATATCCCGGCGAATCACGGGATGTGATCCTCACGGTGGATTCGAGAGAACTCGAAGCCGGATCCTATGCCGGACAGATTCAGGTGCTTCTGAATGATTCGCTCAATTTTTACCGTTCCGTCAATATGGTGATCAATCTGACGGAACCACCCCATGATATTTTTGTGGAAGATCTGTCCCTGCCTGGTTCCTCATTATCCATCCTTTTCCCCATTGAAATAGGTACTGTGGTGAGCAATATTGGTCAGAATACAGAAACGGACATGAATGTGGTGTGTTATGCCACCAAAGCAGGTGAACCTTTTTATGCCGATACATCCACGCTCGCATCCATTGCACCGGGTGAGTCACAAATTGTGACCTTTAAACCCATTACACCCATGGAAACAGGTGTCCTCGATTTCATCGTCTATCCTCTGGATCTGACAGAGGATTACAATGATTACAACGATACCCTGAAAACCACCGTGGTGGTGGGAAATATGGTGGATGATTTTGAATCTGCCAAGACCTATTGGGATACTACCGGTGGGTGGGGAACAACCCGGACTTTTCCTGCCTATGAAGGATACTGGACAGCCCATGTAAACGGCGGGGTTTCACCCTATCTGCCCAATATGAATACAACCCTCACTTTTAAACCGGGTTTTGATCTGAGTCTGGCCGATGTGGTCGCCCTGAAATACTGGGCATGGTATGTAACAGAAGCCGGCCAGGATATCCTCTATGTGGAAGCCAGTACGGATTCCGTGAACTGGACAGTGGAAGATTCCCTCTCGGGAATTGACAACAACTGGAAAGAACGGGCCGTGAACCTGGACGATTATGCCGGTGAAGAGAAACTCTGGATCCGTTTCCGCTTTGTTTCCAATGACAGCAACCATTTGATCGGGGTGCTTTTGGATAACGTGGGGATTTATCTGGAACATGTTTCTTCAGTGGAAAACCCCCTTGCGTCCATACCTCAGACCTGGGAGCTGGATCAGAATTACCCCAATCCCTTCAACCCCGAAACACGTATTCGATACGGTGTGCCTCAAAGCGGCCCTGTTCAACTGAATATCTATAACATCCGGGGTGAATTCGTGACTTCCGTGGTAAGCCGGAATCATCAGGCCGGATGGTATGAGGCCGTTTGGAACGGACAAAACCAGTGGGGTATCCCTGTCAGTTCCGGTGTGTATATTTACACCCTTTCAACTCCTGCTGGCATGTTGAAAAGTCATAAAATGGTCTACATGAAATAGAGGAGGTCTCAGTGCACATTAAAGCAAACCAGCTACGAACCGTTCAGCAGGGATTTAAAACCTATACCTTGAATCTGGCTCTGATTGTCGCCGGATCGCTCTTCATTGCCCTGAGCGCCCGGGTGGCCGTTCCCGTTCCTTTTTCCATGGTACCTGTGACTCTTCAGACACTGGCTGTCCTCATCGTTATGGCACTGTTAGGCTCAAAAAGGGGAACCCTGAGTGTTCTCCTGTATTTGTCTGAAGGATTAGCCGGTCTGCCCGTCTTTGCTATGGGTTCCGGTGGCTTTTACCATCTGACGGGTCCAACCGGTGGTTACCTGTTGGCTTTTCTTCCTTTGGGTTTTCTCTTTGGACGCTGGCTGGAATGGTCCCTGGAACGCCGTTTCCTGAATGTCTGGGTCGCAGGTTTCATAACCCATGCAGCGATTCTGTTTTTCGGTGCTCTGTGGCTCAGTCGCTTTGTCTCCTGGGAACCGGCAATGATGAAAGGTATCGTTCCCTTCATTCCAGGCGCCGTATTCAAATCGGTGATTCTGGCCGGAATCATCAACAGGATGTCCCGGATCAGGGAAAGCTGAAAAATCTTCTGAACAATCTGGAAGCCCGCGTTAGTGCGGGCTTTTTTTTACACAATTTTCTTCCCTTTAGTTTTATAAATGTTTAGGTTTTCACTGAAACGTAAGCACAGGTTAACCATGATTTCCACAAGCTCTGACCCTTTTAAAATCGGTATTGTTGAAGATTCGGCAGTCATCAGCATGACACTGAAAAAATTGGTCGAACAATATGGTTACCAGGTTGAGGGACCCTTTGGCAATGCCCGGGAAGCATTGACATCCTTTACCTCACAGCCGCCCGATCTGATTCTCATGGATATTGTGCTCAATGGTCCTATGGATGGAATCGACCTTGCCTGTGAAGTCAATCAGCGGATGCATATCCCCATTATTTATATTACCGGACATTCAGACGAAGCAAAACTAAAACGGGCCAAAAGTACAGCTCCACTTGGTTATATCATCAAACCCTTTGATCCAAAACAGCTTCAGATTACCCTCGATATGGCCTTCCGGAAAATTCAAACCGATCAGCAACTGCTCCACTATCAAAAACGCCTGGAAGAGATGGTCAATGAAAAAACCTATGACCTGCAGCGTGAAATAGAGCGGCGGAAAACGGTGGAAGCCTCCCTGGTCCGTCAAAACGAGGAACTGGTCGCCCTGAATAAAGAACTGAAACTGAAAAACCAGCAAATCATGGCAAAAACTTTGAAACTGTATCAAAAAGATCAGTTGCTGAAAAAACTCACCAAATCCCTCCTGGATAAAAAGGATAAAGAAAAAAAGGTCATTGACCCGGAAATCGTGAAAATGATCCGGGCTCTGCAAAACCATTTCGAAGAACATACTCTTGATGAGTTCGAAGTTCGCTTCAGTGATATTTACCACGGTTTCAATGACCGTCTTCTCAAAAATTTTCCCAACCTGACCCCCAATGAAGTTCGTCTGTGTGAACTGATTAAACTCAATTTTACAACCAAGGATATTTCCAATCTCACCCTCCGTTCTGTGAAAAGTATTGAAATTGCCCGGTACCGGCTCCGGAAAAAACTGGGCATCGGGAAATATGTGGATCTGGCCACATTTCTTGCCAACTTCTAAACTTTAGGATGTCACATGACTCAGAGTGAATTGCAAAAAGCAATGCTTATGGACCGGAATTTATTCATCGAAGCCAGTGCCGGGACGGGGAAAACCTATACCCTCACCAAACGCTATTGTGCCATCCTGGATGATTTTGCACGACAGTCTTTCGAAAACCCCAATGCACCCCGTTACGATCCCTCAAATATTCTGGTCATCACTTTTACACGGAAAGCCGCCAATGAAATGACCGTGAAAATCTTCAGGGACCTGAAAAAACTTCTGGCGGGAAAATCTATTGATGAGGAGCTTTCCGGACTTGGACAATATTTGCGACAGTCCGGTCCTGAATATCGGCTCTGGCTGGAGGGTACTTTTTCACGGCACGCCATTTCCACCATCGACAGCTTTTGTATGCAGGTCCTGAAAGATTATGCGTTTACCGCCGGCCTGGATCCCGATTTCAAGGTAGAAGAAGAGGTTCGAAGTGCCCTCTTTTTTGAGAAAGAACTGGATCGCTTCCTCCGGATGAAAGCTTCACGCAACGATCCCGGTCTTTCCAGGGTCTTCGATGAGGTGACTGTAGATCAGGTGAAACAGGTGATTCAATACTTGTATGAACACCGCCTTTTTCTTCAGGACTGGCTGCAAAAGATGGACCGTAAACCGAAAGAAGATCTGGAAAATGAGATCTGGCGTGACTGGGTTCAGGCCTATACTCCCGATTTTGACGAAGACCATGTCGTCCTTGAACTCCGCCGGGTTTTTGATGCATTGGAGAGTCCGGTCTATGATGAGTCGGATGCAGCCCGCTGCCTCCTGCGCGATCTTCAAAAAGCCCTCGATGCCATTCCATCCGGTACCTCTGGTATCGAACTCCGAAGAGCGTTGTGCGAGTCGGTGTTGCCTCTGCTGATGACAAAGAATAAGAACAAATTTTTATCCCGGTATAAGGGCAACAAATTAAAATGGAAATACCCGAAAGTTCTTAATCATGTCAAGGAAAGCCTGAAAGATCTGACGGACTCCCTGGGGCTGGAAGCTTCCCGGGTGTGTGAAGCACCGAATTCGCTGGATCAAACGGGACTCCAGGTGCTCCTCGCCATTCATGGTCTCTTTGTTGCTTTTCAGGAACACATGGATCATTTTCAGATACGAATGGGTTACCTGACCTTTGATGACGTAATTCTCAAAACACAATCTCTGTTGAAGCAGCATGAAAGCATCCGGAAAAGCCTGTCCAATCGCTATATCCATATCATGGTGGATGAATTTCAGGATACCAACGATCCCCGCTGGGATATAATCCGGATGATTGCTTCTGATGAAAAGGGTTTTCTCCGGCCGTCGGGACTCTTTATTGTGGGAGATAAGAAACAATCTATTTATGGATTTCAGCAGGCAGATGTAACGGTGATGAAACAGGCCCGGGACGATCTGGCAAAAGCTTCTGTAAAACCGGCCGATATTGTGCTCCGGAATAATTACCGGTCTACCGGACGTTTTATCGAAAAAGTAGTGAATACCCTTTTCCCCCGGCTTTTTCCCGATGACGAATCCCCCTGGCAGGCGGTGTTTACACCGACCCGTTCTGCCGGTACCTTTCCTCCCCATATCGATGAGATACCTCAATGTCCCGTTCTTGTCCGGACAATGACCCAGGTTCCGTCAGACGATATGGAACGGGCCTGTGCCCTCAATGCCGCTCTAACGGCCCGGGAAATGCTGGCCTGGTGGGATGATGAAAATATGGACGAAAAACTGAAGAAGGCCGGATGTGACACAGAAGGTCCGGTGCTGGGCATCCTCCTAAGGTCTTTTACGCGTGTAGGTGCCTTTGCTGCCATTTTCAAACGTTTCAATATCCCCCTGGAAATCGTCGCCGGAAACAGTTTCTTCCAACGTCAGGAAATTTTTGATTTTTGCTACCTTCTGTCCTTTTTTGCCAATCCCCACGATGATTTGGCACTGACGGCCCTTGGTCGAAGTCCATGGCTTATGCTTACCGATATGGAGGTGGATGAATTCAGGGATAGAGCCCAATATGAATCAATCTGGTCTTTTATCCAAAGACATCCATCTTTACAACCTGTCAAAAAGCTTCTGCAAAGCTGGCTGGATCGCAGCAGAACCCTCTTTCTGCCGGATCTGTTGGAAGATATCCTGGCGGAACAGGATCGGGAACTGGCATTTTACAGCGATGAAGAAGGAGATCGATGCCTGGCCAACCTGGATCTGGCTGTTCATCTCCTGAGGGGACTGATGCTCAATGGGATGTCCCTTCGGGAATCCCTGGCCTGGTTTATCTCCCAGAGAGACCGTCAAAGCAGCCGGGAGGAAGCCGGCCCCGAGGGGGATGCCCGTGTGTGCCTTATGACCATTCATAAAGCGAAGGGACTCGAATTTCCCATGGTGATCCTTGGGGATATGAACCGGAAAGGAAGAAACGATAAAATCCATGTGACTCATGCCGTCAGGGATGATAAAACTGATGTTGCCATGAATATTTTTGACGAGGAGGATGAAAATCTTCGTTCCGGTGTTGTACGTTCCATTCACAACGGACAAAAAAATCAGGAAGAAGCAGAAGAACTTCGTGTATTTTATGTGGCTGTCACCCGGGCAAAGTTCCAGGTGGCTTTTCTGGCCGAATTTACCGATTCAAACCGTAAACCCTCCCAGCAAACGCCCTGGCAGCGCTATATTGTCCGGGGGCTGCTGGCAGAGTTGCCCTCAGATCCTGAAAGTCCGGATTGGATCAATGTCCATGATCCCGAGACAGGCATAAGCCTTTTAAACCGCACCTGGGAGGATGCACGGGCGGTTCTTCCAGAGCCAAAAATTGATAAAAAAGCCTGGGTTTTACCCCCGGCTGACGAAGGGTACGGGAAACCCCTTTTCATCATCACACCCCATGATATCATGGAACGGATACATGTAGGGAATAGTGGCAGAGAAGCAGCCGGTGACGATTCAGAATTGCATCGCCAGTATGGCATTTTTTTTCATAAAGTTATGGAAAAACAGTGGTGGCATGATCTTACTTTCGCAGAAACATGGCTCAAAGATAATATCATCGATTTCCCGGCACTGACCCCTGCAAAAGCCATGCAGCGACTGAATGACGATGTGTCCAGACTGACATCCAATCCTCTTTTTCAGGAAATTGACCATACCCGGGCAGAAGATGCCTTTTTTGAATTGCCGGTTTCAGCTGCTTATGAAACAGACAAAGCACGATTTATTTTCCGGGGTGTGGTGGATCTGCTCTATCGGGTGGGTGATTCATGGAGGATTCTGGATTATAAAACGGACCGGGATCTGAACGGATTGCCTCAATACCGGGTGCAAATGCAACTGTATCAGGAAATGTTGTATCAGGCCTTTGGAATTCAGGCGAAGGGATTGATTTGGTTTGTAACGCAAAATCATGTGGAAACGATTCAGCATGATCCGGCGGTATTACACCGTCTTGCTCCTGATGGAAATCCTGCCTGGCCGGCACCGGAAAAGGGGAAAGCCGATACTGCCGTCATGGAAGACTTGGTAAAATTTCTGGATGGACACCCCACGCTGGTTTTATGTACAACAAAGACAGAAGCTGAAGAAATCCGGAAAAACCTTGTCTGGAGAAAAAAAGCTTCACCGGATATCTCCATACTTTCCTGGCAGGATCTTCAGCGTATTCAGGATGTCCCCGGTAAAGGACTTGATCCCGGTGTGAGGATGCTTTTATGCCGGCAGGTCCTGAAAAAACAGCAGGAAATATCTCCCATGCCCGGGACTGCCCGGAAACTCTCTGAAGCCTTAAGCCAGGCGGAACTTTATGAACTGACAGGCAACACGATGAATGAATCCCTGATTGAATCGGTCTTTCAGGCAATCCGGGAGCGGAATCTGACAACAGACGGGGATATCCTGCATCATTTGAAAGAGAATCATCCTTTTAAAGGCATGGATGTGTACCTTACGGGATGGTATCAGCCATCGCCTCTGCGTCATCACCTGATGGCATCCATCGCCCGGGATGCCCGCCGGTTCAGAATGCCCGGTTCCAGCCATATTCCCGATGCCTATGCATGGAAAAAATTGGATGATTTTGAATGCCGGGATCATCAGGTAGTCGTTTGCAACCGCTCTGAAGATGAAGTCCGGACAGTTTTCCGGGAAATCATTGCCCGTCAACCTGCCGATCTTGATTCCTGCCATATTGCCGTGTCCAATCCATCCGAATATGAACCCCTGATCCGCCGTATTGCCGGCGAATATCACATTCCCGTCTCCTTTTCCACACGTATTCCCCTGAAACAAACTCCTTTGGGTCACTATTTTTTGAATCTCATAACTCTGATGGAAAATATTCACCAGGCAGATTGGGTAATGATTGCTCCCGTCCTCCTGGATCCCATCGTTCAGCCATCCCAGTCTCTTTACAGACTGGATCTGTATCTCCGGCAGAATGCTCTGGAATCACCGGATGCTATCAGGTTGTTCCTGGATAGAAAGAGGGGACCGGAACACGAGTCCTGCCGTGATACATACGACCGGGTTGTGGTTCGTCTTCTGGAGCACATAGCCTCTTTGAAAAGCATATCCCGCTGCCTGGATTATCTGAAACAGACAATGGATAAAATACCGGAAAACCTGGCACCCAATGATGGTATGGATCTGGACCAAAAGGTCCGGGAAACACTTGCCGGACTGATTCGAAAGACCATCCCGTCATTGCAGATGGTGGGAGTCGATGAGGGAGAGATGAAGCAGGAGGGACTCATCCTCCTCAGGGAATGGATTAACCAGGAGGAAATTCCCCGGAGAGACCGGCGGCAGGGCATTCCCGTCACGGGTTTTTTGGATACTATGAATCTGGAACCCGATTGCCTGTGGCTTTTGGGGTTGAACCAGACCGATTTTCCGGTCCGGATGCTCCGGAACCCCTTTTTCAGCGAACCTCCTTACAATCCCTGGTATCTGAACCGGCGTATGCTCAACCATTGGTGCCGGCTGAAAGAGATCCGGTTTATGGCTTCCAAATCACTTTCCAACAGTTCGGCGACTGAACCTTCCGCTCTCCTGGAAGCTTTTGAACAGGTTCCATCGCCTGAAATCCACACAGTAACGCCTGGCCGGCGCTCATTCTATCGCAACTTTTCCTCGGCCATGATCCATCCGGCTCCCGATCTGCCTGCCATCCGGCGCCATAATGAATGGATGAAAAGGCAAACTGACCCGGAAAGGAAATCAGATGGATTGCCGGGGCCCTATCACGGACTGGCCAGACCGGTGAAATTGCCCCATAAAACATCTGCTACCCAGGTGGAACATCTGGTTGTGTGTCCCATGCGATACTGGTTCAGTGAAATTCTCAATCTCCGGCAAACTGATGGGGACAAACAGGGAAAAGAAAACAAGGAATTGGGCGGATTTGTCCATGCCATCCTCCATCGCTTTGGGGAAGAAGGGGGATTTACACGGTCGAAAGAAGAAGCGATCTCACTCATGAAACAGGTGGTGGATGAGGAACTGAAAAAACGGGATCACGATCCGGAAACAGATATCTGGGCCAAACAACGGTTTCGTTTTCTCACCCGGGGTCTTGATGAGAATCCTCCAAAAGGAAAAATGGCTGATCTCATAAGGAAAAACATAGAGATTCTTTATACTTTTAATCAGCTTAACTGCTTTTTCGAACAGAAATTTGATAATCCTGAATCTTCCGAAGATTCCCGGATCTGGCCTGTGTTGAAACATAAAGCCTTTGAAGATTTGGTCCTTAAAGGGACCATTGATAAAGTCTTTGTGGATCATGAAAAAAAGCAGATCCTTATATCAGACTATAAAACCGGGTCATCCTATTCGGTAAAGGATGTAGCAGCCGGATTTAATATTCAACCCCTGGTTTATTATCTGAAGGTGAAAGAAGCGTTTCCCGGATACCAGACTGTTTTTGTTTATGAGAGTATCCCCAAAAATCACAAACCCTACGAAATGTCCAAAGAAATCGGGGATACAGGCGAAAAGGGGCTGTTTGTGGATACTTCAAAACCATTCCTGATCCGGGAGGAAGGTGGAGATCAGGAGGATATGTTGAGCCTGGAAAAAATCATCGGCTGGTTTCAGGAAGCGGCAGACCATCTGAAAAAGGGGACATTTCCGCACACCAGCAAGGACCGTTTCAAAAAAGCGTGCACCTACTGCGAATTTGCGTATCTGTGTAGAAAAGAGGACACGGATTAAATAAAGAAAAATTTCACGATATTCTGTTGACTTTCATCTGGGTCTTTATTTATATTGAGTTGCCATCCTGAGATGGGGGAGTTCATCTGCCGTCAGGGGATCGGGTCTGTCGCGCCAGGGGTGCGGTATCCCGTCTTCTGATGGAATAACGACGGGAGCCGCCAATGGACACGGAACTGAGATATCACACATTAAGCATTACCGTTTATGATCGTGACAAAGTATACCGGAAGGTGGGAGAATTATTGCATGATTTTGCCGATGCCATTCTCCTCCGGGTAGGATATCCCGTGGAGAATGAAAACGCCGCCATTATTTTTTTGATTTTAAAGATGACGGGGGATGAGGTAGGGGCCTTGTCCGGGCGTTTGGGACAGCTGGAATCCGTCAATGTAAAAGTATCCACCTTAAAAATATAGGAGCCGCTATGGCCGTACAATCCACTGCTGCCTGGATAGACCAGGTAATCAAACAGGAAGAAATTGACAAATACCTGATCAACGGGAAAGATTTCATTGATGAAGGGAAAATTCTGAAAAATCTGGAAGAGGGTCATAATCCTGATCCGGTTAAAATCCGGGAAATCCTGCAGAAATCACTGGCCATTGAGCGTCTGGATCCTGAAGAAACAGCGGCATTGATTCATGTAAAAGATCCTGATCTGTGGGAAGAAATGTATGCCACCGGACTGGAAGTCAAGCGGAAGGTGTACGACAACCGGATTGTCTTTTTTGCCCCACTGTACTGCAGCAATTTGTGTGTGAACAGCTGTGTATACTGTGGATTCAGAACGGATAATACCCGGGAAAAGCGCCGGATTTTGAACATGGATGAGGTTCAGGATGAAACCCGGGCAGTTGTTTCTGAAGGGCACAAGCGGATGATTGTGGTCTTTGGTGAACATCCCCTGTCCGATGCCGATTATATGGCCGATGCCATTAAAAATATCTATAAAGTAAAGGTCCCTGCCCGGAGTGGATATGGTGAAATCCGCCGGGTAAATGTCAATGCTGCTCCCATGAGCATCGGGGATCTGAAAAAACTCTGGGAAGCGGGCATAGGCACCTATCAGGTGTTTCAGGAGACATATCATAAAGAAACCTATGCCAGGGTGCATCCGGCGGGATTGAAAGCCAATTACCGCTGGCGTTTGTATGCTTTGCATCGTGCCATGGATGCCGGCATTGATGATGTAGCTGCCGGTGCCCTGTTTGGGCTGTATGACTGGAAATTTGAGGTCATGGGACTCCTGTACCACGCCATGGATCTGGAACAACAGTTCGGTATCGGTCCTCACACCATCAGTTTTCCCCGGATGACCCCGGCCAGCGGGTCCTGGCTTACAACCCATTCTCCCTGGAAAGTCGATGATGACACCTTCAAGAAACTGGTCACAATTTTACGGCTGAGTGTTCCCTATACAGGACTCATTATCACAGCCCGTGAACGGGCGGAACTCCGGAGGGAAGTGATCAAAGTAGGGTGTACCCAGACCGATGCTTCGACAAAAATTGGGATTGGTGGTTATACGGAAGCCCTGAAAGTGTTGAACAACGTCCAACAGGGAGACCAGGACGAAGACGCCCAACAGTTTATCCTTGGTGATACCCGTCGACTGGACGATGTGGTCCGTGAATTGGCGGAAATGGATATGATCACCAGTTTTTGTACGGCCGGATATCGTTGCGGCAGGACCGGGGACAAGATTATGGGTCTTTTGAAAAGCTGCACCGAGGGAAAATTTTGCAAGTTGAATGCCGTCCTCACTTTTAAGGAATACCTGGAAGATTACGCTTCGCCGGAAACCAAAGCCGTCGGTGAAAAACTCCTGGAAAAGGAACTGGCGGAAATCCGGTCAATTCCTTTTTTCAAACGGGGGAAACTCCTGGAAAATTTTGAAAACTATTACCAACGAATTTCCACCGGTGAACGGGATGTCTATATCTGAAAAAAAAATCAATGAACTCTGCCGGGATATCCACGAAAACTATGGCATCTCCCTGGCGGTGTGTCAAATTTTCGGAAAACGCTGGTCCTACATCGCCGGGACAGGAGATAACCTCTATGCCGGAGTCCGGTTTCAAATCAATGAGCATTACGGATTGATTGCCGATGAACTCCCTGAAATCGTGAAAAATGAGGTGCTTACCCGATTAAATACCCTGGTTGAGGATGATTCTTGATACGATTTTTGTTATCTTTAGTCAAGATACCCGGAGTGAAGATGACACATAAAAATAATTTTCTTTGGATTATAATCACAATTTTTCTGTTTGTGAGCCTGTTAACGGCCGGGGGAAATTTATACCTGGTCATTGGTTCGGATACGGGAATTTGGGAAGGTGCCAATACCCGCGTGAAGCACAATTATTACCGGCAGGGATTGTACACGGATCCTTCCAGGAATGCCTATGCCATTATGGACCCGGTTTTCCGGGATTCCCTGAGAGATTCGGAAGGGCGTATCATGCCACAGACATGGTGGATGCACGGCGGAAATATGTTTCGCAATGCAACCAACACCAATTTCCCCCTGAATAACACCATGTGTCTGTACCTGATGAAAAAATATCACGGTGAAGCCATCAAACAGTATGGTGATGAACTGACGCTCCATTATCACACCTGGGAGTGGAGTGATTACAACGGAGATGGGATTTGGGTCTGGAATCAAACCCCGTCTTTCGTGAACTGCCGGCAGGATTTCTGGGAAACCATCGGACATTATTTATTGTATGAGGATGTCTTTCCCGTCTCTTTCAGAAGCGGTTGGCATTATATGGACAATGAATGGCAGGCGGATCTGGATGACTTTATTCCCTTTTCCATGCACAATGCCTGGCCGGCAAACTGGACATGGGAGATGAAAAAAGATTCTGAACCCGTGAACAATGTCTATGTGTGGGTCGATGCCCCCAATACATTTATTCCCTATCATCCCAGTCCGGAAAATTATCAGATTCCCGGGGACGGCCGGAGCTGGAATACCCGGTCTGTGGGATTTGGGTGGGTCAGTGAATCCCGGATGCGCCCTGTTTTTGAAGAAGTCAATGCCGGTGAAGACCGCCTGATGTGTATTTGGGCTCATTTGCCGGAAACCGATTACGTGACGGAAACCGGACGTATCCATTCAGTGGTCCGATCGCTGGGTGAAGAGTACCCGGATGTGAAATATCACTACCTGACGGGTGTAGATGCCATGCAGGCCTGGCTGGGAACCCCGGATAGTATTGCACCCCAGGTGGATCTTCAGGTGGAAGAGGATGCCTTTGGTATTCAACTTAGCATCACCTCGAATGAACCTATTTTTCAGATACATCCCTTTGTTGCCGTGGAAAATGTCAAAAAGGAGCTGATTCTTCCCGAGCCCATGGAGATTGGAGAAAATACCTGGTTTGTCCGCCTGGGAATTCCGGCGGATGATCTGTACCGGCTGGGAGTCGCTGTGACGGATACTGTGGGAAACCTGACCACTGAACACTACCATTTCCGCCCAAATGATGTGTGGCTGGATGATGAAAGTCCGGAATATGACGAATCCCGTGGCTACTGGAAACAGACGGACAACTGGGCATGGGGTACAAGCGCCCGGACTACCCCCGTTTTGCCGGGTGACTCCGTGACTGCCGGTTTTGATCTAAGCGGCTTGCAAAAAGACACCTGGAATCTTTTTTTCCAGGTTCCGGAAACAGCCAATCCGGTAGACCGCCTGACGGTCCGGTACGTGACAGAAGATACGGTGATATTGATGAACCGTTTTCATCACGGTGTGGAACCCCATCAATGGATCTTTGGAGGAACCGTCAATCTGGACCCGGCTGATCATCCCCGTGTGGAATTTACCGGACGGAATTATTCACTCCAACATCAGGATTTAATCCTGGATGTGGTTCATCTCAGTGCCTGTTATACCGATGGATATCTGCACACCCACAAAACAAATATTCTGGAAGAGAATGCGAGTCTCTACGATACCTTGTTGATTGATATCCCCCTGCAAAACAGCGGCATAACACCGGTGACTCTTAAAAACATCTCTCTCTTACACGCGGAGGGTCTCATCCTGGAAGATATTACCGGAGAATTGGGGCCCTATGCAAGAGATACAATTTACCTGGCCTGGTACCATGAATCAGAAACCCATGTGGTTGATACCCTCCGAATTCTTTGGGATCCCGGTGATCATGAAATAAGGATCCCCATCGATATCAATATAAACAACTACTATTTAATCGTGGATAATGAGGATGATGAAAACTACATAGAAGAAGGTTCCTGGACCACATCCATCACACAGGCCTATGGAGAAACCAGCCGCTATGCGAAACTGTCTGATGGTCCGTCTGCCGTACATTATCTCTTCAAACCGAGAGTTTCCGGACTTTATTCAGTAGAGGAAATGATTCCCAAAACAGAAAATGCCTGCGATGAGACCGATTACATCCTGAAAGTGAACGGGGTGACGGTGGATAGCATTCGTTTGAACCAGAACCGGGACTATTGGGACTGGCGGAAAATTTTTGAATCCTATTTACCTGAAGGATCAGACGTTTGTTTCACGGTGAGTCAGACAAATGCCACATCTCAGTTCTGCCTGAGAGCGGATGCGGCAAAAATTCAATTAATTGATGGGGATTATGTCTCCACGCAAAAGCCGCTGATACCTGAAAAAACAACATTGGATCCCGTTTATCCCAACCCTTTTAATGCCACGGCCGTGATTCCTTTCAGACTTAAAGAGAGGGGAGAGGTCTCTTTACGGATTTATGATGTAAGGGGCCGGGAAGTGGCAGGATATGTCGAGACATTTCCACAAGCCGGGCGCTATCAATATGTGTTTGACGGTTCACGGCTTTCAAGTGGTGTTTATATTGTTCGTTTTTCACACAGGGATGTAAACCAGAGCAGAAAGATTCTTTTGATTAAATAAAACAAACCGGGGAATCATCCCCGGTTTTATCCATAGTTTACATGAAAAGAATTGTCTCAGAAATGCCCGATTCGTGCCGGGGCAGGTCGCATCGTATCCTTTTCCATGGTCTTGCCATTCTCTGCAATCTGAAGTTTTTCAATCAGCTGTCCAGACTCTGCGTATACATAAATCCAGGCACTGTGTTGATGTGTTTCGACCAGGATATAATGTTTGAGTCCGCTGAAAGTATCCACCTTATTGTGCCAGGGTGTTTCAGGATCTTTGGCATAAAAGGGTGCACCGGCGCCGCCTGTAATTATTTGATACACGGGATATTTGAAATATTCCGGGGAACCATCAGGATTGGCAGGGAGATCTTTATCAACCAAAAGACGTGAATAATTATGTTCGTCACCAAAAAACATTGCCCGGGTTTTGGGTGATGAAGCAATGGCATGCCAGAATTCATTCCGGCGTTTCACCACATAAGAGCGGTCAAGGGGTAAACCATTCGAATAACGATTTTTCAGGGAATCCCCGCCGGACCACCACATGCCTGAACTGACATGCCCCCCGGTTGGAAAAGCCGGGCTATGGGCGAACAGGAAGATATGATCTATGGAAGCGTTTTTATCTGCATCAGCCACAATACTATCCACCCAGGCCAGCTGTTTATCCATGATGTAGCCAATGAGATTGCCCCCTGTTTCTTCGGGACGCGAGCTATACCAGTAATTTGTGTTTACCGAGATGATCCGGACATTCTCCCGGTCAAAAAAGTAGACATTTTCCCGATATGAAGGTGCTTCAGGATGTTCCGGGGCCGGATAAGCATCCTCCGGATTCACAAAGGCTTCTGCAAAAAGGGCCTGAGAGTTTTCCTTTCCTTTTTTATCCAAATAATACCAGTATCCCTGTTCATTTCGGTAAATGTCAATGGTCACATCGTGATTTCCCATCCCCTCGTAAATAGGAATCATGGATCCGGTTTGGGCTGTGATCTGTTTCCACGACTTCATCTGGCTCCGGTAATCCTCCGGATCACTGCAGAATCCCCCGATAAGATCCCCGCCGAACAGCACAAACTCGCTCCCTCTGAAATAGGCATGATTCAACAAGGTGGAAAGGGCATCAATGTTGACTGCATTGTAATCACTGGCACCGCCGCCGGCTGCAGCCCGGGAATCACTCATCACGGCAAACAAAACATGATTGTTATTGTCCGGAGTGCTGAAAGTCCGGGAGGGTGTCTGGTATGAAATCGTGTCATCTGTGATTTCAATATGATAATGATGCTCTGTGCCGTGTAATCCGGTAACCTGGATCTGATGTTGGGTAGACGGGGTACTTTCTGCAATGTATCGTTTTCCGTCAACAGTCATGGCACTTATTGCCGGATTGTCTGTTTCCCAACTGAAAACAGCGCTATGCGTTTTCACCAGATCAATAAATGGGCCTTCAGAGATACATGCAGTACGCTGGTTTCCTTTAAAACGAAACCGGTTATCATAATAATGGGCACTGGCAGCGTGGGGATTACGGATTTCCAGACGATAGACAACAACTCCACCGTCATGTTTTCTGAAGACACTGTCAATATCTGCATATTTTGAAAAGAGATTCTCAAGATTCAGATATACGGTATGCCGGGTGGACAGGGTATCACTTTTTTCTGTAGCTGACCACCGGTAACGGGGTGCCTGCAACACGTCATCGGGAATGATAATGCCGTAATAGACCCGGACAGCAGGGGAGGGGACAAGGGTAGTAAAGCGGATACGGGCCAGACGGTCCCCTTCATCATCCCGGATAATGTCAATATCCGGGTTTTCTGTCACTATCCGGCTGCTTTGTCCCGATACGGGAACCCCCGGTGATGTGGGCAAGACTCCATGAAGATTTTTCCCCACTAGCAACATGGGTATAAAAAGGATGAAGAAGGCAGCTTTCTGGATCATTGTTTTCTCCTTAATTTGAATTTCAGGATAAAGCTACGAAAAATTTGACAGGAAACAAAAAGGACCGGTAATCAAACCGGTCCTGTGTACGCCCTGGAGGAGTCGAACCCCCAACCTTCTGGTCCGTAGCCAGACGCTCTATCCAATTGAGCTAAGGGCGCATCTGATCGCGTAGCGCGTACGGGACTCGAACCCGTGTTACCGACGTGAGAGGCCAGCGTCCTAACCGCTAGACGAACGCGCCATGTCCGTGCTGGGTTGCAGGGATTCGAACCCCGATTCTACGGTCCAGAGCCGCATGTCCTGCCATTGGACGACAACCCACTATCTCAACAAAGCCTGCAAATATACATAAGTTCCTGAAAAAACTGCAACGGATAATTTTTACCTTTATATCGGTTTTTGATCTCTTTAAAAGATGTTTCATATCCATGCGGTACTTTAAAAAATAAGATTATTCAGAATAATACCTAAATTATTAAAAAAATATTTGCATTTTGCTTAATTAAATATAATTTTCGACAAAATCAGGAGGGAAGATGGATCAGACAGATAAAACGCTTTTACGGGCTCTTCAGGAAAACGGTCGTATCACCTATCACGAGTTAGCTGAAAAGACCGATTTGACGGTCCCTGCAATTCGGGACCGGATTATAAAACTCAAAGAGCGGGGAATTATCCGGGGTTATCATGCCCATGTGGATGCGAAGCTTCTGAACAAGGATATCACGGCGTTTATCATGATTGAAAGCGTTGCGATTCATTACCAGGATTTGATTGACTACGCCCTTCAGGAACCGGCCATTCAGGAATGTCACTCCATCACCGGAGGCGGTTCCCATCTTTTAAAAGTCCGCACCAAAAACACCGTCTCCCTTGAAAAACTTCTGAGCAAAATCCAGTGCTGGCCAGGCGTCAAAGGGACTGAGACCCATGTGGTCCTCAGCACCTTTAAGGATAGTACCTTCATCGAACCGGACGAGACAGAACTGGAATCCTGAGAGAACGAGGGGAAAGTGATGAGACAGTCGGCAGTCGGCAGTTGACAGTCGGCAGTCGAAAGTCGAAAGTCGAAAGTCGAAAGACAGTAGCGAGCCCCGTGAAATAAGCGAAGCGTATTTCACAGGGGAGGTGCGAGTAGCGAGGGGCGAGGAAGTCGTCAGTCGAAAGGTGAAAGTCGAAAGGTGAAAGTCGAAAGTCAAATATCGATTGATTCACCAGGAGCGAAGCGACGCCAACTTCAGACAGGCCGCAGCCTGTCCCTACAGCTTCCAACTTCTGATAAAGCTGTGCAGCAGCGTTTGAAAGCCGCGTAGCGGCTATTGAACCCCTGAACCCCAGAACCAAAAATAAAGGAATCCCATGAACACAAAATCCATCCCAACCCAACCGGTAACGGAGATTTTTGCGTCCAATGTCTTCAGCGACGAGGTGATGCAGCAGCGCCTGCCGGAACATATTTATTTGAAATTAAAAGATACCATTGAAAAAGGACGTCCTTTAGATCATGATATTGCTGACTATGTAGCCAATGCCATGAAAGAGTGGGCATTGGAAAAAGGGGCAACCCATTATACACACTGGTTTCAGCCCATGAACGGGATCACGGCTGAAAAACATGAGTCCTTTATTGAAAATGCTGGACCGGGACGGATTGTAATGGAATTCTCCGGAAAGGAATTGATCCAGGGTGAACCGGATGCGTCTTCTTTTCCCTCCGGCGGGATTCGTTCCACCTTCGAAGCCCGGGGATATTCCGTGTGGGATGCCACATCACCGGCCTTTCTACG
This sequence comes from Candidatus Neomarinimicrobiota bacterium, assembly GCA_041154365.1. Lineage (NCBI taxonomy): Bacteria > Pseudomonadati > Fidelibacterota > Fidelibacteria > Fidelibacterales > Fidelibacteraceae > Fidelibacter > Fidelibacter multiformis. The sequence goes on along the minus strand of AP035449.1, from coordinate 1,695,089 downwards.
TGAGGATCTGACGGGCGTTACTCTCTATATCCCCACGGCTTTTTACTCCTATCACGGAGAAGCCCTGGACAAAAAAACACCCCTTCTGCGGTCTATGCAGGCTCTGTCTGAACAATCCCTCCGCATTCTCCGGATATTCGGAGATACACGGACAGAACGGGTCCACGCATCTGTTGGGGCTGAACAGGAATATTTCCTCATGGATAAATTTTATTACAACCGTCGGACCGACTTACAATTTACAGGACGGACTCTTTTCGGTGCACCGCCGCCCAAAGGACAGGAAATGGAGGACCACTACTTTGGGAGTATGAAAGAACGGATTACCGATTTCATGCGACAGGTGGATGTGGAACTCTGGAAATTGGGCATCAGTGCCAAAACCAAACACCATGAAGTAGCCCCGGGACAATATGAACTGGCACTCATCCACAATAACTGCAATATTGCCACTGACCATAACCAGCTGGTGATGGATACGATCAGTAAAATTGCCGAGCGGAACGACCTGGTCTGCCTGCTCCACGCTAAGCCTTTCAAAGGCATCAACGGATCGGGAAAACATAATAACTGGTCTATTGTGACCGATCAGGGCGTGAATCTCCTGGAACCGGGCTTTACACCGGAAGAAAAACTCCGTTTTCTCGTCTTTCTGACGGCCATCATCAAGGCAGTGGATATTCATGCAGATGTGCTTCGTATAGGTGCCGCTACACCGGATAACGATGAAAGACTAGGTCAACATGAGGCTCCTCCGGCGATCATATCCATTTTTCTGGGGGATTTTCTCACCCACCTCCTGGAAAATCTGGAAAAAGGAGCAGACAGTACGAAAGAATTTACAAAAACTCTCCAGGGTGGCGTGGATACCCTGCCGCCGGTCCTGAGGGATAATACGGACCGGAACCGGACATCTCCCTTTGCTTTTACAGGAAATAAATTTGAATTCCGCATGGTTTCATCCCTGGCCTCTGTCGCCAGACCCAATATCATGCTGAACACCATTGTAGCCGATGTGCTGGACGAATTTGCCACAAAACTGGAATCGTCGGAAAATCCCTTGAAAATAGCCCAGGAGCTGGTCCTCGAAACCTATACAATACACAAACGGGTGGTCTTTAATGGGAACGGATATGCGGAAGCATGGCGGCATGAGGCAAAAAAACGGGGGCTCCCTGAATATCCCTCCTCTCTGGATGTCTATCCGGAACTCCTGGCGGAAAAAAATGTTACCCTTTTTCAACGACAGAAGGTTTTTAACCTGTCCGAACTGAAAGCACGGGCGGAAATTTATATTGATACCTACATGAAACAGCTCCGGATCGAGGTCAATACCATGATCCGCATGGCCCAGACTGGGATTTTACCCGCTATTCTGCTGTATCAGAAAGAACTCCTGGAGCTCGTAAAGATTCAAAGTGATACGGGTATTCCCCATGGTGCCGAAAAAGATCTTGTGCAAAACTATCGAAGGCATGTCCTGGCCTTTATGAAAAATCTCAAATCCCTCGAATCGGCAGCCTCTCAATACCCATCCTGCAACCCTGAAAACATCAAAGAATGCCTGACGATGCGCAATGTGTTACGGTCCGCCATGAATGCCCTCCGGGATGAAGGAGACTGGCTGGAATGCCATACACCGAAACAACATTGGCCGTTTCCTGTCTATGAAGAAATCCTGTATAGAGTTTAGAGTGGAGAGTGGAGAGTTGTAGCGGCAGGACATGTCCTGCCGCTGAGTTGGAGTGTTGAGTTTTGAGTGATGCCTCCCGCAGAGGGCGCAGAGATGCAGGGGGATTTTGAGTGATGCCTCCCGCAAAGAGCGCAGAGATGCAGGGGGATTTTGAGTGATGCCTCCCGCAGAGAGCGCAGAGACGCAGGGGGATTTTGGGTGATGCCTCCCGCAGAGGGCGCAGAGATGCGGAGGGATTTTGGGTGATGCCTCCCGCAGAGAGCGCAGAGATGCGGAGGGATTTTGGGTGATGCCTCCCGCAGAGGGCGCAGAGATGCAGGGGGATTTTGGGTGATGCCTCCCGCAGAGAGCGCAGAGACGCAGAGGGATTGGTTTGATTCATTTGATTGAAACACCAGAAGCGACGCCAGCTTCAGACAGACTACGGCCTGTCCCTACTTCTAACTTCTTAAATATAATTAATAGAATTGGGGGCTTTAACTGCTTTTTAACCGGGATTATAAGAGAGATGGAATATATGATTTCGATTAGGTAGCGCCCCCCACCCCGGGGGTAAAATACACCGAAATGCGACACAATGCAAGATAATATTGTTAATCATATATGTGTTGTTTCGAATTATTTAATGGATTAAATACAGTCCTCATTTAAACTTTGCGGCAGTCATATCAAGATACCAGCTTATGAAAGATAATGGACTTGAACGCTGCACAGCAGCGATCAAGAATTCAAGCGGCACTTTGTGCCGTTCAATTGCTTCGCTGTGCTCAGCATTCCAGCACTGCTTCACAGTGTTCAAAAAAGAACTCACCCAATGAAATCCGCATATCTGGAATTGAACACCGAACGAAGTGAGGTGCTTGAATCCCAGATATGAGCGAAGTGGACTTCGGAAAGTCACAAACTGTCGACTGTCGACTGTCGACTGTCGACTGTTGACTTTCAACTGAAACCCCAGGAGCGAAGCGACGCCAACTTCCAGCTTCCAACTTCCAGCTTCAGAAAAATGACTGCGGTTTTTTTCTGATCTGATGATGGGTTTATTAGAGAGATGGAATATATGATTTCGATTAGGTAGCGCCCCCCACCCCGGGGGTAAAATACAGCGAAATACGACACAATGCAAGATAATATTGTTATACATATATGTGTTGTTTCGAATAATTTAATGGATTAAATACAGTCCTCATTTAAACTTTGCGGCAGTCATATCAAGATACCAGCTTATGAAAGATAATGGACTTGAACGCTGCACAGCAGCGATCAAGAATTCAAGCGGCACTTCGTGCCGTTCAATGGCTTCGCTTCGCTCAGCATTCAAGCACTGCTACGCAGTGTTCAAAAAAGAGGTCACCCATTGAAATCCGCATATCTGGGATTGAAGATCGAACGCAGTGAAGCAGCGTTTGAAAGCCGCGTAGCGGCTATTGAACACCGAATGAAGTGAGGTGCTTGAACACCATGAAATGGGGTTTGAACGCCGTCAGGTGTTGGAATACCACACAGCGGTTCATGAACACCACGAAGTGGAGTTTAATAATTCAAGCAGCACTTCGTGCCGTTCAATTGCTTCGCTGCGCTCAGCATTCAAGCACTGCTACGCAGTGTTCAAAATAGAAGTCCACGCTCATTGAAATCCGCATAGCTGGGATTGAACACCGAACGAAGTGAGGTGCTTGAACCCCATGAAATGGGGTTTGAACGCCGTCAGGCGTTGGAATACCACACAACGGCTATTGAACACCGAATGAAGTGAGGTGCTTGACCCCTTGTCATGCGTCACTTTCTCGCTCCTCGTCCCTCGATACTTCGTATCTGGAATTTTCCCCCACAAAATTGTATACTATATGGAACTGTTATATTGAATAATATGAAAATTCATACATGATCTTCCTTCACATAAAAAAATTATTCCCAACCTCCCTTGCGAAATTCTTCTCGCTTATTTCATGTGGTTCAGTCTTAACCTTAACCTTAACCTTAACCTTCACTTCAATCTTTTCCTGCTCCCAAACCCCTCCACAGGCAGATGGAACCGTTCTGCAGGTGTGGGGACATGCAGGACGGCAATCGGAACGGGAAGTCCTGCAGCACCTGGTGAAAACGTTCAATACAAATCAGGATTCAGTCGAAATCGAACTGACACTTCTTCCCGAAGGATCCTATAATTCCCAGGTCCAGGCGGCGGCACTTGCCGGGGATTTGCCCCATATTCTGGAGTTTGACGGGCCGTATATGTACAACTATGTGTGGCAGGGACACCTGTTGCCTTTGGATTCCCTTATTTCCCAATCTGTACTGAAAAATGTAATCCCCTCTGTTTTGAAACAGGGAACTTACCGGGAAAAATTATATACCCTGGGTATGTTTGATGCAGGTTTGGCTCTATATGGACGCCGAAGCCGCCTGGAAGCAGTGGGGGCCCGGATTCCCCACTCACCGGCCAATGCCTGGACCATCGAAGAGTTTGATAAAATTCTGAAAGATTTGGCAGATCAGGACCCTGATGGACAGGTCCTGGATTTGAAAATGAACTACCGGGGGGAGTGGTTTACCTTTGCTTTTATGCCTCCCTTGATCTCCGGTGGCGCCGATGTGATCAACCGGGATTCCTTTCAATCAGCAACCGGGTCTTTGAACAGCCCGGAAGCTGTAAAGGTCATGACATATTTCCAATCATGGATTCATGACGAAAAACGGGTGGATATGAATGTAGATGATTATGCCTTTGTGGGAGGCAGGGTCGCCTTATCCTGGGTTGGCCACTGGGAATATCCCCGGTATCATCAGGCCTGGGGTGAAGACCTGGTGCTTATACCCCTTCCGGATTTTGAACACGGCAGCAAAACGGGGCAAGGATCCTGGAGCTGGGGAATGACCCGAAAATGCCCATATCCCCAAATGGCCGCCCGTTTTATTGAATTCCTCCTGGAGGATTCATCCATCGTGGCCATGACCGATGCCAACGGGGCTGTCCCCGCTACATATTCAGCCCTGGAGGCTTCCCGACAGTACCAAAAAGGGAGTCCACTCCGGCTCTTTGCCCGGCAATTGACTGAAGGTTACGCTGTTCCAAGACCCCGTACACCCGCCTATCCTGTCATTACCACTGTGTTTCAACAGGCATTCCTCGATATCAGCCACGGGGCGAAAATCCAGCAGGTTCTCAATAGAGCTACACAAGAGATCAATTTGGATATCAAGGATAATCAGGGATATCCCATGGTGAATCATGCATATTAAAAAAATTCTCAACATTCGACAAACCCAATCCGAATCCCTGGGAGGATGGCTTATGTCCCTGCCGGCTGTGCTGGGACTGGCTCTGTTTATGGCATTTCCTTTTTTACTGGCCATCGGACTCTCTTTCACCAACTTGCGGATGGGATCTCCCTTACCGACGCGCTTTATCGGGTTTGAAGCCTATCAACGGGTTTTGACCGATCCCTCGTTTCTCAGGGCTCTTATGAATAACGGCCTTTTTGCCCTGATTGTCGTTCCCCTGCAAACAGTTCTGGCTCTGGGACTGGCCCTCTTTCTCAATCAAAAATTCAAAGGGATTATGTTTTTCCGGACCCTCTTTTTTATGCCCGTGGTTTTTCCCCTCTCCCTGGTTTCTGTCGTGTGGATCCTCATGTATGCACCAGGTGCCGATGGAATGATCAATGCCTTCCTGCAGTTTATCTCTTTCGGACAAATTTCTCCCCAGGATTTTCTCCACAACCCGTATCTTGCCCTACCGGCCATTATGCTCTGTTCCATCTGGCAGGGAGTGGGTTTTCAAATGGTGATTCTCCTGGCCGGACTCCAATCTATCCCGGATGTCCTCTATGAAGCTGCTGAAATCGACCGGGCAAACCAGTGGCAGAAATTTGTCCATGTCACCCTGCCTCAACTCCGGAATCCATTGATTTTTACTGCCCTGGTGACTACCATCCTGGCTTTTCGGGTCTTTGACCAGGTGGAAATTATGACCCAGGGGGGACCCAATGGTGCCAGTACCACAGTGATGTATGAAACTGTACAAACCATTTTTAACCGTCAGCAGGTAGGACAATCCTCTGCCATGACTGTGATTTTCTTTATCCTGGTTTTAGTGATTACCCTGGTTCAACGGTCTGCAGCCAAACAGGAAAGGGAAATTGAATGAGTCGCTCTTCAATCCGAACCACGATCCTTAAAGGATTTAAAATCGGCATACTCCTGATCCTGACCTTCCTGTACATATCCCCCATTCTCTTTATGGTGGTGGGAAGCCTGAAACCCGATGAGCGTGTGATGGCCGATTCAGGATCCCTCAAGGCCTTTGTGCCGGCGGAAGCATCATTTCAAAATTATGTTGATGTCTTTGAACGGGTGAATCTCGGACGCTTTATGCTCAATTCCATCGTCATTACCGGGTCTATCGTTCTGATCGGACTTTTAATCAATTCTATGGCGGGATATGCCTTTGCCAGACTCCGTTGGAAAGGCCGGGATGTCCTTTTTATGGGAGTGGCCGCACTGATGATTCTTCCCTTTGAATCCATTGCCGCGCCCCTCTTTTTCCAAATCACCCGGCTGGGTTGGCGGGATACCTATCTGGCCCAGATTCTCCCCTTTATTGCCAACGCCATGAGCATCTACCTTTTTTATTCCTTTTTTATCGGCATGCCACGGCAACTGGAAGAAGCCGCCCGCATCGACGGGGCCGGTGTTTTCAGAACTTTTGCACAAATCATTGTGCCGAACGCAAAGCCGGTTTTTGCTACGGTAGCTATTGTCACCTTTCTGATGTATTGGGGATTCTTTCTCTGGCCCCTCATGATTACCAGCGGTGAAGCTGTCCGTCCTCTGCCGGTGGCGATTGCCACATTCCGGACCCTGCCTCCTCTGAAGTGGGGGGATATTATGGCCTTCGGTGTGATGATGGTGGCACCGGTGCTGGGACTCTTTCTCCTCTTCCAGAAATGGTTTGTCAAAGGGGTTGCCCAATCGGGTATAAAAGGTTGATTTCTTCCACATATCCATTCTTTAAACGTTTTTTTTATCCTTTTTTAATAATTTTACTCTGGCTGGAAAAAGTTGTGCTCTTTTCCGGTATATCAGATGAATACTCGATGAAAGGTGGATCCATGACCCGATTCAAACGCATGCAATTTTGGGGGGAAGATGAAAATGACGACTCCCTGATCCGGGAAGTGTTGGAAGGTAAAAAAACCGCTACGGTGTGTAAAGCCGATGAATACGACTTACCTGAAGGTGATTACGATGACGGCGGGTGGGAGACAGGTGACCTGGTGGAAGTTTACGACAATCATCAGAAACTCCGTTGCCTGATTGAAATTACGGAGGTATATAGAACTACATTTGGAAATTTTCCCGATAAACTGTGGATGGGTGAAGTCTGCCGGGATGCGGAACATTTCCGCGAAGCACACCGGCACTGCTGGCCGGAATATGATCTGACCGATGATTTCGACATGATGGCCACTCATTTCAGACTGGTGAAAATCATCGATTCCCCGGACACACTGTCCTGATGTTTCGTGTTTCATTTTGGATTCAATCTGATTTTTCATAGCTTTTTACCCCGGTTTATGCCTTATCAATGTGGAAAGGAGAAACGATTTTGAAAAAAACTTATTATCTGCTCACGGTGTGTCTGGTTCTTTTATCCTTCGGCTGTACGGCAAAACAAACTGATACTGCAAGTCAGAAAACTCCGGATTCCCTGAAAGTCCGGGAGCTGGTGAAAACAACCCACAGCTGGGATGGAACACGTCTGCCGGAATATCCGAAGGGACAGCCGGAAATCACCATTTTGAAAATCTCCATTCCCGCCGGGACACGCCTGGACACTCACAGTCATCCGGTGATCAACGCGGGTGTGCTCCTCAAGGGTGAGCTTACCGTCTATACGGAAAAGGGTGATGTGTTTAAACTGAAAGCCGGTGATCCCATCGTCGAAGTCGTGAATACCCTTCATTACGGCATCAATGAAGGTGATGAAACGGCGGAAATTCTTGTGTTTTACGCAGGGATTCAAAATATGCCCTTCACTGTTTTATCTTCGAATCCGTAAATGACTATTCAATCCATGAGGTTTCTTAATGAAAACAAGTGATACGGTTCATAAAATTCGGAATGAGTTAATTCGACATATTGATGAAAAGACCCGGGAATCCAGCCAGCGTTTCTTTAAGGAAACAATCCATCCTTACGGGGTCAGGACTTCAACAGTGACTCAAATCGGTAAAGAAATTTACAAGGAAATACAAGATCATGATAAGTCCCTGATTTTTCAAATCTGTGAGGAACTGTGGAAATCCGGCCGGCTTGAGGAGTCCTTTATTGCCTGCCACTGGTCCTATTATGTGCATAAACGGTATGAACCGGAAGATTTCCGCATTTTTGAATCGTGGATTGACAAGTATGTGTCCAACTGGGCATCGTGTGATACATTGTGTAACCATTCGGTAGGAGCATTCCTTGAGATGTATCCAGAATATATCATCGAACTCAGGCGATGGGCTGGGTCCCAAAACCGCTGGGTGCGCCGAGCGGCGGCAGTATCCCTCATTATTCCTGCCCGTAAAGGGAAGTTTCACACTGAGATTTTTCGCATTGCCCATATTCTTCTCCAGGATCCGGATGATCTGGTCCAAAAAGGATATGGATGGATGCTGAAAGCGGCAAGCCAGGCAGATCAAAAAGCCGTGTTTGACTTTGTCATGGATCGAAAAGACAGGATGCCCCGGACGGCCCTGCGCTATGCTATCGAAAAAATGCCACAGGACTTGCGGAAAAAAGCCATGGAGAGAGAATAAAAATCTACATTAAGAATGAAAAGTTCTAACAACCTGTATCTAGCCTGGATTCTGTTGGTGTTGCTGGTATATCCACATTCCGTCTCTTTGTTTGGATCGACGCAATCAGACGCACATCAGGATGTTAAAATTTTCGTGCAACGACTGGATCAACGGATCCCGGAAGAAATGGAAAAATATGAGATTCCCGGCCTGTGTATAGCTCTTGTCCGCAACCATCAGGTCGTCTGGACCGGTGCCTATGGATTGGCTGATCGTGAACAGGAGATTCCCATGACAACGGATGCCCTTTGCCGCGTGGAGTCCATATCCAAATCGGTGACCGCCTGGGGTGTGATGAAACTGGTGGAGAAAGGACTCATCCGCCTGGAGGATCCTATCGGTTTGTACCTGAAAAAAACAGATTTTCCTGAGACTGATCCGGATTGGCGATCTGTCACAATCCACCAGCTTTTATCCCATACTGCCGGATTCCCCCTGGGCTCCATCGGTCCGGATGTTGAATATCCGCCATTCAGCAAGATGCCGGCGCCTGCAGAATATCTTACATCCGAAATTCAGGGACTTCATACACCCGGCCAAAAATTTGTCTATTCCAATGTGGGATTCAATACCCTGGAAATCCTCATTGAAAAAGTGTCCGGTCAGGACTTTTCTTCGTATATGACTGCAGAAATTCTCCTGCCCCTGGGAATGACCCGTTCAGGTTTTACCTTCAGTCCGGAAGAGCTTCCTGAAATCCCATCCGGATATGAAACAGATGGAACACCTGTACCACCTTATGTCTATCCGGTGCATGCATCAGGAGGACTCATGGCTCCGATAGATGATATCGCCCGTTTTCTCACTGCCGGAAAGAGGGGGGAGCAGCGTGTGCTGGATCCGGAAAGTCTGACGAAAATATTCACATCCCATACGGATGTAAAAGGACTTTATGGTTTCGTGTCAGACGGGTATGGATACGGACATTTCGTGGAAAGGCTTTCCGATGGGAGACAGGCCGTATGGCATGGTGGACAGGGTCACGGATGGATGACCCACTTTCATCTTTTACCGGGATCAGGGGATGGAATCGTGTTGTTGACAAACAGCCAGAGAAGCTGGCCCTTTTTTGGAAAAGTTCTCTTGGAATGGACCCGCTGGCTTGAAATTCCTCCTGTGGGGATGAGCCGCATTCTTACAGCCTCCCGGGTTTTCCTGGGCGTGATCATCCTGATTTTTCTGGCAGCCATTTTTCTCATCAGCTTTGTGATATACGGAATGATCCAGGAGAAATATCGTTTTCATCCCTTGTCCGAAAAAAATTGCTTAAAACGCCTTTTATCTGGCCTGGTGGGTATGGCAATTCTTGCACTGCTCCTGTGGGCTATTAAGCTGCCGTATTTTTTTCTTAGCTCTGTTTTTCCCGCTTCCACACCTTTATTAGGGTATGGACTTCTTCTATTGGCTGTGGGATTTATTCTTTCATCACTCTGTGTGGCGGGAAATGAAGAGCGGGATTGATTTGACTGCCTTCCCCGTGAAATGAGCGCAGAGGGGATTCGATTGATTCAAAAGACGCAATTCGCGAGCATCAAGTGTCAGGAATGTTCATTGAACCACACAACCAAATTCATAATTTTTTAATTTAATTCATCATTCATAATTATCCAATTATATGATTAATAATATTATCTTGCATCATGTAGCATTTCGCTGTATTTTACCCCCGGGGTGGGGGGCGCTATCTAATCGAAATCATATATTCCATCTCTCTAATAAACCCATCATCAGATCAGAAAAAAACCGCAGTCATTTTTCTGAAGCTGGAAGTTGGAAGCTGGAAGTTGGCGTCGCTTCGCTCCTGGGGTTTCAGTTGACAGTCAACAGTCGACAGTCGACAGTCGACAGTCGACAGTTTGTGACTTTCCGAAGTCCACTTCGCTCAGGTATGGGATTCAATCACCTCACTTCGTTCGGTGTTCAATTCCAGATATGCGGATTTCATTGGGTGAGTTCTTTTTTGAACACTGTGAAGCAGTGCTGGAATGCTGAGCACAGCGAAGCAATTGAACGGCACAAAGTGCCGCTTGAATTCTTGATTGCTGCTGTGCAGCATTCAATTCCATTATCTTTCATAAGCTGGTATCTTGATATGACTGCCGCAAAGTTTAAATGAGGACTGTATTTAATCCATTAAATTATTCGAAACAACACATATATGATTAACAATATTATCTTGCATTGTGTCGCATTTCGGTGTATTTTACCCCCGGGGTGGGGGGCGCTACCTAATCGAAATCATATATTCCATCTCTCTTATAATCCCGGTTAAAAAGCAGTTAAAGCCCCCAATTCTATTAATTATATTTAAGAAGTTAGAAATAGGGACAGGCCGTGGCCTGTCTGAAGCTGGCGTCGCTTCCGGTGTTTCAATCAAATCAATCCCCCAATCTCCCCAATCCCCTCATCACTGCCGACTGACGACTGTCGACTGTTTTTCACGGGTCTCGCTCCTCGTACCTCGTACCTCGCTACTGTCTTTCGACTTTCGACTTTCGACTTTCGACTGATGACTGACGACTGCCGACTGCCGACTGTCATCATTCATCATTATTTCAAAGCATATTGTATTTCAGAGAACAGTTCTTTCTCTTCCTTCACCGCTTTCTCACTCCCGAAGGTGCAATGAATGCCCTGGGAGACGGCGATTTTAAGGATGTCGGCGAATTTTCGGATATCTTCGGCGCTGCAGGAGACGATGTCTTCCCGTTCTTCCTGGATCATCTCGTCCGTGAGTCCCGTCAGATGCCGGATAAATGCCATGCCCCCTTCCTGGGAGACACTCATGGGGGTGTCCTGGCGTGCAATGGTCCCGATGATGATGTTGGTCATAAACTGTTCATCTGCATCAAAACGTGAAAGGTAATCGGGTATCATCCGGTAGGTTTCCAGGGTTTTGCCCAGTTTGGGATCCCGGTAGGAACTGAACAGAATTCGTCCGTTCCGTGAAAAGGTGCAGAAAGCCCCATATGCGCCCCCCTGAACCCGGACCCGGTTCCACAGGTAATCCAGGGAAAGGATATGCCGTAAGACATGGTATTTTCCGCTGAATTGCATGATATCCTCCGGTAAATAAGTCCCGAATACCACGTAATTCACATCTCCCGGTGTGTAAAAACCCCGGTTCGGCGGATTCAGGGGGAGTTTCCATGTCTGAGCCGGCAGAGCTCCTGAATTCAACCGGGATTCAAAGGATTTCAGATGTTTTGTGAAGGTTTTTATATCCTCTGTTTCACTGGTCAGGGCGGGAATCATTCCCTCTTTCCGGAATATGGTTTTCAGCAATCCTTCCAGGTTCTGCTTCAGACCGTCGTACCGTTCTTCAAAATGGGTATCCAAATCGGCAATCCAGGTGTAGAAATCATAACCATTGGTGATCTCTTCAAATTTTCCGAAAGGCTTCAGGGCGGCATTGACCTGTCCTGCCGCAAAGCTGTGACCGCTGTTCACCAGGTTGATCTCTGCATCGGAGCGTATTTCCCGGATCAGGTCGTGAATGCGCTTCTTTTCATCAAAGCGGGTTTGGGTGAGTATTTCTCCGGCAAGATCCAGGGCTTTATCGGTAAAGGTGGACAGATACCGCAGACTCACCATGAGTTTCGGCAGGAAATCATCCGGGTTTTGGACCGGCAATAGAGCGGATGTATTCACAGAAAATCCCCCGGTGTAAAAAAGCAGGTCGTTGGACAGATCCGTATAGCTCCGTTTTTCCGTGGAAAGCTGTCCCAAAAGGTCCGGAAGGAGTCCGGCTACCGGCAGCAGTTCCTCCGGTACGGCCGAGAGATCAAAGTAGAAGTTTGCGTACTGGATTCCCTTGGTTTCAGCAGGGTGTGTGAGGATTTTTCCCCCGTCCCATGGGATTTCCTCCACGGGAAAGGTCCTGGCTTTTTTCTGAATATCCTCACGGCTAAGACTGGGGATGGTGGCCAGATCTTCCGGAGAATCCGGTGTGTTTTGACGTTTGATTAGTTTCTGGGTGTTTTCCACGACGGATTTCAGTTCATCCGGGCTCATGGACTCTTTTCTTTTTTGGAGGGATTTGGATAAAGCCTGGATTTTTCGCTCCGAGAGTCCCGGCTCCGGATCCAGCCGCAGTTTCAGGGTGTGGGGATTGTTCAGGAAAATCTCATCGATCAGTGTGTGAAAGCGGTCTGTCTTCAGACTTTCACGGATTTCCTTAAATGCGGTGTCAAATTTCAGGTATGCAAAGGGATCCCCGTCGTACAGCCAGCTGTTCATCATGGCTTGGTTGTAAATAAGTCCAGTCGGCATGGAACCGAAATCCCCTTCCCGTGTTTTAAATTCAGCAATATTCAGGGATGCTTCCAGTTGTCGGCGATCCAGTCCGCCATCCCGGAGTTCTTCCAGCGTTTCCCGGACAATTGTTTCAAATTCATTTTCTTTGTCCGGGGAGCTGTGTTTCACAATCAGGGACATATAGGGCGCGAGCATATCCGATTCGTAAGAGCCAAAGACATCCTGCCCCAGGGAAGCGTCCCGGAGTCTGTTTTTCAGGGGGGATCCGGGTGTGTTCATCAGGTAGTGCATAAGGATGCTTCGCTCCATGGATTCTTTTGGACTCAGATTCTGTCCGCAGCCGTAGTGGAGGCTCAGGTAGGATTTTCCATCGGGGTTTTCACCGGCAGGGAGGGAGTAGGTTTCTACGGCGGCCTTTGTCCGGGTGAATGTGATGGGGACCCGGATGTCCGAATCGGGATCAATGGCGGTAAAATGATTCAGGTATTCACGGTTTAGAAAAGCAAGGTGGTTATCCATATCCCCATCCCCATAGATGAAAATCCGGCTGTTGGAGGGATGATAGTAGGTTTTATGAAATTGGATAAATTTTTCGTAGGTCAGCTGGGGAATTTCATCAGGGGCGCCGCCGGATTCCCAGGCATAGGGGGAATCAGGGAAAAGGAGCTGCTTGGAGCGGCGGTAGAGGACCGATTCAGCCGTGGAAAAGGCACCCAGCATCTCGTTGTAGACAACCCCGTTGATCGTCAGGGAATCCTCAGGTTTTTCCAGGTGATAGTGCCAGCCTTCCTGGTAGAAAATTTCCGGGACCTTGTCTATTTGGGGATACAGTACCGCATCCATGTACACATCCATCAGGTTCATGAAATCTTTGGGATTCATGCTGGCCACAGGATAAAGGGTTTTATCGGGATAGGTCATGGCATTGAGGAATGTATTCAGAGAGCCTTTAATCAGCTCCACAAAAGGTTCTTTCACCGGAAACTTCCGGGAACCACACAGTACCGAATGCTCCAGAATGTGAGGGAGGCCCGTATTATCCCAGGGCGGTGTACGAAAGGTGATACTGAACACCTTGTTGGGATCGGCATTTACCAGATACACCAGCTCCGCACCGCTTTGATCATGCCTGAAATGATAACCCGTACTGTGAATGTCTGTCAGTTCTTCAATCCTGTGAAGGGTAAATCCGTGATATGTTTCTCCTGTCTTATAAGACATGCTTTTCTCCTCTGTTTTCAATTAGGCAGGGTGAAAGATACGAAATGAATGGAGAATTGGGAATGGAGAATGGAAAAAAGCTCACTCGTTCGCTGCTCAAGGGTTCATGAGTTCATGGGTTCATGGGTTCAAGGGTTTCCCGACAAATCGGGATTGCACCGGCATGTCTGTTAATTTGACATGGGCAAGATCTCGTCTCCTTGTGACTTCGTCACCTCAGTGCCTTTGCTGCTATGCGGTAAGTAAAAATTTTTTTATTCACTAGGCATTGAAGATTAATTAATTTTCAAATTAAGATAAGAAAAGGAGAGACATGAGCAATACAGACATTTCCCAAAGGATTGAATCCCATTTCCGGAATCAGGTCCAAAAGGATAAAAGAGTGAGAAATGCATACCTTTTGGTTCACTCCGACAGGTTAAACGTAAGTTTAAATATTGCAGAAGGCAAATCAGGGGATATTCCCGCCAATCCCAAACAGCCGAATCATCTGGCCAGTGTGGGAAAACTCTTCACGGCAACGCTTATCAGCATCCTGTATGAACAAGGGAAGCTCGATTTTGATGACAGTATAGGCAAATACCTGGATGATGAACTGATGAAGGGACTGCATGTCTATAAAGGCAAAGAGTATTCTCAGGATATAAAAATCAAACATCTGCTGAAACAGACATCCGGTTTATATGATGTCTTTTATGACCTGTGGGAAAAAATGCAGAAAGATCCAACATTCAAAACAACACCCAGAGAGGCAGTCCTTTGGGGAAAAGACCATCTGAAACCGGTGGCCACTCCGGGGAAAAAGCATTCCTATACCGATACCAACTATTACCTGCTGGGATTTATCATAGAAAAGATCACGGATAAAAAATTTCACGACGTGATGCATGAACTCATTTTTGAACCCCTGGGAATGGATCATGCCTGTATGTACGGGTTTTCCAGACCGAAAAAGGAATCGGAATTTCCCCAGGCCGGATTGTATTTCAAGAATGTTGATTTCCGCTCTGTTGAAGGCGTCCATCAGATCGATTATGCCGGCGGCAGTGTGATGGCGCCCCCGGATGAATTTCTGCTCTTCATGAAGGCTCTGCTGAACCAAACACTCATTAAAAAAGAGACCCTTCATATCATGCTGAATGATGACGTCAACATGGGTTTTCCCATGGTTGGCTTTCGTTACGGATATTCCATCTGGAAAATGAAAACAATACCAGTCATAATGCCCAAAGAATATTTTGCCTGGGGATGTGTGGGTGTTACCGGTGCATTTATGTTCTATCATCCGGCAACCGAATCATACATCATAGGGACATTTAACGATTTTGCTTACCGGGGAAAAGCCCTGGAGTTTATGGCAAGAAAAGTAATTAAAGAGCTGTTAAAACATGCACAGAAATAAACTATTTAGATCAAGGGTAATCCTGTACCCTTTCTCCGGTCACCCGGGTGGAAGAGATTGTTAAAGCGCTCACATCGTGGATCTCTTGAATATCTTGTTTCTGTGTCGATACAGAATTAAAAAGACCCATTTTTGCAGTTATCTTTGTAGATATTTCCAGAGTGTATATTTTTGCAGATAATGGGGTAATGAAACAGGGAGTTGATATGAGCGGGAAATTATTAAAAAATCAAAAAATTAAACAACGGTTCGGATGGATAGGAGCATTTTGCCTGCTTCTTATTATCCCCATCAAAACAACGCGGTGGATGGATGAGAATTTAACTTCCTCTTTAATCGTTGGAATCGCACCCAGTTTTTTAGGCCCTGCGGGATTGTTGTTCCTTATAATATCTAATGTATCGAAGCTTTCACATCATGTTTTAATCCGAGTTACATGGGTTGTTGCTGCAATTGCTTTTGGGCTTGAAACTCTTCAGCTAATACCCAGGCCTGGAATTCTTGCAAAAGTTCATTATACCTTTGACTGGCTGGATCTGATTGCAAGTGGATTCAGTATTGGTCTGGCATTTCTTATTGCATATCTCGTGCTCAATCAAAATAGAAAGGATCACAAGACCCCCGGATAAGTAACACTTCCTCCTATCCTGAATATCCCATGCAGGTTTTTATCGGAGAAAAATATCCGTTCCTTACTTCAAAATGCACAGTAAAATATGTTTAAGTGATGCCAGATGGTATCACCGGGAAAATTGAAAACGGTCTTAAGATTTGGAGTGAAAAATGAAGATCTTTAAAACACCATGGCGGTTAAGCGGATTATCAGGACTTCTATTTGTGGGACTTTCCTTTTTTGCGTCGGGTATTAACAAGCTTCCACCTGTTTATACCATGGAAACTGCGGATTATTCCCAATGGTTTGCCCAAAATGGGGATTGGTTCCGGTTTGGACATGTCCTTGCAGGACTGGCATTCTTACTGTTTTATTTTCCTTTTTATGCAGGATTGTGTGAAAAACTGAAAGAAGCGGAGAGTAAACCGGCTATTTGGACCCGCGTGACATGGGCCGGTGCCATTATGTCCCCTGCGGCAGGAACGGTTGCCGGTGCGTTTATCATGGGACTGGCGTTGCTGGGTCCGGGTGTTGCCCACAATGTGGCCCGATTCGGAATTGCGGCGAACTATTATGCCTATGTGGTTTCAGGAGCCTATGGGGGAATTGCCATGATCGGCGCGGCTGTGATCATTTTACGCACCGGTGTTTTTATGCGCTGGCTGGGGTGGACGGGCTTGTTGACCGGTATTGCAGCAATCGCCAGTGTTGGCACATTGGTTGAAAACAATCCAAACGGGTTCTTTGGAACGTTGAACGGACTGGCATGGCTGATTTATTTCCTCTGGATTGCTGCCTTATCTGTCGCTTTGATCCGTATCCCCAGAGAAAAAACACCTACAGAGTAGTCGTCAATCTTCTTATTATTATGAATAACTCCTCTCATGTGGGATAACATAAAGTTAAATAAAAAACAAATATGTTAGGAGCTTTCAGGATGAAAGAAAATTTACATCGTACCGAATATTCACTTGGGATTATGGGTGCTGTTCTCATACTTCTCGGGACCATTTTTCCCACTCTGTTTGCTATTTTTCTTCGTCCCAAACAACCGCCGTGGGAAAGTGCTGCCGTGTTTGTCCAGCATTATGATGTGATACAAAGTCTTCCCTTTTATTTTGGCTATTTTCTGGTTGGAGGCAGTCTTATGCTTCTCGTTGCTGTGTATTTATGTTCCAAATCATCCTCCTTACCCCTGGCAGGTTTGATGTTTGGCAGTGTAGGCAGTGCCATTGTGGCCATCAATTACATTATACAAACAACTTATATTCCGGCAGTAGTTTCTGCATATACCCCGAATGATGCAGTCATGCTCCAGGCCATGTCCATGGCGAACCCCATGTCTTTGGCATGGGCTTTTGAAATGTGGGGGTATGGTTTTATTGGACTTGGTACGTGGTTTGCAGCTTCTTTCTTTAACTCAACGGGAATTGAAGGCTTCGCGAAAGTCCTGTTTATTCTCAATGGGATCCTGAGCCTGATTGGTGCTGTGTGGAGTGCCTTTGATTTAGGCTGGGTTTTAACACCTCCGGGCTATATCAGTTTTGCTCTCTGGAATGTGTTATATTTTGTGTTGGCAGCAGTTACGATCCGTGTATTTCTCAAACGAAAAAGGTCCTTAAATACGTGAAAAAACCATCCCAACAACCAACAACAACCATCTTTGCGGATTTAATTGCCCCCTGCGGTATGAACTGCCGGCTCTGCTGGGGATATATCCGGGAAAAGAATTCCTGCCCGGGCTGCCGGATGATCACGAGCACTGAGAGTCCGAAATCAAAACACCGCACGACGTGTAAAATCAGAAACTGCGACTATATCCAACAGGAAGAAAATACGTATTGTTCTGACCGCTGTCCCCGTTATCCCTGTACACGGCTGAAACAACTGGATCAACGATACAGAACCCGGTATGGCATGAGTATGATCGATAATCTTAAAATCATCCGTGAATCCGGGATTGGCCATTTCATCAAACATGAAGAACAAAGATGGATCTGTCCCCAATGCGGAGAGTTGATCTGTATCCACAGGCCGGGATGCCTTACCTGTGGATATGAACGGATCGTGCATAAAACAAATGTAAATACACCGTAATCATATCACCGCTTCACACTTGAATCCAGGAAAACATCCTTCGTTTTTATTGATTTGCCTGTGAATAGTTCAGGAATAATAAATTTTACATCTTATATATTTCAGTGGATTTTGTCCGATATTTATCTTTGAAAAGGTCCCTGTACAGATAACGCAAATCCGATGTATAGGGTCTTCAAAATGTGGAAAAACCCATTATTTTTTATGGTATCGCTGCTCGAATCCTTTTATACTTGGGTGTTTGATAAGGGGAAAACATGAACAAATATGAAAAAATGGAAGCAGAATGTCTGAGAGACAGAGAAATATCCAAAGTTCTCATTGATGAGTATTTAATCTATTATTGTGCAGAGAGGGAGGATCTGGAATCCAAATTTGCCAAAAAAATGAGTCGGTTCAACCATATCGCGGAGATGATGCCGGAGGGATGGGCAGGATGGCTGTTATCCCAATATGTGGCCTTTCAGCTTTTTAAAAAGGGGGGATACGCCCAAAAATACCTCTTCGATCCATCTTTCCCTTACCGGAACCAAGAGGATTTGAACTTTATAAAAAAATACATAAAGTATCCCTGGAAATTTTGCTTTTGTTTTATTGAAGATAGTCCGGCCCCCAACTTTTTTAATATGCTTGATTCTTTCACTGATGACACGTATTTGGTCTATTCACCATCCATCGAAAACATAACCAATTCACATCCAGTCACTCAATATTTCATGCTTATGCAGTATAACGGATCCTGCTGGGAAACCTATGGGACCATCGTCGATTTTCAGGGTATCACCATATCCGATATCTTGTTTTATGCCCGTCAGCTGGATCCATCGGTGAATGACCTTAAGGATATCCCGGAACTCATTGAACGGGATCCCATTCCTTTTGCCATGTTGCATGCGGGTTCCATGGTGCCGTTGATCTATGAAAAAGATTTTCTGTTGATCTTCAGCCGGATGGAATTTGTTCTGGATTCCTTTATTCCTGAAGATCATGCCGAACAGTTTACGATAGAAAAAAAGAAGCATTTATATCGATTATCTTTGAAAGGCATGGAGGGATTCCCCCACTTTGCGGCCATTTACTATAACAAAAACAAGCAATCCATGATGCTGACTGCCATGACCCTTGAGGGATTTGACGAGCTGGCGGATTACATAGAGCATATAGGGTATGAACTGCCCTATGAGGCCCTGGAAAGAGTGACTCCCAACATGTTGCATCTGACTGAAAATATCCTGGGATACAGCATTTCATTTTTTCCTTATGAAAAACACTTTGAATCATCGGAAAAAAAGTCCGGCATACCGGACGAAGATAATCTGAACCGGTTTCTGGATCAATGTATACAGGATATCAATGCCGGCCGTGAACCGGATATTGACGGATATGCCGCTCAATACGGAATCGATACGGAAACAGCCCGTAATCTTGTCTCGGGTCTACTCAACAGGCTTAATAATCTATTCAATTAATCTGAATTTGAAATAATTATCACCTACTTTGAAAAAAATGGCGCTACCTTTATCGGAACATCAAAAAAAGCATGAATAGCATAATTTCCCGCCTTTCATGAATCCCAATATTTGCCGGTATTCTGTTATACTGGCGTATTTTTGTTTTTCAATAATCGCCGGAAATTTGAAATATTGGTAAAAATTGGATTTGATTGGTTTGATTGCCTGTCCCGTGAAATGAGCGCAGCGTATTTCACAGTGGAGGTGCGAGGTGCGAGGTACGAGGTGCGAGAAAAACAGTCGGTAGTCAGCAGTGGACAGTCGGCAGTGACGAGGGGATTGGGGGGATTGGATGATTGAATAGATTGGGGGATTGATTTGATTGGTTTGATAGAAACGTCAGGAGCGCAGCGACGCCAACTTCCAGCTTCCAGCTTCTAATAAAGATGCGCAGCAGCGTTTGAACACCGAACGAAGTGAGGTGCTTGAATCCCATACCGGAACGAAGTGGACTTCCAATAGTCACAAACTGCTGACTGTCGACTGTCGACTGTCGACTAACGACTTCCAAGAGCGCAGCGACGCCAACTTCCAACTTCCAGCTTCTAAAAAAGCTGCGCAGCAGCGTTTGAAAGCTGCATTTGCCATCCACATTTCGTTTTACTAAGAGAGACAAAAGACGTAAATTACATTTATGAATGCAATAGATGCCGCAAAATATGTTTTATCTCATCCAATTATTCAACAGGATGAAATGACCCATCTCAAGCTGCAGAAGCTTGTTTACTATTTAAAAGTATGGTCAGTAGTTGATAATCATCCGGATCTGATTACCGGTGATTTTGTAAAGTGGAAGCTCGGTCCTGTGAATGTGAATATTTGGGAAAAGTATAAGAGTTATGGAAAAAAACCTATACCACACGAAACATGCCCGGATAATTATTTAAGCAGTTATGAAAAGGACTTTGTGGACTTCATCCTGGAAAATTATGTACCCATCAATGCATACTCACTATCGGCCATGACCCACAGTGAAGATCCATGGAAAAAAACACCGGACAATCAGGTCATTAAAGAAAACGCTATGAAACAATACTACTCAGGGACTCTTTTTGCCAGAAATTTTCCATTGGATTTAAACAATAAACCCTTTTACCCGCTTTATTATGACAGTCATGCGGCTTTTTATCTGGATATTCCGAAAAAAGACCAAGAAAAATTTTTGGTATTCGATAATTACATTCATTATAAAAAACTTAAAAAATTCCAACAAAATGAATTCCAGTCATTTGGATGCCTTCTTCAAATCCTGAAGTCGAAACAATAGCCTCCTTACTGAACGATTTTCCGATAAATGAGTCGAATGAATTTAATCCTGAAGATGTCATAAAGGAAATTAGTTCAAGGTATGATGATCTGTATAATTATTTTCTTAATGAAAATCAAATTCCATTGAGTCCTAAGGATTTTGTAAATATTATTAAATTTATTCATTTCAAATTATGTCAGGGTTTTTTTAATAATGCCGGAGAATTTCGGAAAGCATCTGATCCAAAAAATGGGATCATATATTTTGGGGGAATGGAAAGACACACGACATTGCCGAAATTTACAGGCACACCTCCGGATAAAATTGAATATGAAGTACAAAACGCGTGTTCTTTACTTAAAGCCAGTCCAAAATATCCGGTAAAAAATTCACTGCGATTTTATCAGGAGTTTGTATTCACGCATCCCTTAGTCGGCAGTGGACAGTCATCAGTCGACAGTCGATAGTTGGCAGTGACGAGGAGATTGGAGGGATTGATTCGATTGGGGGATTGGATTGGACCCCTTTTCACGCGTTACTCGTCACTTTTTCAGTCGACAGTCATCAGTCGAAAGTCGAAAGTCAAATATCGATTGAAACCCCAGGAGCGCAGCGACGCCAACTTCCAACTTCCAGCTTCCAACTTCCAGCTAGTCTTTTACCGGAACAACGCAGTGGAGTTTGAGGGGCGTTTTGGGAGGGGAAGGGGGTTAAGAAATAAAACACCAAACCGGAGATTATTGATATCCTTTTTTCGTTGTGAAGATTTTTTTATGATTCCAAAAACCCAAATTTTCCCTTGATAAGCGAATAAAAGATAAAGTATATTCTCCTAAAGCTATAGAAGATACTGTTGATTAAAATAATGATAACTGAATCTCTAAAGGAAATTTGTGGTTTAAGTGGAATACTGAAGGTATTTTTAAAAAAAACATATTCTCAAATATATTTATGTCATCAATTTTCTGGAATAAATACAACTGGGTTTATACAGACGTTAAATGAAATACCCAACTGTTTTAAATTTGTTCTTCCTCGCCATCCATGGCTCGGATATACTAAAATGTGCTATTAAAGAGGTTAATATGGAGATATATAAGAAAATATTCAGCGAATTAAGATATCCCGGACAAATAGACATTTTTGATGGACGATCAAAAATTGTTAAAGCATACTATCCTGAAAAGTTTAAACACTGGACAATAGAGAATAACTCTATTATTCGGTTGCATAATGTCCAGCCATATCAGAAGTCATTTGAAAACTTGCTAATCGAGCACAAACGACTTATCTATTCATTAGAAGATCCTTTTACCGAGAATCAATTTATTGATAAACTTTTAAGTTACAAGAAAAAGCTTGAAAAGATTATTTCAATACCAATCTACTCAAGGGTTGGTATTCGAGGTTATTTCAAGGTTGGCTATTTAAAACTGGAAGATTTTATTTCAAAATCAAAAGAGAATGTTCTTTTCTCATCTCAGTTTATGGAATGCATCAATAAAATATTAAATTTTTCAGATTTATATATAATTCTTCAGAATAGTAATTCAAGATTAAATATGGGCCCCATGAAGAAAGATGAACGAAATAATTATACAAATGAGTTTGTAGAGAATGAAAATATGGAAGATGATTATCTTTTATTGGATATCGATTGTTTTGAAACTGATGTTCTTCCAAAAGACTTAGATAGAACTGCAAAAAGAATATATGATCGAATGAATTCTATAAAAAGTAACTTAGTAAATTTCTTTGAGGTAGCTTTCAATGGATGATACATATGGAGACAAATACGCTCCGACTCAAAGCCCCAACATTAATATCAAAGTTGGTTTTACACCAAATGTTGATCAAACGAGAACAAGTTCAGAAAGTTCTTCAGAATTAGGAGAATCTTATAGTGGTTCGAATCTAAAGAGTGGAGGAGATCTAGTAAAAGCGATTATCGCAATAATTGGTGGAGTCGTTACTATTGGAGGATTAATCTGGTTCTTTGTTTCTATAATACTTAGTCAATCGGATATTAAATCAGAAATTTCAAATACAAATACAGCAGTAGAAAAATTTGAGACAAATTTTAACTACCATAAAGAATCTGTTAATAGTCGCTTTAATCAAATTGATGGTAAAATTAATGATATTGAGGAACTTATTGAAGAAAATATCGAACATCCGTAAGTGCTCAAATAGTACATCCTAGTACTTTTTAAATATTGTAACTGGTTGAAGTTGGGTACTTCATTTAACACGGGGTATATACGGTGTAGCTCCGCTCCTTGACCTTTGGGTAAACGCGTATACGTCCGGAATGTTATGCCTCAGGTTAAAAAAGGACAGAAAAATAAACTAAAAACTAAAATATGGCTTCAAAATACCAAGAAACTGAAAGAACAAAAGCTGAAAACTTAATAAAAAATGGAAGTCCTGTTTTTTATGGTGGTGCAGCTGGTAAATATTTCAGAACAAAGAATAGGGATTTTGTTCTGCAGGACAGTAAAAAAAATATTTTTGCTCCTATTTATAATGATGTAGTTGAATATTTTAAGAAAAATTCAATTTCATGGTGGGGTGGTAAGAATCCAACGGGTCATGTTTTATCTTCTCAGATTGCTTGTTTGAATCATTTATTCCAAATCAGAAATGACAAGTTAGCTGTTTTGACAATTCTTAAAAACATTTCGACTGACTTTATTGATGTTTTTCAAATAGATACTGATAAATTTTTACCTGCCTATATTCAATTCGAGGCAGTCAGTGATAATGATTATTTAAACGAAGGAAAGCCAACTCGTGGCAACAACTGTACCTCAATTGATGCTCTTATTTATGCAAAACATAAAAATGGAGAAAAATGGTTAATACCAATAGAATGGAAGTATACAGAATTCTACAATAATGCAGACAAGTCAATCGAAGAGAGCGACAAAAAATCCGTAGGATATATAAAAGAAGATGAAGCAAAAGGAAATGAAAGACTGAATAGATATTGCTACAATCCCAAAGGTAGATTAATTGATGACTCTAACTACCTTAAAACTATGAAGCAGTATAGGAACTCCGTTTATTTTTTTGAACCGTTTTATCAGCTAATGCGCCAGACTTTATGGGTTGAGCAAATGATAAAGAATAAAAATCAAGAAACACTTAAAGCAGACAACTTTATTCATTTGCACGTAATACCAGAGAATAATAGGGACCTACTGAAAAAAGTTTATAAGTGTAGTGGACTTGACATGGAAAAAACATGGAAAAATCAACTCATTGATCAATCCAAATATAAAATAATATCACCAGAATTATTCTTAGATGGAATTAACTTGCAAAAATATAAAGACCTATTTTATTATTTAAAGACAAGATATCAATGAGAAAAAAGCCCGAAAGTATAACATAAAATCATGCTAATACTAGGTGAAAGTAAATTCATTAAGACACCCTTCGATAGTGAACAAGAACTGGAACAGGTAGTTGTTGACAATTACGAGTATATTTTTGGCCCAACTTCAATATATTTACCGAAAACCTTGATTAAAACCGGAGATGGAACAGGAACCATTCCTGATGGTTTTGCAATCGATCTTGCATCAAAGAAATGGTATTTAGTTGAAGCAGAATTGCTTCATCATAATGTTTGGGGGCACATTGCTCCACAGATATCAAAGCAAGTAATTGCATCATTACAACCCATTTCAAAGAAAACAATTGAAGATTTGGCTGTTGATCAATACCAAAATAATGAAACAACCAGAGAAAAATTTGCCGAACAAAAAATCAAAGAAATTGATGTTAGAAAAATACTTGGTGAGATTTTAAACAAAGAACCTGTTATTGGCCTTCCGATTGATGCAATATCTGGAGATTTAAAGGAATGGGCAAGGACCTTGAAGTATAATGTCAAACTTTGGACAATAACAAAATATGTTGATTTTAATAATAAAAATTCTATTGCTTACGAATTTCCTGAAGAGTTTAAACCAATATTGGATACTGAAGAAGAACAAGAAAAGGATGAAAAAACCGGAGAACTTACAAGATATGAAGTCTCAATTTCAGATTTAATTGAGAATAATTTATTACTACCCGGTCAAAAACTAATAATGGAATATAAACCCAGACAAGGAAGTAAAAAGAAATACGAAGCAGAAATATTGGAAGACGGGGCCCTAAGAGTTCTTGATCAGGTTTATAGTAGTCCAAGTTATGCTGCACTCGCAGGGATTCAAGATGCTGGAAGTGACAGAAAAACTGTTAATGGATGGACTAGTTGGAAAACTGAAACTGGATTAACTTTATCCGAAATTAGAGAAAAATTAATCAATGAAGAATAGAACATGGCGGTAGGATAATGTATATGCCATAAGGGTTTCAGTGATTATTTAAGCGTTGTAGCCTACTTAAATTCTTATTTAACTTAACATGAAAACGCCTGAACACCCTTATTTGCCCTAGCACAACACGTAATAAAAAAATACCGCACCAAGACAGAACAAAGAAAATAAATGGTTAAGATAACAACATACAATCACAGCACTCAGAAAAATCCTGGTGTCTTTGACAGGCGAAGATAGTAAATGGTAAATATGGAGAATATCAGTGGCAAATACGGCAAATAATCACAATACCACCAAAGAACAGGAACGCGCGGAACTCCATCGGGCTATCTGGGGGATCGCCAACGACCTCCGGGGTAGTGTGGACGGCTGGGACTTTAAACAATATGTCCTGGGCATGCTGTTTTACCGCTTCATCAGCGAAAATCTGACCGCCTATATCAATAAAGACGAACGACGCGCCGGCAATCAGGACTTTGACTATGCAAAACTGTCCGACGATAAAGCGGAGTTCGGTCGCGCGGATACCGTGAAGGAAAAGGGATTTTATATTCTGCCAAGCGAGCTGTTTGTCAATGTCCGCGCACAGGCACGCCATGATGCCAATCTCAACGAAACACTGGCCGCCGTTTTCCGCAACATTGAAAGCTCGGCCAAGGGTTCTGAAAGCGAAGATGATCTGAAAGGCTTGTTTGATGACCTTGATGTGAATTCCAACAAGCTGGGCAATACGGTGGAAAAACGGAACAAGACACTGGCTAAACTCCTTGAGGCGATTGGTGATCTGAAACTGGGCCATTATTATGACAACACCATCGATGCCTTTGGCGATGCATACGAGTTTCTAATGACCATGTACGCGGCCAATGCGGGAAAATCCGGGGGTGAATTCTTTACGCCGCAGGAGGTCAGCGAGCTTTTGGCTTCTATTACAACGGTAGAGAAGAAAGAGGTCAATAAGGTCTATGACCCGGCATGCGGTTCCGGGTCGCTGCTGCTGAAGTTTGCCAAGATCCTGGGCAAGGAAAATGTAAGAATGGGGTTCTTTGGCCAAGAGGTAAATCTCACGATCTATAACCTTTGCCGCATCAATATGTTTTTGCACGATATCAATTACAATCATTTTGATATTGCCCACGGCGATACACTGACCGATCCGAAGCACTGGGATGATGAACCCTTTGATGCAATCGTTTCCAATCCGCCCTATTCCACAAGATGGGAAGGCGACAGCAATCCGCTGCTCATCAACGATCCGCGTTTTTCCCCGGCAGGCGTACTGGCACCCAAGAGCAAGGCGGATCTTGCCTTTACCATGCATATGCTGTCATGGCTTTCCACCAGCGGAACAGCGGCCATCGTTGAGTTCCCCGGCGTACTCTATCGCGGTGGTGCGGAACGGAAGATCCGCAAATATCTCGTTGACAACAACTATATTGATACCGTAATACAGCTTCCGCCGGATCTTTTCTTCGGCACGACCATCGCTACCTGCATTATTGTGCTGAAAAAAAGCAAGAAGGATAACAAAACCCTGTTTATTGACGCATCGGCAGAGTTTGTCCGGGGAGGCAATAAAAATAAGCTGACGGAGGAAAACCAGGCCAGAATCCTGGATGCCTTTAAAGGTCGGGAAGATGTTGAGTATTTCTGCCGGCTGGTAGATAACAGTGAAATTGAGGAAAACGACTACAATATCGCTGTTTCATCCTATGTAACACAAGAAGACACTCGTGAGGTGATTGATATTAAAAAGCTCAACGCCGAGATTGCAGATATTGTTGCCCGGCAAAACGAACTGCGCACGGCGATTGATGAAATCGTGGCGGATTTGGAGGGCAGCCGGTAATGAAAGAAGAGCAAAAAGGAGAACTGATCCTTTATCAGGCTGAAGACGAAACAACCAAAATAGAAGTCCGCCTCGAAAATGAAAATGTTTGGCTTACTCAAAAGATGATGGCCGAATTGTTTCAGACAACGCCTCAGAACATAACCATTCACCTGAAAAATATTTTTGATGAAGGTGAGCTACAGGAGGATGCAACGTGTAAGGATTTCTTACAAGTTCAAAACGAGGGTTCCCGAAAGGTTGAGCGAAGGCAAAAGTTTTACAACCTCGATGCCATTATTTCTGTCGGTTACCGTATAAAATCGCATATTGCCACAAAATTTCGTATCTGGGCTACTGCACGACTGAAAGAATACCTGATCAAAGGTTTCACCATGGATGACGAGCGGCTCAAAAATCTTGGCGGCGGGATTTACTGGAAGGAACTGCTCGACCGCATCCGCGATATCCGGAGCAGCGAAAAAGTACTCTACCGCCAGGTGCTGGACCTCTACGCCACCAGTGCGGACTATGATCCGAATTCAGAAGAATCTATTCGGTTTTTCAAGATTGTGCAGAACAAATTGCATTACGCTGCCCACGGTCATACCGCCGCAGAAATCATCGCCAAACGCGCCGACGCCGGAAAACCGTTCATGGGACTCCTTACCTTTTCCGGCGGAGAGGTCACCCGCAAAGATATCGGTATCGCCAAAAATTATCTCTCCGGAAATGAGCTGAAAAAACTCAATAACATCGTTTCTGCTTATTTTGACCTTGCAGAAGTCAAAGCCCTGAATCAAGAGCCGATGTATATGAAAAACTGGATCGCGCAACTGGACCGGCTGATACAGACTTTTGACGGAAAACTGCTGAATGATGCCGGCTCCGTAAGTCACGAGCAGGCGATGAAAAGAGTCGAGACTGAATACAGAAAATACCAGTCCGCAACCATCAGCGCGGTGGAACAGGCCTATCTGGAAACCCTGGAAAAGGCGGAGAAAAAAGTGAAAAAGAGCAGAAAAATCAAAAAGCCGGGTTCTGAATCAGGGAAATCATCATGAATAAGGTCGAACAGCTGATCGCCGAGCTTTGTCCCAATGGGGTGGTATTTCGACCTCTCAAAAATGTTGTCCGTATTCGCAACGGAAGAGATTATAAAAACTTTGGCGAAGGCTCAATTCCAGTCTATGGGACAGGCGGAATAATGACCCGAATTAATACGTCCGTTTATGAAAAAGCTTCTGTCTTGATCCCTCGTAAAGGTTCATTGAACAAACTATACTTTGTTGAAGAACCGTTCTGGACCGTAGATACAATTTTCTATACAGTGATTAACGAAGACTTTATTGTCCCGAAGTTCTTTTACTATTTCCTGGTAACTCAAAGGCTTGAAGATTTGAACCAAGCAGGGGGGGTACCAAGTCTCACACAGACAGTTCTAAACAAAATACCCATCCCCCTCCCCCCACTTCCCATCCAGGAAGAGATCGTAAACATTCTGGACACATTCACGGAACTGGAGGCGGAACTGGAGGCGGAACTGGAGGCGCGCAAGAAGCAATATGCATATTACCGCGATGAACTGCTGACCTTCGGCGATAAGGTGGAGTGGAAGACGCTGGGGGAATTAGGAACAATTAAGTCTGGTAAAAACAAAAGTAGGGCTAGCGATGGAGTGTATCCAGTATATGGGTCTACAGGAGCTATTGGATATTCAGATTCGTTTGCATACGACGGCACCTTTCTGCTTGTGGCAAGAGTTGGGGCATACGCTGGCCTAGTTAACAAAGTGGGCGGAAAATTTGATGTTTCAGACAACACACTAATGATCAAGTTAAATCCGAAAGTAAGTTTTGGGTATTTTTACCATTTGTTGAAAAATATAAATCTAAACCAGTACGCTAGTGGTGGTGGTCAACCGCTTATAACTGCGACCAAACTTAAAAATCTTTCCGTCCCAATCCCACGCCTCTCCGAACAAGAACGCATTGTCACCATCCTGGACAAATTCGATGCCTTAGTAAACGATATATCTGTTGGTTTACCTGCAGAACTCAATGCCCGACGCAAGCAATACGAATACTACCGCAACAAGCTGCTCACCTTCAAACCCCTGGAAGAGAACAATGCCGGATAACCTGCGCTACAACATGGTGGCGGAAAACCCGCAAAGCACGGTGGTGTCCGAATACACCCCCGTATACCGCAGCGCCACATCCTACCAAAGCGAAGCGGAGCTGGAGCGTGCCTTTATCCAACAACTTCAGGAGCAGGCTTACGATTATCTTGCCATACACAGCGAAGAAGACCTTGTTCAAAACCTGCGCGTGCAGCTTGAAAAACTCAATAATTACCATTTTTCCGACAACGAATGGAATCGCTTCTATACCGGTGAAATCGCCAACCCCAACCAAAGTATCGCCGAAAAGACCGAAACCATTCAGGAAGACTACATCAAGATCCTCAAACGCGATGACGGTACCGATAAGAACATCTACCTGCTCCGTAAGGACAACATTCACGACAACCGCCTGCAGGTGATCAATCAATATGCCACCGAAGACCCGCCTGCCGGGTCGCGGGCAGGGGGCCAAAGAGCCAACCGCTATGATGTAACAGTGCTGGTCAATGGCTTGCCCCTGGTACATATTGAGCTCAAGCGTCGCGGCGTAGCCATACAGGAAGCCTTCAACCAGATCAACCGCTATCAGCGGGAAAGTTTCTGGGCCGGATCCGGGCTCTTTGAATACGTGCAGATATTTGTTATCTCCAACGGTACGCACACCAAATACTACAGTAACACCACACGCTCTGAGCATATCCGGGAATCCGTTGAAGGCAGCATCAAAAAAGGAAAACGCTCCAGCAACAGCTTTGAATTCACCAGCTGGTGGGCAGATGCCACCAACAGACCGATCCCCGATCTTGTGGATTTTGCCAGGACCTTCTTTGCCAAACATGCCCTGCTGAATATTCTCACCCGCTATTGTGTGTTCACGACCGAAAAACAGCTTTTGGTCATGCGTCCCTACCAGATCGTAGCGACCGAAAAGATACTCAGCAAGATCGAGATCAGCACCAACTACAAGAAACTCGGAACGCTGGATGCCGGCGGTTATATCTGGCACACCACCGGCTCGGGAAAGACACTGACCAGTTTCAAAACTGCCCGTCTGGCAAGCAAACTGCCCTATGTGGATAAAGTGCTCTTCATCGTTGATCGTAAAGATCTTGATTATCAGACCATGCGGGAATATGACAAGTTTGAAAAGGGAGCGGCCAACAGCAATACCAGTACGGCAATACTAAAACGCCAGCTTGAAGATCCCAACGCACGCATTATCATTACCACCATTCAGAAACTGGACCGCTTTATCGGTCGCCATAAAGGCCATACCATATTCGACGGCCATATTGTACTGATCTTTGATGAATGCCACCGTTCCCAGTTTGGCGAGATGCATGCCGCCATTACCAAGGCGTTCAAAAATTATCATCTCTTTGGATTTACCGGCACGCCGATCTTTGCTGTGAATGCCTCCTCCGGTGGGCGTCCGGATTTCAAGACCACCGCACAGGCATTCGGGGAAAAGCTGCATACTTACACCATTGTGAATGCCATTGCCGACAAAAACGTTTTGCCTTTCAAGATCGATTACATTTCCACCCTGCGGGAAGCGGAAAATATTGAAGATAAAAAAGTGCGGGATATTGACCGGGAGGCGGCACTGGCCGCACCAAAGCGTCTGACAAATATTGTCGGGTATATCTGCGAGCACTTTGATCAGAAAACCAAGCGGAACAGTTATTACAAGCTCAAGGACCGCCGACTTGCCGGATTTAATTCCATCTTTGCCGTATCTTCAATTGACATGGCCAAAAAGTACTATGCGGAATTCCAAAGACAGCTCTCGGACGTGCCGAGTGACAAAAAGCTGAAAATAGCCCTTATTTACAGCTATGGCGTCAATGAGGAAGAAATAGACGGTGTGATCGATGAAAATTCCGAAGATACCCGCGGACTGGACCAAAGCTCCCGGGATTTTCTTGAAAACGCCATCCAGGATTACAATGCCATGTTTGGAACATCCTGGGACACCACATCTAATAAATTTCAGAATTACTACAAGGATGTCAGCGAACGGGTAAAGAACCGTGAAGTAGATATCCTATTAGTGGTCAATATGTTTCTGACCGGTTTTGATGCAACCACGCTCAACACCCTGTGGGTGGATAAAAACCTGCGCTTGCACGGGCTTCTGCAGGCATATTCACGTACCAACCGAATCTTGAACACCGTCAAGACCTTCGGAAATATTGTTTGCTTCCGCAACCTGGAAAAAGCGACCAACGAATCCATTTCTCTCTTTGGCGACAAGGAAGCCAGCGGCATCGTGCTGTTAAGATCCTATAACGATTACTATAACGGTTATAAAGAAGGCGACAAGGAAGTCCGGGGATATACCAGTCTGGTCGACGAGCTTTTGGCAAAATTTCCGATTGGCGTGCGGATTATCGGAGAACAAAAACAAAAGGATTTCATCCGGCTCTACGGTGCAATTTTACGGATAAGAAATATCCTGCTTACCTTTGATGAATTCAGCGGCAACGAAATTTTATCTGAGCGAGACATACAGGATTATCACAGTATTTACATAGATCTTTATAATGAATTTCGCAAGACAGGTGAAGGCGAAAAGGAAAATATCAATGATGACATCGTCTTCGAGATGGAGCTGATAAAACAGATTGAAATCAACATTGATTATATTTTGGGATTGGTTAAAAAATATCATGAAGATCACATCAAGAACCGCGAACTGCTTGTTGATATTAACAAAGCCATCGATTCCAGTGTTGAGCTGCGCAATAAAAAAGACCTTATTAACCAGTTTATCGCCTCCCTTGATATCCATTCGGTGGTAGATGAAGACTGGCAGGAGTATGTGGAACAGAAAAAGATCGAAGAGCTGGAAGAGATTATTGCAAAAGAAAATCTAGATCGGAAAGAAACCTATAAATTTGTTAGAAACGCATTTCGCAACGGCAGTGTCGCCAGTACAGGTACGGATCTGGCCAAAGTATTGCCACCCGTATCACGCTTTTCTCCCGGCGGGGAACGTTCGAAAAAACGCGAGAGTGTTCTGGATAAACTGTCGAGCTTTTTTGAACGGTTTTTTGATATTTCTCATGGAAAGTTTTAACAGGGGTGTGTGTTTAATTCGAAAACATATTAATGGTATCATAAAATAAGTTGTGTAAAGAAAGAAATGGCGGAACAGGATAAAATCAGATATCGCTTCTTATTACAGTTTCTCCGGTAAGCAACCTGGACGATGAAGACAAATGGGACATCATTCAGAATGACATGACTGACCGGTTCGTCCGACTTGGAAAGGTCATCAGGAATTATATTAAACAGTTTTAAAAACCAAAAAATAATGAAAAAACAATCTTTTTCCTTGATTGCCGGATTAAGGATAATGTATATTCGCTTAAAGCAATAGAAAATAATGTTGATTAGAATGATGACAACTGAGTATCTGAAAAAAATTTTTAGTTTAAAGAGAATACTTCAGGTTTTGGTAAAGGGAAAATATATACAATTGTGTTTAGCATCCCATATTGGTGAAATAAACACAATTGGGTTTACACAAACGTTGGCGGTAATGTTAAACAACCACTACAAAACACTTAAAAAATGAAAGACATAATTGATAAGATATCATCATACAATATCTTTAACTATTTGTTTCCAGGAATTGTATTTGTCATTCTATTAGACCAGGTGACAAATTATGACCTGATAATTGAAAATAATTTTTTAGGTGCATTTCTTTATTATTTCATAGGACTTGTAATTAGTAGGATTGGCTCGATAATACTTGATCCGATATTCAAAAAAATAAAAATTGTGAAATTTTTTAGTTACTCCGACTTTCTTTTAGCGTCAAAAAATGACGACAAGGTTTCACTCTTTTCAGAAATTAATAACACGTATAGAACTCTCTCATCAACATTTTTTTGTTTACTAATATCAGTTATCTATGAAAAATTTGTTTCTTCTTTTTTTCAGTCAACTGGTATAGAAAAATATATCCTAGTTGTAGGTCTTTTAGTGTTATTTATCCTCTCATACAGAAAACAAACAGAATATATTAACGACAGAATCAATAATCAATTAACGAAATGATAAAAACGCACCACTTAAATGTCGGACACGGGGACACTATTTTGATAGAGTTTTTCGACACAAAAAGGCTTATGGTCATAGACTGTAACAGGTCAGCCGAATTTGACGATGACACTAAATTAGAATTGATAAATGAAGCACTTAGTATGGTGGACGAACCTACTAGAAATCTTTACAAATTCAATCTTTATGACAGAAAAAAATTATTTGAAAAAGCAGGCTATGACATTGGACTAACTGACCCGATTGATTACATTAATAATTTAGGTTACAAAAACATCTTTCGATTTATTCAGACCCACCCGCATTTAGACCACTTTAAAGGAATGAACGATTTATTTGAAAGCTTTAGCGTTTGGAACATTTGGTGTATTAAGAACAATTTCACAATGGACTTGACTAAGTTGAATGACTCTGAGAAGGTAGATTGGGCACTACTTAAAAAATTTAGAGATACTAATGAAAGAAAAATCGAAAACACAACAATTGTAAGACCTTATGCAGGCCATAGTCGAGACTTTTGGAGAGAAGATAACATCACCGTTTTATCACCCACTCCCGAACTTGTAAAACTTGCACAAGAGAAAGAAAATAGAAATATTATGAGTTATGTTCTTCTTGTAGAACACGGTGGACATAAACTAATTTTTGGTGGTGATGCAGAAAAAGAGACTTGGGAATATATTCTAGATAACTATGAAGAAAAAATTAAAAACGTAACAGTTATAGACGCTTCACATCACGGAAGAGACAGTGGGTATTATCAACCAGCAGTTAAAGTAATGAACCCAGAATATGTAGTGGTTTCAGTCGGTAAAAAACCATCAACTGATGCAACAAATAAGTATAAACAGTATGCGAGAAATGTATGGTCAACACGCTGGAAAGGAAATATTACTTTTACAATAAATTCCGACGGTTCTGGAAGCTATGACACTCAATATGACAGATAGAAACACTACCGCCAACAGCGTGTATGTGGCAATAGCGGGTGTATTGGTAAATCGAAGGTCTGTGCTTCTAAGAATCTTTGTGCTAAACGGACAGGAAAGTGCTTCTAATCCGCTACTGCACATACACGAAAACCGTTAGCCCACATTAAAAACAGACCAATTGAGAGCTGAAAATCAACATAGAAACGGTGTAATGGAAAAACTTAACGAAATATTTAACAATAGAGAATTAGCATCCATCATTTGGCTTGTAATTATAGGCTTGTACCTCCAAATTAATAAATCCACAAGAGAAGCATCCAAAAATCTATTGAAGGCATTTTTTCAATGGAAAATCACTTCGGTAATTCTTCTGGCACTTTCATATTCCGCTGCAATTGTTTGGATACTATGGACAATCAAATTTTGGGATCAAGCTCTTTTAAAAGACATAATAATTTGGTTTATTGCTTCGAGCTTCTTTATTCTTATGAATTTGAACAAAGCTGAAAAAGAAAAAAACTTCTTTAAAAATATTTTACGAGACAATTTGAAGCTGATTTTGATATTAGAGTTTGTAATCAATTTTCATCAATTCAGCTTATTGGCAGAAATGTTCATTTTACCAGCACTTGCCTTTCTTGCAATGCTTCAGGTCATTGCTGAAAAAGAGGAAAGAACGAAAATTGTTAAGACCGAAATTGACTGGATATTTGTAATTATCGCGGTAACATTTTTAATAATTTCTATTCGGGATATTACAAATGACATTACTGGATTTGCAAATTATTCAAATCTAAAATCCTTCCTACTGCCTGTAATATTATCAATTTCATTTATACCCTGCGCATATTTAATTGCTGTATTTATGAATTACGAAATGCTTTTCGTAAGGCTTGGATTTTACCTTAAAAACAAGGGGGATTTAAGATTTGCAAAACTTAGAACTTTACAGAAGTGTGGTCTTCAAATATCAAAAATAAGAACGCTATCGCCTAAAATTAATAGTTTGTACAATGGCTCAACCAGAGAAGAAATTAAAGATATAATTTCCTAAAATATTGAATGGATAATGGTACTTTTTAAAATAGAAAATAACGAGCGATTTGAAGGAATTAAGGAACAACCTTTCAAACTGTAGATTCCGGCACAAACCTGCCACCCATTCCGGGTTAAACCTGCCAGTCATTCCGGTTCAAACCTACCACCAATTCCAGATAAAAGTTTACCACTTAAAGGTCTTTTTCCGGAATTCCCATAAAGATAATTTTCAGGAAGAATCTCCCGTGATAAGCGTCAACTATTATTCCCAGGCGTATTGCCTCACGAGAAAATCACATTATTGTCAGGGGGCAGTTAAACTCCACCACCCCTGCACCCTTCAAACTGCACCACTAAAAGGGAAATAAATACCTACATATTCTGATTACGCAAAAGGAGAATTTGAACATGGGGAATACTCTAAAGATGGAAAAGCAGATGCTGATCAAGCAATTGATCGCAGCAGGCTGGAGTGACCGTAAGATCCACAACAGAACGGGTTTAAACCGGCGTACGGTGTCGTCATATCGGAAAAAGTTTAAGAAGGAATCGGAAGCAGAACGCGTAAATGCCACCCGGAATAACGGATGTGGGAGTACAAGTCCCGGGGAGGCATGATGTGTTCAAAATGCACCGGAAAAGTGCCCACCGAAGGAGGGGGGTAGTTTGAAGTGCCCGATGTTTAACGACATTGTAAAAAGATGTGAACGTCAATTAAAATTCCCTCTTTAACAACCGAAGCTGCACGCTTACAGGCTTAATAGAGAAATCAGTATTTTTTAATTATAACATACATAAAGTCAAGTAAAACAAACAAAAAACTTGACATCATCATACAATTTTGTATTTTTAATAGTCGGATAAGGCATGGAGTATACATGAATATTACCCAAAAAATAGAAAACAGAATCAATCAGTTAGAACCCGGTATACCCTTTAAATATGAGCAATTAGGTATTGAGAGGGAAGAAATCGGTGCTGCCGCAAAAGCGATTGAACGGTTTTTAAATAAAGGGTTTATTAAAAGAATTTCAAGAGGTGTGTTTTATAAACCTAAAGAATCCGTTTTCGGGAAACTGAGGCCCAGTGAAGAAGATTTAATAAAATCTTATCTTTTCCGGAAGGGTAAACGCATTGGCTATATTACAGGTACCTATTTGTATAACCGAATGGGATTAACCACACAGTTTCCCAAGAACATCAGATGTGCCAGCAGTGTGAAACGCATATCCACAAGAATCGGGAATACTCAGATTAAACCGGTTAAAAGCTATGTAAATGTGACCAACGATAATGTTGTCCTGTTGGAATTGCTGGATGCATTTAAAGATTTTAAAAACATTCCAGACCTGAATGTGCCCTCATCACTCGCCATTTTAAAGAATAAACTCAAGCAATTATCCGATACAGATTTGTCAACATTAATACGATATGCGTTGAAATATCCTCCCCGTACACAAGCTTTACTCGGAGCGGTTCTTGAAAGTATGGGTATGAAAAAATATACCGTAAAATTAAAAGATAATCTCAATCCCCTGTCAACGTATAAACTTAGAATCAATGAGGATATTCTCCCTGAAAGAGTCCGTTGGAATATTAAATGATGAATCTGCACACTGATAAAGAACTTTTTCGTGATGCGGTCCAGGCTACCACGGATATTATGAATATGAGAGAGGTTTTTATTGAAAAAGATTATTGGATTACAGTTGTCCTGAAAGCAATATTCCAATCAGATATGGCGAGTCAGACTGTTTTTAAAGGAGGTACGTCTCTTTCAAAATGCTATCATTTAATAGATAGGTTTTCTGAGGATATTGATTTAGTTGTTATCCGAAATTCAGGTGAAAATGACAACCAATTAAAGAAGAAGATACGTTCAATCAGCAAAGTTGCCTCAAATATTCTCCCGGAAATTGAAGTGGAAGGATTAACGAATAAAAAAGGTAATATTCGAAAAACCGTACATCAATATAATTCGCTGTATGATGAATATTTGATTCCTGTCAGCAAAAATGTTGTTGTTGAAGCGTCATGGTTAGGTGACTTTGAACCCTATTCTGAAATGCAAGTCTCATCATTTATTTACGACATGATAGTATCAAAAGGTCACGCAGATTTAATCACGAAATATAATATGGAGCCTTTTGTCATTAAAGTACTAAGCAAATATCGAACATTTTGTGAGAAAATTATGAGTTTAGTCAGGTTTTCCAGATCAAAGGATCCCATATCTGATTTAAAGAATAAGATTCGTCATGTATATGATATTTATAAAATGTTAAATGATCGTGAAATCCAAATATTTTTTCTCTCTGAAAATTTTGAAAAGATGCTTGTTAAAGTGGGTAATGACGATATGATAAGCTATAAGAACAACAATTCATGGATTACTGAACATCCTTCCACAGCACTCATATTCCAAAAACCCCAAGAAACCTGGAAACAACTTAGTTCAGAATACAAGTCCCGTTTTAAGGATTTGGTTTTCGGGGATTTTCCGGCAGAAAAAGACTTGATCAACACACTTTCTAAAATTTCATCAAGACTTAATGAAATCAAATGGGATATTTTGTCATAGACGCAGTTAAACTCCACCACCCCTGCACCCTTCAAACTGCACCACTAAAAGGGAAATAAATACCTACATATTCTGATTACGCAAAAGGAGAATTTGAACATGGGGAATACGCTGAAGATGGAAAAGCAGGCGCTGATCAAGCAATTGATCGCAGCAGGCTGGAGTGACCGTAAGATCCATGGCAGCACAGGTTTAAACCGGCGTACGGTGTCGTCATATCGGAAGAAGTTTAAGAAGGAATCGGAAGCAGAAAGCGTAAATGCGACCCGGAATAACGGATGTGGGAGTACAAGTCCCGGGGAGGCATGATGTGTTCAAAATGCACCATTAAAGTGCCCACCGAAGGAGGGGGGTAGTTTGATGATCAACGTCAACTATTTTTCCCTGATACGCTCATTGTTTAACGACATTGTAAAAAGATGTGAACGTCAATTAAAATTCCCTGTCGTTTTGCCTCACGAATAAATCACATGATTTAGGAAAATCTGCCTCATTTGATTGTTCCGGTCAAATCGGACAGTTATTCCGGTTTCATTCCGGACACCCATTCCGGTTTCAATCCGGACACGATTCCGGTCCATTTCGGACACCCACTCCAACATACAATATCATCAGAATAGATAAAAATCCTTGCACCTTTTTATATGACGTATTAATTTATGAAAAAGATACGTATAGGGAGATGAGATGCAAACAAAATTGACACTAAGAATGGAAGATGAACTCATACATGCGGCGAAATCTGTCGCCCAAAAAAAAGGGAAGTCTCTCTCAAAAATGGTTGCCGATTACTTCAGAATACTGACGAAGAAAGAAAACACTGACACCATGACAGAATTACCACCCAATGTAAAATCTTTGTATGGGGCCCTGGCTGATTCACATGTGGATGAATCCGATTACAGGAAATACATCGAAAATAAATACTTATGAAAATCTTGTTTGACACAAATATCATTTTGGATGTATTACTTCTGCGGAAACCTTTTTATACGTCTGCTACTTTTCTATTGTCTCAGGTTGAACAGGGCAAAATTGAAGGCTGGCTTTGTCCCACAACGATCACGACCCTTGGATATTTAATCACAAAAGTAAAAGGGCCAAAGGAAGCAAAGAGACTCATTAAGAATCTTCTGAATATTTTCAAATTAACAGATTTAAATCGTTCCATATTTTTAACAGCCTGCAATCACAAAATCAACGACTATGAAGATGCCGTACTCCATGAATCTGCCCGTTTAAGCAATATGGAAGGAATTGTCACCCGTAATGTCAAAGATTTTAAGCACGCTTCTGTGTATGTATATGATCCGGATGAACTCATGGGGATGATCAAATCATCTTGAATGAATAACCCGGACTATTTCCTGATGTCTTATACAGTAAAAATGAATACATAAATAAATCTTCAAAATACACGTGTGAATTAAATAATAATTGCACGTGCTTTGAATGTTTTGTAGCTTTCTATCGGTACATGATCAACCGGAGGTGTGTTCCATGAACACGAAACTGACACTGACAATCGAGGAATCTGTGATCAAAAAAGCAAAAAAATACGCGTCAGGCAAAAAGAGAAGTCTTTCGGATATTGTTGAAAATTATCTGAAAGTGATTGCAAACGAAATTGAAGATAAGCAGAATAACGAGCTGACACCCCTCGTGAAATCACTAAAAGGATCCTTTAAAGCGCCTGAAGACTTTGACTATTCAAAAGAACTTTTGAAAGGCTTATCCGGGAAATATGTGGTCAATGAAAAAGATTCTGATTGATACAGATGTGATTCTGGATTTCTTTTTTGATCGAAAACCATTTTCGGATGATGCGGCTCAGGTACTGGCATTGTGTGAATCACATGAGATCACGGGATATGTCACGTCGGTTATTGTCAGCAATGTCTATTATATCCTCAGACAAACTGCCGGCCATCAAAAAGTGGTCGATAAACTGAAACAGCTTCTGAGCATCACTGAAATTCTGACGACAAACAAAGAGATGATTCATCAGGCACTGAATTCCGGATTCAGGGATTTTGAAGACGCGATACAAAATTTTTCTGCGGAAATGAGCGGTCAGGTGGATGTGATGATGACACGAAATACAAAAGATTTTAAACAGAGCGCCCTTGGTGTGATGAAACCCGGGAATTACCTGAAATTACGGCACCTGACTCACACGTAATATCACACATTTTATCTTTATTCTTGCGGATATTTTGTAAATATTTAAATTCAGCCGTTATTGTACGATTTTTTTAAATAGACAAATTGTTGCAATAATTTATCAATAATGATAAATTGTTACCATGAAATATGTCAGTTTGGTGGAAAAAGTATCCCATTTACCTGCTTTTACAATCAGGTTCCTGGCAGCAGGGGAGGATTTGAACCGGATAAGAGTACAGATTAACAGGTGGGTTCGGGATGGTAAGGTGATCAGAATTCACAAAGGGTTATATACGCTGGCAGAACCGTACAGAAAGGTAAATCCACACCCCTTTTATATTGCCAATATGCTTAAAAAGGCCTCCTATGTAAGCCTTCAATCTGCCTTGTCATGGTATGGACTGATCCCAGAATTCGTTCCCTCTTTCACCAGCATTACAACCGGCAGACCTCAGTCAATGGATACCCCTTTAGGCCGTTTTGATTTCAGACATGTCAGTAAAAAATATTTTTGGGGATATGAACAACATAAATTATCAAATGGTATTCATGCCTTTATTGCCAGTCCTGAAAAAGCGCTGCTGGATCTGATATATCTCACTCCGGGCGGAGAGAAAAAGGCATTTATCGAAGAACTAAGACTGCAAAATGTGAAACAGATCGACACATCCAAACTCACCCTGTGGACCCAAAGGTTTCACAGTGCTAAAATGATGCAGGCTGAACAACATATTCAGGATTTGATCGCGCAGGGAGATGGCATTGATTTATGAAAGAATATATTAAACAGCACATTGAGAATATTCAGGATATGAACCTTGCCCGGTGTCTCGTTCGTGAATATCTGCAGGCGAGAATCCTGGAATTTCTCCAGGGAAACGGGGCATTTACAAACTGGGTATTTGTCGGGGGTACTGCCTTAAGGTTTCTCTATTCTATGCCACGGTTTTCAGAAGATCTGGATTTTTCGTTGCTCAGAAGGGGAGAAGAAGACAGGTTTGTGGAGCACCAGAAGAAAATTAAAAAGGGTTTTGAGCAGGAAAATTATCAGGTAAACATAAAGGTAAACGCTGATAAAACGGTGAAATATGCATTTATAAAATTCCCCGGGCTACTCTA
Source organism: Candidatus Neomarinimicrobiota bacterium (assembly GCA_041154365.1). Lineage (NCBI taxonomy): Bacteria > Pseudomonadati > Fidelibacterota > Fidelibacteria > Fidelibacterales > Fidelibacteraceae > Fidelibacter > Fidelibacter multiformis. Next base: position 1,653,998 of record AP035449.1, on the reverse strand, counting down.
TGAACTGAATCTGTCATCTGACAGACGGGAGATCCTTTCGATTAAGGTGGAGATTGATACCAATCCCCCTGAGGGTGCCATCACAAAAACGAGCATTCTTCGAAAACACGTCATGCTGAATCTTTACCATTATGATAAAAGTTCTCTTTTTGCCGGTAAATTGAATGCATTATTAAGCCGCAGGTATACCAAAGGCCGGGATGTCTATGATCTGATGTGGTATCTTTCAGACAGGTCCTGGCCTGAACCGAATATTACCTTACTCAATCATGCCCTTAGGCAGACGGGTTATAGAGGACCGGTTATAACTGTGGATAACTGGCGGGAATTCATTGTCAGGCGTTTATCCGGTTTCGACTGGAAACATGTCATCGCCGATGTAAAACCTTTCCTTGAAAAACAAAACGATATAAACCTGCTGACGCTGGATAATCTGACCCGGTGTCTCAATGAAAATATTTGAAATTTCTTTAAGCGGTTCAGCCGGACGATCATGAATAAGAACAATCTGAATAAATTAAAATCCATACCTCAACAAAAATCCCTCCACGATATGACACCGGAAGAACTGGAGCAACCTTTCCCCATCTGTAAATCGGAATGGTAAAGGGTGTCCCACCGTTTGCTGAATGCCATCGACTGGATCGTGGGAATCGCCATTATTGCCCGGATGTAACGTGATCCGGTTAAAAAGCCCTAATGTTTAGATTAATTGAAATTTTCAACACATGGCAATAGGAGTAAGACAATGGTACATGGTTTTTGGGGAGGTCCTGGCGTCACCTGGTTTATCTGGCTACTGGGAATGGTCATCGTCATTTTTGTGGTGTGGCTGCTTCTGAAATCTCTGATTCAGGGATCCGGCCGATACTATTCACGGGACAAATCCGCCCTGGATATTCTGAAAGAACGGTATGCCAAAGGCGAAATCGACAAGGAAAAATTCGATCAACGCAAGGCGGACCTGCTGAAAGACTAAACCCCTGAATGTTGTTCAAGTCATTTAATGTATATCACACTCGGAGTGTTTACTCTTTTTTCCCCGCTTTTTTCTTTTCTTCTTCCGGAACAATTTTGACCCGTTTTTTCGGTTTATCCATATTAATGAATTTCACTTCGCCCTGGACCATGGTGAGTTTAATCCCAAAGTCGTCATCAAAGGATGTGATATCCGCATAACGGCCGGGAAGGATATAACCGGTCTGAATCTGCTTACTGAGGACCGTCACCGGATTACAGGAGGCCATGCGCAGGGCATCATCCACATCAAAGCCCATACCTGCCAGGTTTTTCACTCCCTTGATCATGGTCAGGGCTGAACCGGCAATGGTATCGTCGGCTTTCCGTTTGAAAACCCCTTCGTCATAATAGACTTCCTCGTTGTTGGCAATCAGTGGACCGGATTTCTGCTCCGTGGGTTTCAGGGAGTCGGTGACCAGTACCATTTTGTTGATGGGTTTGACTTCCCGGAGGAGCTTGACAATGGCCGGATGCAGGTGATAGCCGTCTGCAATGATTTCACAGGAGACGTTGGGATGGATCATGATGGCTCCCACCACACCCGGATCCCGGTGATGAAGCCGCCGCATGGCATTAAAAAAGTGGGTGGAGTGGAGTATCCCCGCCTGAATGCCTTCCAGCATGTTTTCATAGGTGGCGTTGGAGTGTCCTGCCGAAAGGACGATCCCCTTTTTCGTGCAGTACAGGGCCAGCTCGTGCATGTTTTTCAACTCCGGTGCCACCGTCATGATGGCAATATTTTCCCCTGATTCCCGAATGAACCGGTCCATCAGATTCAGATCCACCTCTTTCATGTTTTCCTGGGGAAGGACACCCGGTTTTTCCCGGGACACAAAGGGTCCCTCCAGGTGAAGGCCGAAAATTTTGGCCCCCGGCTCTATCCCGATGGAAACCCGGACACTCCGGATGGCTTCGATAAAATCCTTGTCTCCCTGGGGATATAATGTAGGACAAAATCCTGTGACACCGTATTCCACAAGGGCTTTGGACATTTCCAGGATGGAATCCACTTCACAATCGGCCGTGTCAAAGCCGTGAAGACCGTGAATGTGGGTATCTACAAAACCGGATGAGACCCAGGAACCTTCCATATCGTAGACTTTCACATCTTTGGGCCAGGTCCGCTGTTTGAAGCGTTTTTCACTCAATACATCGGATATTTTGTTGTCTATAATGATGATGGATGAGTCTTCCAGCACGGTGATGCCCGTAAAGACTCTGGCATGACGAAGAACCACTGTATTGCTCATGTTGAATCCTTTATTTTTCCTTGGGAAATTACCAAAATTTCCTGTCAATAGAAAGCCCCCTTGTAAAATAATCCATTGCCGGGCCTGGATATAATGTCAATTCCCTGAGAGGATGGATCAGAAATCCGGTGTTTGCTCTCTTATTTTAGGAGGAGAATCTTCCGGCTTGCGTAAAGTCCCGGACCTTTCAGGGTCAGGAAATAGATGCCTGAACTCAGGTTTTGGCAATCCACCCGGGTCTGGAAGCTGCCCTGATCCATGAATGCCTCCCGGATGCGCAGGACTTCCCGGCCACTGATATCCCACAGGCTAAGGGAATAGCGCCCCCTTTCCGGCAGGTTCACCCGGATATTCAACAGGGGATTGAAGGGATTGGGCCAGCTGGAAAGGAGGGAGGGTGAATCCGGCAGAGTTTCTTCCGGTGCCGTGGGGTGAATGGATGCCGGATCCCCTTCAGGACTCAGATGGCGGTTGATGAGGACAGCGGCCGCATCCCCGAAGACGTAGGACCCGTCCGGGGCGTCCGTGACCAGTCTGATGACCGGCTGACGCAATCCTTCCCGCAGATACACCGTGGCCACTTTTGTCCATCCCGGGACAGACGGGTTTTTCTGATTTACATACACAGTGTCCGTCCCCTCCAAATGGGTGATGAGAATCTTGGCCCGGGTTGTGGCATTGTAATGTTTATTCGCGTACAGATACACATTATACCAGGCATTTTCCGGCAGGTCGGCATGATAGGTCAGGGTGTCGTTCGAATTAACCGGGGCATAATAACACTGTCCGGTGTGCAGAGGCATATTGCCTGTGTAAGCCGTCCAGCCCTCTGTGGCCGCCACGGCCCGGGAATTTTCGTGGATGATGCCCGTTTTCGGACGCCAGACGGCTCCCCGACGGAACGGCAGTGTGGCCCAGTCCTGATAATAGGTGGCCTTCAGTTTATTCCCCAGCTGATTGCTGTTTTTGCGCAATCCCTCGTAAAAGAAAAAGGCCTCTCCCTTTACATTCCGCTCCCGGTTGGCCTGCAGGGCCTTCATCAGGTAATCCTCTGACATGATGTAGGAACCCACATTCATTAATATCCCGGCATAATAAGCATGACGGTGATTGGGATAGTTTTGCAAAGAAGCCGTGAGTGTGCTCAGGTATTCATCATAGGAATACCGGTAGAGCTGGGGGATGATATCGTCACAGATTTCCTCATTCATCCAGGTGTAGGGATCCTGGAGGTATTCGTGATAACACCAGGGATACACGCTGGGACTGGAAGAAAAATTCAGGTTAGGGTCATAGGCTTTCACCGAATCCCGGACACTCCGGAACCAGGCATTCATCTTGTCTGCCCGCCACCGTTTCCAGTCTGCATTGCTGTAATCCTCAGGCGGCGCTGCACCTCCGTGTTCGGCTTTGTAAAGGCTCACCGTGACTGAATCATATCCCCCTTCCACAGGCATGGCAGGAATCCGGTCCGAGTATTCCACCCCGTCGATGTCGTAATTCCGGCAGACTTCCAGGGTCAGATCCCGGATCATGTCCTGAACCTCCGGATTGACGGCACTCATCCAGTAAAAATTGTTCTTCCAGGCCAGGTTTCCGTCTGCTGCCCGGAGTCCCCAGTGGGGTTTGGATTTCAGGATGTAATCGGGGTTTTCCTGGTAAGTGCTGGTCCAGTAGGTGGCAAAGCCATACTCAAACCACGGCAGGACCTCCATACCCCGGGCATGGGCTTCCACCAGGACGGTCTGCAGGGGATCCCGTCCCGAAAAGGAGGGATGGATTTTCCGGCGGAAAAGGCTGTTCATCACATTGCTGGGATACAAGGTGTGAACCCCGTCCGAACCGCTGGCATTCCACACGACCAGCAGAATGGTATTGATGTTGATGGAGGCCAGGTAATCCATGGCTTCGGCGATATTGGCATCGGAAAAGAGCACCTGGCTGTCCACATTGGTGATTTTCACCGCCCGGAATTCTTCCGGCGCCTGGCTGAAGAGACACGTGGTGACCGTAAAAGTGTATAACAGGATCAGTACAGATTTTTTCATCGATAAAACTCATTTTTTAACAGACGGGCGGTCCGGTTGTTGTCTTTGCGGAGTCCTTCGTAAAAGAAGAAGACCTCCCCTTTGTATCCCATAGCCCGGTTGTGACGAATCACATCCTCCAAAAAGGTATTGTCCATGGTGTATGTTCCCAGGTTTAGCAGAACACCCGGCAGGATGGGACAGTGATGCTCCGGGAGTCCCAGGGTATCGGGATGAATGGTGGCCAGGGCTTGTTGATACGCTTTCAGGTCGTAGCGGTAAATCTGGGGGATCATCAGGTCACAATATCCGCCCTTGATCCAGGCGGGCCAGTCCTGAAGATATTCGTCATAGGCCCAGGGATAGATGTTGGGGGCCCAACTGACAATGAGGTCCGGATCCACCTTTTTCACGGACCGGTACAAATCTTCGGCAAAAGCATTGAGGATATCCCCCCGCCATCTTTGCCATGCCGGATCCCGGTAATCCGCCGGGGGTTCCTGGCCGCTGTGCTCTTTTTTATACCGGGTTACGGTGTATTCCGAATATCCTCCTTCGATGGGATTGGCCGGCAGGCGGTCGTCTCCCTGAATGCCGTCCACATCATAGGTTTCCACCACTTCCAGGATCAGGGATTTGATGAAGGCCTGTACGTCGGGGTGGTAGGGATTCATCCATTCAAAGTTGTTTTTGGTAAGAAGATGTCCCTCCCGGTCTTTGGCTGCCCAGTGAGGTTTTGCCTGCAAAATGTGTCCGCCGTTGGCGTGATAGGAGGATGAAAAGCCGAATTCAAACCAGGGAATCACCCAAAAACCCTGTTCATGGGCATAGTCCGTAAGGTAAGCCAGAAAATCAAACCCGTCGAAATCCGGGTGGACCCGTATGCCGAATTCCCGTTCCATGATAGGACTGGGGTAAAGGGTATATCCCTGGTTCCAGACCACGGGGAAGAGGGTGTTAAAACCGTGTTCCTTGAGAAAATCCACGGCTTCCCGGATGGCTTCCGGACTCTCCAAAACCTCACTGTCCACATTGGTCATCCACACACCCCGGATGCGGGAAAGGTCAGGGGCTGCAGGGGTATGTCCTTTACAGCCGGCAGAAAAGCCAAAGATGAGCAAAGTGATAAGGGAATATGCCAGGGTTTTCATATCAGCTCCTTATTAAATGGTGTTGGTTCAGGGTATCATAAAGGGTTTGGGCGATCAATGTGTGTCCTTCCGGTGTGGGATGGACCCGGTCCGATGCCCATTGGTTTTCCCGCGATCTATCCAGGAGGGATTGAAACAGGGCATGGAGGTTCAGGCAGGGGAGGATGTAACGTTCAGCCAGATCAAGAATTCCCCGGACCATTTTTTCTGTGGTTTTCAGAACGGGGATGCAGGGATCTTTGCAGATATAAAAAGGTGTCATGAGCACCATGGACGTTTTGGGAAGGGTTTCCTGCGTTTGCCGGATCAGGGTGTTGTAGAGTTCAAGGAAATGGGATATACGTTTTTCTTCAGGGCTGGGGTGGTTTTGGGTCACGTGAGCGTCATTGATGCCAATGAGGAGTGTCAGCAGATCCGGTGCCAGGTCAAGGACATCCCGCTGCCAGCGGAGGGCGAGTCCTTCAATCGTATTTCCGCAAATCCCCTTGTTCAGGATTTCGAAGGGGAGGGACGGGTGCCGGGTTTCAATCATATCTTTCAGCCGGGCCACATATCCGTCCCCCAAAGGCGGTGTGTCGTTGGTCCGCCCGGCATCGGTGATGCTGTTGCCCATACAGAGAATCCGGAAAGGTGTCGCCATGGTTTAATTCCTTTTCGTGATGAATGCATAAAAGGTGCAAAAAATCAGCCATGAAAAAATAATATTTGAAATTCAGGAAACGAAGCTTTAATTTAGTTTGTAAATTAAACGAACTAATTAAGACGTGAGACGCTGATGAGTAAAGCACGCCTTTTAACATGGATCCTCGCCGTTATTCTGCCCGTACTGGCATGGGGGCAAACGACGGGGAAGATCAGTGGTGTTGTGAAGGACGCAAAAACGGGTGATCCCCTGATCGGGGCCAATGTGATTGTGACCGATTCCCAATTGGGCGCGGCCACCGGTGCGGACGGGAGTTTTGTGATTTTGAACGTTCCTGCCGGGGATCACACGCTCCAGGTGAATTATATGGGGTACAAGCAGGTGACCCTGACAGGGGTGGAAGTGTTGATGGGCCGGACGGCCCGGGTAGAAATTCTCATGGAAGAGGATGTGCTGCAACTGGGCGAAACAGTCACCGTGACGGCGGAGCGTCCCATCGTGGAGGCGGATAAAACCGGATCATCCATTCATCTCACGTCTGAAGAAATCAGTAATCTGCCGGTGGAAGGACTCCGGAATGTACTGGAACTGACGGCGGGCATCAGCCGGAATGCGGACGGCACCATCAGCATCCGGGGTGGCAGCGGCTATGAAATCAATTACCAGGTGAACGGTATCAAATCCATGACCACCAATACCGGGGCCACGGCCTTCGGCGGCATGAACGACAAGGCGGATAACAGCTGGAAATATGATGTAAATCCCTTGGCCGTCGCCCAGATGGAAGTGATCTCCGGCGGATTTAACGCCGAACACGGAAATGCCCAGTCCGGTGTGATCAAGGTCGTCACTAAAGAAGGCGGTGAAACTTTTTCGGGAGGATTCCGCATGGAATACCGGCCGCCTGGACAGTATCACTGGGGGGATTATCTGTATTCCAAAAATCAGATTGAATGGGAAAAATGGGGCGATTATGAGGCGTGGCTGGATAATTCCAAATGGCTCAGGGATACATCCTTCACCCTGAATGGCATCCCCTATAACCTGTATGAGGCTCAAAACGGCGATTATATCCTGAAGGATTTTAATGTGGACGACAGTGCCGCCATTAACAATTACAATTTATGGGTCAAAAACCACACGCCTTCCGGGGCGGATGTGACCCTGGTGGACGGCTATGAGATGGTGCCTGTCACCGTTAACGGTGAAACCCTGTACCGGAAGGATTTCACCCTGAATAGCCGGGAAAATCCTACCAATATCATGGGGGTCTACGATTACCGTAAAATCCCTGCCACCCGGTATATGTTCAGTTTTGGCGGTCCGCTGGGGAATGATCCCCAAAAAATGAATTTCTTTTTTGCCGGTGAATTGAAAAGCAAACCCACCCGCCTGCCGACCCGGGAAAAGACCCAGGACATGCAGAATCTCTCCTTTATGGTTTCCTGGAAACCTTCGACCAATCACAATTTCAAATTTACCAATATGTACCAGTTTTACCGCTCCGGCATGGGTTCCGGTTCAGAGGATGTCCGCTGGGCCGGTCTGTGGGGCTGGTACGGTGCCCGGCGGAAATATACCCTGATTTACGACCCCCTCCGGGAAGAGACAGTTTTGGCCCAGAATGTGGATTACAAGTACCTCTTTTCGTCCAGGACCTTTTTGCAGGCATCCGTGACGCACCAGAGCGAGGTGTTGTTTGCCCTCCAGCTTCCTGTCCCCGGTATTGAAAAAGATGCCCAGCGGGTGGCCCAGGGGCGGCAGGAAACACGCTTTCTGGAAGAGCGGGGACCCTGGTTTGAAAATTACCGGGATTACTATACCTGGTCCAGCCTGTATAACCAGGCATCCATAACCCATTATTATGAAGGCAATGTCAGCTTTACATCCCAGGTGAACGCCACCAATCTGATTAAAATCGGTCTTGAAGCCTGGCTCATGGATCAGGATTACAATGCGTCATCCTCACTCACTGTTTCATCGTATATCTGGCGGACCGGTTTTTCCACCAATTATAAGGCAAAAACCCGCTACTTTGCCGCCTACGCCCAGGATAAAATCGAATTTGCCGGGATGGTGGGGAATATCGGCCTTCGCCTGGATGCCTACAATTTCGGCGGCAAGGTCCCCATCAATAAATATGAACTTTTTTATCCTGCTGAAAATGAAGGATTTACATCTATCGGGATTCCGGCCTGGGAGGATTCCAAAACCTTTGTCACCCTCTCCCCACGGATCGGAATTTCCTTTCCCATTGCCGATAAAACCGCTTTTAGGGTCCAGTACGGCCATTTCCGCTCCATGCCCCTGATCCACCGGGCGCTGGACAATCAGACCAACCACGGATGGGGTAGCTATGGAAACCCCAATCTGGAACCTCAGCTGAGCGTCAATTATGAAATCGGGATTCAACAGAACCTGTGGGGGACCCATCAGCTGGATATTGTCACCTATTACAACGACCTGAAAAACCAGACATACGCCATCCATCGCGAAACCACTGCGGGGTCCATCTGGAAAACAGATGAATATTACGGAACCTATACCACATACACCAACAACAGCTACGGCAGTTCACAGGGGGTGGAAATCACCTTCCGGAACCGGGTGGCATCCCGCTGGCGTTATAACCTGACCTATACCCTGAGCCAGACCAAAATCGGATACCACGGACCCTACCTGGATCTGCGGGATATGACGGAAGACCAGAAACAGACCTACACTTACTCAGCCTCCGATTTTATTTCCGGCGAAGACCGGACCCACCGTTTCAATCTTTCGCTCTCCTATGGGATACCGGAAAATGCCGGACCGGAAGTCCTGGGACTCTATCCCATGGAACGGATGACATTCGGTCTCATCTACCGGGTGTCCAGTGGAGCCGCCTATTTCTGGAGCCCGTCCTATCAGACGGAACGGAATGTCCAGAACAACCGGCGCTATCCCCTGGAATCCGTCACCGACCTGCAGATTGAAAAAAATCTTACCTTGGGTGGTATCGATTTTATGGTCAGCATCAAAATCCGGAATCTCTTCAACAACAAACAGCTGACACCCATCGATAATTACTTGGAACTCTCTGAATGGGTGACCAAAGGTGTGACATACATGGATGGCGAACCGGATCCAACCCGGAATTATCACATATTCAATTACTGGCAGGCTTACCGGAACGTCCCCCGGGAAATATATCTGACCTTTGGTTTTGATTTTTAAACGGAAAATGACGGAATACATGATGAATCACTGGAAAAAATCAATCATTCTTCTCCTGATCGGCGTCTTAAGCGCCACCACGGCCCGGGGACAAATTATCAAACTGACCCGTGGCCGGTTATGGCACTCCTTTCATCATGCCCAGGAGTGTTCACCCTTGTCGGACTGGCAGCGGATGTCTGCAGGACTGGATTGGCCGGGCTATGAACCCACGGAGCTGAATGAAAACCTGGGAGGTACCTATACTCACATGGTGGCCGGAGGAATTTACCTGACAGCCCTGAAACCTCTGAAAGATGCCAGCAATATGACCTATTTTGATCCCGATTCGGTCCTGGGCTGGATGGATTTTGCCCTCAACGGGGACCGAAATACAAGCTGGGTTCAGGGACAGCAGCCTTTTGTGGCGAAAGTCCACCAGAAAAGATGGCCCAAGGGTGAAAATTACTGGGGCATGACCGATCCCTATGAAGCGGAAGAAGTGATTTACAGCTATCTGGAAAAAGATCCCCAGTATGATGACTCCAAAACCGATAACAAGAAATTCAATATCAGTATCAAGCGGGTGGTCCGCCAGTGGTCCGGTTCCGAAATCGATCAGGATTATGTGATTGTCCGCTATGTGATCCGGAGTCTGGAAAGTGAACGCCGGGTGGGCATCGACAGTGCCTATGTTTTGTTAACCTATGCCTTGTCCCCCAATCAGCGGGGATGGGCCTATACCTATCCGTCCTACCGGGCCGGCGCCAGGAATACCCACAGCCGTTGGGATAAAGATGAAAAACTCTTAACCGCCTGGGCCGGTGATTTTACCCTCAGTGCGGACCGGGATGACTCCTGGGATCCCTACGAATATTATCAGTACAGCGCCATCGACAATGTGGAAAGGCCTGTCACCGAATTCATGGCCCCCGGGATCGTGGGAATCAAACTGCTGGAAGTGACCCCCGATGATGGCCCGACTCCGGATGAAATCAACGGTTTTACCTGGTCTGCCGGGGCACCGGACAGTGATTATCAGGGTCCCTTTACGGCAGTGGCCGGAATGAAAAACAAATATGACGCCATGAAAGACCCGTCGCTGCTCTATGATGCTTTCCAGGACACCAACAGTGTTCTCATGGGACAAAGTCGCCTCTATGCCAATTTTTCCTTTGGTCCCTATAACCTTCGGGGCGGTGGACGGGATTCCATTGTAATCGTGGTGGGGCAGTTTGTCGGCGGGCTCCCTTACGGGAAAACGTTTCTAGATACCATTGATCCCGTTATTCGGGCGGAAAAAGCCCGTGAAATCAAAGCCGCTGCCGATTCTGCAGCGGAATTCCTCAACAATCGCCTGGAATTCAATTACACCCACGATTTTACCGTCCCCCTGCCTCCGCCGGGACCTGAATTTACCGTAGAACCCGATACGACCAGCGGTTCGGTGGCCAATCTGATTGTTTTTGACGGTTCCGTCGATTCCATCCCCGATCCCCAGGAAAATGTGGTGGATATCGCCGGGTATCGCATCTATAAATCCAAACGGTATCCCTTCGGCCCCTGGGAAAGGATTGCCGACTTTCCCGTAAAAGATCCCAATGTGTGGGATGAAACCCGACAAATGTATGTCTTCAGGGATTCACAGGTAGCCCTGGGTTATGGATACTATTATGCTGTAACGGCCTATGATACAGGACATGATGCCTGGATTGTGGATCCTTCTGTCTCCGTCCCGCCACTGGAATCCTCCCTCTATGCCAACCGGACGCAAAAACCTTTCTATTCCACCCTTGTTCCTGTAAAGGAAATTCAAGGAGCCCTGGATAATGTGGTGGTGGTGCCCAATCCCTTTTATGTGACATCCGGTTTTGAACGGGGTGGGGATGTGAAAAATATTCAGTTTGTGAACCTGCCTTCTCCCTGCACCATCCGGATTTTTACCGTGAAAGGGAATTTGGTAAAGGTGATTCACCATGATAACCCCTCCTCGGGTGTGGCTTTCTGGAATCAGATCAGCGAAAATGAACAGTACGTGAAAAGCGGTTTGTATTTTTACCATATTGAGGATGAAAATGGCAATACAACCCGGGGAAAATTTGCCATTATTAATTAATGAAAGCACAGGATAACGATTGATATGAAAAAAAGAGTGTTCCTATGGCTTGGCATCTTTCTGATTGTCAGCTCATCCCTCCGGGGAGAACTGAGAGAAAAGACCGGCACAACGGGATTTGTCTTTCTGAAAATCCCTGCGTCGGCCCGCTACATAGCCATGGGTGAAACGGGTATTGCCCTGCCTAACGTTGGTTCGGACGCCATCTTTGTCAATCCGGCCCTGGCTTCCCTGATCCCCCAAAACAATGCTTTATCCTTTTCCTACGGAGACTGGTACCTGGATACCCGGCATCAGACCCTCTCCTATACCCGCAATCTGAATCTTCTGGGATCGGTGGGCGTCCACGTGCTGAATTATCAGTTCGGTGAAATGACCAAAACCCGTGTTCTTTCTTCCTACGAAGCCGATCAGTTGACGGAAGGGGATAACAACAAATACCGTGATCTGGGAACCTTTACCGCCGGGGCCTATTCTGTGGGCATGACCTATGCCCGGCAACTGACAGATAAATTCTCTATCGGCACCAATCTGAAATATGTCCGTGAAACCATCGATGTCTATTCGGCGGATAATCTTGTCACCGATATCGGTTTTATCTTCTTTACCGGATACAAGTCCCTCCGGGTGGGCGCTTTTTTACAGAATTTTGGACTGGAAACCGAGTACGTGAGCGAAACTTTTAAAATGCCCCAGACCATGACCCTGGGTGTTTCCGGCGATATCCTGGGCTCCTACCAGTCTCCCAGCTACCTCTCTTTTACTCTGGAAGCCAAACACCCCAACGATGAATCGGAAAAAATCCATGCCGGACTGGAAGGATGCTGGAATCATATGCTCACCCTTCGCTGCGGGTACAAGCTGGGCAGTGATTATGAAAAACTGACTTTGGGTATGGGTATCCGCTTTGTGTTCCAGGCAAAACAGTTTCAACTGGATATGGCCTATATGAATCATGAATACCTTCAATCAACCATGAGATATACTCTCTCAATGGAGTTGTAAATGAGAGCTTCGACCTTCACGTGCCGCCTGATTCTTGGGATGCTGATTCTGGGATCCTGCACCCTGGCCCAGGATTTATCTCCCTATACCGTGAAACTCTTCGGCGGCTATCAACAGCAAAATACTGAGAAACTGGCCTCGGATGCCCGGGGCTTCCTGGTGGGAATGCAGGTGAACCGGGACCTGGTGAGCCGTCTGGACTGGAATGTCAGGCTGGGTTATGATTACAGCACTCTCGACGAAGATACGGTGCTGCTGGAGTGGGAGTGGGATTACTGGGAGCAGTATATCGATTGGATGCTGATGGGCGCAACTCAACTGGAAATCGATTCTATGAGTATTTATAAAGAGTACTGGCGGACCGATTCATCTTACCATGGTGTTTTTAATCCCCAACAAACCCTGGGTGAAGTGATGATTTCATCAGGACTGGAATTTGATCTGCCGGTGATGAAAAAAGTCTCCCTCTATGGCGGGGTGAACCTGGGAGCCAATATCTACAAACGGCGGATCAAAATGGTGGAGGACTGGACCAAGAATTTTACCTTCAATTTCGACAGTACCAAACTGGCCAATGATTTGATGGATGAATACGCTCAGGAACGTTTTGACATTTTTATGGATCTCCATGAGGATAATCCGGAAACCTACCCCCTTACCTATGATTACAACAGTGATTCTTCCAATGTGATCTACCGTTTCCGTTACGCCTACGACATTCAGATTACCCATTTTTCACCGGCGAAAACAGGCAGCCGTTTTTTTGCCTCTCCCTTTCTGGGATGCCGGGTAACACTGAACAAAACCGTGGATCTGGATCTGGGGTACTACGGGATCTTCTATCTGAAAAATGTGGAAAAACTGGAGGATCTGTTCCGCTTCGCCTCCCAAAGTGAACGCTGGTTCCCCTATGAATCCAAAAGCACCTTTGTGCTGAGTTTAACCTTCAATTATTAGCATTGAAAATCAGGACTATGAAAAAAACGTGCGTGATACTCCTTATTGTTTGCCTGGGAACCACCGGTCTTTTGGCCCGGGATCCGGGATATTACGGTGTTTCTGCCGGTGCTTCGGCGGTGGTGCCCCTTAGTGGACTTGCAGATCTGTACAAACCGGCACCTTCCCTGAAAATCGGCGCCGGATTTTTTCTGGAAAACGGCTGGTACATGGAAGGGCAGGTGGATCTGTGCCGTTTGGACCGTTCCAACCTGACGGGCTATGCCAAAGATCACGTGACCGTAAGCCTGGAATATGGGGGGATAATGTTTACCGGACATAAACCCCTGATCCGGTCCAATTCCTGGAATATTCAGTTTATTGCCGGCATGGGACCTTTCTACTGGAAGGGAATCCGGGGTGAAATTGCCCAAAATGATTCCCTGGGCATTCCCTACATCCCCCAAAGAACTCTTGAAGAGTGGAATATGGCCTTCCAGGCCGGGGCAGGTGTGGAATATTTTATGACACCTTCTCTCGCTTTGGAACTTTCTTCCGTCTATCGCCTGTTGGTCGGGTCCCTGTGGCCCACCATGCAAGAACATATTCTTATCGAACAGGTGAACGGGTTTCAGATGGCACATGTGAATCTGAAACTTCGCTACTATTTTTAAATGTATCATTGTGGAGTGCATCCCATGAAAAAAATTGTTACGATTCTGCTTTTTCTGATCATGGTTACATCTGTTTCCGGACAGGAATACAGGCTCGTCTGGGCTGATTATGATTTCATCAACGGGGATGATGTGACCCGCAGTGTGGCATGGAATCCCGTGACGGATCATCTTTTGGTGCCCACCCGCTTTGCCTATCCCCGGATTGTGATAATGGATCCGGAAACAGGAATTGTCATCGGTGAAATGGATTCCACGGGACTTGGAGAACGGGGAACAGCAGAAGAAGGCATTGAACTCATCGACGTGACGGCGGACGGGAAAATCTATCTGTGTAACCTGGGATGGAAAGAATCGGACTGGAATTTTACCGTGTGGGAATTTGAGAATGAGGATAGCCGGGCAAAAGTCGTTTTTGATCAGTTAGTGAATAGTCAGGATCCTACAGGCGGATATTATGACTGGTACGGCGCGTCCCTGGATGTGATTGGAACGGGGACAGATAAATATCTCTACACCTCAGGCTATCAGAATAACAAGATGCTGGTTTTGAAAATGGACGCCCGGGGCAATTTTGTAATAGACCGTTTTATCGAACTTCCCTCCATCAACAGCGCCCGTCACGGCATTTCAGCCGTTACACCGGAAGGTCCTTTTTGGATTAACGGGGCGGGGGACAGCTATCCGGCTCCGAGACTGATTGATGGCGAGGGAAATATCATTGCCGAAGTCCCCGATTCCATTATTTCCCATGGCGGAACCTCCACAATCCTCCACTGGGGCGTGGGCGATTATCAATTTGTTACCTGTGCCAATGGTTTTCTGAATAATACCCTCCGCTCCGCACGCTATTTCGAGGATGACCTGGGCACCATCACTTTCTCCTATTTCGGGGATGATTCCGATTCCCTGATGCTGGTGTACCAGGGAACATCCCCTGTGATGAATCTGAATTGCTCCGCCGATATTGTCTACGATTCCACCCGCCACTGGCTGTACACCGTAATGGGAAACAACAGCCTGGCCGCTGTGGATATGGATGGCTTTCTTAAAGTGCGCACACCCCGGGATACAGGGTTGCTGGCGATTCAGATCGATGGCAAAATGAAAGAGTATTGTGAATACGACCATGTGGGGACAAGCCAAAACCATGATTTGTACCTGACCTGGGGAAGCAATGCGGTGTATTTCGGCATAACCGACCATACTTTGCAGGATGCCACATTGAAAAATCAGCTTTTTCTGGCCTTTGACCTGGAACCGGACGGAGACGGGGGGAGTTCGGTGCCGCCGTCCGATGCAGGCGGCGTGAGCGCCCTGCCGTTCAAGGCCGATGTGGTGGTCCACCTGGAACCCTGGGACAATTTTGACTATACCACCGGCTGGGTGTACACCTGGAACGGCAGTGAATGGGTCGTAGGCAGCAGTATCGACGGATTTGATATCGGATACGGCGCCATGGCCTGGGTCGGCGGCGAGACGGATACCACCCTGACGGAAGTGGCCGTGGCTTTCAACAGCGCCGGACTGGGTGAAGATTTTACCAAAATCCGCATGATGACCTACAGTGCCGAAGCGGGAAGTGACGGTGCCATCCTCTGTGCATTTCCCGATGTGAATCCCACCGAAACAGGCGCTGCTTTTACAGCTTACTACGAAGCAGACAGCCTGGGATCTTACATGCTCCCCAACAATCCGGATTATCTGCGGGTGGTCAATTCTGCAGTAAGTGTAAATCCTGCAGGAAAAACCATGCCGGGGCAGTTTACTCTGTCGCAAAACTATCCCAACCCCTTCAACCCCAAAACGGAAATTATCCTGACACTGGGTGAAAAAGTCCACGTGGATGTCTCCGTTTTTGATCTTCGCGGACAGCTTGTAAAAACCCTGACACATGGTATCCTGAATCAGGGAAAGCATACGATTCAATTCGAAGATAAAAACCTTTCCAGCGGTGTATATCTGTACCGGTTGAACATCGATGGAAAGAATGTTGATACAAAGAAAATGGTATATATCAAATAGAAGGATGAAATCAATGAAAAAATCACTGTTAAAAATTTTGGTCATAACCCTGTTTATCACGGGTACGGTCTTTGGCCAGCAGTACATTTTGAAATGGGCCAATTACGATGTGATTGACCGGGCCAATGACGTGACACGGGGATTGGTGTACAATCCCTATTCGGATCATGTATTGGTGGCAACCCGTTTCGGCGGAAACCGTGTGGTGAAACTGGACCCGGAAACCGGATACATTATCGGCATGCTGGATACCACCGATACGGGTTTTGAAGGAGGGACTTATCCCCTGAATCTGGTGGATATTGCTGATGACGGCACGATTTACGTGTGTAACCTCAGTGTTCCCAGTAACGATCCCAACGACCGCTTCCGCATCTACCGCTACACCGATGAAAGTGCCGCTCCCGAACTGGTCTTTGATGATGCTTTGGACGGAAACCGCTACGGCGATTCCTTTGCCGTGGAAGGAAAGGGCGACAATACCTGGTTTTATACATCCGGCTATCAGAACGATAAAATGGCCGTCCTGAAAATCGGAACCCGGGGCATTGCCCTGGATCATTATATTGAACTCCCTTCCATCAACAGTGCCCGTCACGGCATTTCACCTGTGTCCCCCGGTGGAAATCTGTGGATAAACGGTGCCGGGGACAGCTACCCGCCGGTCCGGCTGATTTCCAACGACGGGAATATAATTGCTACGGTCCCGGATAGTATCATTGCCGCCGGTGGTACAGGGACGGTCCACCACGTGAATCTGGGCTCTTTTAACCTGGTTTTTGCCGTGAATGTCTTCTTAACCAACGCAGTCCGTGCCGGGCGGTATTATGAAGATGAACTGGGGACCATCACTTTTGATTATTTTGGGGATAATTCAGACTCATTGATGCTGGGCTATCAGGGAAATGAGCTGGTGAACAACCAAAACGGATCATCCGCCCTTAGTTACGATTCCACCCGGCATGTTTTATACGCGTTAAACGGTGTAAACAGCGTGGCCGCCCTGGATTTAAACGGACTCCTCCGCATTGCCACACCGCGGGATCAGGGTGCCGCGACCATTCAGATCGATGGCAAGAAAAAAGAATATTTTCATTACGACCATGTAGGAACAAGCCAGGACCGGGATCTGTACCTGACCTGGGGCAGCAACGCGGTGTATTTCGGCATAACCGGCCATACCCTGCAGGATGCCACTCTGCAAAACCAGCTTTTTCTGGCGTTTGATCTGGATCCGGACGGAGACGGGGGGAGTTCGGTGCCGCCGTCCGATGCCGGCGGTGTGAGTGCCCTGCCTTTCAAGGCAGATGTGGTGGTCCACCTGGAACCCTGGGACAATTTTGACTATACCACCGGTTGGGTGTACACCTGGAACGGCAGTGAATGGGTCGTAGGCAGCAGTATCGACGGATTTGATATCGGATACGGTGCCATGGCCTGGGTCGGCGGCGAGACGGATACCACCCTGACGGAAGTAGCCGTGGCCTTCAACAGTGCCGGCCTGGGTGAAGATTTTACCAACATCCGCATGATGACCTACAGTGCCGAAGCGGGAAGCGACGGTGCCATCCTCTGCGCTTTTCCTGATGTGAATCCCACTGAAACAGGCGCTGCTTTTACAGCTTACTATGAAGCAGACAGTCTGGGATCCGGCATGTATGCCGCCAATCCGGAGGATCTCAGAATTGTCAATACAGGTGTGGGAATTCAACCCGGTACGTCACTGCCCTCAACCGCCATCCTCCATAAAAACTATCCGAACCCCTTCAATCCCAAAACCGTCATTCCCTTTACACTCCGGGAAAAAGCCCGGGTTGAGCTGAAAATATTTGATCTTCGGGGACAGGAAGTTCATACACTGGCAGATGAAGTTTTGGAAGCAGGTACTTATACCCGGATCCTGAATGGGGAAGGCCTGGCCAGCGGCGTGTATTTTTATCAGTTGCGGGTCAATCACACGGCCATATCCACACAAAAAATGGTATATCTGAAATAGTGAAAAAACCAATCTACATTTTTCTCATCCTCCTTCTTGTGAGTATCGGCTCTTTCCTCCATGGAGCCGATCCCGAACTCCGGGGCGTTTGGTTTGCCTGGGCCGGGGGTGAAGTCCCGACCAATGAGGATATCGCCCGGGCAATGGACGCCCTCGCCGAAGCCAATTTCAATATTGTCTATGTGGATGTGTGGCGTTACGGCTATCCCTATTTCAGAAGTGAAACTTTCCATAAATATACCGGACTCTATACAGATCCGGCTGTGGGGGACCGGGATGTTTTGGCAGAGATGATTGCCGAAGGGCACCGGGCCGGACTGGAAGTGGAAGCCTGGTTTGAAGCAGGCTTTATGGCAACCCAGGGATATAATGATCACCTGTACCGGGCAAAGCCGGAATGGTTTGCCAAAAACCGGGAAGGAGATGTCCCCCTCTATGGTGCCGGCGGCATGTCCCTGAGCCATACCCATCCCGAAGCATGGCAGTTTCTCATTGACCTCACACAGGATGTAATCCGGAATTACGATGTAGACGGTGTGGAATTCGACCGGGTCCGGTATCCCGGACTGGATTGCGGATACGACAGCACCACCATCGCCCTGTATAAGGCCGAACACGAGGGAACGGAACCGCCTCAAAACACAGCAGACAGCGACTGGATCCGATGGAGAGCAGACAAACTGACGGAATTTGTCGGGGTTTTCTATGACTCCATCAAAGCCATGAATCCGGATATCATTGTCTCCAATGCGCCCTTGCCCTGGGGATATGAACAGTTTTGTCAGGATTGGGTGGCCTGGGTGAACCAGAGTTTTCTGGATGTAGCCCAGGTGCAAATGTATAACTCCACCAATGATTCCTATGTGTGGCGTCTGGATACGGAACGTGTGAAGATGAATGACCAGAGCATCCTCTATCCCGGAATTGCCACGGCTGCCAACGGAAATACCACAAGTTCATCAGAACTGATTAAAATGATTCAATCTACCCGGGAACGGAACCTGAACGGGAATGTGGTGTGGTATCACAGGCCTTTGATTGAAACCGGCACCTACCTGGTGGATTTGAAAGCATCCGTGTATGGGGAAAAAGTTCATATCCCTTACCGGAATGCCGGCTGGCGGCCACCGGCCATCATCGTGAATGAAAATGACGGCCGGATGACGGAAAAATCCGATCACTGGGTTGAAAAGACTCCGGCCCAGGGATATAACGGCTATGACGGCGGCATCTATTATGCCGAAACATCCTCAGATGCCTGGATCGACTATTATGCCAATATCGATGAAGAAGGCTGGTACGAGGTCTACGTGTTTCACTATCAGCAGGCTTATGCCACAAGCCGGGCACCCTATACCGTGTATCACCGGGATGGCGAAACCATCTTTCATGTGAATCAACAAGTCCGACAAGCCCGTTGGATAAAACTGGGCGATGTATGGCTGGACCCGGGATTCAAACAGAAAATCGTCCGTTTGACGACCCAAAACACAGACAATAATTTTGTCTTTGCCGATGCCGTCATGCTCATCAAATCCCGTCGATTGGGGATAACTCCCCACGTCTCTGTGCAATCACCTCCCATGCCCAATAAGGTGGATTTGATCGATGTCTATCCCAATCCTTTCAATCCCCGCTGCGAAATTCGCTATACCCTGGCATCCTCCGGCAAAACCGAAATTCGGGTATGGGGAGTGGATGGAAAACGGGTGGATGTCCTCTACAAAGGGTATCAGGATCAAGGGGATTACCGGTTGACCTATACAGCCGGTAACCGGGGCAGTGGAATGTATATCCTGGGTATTCTTCAAAATGGCAAAGTATTAAAAACAACTAAAATGGTTTATATAAAATGATTCCAGAAGCCCATTTGATTAAAAAAGGCGATTCCTCCTATCTGAAGAAAGTCAATGAGACACGCCTTCTCTATATCATTTATAAAGAAGGGCCTGTATCCCGGGTGGATCTGTCCCGGGAAGCCTCGATGTCCAAAGCGGCCGTGTCTGAAATCATCAACCGCTTATGTGATGCCGGGATGCTGCAGGAGGTAGGGAAAGGTCAATCCACCTCAAAAGGGGGGAAACGTCCGACTCTGATCAGGCTCAATCCGGACCGGGGATATGTGTTCGGGCTGGAGATCAAACGGAGTGAAACCATCATTGCTTTGGCCAATATTGACGGAGATTTGCTGAATACTTCCGTCATTGAGTATGAAGCCGGTTCGCCTGTCTCTACAATTCTTCGACGCATTATCCGTGAAATGGAGAATGTCCTTGCCCTGAAAAAGATATCCTATGACAGGCTCATTGCCATTGGTATCGGAGCCCCGGGTCAGATCAATTATGACGAAGGGAATCTTCTGGTGGCGGATACCTTGAAAAACTGGGCCCATGAACCTATTTCAGGGGTTTTTCAGGAAACCTTTCACGTTCCCGTCATTCTGGAAAATGATGTGAATACCATCGCCCTGGGTGAATACTTATACGGCGTTGGCAAAGAAGAAAAAGATCTGATCTGTATTGCCATCAGTGATGGAATCGGTGCCGGCATCATCCACAACCAGACCCTGGTAAAGGGGGTCCAGGGAGCTGCAGGAGAAATCGGGTATATTGAATATGTCCGCTCGGTAGACCGCCCCTTGAAATACATCTGCAACGGTCATATCATTTATGGGGATATCCTGTCAGAGAAGAATTTATTCAGTGCCTTTCAATTGTCTGTCAGTCCCAATGATAGAGAACCCTTCAAACGTTCACGTCTGGCGGAATACCTGGCCATGGCTGAATCGGGAAATCCCCGGGCATGCCGGGTTCTGGACGAATATGCCTATGTGCTGGGATCTTTGTGCCTGAATCTTCAGAAAACCCTGAATCCCGGTGTCATCGTTCTGAATGGTTTTGTAATTGAAAATTCACCCTACCTGTTGAAACGGGTCCACCATGAAGTGGACGAGAGTTTGAAAAATATTCCCCTGACCTTCCGGTCCAAAATTACCATTGGAGAACTGAAAATTGAAGCCGGACTCCGGGGAGCCGTGGTGATGGCATTGCAAACCCTGTTTAACCCAAATCAGGAAAATCCCTTCCTGGAACGCTTAGTGAGTGACGAAATATGAAAAAAGCAGGAATCATCTGGGGTTTCATCCTGATATGTGCATCCTTTGCCCAGGGTGAAGCCATCGCATGGACAGACACAACAGAAGCGTTTGACTTTCCTGAAGGGATCACCCTTTATTACGGGCGACGAAACAGTCCGGCCCTGAATATCTGGGTCCTGGATGTGGATTTGAACCGGGAAGACCTGGCTGTAAGGCCTTATATCACCACATCTATTGCCCCTGTGCGGACCCTGGCTCAGCGCTTTAATGTCTATGCAGCCATAAACGGGGGATATTTCGGCGGGTCCACATCCTATTCGGCAGTAGTATATCCCGGTGAACTCAAAGCCCGGAATATCGGGGCGGTAACCCGGAACAGCCAATCCTATCCTCTGATGCGGAGCCTTTTCAGCATGAATGAAACAGGTGATTTATCCGTGGACTGGATCTACCATTTCGGCAGTAAGCCGGAACAAACCTACCGATATGATGCCCCCATGGATTATATCTACAATGATCCCACTCCCAAACCGGCTCCCACTGCGGCGACCGGAACGCCCATGGAAGACCTTTTGGTAGGCATTGGCGGCGGTCCGACCCTGGTAAAAGACGGTCAGGTACACATTACGTACAACGAAGAGATCATGTGGGGCTCCGGTGTAGGACTCACCAATGCCGATCCCCGTACCGCTGTAGGATATACGGCAGACAAGCATGTGATCATGGTAACCGCAGACGGCCGCCAGGTGGTGAGTTCGGGAGTCAGTTTAAATGAGCTGGCGGAAATCATGATTTCATTCGGCTGTGTGGAAGCCATGAACCTGGATGGTGGCGGATCCACCCAAATGGCCATCCCCGGGAAAAATATCAACACCCCCTCGGAAAACAGGTCTGTCCCCACCATTTTTGCCGTGGTTCATTACGATTCCCTGGGACTTGTGGAGTACGACGACAGTGGCATCATCCTGGATACGGAAGATGACGAATGTGAATTTTTGGGGAGTGACTGGTTCCCTACCGCCAATCCGGGCTACTGGGATGTGAGTCCGGCCATGCTGAATGTAAAAGGGGAAGGAACGGACCAGGCGGTGTTTACGCCCCGGCTTCCCAGGGAAACAGATTACCATGTCTACGCCTGGTGGGTGCCTGCCAGTAACCGCTGTCTCGATACACCTGTTGTCATCCGCCATCGTGACGGCCGGGATACGGTCCGCGTCAATCAAACCCTGGGGGCGGAACAGTGGAATTATATCGGAACCTATACGTTTACCGGCGATTCAGCGGAACAGGTGATGATCTCCGATGCAGCGACTTCGGGCTTTTATGTGGTGGCGGATGCCATCCGTTTTGTGGATGTGGACAGCTCGGTGACCCGCATTGTAGGTCCGGATCCCCGGCCCCATGTTGCGAAAGCGTTTACTCTGGGAACCAATTATCCCAACCCTTTCAATGCCCAAACGGTGATTCCTGTCCATATCACTCAACAGGATCACTATACCGCCCGGATATATTCCCTTCGGGGGACCTGTGTTTCAACACTCCTGGATGCCACCCTGAATAAAGGAGAATACACTTTGACCTGGAGTGGACAAAATGAAAAAGGGGAGAGGGTTGCCTCGGGAATCTATATTCTGCGCTTTGTAAACAGGCAGAAAGGCGAATCACGAAAATTAGTGCTCATGTGGTAGATGACAGGTTTTTTGGGCCTGTTCATGAATAGATAAGAAAACTCATAAAGAGAGGAGAAAAGGTATGAAGAAGCTTGGTATTTTAGCAATGCTTGTGATGCTCATGGCATCTCTGGCATTCGGCCAGGTATTGACTCCCAAATGGGAGATTGCCAAACGGGAAGCGAATCTGCCCGAATGGTTCACCACGGACCATGATGTACGGGGCATTTCAGCGTACGGAAGCAATCTCTACCTGGGATCATTCCGGGCCAGAGGTATAAAAATCCTCGATATTGCCACAGGAACCCTGATCGACACCGTAGCTCAAAGTGGTGTCGCCCTGGGGGATGTAGAAGTGGATGCAGACGGTGTGATCTTTGGTTCGTCCATGGTTGGACACGAAGGTCAGTGGCTGCCTGTCGGACCGGTGACCATTTACATGTGGGATTCGGTCGACAGTGTGCGGGATACGCTGCTCCAGTTTATGCCTGATACGACGACTGAAACCGGCTCTGAATATTTCCGCCTGGGGGATAAATTCACCGTGGACGGAAGTTATGCAAACGGAACGCTGGAAGTCTACCTGGTAGATTCGGGATGGTGGGGGAAACGCGCCTTCAAATTTACCATGGAAGGCGGCGAAATGAATCCTGTCCCCGAAGAAATCACGTTTTCCGGTGAAAACTTTGTCAAGACCGATAATCAGGCCAAAATTGCTCCCCTGCCGGATACAGATGATTTTCTGTTCAGTGCAAACGGACAGAAAATTACATACGTCACTCCCGATGGTGTATGGGGTGAACAGTTTTCCACCGGTATCGCCGGAGATGGAAATGCCCTGGTTTCTTTTGAAGCTAACGACCGGAAATTCGTCTTTCAAAACCTGATCTGGAGCGCCCAGAGCTTCCAGGTGCTGGAATGGACAAACGGGATCTCCAATGCCTGGCGCCACCGGGGCATGACTCCCGAGGCATACGGTCCGTCCACTGATAATGCGAATCAAACCGGTGATGTGGCCCTGATCAATCACGGGGACGGTACGGTGGATATGTTCGCCATGATGACCAATAACGGCATTGGTGCCTATTCCATGCAGGTTCCCGTAATGCCGGAAGATCCCATCAATATGGCTGCCGAATGGCAGGTGGATGCCGGTGAAGTGGATTTCTTCCAAAATGATAACAATACCCGGGGCATGGCTTACAATCCCGTGACAGATCATGTGCTGGTTGCCAGCCGGACCGGTGGAGCCATCATCCATATCCTGGATGCTGCTGACGGGTCGGTATTAGGTCAGTTGGACATGACAGGTGTAAGTGGTGGGTATTTTCCGATTAATAAAGTCGTTGTCGATAATAATGGTATAATTTATGCCTGCTCAATGTCTCTTGCAGGAAATAATTATAAAATTTATCGCTGGCATGATGAAGATTCTACCCCAACGGTTGCTGCTGAAATTGCATCGGCTTCTACTCGTTTAGGAGATATTTTTGAAATATATGGTTTAGGCATTGATACATATCTTTATACGACGGGACAAGGAGCTTCAATAATTAAAGTATTCAGTACAGCTGACGGACTCACCTTTACGGAAGAAATGGAAATTCCCATCACGGCCGGCTGGGCTAACGGCGGTATCAGTGTGGAAGATACAAGTGCGATCTGGATCAATGCAGCCTGGAATAATGTCCGTAAAATCAATACGGCAGGGGAAGTCCTGGCTGAACTCAGCACCCTGGACCAGTATTACGGTAACGTGACCATTATGAAAGGTCCCTATGGAGAAAAACTCCTGGGAATGAACACCAACCATAATGACGGGAACCGCCGGAAAGTGATGATTTATGACATCACGGAAGATGATGCCAATCCGGTTTTCTGGGCCTCTGCTGAAGCCGGTAACTATGAAAATGGAAATGCTAACGTGACCGGCGACCTGAAATACAGCATCAATGAAGATAATTCACTGGCTGTTTTTCAATTGGCATCCAACAATGTCATTGCCCGGTGGACTCTCACACCGCCTGTGTATGACAATGATATGAAAGTTGCTTTCAGTGATACAACAGACATTAAAAACTGGGGTCCCCATGACGAAGCCAGCGCTTACACCACATTCGCCTGGGATGAAACAGAAAATGCCCTTCGCATGAATGATGCTAGTTTTGGTTTTCTGGGTAAAAGACCGGTTTATGTCACGGAAGGCGCCGGCTACCGGCTTTCCCTCATTGTGAAAACCACGGCCTGGACCCATGCCACCAATAAACTGAGTGTGACCCTGGAAGGAATCGATTCCAATCCGGATACGGTGGCCATCAGCGATTTCAATGAATACGTTGTTATCACACTGGAAGGAACCGCTGATGTTGGTGGAAGCGGTTATGTTAAATTCTTTGGAATGAATGACGGAAATCCGTCAGAAGCTTTTGTGAAATATCTTTTTCTGGATGATTTTGCGTCAGAAGCTCAAATTGCCGCTGCTGAATCACACCTCGATTTCGGTCCCTTTGTGCTGAATTCCAACAAGACCCTCACAGCCTGGGTTTATAACACGGGTACGGAAAACCTGGTGTTTGAACAGCTGATTCTTGGCAAGGGCGACTACTTTACTGCATCACCTGCCGCCAATGTGGTGGCACCGGGTGATTCCACGGAACTGGTCGTTACCTTTACACCGGAACTGGAAGAACTGGTGACTGACGATCTGATCGCCGTGACCGGTGGTGGACTGGTATACCTGACCATGAGTGGGTCCGGTTATGAATTGTGGCCCATGAATTGGCGGATTACAGCCGGCGATCCAGGAACCGAGTGGTTCTGGAGCAATGCCAATCAGCACTATGTCCGTTCACTGGGCTACAATAAGCTGAATAATCACATCTATGTGGTCAGCCGTATCGGCGGTCCCCATATCTATGTTCTGGATGCCGAAACCGGTGAACTGATTGGTGAACTGGATAACACTGGAATTGCTCAGAATGGTGCGACGTTTCATATCAATACCGTGGATGTGACCGATGACGGTCAGATCTTTGTGGCATCCCTGGGCAGAACACCGGAACTCTTCAATGTCTACCATTATGCCAATGAATCGGCCAAACCTGAGATGGTCTTCAGCAAGGATGTAGGCATTGTGGCCGGAGACGCCCTGGCCGTGTCTGGTACGGGTAATAATATTACCCTGTATTCGGCAGGTCACTGGGCCAGCGATACCACCCTTACAAGCCAGATGATTATCCTGGAAACGACAGATCTGGACAGCTGGACCGAATCTTTTGTCCACCTGCCAAAAAACCGGGATGCCAACTATGGGATCAGTCCTGTAGGGAATGGTGACTACATTTTCGTGAATGGAACCGGTGCGTCCGGTCCCCTCTACATGAAGAAAGATGGCACAGTCCTTCATGAGTTCTTCCCCTATGGAACTTCCGTGGAATATTTTGAGGTTCCAACGGTGGATACCAAAGGACTCCGCCGCTTTGTAGCTTTCACCAGCGCATGGTCCTCCGGTGTCTATGTGGCTGAACTTCTGGGAGACCCCGGAGACAGCCTGTGTGCAGACTATGAATTTATGGATGCACCGACCCCCGATTATGCAACGGTCAGCAATGCCAACGCAACAGGTATGTCTGTTTACAACAGCTTCAATAACAGCATTGTTGAACTGATTACCAATAACGGAATCTCTTCCTATAGTTTAAACATTGTGGCTCCCAATCATGATGTTCCGGCCATTGCCGTTATGGATGTGGAACCACGCATGCTGGACTATAAAGTGGTGATCAATGAGAAAACCATGGAATTCACCCTCCGGAATACAGGTACGGCCGATCTGGTCATCGATAGTGTGGTGGCTTCAAGTCCCGTTCTGACGACGGACCTGGTCCCCGGAACCCTGACCCCCGGAACAGAAAACACTTACTCCCTAACCGTCTCTGCTGCGGAGTTGGAAGGCGATTTTGAAGCCTCTCTGACCATCTATGCCGCCAATGGCTGGGATAAAGTCACGGCCAAAGGCCAGGTGATCTCCGTGGAAGGCAATGTGATCGATGAAAACTTTGCTTCCTGGAGCTCCTACGGACACGGCTGGGGTGGCGAAAATGTAGGACTGCGTACCGATGGCTATGGCAACGGAGACGCAAACTACATCGGTTCCCCCGATACCGGTCTGGACAGACCCGTCACCATTCTGACACCCAAAGTCATGAATCCTGAAAAGGTCATGTTCTACTATGCGGAATACAGCGGTGGCAGTGACGACTGGACCCTGAATGTGGTGTTGAGCCCGGATGGAGAAACCTGGACCGATACGCTGGGTACCTATACGGCTCCCGGTGTGTTTGACTGGCAACTGGCCGTTCTGCCTGTCGAAGTGACCGGAGAATACTACATCGGTTTTGTATCTTCCGATACAGTCGCCGGCGGTATATTCCTGGATGACGTGAAGGTGGATGGTGACGGTATTGCCATCGAAGGAAACGTAATCCACGAGGACTTCGAATCCTGGTCTGCCATTCCGGGGAACTGGATTGTCAACAATATGGACCTCTATAACGATAATTACAGCCACTCCGGCACAAAATACCTGGGTGCCTCAAGTCTGGGTTCTGCCCACTCTGTACGGCTGCCCGGTGTTGAAAATCCATCCTATGTCTCCTTCTACTACGCCCAATACAGCGTGGCCAGTGATGACTGGGATCTCATGATCTGCCTGAGTGAAGACGGCTCCACCTGGAGCGATACCCTGGCTGTTTTGTCCAATCCCGGGAACCTGGATTGGAAATATGCCTCCGTTGCCATTCCTCAGACAGGAAATTACTACATCGGTTTTGTCGTTGACGGCACAATCGAAGGCGGTCTTTTCCTGGATGACGTGAAAGTAGACGGAGACGGGTCCTATGTGGGACTTGCAGACAAGATGTTACCGGAAACCTATGAACTGGGTCAGAACTATCCGAACCCGTTCAACCCCGCAACAACGATACAGCTGGCACTGCCTGAAGCCGGTATGGTAAACCTGACGGTTTACAATGTACTGGGACAGAAAGTTGCCGATGTCTATCGCGGACACATGGAAGCCGGTTATCATCACTTCAATTTCCACATGAGTAACCTGTCCAGTGGTGTGTACTTCTATCGTGTAAAAGTCAACGATTTCACAGCCGTGAAAAAGATGACAATCCTGAAATAAACAAGTTATAGAAAACGGGCTGTCTCCGGACAGCCCGTTTCTTTAAATTCCTACAAAAACCCGGAACCTCCATGGAAACACTTCAGGCGATTCTTTTCATTCTGGTTTTTCTGATCATGGCCCTGTCCATGTTTTTCAGAAAGATTCCAGCACTCCTGGCTTTGCCCGTGATGGCTTTTCTGATACCCCTGATCGGTGGTGTGTCTTTGAATGACACGATGCAACTGGTCATTGGACAGGGAGCGTTAAGGCTCCATCGTGCCTATACGGTTATGCTGTTCGGAAGTATGCTCAGCGTGTTGATGCAAAAGACAAAAGTCGCAGAAAATCTCATTAAAAAAGGTGCCGAGCTTTCCGGGGACAATCCCTGGATTATCGCCGTGATCATGCTTTTTTTGATTTCACTTCTTTTTACAACCCTGGGTGGACTGGGTGCTATCATTATGGTGGCAACCATCGTATTACCCATTATGACGTCCGTGGGTATCGGCCCCCTGACGGTTGTGGGCGTTTTTCTTTTCGGTCTGAGTATCGGAGGAATCCTGAATGCCGGCAACTGGGCGGTGTATGTGGATGTGATGAAACTCCCCGTGGAAGAAATTCGCTCGTTTGCCCTTTTGATGTTCGCCCTGGCATTTATGACAGCCCTCGTCTATATTACCGTCCAACTGTATAAAGACGGCCATGACCTGAATCTGAAAAAAATTATTTCTTACAGCCTGGGTTTTATCATACTGGCCCTGGCGCTATTTTATCTTTTAAACCGCTCGGGATTCGCGGAAAAACCTGCGGTTCAAAATATATTGTCCATACTAAACACCGGTTTTAAATCCGGGATCGGTCTCCTTTTGGGGGGATTATTCCTGTACAATGTGATCCGGATGTTTCAAAAAAAATCACCGGATACCGGTGTTCACTGGAGCGCTTTTTTGTCTCCGGTTTTACCCCTCTTTTTGATTTTGCTCTACAGTATGGATTTTATTGCCGCCTTTATTTGCGGATTGATATACGCCCTGGTGGCAACCTGGAAAAAGGGGAGTTTGAACGTTTTTATCAAATCAATTCTGGAAGGGGGAGCTGTTGTCATGCCGGCCCTGGTAATGATGCTGGGTATCGGGATGCTCCTGAATGCAATAATCGGTCCGGGCGGGGAATGGAATGCCATGCACCCTGAAGGCTGGCCGGTTCTTAATGTCCTTCGCCCTCTGATGATGGCCATTACACCTGAAACGCCCCTGGGATTTGTGGTGATCTTTACTTTGGCTGCTCCCCTGGCCCTGTATCGTGGTCCCCTGAATGTGTGGGGGATGGGGTACGGTATTGCCGCAGTCTTTCTGGCCAGTGGCATGCCGGCCGGTGCCGTGATGGGCCTGCTTTTGGCCGTGGGACAGGTTCAGGGTATTTCTGATCCCACCAATACGCACAATGTGTGGCTTGCCAATGAAATGCAACAGGATGTGCAAAAAGTCCTCTGGAATACCCTGCCTTATACATGGTCTGTGGCTGTTGTGGGACTCATTGCCGCCTCGTTAATCTTTTATTGATCCGGATAAATCATTTATGACAAAACGAAAAATTAAAATCGGAATTGATGTGGGGGGAACCTTCACCCATGCCGTGGCTGTGAATATTGCTGATTATTCTCTGTTGGGAAAAGCCTGTGTGCCGACCACCCACAAAGCGGACGAAGGAGTTGCCCTGGGTGTGATCCAATCCATGAATAACCTGATCCGGGAAGCGGGAATTGGCCCGGATGAAGTAGTTTTGATCGCCCATTCCACTACTCAGGCCACAAATGCCCTGCTGGAAGGGGATGTGGCATCGGTGGGAGTGCTGGTGCTGGGGAAGGGATTGGAAGGCCGCCTGGGATTTAAACAGATTCAAAACGACCAAATTGAGCTGGCACCGGGAAAGTTTTTAAAAACATACCCTGCCTACATCGATGTGTCCCAGGGCTTTCAGCAGGATACTGTTCGCGAGCAGGTGAAAAAATTGTCTGCAGAAGGGGCAGAAGTCTTTGTGGCCACTGAAATTTTTGGTGTCGATCATCCTGAGCGGGAAAGTCAGATCCGGGATATGGTAAAAGAAATGGGGTATCTGGCCACGGCTGCCAGCTCCATTTCAAAACTTTATGGCCTCCGGGTCCGGACCCGAACCGCCCTGATCAATGCCAGCATGATGCCCAAAATGCTGGAAACAGCCAATATGACGGAAAAGGCAGTAAGAGAAAGCGGTATAAAAGCACCGCTCATGATTATGCGTTCCGATGGCGGGATCATGGATATTGAAGAGATGCGAAAACGTCCCATCCTGACCATGCTCTCCGGTCCGGCAGCAGGTGTGGCTGCCGCCCTCATGTATGCCAAAGTCTCGGACGGAATTTTTATTGAAGTGGGAGGGACCTCCACCGATATTTCCGTCATCAAAAACGGAAAACCCCAGGTGAAAAGTGCCCAGATCGGCGGAAACCGGCTTTATCTGCGGACCCTGGATGTCCGGACTCTGGGAATTGCCGGCGGATCCACCCCCCGGATCAAAGAGAATAAAATCATTGATGTAGGGCCTCGAAGCGCCCATATTGCTGAATTGGGGTATACGGCATTTGCAGAGGAAGAAAACTTTTCCGATATCCGCCTGGATACGATTCGTCCGCGAAAGGGAGATCCCGACGATTATTTAAAGATCATCAACCAGGCTGATCATAAAAGTTATACCGTGACTCCCACCGGTGCTTCATATTTCCTGGGACTTGTCAAAGATGCCGGTCATGGCTGGGCCAATGCGGATGCGGTCAAAAGTGTTTTTCAGTCCCTGGGAAAACAACTGGATATGTCTCCCGAACAACTGGCTGAAAAAATCCTGGAGATATCCGCCGGAAAAATCAAACCGGTGGTAAAACAGCTTACCCGTGAATACAAACTGGATGAGCGCTTTCTGGAATTTATCGGGGGCGGTGGCGGTGCACCGGCGATTGTCCCCTATACAGCAAAATTCATGGGAGTCCCCCATAAAATTTCCGAAAACACCGAGGTGGTTTCCGCGATTGGTGCCGCTCTGGGTATCATTCAGGATTCGGTGGAAAAAACCATCCTCAATCCTACTGAATCGGATATCATCGCCTTGCGCCAGGAAGCCTTTCAGGCGGTTCAGTCCATGGGTGCCGCTCCGGACAGCATTGAAGTAACCGTCGAAATCGATTCCCGGAATAAGCGGGTGATCGCCACGGCATCCGGTTCCAGTGAAATGCGGACCCGTGAACTGGAAATCAAGCCAAAAACTGAAGCCGAAATCCGGAAAATTGCCGCCGATTCCATGCGCAGTGATCCGGAATCGGTGGACATTGCCGGTCAGACAAATTATCTTTACGCCGCGGTGGTTCATCAGAAAACAAAACATCTTTTCGGATTGTTTACCCATGACCATACCATGGTCCGGGTTGTGGATCTTGAAGGGGTGATCAAACTCAGGGTATATGATTGCAAAGTCCGTCAGGAAACACCGGATACTGTTAAAGGCGCTTTAAAAGAACTCACGGGTGAACTCACCACCTTCGGCGACGCAGGAGCACTTGTCCCCGATGTGTTTCTTCTCATCGGCGGGAAAATTATCGATATGACCGGCCTGGTGGAGGAAAGCCAGATCCAGGCGCTGGTAGATATCGAACTGAAATCAGTGCTTCCCGATGAAGCCATCGTGTTGATTGTCGCACCAAAACACTAATACAGGTGATCATGAACGAATTGAATGCTCAGGCACGTGCCTACAACCTGGATGCCCTCAGAGGATTTGCCATATTGACCATGGTTTTGTCCGGAACCGTCCCCTGGGGGAGTTTACCACCGTGGATGTATCATGCCCAGGTGCCACCGCCGAATCATATTTTCAATCCCAACCTGCCGGGAATCACCTGGGTGGATCTGGTTTTCCCCTTTTTCCTTTTTGCCATGGGCGCAGCTTTCCCCCTGGCTCTTTCCAAAAAAATCGAGAGTGGTGTTCCAATCTCACGGATTATCCTGTCCATCGTGGAACGGGGGTTTATGCTGGCAGTTTTTGCCGTGTTCGTCATGCATATCCGACCTCATCAACTGAGTGCCTCTCCGGAGGGATGGACCTGGGTTGCGGCCCTGGGAGGATTTGTGATCCTCTTTCTCGTTTATGTAAGACCTCCGAAATCCTGGCCTGTCAGTCTGAAACGCACGATTAAAATATCCGGTTGGCTGGCACTGGTTCTCTGGCTTGCTTTTATGACGTATCGCGATGGCAGCGGTTTTTCTTTTCAACGGAACGATATTATCATCATCGTCCTGACGAATATGGCGGTTTTTGGTGCTCTCATCTGGCTGGGGACACGAAACAATATGATTTTTCGGATTGGACTGCTGGGGTTTTATCTGGCTTTCAGGCTGGTCCACACCCAGTGGGATATCATGCAGGCTGTAGGCCCCCATGCCGAACCGGTGCAGAACATCGGATCCGTCCTCTTTCTGTTTACTCAGCAGGCTAAAAACTGGATGATCCGGGTCTGGGATTATTCTCCCTTCCCGTGGCTTTATCAATTTCATTTCCTGAAATATCTGTTTATCGTCATTCCCGGTACAATCGCCGGTGATTTGATCCTGAAATGGCTGAAACAATCCCACGATGACCGGGAAATATCCCGGGGAAAAGTCCGGTATGCAACCCTGGCCGTTTTGATGATTCTCAGCGTGGTCGTGGTTCTGGCAGGTCTCCAGTCCAGATACGTGTTTTTGACCTTTTTAATCTGTTCCGGCATTGTCCTGACAGCCCTTATTCTCACAGGTAAGCCTCGAAGTGATACGGAGATACTGATCCGCCAGTTCGTCCTCTGGGGCAGCTATTGGCTGATTTTAGGTCTATTGTTTGAACCCTTTGAAGGGGGAATCAAAAAGGATCATTCCACCCTGAGCTACTATTTTGTAACAAGCGGCCTTGCATTCTACCTTTTAACATTTTTTACGGTGTTGATTGATGGTTTTAAAAAGCAGAAATGGGTGAACCTGCTCATCCAGAACGGCCGGAATCCCATGATTGCCTATGTGGGGATGGCCAATTTTATCTGGCCGGTGCTTCATTTGACCGGTATGAAAAACCTTGCGGCAGGCATTTTTTCCACGCCCTGGACCGCTTTCATCTGGAGCGTGATTGAAACAACACTGCTGGCACTCTTTGTCAGCGTCTTAACGCGAAAAAAACTGTTTTGGAAAACGTGATTTATGGAAAGTTTTGATACAATCTTGTATGGTGCATCCTGGTATGGTGTTGTCCGGTCCCTGAAAGAAGCACGGGAAGGACGTAAAGTCGCCCTGTTTCACCGGTATGGATTTCCGGGAGGATTCCTCAGTACCGCCTTCAGTATCTGCCAGTATGTGGATAACAATCTTCCCGATAGCAACACCATCACCGGTGAACTCTATCAGGATATCCTCCATGAAAAAGGGGGGATTCTAAAATTTGGTATGTCATTTGTCCTTATGAATCCTGAAATTATCAAGATGAAACTTCTCCATCATCTCAGCCAATCCCCAGTACATCTTCTTTTTTACGCCGTTCCTGCGTCCGTGAAAAAAAGGGATTCATCCTGGGAAATCACTTTTTACCAACGGGAAGGACTTAAAAATTATACCTGTCAAACCCTTGTGGATGCATCGGAAAACGTGTCCCTTGAACGGCTTTTCCACCCTGTGGAACGCTTAGATCACAATCTTTATCACTGTTTTGTCCGGAGTCCCCGTAAACCGGAGTATGAAGACATCACGGATTGTATCAAACTGGAAGATGACCGGTGGTGGATTTCGGTTGCCTTTGAAGCAAGTACCGAAGATCCGTCCCTGGCCATGCATCGGTCCCTGGATCGTCTTCATCATGCCATGACTAGTCAGAACGGGGTGATTCAGCTGGTTCCCATGCAGACTGAATCGCTATATCGTTTTAAAGACGGGGAAAAGCCGGAAATTTCACCTTTATTTATTGATGATGCAGAAGATATAAAGAAAATTGTTTTAAATACGTCAAAAGGAGAAGAGCATGATACCAAAAATCCTGAATGACCTGAAAGGCGGATTGATTGTTTCCTGCCAGGCTAAAGAAGGGGAACCCTTCGATGCACCGGATCGTTTGTCCCTGTTTGCCCAATCTGCTGTACTTGGAGGTGCTGTGGGCATCCGGAGTGAAGGGAAAAACAACACCCTGTATATTGTCCATTCGGTGGAAGTTCCGGTCATTGGCCTTATTAAGACTGCTTATCCCGACGGGACTGTATGCATTACCCGGACCTATACGGATGTGGAAAAACTGCTTTCTGTCGGGACTCACATGATAGCCATTGACGGAACCTTCCGGGAGTGCAACGGGTTTACCGGTCCTGAATTTATCCGGAAAGTCCGGAACCGTTATACCTGTCCGGTTATGGCTGATATTGCCACAGTCGAAGAGGGACTGGCCTGTGTTGAAGCCGGTGCCACATGTCTGGCAACTACCCTGAGCGGATACACTCCGGAAACAAAACGGAAAAGCCAGAAATCTCCCGATTTTAAACTTCTGGAAGAGTTGGTCAAACAGACCGACATCCCGGTCATTGCCGAAGGACGGATTTATACTCCCGATGATGCAGCAAAGGCATTGAAACTGGGTGCCTGGGCTGTGGTTGTAGGGACGGCTATTACCCGGCCGATTGATATTACTTCCTGGTTTGTGGAAAAATTGAAAGAATCTGCCCAATAATCCATGAAGAAAAGAGTGCTTTCCTACGATGTGATTGTTGCCGGTGGGGGCATCGCCGGAATCGCTGCGGCTGTAAAAGCGGCAAGGTCCGGCGCAAAAACCCTTTTAATTGAGCAATATGGTTTTACCGGAGGCTCCGCCACCGCCGGGATGGTATCCCCCTTTATGAAACATACCGCCCATGGTATCCCCCTGACCAAAGGGATCTTTCAGGAACTGGAAGATGGGATGATCCGCAGGAACGGGATGATCGACAATGGTTTTTCAGGGATTGCCTTCCGACTGGCAGCCTTTGAACTCCTGAATGATGCCGGCGTGGATATCCTTCCCAATGCCGTGCTGATGAACGCCAGACTGATGGATCGTATGTTGCACTCAGTGGATGTTTTGTATGAAGGCACCGTGTATACAATCCGGGGAAGCATCTTTATTGATACCACGGGTGATGCCCAGCTTGTATACCTGGCCGGACTCCCTTATGAAAAAGGTGAAAATGGCCGCCTGCAATCGATGACTCTTTTTTTCAGAATGGGTAATATCAACATTCCCCGTGCTCTGGATTATATCAAATCACACAAGGATGATTTTTTTGAGTGGATGGACTACAATTTCAATCTGGAAAAAATTATCAGTATAGGGGGATATTTCAGTTTTGTTAAAAAAGCTCACCGGGAAGGCCGGTTATCCGATCATGTGAAATATATTTTTTACACAACTCTTCCGGAAAGCGGTGAAGCATCCTTTAACACGTCTAATATTCTGGAGCTGGACGGGACCTGTTCGAAAGACATGACTCTGGCTGAAATCGAAGGACGCCGACAGGTCATGGATGTGGTTCATCTGCTTCAGACTGAAATTCCCGGGTTTTCATCATCATGGCTTCTGGAAACGGCAACCCAGGTGGGAATCCGGGAGACCCGGCGTATGGTGGGTGATTATGTGGTGACCGGAAAAGATGTGCTGGATGGACGGAAATTTGAGGATATGATTGCCCGGGCATCCTATGGGATTGATATTCATGGTGCTAAGGGAGAAAGTGACCGCATGGAAGAGCTGGAAGAAGGGGATTATTATACCATCCCTTTCCGTTCATTGATTCACCGGGATGCAGAGAATGTCCTCAGCGCCGGACGCTGCCTGTCTGCCACCCGGGAAGGACACGCGGCCATCCGGATCATGCCCACATCCGCGGCAACCGGTGAAGCCGCCGGAGCCGCTGCCGGTTTGGCGGTCCGCCTGCAAACATCTCTCCGAAATATCCCTTATGCAAAACTCAGGCATGAAATCCGGCATAATATTGAATTTGAAGATTGACGTTTTAACTTATTCTGTCCGCCGGATTATCCGGCAGGAGGATATTCTATGAAAAAAATACTCATTCACATCATGATGATACTGGGCATGTTATCGTTTTTTATCGCCTGTTCAGAATCCCAACCGGAACAGGTCCACGGCATGTGGTTCCGGCCACCGGATAATGCGGGTGAATTACTGGAATCCCTGGAAAATATGCGGAATATGGGAATCAATACGGTGTTTATCGAAACCTATTACCATAGCTGGACTATCTATCCGGGGAAAAAATCCATACAGCGACCGGAATTCCTGGGCTGGGATCCTCTGAAAATGACCCTGGATTATGCCCATGAGCATGATATGGAGGTCCATGCATGGATCGAGGTTTTCTATGCCTTTAATCCTCATTATCTGGATGGAACCTCTGGCCCTGTGCTGACCCGGCATCCGGACTGGCTGTTAAAATCCAACGATCCTAATGACCATACAGCCGAAGATGGAAAACTCTTTTTGAATCCGGCACATCCCGGTGTTCAGGATTACCTGACGGATATGATGAAAGAATTGGTGGAAACCTACGATGTGGACGGGGTGCATCTGGATTATATCCGCTATCCGGTTCATACAGATGAGAAACAGTTTGGGTACGACAAGGTCTCACTTAAACGTTTTCCCGAAGAAATGGGATATGAAAATTCAGACTATTCTCTGGAGAATCCGGAAGTTCAAAAAGATTATGCAGATTGGAAAAAGCTTATCGTAACCCGTTTTGTCAGGCGGGTGACTGATGAATTAAAAAGGGTGGATGAAGACATCCAGCTCTCGGCGGCGATTTTTCCTTCCTATGCTACCGATCCTCAATCCCTGCAGAAATTTCAGGACTGGGCAGCCTGGGTGAAAGGGGATATGCTGGATTTTATTACACCGATGTGCTATGCCCCAAACCGGGAAAAACGCCGACAGGAAATCCGGGAATCCCTTGAGATATCAGACGTGCCGGTGGTGATTGGCCTGGCGATCAACCGGGTAAAAAGTACACAGGATGTGGAGATGCTGATTGAAGATGGGCTGACAAAAGGCTCAACCGGCCTTGCGTGGTTTGCCTATAACTGGCGCACACCGGTTTTTACGGAAACAGTGACAAAACGCTTTGGACGGGAACAGGATGAAGAGTGATACCATCCATTTCGGGACAGACGGCTGGCGGGGACTCCTGGATACGGAGATGAACATGGCATCCGCAGGTCTGGTGGCCCAGGCCTTTGCCGATTACCTGAAGGAGAAAAACGGGAAGCAACCGTCCTGTGCCATTGGTTATGACGGCCGGAAATATTCCCCGGAATTTGCGAAGCTCTTTGCAGAAATTCTCAGTGGGAACGGCATCCTGACACACCTTTCGGACCGTGTCGTCCCTACACCGGTCATCTCCTATACCGTGAAGCATCAAAAATTGAGTGCCGGTGTGATGATCACTGCCAGTCACAATCCGCCTGCCTATAACGGCATCAAATTTAAAGGTCCCTATGGGGGCCCCTTTTTTACGGAAGAAACACAAAAAGTAGAAACGCTTTTGGGGAAGTCTCCCATAAAACGGTCCCGTGATCATATCCCGGTTGATAATCTGTGGCCGGATTATCAATCCCGCCTGAATGAATTGATCAATTTTGACCGAATCCGGAAAGCCGGCATTACCTGTGTGGTGGATTCCATGCACGGAGCGGGAGGGAGTCTGTTGCCGGATCTGTTGACCCAAAAAGGGTGCAGGGCTACTGGTATTGATTCTGACATTCTGCATGATTTCGGCGGACGGGCTGCCGAGCCCCTGGAAAAAAATCTGTCACCCCTGAAACAGTATCTGATGGGACATCCGGACTACTCACTGGGATTGGCCACAGACGGAGATGCAGACCGCCTGGGTGTGATGATGGACGGTGGGATCTGGCTCAGCGCCCAGGAAACCATCCTCCTTTTGGCGGATTACCTGGTCTGTGTAAAAGATATCCCGGGAGCGATTATCAAATCTTCTTCGGTGACCGATAAACTCCGGATGCTGTATGAATCGCCGGACCGGCAGGTTTTGGATGTCCAGGTGGGATTCAAGTATATCACCGAAAAGATGCTCGAACTGCCTGTTGCCCTGGGTGTGGAGGAAAGTGGCGGTTTTGGATACGGGATTCACATCCCTGAACGAGACGGCATCTTTTCTGCCCTCCTTTTTCTGGAAATGCTGGCTGTCTCAGGATATCAAAAACTGTCGGACAAGGTGGCACAGCTGCGGGAAAAGGCAGGAAATCTGTATTACGACCGCATTGATTATCCCTTTGACAAGCCGGGACGTATGAGGGTATTGCCCGATTTGGTGAGGAATGATTTGAAAAATATCGGAGGATATCCTGTCCACAGGATGGATACGTATTTAAGCAGCAGAGGTGTGATCAACGGTGTGAAAATCCGCCTGGAAGGGGATTGCCGTTGGTTGATTCTCCGCTCTTCAGAAACCGAACCCATGATGCGCATCTATGCCGAAGGACAATCTGAAAGTGAGGTAGAAACATTCCTCAAAATAGGTGTCCAACTCATTCATGAATATGCAGGAGTCCCTGAATGAAAAAAATTATTCCGGCTCATCAGGCCATACAGAAAATGAGTCACCAGGCACAAGAATTCGCGGTGATTCAAAATCCCGCCGGTATCTGGCCTTCTGTGGAATATGTTCCCCTGGCAGACAAACTGACAGGACCCCTCTCCCGTATCAAAGCCGTGGTTTCGGATATGGACGGGACGACAACCACTACCGAGGGACTCTGTATCCACGCTTTGGAATACATGGTCCGGCAGATTACCGGCAGGTTGGATCCGGCCCAATGGAGTGGACTGGTTCCGGATACCGATTATCCTCACATTATCGGAAACAGCACAACCCGTCATGTGGAATATCTGATCGAAACATATCATCAATATATCCACCCGGAATCCCTGAAAGAGTCCTTTCTGAAAGCAGCGCTCTGGTTTTTATGGCATGGGCAGGATGCGCAACGCAAACAAGAGGTGCGGCAAAACCTTATCGCCCTGAATTGCCGGTCGTTGCTGGATTTTTCTGGAAAAGCTGTAAAAAAAGATACCCATTGGGAGAAAACCTGGAATAAAGTTAAAAATGATCTGTTGAAGTCGTGTTTTAAAGGGGTAAAGAGCTTTTCTGACGCACAAACAGTAAAAATGGCAGTGGATATCTACTATCAGCGTTATCATGAAATACTGGCCGCCATAGACGATCATACGAGCATCCCTGGTTTGGATGACAGGCGCGAACTCATTGAACCCATGCCGGGGATTGGCATCTACCTGGCATTGATCAAAGGATTATTAGGCGATGAGATTGAAAAAATGGTTCCGGAACTAAAAAAAGCCTATGAAGAGAAATCAGGAAGTCCCTGGGAGGGTGGGGAGGATGTGATTCCCCCCCTGGTTCAGGTTTCCCGTTTTTTTGAAAAAAATCCTGTAAAAATCTCCATTGTTACTTCCTCCATTTTTTACGAAGCCCGAATCGTGATGAGCCGGGTTTTCGAAAGGCTAAGGAGGGATACCGAATCCTGGCCTCTCTCTGAAGCACGGAAATCACGAATCATGGATTCTTTTACTGCTTACGAAAATGTCTACGATGCCTTTGTCACCGCCAGTGATTCCAATGAAATCCGCCTGAAACCCCACCGGGATCTCTACAGTATCGCCCTGCATCAGCTGGGAATTCCGAAAGAGGATTTCGACACTGTTATCGGATTTGAAGACAGTGAAAGCGGTACCCTTGCCATCCGGGCTGCCGGAATCGGGCTCTGCTGTGCTGTGCCTTTTCATGAAACCAGTGGACACGATCTGAGTGCCGCATCCCATATCCTCCAGGGTGGAATACCTGAAGCCATATTGAAACATTTAGCATTTTTAAAAACCGGAGCCTGACCATGAAACGCATTTTTCACGTCATTTCCAATACACACTGGGACCGGGAATGGCGCTATCCCTACCAAAAAAACCGGCAGATGCTGGTGAAAATGATGGACAATCTGCTGGATATCCTGGAAAAAGAACCGGATTACAAAGCATTCCATCTGGACAGCCAGTCTGTGGTACTGACGGATTATCTGGAGATCCGTCCTGAAAAAAAAGCACAGATATCCCAATATGTAAAGGAAAAACGTCTCTTTATCGGTCCGTGGTTTATCCTGCCCGATGAATTTATGGTCAGCGGTGAAAATCTGATCCGGAATTTACTGCTGGGACACAAAATCTGCCGGGAGTTCGGACGGGTGTCCAAGGTTGGATATTCCCCCTTTTCCTGGGGACAGATCTCCCAATTGCCACAGATATACACGGAATTTGGTATAGATGTGATTATGTTCTACCGGGGAATGAATTCCCTGGACAGTCCCAAAGCCGAATTCCTCTGGGAAGGGGCTGACGGGACCGTTGTTTTGGCATCACGCTTCTCAACCATGCCCCGCTATAATTTCTACTTTTACGTCTATCGTCCCGTCATTCACAACGAGACACCAGATATGGTGGCTCATCCCTGGGATAACCACGAAATATCGTTCCACTTGACAGACCCGGAGCGGGTGGGGCACGATTATGCCATGATTGAAGCGGAAGATGGTTACTATAAGGAAAACATCCGGCCATGGGTCCAAAAGTTGATCGATGAACAGGTGAATGACTTTACAACCCCCCATGTCATCTGGATGGAAGGACACGATTCCAGCGGCCCCAACGGGAAAACACCGAAAATTATCCGGGATATCCAAAAAATGATGCCCGACGTGGATGTCCGCCACAGTACCCTTGAGGATTACGTGGCGGGACTCAAAGCTGACGCTGATCCTGCAAAACTCAGCAGAGTGACCGGAGAACGGCGCAGTGCTCAGTTTGACCGCCGGAGTGGAAATCTGTACGGGTATATCACCTCTGCCCGCATGTATTTGAAACAGGCCAATTTTCAGTCTGAACGCCTGTTGGAAAAGTATGCCGAACCCTTTAATACCTTTGCCGGGATTTATGGACTCAATATCGGGGATGAATATCTGAATATCGCCTGGCGGAAACTCCTGGAAAATTCTGCCCATGATTCCATCGGCGGATGCAGCCTGGATACGGTTCATACGGATATGATGAACCGTTACAAACAGATCAACGAAATCGCCGATGGTGTGTTTGAACGGGCTTGTCAGTTTTTGGCGAAGCAACTGGACCTTTCCCATGCACCGGCACACAGTATCCATATCCATGCCCTGAACCCGGTGCAGTTTAATGCAGACGGTCCTTTTGAATTGTACGTGGATATTCCTGAAAAGTACGATAAAGGATCAGTGAAACTTGTTGATAATCAAGGAGAAGAGGTCCATACGGTAATCCTCGAAAGATTACCCTCTGAACCGGTTCTGGAGCAGTTGGAAGACCGCCCCATGTACTATAAGATGGTCCGCTACCGCATCCTGGCCGATATGCCCGCCATACCCTCCTTTGGACTCCGTTCGTTTCAGGCTGTCCCGGTGTCACAACTGGGAACCCCGCCGGTAAGACTTTTGGCTTCCAAAGGGGGAAGAATCATCGAAAACGAATTTTTACGTGTTGAAATCGGAGATGACGGGACCTTTACACTCATAGACAAAGCACACGATACCCGTTATTCCGGCCTGGGATACTTTATCGATGAAGGGGAAGCCGGCCATGCCTGGGTCCATGAACCGGTGAAACCATTTGGCGACAGCCGGCTTTCAGAGAGTTTTGTAACTATACGAGAAAACAACTGGTTAAGGGCAGTTGTTGAAGTGGAATACGAACTGGAAATCCCGGAAGATCTGGATGAACGCCGTCAGGGAATTCATTCGGCTGTTATGCCTGTGACCCTGGCTTTGACACTGAGCAAAGGATCCCGGCGATTGGACCTTACTGCCGAGGTGGATAATCCTGCAGAAGATCACCGGCTGAGGATTTTATTTCCGACCGGATTACATGCGAAGGTTCATTTTGCCGAAGGACAGTTTGATGTGGTGGAGCGACCGGTAGAGCGGCCGGATACTTCGGACTGGGTGGAACAGCCCATGTACGATTATCCCCTGTATCATTTTGCCGGTGTAAAAGCAGGGAAAAAAGGATTATCCATCCTTGTAAACGGACTGAAAGAGTATGAAATGATGGATGATACAAATCATACCCTGGCCCTGACCCTTTTCCGGGCTTTTCACTATGTCATTCAGCCTGCTTCAAAACAGGATTATGAAGAGGATAAAGGATCTCAGTGTCTGGGAAAATCTGTTTACCATTTTGCCCTCATGCCGCATGAAGGGGACTGGCAAACAGGGGGTGTATATGCCGAAGCCATGCGGAAAAATTATCCCCCTGCCTTTTTTCAGACAGGGCGGACTGCGGGGAAGCTTAAAACGGATTTTTCCTTTCTGGAATTGGATAACGGGAATGTCATTGTATCGGCTGTGAAAGAGAGTGATGCCCGGACGCCGAATACATATATCCTGCGTCTTTATAATCCGGCCAGAACCCGCCAGACAACATTCCTGAACTTTGCTTTTCCAGTCAAAAACATTGAAAAAACGACACTGGAAGAGAGCACCGGCAAAAAGCTGAGAAAAAGAGACGGCAAATGGAGAGTGACCCTGAACAGCCGGGAAATCATGACACTTAAAATAATCACAAAGTCATAGAGGATTTGGAGCGTTTCATGTTGAAAAATAAATATGGCTACTTCGATGCAAAAAAACGGGAATTTGTCATAACAGACCCGCGAACACCCCGTCCCTGGTTTAACTACATGTGGAATGACCGGTATGCCGGACTTATTTCCCACACCGGCGGTGGATTCAGCTACCTTGATTCCCCCCGGGATAACCGCCTGACGCGCATGCGCTATAACAGCCTGCCCTGGGATCGTCCCGGTCGGTATGTGATGGTGAAAGATACAGAAAGCGGGGAATACTGGTCTCTGAGTTGGGCTCCCACCCTGAATGTTAACTATGATCTGTATGAATGTCATCACGGGATGGGATATACACGCATCATCACGGAATACAAGGGCATCCGGGGTGAAATCACCTATTTTGTCCCCCGTGACGAAACGGGAGAAATCTGGAAAATCAGTCTCACAAACCTGTCTGAACGCCCCCGGAATCTGGAAATCTATGCGTTTACCGAACTCCTCATGGGAAATGCTCTGAATGACCTGATCAATCAGCCCAACGACAAACATTTTACCGATATCCACTTTGATAAAGAGTCCCAATCCCTGGTGGCCACCCGGCGTTACTGGGTTTTAAATAAGAAAGTCTCT
Organism: Candidatus Neomarinimicrobiota bacterium; assembly: GCA_041154365.1. Classification (NCBI taxonomy): domain Bacteria; kingdom Pseudomonadati; phylum Fidelibacterota; class Fidelibacteria; order Fidelibacterales; family Fidelibacteraceae; genus Fidelibacter; species Fidelibacter multiformis. The sequence goes on along the minus strand of AP035449.1, from coordinate 1,610,632 downwards.
GTAATCCAGCCCAATATCGACTGGAAATACATTCTCCAGTTTGCCTCCACACTGGATGTGAGCGGGTTTGATGCCAGTCTGGACACCTTTATCGGGAAATGGCGCTCCGAGGCTAATCCTCTTTCAGTTGAAACAGGGGAAATGCATCATACGGAAATCACCGCCGGTGATCCTGTGGCCGCCCTTCAGTCCAAAGTAAAACTGGAACCCGGCAACACGTTGGATTTTTCCATACTCATGAAAGTTTCGGAGAAAGAATCTGCAAAGCTTAGTGATATAAACAGTTGGAAATCACAAACATTTATTGAAGGAAAACTGTCTGCCCTTCAACAGTACTGGCAGGATTATTTTTCCGTTTTGCAGGTGGAAACCCCCGATGAAAAAGTGAACACTATGCTAAATACCTGGAACCAATATCAGGCGGCAGTTACCTTTGACATGGCCCGGAATTCGGGATATTACCATGGCGGACTGCTTTTTGGGACGGGAATGCGGGACCAGTTCCAGGATATTCTCGGGATGGTGATGGTGGAACCGGAGCGGGTACGGAAACGCCTGCTCAATGCCCTGCAATTCCAGTTCAATGACGGATCGACCCTCCATAACTTTTTTAAACTGGCAGGAACGGGTGAACGAACACGGCACTCCGATACCCCTTTGTGGATTCCCTTTGGTCTTATAAAATATTTTTCTGAAACAGGAGATGCCTCAATCTTCGAAGAAACTGTGCCTTATCACGACGAAGGTGAAGGAACTGTCTGTGAACACATGGTCCGGGCTATGGATTATGCCATCAGTGAAACCACGGAACGGGGACTCCCCCGGATTATGAATGGAGATTGGAATGATACCCTGGATCATATCGGACCAAAAGGAAAGGGAGAAACCATTTGGGGAGCCTTTTTTCTGGGATATATCCTGAAAGAAGCTGTCTCCTTTTTCGATTTCAGGAAAGAAACAGTGCAGGTGAAAAAATATTCCCAAGCCTACAAGACACTCACCAAAACCATCAATGATCTGGCCTGGACGGGGACGTGGTACCTGCGGGCTTTTCGGGACAACGGTCAGCCGGTGGGAACGCCGGAGGATGACCAGGGACAGATTTTCCTGAATGCCCAGACCTGGTCTGTCATATCCGGAATGGCCACGCCGGAACGGGGGAATACAGCCTTGAAGAGCTGTCTTGACCAGCTGGAAACACCTTACGGCATGCAAATTTGCCGTCCGGCATACCATCGAATTGATGACACGGTTGGGCTCATCAGCCGTTGTGTGCCCGGGAAAAAGGAAAACGGAGCAGTCTTTAATCATGCCTCTGCCTGGTTTGTCCTGGCAGCCCTTATGAATGGACAGATAGAAGACGCATACCGGATCTATCAGAAAATGCTTCCCGTGAATTCCGGTACGGATATCGACCGGTATGAAACCGAACCCTACGTTTTTTCAGAATATGTCACAAGTCCTGAACACCCCACACAGGGACAGGCAAGTCACTCCTGGCTTACCGGATCTGCCGTGTGGATGTTGTACATTGGCTATGGTTATTTACTGGGAATACGGCCCGTCCCCGGTGGACTCCTGATTGATCCCCGCATCCCTGCAGACTGGGATAAGGTAAACATCACCCGGAAATTTCGGGGTAAAACCCTTCACATTCGAATACACAACCCTGATCGTGTGAATATGGGTGTCAAATCCATGACTGTTAACGGACAATCTCATGATTCACAGGTTTTGGATCCTGAAAAATATGACGGCAGGGAATTGGATGTGGAGGTGAGATTGAGTGACGAGTAACGAGGTGAGAGTAGGAGGCCTCCCGCAGAGGGCGCGGAGACGCGGAGGGATTTTTTTTGGCTCCCGCAGAGGGCGCAGAGATGCGGAGGGATATTTCTTGGTTCCCGCAGAGGGCGCGGAGATGCTGAGGGATATTTTTTGGTTCCCGCAGAGGGCGCAGAGATGCTGAGGGATCTTTTTTTGTTCCCGCAGAGGGCGCGGAGATGCTGAGGGATATTTCTTGGCTCCCGCAGAGGGCGCAGAGATGCGGAGGGATTGATTTGATTGAAACACCAGGAGCGCAGCGACGCTAACTTCCAACTTCCAACTTCCAACTTCTAGGAGGTGATTGCCTGCCCATGAAATGAGCGCAGCGTATTTCACAGGGGATTGATTCGATTGGTTTGATTGATTTGATTGAAACACCAGGAGCGCAGCGACGCTAACTTCAGACAGGCCGCAGCCTGTCCCTACATCTCGACACACACCAGGAGCGAAGCAACGCTAACTTCCAACTTCCACCTTCTAACTTCTTTAATAGAATTGGCGATTCATTTGATTTAGCACAAGGATTATAGGAGAGATGGAATATATGAATTCGATTAGGTAACGCGCCCCCCACCCCGGGGGGTAAGATACATTGAATGAGTGGAGAGTGGAGAGTGGAGAGTCGTAGGGGCAGGACGTGTCCTGCCTCTGAGTTGGAGTCTTGAGTTTTGAGTGTATGTTTTAGAAAATTGCAGATTTTCAGACTTAGATATTCTGACTTTTATTTATTGGATGATATTGTAATAAATTACTCCAAAGGCTATAAGTGAAACAAGATATATGAATACGATTAGGTAACGCCCCCCACCCCGGGGGTAAAATACGCCGAAATGCGACACAATGCAAGATAATATTGTTATTCGTATATATGTTTTGTCGAATAAAACAACAGATTGAGGCTTTATTTCAATCATCCCGGTCGTTGAGTAGGCCGCCGACTGGCCGGCATATCGAGGTGCCAATATTTCGGGCGGACACAGGTCTGCACCCTCTCACTATCGTGCCCTTATACCCTCATACCTTCCGTGCTCCCAAATTTCCTCTGCGATATATAAAAAATAATCTCCGCGTCTCTGCGCCCTCTGCGGGAGGAAAAAATCCTCCGTGCTCTCTGTGTCCTCCGCCCCCTTCGCAATATAAAAACACTCTCCGCGTCTCCGCGCCCTCAGCGGGAGGCATCACCCAAAATCCCTCCGCATCTCTGCGCCCCCTGCGGGAGGAAAAAAGACCTCCGCACCCTCAGTGGGAACAATCATTCATCATTCTTCATTCAATTCATCATTCATCATTCATCATTCATCATTCATCATTCATAATTGCCCGAAAGGCCCTATATGTCTCGTACACATCTCCTTTGCTCACAACCTCAAAAGGTGAGTGCATCCCCAGGACCGGTACACCGGCATCAATAACCTGCATGCCGTAATAGGCCATAAATTTGGCGATAGTTCCGCCGCCGCCTTCATCCACTTTTCCCAGCTCGGCCATGTGCCAGGTGATGTCATTTTCATCAAAAATTTTCCGGAGAGCTGCCACAAACTCCGCGTTGGCTTCACTGCTTCCTGCTTTACCGCGGACACCGGTGAATTTTGTCAATACAATACCACCGTTTATATACGCGGCGTTTCTCAAATCGTGGACGTCCTTCCAGTCCGGGTGAACCGCTGCATTTACGTCGGCGGACAGACACCGGGCATTGGACAGGGTCCGCCGGATTGCGGTGTAGCTGTCTTTGCCTTCCAGGGCCAGGATTTCACCCACCACCATCTCGGGAAACCAGGTATTGGAACCACTGGCTCCTTCACTGCCGATCTCTTCTTTGTCCATGAGAAAAACAAGAACCGGTTTTTTGACCTTTTCCACATCCAGGATGGCACGAAGCGCTGTATAAGCACACACCCTGTCGTCGTGTCCGTATCCACCCAAAAGAGACCGGTCCAGTCCCACATCCCGGGATTTACCAGCCGGAACCAGCTCTACATCGGCGCTTAAAAAATCATCTTCTGCAATGCCGTAAGTGTCTTTAAACAGTTTCAGGATGTTCAGTTTAAACCGTTGATCCTGCTTTTCGTCATCGTTGACTGGCAGACTTCCGGCAAGAATATTCAGTTTTTCACCGGGGATGAATTCGGTGGCTTTCTTCGTATTCTGGGCATTTGCCGCCAGGTGTGGGAGAAGATCGGCAATGGTAAATACAGGATCGCTGTCCTTTTCTCCGATCACAATGTTTTTGATGCTCCCGTCTTTCATGGCAAAGATCCCGTGCAATGCCAGCGGAATAGACACCCATTGATATTTCCGGATGCCGCCGTAATAATGGGTTTTAAACATGGCCAGGTCCTGGTCTTCATACACCGGATACTGCTTCAGATCAAGCCGCGGTGAATCCACATGGGCAACGAGAATATGAACACCTTCTGTCAGTGGTTTTTCCCCTTTCCGGTAGAGGGCAATGGATTTGCCGTGAAGGGGGTAATAAAGCTTATCCATGTTTTTAGGGGATGTCAGGATATTTTCAAATCCTTTGGATTCAGCCAGTTGAATCACATTTCTTACGGCTTCACGCTCGGTTTTGGATGAATCCAGAAAGGATACATAATCGGTGTTGAAAGCAAAGACTGCTTCCCGGTCTTTCTGTGTGTCCCACACATTTTTCCGCGTATGCAGAAGTTCGTCTTTTAATGCATTGTTTTGATTTTCCTGTTCTTTCATATTGCCTCCTTTGTTAAATGAACGGGCAAATTTACAACATTTCAGACTCCAATGTAAGGAGTGCTTGTGTTTTTGTATGTGTCCTGGAGAGGGGAAAGGTTTCAGAAAATCCCCGTTTCAGGATATAACTTCTATGCTTTGTATTAGATCCGGCAGAATTTCCCCCGCCTTGCCCTGAAGATAGATATCGGTAATGGCATGGGTGTACGCCGACGGTTCGGGATTGATCTCAATGATGGCTGCCCCGTGGGTTTTTGCCTGCCAGGGGACGGATGAGGCAGGGACGACCTCTCCTGTGGTACCGATGATCAGAAAAACATCAGCAATCCGGGCTTCCTCTATTGAGGCATCATAGGCCTTATAGGGAATTGCTTCCCCAAAAAAGATAAAATCCGGTTTCAAAATTCCGCCACAAGATCTACATAGGGGTGGAAGTTGTTTGAGATAAGACGGTTCGAAAGGGATAACCTTACCGCACCGGGTACATTTCAGACGACCTGATGTTCCATGAAATTCAATGATATTCCGGCTTCCTGCCTGATGGTGCAGACTATCGATGTTTTGTGTGATTACGGCCTGCAAATACCCGGCTTTTTCCATCTCCGCCAGGCTTATGTGTCCCGGATTGGGTTTTGCCCGGCCGAAAAAGTCGTAAAAGATTTCTTTGATGAGCGTCCATGTCTGGGTAGGATCCCGGTAGAATGCATCCAGATCCAGGCATCCCGGATCATAGCGGGACCATAACCCTTCTCTGCCACGGAAGGGGGGAATGCCGCTTTCCACGGAAATGCCGGCACCGGTGAATGCCGTTGTATGTGTTGCATGGAGGATTAAACGAGCCGCTTTTTCCAGATGAGAAGAAAAATCACTCAAGGTCATCCCCCGAGTCCGAATAGGCTTTAATGATCCGTTTGACCAGATGATGGCGGACCACATCCACTTCAGTCAGATAGGTAAACCCGATACCGTCGATATCTTTCAGAATATTCACGGCGTCCATGAGTCCGGACCGTTGTTTGGAAGGCAGGTCGATCTGGGTGATATCTCCTGTAATAATGGCCTTGGAATTCACACCGATACGGGTCAGAAACATCTTCATCTGCAGCGGCGTGGTGTTCTGGGCTTCATCCAGGATGAGAAAGGCACTGTCAAGGGTCCGCCCGCGCATATAAGCAAGAGGAACGATTTCAATAATTTTCTGTTCGAAAAAGACTTTCAGTTTTTCAGGACTGATCATGGTTTTCAGGGCATCGTAGAGGGGTGCCAGGTAGGGATCGATTTTTTCTTTCATATCCCCCGGAAGAAATCCCAGGTTTTCCCCGGCTTCCACGGCGGGTCGGGTGAGGATGATTTTCCGGATCTCCCGGTTTTTCAATGCCGCCACGGCCATGGCCACGGCCTGATAGGTTTTGCCTGTCCCTGCCGGACCGATGGCAAATGTGATATCATTTTCTGAAGCGATCCGGTAATATTCCGCCTGGCCTGCAGTTCGGGGACGGATGAGTCCGTTCGGTGTGAAAAGTATGATCGATTCCTCCGGAACAGAGAAAATGGAGTCTGAGTCATCTGCTTCAATATTGATCACGGTTTTTACATCCGATGGTTTGATATATTCTTTCTTGGGAATAAGCTGGATTAACTGATTGAGGATATGGTGAATCCGTTCCACCTCGATGGGATCCCCCACAATTTTTATACTTTGCCCCCGGGCTATGATTTCTGCATTAAAGTGATCCTCAAGGACTTTTAAATTTTCATCATTCACCCCCAGAAGGGCCAGGGGATCAAATCCCCGCATCAGTATTTCCCGTCGTGTTTCTGCCATGTATCTCCTTTTGTTCCTTTTGAATTTAAAAAGAGTTATGTGCAAAAAGAAGTGTTACCTCCATGGGATGGGATTTATCCATGGGGATTCTCTTCGTGCGGAATCCACCTGCTTTGTGTAAATTTCAGTAAAAATAGGGGGTTTCCCCATGTCCCGAATTGAAAAAGATGCCTTAGGAACCCTTGAATTACCGGATGACTGTCTGTATGGCATTCATACACAGCGGTCTGTCAATCATTTTGCTTACAGTGAAGAACGGTTGGACCCGGTTTTTATCAAAGCGTTTGCCCTTGTTAAAAAAGCGTGTATTCTTGCGAACGAAGAGACAGGTTTTCTGGATTCAGATAAAGCCCGGGTTTTGGCTGAATCCTGTTCTGAAATTGCCGGAGGAAAACACCACAGCTGGATTGTAGTCAATCCCTGGCAGGGAGGGGCCGGGACATCCACCAATATGAATTTTAACGAGGTCCTTGCCAATCTGGCATTGAAGAAAATGGGCTTTGCACCGGGATCCTATGATAAGATCCACCCCCTGCACGATGTAAACCGCCATCAGTCCACCAATGATGTGTATCCCACGGCACTACGAGTGGCAGTGTTACTCCGTTTAAAGGACCTTGAAAAGGCGGTCACAGACTGGCAGGCGGGTCTTCAGGAAAAAGAGTCTGTATTTCAGAATATTTTAAAACTGGGACGGACCGAGCTTCAGGATGCAGTCCCTATGACACTGGGAATGACCTTTGGTGCCTGGGCGGAGGCGGTTGCCCGGGACCGCTGGCGGATTTTTAAAGCCCGGGAGCGGATTAAGATCCATAACCTGGGGGGAACGGCCGTAGGGACCGGTTTGGGGGCTCCACGGGAGTATATTTTTAAAGCATCTGAACACTTGAAAAAAGAGACGGGACTCGTACTGGCCAGGGCAGAAAATCTGGTGGATGCCACCCAGAATCTGGACAGTTTTGCAGAAGTTTCGGCCATTTTGAAAAGTTATGCCGTGAATTTGATGAAAATTGCCAATGATCTCAGGCTTCTTTCATCGGGTCCGGCCGGTGGATTTCATGAACTCCGGTTGCCGGAAATCCAGGCAGGATCATCCATCATGCCTGGAAAGGTCAACCCTGTGATTCCTGAATCCGCCGTACAGGTTGCACTGCGGGTCATGAGCAATGACCAGGTTATCGCTCAGGCGGCAGGTATGGGACAGCTGGAGTTAAATCATCTTATCCCGTTGATCACGCACAGTTTTATGGAATCCCTGAAGCTCTTGACAGCCGTGACTGTTGCCATGGATCATCACTGTACACGGGATATTCAGGCGAACCGGGAATCCTGTGAGTCTAAAATCGGTGAAGGGTGGACCCTGGCAACGGCGCTGGTGCCATATTTTGGGTACGATACCGTGCAGACATGGGTGAAAGAAGCACTGGCCGAAAAGAAATCATTCAAAAATCTGGTGCTGGAAAAGAAATATCTGACTCCGGATCAACTGGATACCATCTTATCACCTCAGAATATGTTGAAACTGGGATTTACACCCGGCGATACCGTGTAAGGAGAACGTTATGACTAAAGCCCCCCGTGGTGAACGACTGATTATCACTTTTTTAGGCAGGCGGAATGCGGGAAAATCCTCCCTGATCAATGCCATTGCCGAACAGGAGATTGCCATTGTCTCGAAAGAGCCCGGTACAACCACCGATCCTGTGGCGAAAGCGTATGAACTCATACCTGTCGGACCGGTAACCTTTTATGACACAGCCGGACTGGATGACACCGGTGATTTGGGGGATATGCGGGTGAAAGCCACCCGGAAGGTTCTGTTGCGGACCGATATTGCTGTTTTGGTAACGGATGAAAAGGGGGTTACCAACGAAGATAGAAAAATTATTCATGATTTAAAAAAAATGGACATCCCCTATGTGATTGCATTCAATAAATCGGACCTGGCCTCTCCGGAAATTCCCGTGGAAGAAGTGGACCGTGCCCTGAGGGTCTCGACAAAAACATTTCTGGGTGTCCACGACCTGAAGGAAAAAATCATTGCTTCTGTCCCGGACTATTTCAGAAATGAACCGGTGATTATCGGGGATATTATTCAGGGCGGTGATTTGGTGGTGTTAGTGGTACCCCTCGATCTGGCGGCTCCAAAAGGTCGTCTGATTCTGCCTCAGGTGCAGGTCATCCGGGAAGTGCTGGATAATGATGCCATTGCGATTACCGTGAAGGATCGTGAGCTGGATGAAGCCCTTGAAAAACTATCCCGGCCACCGGCACTGGTTATCACCGATTCCCAGGTTGTATTGAAAGTGGCAGGGAGTGTACCGGAAGAAGTCCCTTTTACCACCTTTTCCACCGCTTTTGCCCGGTATAAAGGGGATCTTGCCATGCTGGTGGAAGGAGCCAATACAGCGGACAGGCTGAAAGACGGGGATAAAATCCTTATTGCCGAAGCCTGTTCGCATCATGTGCAGTCCGATGATATCGGCCGTGTTAAAATCCCCCGCTGGCTGAAACAGTACACCGGAAAAAATCTCCATTTTGATGTCTACACAGGACATGATTTCCCTGAAAAACTGGAAGAGTACGCCTTAATCATTCATTGTGGCAGTTGTATGATTACCGGCATGGAATTCAAACGGCGCTTATTGACCGCCCACCGGCAAAATATTCCCATCACCAATTATGGAGTGATTATTTCCAAGGTCCACGGATTGCTGGACCGGGTGGTTCGCCCCTTTGGTTATTGATGGAGGGGAGGTTTTATCCTCTCGCAGAGGGCGCAGAGATGCAGAGAATGTTTTTGAGGGTGTGCAGAGAGGGCGGAGGATTTCTTTCTACCGCGGAGGGCGCGGAGAGCGCGGAGAATGTTTGTTATATGGTGAGGGGGGCAGAGAGTGCAGAGGCTTTAGAGGGTGCTGAGATGCTGAGTGCAGCGTTTTCAGAAGTTAGAAGCTGGAAGCTGGAAGTTAGCGTCGCTTCGCTCCTGGTGTTTTAATCGAATCAATCAAACCAATCAAATCAATCTCCCCAATCTCCTCGTCACTGCCAACTGTCGACTGCCCACTGCCGACTGCGAACAGCGATCCTCAACGTTTCAACCTTTTTAAATCTTGACATTCGTTTTTTTTTTTTTTTTATAATATGCAGTAAGTTCGTAAAAAGTGTTGGTAATATGAGCCAAAAATCAAAAATAGTTATTTTAATGTGTAATTGTTTGTGTCAATGTCACTATATATTTAACAATTACAGAAAAAGAAAAAATTTATTACCTGATTTCAATCTTTTAACCAAGAGAATGAAAATACTCCAGTCTTTTCACCATAAAGGTGCAATTCGAAAAAACAGATGAGGCAAGCATGATCCGGAAAACATGTCTGATAGTAAGTATGATAACACTATTGGCTCTTTGTTCCTGTGAAGATAATCCTTCGGAATTTGAACCTGAGCCGGAACCGGGCAAACGGAACTATGTATGGACATTGGATACGCTGGATATGCCCATGAATTATATCAGTTCGGTATGGGGTGCTTCACCTGATGACGTATGGGCGGTTGGCGGTGGCGGTACCCAGTATGACCGGCTGCTGCACTATGACGGCACAGAGTGGACGACGTACACCAATGAAACAATCTGGTGTACCGGAATGACGCTGTTTGGTTTCAGTGCGGATGATGTATGGATGGGGGGACAGGCAGGCTGGGGTGAACGAGGAGCAGGGATCTGGCATTATGACGGCGTGGAATGGAAGCAAAACTATGTGTATAGTATCGAAGAAAATTACCATGCAATAAGTGTTGAGGATATCTGGGGAACCTCACCAAACGATGTTTATGCCTGTGGTGTTATCAGTTTTTTTGATGGAACAAATGAGTGTTGGCGAGGGTTTGTCTTGCATTATGACGGCGCGAACTGGCGGGAAATAGCCCGGGCTGATTTTAATTCGCAGTTTTTAAAGATTAGAGCAGAGAATGGCAATGTGTATGTATTTTCATACGGGATCAATTATGAGACCGGTGACGGCGATGTGGAATTTTATCAGGTAGTAGATAATGAACTACAGCAAATCTATTCCAACAAAGAAAGTGAAATTTACTGGGCTAATATGAGCAGTATTGGTGGCAAAATCTTCTTTCTTTTAGGACGTGAATTATGCAGATATCAAGACGACAGCTTCATACACGTTCTTTCTGTTGATCATGACAAATATTTCGCCCAGGTTTGTGGAAGACATGAGAAAGATTTATTTGTTGCCAGACGGGACGGTATTGCACATTATAACGGCACTGATATAGAATATATTTATAAATTTCCATTCGAAAAAATGAGGATTACAGGTTCCCCTCTAATTTTTGAAAATGAAATATTTTATTGTATACGAAATTATGGGGAGTATAATAATTTAGTTCTACATGGATATCCGGTTGAATCATGAATCCATATTATCTTATAAAATTGTTTAAATATAAAGAAAAAATCTTATGGCCTTTGTTTGTTTTTTCTCTTAATACAAAATTCAACATAAAAGGAGTAGAATGATGAACAAGTTCAATTATGTCTGGTTTTAGTGATTCTATTTTTTATAACAACAGGAATTAGATGAGAACAGCATGTAAGAAAAATTGGTTTTCTAAATTGGATTGATTAAATAATTCTTAAGAACACCCATAAATTGTAGAAAGACTTAAGAAAATGCAAATAAACTTCGAAAATCATTATGTGTCGTTTCATTATAAATATAAGTATCTTTCAACATACCATTTTTGAGGGAGAAATCATACATGAATAAACTATTATTAATTTTACTTGTATTTATTTTGCTGAGTCCTGTTAATGGAAGAGCAAAATCACCTAATTGTATAGAGCTTGGCTTTAATCAATCAAAATTTCGTAATGAGAAATGTATTAGTCAACCAGGACTTACCTTCGGAATTATGAAGGATTTTTATCCAATTCACTCATTTAATGGATTTATTGGTTTCGGAATAAATTATCAACGAAAAAAGTTTATTTTAGAAGACAGAACTTGGAAGAGTGATCCTTATTTTGATGATTCCGATATAGAAATAGGAGATATCAATGTAAATATATCATATATAGAATTACCTGTAAGTGTTGGCTATTCTATTATAATTAAAAATAAAACTAGTTCAAGTATCTATACTGGTTTTAGCCTTTCGATACCTATTAAAAATCATACAAGAATTTCAAATCAAAAAACAATACTACTCGGACCAGATGAAAGGAAAACATATCCCTACGATTATATTCCTCTTGATGAAAACTATACTATCCCATCTACCAATATTCAAATTGGTTTCAGGTTATCTTATTATCAATTTGTTTTAATAATTAACTATTCAAGAGCATTATCAATAACCGAAGGTGTTTCAAGCTTAAGTGTCAGGGATAAGATAGATACTTTTAAAATGTCAGCAGCTTTTCTTTTCTAGATTCTATGAATTTATCACATTAATTCGGAGGATTGTAAAATGAGAATAACAAATATAATAATATTATCCTTTAGTTTAATTATTATAACTATAACAGAGGTTCAATCACAAACGTTATGGAATGGTGTCGGCCATATTCCTGCGTACAACCAGGTTACCTGGAATGTAGCGGGGCTTTTACAGGATATGAGTTCTGTGGAGCCAAAACTGGTTATACCAATTAGTCCGGGAGCTGCCAGTTCGCAAGTTGCGACAGCAATTAATACGGCAAGAAATCATGTTAATACAACTGGAGGTTTGGCGATTATTTATTTTCCAGCGGGTACTTACTACTTTACCAGTACCATACAATTATCTCAAGATGAGAGAAATATCGTGTTTCAAGGAGCCGGATCAGACAAGACTGTTCTCGTTTTTCAAAACATGAAAAATTATAGTTGTTTTGCTTTGACTGGCACAGCCGGCGCATGGATAGACTTGGACCAGGATTTTGATAAAGGAGAATCCGTAATGCATGCAGCTCCTGTTGGAGTATTAAGCGGCATTGCGATTGATGATTGGATTCATTTTATTAAGAGAAATTTTAATTATCATACAGAGCAAGATTTTGCTAGAGAAATTGTCGGACAAATAACGAGGATCACTGCTCAAGGTTCCGATGCCACTGGCGACTGGAGAGAAATTAAAGATGAAGCCAACATGAATTATGATGACGAAGTGAATACCGATTATTCTCTTAAAGTTCGTGAAGTAACACCCGTTCAAAATATCGGAATTGAAGATTTAAAGATCATAAGGTCTCCGAATGAGAAATCAACTTCAGGTCATCCCTGTAATATAATCATTAATTTTGCTATTAACTGTTGGGTTCGGGGCGTTGAATCCTATAAGGCAGCGTGTCATCATATCGGCATATCCACATCGTCTCATTGTGAAATTTCCGGATGTTATCTGCATGAAGCAATGGACTATGGAGGCGGAGGGTGGGGATATGGAGTTACTATGGGAGCAAGCACAACAAATACATTAGTCGAAAATAATATTTTTCGATACCTTCGTCACGCAATGGTTGCCGGCGCAGGCTCGAACTGCAATGTTTGGACATTTAACTATTCACGAGAACAACACTCAACTTATTGGCTTGGCATTGGATATGACGATCGTGATCTTGATTTACATGCCAAATACCCATTTGGTCATCTTTTTGAACACAATATTGTTGAAAGAATTGCATCGGATGATTATCACGGTGATAATGGCCTTTATAATACGTTTGTAAGAAATATGGCTACTGGTGGTATTGCACTTATTAAGACAATGCATGAATGGGCTACCTTGGGAAACATGGAAAAACAGGGCGATTGGTTATATCCTTTACGTTTTAATTGGATTGGAGATGCTGTACCAGCAACTGATGCTTATGGAATTCTGAATGATTATACATTTGATGTAACTCACAATGTGGCTTATGATGGTCCTGGTTATTCAGCTTACAGATTGGATGATGTCTCCTATTATTACTCCTCAAAACCTGAATTTTTAGATGGATATACGTGGCCTGCAATTGGTCCTAAAACACAAACCGGTGGTGAGTTATCTTACAGTATACCGGCAGAAGAGCGCTTTAATAGCCCTCAAAAAACTTATGTAGAAAATCCTACACCTAAACCTTTTACAACAAGCGGCATACTTAGTTACGATGAAACATGGTCAGTTACGCACTCCCTCACAGGTCATGTTTTTGTTCCATCCGGTGTTACCCTGACTATTTCCAATAGTACGAATATTAATCTGAATGGGTATTCAATTGTTTCTACAGGCGGAATCATTGCCATTGAATCCGGCGCGACCATCAACCCCTCCAATTCCCATACCCGGCTTATAACGGGAAGTGCCATTAAAGGGATATATTCCACAATCGCATCAGCGATGTCAGCCGCCAGCAGCGGCCAGAGTATCGAAGTCTATGGGTCTCACACCCTTGCCGCGAATCTCACCGTTCCCTCCGGGGTGACACTGACATTCAAAAACGGGTCGGATATTACGTTAGACAGTCATACCATTCAAAAAGGATCCGGGTCACTTGCTATTGAATCCGGTGCAAGCTTTACTCCGGATATCCGTCTTATGTCCGGGTCAACGGTTCTGGGGTTGTATACAACAATTGATGATGCATTTAATAACGGATCAGAGCTTCACCTTCGCGGAGAATTTATTTTTAATGATACGTATACCTTGACGAGTGGAAGAAAGCTGGTGGCTCAGGATGGAGCCCTGTTAAAGTATCCATCGGGAAAAACATTGGAGATAGCAGGCGGTGCAATCCTTGAAGGAAATAATGCAACGTTTACAAGTATTTCCGGAACCTGGGGTGGTATATATTATCAGGAAAACAGTTCGGGTTCATTAAGCGGATGCACCATAACCCATGCAACCACAGCCATTCGTGATCATTCAGGTAAAACAGGCCAGGATGCCCTGGTACTCAGTTCAAATACCATATCTGATGCATCTTACGGAATAAGCTCTCTGAATTCTTCCACATATATATTTTATAATCATCTGACAAATATTTCAAGCAGGGCAATTTATTCAGGATTGAATGGGACACCTGTCATAACCTTTAATGAAATCTCAAACAGTGAATATGGTATTTATTGTGTTAATGGATGCACGCCGTATATATCTGAGAATACGGTATCCGATATAGAGGCGTATGCTATTTATAGCTCAGATCCCAATGGGTCTGTCGTTATTTCCAACAACGAACTGTCAAATACCGGATATGGGATCATGAGTCTGAATGTCCCGGCGGGTTCGGAAATTTCTGATAATACAATCAGCAATGCCTCAACCTTTGGCCTGTATGTTTACAACGGGTCCCCCTTAATAGAATCAAATGCAATCACGGAATCCGGGTTATTCGGGCTATATTTTGTGAACAGTAATTCGGAAATGCACAATAATTTGATTACCGGCGGAAGCGGGAATTATGCTTTTATAATGTATTCATCATCACCGGATCTGTATTATAATACGATCAGCACCACGGATGCTTTATGGGCAGTGTATGCAAACAACGGGAGCGATCCGCTGTTTGGACAGTATGAAAATTATACATACACGGGCTTTAATTATATGTCATCCGGGGAATCCTCAGAGGGTGTTATTTTAGCATCCAATGCTTCAACACCTGTTATGGGTGGACATATCCCACAAGTGTGGGGAAATTGCAAAAACTCCATTATCTGGCAGGGGACCTATTATGCCGCCGTCGCATCGGATGGCACATCATCCATCGATGCAAGACGTTGCTGGTGGGGTCAACCTTCGGCATCTGCCTGTTACGGAGATGTACTCACCACATATCCTTTGCAATCCGATCCCGGTTCCGGAAGCACCCTGAGTAAAAGCAGCCCTGAATCGGTCATCGCATCCCATCCTGAAGAAGAACCGGGCGACGAAGCGGCCAAAGCCCTGTGGGAAGTCGCTATGGGTGCCGTGTGGGAAAAGAACTATACCGGGGCACTCGATGATTTTCAAACCCTGATCCGCTTATATCCCGTCTCCACTTATGCTTACCGGGCCTTGAGCATGTCCGTGCGCCTCTGCCGTGAACAGAAAACCCGGGATATGCTGACGTATCTGGATGAACTCCTGACCGGTGTTGAGGATAAGACTCTCCGGGCCGTGATCAAATCCCGGAAAGTGTCCGAATACCGTCGGATGAAAGACACGAAACAGGCCATCGCCCTCTCCCGTGAAATCCTTGCGGAAAACCCGGAAACCATCCATGAAACCACGGCCCTTTTTGATCTGTTCAATCTCTATGATAAGGATTTAGCGGATAGTGTTCAGGCGGAGTATTATTTAACAGAACTGAAAACCAAATATCCGGAGGATGAACTGACCGGCATTGCCAGACTGGACCGGGGGGAAGATCCGGATCAAATAGTCATCCGGAAACGGACCCTTCCCGGACAGGAAGAGGAGATCCTTCCCGAAGTTTTTATACTTGGATCCGCCTATCCCAACCCCTTCAATCCGGTGACCCGCTTGACTTACAGCCTGCCGGATGCGGGGGATCTTGTGTTTGAAGTTGTGGATATCACCGGCCGCATTGTGGACCGGATAGCTTTTTCGAATCATCCCGCCGGCAAACACCATTTTGATTACACTGCTTCACACCTCTCTACGGGTCTTTATATCGTCAGGGCCCGGTATAACCGGCAGGTGCAGATCCGGAAGATTGTATATATGAAATGAGCCTTCCCCTCCGCGTCTCGGCACCTCAGCGGGAGAAAAAAACTCAGAACTCAGCACTCAGAACTCAGCACTCAGCACTCAGAACTCAGAACTCAGAACTCCCAGATATAGGATCGCCGCAATAATCATAACTCCCGTAAACCCGATTTCCACCGCCAGAATTGCCGCCAGAACACTGCTGATCACGGACAGACATCCGTTGATTCCCCAGGCCCATGAAATATCCGCCGGATTGGTCTGATTCAGTCGTTTGAGTCCCAGTGGAAAGGGTATTCCCATGAGAAAAGCCACAGGCCCTACAATAAGAAGACTGATAAAAATTTTCAGGATAAAGGGGTAATGGATCACGGCTTTCAAAACGGGAGTCAGACCGAGCGCTAAGAGGAGGAGAAAAACGGAAATTCCTGCACTGACATACGTGATTGTTTGCCGGCTGCTTTCCAGACGGGTGGAAAAATAACTGCCGGCCCCGGAAAAGATGAGAATCCCGCTGATGACGGCGGATGCGGCATAAAGAGGATTTCCGAAAAAGAGAATAAATCGCTGAATCAATACAATCTCCACGAACATAAAGGCCAGTCCCAATCCGGAAAAATAAAGGAGAGTCCGCTTTGAATGGAAAACACCCGGCTGATGAAAAATCAGAGGCACTATAATCAGAATGACGGCGATGAGTGTTACAACGATAAACGTGAGAATGAGAATCAGATATCCCAGCTCCAGAAAAGGGAGTGCATCTCTGGACAGATAATCCATGATTTCATGAATTCGACCCGGCTTTAAGAATTGAGAAAAATAGGGACTGTTTTCCCGGGCCGGCTGTATGCGGAATGGATATTCTTCTGAAAAGGAGTCTTCATTATTGCCTAAAATCGCTTCCACGGCATGAAAAAAGGATGAATTCTGTAACTGGTGATGAGTGTAGGATGACGAATCCCTGTTACCAGCGGGTAAAAGAACCACATCAAAATCCAGGGAATCAGAAAAGGTTTTTATTGTTTGAATTTCCCTGGAAGAGAGTGGTGTTTTTTTCATGAGAAAAGTAATCATATTCCAGTTTCGGATCGCGGCAAGATGACGGAAAGGGTCTTCGCCGGTCAAGCGTTTCAGGGTCGTGAGGATTCTCAGGGGGTAGCGGGAAGGGTAATCCATCCAGGTGGAGACACTGATCATACCGTCCGGTTCCAGTCGTTGCCACATGGTCTCGAAGGCTTCCAGCGTGAGGGAATAGTGTTCTTCAAGCGCATCGAGCCCGGATGATCCGCCGAAAGTCCCCAGAACAGGGAGCTGGATCAGATCATACGTTTCTCTTGTGGATAGAAGATAGGTATAAGCATCCGATATGTGGATGTTGACGAGTGGGGATGCAAAGGGAGTGTTTTCTCCATAAAAACCTTTTATCGCCAAAAGGATTCCTTCATTGCTTTCACAGGCGATAATCTGTTTTGGATGATGGGAGAGGGCATGAGAAACAAGATCGCCTGTCCCGGCATTAAGGATGAGGATTTTATCCGGCTTTCTAAGAGTGTAAGGGAGATTCAGGGTGGACCATTCATAGAGATGATGTGTATTCTCTGAAGGGAATTCTGCCAGGGGACCTCTTTGATTGCCGTTGGAAAACAGAACCGGCCGGGAAGGGATGGGATCCCGGTATTGCAGACTCAACCCCGGAGCATAACGCAGTGCAGGGGATTTGACAATCTGTAAATAACCGTAGGGAGTGGGTTTTTCATACACGCATTGAGCTTCCGGAAGCTGAAGTGCCGAGCGAATCCCTTTAAACTGAGACGGAGAGGGTTCCGGAAAGGAGAAAAAAACCAGGAGGATTGTCAGTAAGGTGAATCCTCCCGCGGCATAGAGAAGCTGCCAGGCCCGTTTTTTTGGATATAGCAATCCTGCTGCCAGGGGGATTGAGGCAAGAAGGATGGGTATGTGGTGGGGCTCGAAACGGGAAAAGAGAAGGAGGACTAATATTCCTCCGACTCCCGAACCGGCCAGGTTAAACGCATAAAGCGTACTGATGGATTTTACCCGCACAGTAAAAAGCATGCCAATGGCCAGTCCGCCGAAGAAAAAGGGAAGAAACAGAAGATTAGCTGTTAAGATGAAACGGAGTATTTGTTCTCCGCCGGTTAAGAGAAGGTATGAATCAAAGCGGATTCCATCTGTCCGGGAAAGGGGAAAGGCAAGTGCCAAGGAAAAAGCGCAGAGAATCATGAGAAGGGGAATAATGACAGCCTGCCGGTCTGTCAGCCACGTTTTAAATAGCGTCAGGACGGTTCCCCCAGCCCCAAAACCCAGGAGCGCAAGAGATATCATCATGGAGGCAAAATGATCCCACTGGATCAGGGAAAAGGCGTTCATCAGGGCTATCTGGTAGGCGATGATTGCTCCGGAAAGGAGTCCGAGAGAAATGTTCCTGCGGCTGGCAGTATCGTTCATCGGGGTTCCCGGGTCAGGGGGACAAAACGGACGGGGAAGAGGGAGGTGGTCCGGACAGATTCCCCTTTCTTTTCAACCAGCATCAGATTCTGAATCATAAAGGGTGACCCTACCGGAATGATCATTTTTCCGTCCGGTTTCAACTGTTTGATCAGAGGCGGGGGGATATGTTCCGCAGCGGCGGTAACCACAATAGCGTCAAAGGGAGCTTTCGATTCCCAACCGTAATACCCGTCCCCATGCCGGATTACCACGTTAGCGTACCCGTTTTCCTCCAAAGCCGACTGTGCCCTGTCTGCCAATCCCTTAACGATTTCTATGGTAAAGACTGAATCTGCAATTTCCGCCAAAACCGCTGCCTGATAGCCGGATCCGGTTCCGATTTCCAGAATGCGGTACTCCGGCTTGGGATCAATAACCTGTGTCATATAAGCCACGATGTAAGGCTGAGAGATTGTCTGTCCGTAACCTATAGGCAAAGGCCTGTCATCGTACGCATTGCGTTTCTCTTTATCCGGTACAAACTCGTGTCGCGGGACACTCTTCATGGTATTTAAAACTACTTTGTTTTTAATGTCCCTGTTTTCAAGCTGATACCGGACCATCTCTTCACGGGCTCTATCGTAATCCTCTCCGAATAAAAAAACCTGACACATCAAAAGAAAAAAAAGAATCCATATTTTCATGGCGATTCCTTTTGTTTGTATTAGAATTCAGGGATTTTTTGAGTGAATGTCAAGAGAAGAATAAGGTTAAGGTTAAGCCCCGTGAAATGAGCGCAGTGTATTTCACAGGGGAGGTTAAGGTTAAGGTTAAGCCCCGTGAAATTAGTGGAACGTATTTCACAGGGGAGGTTGAGGTTAATGGAATTATTGAAACGAGCGGAGTGAGTTTTGAATATTTAAACGCTGAAGGCGTTTGATTACTGAGCGAAGCAATTGAACGGCAAAAAGTGCCTCAGTTGACTGTCTGCTGCCGACTGTCACCTATTAACTCAATGACCGGGATGATTAATATAAGGTCTCAAGCTGTTATATATAATTCGTCAAAACAAATATACGAATAACAATATAAACTTGCTTCATATTGGATTTCGGTGTATCTTACCCCCGGGGTGGGGGGCGTCATCTAACCGAAATCATATATTCCATCTCTCCTATAATCTCATCTTCAGTTCAGCTAAACACAACAATCTAATCAATCAAATCCCCTCGTGAAATATTCCAATAAATTCGGTCCCTTTTCATGAGGCAGACAATCCTTCGGGCGAACACAAGGTTCGCCCTTACAGATTCTCACCCCTCCCCTGTGAAATCAGCGAAGCGTATTTCACGGGGCTCGCTCCTCGTACCTCGCTACTGTCTTTTGACTTTCGACTTTCGACTGACGACTGACGACTGTCCTACAACGCCTTCAAGACATTTTCATAGTTCTTGCCCACCACATCCCAATTCACAATATTCCAGAAGTTTTTGATGTATTCCGGTCTCCGGTTCTGGTAGAGAAGGTAGTATGCATGTTCCCACACATCGATGCCCAGAATGGGAAATCCCTGTTCTTCGGCCACATCCATCAGGGGATTCACCTGATTGGGAGTTGAACTTACAAAAAGACGGCCGTTGAAATCCACACTCAGCCAGGCCCAGCCACTGCCGAATCGGCTCGCAGCAGCACTTTCAAAGACCTTTTGAAAGGTTTCAAAAGATTCAAAGGTCTTGTTGATCTCTTCTGCAAGTTTTCCCGATGGCTTTTTTGCTCCGTCCTGACTCAGATGTGCCCAGAAAAGTTCATGGTTGTAAAAACCACCGCTGTTATTCAGGACTGCATCCGGATATTGACTAACGTTTCTGAAAATCTCGATCAGACTCTTTTTTTCCAGATCTGTGCCGGCGATCGCCGCATTCAGTTTGTCCGTATAACCTTTGTGGTGTTTGTTGTAATGGATATCCACTGTTTTGGTATCCATGTAAGGTTCCAGATCGTTCAGGCCAAAGGGAAGGTCAGCCCGTTTATAAGGATATTTTAACATGGTTGCTCCATATTCTGTTGTGTTGAACTGTTTGTTGTTTTCCAGCTTACTGCATCCAGCCAGTAAGCCAATCCCCAAAATCAATAGAAAATATTTCTTCATCATTCACTCCATTTTTTTATATTTGTAACATAGACGGACAAAATGTTACGCCCCAACGTCTCAACGTCTAAACAATGTCCCAACGTCTAAACGTCTGAACGTTTGAACGTTCAAAATGAGAAAAATATGAAAATAACCATCATTACAACCGGCGGGACCATCGAAAAAACCTATAATGAGCAGGATGGGTCGTTAAAGAATTACAGTTCAATCCTGACGAAAATTCTGGGTTCTCTCCGCCTGCCGGATCTGGAGATACAGCAAAGAAACATTATCTTCAAGGACTCTCTGGATATGACCGATGAGGACCGGGACCTGGTCCTTCGTTTAACACGCCTGGAGATGAAAAATGGCGATGCGGTGATCATTCTCCATGGGACCGATACGTTGGAAAACACAGGTGAATTACTCTACCATGAAATAAAAAATCCTCCTTGTCCCATTATTTTCACCGGGGCTATGCGTCCGTATGAATTCAGAGACAGCGATGCCGTACAAAATGTAACAGAGAGCCTGATCGCTGCCAGACTTGTGGAGCCGGGTATCTACGTGGTCATGCATAACCGGATTCTGAAATTCCCCGGGGTTTTTAAAGACAGAACCCGTCGGACATTCGATACAAATTAGGTCAATTCACGTAATTGGTGTTTATATATCACACGGATGTGTCTTAAATCTTCATAGTATAATTGGGTAGAAAAATCCGGAAAAGTCCACTCAAAGGGCTTGAAGTTATGCCGGGTGAATTCCAGAGTAGGATCGGCAAAAATCCCATCTTTCAACGGAATTTTTTGCCGTCCGTATTTGGCCGATGCCAGTACAACTTTATCCAGATCCAGATATCCCGGATCCAAATTAATGTTTCGGTTTGCCCCGTGGCTGTATATGCTTTCAACAACCCGGGTAAGATGCTTGATCTCTGCCAGGGTGTCTGGGGAAATAAGTCTTTCAAAGCTCAGAAGTATCCGGGATAAAGAAGAACCCATTTCTTCTTCGTAGTAATGGGTGTGATCAAATGGGTAAACAGGACTTCGATAATCCACCGGTGAAAAAATCCGGGCTAAGTGGGGAATAAAATCAGCCGGATCGCCCTGTTTATTATATAAAACTGCCATGAAGAGCTTAACGGGTCTGAAAAAATGAATATCCATAATGAAAAGTACGCTGGTTTTTTCAAAAAATAAAGGATTCAGCCGTTGATAATCATAAAATAATTTATTAACCTATTGGAAAGGAGGATATGTATTATCCATGGTTCGATCCGGAAAAATTACAATTAGCAGGGAGGGACGAATACTCTCCCTTTCTGATGATTTTGAGAAATATTTCCCGGGGGAGTTGCCGGTTTTTTTTCAAACTCTGGTAGACTGGACGAAGAGTCCTTTTCACAATTGGGGTGAATGTCTGCCCGTGCTGCTTCGGGAAAAGGCTGTGTATCTTTTTTTGAAGAAAGGTAAAACGAACCGCGTTTTATTTTTGGTCACTCTCAGATACCTGGAAGACAAAGATGATTCTCTTGGATTGCTGCTCCAGTATATCCCCCATGAAAGGCAGTTGGAAATCGAACTTCGCCAACAGAAGCGGTATACTCATGAACTGATTTCTACGGCAAATATCATGTTTATCCGGACGGATGCCAGATATCGGATCAAAGATATGAATCCCTGGGCTGAAAAGGTGTTGGATCTCCGGAAACAGGAACGCCTGGATCAAGTTATTCTGGATGTTTTGCAGCTCAAATCCTCTGATCGTCGGCAATTGCGGAATAACCTGAAGGAAAAGGGACGATTTGAAGAATTGGAAATAGAATACCGGACACCTAAAGGAGAGGAAAGGCAGCTTTTATGGAATGTAAAACTCCTGGTGGATTTTCAGTACGGTCAGTCCGTCCTCCTCTTTTTTGGCCACGATATTACAGAACGAAGCCGGCTTGAAAAACAGATGGCTCAAAGTGAAAAATTGTCTGCATTGGGACAGTTAGCCGCTGGCATCGCCCACGATGTTTCAAAGCCCATGGTATCCATCAGTTCCCTTGTGCAAATGCTGGAAGCTCATGTTCGTGATGAATACGTCGAAAATACCCTGGGCATGATTTCCCGACAGGTGGAATATCTGTCCAAAACAGTCCGTCAGTTGGTGGATCTAAGCCGCCCCCTTCAGGGTCAACAGGAAATTATTAACGTGAACACCCTGGTCCGGGATGCAATCCGGATTGTCCGTTTTGATGCAATCCTCAAGGATGTCCGGATTGTTGAGGAACTTACCCGGGACGGGGCACCTGTTTATTTTGCCTATGATCAATTACTTCAAGTATTTATTAATGTATTTTTAAATGCCGGCTATGCCATGCGCCAGTGTGAAAAGCCGGTGCTCCGGATAAAGTCGACAGTCCTGGATGACCAGATCACCCTTGAGATTTTAGATAACGGGGAAGGTATCCCACGGAAATACCTGGAACGGGTTTTTGAGCCCTTTTTTACTACCCGGTCAGAGAACCAGGGAACCGGTCTGGGTTTATGGGTTTGTCACCATATTGTGACATCCATGGGTGGAAAGATAGCTCTTGATAGTAAAGAAGGATGCGGAACAACCGTAAAAATTATACTTCCGGTCTTCAAAGGAGATATGCGTGGCATACAAAATTCTTCTGGTCGATGATGATCCCATTTTCCGGGAAGCCCTGATGACTATCCTCCGAAAACGGGGATTTCTATGTGATCAGGCTGGTGATGGAAAAGAAGCCCTGTCTAAAATGGAAACCCGGATGCCGGATGTGGTGATTTCAGACATTGATATGCCACGCATGGGCGGACTCGATCTTATGAAAGAAGTCCGTGATAAAGCCCCGGAGGTCTTTTTTATTATTGTAACGGCTTATGCTTCTATGGAAACGGCAATTGAAGCTCTCCGACTGGGAGCCTTTGACTATATTATCAAGCCCTTTAAATTTGAAAGCCTGATTCTGAAACTGAATAAGCTGATTGATCACAAAGAACTGCTGTTGGAAAATGCCCGGCTCCGTCATGAGATTCATCAGCAATACGACTTTAAACATATCGTGGGCCAATCCCCTGCCATGATGCGTTTGTTAACCCTGATTCGACGCATATCTGATAGTGACAGTCATTTGTTTATCGTGGGTAAACAGGGGACAGGCAAAGAATTGATTGCCCGGACTATCCATTATCACAGTCCTCGAAAAAACTCACCTTTCCTGTCACTCAATTGCAATGCCTATCCCGAAGATAAGATTGAGAAAGAATTGTTTGGGTATGAAGAAAAGGGGGGATATGTCTATCCCGGGCTGTTTCGGCAGGCGGATACGGGAACTCTTTATCTGGATGATATTACCGATCTGCCTTTAAGTGCACAGCTTAAATTGCTAAGGGTCGTAGAACAAAAAGAAATCCTTCCCGACGGTGCAAGTGTACCGGTCCGGGTGAATGTGCGCATTATGGCTGCCACCAATCGTGACCC
The DNA here is from genome assembly GCA_041154365.1 of Candidatus Neomarinimicrobiota bacterium. Lineage (NCBI taxonomy): Bacteria > Pseudomonadati > Fidelibacterota > Fidelibacteria > Fidelibacterales > Fidelibacteraceae > Fidelibacter > Fidelibacter multiformis. Next base: position 1,586,504 of record AP035449.1, on the reverse strand, counting down.
CCGGAAGGAAATTGAAAATGCTCATTTCCGGGAAGATCTCTATTTCCGCCTGAATGTGATTCATATCCCCGTACCGACGCTGTCTGAGCGGAAAGAAGATATTCCTCTCCTAATTGACTTTTTTATCCGGAAACTCAACCAATCCATGGGTAAAAATATACTGGGGATGACCCGGGAAGCCCAGGAAATCCTCAAAAATTATACCTGGCGGGGGGAAGTACGGGAACTGGAAAATATTGTAGAACGGGCAATGATTTTCTCACGGAAAAATCTCCTGGATGTCAGTGATCTGCCGGAATCCCTCACTCAAAAACCCAGAATCGAAGATCAGAATATTCCACCGGGACTTTCTTTGGATGAAGCAACCAAAAAATTTCAGTATATTTATATTAGAAACATGTTAGACCGGTTTAAAGGGCATAAGGGAAAAACGGCACGCGAATTGAAAATCAGTGAACCAACGCTGTACAGGAAATTGCAGGAAGGTGTGGATGAAAGGGAAGAAAAGTCGTGATGTTTTTATTGCTTCTTGGAATTAATCTTTCTATACTTTCGGGCTTTTTGAATATCGGGTGTGTAGCTCAGTTGGTAGAGCAGCGGCCTTTTAAGCCGTTGGTCGAAGGTTCGAATCCTTCCACACTCACACCAGCCTCGTGTGAGGCTTTTTTTATGGCAGGAATAATCAGAACGGAGTATATCTCATGAAAGACATGATTACGATTAAGCCAATCAGAGATGTGGACAGAATCTGGCTTCCCGTATGGATTAGCCAGCGCTGGCGGACTGAAGCTCTCGTATTCAGAGGAGAAAAGAACTTACCTGCAGAACTCCCCGGTTTTATTGCCTTCATGCATAAAATGCCGGTGGGTGTAATCACGTATCGTGTGAAGGACAATGTCTGCCAGATAATTTCTCTGGATACCGTGGTCCATGGCAAAGGTATCGGTATTTCTCTCCTAGAAAAGGTCCTGGATGTGATGCGGGATCAGGATATCCACCAGATTAAAATGCTGACAACGAATGATAATGTCAAACGGATGGAATTTCTGGAACGGAATGGATTCAAGAAAGTGAAAGTCTTTGAGGATGAGGTGGTTAAATACTCCCGGAAAGTTAAACCTGAAATTCAGCCCTTCGGCTATGAAAACCTACCTATCCGGGATGAAATCGAATTTCAACGTGAGATCTAGTTTCTTTGTGATAAACTCGATTTCGACACATACTCACGACTGTCCACTGTCGACTCACGACTGTCGACTGATGACTGCCCCCTGAATAAAGGTGTACACATGAAAATACGCATTATCTGCATTTTGCTTATCGGAATGATTGCTTTTAATGGTTGTGCCACGATAAATCCTTTTGTCAAAGAGAAAAAATGGGAAAATGAAACGGCAGCAAGAATCGATTCTCTTTTCAATGATCCTCTCTTTGACCATGCCTTTTGGGGTGTGCAAATCAAATCGGCTGTAACAGGTAAGATCTGGTATGAAAAAAATCAAAACCGAATGTTTATGCCGGCATCCAACAATAAAATTCCAACTACGGCTGTTGCACTCACACATTTCGGACCGGATTACCGCTTTAAAAGCTTGGTAACCACAAATGGAGAAATCAAAGATTCCATTCTTACCGGTGATCTGATTGTATTCAGTAACGGTGATCCAACCCTTTACGAGCGTTTTTTCTTTGATCCCAGGGATGTGTTTAAAGACTGGGCACGACGTTTGAAAGCGATGGGTATCCGAGAAATTGAGGGACGGATCATCGGGGATGACGATGCTTTTGACAACCGGCGGATAGGGAGCGGCTGGAGTTTTGATTATCTGGATGTATGGTATGCGGCAGAAATCAATGCTCTCCAGTTTAATGAAAATTATGTGGATCTTATCATTACACCGCCCTTGATGCCCGACGGAGAACTCCTGGTGGAACCCAATGTGGAATCCTCCTATTTCACCATTGAAACAGATGTGGTGGTGGGGGATACAGGAAAAACCAAAATCCGGGTGGACCGGGATTACGGATCCAATATAATTCGGATCAACGGATATGTCCTCGCCGGTGATGCATCGTTTATGGTTTCACCATCTATTTTTAATCCGACTCTTTTTTATGGCACGGCTTTGAAAGAAACACTGCTTGATGAAGGAATCTCAGTCAATGGACCTGTTGTTGATTGTGATGATATCGAAGATGAATCCTGGCGGGATAGTACAGAAATTCTCTATGTACATGATTCACCGCCTTTTCGGGATATCCTGAAAGGGCTCATGAAGCGAAGCCAGAATCTCTATGCAGAGACCATGGCACGGCTGCTGGGGTATGATGTATACGGCCTGGGCTCTTTTTCAAACGGACGAAAAGTGGTCGAAAAACAACTGGAAGCGTGGGGCATAGCCCCTGACAGCTATGTGTATGCTGACGGATCCGGACTTAGCCGATATAATTATTGGAGCCCGTCCCAGCTGGTGACCATTCTTGAAGCCATGTACCATTCACCCTATTGGCCCGTCTGGTACGAAATACAATCCGTAGCCGGGCAGGATGGAACCTTGAGAAACCGGATGAAGGGAACACCTGCCGAAGGGAACGTCCATGCAAAAACCGGGACCATAGCCAATACAAGGGGTCTTTCAGGTTATGTGACGACCCGCAACGGAGAATTACTCATTTTTTCCTTCCTCATTAATGGCCATCTCCTGAAATCTGATGAAACGGATTTGATTACAGATAAAGTACTGGAATTATTGGCGGAGACTGGTGATTGGTGACTGGTGATTGGTGATTGGTGACTAGTGACTGGTGATTGGTGACTGGTGATTGGTGACTGGTGACTGGTGATCAGGTCGTTTTTCAAAATGCTTATTGAATCAAAACACCATTCTCAATTCCGCATTCTCAATTCTCAATTCCCAATTCTCAATTCTCAATTCTCAATTCTCAATTCTCAATTCTCCATTCTCCATTCTCCATTCTCCATTCTCCATTCTCCATTCTCAACTAAACATCCCCAAGAAACCATATCCCCGTTTGAGCGTATATTTTCAAAAAAAGGAGGAAAACAATGAACCGTTTGCGTCCCTTTGATCATACAGTATATACGGGTCATTCAGTCCGGTCGGATGCTGTAGCTGAAGCACAAAAGGAATTTGTCACGAAAGTTTTTGGATGGATGACGGCAGCACTGGTGGTGACCGGTGTGGTGGCCAGGGGAGTTTTTACATCCGAAGCGCTTCAACAATTTATTTTTGGAACACCTTTTGTCTTTTTTGGACTGATTATCGCAGAACTGGGACTGGTGATATATTTATCCGCAGCGATAAACCGTATGACTGCTGCAACGGCAACCTGGACATTTTTAGGGTATTCGGCACTGAACGGACTCACGTTATCTGTCATTTTTATGGCGTTTACCAGTGAATCATTGGCCTCCACTTTTATCATTACAGCGGCCATGTTTGGAGCCATGGCTGCCTGGGGATATTTTACAAAGAAAGATTTGACGGGCCTGGGGAGCCTGGCATTCATGGGCCTTATCGGAATTTTGATTGCCTCTGTAGTGAATCTGTTTTTAAGAAGTGAAGGCCTTTATTGGATTGTCAGTTATGTGGGCGTTTTGGTTTTTACAGGTTTAACGGCTTATGATACCCAGAAGATTAAAGAGATGGCTGTCATGGGTGGATCAGATGCCGAATCATATCAGAAAGTAGCTGTTTTAGGAGCCCTGAAACTTTACCTGGATTTTATCAATCTGTTTATCATGATGTTGCGGATCATGGGACGTCGGCGCTGATTTATTCGCCGTTCCGGAGTATTTTTCCAGGCAATTGCCCGGTATGCCGGCCCTTTTGAAGGACGATTTTCCCATTGACAATGACGGTGTGAATCCCTGTGGGATATTGCTTGGGATTGACGAATGTGGCGGTATCTGCAACATGTACCGGGTCAAATATAACTAGATCTGCAAAATACCCCTTTTCCAATAATCCTCGTTTCTTTAATCCCATTTGACGGGCAGGAAGGGATGTCATTTTACGGATGGCCTCTTCAAGGGGAAAGAGCTTTTTATCCCGGCTGTAATGCCCTAAAACCCTCGGAAATGATCCGTAATCGCGAGGATGTGGATTTCCCACATTCAAGGCTCCGTATGGTGCCCAGGTGACACTGTCACTTCCGATGGAGACCCAGGGACTGGATAATATTTTCTCCGTGTTTTCATCACTCATGGCAAACCCGGCGATTTCAACCCCGTTTTGATCATCAATCATCAGTTTTTTTATAAATTCAAAGGGAGATAATCCGGTTTCCCGGGCACCTTTTTCAACGGAATAACCTTCCCAGTGACGGTTGTTTTCATGACTTACATAACTGATTAAAATCCGGTCAGCACCACCCATGTGGGCAATTTTCATGTCTGTATAGTCCCTGATTTTTTCACAGGTCCCGGCATCTTCCAGCCGTTCCAGAATTTTTTCAGTCCCGCCTTCCCGGCTCCATAAAGGAAGAAAGATCTCCAGTGTTGTTCCATACGCTGTATAGGGGTAACGGTCTACACCGATGGGATATTCCAGATCAATCAACTCCTGAATCCGGGCGATCACCGTGTCTGCCTTATGCCAGTTGGGCGTATTGCAGGCTTTCAAATGTGAAATCTGAACCGGTATATCCGCTTCATGACATATCCGGATGACCTCTCCCACCGCTTCTTCCAGGTAATCACCTTCATCCCGCATGTGGGAAGCATACCGGCCGCCACGGGCGGATACCGCTCGGCATAATGTGACCAGTTCCTCCGTTTCGGCAAAGCTGCCCGGTGCGTATTCCAGTCCCGTAGATAAACCCAGACTTCCTTCATCAAGAGTTTGTTCCAGTTGCCGGATCATGGCTTGCAGGCCTACGCGATCCGGAGCACGACCCGTATTTCCCATCACTGAAATCCGCAAATCTCCATGCCCTGTAAATGTCCCGTAGTTGATACTGATACCAGGATCTTCCAGTTGACGAAAAAATTCATCAAGGGTTCTCCAGGAGGTCCTGACCCCAAAGAGTTGTTCAGATCGATCATGCCATGTTTTCTCATTGTGTCCCGACAGGGGATAGGGAGACATGCCGCAGTTGCCTGAGATTTCTGTGGTAACACCCTGCCGGATTTTGCTTTCCGCCTGGCGGTTGATCAGCAATTCAGCATGGGTATGGCTGTGGACATCGATAAATCCAGGAGATACCGCCAGACCACTTGCATCAATAACGGTGTCTGCATGCTCGTGAACAGACCGGTCAATGTGAATGATTTTTCCTTCCCGGATGGCAATATCCGCTCTTATCGGTGATTTTCCGTCACCGATGTAAACCAGGCCGTTTTGTATCATCAGATCCATATTTTTCTCAGCGTATCATTAAGGCTTTCTGCCGGACTTTTTGACGGTTATTTTCAGCGGATATGATATAAATCCCCGAAGAAACCTCTTTCCCGTCGTCTTGTGTTCCATCCCAGCGGAATGTGTGTGTTCCTGCCGATAAAAAATCCTTGTAAAGGGTTTTAATCTGACATCCCTGGATATTATAAATGATTAAGGATGTTTTTTGCGGCATGGATGTGTAAAGCTGAATTGCCGTTTCTGGATTGAACGGATTGGGATAGGGAGGATTCAAGACAAATGTTGCGGGTGTATAGGGATGAGGATCTGTGTGAACCGGTATGCGTGTAATATCCGTCAGCAGATGGGATTGCACTTCCACCTGAAAGAGTGTATCCGTCCTGTCAGGATAGTGGAGACAAATGTCGTATTTTCCGGCTTCCAGGGGATAAAAGAAAAGGGAATCGGACGCTTCCAAGGGAATTACCACCCCCGGGAGATTCAGGATTTCTACTGATTCAGGGAGTTGTTCTCGTGTTCTGAAATCACCCCTAAGACCTTCATGGGCCCGTTTGATAAAATGTAACAGAGACCGTTTATGATAATCCCACAGTTCTCCCAGTTGTCCTGCCGGATATTGCTTTATATCACTGATTTCAATCGTCACTTCCTTGCAACTGTGATAATCATTCATGAAATCCTGGCGGCCGCCGTAAATGGCATACCAGTCCCAGCCATTTGTCACACCCTCATTAAATTCATTGAAATAGTCATCCGGCGCATAAAAGCGGACAGTGTCTGCATATTCCCGGCTGATGGATATGAACCAGTTCGTTTCAGGATGCCTGTCCGGTGTAGAATCCCAGGGATAATTCACACATTCATTGCCTGCATGAAAATTGGCAGACAGGTGAACCTGGTTTTTTTCGGCAAAGGCCATCATAGCCTGTGTTTCCGGTTGCCGGGGCGAAGTGTTGGGATTTGGAACATGACGGGCATCTGGAAAATTTCGATTTAAATCCTCTTCGTTGGCATTGTATCGGATGCATCCATCCAGCGTGCTGTCGCTGGTATAATAAGCACCGTCCGGATTGGCCAGGGGATTGATCCAGATACGGGTTTCTTCCACAAGCTGCCAAATATCCGATGAATCGGCATAAGAACTGAGGAGGGTGTCTATCAACCGTAACATTAAAATCGATGTGGCGGTTTCATCACCATGCATCTGGGCAGTGTAGAAAAAACCGGGTTTTTCTTCTTTCTCCTTAAGATTTCCGCTGATTTCTGCCGCTATCAGTAATCTTCCCTGGACTGAATAGCCCAGTGTATCGATTCGACAGATTTTCGGATACTCCTTTTTAAAAGAGGCCATTAATGCAAGATAAGCCGGGTAAGTAGGATATTTGGACCACTGGATATCCCTGAGATCTTCGTTTGTCATGTCCAGTCCTTTGGAAGTCCTAACAGGTGTGAGTAAACGATAAGGGATGTTCATTTGCAAAAAAGCTTTCCACTCCCGGTCATTGGCATAGGCTGTGATGCTGTCTTTATCTACGTGATCTATACTGATTATGCGGGTTAAATTAGACGGAGAAACACCTTTCCGGCTGAAACGGAATGCCCGAATGTCAGCCGTTAATATGCTGCTTTGCCATAAAAGCAGTACGAGAACGCACCATTTAGTTTTCATGGTTTTGAAGAGTATCTTGCGGTATATATGGGATTGAAAGACTGTCAGTTTTTGCAGGTTCCCGTAAAAGAGGCTCAGGTATGGACAGGCTGTCCCTGAAGAATCGAAGCTGTGTTTGAAGCTTCGCCTGATCCTCCAGACATGTAATCACATCCCGCTGGAGTGAGTCCAGATATTGGTCATAATTTTTTAGCGCAATTTCCACAGAATCTTTGAAAAGAATCCGGTCTTCCTGCAAAGTTACGGCAAAATCCGTGAGCCCTTCCATCAAAGTGTTATAAGCGGTTATCAGGGAATCCTGGCGCCGGGCCAGTGATTCCTGTTCAGTCATGACTTTATTGTGGCGTTTTTCAATTTCACGGAGATATTTTTCCGAAGAAAATTTGATGATATCCATGATGGAAGATTCCACAATACTCAGATCCTGGCGGAGAAAATTCTGATGCTGAACGACGGTGCGGATCTGTTGGGTCAGGGAATCGAAACCTGTTTTCAGGGTTCCAAGCTGCTTCTGCAGGAAGAGGGCGGACTGTTTATCATCAGGGACATCCCTTAAATCGGTGAGAAAGAGTTCAAAATCCTGTTGTTCCACAAATTCGGCAAACAGGGAATCCAGGGTAATGCTTTGCTCAATGATCATATCCTGCAGATAGCGCATCTGTGCATCGTTTTCCTGGTTTAATACCCGGATTTCAGCTCTCAGCTGATCAATCTCGATATCCTTTTTGTGCAGGAAACGGCCTGTGCTGTCAAGGAGTGTCTGAAGGGAATCCACTTTCTGTTGTAATGTGTTGATTGTCTTGTTTTGTTCGGAAATCTGTGTGTAAAGGGTCAGTGTTTTCCGGTTCAGGTCTTCTTCAGTCATCAGCTGCCGGGAGGCAGGCATGAAATCCCAGGTGGCACAACCCTGAAGTAAAAGAATGAGTATGATTACCGAAAACATTTTATGTACAGAAAATTTCATGGCATAATTTACAGCAAAGAAGAGGGAATAAAAAATGAACACTCAGGAAAAAATAATGAGCAAAGCTTATATTTTATGTAAGAAGAGTCGTATGACGAAGAGGAAGCGTAATCAGGAATTCAGTCCCTTTTTTCTTCTCACTGTTCACACTGATGTATCCCTGGTGGAGTAAAACGATATGTTTTACAATGGAAAGTCCCAAACCGGTTCCGCCAACCCGTCGGGACCGGGATTTATCCACCACATAAAAACGTTCAAAGATTCTGTTCAGATCATCTTCGGGGATACCAATGCCCGTATCAGCGATAGAAAAATAGATCGACGTTTCATCTGCCCGGGCTGAAATGGTTATAGAGCCGGTCTCGGTATATTTGACCGCATTATCGATGAGGTTTACAAAGAGCTGTTCCAGCTTAAATTCATCGGCTTCCAGGGATGGCAGATGATCCGGAAGATTCAGGATGAGTTCGAGTCCCTTGGCTTCCATTTTTTGTTTGAATATGGAACTGACATTTTCGATGAGATGCACAGGATTAAGAGTATCGATTTTCAATGTAAAATCCCTTTTTTCCATTTCGGAAAGGATCAAAAGGTCCTCCACAATATGGATAAGCCGGTCTGTATTCCGTTTGATGATGTTCAAATACCGGGTCGTTTCGGGATTTTCATCTTCCAGGAGTGTTTCAATAAATCCTTTGATGGATGTGAGGGGTGTTCGTAATTCATGAGAGACATTGGCTATAAAATCCCTTTTCATCTGGCGAAGATTTTTCAGTTCTGTCACATTGTGTAAAAGCACCACGATCTCTTTCCGGGTTTTCAGGCAGTTCAGGCTACAAAGGTAAATTTGTCCATCCAGTTCAATTTCACGGGTGTAATACCGGTTCTCCTGGTTTACATGGCGGAGGAGAGTAGTAAATTTATCCGGCAGGACATCCTCGATGGGGACATGCTTCAGATTATTCCGTTTGGCCAGACTGGCAAAGCTGTTGTTATACAGGGAAATTTTTCCTTCGGGATTCAGGACGACCACTGCTTCCTGGATGGCAGAAATCACTGCCCGGAGTTCCTCTTTCTGACGGTTTGTCTTGGCAAAGAGCCGGGTAATTTGCGCCGCCATTTCATCAAAATTATTGGCCAGAAACGTGATTTCATTCTGAGGATTATCCTGATAGGTGATATCCAGTGTCTCCTCGGCAATACGTCGGGATGTGGACACCAGTTCTTTGATGGGCTTGGATAAGTCCCGTGCGAAATAAAAAGCCAGGACCATGGCAACAGCAATAAAAATGAGGGTGATCATCAGAAAACGGTTCCGGAGGGTAGCCAGAAGAGTATTGATATCCTCCAAAAAAAGGCTCAAGCGTAAGACAGCCGTGATATCGCTGTTTTGTAATAAAGGCATGGCGATATAGAGCATTTCCGTCTGAACGGTGGTACTGAAACGGACACTCCTGCCGATCCGGCCTGTAATGGATTCCATGATTTCTGGCCGGTCTCTGTGGTTTTCCATGACGGCAGGATCCGCTTCGGAATCGGCTAAAACCACACCGTCTTTCCGGATGACCGTGATCCGGGCGTTGATATGTTTTCCCTTCTCTTTTACAAATGCATCCAGTTGGGAGTAATCTTTTTGCCGGATTAACTCCAGGACCCTGTCTTCCAAAGAGATGGCCAGATTTTCAAGGGAAGACGACAATGTGTTGATATGATTTGTACGGATGATGGTAAAGGAAAAGAGGAAAATGACGACAGAAAGTATCAGGATAATAAAGGCATAACGGCTGAACACACGGTAAAAAATGGAATTCACTTATTCCTCAACTTTATATCCGATACCCCGGAGATTGCTGATATATTTTCCGGCTTCCCCCAGTTTTTCCCGGATGTGTTTAATGTGGACATCGATGGTCCGGTCTAATACTGCTTTTTCGTTTCCCCACAGTCTGTCCAGTATCTGATCACGGCTGAACACCATTCCTTTCCGCTCACACAAAATAGTAAGGATGCGAAATTCGGTGGGTGTAAGAGGGACAGGCTTGTTGCGGTAGGTGACCTCATATTTTTCCGTATCAATAAATACTTCCTGGTTAATATTCAGAAGAGGTGAATCCTGTGATGAGATTCCCCGGCGCAAAACTGCTTTGACCCGTGCCACAAGCTCTTTTGGGGAAAAAGGTTTGGTCACGTAATCATCAGCCCCAAGTTCGAGTCCCAATACGGTATCTGTCTCGTCTCCCCGGGCTGTAAGCATCACCACCGGCATGTTGTTATGACGGGGATCTTTCCGAATATCCCGGCAAATATCCAGCCCATCCATATCCGGTAACATGAGATCCAAAATGGTCAGATCCGGGATGTTGTTTTTCAGATAATCATAGAAACTCTTTCCGTCGCTGAATGTCTCCACTTTAAAGCCTGAGCGCTTTAAATGCAGTGAGACCAACTCCAGAATGTCCGCTTCGTCATCGACAATGGCAATTTTTTCGTTCATGGTCCTTTTCCCTCGTATCGTACAGCTTAAGATATTCCAAGCGGATATAAAATAAAAGCAGGAAATGGTTAAGAGATGGTTAAGAAAAAGGGACTGCCGGTGTGACAGTCCCTTTAAGCGGACATATTTTCTATTATTTTACTTTAAAAACAGCATTTTTCCTGCTGAGACCTGTGTTGGGGTTTCCACCCGGTAAATGTATTCGCCGCTGGAAACCTCTTTTCCGGACTGATCCCGGCCGTCCCATGTCAGTTCATGGTATCCTGCAGAAAGGGTCTGCCGGGCATAGCGCCGGATCAGGGTGCCGTTGATACTGTAAACAGACAGGATCACCGGTTGCCCTTCTGGCATCGAAAAGGCTATGGTCGTTTCCGGGTTGAATGGATTGGGATAATTGCCATGGAGAGTTATGCTTTGAGGAATTTCGGAGAGAGAATTTTCCACGGAAGATGCTGTTTTTGTGACGATTCGGAGTTCATCCAGGTATAGAACACCGGACGGGTTGGCATCCTCATGCCAGGTAAACTGGAAGCTGTCCATCCGGAGCGTCCCGTCCACCGAGCCGTCACCGAGCCATTCTCCGGTGCCGTCATTGGCGATATCCCAGCTGACAAGACGCCATCCGTACCAATCCACCTTGATCCACGGACTGACTTCGTGTCCGGCGTTCCCGGTGATATCATCATCCACGGCAAATCGAAAAGAGATATTGTTGCCCATACCGTAAATATAAACCTGAAGCCGATAGCTGTTATCGAAAGTGAAGGATTGGGGATCCTGATACTCGCGGAGCAGGTGTGCATCCGCTGTTTCATCGAATTCATAACTCAGTTTCATGGCCTGGGTGCTGTTCAGGATTGGGAGGACCTTTTCCGTTGTTTGTTCCACGGTTCCTGTGACCAGTCCGACAGTGGATCCGCTGTATTTCGGTTCGTGCCACTTGGTAAAATTGACCTCAAAATTATCCACAGTTTCTTTGGATGTGTAGGCATAACCGGTGGTAAAACGATAAGCCCGGGTTCTGTCGAACATGTAGTTGTCGAACAGATCTTTCAATCCACCCTGGTATACATAGGTTCTGTAGATGGATTGGGGATTGAGTTCGCTTGCAGGAGCCAGGGATATCACACTTCTGTTACCGATGATGTCGTGGATGATATCCACATCGATAAAATAATCTTCTGTATAATTCTGAAGTTTCAGGTGATTGGTATCGATATTTTCATCTGCCAGAATTTCATCAAATACCAAATTAATCACCACATCGGTTTCAATATTTTCGGCACTGATCAGAGGGTACATATCATCAGAGGAAATGGAGGGTGGAGTAATATCCTGGGCGCTGGTAGTAAAGGTAAGTGTATAATCGTCACCGCTGGTACCGTCTCCGTTTCCATCCAGATTCAGACCCCGGTTTCCCAGTGTATTTCCGCCAATGGTGAGGGTGTATTGTGTTTCAAAGGCCAGGGAATCGTCAGTGGCTTTCAGGGTTAAAATCCTCAGTTCCGTATTCCAGGAAAAGATCAAATCTTCAGCCGGGGTCAGGGAGAGGTTGGCCCTGACGGACGCTGTATCCATTTCGTGGCTGAAATAGATGGTGATGGGATTCCATGCCGGATGGGATGTTTCGTCCTGTGTCGGTGTAGAAGCAAGGACGACCGGCGGCTGGCTGGAAATGAGATTTACATCCCTGTGATTGTAAAAAGCATCCCCAATCACCACTTCCTGTGTATCCGGATAGAAATCTTCCGCTTCTACAATCAGGGTATAGGTCCCGGGAGCCAGACTGTCGAACAGATAAAACCCGTTGTTTTTGTTATCTCCGGTGTACGTTTCAACAAGAGTTCCTTCCTGATACAACGAAGCCGTGACATCATTCACCGGTTTTTTATTGTCATTGGTCCCATTGATATAGAAATAGGGGACGGTTTCAAGGGGATTCCGCACGACACCAGACAAATTCCGGAAAGGAAAATCCGGCTGGTCATAAAGTTTCACAAATGAGCGGGCAATAGCCCAGGATTCTTCCCGGCGATAATCCAGATTTTGAAGTCGCCAGGATTCCGGTACGTAGTCATGAAAGGATCCTTCCGATAAAGTGCCGGGCATATTGAGTCCACGCAAAACACCCAAACCGGACCGGTTACCCTGGGAGTCTGTCCAGCTGTAGAAACTCCAATCTCCCCGGACATGGTTGTTGGTGGTTCGGTGAGACTTATAGATTTCGGTCCCCATGATAGGTGCCATTTCACCTGCCAGGGGAAAGAGAGCCCCGGTTACCGTCATATCGTAATTTTCGGCGGTGACTCCGGGATCCCAGCCTCTGTAAAGCATGAGGGTGTAATTCAATTCTCCGTTAAATCCATTGCTGTGAATCGATTCAAAAATATCCGCCTGAAAATCATTGGCCATGGCGGAAATCGTGGAAAGAGGAAGATCGTCAGATGTATAATTGGTTGTACGGGAGATTCCTACCGTGGCTCCCATATTTTCAAGGAGTGTTTTAAGGTAGAGACCCTTTGTCAGGTTTCCTTCCGATTCCCAGAAGCCCGTGGCGGCAATGTATCGGTCATCGGAATCGTGTCCGCCGTGACCTGGATTGACATAAATACGGATACCGCTTAGATCCTGGCTGAAAAGGAGGGAGGCTGACATCAATGAGACAAGTGTTATAAAGATTGTTATTTTTTTCATCAGTCTCTCCTATTCCGTCACGTGGAGTTTCATTATATAGATCCGCCCTGTCAGATCATGATATGTCAGTGCTTTATTATCAGGGGACCAGCGGGGATACATTTCGATGACATCATCTGTTTTTGTCAACTGCACGGACTCTTTCCCGTTTGCCGAAGCAAGCCATATTTCCGATTCAGTTATAAAATGACCGTCATCATAATCCTTCATATATGCAATCCATTGGCCGTTGGGAGACCATGCCGGAGCATTGGCATACCCCAGTTCCGCCTGGATATTGCCATCCAAATCACAGATAAATGTCCCTTCGCCGGCTTTATTGTACAGAATCTGATCACCACGTGGAGAAAGAGATGCCCAGACATAGTTTCCTTCTCCGGATGGAGCCAGCCGTTTCTCTTTGCCATTATCGTACAGTGTCAGATGATTTTCAAAGGTGTGTACCAACCGAATTCCGGGATTTTCTGCCTTCCGGTCCCTGTCTACGACAAGAATCTTTGTCCCGGTCCGTGTGACCACTCCCTCTTCTGTTGCCAGCAGGGGATGGGTTAAAAGCCGTTTGTTTTCGATCAGATAATCTCTTCCCTTGCTCAGCCGGTTATAAACCATTAGGGATCTGTAACGTCGATGGTTTTCATACGTATCCCGTAAGTAATAAATCCGGTTTCCATCCGGAGAGTACAGAGGTTCATACCCTGATCCCATTTCATGGGAGATCTGAACCAGGGTTTGGGTTCTGAGGTTATATTCCCATAACCCGGCAAAACGTTCTCGGGTTAAGAGCAATCGTTCACCGTCCGGACTGAATTTCGGATAATAGAAAGATCCGTCACTCTCCGGAGAGATGACATCGACAGATGCTGCATCAGGCAGTGCGCCATAGAGGCCAGCTGAAAGCAGAATGAGAAGGATTAATGTTTTTTTCATTACCACTCCATAAGCATTTTTTTACTATTTATGATCTATGCAATATAGCATATCCTGAAAATATTTACCATACAGGATTTTACTTTATGAAATCCATTCTGTTTCGTCTTAAATTTAAATCTATGTATTTGAGAAAAATGACATATCTGTTATGGATTACAGTGCTTCTTTTTACATCTTGTGCCCAGCTGACAGATGGAAATACGGATGCTCCGGAGTGGACCCTCGCCTCTGTTGATGAGCCGGATCAGATAGAAATTGTCACATGGAATGTTCAGAATTTTCCCAAATCCGGTGAAACCATAGACCGCCTTCAGGCCATTCTTGATTCCCTCCATGCGGATATCTATTGTTTTCAGGAAATAGAAAATACTGCCAGCTTCCAGCGCATGTTCCGGAACATACCCGATTACGAAACTGTTATTTCCACAGAGACTTACATGATGCATTATGTAATAGCCTGGCAAAAAGAAGAGTTTTCGGCGTTAAATATTCAGGAACTTTTTGAGGATGATTCATATTTTTTTGCATCCCGGCCCCCGTTGAATGTGGAATTCCGCTGGAACCGGGGGGATTCCCTTTTCATATTCAATGTGGCGGATATTCACATGAAAGCCATGGGGGATGCCAGTTCACGGGAAAGAAGGCATCAGGCCTCCGAGATCATTGCTGAGTATCTTTTGGCTCAGGATCCGGCCGAGTCTCCCTGGATTATTGCCGGGGACTGGAATGATGATGTCACTACGAGCAGTGGACAATACAGTTTTGAGGCACTTCTGGATCATCCCGATGATTTTTTATTCGTAACAGCAGAACTGGCGAAAGACCCTGATTTCGCCTCCTATCCCGGATGGCCCAGTTTTATTGACAATATATTGATTACCCGTGCCCTCTTTGAAGCCCACGAACATGCGACGGTCACAACCTTACGACTCGATAAAATATTCACTGATTATTTTGAAGTCTTGTCTGATCACCGGCCTGTCATGTATACATTTAAATGAGTTGAGAGTGGAGAGTGGTGAGTTGTGAGTTGGAGTTGAGAGTTGTGAGTTGGCATCAGTGTGTGGATTGAGGTTAAATTTTGTGAGGTTGATGTATTTGAAAATAATTTGTCTTGGATCATATTGAATTGCTTGTATTGTTTCGGGTGGAAATGGATTTTTAAATTTGATGGATCCTGCTCTTTTTTCCATATCCTTATTTTTAATACAACCATTGTCTATTTAAGGTGAATCAAAGCAAAGAAAACACTAATTAACAAATAAGAATCCAACTTTTGCCCTTTATCATAGCTTTTGTACTCAAACAAACTCAAAAACTTAAAACTCATACTCAGGGTCCGGCTACAGCCTGGCTTTACGACTCTCCCCTCACAACTCTCTACTCATCAACGTGACTCCCTGCGCATCCGTAATGGTTCGGGTAATCAGATCTTTGGGTTTATAGTGGAGTGCAGGAAATACGACAATTTTATTGGTGGATGTCCGTCCCATCATATCACTGGAACGTTTTTTGCTTTCTTTTTCCACTAAAATTTCCACCTCTTTGCCAATCAGGAAGCGATTTTTCTCCAGTGTATGTTCATATTGCAGGCGAATCAGGCGATTCAGTCGGTCGGATTTTTCATCATCTGGTACATCGTCATCCATTTTAGCCGCTTTTGTCCCCGGACGTGGTGAATATTTAAACATAAACGCCGCATCAAAACGGACCTGTTTCATTATATCCAGCGTATCTTCGTAATCCTTTTCCGTTTCTCCCGGAAACCCCACGATCATATCTGTGGTGATGGCCATATCAGGAACAGCAGTTCGTATTTTTTCCACCAGTTTCAGATAATGTTCCCGGGTGTATGTCCGGTTCATGGCATTCAAAACAGCATTTGAACCGCTTTGCAAAGGAAGGTGGATATGATTGCAAACACGGGGATTTAAATCTTTGTGGACCGCTATCAGATCATCACTCACATCCTGGGGATGAGGAGATGTGTAGCGGATTCGTAAAAGTCCTTCGATTGTTGCAAGTTGTCTCAGCAGATTTGGAAAGCCACCGGTGGAAGAACGGTATGAATTTACATTCTGTCCCAGGAGGGTTATTTCTACAAAACCTTTTTGAACCGCCCGTTTTGCTTCTTCCAGAATACTTTCCGGTTTCCGGCTTCTTTCACGTCCCCGGGTATATGGAACAATGCAGTAAGTGCAAAATTTGTCACATCCACGGGAAATGGATATCCATGCATTGATTCCTTCATGGCGTGCCGGAAAGAGTCCGTCATACAGCTCCAGTGAAGATAGCCGAGTGTCGATTACCCGTTTTGGGATGTTTCCGGACTTCAGGATAGCCGGGAGGTGCCGGTAAGAATCGGGGCCCAGAATAAAATTGACATAAGGCTTTTTTCGGAGGATATCTTTTTTCAGATTTTGTGCCATACATCCCACGACACCCATTTTCATGTCCGGATTGGTACTTTCCTGGATCACCCGAAGTTGTCCCAGGCGTGTATGAATTTTTTGCTCGGCCAAATCCCGGACACTGCAGGTATTTAAAAGAACCAGATCTGCTTTTTCAGGCGTATCAACCTCTTCAAGTCCCTCTGATTGCAGGATAGCCGCAATGATTTCGCTGTCATATACATTCATCTGACAGCCATATGTTTCAATATAATATGTATTCAAAATCAGGGTTTCACAATGTTGTTCATAATATGATTGATCCGGCGAACCATGGCTGATTTGTCCGTCTCCAGGCCGGCCATCATAAAGGCATTATCCGTAATCTGATCAGCCAGCATTTTTATCAGGTCATCCTGTCCACCCTCTTTTTTCAAACTCACCATTTTTCGGATTAAATCGTGTTTGGGATTGATTTCCAAAACTTTTTTACCGGATGAGTACAGAGATTGTCCGGCCTGTTCCAGGATTTTTTGCATGTGGACTGTCATCATATCATCGGGATTAACCAATAATGCCGGGCTGTCTACCAGTCGGTCAGAGACTTTTACTTCGGAAATCCGGTCTTTGAGATGTTTGGAAAGCCATTTGATAAAGCCCTTCATCTCTTTGTCATCGACCTTCTCTTTTTCCTCTTTTTTCCCTTCTGCATCATTTTTTTCTTCTTTTTTGGGAAGCTTAATGTTTGCGTTATCAGCGGAAACCAGGTTTTTCTCTTTGTATTCCCGGATGGATGTCATGACAAAATCATCAATGGGATTGGTCAGATAAAAGACTTCAATATCTGCAGCTCTGAAGGTTTCCATATAAGGACTGTTTTCCAGTTCTTCTCTGGACATGCCGGTCAGATAATAAATTTCCTTTTGATCTTCAGGGGCCCGGGAGACATAGTCTTCCAGGGAGGTCCATTCACCCGCCTTGGTTTTACTGGATTCAAACAGGAGAAGTTCTGCCAGCTCTTCCCGGTTTTCGTAATCCGTGTTGGCCCCTTCCTTGATGAAATTGGAAAACTGCTTCCAGAAATCATTGTATTTGTCAGGATGTTCTTTTTTCTGGTCTTTCAATGTAGACAAAATTTTCTTTGTCAGGTGTTTGCCGATTTTCTTCACCAGTTGGTTATCCTGCAACGTTTCCCGTGAAATATTCAGGGGCAGGTCTTCTGAATCCACCACGCCTTTGACAAAGCGGAGATATTCGGGAAGAAGATCTTTTACTTTCGATTGAATCAGGATTTTATTGCAATAGAGGTGAACTCCAGGATCAAGACGGTTAAGTCCGAATACTTCATAGTTTTCTTTGGGAATATAAAGCAAGGCATTTAACTGAATGGGTGCGTCAGAAGATGTGTGAAGGCGGAAGAGAGGTTCAGATTCTGTATTGGCGATGAATTTATAAAATTCCGTATACTCTTCTTCCTTGATTTCCTGGGGCCTGCGGGTCCAGATGGCCTGTATTGTATTGATCTTTTTTCCTGAAAGCAATATGGGAAAAGTAACGAAGTTTGAGTATTCATGAATGATTTCCTTGATTTTTTCTTCATCCAGATACTCTTTTTTTTCTTCTTTCAGGTGGATCACAATCCGGGTTCCACGCTTAATTCCTTCTTCCTGAGTGATTGTATATCCACTGGCTCCGTCCGATTCCCATACGTAACCTTTTGCTGCCGGTTTATAGGAACGGGTGATAACTTTCACATGGTCTGAGACCATAAAAACAGAATAAAAACCCAGACCGAACTGGCCGATAATTTCGGCTGATTCTCCGGGATGTTTTTGGAGCTGTTTTAAAAATTCCGCAGTTCCGGAATGAGCAATGGTTCCCAGGTTTTCAATCAATTCCTCCCTGGTCATTCCCACACCTGTATCTTCTATCACCAGGTTACCTGCTTCTTTTTCTATGCTGATACGAATCTCCTGGGGGATTTCCTTATCCACAACTGACTCTTCCGTCAGCATGATATGACGGAATTTTTCCAGAGCATCCGAAGCGTTTGAAATGAGTTCACGGACAAAAACATCTGTGTTGGAATAGATGGAATGAATCACAATATCCAATATCTTTTTGATCTCTGTCTGATATTCGTACGTCTTTAATTTGTCTGTCATAAGTCTGCCTCCATTTTTTCCCAATTTTAAATTTAACAAATCATGTGGATGACGGGCATAAAAATTATTGGGAATGTTCTCTGTCCTGATTGTTAAAATTGAGTTACGATATAAAATCAAAAGGACCAACCCTCGTCAGTCCTTTTGATTCCTGGATCCTCTCACCCCGTCCCAACGTCTAAACGTTTAACTTTAAAAATTCACGCCTTCCACAGTCCATGAATGTTACACCATTCCAGGACTTCCACAATCTCAGAAAGATCCACAGGAAACCAGGCCTGGGGTTTGTCTCCGGGTTTCAGGTATTTGCGGAGGCTCATATCTCCCGTACGGACTTCAATGTAGTATATGTAGTGTTCTTCAGTCATGGGGTGGTCTTCATTCTGACCGATTTTTACCAATACACCGTTATCTTTGGCTTCCACATAGGGGACATGTTTTTCGTGTTTGGAATCTTCTGTTTTTGCTTCCAGTTTTTTCATGGGGAACCCGTCGCATTCCGGCAGGCTCTCGCTTCCATGAATGACTTCTACCAGGGTTTTGCTCTTTGGTGAATAGAGTACTTCTCCTTGAACAGGCATTATCTCCTCCTTTTTGAATTGTTTATGTCACGCTCTTATTTCACAATCTTATTGTGATATTAAGCCTCGGATTCTACCGGATTGAAAGTACGTTGGGCTAGTTGTCCGTCCAGCATCAGTAATCCGTGTCCTTTCGAACCAATCATACGGACCTTTGTCAACAATTCATCCATCGAGGCTTCTTCTTCAACTTGTTCTTCAACAAACCAGTTGAGAAAATTACGTGTGGCATGATCATTTTCAGCAATTGCCAGATCCATCAGGTCGTTAATGGATTTTGTGACGAATTGTTCGTGTTCATACGCTTTTTTGAAAATATCTTCCGCAGATTCGAAATCCTGGGGTGGTTTCTGAATGGTTTCCAATTCAACCTTACCTCCCCGGTCTGTCAGATAATCAAACATTTTCATGGCATGAAAGCGTTCTTCCTGAACCTGAACCTTGAAAAAATTGGCAAAACCGTCCAGTCCCTGATTGTTAAACCAGGCCGCCATACCAAGATAGTAGTATTCGGAATACAGCTCTTTGTTAATTTGTTCGTTTAAGGCTTTTTCCAGCTTTTTGGATATCATGGTTTCTCCTTTTTGGTGTTTGTGAAGATATGATTTCAGCGGCCCCGGGAGGTTACAAGGAATTCACTTGTCCGTAACGTAAAAAACGTAATACTATCAGACCAATCAGTACAAACAAAAGATGAAAACAAGGAATGCTGATGAAATTAATATCATGGAATGTCAATGGATTACGGGCTGTGATGCGTAAAGGCCTGCCGGAAATACTTCTTCAATTGAATGGAGATATTGTGTGTCTTCAGGAAACGAAGATACAGGAAGATCAACTAACCCAGGACATGTTGAAACCTCAAGGATATCCCTATGCTGATTATCATTTTGCTGAACGGAAAGGGTATAGTGGAGTGGCCACCTATTCGAAAATTGAGCCTGAGCAGGTCCAACGTGGACTTGGAAATCGATGGGATGATCAGGAAGGAAGGGTACTCCTGACACGTTTTTCAGATTTTACATTGCTTAATATTTATTTTCCTAACGGACAAATGGGGGAGGATAGGCTCCAATACAAACTGGATTTTTATGAAGAGGCACTTCACTATTTTGAATCTTTGAGAAAACAGGGAGAAAAACTTGTAATCTGTGGAGATTACAATACTGCCCATCATCCCATAGATCTTGCCAGACCGAAAGAAAATGAGCAGACATCAGGTTTTTTACCTATTGAGCGGGCCTGGATGGATAAACTGGAAGATCATGGATATCTCGATACCTTTCGTTTGTTTCATCCCGAAGTCCCGGACCGTTATTCCTGGTGGTCATACCGAACCAATGCCCGTCCCCGGAATATCGGATGGCGAATCGATTATTTCTATATTTCTCCTGATCTGAAAGAGAATGTGAAAGATGCCTTTATTCTGGATCAGATCATGGGTTCGGATCATTGCCCCGTTGGCATTGATCTGGAGATCTGATTTTGTGTGAGAGGGGATGAGAGGACGAGGGGATATGATTTTTTGTAACCGAATAGCAGAAATTTATCTTATAATAGTAACGTTAAACCAGAGAGGTGAAGAATGAAAAAGTGGATTATTTTTATGGTTGTTGCCCTTGTTTTGATTGCCGGACCAGTAACATTGAAAGCTGAAGGTTTAGGACTGGGGATTATTTTAGGTGAGCCTACAGGACTTAGTGGCAAGATGTGGCTGGGTGGTAGTACAGCTGTTGATGCTGCTGCTGCATGGTCCTTTGGAGATAATGGTGCGCTGCATCTTCATGCAGATTATTTGTTTCATAAAGACGATCTGCTGGAATTTGCCTCCCTGTACTACGGCCTGGGTGCCAAAGTGAAACTGATGGATGATGTCCAGTTGGGCATTCGTGTACCGGTTGGACTCGTTCACAAGCTGGAGGGCGCTCCCATCGATATTTTTCTGGAAATCGTACCCGGATTGAATCTGATTCCTGAAACCAATTTCGGAATCAATGGCGGCCTGGGTGCCAGATACTACTTCTGATAATAAGAATTAAATAATCTCGTATAAATCAGCTCCACATGGGGCGGATTTTACTATCACATCAACAATAATTGGAATGGAGGGAAAAACACATGATCATTACACGAAAACTTGCTGAAACACCCATTATGGAAACGGCTCACGGTGTGGATGCCCGGAATCTTTACAATACAGAAAATGCCGTAGTAACCATCATCTCCCTGAAACCCGGACAATCTCTGAAACGTCATATCACACCTGTGGATGTGGCTTTTTACGTTTTAAAAGGTGAAGGGATCGTCGAAATAGGGGAGGAAAAAGAGACCATTGAAGAAGGGACACTTGTTGAAAGTCCGAAGGATATTCTTCACTGCTGGTATAATGAGAGTGGTGAAGACTTGGTTTTTATGGTTATCAAAGCTCCACGGCCAACAAAAAAGACGACCTTTGTTTCATCATAAATATTAGATCTTTACCTTAACATTAATTTGTGGAGAATAGCGGGATCGAACCGCTGACCTCTTGAATGCCATTCAAGCGCTCTCCCAGCTGAGCTAATTCCCCATTACGCCAAAAAGCCTGAAAATATAATCAGATCAAAATTGGCAGGCAAATGAATTTTCCGTAACTTGTCCAGAGTAAGGATGAATGGAGATCAAGATGAAGGCAGGGATATGACGGAAGCGGATCAAGCACCAGAGACAAGCCAGAAACTTCCAGAAATGAGTTTCATGGATCATTTGACGGAGTTGAGAAAAAGACTTTTCTACAGTATTCTGGCAATTGTTGTGACGGGAGTAGGCTGCTTTATTTTTGCAAAAGAGATGATAGATTTTCTGATCCATCCCGCCCTTTTGTTGAATCCCCCCATCCACCTTCAGGTTCTGAAAGTGCAGGGAATGTTCATTGTCCAGGTTTTGGTGGCCTTTGTTGGCGGGTTGATTCTGTCAATTCCCGTCCTGGTCTACCAGATATGGGCCTTTGTAAAACCGGGCTTATACCGGAAGGAACGGAAATGGGTAGGACTCTTAATCGTGATTACTTTTTTCTGCTTTATCGCAGGTGCTGCTATGGCATATTATCTGATGCTTCCCCTGGCCCTCCGTTTTTTTATGAATATCAGTCAGCCATACTCCGTCTCCCCAATTATTGCCATAGATTACTATATTCGCTTCGTATTGATGCTCATGCTGAGTGTCGGTGTGGTGTTTGAACTGCCCGTCTTGAGTTTTGTTTTGGCCAAAATGGGAGTTTTACATGCTGCATTTATGAAAAAAAGCAGAAAATATGCACTTATTTTTATCTTCATTTTGGCCGCAATCCTGACTCCACCAGACCCCTTTACCCAATTAATGATGGCTGTTCCCCTGATCATTGTGTATGAAATCAGTATCACTATTGTCCGTTTATCAGAAAAAAGTTCAACTTGAGTTTTTGCCTTCATTTCTTTAATATCGCACGGAAATTGAAAATAAATTGAAACCTTTTTGACATATTAGCATTAAAATATCAAATAACGTAGAATGGAGGAGAAATGCGTAAATATCTGCTTGTATTGTTTGTTCTGGGATTTCTGATCGGGTGTTCCAGCAAAGAAGCCATTGAAGAAGCGGAGACAACAGAACAAGCACAACAAGACACTGTTGTTGCTCAGGAAGAAGAGAAACCTGCAGAACCTGTTGCTGAACAAGAAGCTGTAATAGAAAAAGAAGCTGAAAAGGAGATAGAAACAGTTCCTGAAAAAGCTGTTGTAGAAAAGAAAGCAACGCCTGTTTCAATGCCGGATAGCGTGAATGTGATTTATATGACCCGCCCCGGTGATTATTTGACGAAAATTGCTCTGAATGAATATGGCCGGGCTTCTGTATGGAGAATGATCTGGAATTGGAACTATGAAAAAATCGGTGACAATCCGGATGTTATCTTTCCTTACCAGGAATATGACCTGAAAAAACCCCGGGAAGTGGCCAAACCGGTGAAATATGATCTCTACGATTATACAGTAGCTCAGGGTGAAACACTTTGGAGCATCGCTGAAAAAGAATATGGCAACAATTATGCCTGGGTCGTCATTCTCAGGGATAATTACAATAAACTGGGTAATGATTACGATACACTGGAACCGGGGACGGTTCTGCAACTCAGAACAAAATTGTATTAAACTAAATCCATGAATAAAGAAAAGCCCCGGTATCCGGGGCTTTTTCATATTTAACATAATTTTTTTTACAAATTGACAATCAAATCTTCATGGGCAAGCATTAATTCCAGTTTTGAATCAGGATAATTTGCCCGTTTATACTCAATCGCCCGCCTTAACATGGAATATATCCTGTAGTCATCATTATCCGGTTCATGATGGAAGAGTGCCAGTTTTTTTACACCGCAGGATATGGCAAAATCTACACCCTGCATCGCTGAACTGTGTCCCCAGTCTTCCTTGTGAAGTGCTTCTTCCATAGTGTATTGGGCATCAAATATCAGTAAATCCGTGTCTTTTATGAATGCTTTATGACGATCAATAAAATCATCTGTCAAATTTTTGTATTCTGAATCTGTCGCATACACAAAGGATTTCCCATGATGGCTTATTTTATAACCGAAAGAATCTCCGGGATGATATTGCAGGATGTTGCTGATGGTGACATCACCCAGTTTATAATCACTGTTTTTTTCCAGGGTGATAAAAACTTTTTTGGAAGCCATGTGATTAAGTGATATGGGAAAAAAGCGGAAATCCTGCTGATATTCAAGGCGTTCCTTGAAATTGGGATGGGGACTGTAAAAGGTTATCGTATTTTGTGGAAGGAAAGCCGGTTTGAAAAAGGGGAATCCGGCAATATGATCCCAATGAGTATGACTCATGAAAATATGAATATCCAGAGGATTCCCATTTTGTTCATGTTCATTGATATAATTGCCTAACTTAACCAATCCGCTTCCCATATCCAGTATGATCAGTTTGTTATCAACCCGAACCTCCAGGCAGGCTGTATTCCCGCCGACAAGCATTCTTTCCGTAAATGGCAGTTCCTGTATGAATTTTTCCCGCATGGGAGCCGTGGATATATCCGCTTTTGAAGCCTGCTCAAGAATATTTCGTATTTTGTGGGTGTATTGCTGGTTCGATACCGGTGTTGGTAAAGAACCTCGAACTCCCCAAAAACGGACTTTCATAAATGTCTCCGCGTAAATTTATTGGGTTTGGCAAAACTATTGATTTTTTTTGAATTTCTGTGTGACGTGTCTCACGTTTATAACTTATTTCATGCTAAGTTTAATATACATATTTCATTTTCACGAAATCAATTGAATAAGATAGTTCTACTCATTTTATTGTCTATTGTCCTAAATTACCCTTTGAAAATCAGAGAGGAAGTATGAAACGCTTGTTGTTTTTTCTTGTCATTCTACCAATTCTTATTACTGCATGTGCACCTCAGGATGAACCACCTGCATCAAAATTGGATATCATCCCCTTTATCCGGGTTTACCAGGGTGATTCCACCACTGTTTTATTGTCTGATCTGTTTTATGCTGATTCCTATGAGTCCATAAGATTTCAAAATGATGATGCATTTAAGGTCCGTTATGATTCAATGAATGCCAGCATCACAATCCATGCTTCTGCACCCCAAAAAACCGTCGCTCTTCTGCCATTCACATTTAAAAAAACCGAATATGTAATCCCTTTGAAAATTGAATCCAGAATCAACAAGACATTTGTCTTCCGCCCCCAAAAAACACCTGAAGTCATCACGGTTTTCGGATCCTTCAACAATTGGAACCGCCATGATATCTTTATGGAAGATACCAATCAGAATGGCATGTATACGGCAGATGTCCAGTTTGATCCCGGACGCTATGAATACAAGTTTTATATTGATGGGCACGAATATTTGGACCCTAACAATCCGGATTCCCTGCCCAATGGATTGGGTGGTTTTAATTCCATTCTCTCGATAGACCCTGCCTTTCCGGGTAAAGAACCTTTTATCTTTCCTGATAAAATAGGTCCCAGAGAAAACGGCCGTATAGATTTGCACTTTATGATTGAACGGGGGGATTTCCAGGATCCTCTCAATAAAACCCATATCATCGCTCTTTATGATAACCACCGTATCTCCGAAAAAAATGTGATGGTCCTCGATGATGCCAATAAGGTGATTGTCAGCCTGAATCCGCGGGATATTACACTGGAAGGACTCCACCGTGTGCGGTGTGTGCTGACAAATAGTCATGTGAGAAGCAATATAGTTGAATTCTATTTAAAGGATGGGGACCCCCTGCCTTTAAAGAATGAAAGACTTGTCTGGAATGATGCCATCATTTATTCACTTATGGTGGACCGATTTTATAACGGGGATCCGGAAAATGACGATCCGGTAGAACATCCCCAACTGGCTGATCGTGCAAATTTTCAGGGTGGTGATTTAGCGGGTCTCATGGAAAAAATTGGTGACGGGTATTTTAACCGCTTAGGGGTGAATACCCTTTGGATATCCCCGATTCAGGAAACGACCGATAAGGCTTTTCGTGAAACACCGGAACCCCATCGTTGGTTTACGGGTTATCATGGGTACTGGCCGGTTCATCCCCGGAATGTGGAACCCCGCTTCGGTACCAATGAATTGCTGAAAGAACTGATACAAAAAGCCCATAAAAACGGGCTCTGGGTCCTCAAAGATTTTGTCTCCAATCATGTCCATCAGGAACATCCCTATTTTCAGGAGCACCGGGACTGGTTCGGACAGCTGGAATTGCCGGATGGTCGCCAAAACCTGCGTCTGTGGGATGAACACCGGCTCACAACATGGTTTGATCCCTATATCCCCAGTTACGATTTCGAAGGATCACCGGAAGCGCTCGAAACCGTTACCAATGATGCTGTCTGGTGGCTAGAAAATTACCAATTCGATGGATTCCGTCACGATGCCGTTAAACACGTTCCCAATGAGTTCTGGCGTGAATTGACCCGTAAAATCCGTCAAAATTTTCCTTCCCGGGATTTTTATCAGATTGGTGAAACCTTCGGCGATTATAATCTGGTCAGTTCTTATGTGACAAACGGCCAACTGAATGCCCAGTTTAATTTTAATCTCTATTGGCCTGCTCGCATGGCTTTTGTCACCGATTCTTCCGATTTTAAAAATCTGGACAGGGAGATGAAGCGAACCCTGGAATATTATGGTCAGCTGCATGTGATGGCCAATATGATGGACAGCCATGATCAGCCGCGCTTTGCCGCCTATGCGGATGGTGATCTCCGCTGGGATGAAAATGCCGCTGAAGCAGGATGGGAACGGAATATACAAGTCGATCATTCCCGTACATACAAACTCATTAATCTGTATATGAACTACCTCCTGACAACCCCTGGGATTCCTATTATCTATTATGGAGATGAAATTGGGATGACAGGTGCGGCAGATCCTGACAACCGAAGGATGATGCGCTGGGGTAAAAATGTGAAAGAGGTGGAAAAAGAACTCCGCATGCAGATATCCAGACTGATAGATATCCGGAACACACATTCAGCACTCCGGTATGGGGTTTTGTATACGGTGAAAGCCGATCCCGTAACCTATGCGTACATCCGAAGAGATTTGCAGGAGACACTCCTTGTCGTAAATTATCGCAGTGATTCAGAAGGGATGATCACTATCGATCTGCCACCTCAACTCAAGCTGCAACAGGTCCAGTCACTCTATGGCTCAGATCATGTGACACTGGAAGGATATTCACTGACTATCAGTTCAAAACCATTGCAAGGACACATATTACTTTTAAAATGACATGACACAACTCTTTGAAATATCAAAAACATTTCATTTTGACATGACACACCGCCTTTCCTTTCATCAGGGAAAATGCCGGCATCTCCACGGCCATACCTACACATTGGAAGTCTATGTTCGGGGAGTACCGGATAAGCATGGTTTTGTCATGGATTTCGGAGATTTAAAACACATCGTAAAGGAAGAGATCGTGGATATCCTCGATCACAGCGTGGCCATCTACGAAAAGGATGTAACCCTGGTGGATGCTTTATCCGGAAAATTCCGTGCCGTGATGCTTCCTTTTGAAACAACAGCCGAAAATTTGTGTGCCTGGATTGCCCGTCGACTCCAGGCACGGAATTTGGATATTTCTAAAATCATCTTATGGGAAACACCAACAAGCAAAGCCGTGCTTACCCTGTAAACGATATATTTTCAAGCATTCAGGGAGAAGGTTTCTGGACAGGTCTGCCGGTGACATTTATCCGTTTTGCCGGATGTAATCTGGCCTGTGATTTTTGTGATACGGATTATTCCATGAAAGAAATGCTTATAATTGATGAAATACTCGGACGACTGGAATCCTGGCCAGCCCGGACTGTTGTTCTGACAGGTGGTGAACCGCTGATTCATCCGTTGAAACCCCTGCTGAAAAGTCTTCAATCTGCCCATTTCAGGATCCATCTGGAAACCAATGGGACCTTTCCTATACCGGAAAACATCTTTGACTGGGTTGCTGTTTCACCCAAAACAGATAAACCCGTCATCAGGGAATGCAATGAATTGCGAGTTTTGCTTAAAAAAGGGGATATCCCCCGTGATTTTGGTATCAGGGCTGATCATTATTTTGTCAGTCCTGTAAACCCACCCCTAAATAATCCTCAAAAAATTGATCATGAAAATCTCCGCTATTGTCTTGATTATGTATTACATCATCCCAAATGGCGTTTAAGCGTTCAACTGCATAAATATTTGGATATACCATGAAAGCCCTTGTTCTATTATCCGGTGGACAGGATTCATCAACCTGCCTGTTTTGGTCGCTTCGACATGCGAAACAAACAGAGGCAGTGTTTTTTAACTATGAACAACGCCACAAAATCGAGTGGGAGTGTGCCCGCTTTCTTTGTGAGGAAAACAAGATTCCCCTGCATGTTCTGGATGTTCCTGCCTTTCAACAGATAGGTGGAACGGCCATGATTGAAGAAACGGATATTCAGATGACAAACAAAGGCGTGCTAAATACCTTTGTTCCCGGGCGGAATATTGTCTTTCTTACCCTGGCGGCTTCCCTTGCGTACAGACTCAATTTTGACAGCGTCATCGTAGGTGTTAATGATGAAGACTTTTCGGGATATCCTGATTGCCGGGCTTCCTTTATTCATCTCATGGAATCGGCACTTCGTGAAGGACTTGATTATCCCATCCGAATCACAACACCCCTTCAGCATTTGTCAAAAAAAGAGATCTGGGCATTGTCGGACGAATTGGGGGTTATGCAAACCATAGTGGAAAAGACCCATACCTGTTACCATGGAGATCATTCCACACGTCATGCCTGGGGTTATGGATGTGGAAATTGTCCTGCCTGCCTGTTGAGAAAAAAAGGTTATGAAGCGTATCTGCGGACCCGCCATGAGAATTCTTGATTACGGTCGGATGATCAAATTCTCTCACTCCTTATTTGCCCTTCCATTTGCCATGGCATCCTTTACCTTTGCCGTAGATATGTTTTCTATCCCGCCTGACGTATGGCTTATAAAACTTCTTTGGATTCTGATAGCCATGGTTTCTGCCCGAAGTGCTGCCATGGGTTTTAACAGGCTGGCGGACCGGCAGTTGGATGCCCTTAATCCCAGGACACGGACAAGAGAACTGCCTGCCGGGGTGATTTCACCGGGGGCTGTCCTTGTGTTTGTTTCTGTATCTGCCCTGATTTTTCTCTTTTCCGCCGCCATGCTGAACAGAATCTGCTTCTGGCTTGCTTTTCCGGTCCTGGCCGTTTTGATGGGATACAGCTTCCTGAAAAGGGTGTGGGCAGGGACTCATTTTGTGCTGGGTCTTTCTCTTGGGATTGCTCCATCAGGCGTCTGGCTGGGGCTTACAGGTGGTTTGCATATTGTCCCGATCCTGCTGAGTGCTGCCGTGGGTGTGTGGACTGCCGGTTTTGACATTCTATATGCCATTCAGGATGTGGATTTTGACAGACAGCATGGCGTGCACTCCATTCCGGCAGATATGAACCTCCATACAGCGATCGTGATCAGCCGGCTCTGTCATACCTTCATGGTGCTCTTTCTGGTCATTCTCCATATTCTGTATCCTGCAGGATGGATTCTGTGGACCGGGACAGGTATCATAAGCATATTCATCATTTATGAACATCATCTGGTTTATAGAAGCCACGACAATATCGCCAAGGCCTTTTTTAATATGAATGGTATGATTTCCCTATTGTACTTTGGATTTGTCTTATTGGATCGTATTTTTCTATCATGAAAGGGCCTGAAAAAATCATTGTAGCGGTAACAGGCGCCACAGGCGCTCCAATGGCTGACCATCTCATCCGCCAACTGGCACCCGTGATTCCGGAAATCCATGTTATTTTCTCTTCCATGGGGGAAAAGGTTTTCCGTCAGGAAATGAGGATACCGAAAAATCATTCACTCCATGACTATTTTTCTGAATATCATTCCATCCGTATCTGGGATCCCGGCGATTTTTCTGCGCCTTTTGCCAGTGGATCAGGAGTTGCCCATGCGATGGTGATTGTTCCATGCTCCATGAAAACGCTCTCAGCCGTGGCAAACGGATATTCATATTCCCTTATCGAACGGGCTGCAGATGTGATGCTCAAGGAACGGAGAACCCTTATTCTTGTCCCCCGGGAAACGCCCCTGAATTCCATTCACCTTCAAAATATGCTACAAGCCGGAAAAGCAGGTGCCATAATTCTACCGCCTGTCCCCGCTTTTTATACCTATCCTGAAAGCCTGAACGATATCAAAGCCTATATCAGTGGTAAAATCATGGACAGCCTGAAAATTTCCCATAAACTCTATCCCCGATGGTCTGACCCTGACGATGACAATTCCAAGCGGTCCTGAAAAGGATAAAATCAGATCTCTTTTCGATTCCATCTCGCCGATGTATGATTTTCTCAACCGTTTCCTCAGTTTGGGTCTGGATCATGTCTGGAGAAAACGCCTTGTAGATAGCATGGATATCAAGGCACACGAATCCATACTCGATGCCGCTTGTGGAACCGGTGCCCTGACCCGGCTTATCCTTAAAAGGCATCCTCATATCCCATTTCAACTGACAGGAATTGATTTATCCCCGAAGATGCTTCACATCGCCAATGCAAGTATCCAAGACAAGCGGGTACACTTTTGCCTGGGAGATCTGGAAGCACTCCCCTTTGAAGATGACATGTTCCAACATGCCCTGGTGGCTTTTGGAGTGAGAAATCTGGAAAATCTTGCCTTGGGAATCAAGGAATTGTACCGGGTGCTTGAACCAAAAGGTAATCTGTATATCCTGGAATTTTCCGTTCCCCCAAAAGGCCTGTGGCAAACCATTTTCCGGTTTTATTTTCATCACATTCTCCCCCGGATTGGGAAGAGAGTCTCACGACATCCCCGGGCGTATGCCTATCTGCCTGATTCGGTGGATCGATTTCCGTCTCCGGTTGTGTTCGCAAAATTTTTGAAAGACTCCGGTTTCATTGTGTCTGATGCCATTTCCATGAGCGGTGGTGTGTGTCATCTGTATCACGCCGTAAAATCTGATAGAAGTCTGTGAGCCAGGATAAGCTTTTCCCTTGTACGTTGATTTTCCCACTTAAAAGCATTACATTTTTATCTATTTATACAAGGAGAAAACATGCCAAATAAAGTATTACTCATGATCCTGGATGGTTACGGACTCCGGGAAGAAAAAGAGAACAATGCCACAAAACTTGCAGATACACCAAATTTAAACAAGTTGTTTAAGGAAAGACCCTGGACATCCCTGACATGTAACGGAAAAGCTGTGGGGCTTCCGGACGGTGTGATGGGCAATTCAGAAGTGGGGCATTTAAATATTGGTGCCGGCCGGATTGTCAAACAGGATTTGGTTCGTATAGATGAATCTTTAGAAAAGGAGACTTTCAGAGACAATCCCGTATACCGGAAATGTGTGAATGTATGTAAATCACGGACAAGTCGTTTTCATCTTATGGGACTCCTTTCGGATGCGGGAGTTCATTCCCAGATTTCCCATCTGAAAAATATCATACTGGAACTTAAAAAAGACGGTCTTAAAGAAGTGTATGTCCATGCCCTGATGGATGGCCGGGATACACCTCCCAACAGTGGAGTAAACTATATTCGGGATCTGCTTGATTTTATGAAAGAGCATAAAATCGGCAAATTATCTACCATTATCGGGCGGTATTACGGGATGGACCGGGATAAACGGTGGGAGCGAATTGAAAAAGCTTACCGGATGCTGACTGAAGGAGTGGGTGAACATGTGCAGGATCCCGTCGCATATATGGAAAAGAAATATAAAGAAAAAATCACTGATGAATTTATGGATCCGGCTGTGGTAAAAAATCCGGGTTATAATGGATTGATTATTCCCGGGGATACGGTACTAACCTATAATTTCAGGGCGGACAGGATGCGTGAAATCGCCATTGCATTGAATGATCCTGATTTTTCAGAATTCCGGACACGCAAACTGGGATTGAATTATGTGACCATGACCCGGTATCAGGCTGAATTTCCCTATCCTGTTCTTTTCGACAAACAAAAGCTTTACAATATCTTCGGGGAAGTGGTGAGCAAGGCCGGAATGAAACAGCTTCGCATTGCGGAAACTGAGAAATATGCCCATGTGACCTACTTTTTCAATGGTGGTGAGGAAAAACAATTTGAAGGCGAGGAACGGATTCTGGTGCCTTCTCCCAAGGTGGCAACCTACGACCTGAAACCGGAAATGAGTGCACCAGAAGTCAGCGATAAACTAATTGAAGCCATTACAAGTGATACTTACGATGTGATTATTCTAAACTATGCCAATGGGGATATGGTTGGCCATACCGGCGTGCTGGAAGCGGCAATAAAAGCCATGGAATACCTGGATACACGCATCGGCGAAATTATCAACCTTTTTAATGAAAAGGGGGGGACCGTTTTTGTGACAGCCGATCATGGAAATTGCGAAGAGATGTGGGACGCCAAAAACAAACAACCTCACACCCAGCACTCCATGAACAAAGTCCCCTTTATGATTGTGGAACCGGAGATTCAATCTTATACATTCAAAAAAGACGGTAAATTGGCGGATATCGCGCCGACCATGCTGAAATGGCTGGATGTGCCGAAACCTCTCGAGATGGACGGAGAATGCCTCGTTGATTGACCTGATCAGACACGTGGATTTTAAAGATGCTGAGAAGCGTTTCAGCAAGCTCCGTATCGGTGTGATTGGGGATGTGATGCTGGATGTGTATCATGAAGGTAAAGTCTCACGGATTTCCCCCGAAGCGCCGGTGCCCATCGTGGATATCCGGTCATCTGTCATAAAACCAGGCGGTGCTGCCAATGTTTGCCGGAATATCCGGTCCCTGGGAGCGTCCTGTTCTATTTTCGGCATTATGGGACAAGATCAGCAGGGAGAAGAACTGAAGGGGCTCTTTGCTGAAGATCATGTCAATACCGACGGATTGGTAACCGTAAATGACCGGCCCACAACCACCAAGACACGTGTCCTGAGTGATGGACAACAGTTGCTTCGGATGGATCATGAAGAAAAAACATGGATTCACGAGAAGGTATGCCAAGATTTAACCCGCAGGTTTCAGGAGCAGGCGGATTCTCTGAATGCCGTGATTCTTCAGGATTATAACAAGGGTGTGTTATCCCCCGGACTGATTAAAAGTGTGTTGCCCATCTGTAAGAAATTCAAAATTCCGGTATTTATCGATCCCAAATTTGAAAACTACCGGCTCTATCATCAGGTTTTCTTGTTTAAACCCAATCGGAAAGAAGCAGAGGATCTGCTCCACATCAAAATTAATTCACCGGATGATGCCTGTCTTGCAGCACGGGAAATTCGCAGAATATTAAAAGCTGAGAATGTTCTAATCACGCTGGGCGAAGATGGGATGGTTCTGTTGGAAACATCGGACACCTGTTTGAAAATCCCTACCCGGGCTCGGAAAATTCATGATGTGACCGGTGCCGGAGATACGGTTATTTCTACAGTTGCCCTTTTTTCCTCGGCCGGGTATTCTCTTAGGGTCAGCACCGTGATGGCAAATCTTGCCGCCGGCAAAGTGTGTGAAGAAGTGGGTATTATTCCCATTACACTTGATGCCCTGAAAGAAATGAGCCATAATTTTCTTTAATTCGTATAGAATGTTTCCTTACCTTTCCTGATGAGGCTTTGATGAAACGTATAAATATCCTGACACTATTCCTGCTGTGGATACTGATCTCTCCACTCTATGCTGTCAGTCCCCATTATTCAGAAAAAATGACCAATTATCACTCTTTTCGTTATTTATATTCCATGTCACAATCAGATGACAGGACGTATTTTGCTACGAATAACGGAGTGATTGTCTATTCCCATCTTTTCCGTCAATGGCAAAAACCGATGAACCGCCCTATGGGGCTTCCGGACACTGATATCCGGACTATCTATTATCACCGGGCTACAGGTTATCTGTGGGCTGCTGTGAACAAAGACCTGTATGTCTTATATGGGGATGCAGCCTTTCAATGGGAGAAAATTGATTTTCAGGGATACTGTAAACGGATTGGAAGTGATGGAAACAGGCTTTTTGCCGATACATACGACGGAATTGTGGAATTGGATCCCTACACAGGAAATTCTATCAAAAAAATCCATGTTCAAGATATGAAAATTAACTGGTCTGTCTCGGGTATTGAGATGGATTTATATCAGGTGCAGTTTACCGGAGAATATTTTATTGACACAGAGGGTTCAGTTGTGAAAAGCCCTTTCGTAAAATATCCCATCGCATTTTCAGTATACGGAAATTCCCAAAATCTGTGGATGGGTACACTGGGAAATGGACTATACAGCGGTGACAAAACGGTCAGAATTGTTGAACATCAGCCCTATGGTTTGTTAAACGACAACGTGACCCGGTGTTTTGCCAGCGGAGATCAGGTATTTATAGGTCATGGAATTGATTACAAGGGATTGGATGACCGGAACGGTTGGACTGAAACCCGTGAGGAGTTCCAGGTGTTTCAGTGGATCGATGATGATGATGTGGCTGTGTTGGGCAATCAGTCCGTCCGGGGATTTATGCAATACCACGATACTCTCCTTGTCATCACAGATCATTCAATCATTGTATCCGGCCCTGGTGACGATAATTTTCAAACCATCACACCTGGGGTAGGACTTATCAATACCGTCCATGACGTGGTTCAACAGGGCCGTACAGGTTGGATTTTAGCCGAAACCGGTGTTTTTGAGATTGATTTGAAAGAGTTGTATATCCGCCCGGTTCAGGATATTCCCATTAAAATTCAAACCGGTCTTCAAATAAAGAATTATTTATACCTTGGATCCTATTCAGGCATTATGGTCTATGAGGTTTCTGATACCAATCATCTGAATTTCAGAAAGAATTTCATCAATATCCGGTATGGTGTGAACCATTTAACTGAGAATGGGAAACATATTTACTGGTGTGATGATGTATTCATTATGGAATCCGATCCCCGGCTGGAATCGGTCCGCACGTTGCCTGTTACCGGCTTAAGGCGGGGAATCCGGATTACCGATATTGCCTGTGATACATCGAATGTATGGGTCGGAACGAATCAGGGACTTTTCTCGTACAATCTCAAAACAGAACAAACAGCACACCTTACACAGGAGGAAGGCCTTTGCAGCAATACAATACAGACATTGGAAATATCCGATAATATCTTATATATTGGAACAGACCAGGGATTAACCCGCTATGAAATATATAAATAAAATACTGCTACTAATTTTACTTGCAGGAGCCTCTGTTCTTTTCGCTGCAAACCGAGACGAAGAACCCATTCGTTTTCAGGTGGATCATAGAATAAGACCTTCGGATAAAGCGGGATACGGACAGCTTGAAATGACCATCAAGGTCCCCAATAAATCGATTCTTTTTAAGAAAAGCGGTGAAGATTTTGAAGCAAGACTGGATGTAACCATTTCGATTTTACATGACGGCAAAAAAATTGCCGGCGATACCTGGTTTGAAACCATCACAACCCGTTCCTATGATAAATCCATAGCATCAAATCAATTCACGGAATTAAAAAAAACCTATGATTTAAACACAGAGGATATGGAAGTTGTAGTCTATGTGGCAGATATATTCACTCAGCGAAAAGGGAAGAAGGAGTTTACTGCTGAATTATCTTTGTTCAAGGATATGGCATGGTCCCTGGGTGAGGTTTTCCCGGCCGATGAACCCATCCACGTGGATAGTACCCAAAATCCCCCGGTCCGGTATATCCGGTTTATTTTTTCTGCCGCCGGAAAAGAAGGAAAAGAAAAATTTACTTTCCGGATTTTTGACGATGGAAAAAAAATCCGTGAAGGATATTTCTTTGTCAACCTGAAAAAGAGTCCCCGCGATTATGCCTTTCCCGTCTCCATTGATGAACTGGGATATAAAACATATACACTTGAATTGTCAGCCATGATTGATGATGAAGAAATCAGGCGTTCCACCCGGTTTCAAATACGCTGGGAGGATATGTCCACCCTGATTCATGATCTGGATCTGGCTGTGCGTCAGATGCGCTATTTACGTATGACCAATTTTATTCAGGCTGATGAGTACCAGAAAATGCTGAATACCACCGGAGATGAACAGAAAAAGCTTTTTCAGGATTATTGGAAACGAAATGACCCGTCTCCCACCACACGAAACAATGAATTGATGAATGAATATTTTCATAGAATCGAGCTGGCCAATCAACAATTTTCCGGGTTTCTCGATGGGTGGGAAAGTGACCGCGGCATGATATATACAATTTTTGGCGAGCCTGATGACGTGGAACAACACACCTTTGATCTGTCAACGAAACCTTATATCATCTGGTATTATCATAATCTGAACAGACAATTTGTCTTTATGGATTACACCGGATTCGGGGATTACCAACTTACGGATCCTGTGTTTGATGTAACATATTAAGTGGTTTTATGAACGTTGCTTCATTTTCCTACCAGGGGAATCATTCAGCCTTCAAAGAGGAAATCCTCTCGTTGACGGATATTGTCAATGCTTATTTTAAAACAAAAGTCACGGTCGAATTTTATACAGATCAGAAAAAAAATATTGATACCACAACATCTCTTCTGACGGAAGAATTTTTTCAAAAATCGGTCCGGACCTATAAAGCTGTATTCACAGACCAGATGGATGATAAAAGGATGAAAAACAGCGGCCGGATCCGTCTCAGACTATTTCATGCCATGAATTATGATCTGGCCATACGGCCGGTAATCATGTACCATGAGAGTACATCTTCCCTGAAAGGCATACAAGTCCCCGATGTCCGACTGTATCTGTGCCGTGAAACGCGCCTCCGTCCTGTAAGTTTAAACCGGGATACCCATTATCCTGACAGGGACTTTGAAGTGATTTCTGATCAGAGTTTCTATCCGGTATCCTATATGAAAAAAGTTCTTTCGTGTTTTTTTGAACTGGCGGAAAAAAAACATGCCGAGGATGTTGTGATGGTGCTGCCGGTTGCCATAAAAAGCAGCATCTTTAAAAAATGGGCGGTGCTGTTTGATACATTAGCCAAAGAATCCAAAATGCCTTCGCTGATTCTCACAGTTCAGGAATTCTGGAAATCTTTTACGGAAACACCTAAAAAATTCCGGTGGATCTTTGCCCCGGATCCATTGGGTGACATGCTATTCTATTCCCTGAATATGCTTCTGAATAAAGGTTTCTTTTCCTGTTACGCCCTGATGACCGATGAGAATAAATTTTATATTGAGAATATCACTGAATTCTACAAAGGTGTTCTGAATTATCGCTCTCCCCTGAATGTGTACCATGCCCTGGCCATGTTATATGACCTTCTGGATATGGTGATACCGGCACGGGTATTGCGCAGGGGTATTTATGAAGCCATGGATAAAGGATGGCTGACACCAGAATTGGATGGTACCATGAGCCGGACGGCCGTTTCGGGATTATATACCTCCTTTGTGGACAGGGAATTGTCCGAAAATGTCCGGACTTAATCTTTAAGCTGACAGGAGTATTTTCATGACACCCCAAAAACGTCTCTTCCTGATTGATGGAATGGCGTTGGCATACAGAGCACATTTTGCTTTTATCCGCAATCCACTGCTAACCAGCGACGGTAGGCATGTCAGTGCGGCGTATGGCTTTACGAAGTCAGTTCTTAAACTTATCAGGGATGAAAAACCGGAGTATCTGGCCGTCGTTTTCGATGCCAAAGAAAAAACATTCAGACATGAAAAATATCCCGAATACAAGGCGACACGGGAAAAAATGCCTTTTGAAATGCGTCCACAGATTCCCTGGATCCGGGAGATTATGGAAGCCATGAATATTCCCGTTTTTGTGAAATCCGGATTTGAGGCCGATGATGTCATTGGCACCCTGGCTGTTCAGGCGCAGGAGAAGGGACTGGACACCTATATGGTATCGGGAGATAAGGATTTTATGCAATTGGTGAATGATCATATCTTTCTCTATTCACCGGCTGTGGGCAATAAGGATTTGGTGGTGTATACCTGTGATGAAGTGAAAAAAAAATGGGATGTTGGGCCGGAGCGGATTGTGGATCTCCTTTCGCTCATGGGGGATTCCTCTGATAACATTCCAGGTATTCCGGGAATTGGTGAAAAAACAGCCGTAAAGCTTATTAAAAAATATGGTTCTTTTGATCTTGTTCTGGAAAAAGGTCAGGAAGAAAGTAATGCCCGAATCCGAAAAGGCATTGAAGAACACAGGGAATCCGGCCTTTTAAGCCGGGAATTGGTGACCATCAAAACAGACGTTCCGGTGGAATTGGACCTTGATACCTTTCAGTTTACCGGATTCAATGAAGATGCATTACGTAAAACACTGGAAAAAATGGAGTTTTATGCCCTGATCAACGAATTGCAGTTGGGTGAATCCCATGAAGATGTAGAACAAAATTACCGGGTATTGGATACACGAAAATCTCTGGACGATTTTATCCAAAAAATCTCTGGTGAAAAGGCTTTTGCCTTCGACACGGAAACGGATCATATTGATGCCAACCGGGCAAACCTGGTAGGGGTTTCACTGAGTTATCAAGCCGGTCAGGCAGTGTATATTCCCTTAAGGTTTCTGAATAAAGAAAACGAACTTTTTGATACACAGGATGATGTGGTTTATGTCCTGAGCCAATTGAAACCCCTGTTGGAAAATGATAATGTGTTGAAGGTAGGGCATAATATAAAATATGATTTGCTGGTTCTTAAAAAATATGGAGTAGAAGGGAAAGGCCCCCTCTTTGATACCATGATTGCGGAATATCTTCTGAATCCTGATATGACTTCATATAAACTGGATCATTTGGCGCAACGGTATCTCAATTACAAAATGCAGTCTATAGAAGAACTCATCGGAGACAAAAAGTCCAAACAAATCACCATGGATAAAGTCTCCCTGGAAAAAGCCGGTTTTTACGCCGCCGAGGATGCGGATATCACCTGGAAATTGTATAAGATTCTGGAAGAAAAGATCCACAAGGAGAAACTGGATAAAATTTTTCATGATATTGAAATTCCCCTCGTTCATGTCCTGACCCGTATGGAAGATAACGGGGTATATCTGGATGTGGAATTTTTAAAAAACATGGAGGGAGAGGTCCGTGACGAGCTGTCAAAAATTACAGAAAAAATTTACGATCTGGCGGGAGAGCGATTCAATCTAAATTCTCCCAAACAGCTGGGATATATTCTTTTTGAAAAGTTAAAATATCCGGTGGTAAAGAAGACGAAAACCGGATATTCGACAGATGTGACCGTATTGGAAACGCTGAAGAAAGAGTATCCCATAGCAAAGCATCTTTTGGAGTACCGGACCCTCAGCAAATTACAATCCACCTATATTGAAACACTGCCGAAGCAGGTTAATCCAAGGACCGGACGGGTACACACGTCATTTAACCAGACTGTCGCGGCAACAGGCCGGTTGAGCAGTACGGACCCGAATTTCCAAAATATCCCCATTCGGACTCCTTTGGGACGGCGGATTCGAAAGGCTTTTATTGCTCAGGATAAGGGCTGGAAGATTCTGTCAGCGGATTACAGCCAGGTGGAATTACGCATCATGGCCCATCTTTCAGGGGATGAAAGATTGATTCAGGCTTTTTTGGAGGATGCCGATGTCCATGCCCGTACAGCTGCTCTGGTTTTTGGCGTATCGGAAAAAGAGATCACAGAAGACATGCGGCGGAAGGCTAAAGTTGTGAATTTCGGCATCATGTATGGAGCAGGTCCTTTCAGAATGTCCAATGAACTGGATATGAGCCGACAGGATGCGGCAGCCCTGATCAAAGCCTATTTTGATACATATCCCGGTGTGGAAAAATATGTGGAAAACATCAAGAAAGAAGCGGCTGAGACGGGGATGGTCCGCACCTTGCTGGGGCGGTACCGTCAGGTGCCGGATATCCGGAGTGAAAACCGGAACCTTCGGGATGCTGCAGAACGGATGGCCATCAATATGCCTGTCCAGGGAACGGCTGCGGATCTGATTAAACTGGCCATGATCCGGGTTGATGCCGATATGCAAAAGAAGACGTTAAAATCCAGGATGATTTTACAGGTCCATGATGAACTCGTGTTTGAAACGGCACCTGACGAAGAGGATGTACTCTGCGATCT
The DNA here is from genome assembly GCA_041154365.1 of Candidatus Neomarinimicrobiota bacterium. Taxonomy (NCBI): domain Bacteria; kingdom Pseudomonadati; phylum Fidelibacterota; class Fidelibacteria; order Fidelibacterales; family Fidelibacteraceae; genus Fidelibacter; species Fidelibacter multiformis. Next base: position 1,546,521 of record AP035449.1, on the reverse strand, counting down.
GGTGAAAAAAGATATGGAATCGGCAATGGAATTGGATGTTCCTTTGAAAGTGGACATTGGCATAGGAGACAGTTGGTTTGAAGCGCATTAAAACAGATTATCTTGTCATCGGCAGTGGTATTGCCGGATTGACCTTTGCTTTGAAAGTTGCAGACCACGGAACCGTGGCCATTTTAACAAAAAAAACGGCGGGAGAAAGTAATACCCGGTATGCCCAGGGTGGCATCGCTGCCGTCACATCGGAAGATGATCAATTTGAATACCATTTCAGGGATACTTTAAAAGCCGGTGCCGATCTGTGCCATGAAGATGCTGTGCGGATTCTTGTAAATGAAGGTCCTGACAGGATTAAAGATTTGGTCTCATGGGGAGTGAAATTTTCACGAGATGATGCAAAAAATCTGGATCTTGCCCGTGAGGGCGGACACCGGGTAAAACGAATCCTTCATGCATCAGATATGACGGGAGACGAAATCGAAAAAACCCTTCTGGATAAAGCCGTCAATCACCCAAATGTCCAAATATTCGAGAATTATACGGCTATTGACCTGATTACCGAACATCAGGTTTTGGATAATCTTCAGTTTGCTTTTAATGTGTGTTTTGGCGTATATGCCCTCAATAATGTGACCTGTGAAGTGGAAGCTTTCAGGGCAGATTATATATTGATGGCAGGAGGAGGGGCATCCAGGGTTTACCTGCATACAACGAATCCTGAAATTGCTACAGGTGATGGCATTGCCATGGCGTACCGGGCAGGGACGAAAATTGCCAACATGGAATTTATCCAGTTTCATCCTACGGCACTCTATGATCCGGAGCATGAGCCGTTTCTGATCTCCGAGGCCTTGCGCGGTTTTGGAGGCATCTTGAGAAATGGCCGGGGCGAACGGTTTATGACCAAATACGATGAAGCAAAAGAGCTGGCTCCACGGGATATTGTCGCCCGTGCCATTGACAGTGAAATGAAACAAAGCGGGGAGAAATGTGTGTTTCTGGATATGACCGGACTCCCGGCAACCGACGTAAAAAACAGATTCCCCAATATTTACCGGCACTGCAAAAAGTATCTGGATCTGGACATCACACGTAACATGATTCCTGTGGTACCGGCGGCGCACTATGTTTGCGGCGGAATAATGACCAATCTGAACGGACAAACCTCGATGCATAATCTTCTGGCCAGCGGAGAAAATGCCCATACCGGCGTTCACGGAGCCAACCGGCTTGCATCCAACAGCCTGCTGGAAGCTGTCGTCTTCAGTCATCGTGCTGCCATGAAAGTATTGCAAAAACCCGGTCCCCAATTTAAAGTAACGATTCCCGACTGGGATGACTCAGGTGTGGAAAATGATGAGGAATGGGGAGTACTCAGACACAATCGCATTGAAATTCAAACCATAATGTGGGATTATGTGGGGATTGTCCGTTCAAAAAATCATCTGATCCGGGCCATGCGTCGGATCAATTTACTGTATGATGAAATTGAAGATTATTATAAACGGACCCGTGTGTCCAAAGGACTTCTGGAATTGCGGAATATGACCACTATCGCTTATCTGATTACCCGGTCTGCCCTGAGCCGGGAAGAAAGCCGCGGACTCCATTACAGGACGGATTTTCCCCGGAAACAGGAAAAGTTTCATAAGGATACGGTGATTTAATTCTCATATTATGTTTTTGTAACTTTGTTTTTATGAAAAGCTCTTAGTTTTTAATCTATAAAGGGATATGACATGAAATACATAAAAATAATTCTGATGGTTTTTCTGTTTTTAAGAACTCTGGCAGATGCGAGTGAGTATATCATGAACGAATCTGTCGGGTGGGTGAAGGGGAGCGCTTCTACGCCGACCCATGAATTCCCTGTTGTTATTACCCGTTTTCAGGTGTTTGTGGATTCGGTAGATGCTGATAATCAACGAACACTTCGGGTTACCATTCCAGTCGAAGGTATTACCACAGAACACGAACGCAGGGATGAGCATATGTTTTCCGGAGTCTTGCTGAAGGATGAGTTCCCCAGGATTAACTATCATGCGGTAAGCAATCTGACAGAACCCCGTGAAGGTCCCTTTACCCTGGAGGGTGTATTGACCGTGCAGGGTATATCAAAACCCTATACAATTCAGGGAGAGATCAGCCAGGATGGAGATAATTGGATAGCCCGGGCTGATTTTATCATTCTCATGTCAGACTTTAACCTTTCAAGACCCGGTTTCGGTCCTATGAAAGTACGGGATGAAATAAAGATGAGTCTTTTTATGAAATCACAGATAGAAAAATAATTGATTATTCTTCCGTAAAATCTTCATCAAAATAACAGGCAGCAATCTCGTCTGAAATGGTTTTTAATAGATTGTACACGAACATGGGATCTTCCGAAGGGGACAGTTTTTCGACTTCCTTCGCGAAATCATTGAGAACCATATCCGGATTGTCTGTCAGTGTTTCGGGAAGATTGATTTTGTATTCCAACTCAATGGCATAAAGAATATGTGTCAACGATAGTTCGTCTATATCACCATCAATCAGATCCTGAAACGTGGCAGATCCGTCATATTCCCCTTCGGGAAAAATATCATTCAGCATGTTTTGTATGAATTCCAAAACTTTCATGAAGCCTCCTTTTTGGCTGAGTGTACACGAGTCTGGGATGAATTCCAACTAAAAACTCTTCGTCAGGACACAACTCTCCACTCATAACTCCAACTCTCAACTCTCAACTCTCCACTCTCAACTCTGATTGATTTACATTTAAAATATCGGTACTTTAAACCCAAGGAGGATTCATACATGCCACAGACACTGATACAGAAAATATTATCCAGAAAAACCGGTCATACTGATCAGCATGCCGGAGATTTGATCCGCATTCAACCTGAATTGCTACTGGCTTCCAATGATAGTATCAACAGCGTTATCCAGAAATTTTATCAAAGCGGGATGAAAACCGTACCTTGCCCGGATAAAGTCATTTTGGTGAATAATGCTTCACCCATCGAATCGGTTCACCAATCCCGTGATACCTCCCATTTCCAGGAGTTTGTTCATCACCACCGGATTCAAACCTATTATGAATTGGGGCGCAGCGGGTGTCCTTCCAATGTGGTGATAAATCAGGGACACATTGTTCCCGGGTTGCTTACTGTATCTGCAGAGCCCCATTTCGCCGAATTGGGTGTCATGGGCGCTTTTCCTGTCCTTGCGTCAGACCACGAAATGGCTCTCTCCCTTGCCACCGGTGAGTTATGGATTCAGGTACCTCCCAGTGCCCGTTTCCGTTTCAGTGGAACTCTGGGAAATTGGGTGACGGGGACCGATATCGGTTTGCATATACTGAAAAATTATGAATTACCCGATAACCACAAATGTGTCCTGGAATTTTCCGGTGAAGGGCTGGCTGAACTCCCTCTTCATGAACGTTTCAATCTGGCCAATGTCCTTGCATCCTTCGGATACGATTATATTCTGTTTGAAGCAGATACAGAAGTGTTGGAATATTTAAATCAACGGACGGATCAGGAAGCCTTTTTTGATCAACCCGATGAAAAAGCAGATTATATCAAAGATAATGAAATTAACCTCACAGCCGTATCTCCAATGATAGCCCTGGCCATCGATGGAAAAGAGACTCAGATCCTTCCGGTAGACTCTCTGACTGATGAATCTGTCCATAAAATTATGGCAGGAGCCCAGGGATCCGGACGTTTTGAGGATTTCCAAATCGGCCTGAAACTTATGCGGTATAACCCGGTGAACCCTGCAGTACAGATGATGATTATGCCATCAGATACCATGGTCTACAGTGACTTGATCAATAATGGATTGGCAGGTATTTTTCTGGATCTGGGTTGCGAAATTTATCCTTCTTCCTTCTTTAAAGTACTCAAGGAAGGCCTGGGTATCTTTACAAAAGTCGTTCATGTGATGACCACATCACCGGCTCTTTTCCAATCAGCCTGTCATACGGAAGGGCATCATGTGTATCTTGGCAGTATCCTGACCAATTTTGCAGCGGCAGTAAACGGGAGCATTATTCATCCCAAAGCATTAGAGATGAAACTCCATCAAGTGGCCTCCCATTCCCACAATGAAGATTCCCATTGAGATGATAACCCAAAACAGGAATGTGACATGAAACTCAGAAAAGCCCTGATCACAGCAGGAGGCAAAGGGACACGTCTGCGTCCCATTACCTACGTTCATAACAAACATCTCATTCCGCTGGTGAATAAACCTATGTTGCAGTATGCCATTGAATACGTGGCTTCAGCCGGGATAAAAGAGATCGGGATTATCACCAATCCGGATTTTGAAGACCTGGAAAAGGCCTTTGGAAATGGGAAGATGTTTGGTGTGCGCCTGACATATATTCCTCAGGAAGCGCCGCTGGGACTCGCCCATGCGGTGATTACCGGAGAATCCTTTTTAAAGGGAGAACCTTTTGTGTATTACCTGGGGGATAATATTCTCAGAGGGGGGATACAACAATTTCTGAATGCCTTTCATGAAAACAAATCAGATTGTCATCTGGTATTATCCAAAGTTCGGGATCCCCAGCGTTTTGGTGTCCCTCAAATTGTCGACAAGCGCATTATATCCATTGAAGAAAAACCGGAAAAGCCAAAGAGCGACTATGCTGTAACAGGCATTTATCTGTATAACGAATCAATTTATGAGGCCGTTCATGCCATTCAACCCAGTCCCCGGGGCGAGCTGGAAATTTCAGATGCCCATCAATATCTGATCGAGCACAACCGGAAAGTCACATACTCAGAAATCACCGGCTGGTGGAAAGATACAGGCAAACCCGAGGATCTGCTTGAAGCCAACCGGATGCTTCTTCAGGATGTTCAAAATCATCATTCCGGTTATTCCGATGACAAATCGGTTCTGGCCGGACAGGTCTTTTTATCAGAAGGCAGTGTCGTAGAAAACAGTATTATCCGGGGCCCTGTGCATATTGGAAAAAATTGCCGTATTCTAAACAGTTACCTGGGTCCCTATACCTGTATTGGGAACGGATGTGAAATTTTGAATTCTGAAATTGAATATTCGATTCTCATGGATGATGCTGCCATCCGGGATGTGGATATCCGGATTGAGAGCAGTATTTTGGGAAAGTCTGCCGTCATTCGAAAAACCGAAGGTATACCTGCAAATCACCGCTTTATCATCGGGGACCAAAGTCAGGTTCAGATTCGCTGACAGGATGATCTCTTGACACAGAAAACCGTATCATTCCATACATTAGGATGTAAACTTAATCAGGCGGAAACAGACGCTTTGAGAACCGCTTTTACAGAGCAGGGGTGGAAGGTTGTCCCTTTTAGGCAGATAGCAGATGTGACGGTGATTAATTCATGTACCGTGACAAACCAGGCAGACAGAAAAACCCGTAGTGCGATTTATCAGGCAGTGAAAGCATCACCTCAGGGAAAAATTGCCGTCATCGGATGCCTGCCCCAGGTGGCGGCAGAGAGCGTTTCACGTATTGAGGGTGTGGATTTGATTTTGGGAAACCGGGATAAATTCAGAATCTTCGAATTTCTGCATGAATTACCGTCCCTGCCTGAAAGTCCGGTGATCTGCATCAGTGATGAAGATCAGGATATCTACCCGGAAAACATTTTTATCAGCAGTACAGGAAACCGAAACCGGGCCTTTGTAAAGATTCAGGAAGGGTGTGCCAATTATTGCACATTTTGTGTGATTCCTTATGCCCGGGGCAAGCCGGTGAGCAGATCCTTTCACGATGCAATAGAAGAGACAAGAAAACTGGTTACAGAGCACCACTACAAAGAGATAGTTCTCACAGGTATCGATATCGGAGCCTACCGGGATGGGTCCCATGATTTACTGGATCTGATTCAGGCTCTGGAAAGGATCGACGGACTTTTACGAATCCGGATATCATCTATCGAAATGAATACTCTTACAGATGCTTTGATTGATTATATTGCCGATTCACGGATCACAGCTCCACACTTTCATCTGTCCCTTCAGGCGGGTTCAGATCCTATCCTCAAGGCGATGAACCGCAAATATACCTGTCAGGAATTTGCTCATAAGGTGGCGTACATCCGTGATAAAATCCCCCTGGCATCCATTGGAACGGATATTATTACCGGTTTCCCCGGTGAGACAGAAGCTCTTTTTCAGGAGACGTATCGTTTTATTGAAACCCTAAAATTCAGTTATCTCCACATTTTCCGTTTTTCACCGAAAAAGGGTACACCGGCAGCAATCATGAAAAATCAGGTGTCAGAAAGTGAAAAAATCAGACGAAGCCGGATTCTTCGTGCACTGGACAAACGGCTCCGTTTTCTCTATGCCTCCCAGTTTCAAGGAAAAACAGTCCGTGTTTTATGGGAATCGGAAAACGAGAAGGGTGCAAAAGGTTTTAATGAATATTATATTCAAACTCTCACGGGTAAACATCAGGCAAAGCTGAACGAGATGAATGATGTGAACATTGATTCTGTAGATGGAGACATATTAAGAGGACACATTCTGTGAAACCTTCTTTTATCGGAATTGCGGGAAATATCGGTGTTGGAAAAACCACCTTCACCCGGATGCTATGTGATTATTATGACTGGGAACCCCATTTTGAGGTGGTAGTGGATAACCCTTATCTCTCTGATTTTTATGCAGATATGAAAAAATGGAGCTTCCACCTGCAAATCTTTTTTCTTGGCAAGCGCTTTAAAGTCCAAAAGAAAATTCAAAATTTGACGCAAACTATTGTTCAGGACCGGACTATCTATGAAGACGCCATGATTTTTGCTAAAAGTATTCATGAATTCGGGAACATGAGCAACCGGGACTGGGATTGCTATCGGGAGATATTCTATGAAATGACATCTTATCTGAAAAAACCGGATTTGATTGTGTACCTTCAGGCGTCTACCGATTCCCTCTTATCCCGGATCCGGAAAAGAGGAAGGGATTATGAACAATCTATCGATCCCGAATATCTTCATTTATTAAATATTCATTACGATAATTGGATCCGTTCCCTGCAGAAGAGTGGTGAAATCAATACGCTGGTTATACCGACTGACCATAAAGATTTTGTCACCGACGAAGCATTCCGTGTGGAATCTTTCCAGTCCATCTATACATTTTTGGAAAATTCCAAAAAATGAGAAAAATTTCCTGAATAAATAGAATTTTTTCCTGAAATTGGGGTTTATGCTTTGGTAAATTCCTTTTGAGGATTAAATGAATGGGCAATTGCCCGTTTGGTTCGGAATTTGCATATTATCTGGTACGTTAAACCCATAAGAAGGTGAGGGAAATATGAAAATTGAAAAGGCTAAAACATCGCGAAAAGGATCGATTAATTATTCAAACCTTGGTTTTGGAAAATATTTTTCCGATCACATGCTGATTCTGGATTACAAAAACAAAACGTGGGAAGAGCCAAAGATTGTTCCCTATCAGCCTATGAGTATCGAGCCGGCAAATATTACCCTGCATTATGGACAATGTGTCTTTGAAGGGCAAAAAGCTTTTATGGGGATTGACGGAAAGGTTCGGTTGTTCAGGCTGGATAGCCATTACCGGCGTCTGGTGAATTCATCCAGAAGGATGTTTATCCCCGAAGTTCCGGAAGATGTGTATAAAGAGGCGGTAAAAAGGCTTGTGGATTTGGACCGGGATCTGATTCCGACGGAATGGGGGACTTCCCTTTATTTGCGTCCCTTTATCATTGCCATGGACAATACACTGGGGCTCAAAGTATCTGAAACATACCGATTGATGGTGATTACCTCACCAGTAGCATCTTATTACGAGGAAGGATTGAATCCCATCCGTATCGAAGTAAACACCCAATTCAGCCGTGTAGTCAAAGGCGGACTGGGAGAGGTTAAAGCCGCTGCCAATTACGCAGCCAGTCTTTATGCTACACAGACGGCAAAACAGAGAGGATTTCCTCAGGTTTTATGGCTGGATGGCAAGGAACACAAATATGTGGATGAAGTAGGTACCATGAATATCATGTTCGTGATTGACGGGACCCTGATCACGCCTTCTCTGGACGAAGGTACCATTTTGCCGGGTATTACACGGGACAGTGTACTGAAAATCGCACGGGAATGGGGCTGGCCTGTGGAAGAACGACGGATTGCATTCAACGAAGTGGTAGATGCCTATAAACGGGGTGTGCTTGAAGAGGTCTTTGGAACAGGAACAGCTGCCATTATTTCTCCCGTCGGTGAACTCCATTATGAAGGAGAAGCCATGGTAGTAAATGACCGGAAAATCGGACCCAAATCACAAAAACTCTATGATACCATCACAGGTATCCAATATGGAAAATTAGACGATAAATTCGGATGGCTTACCGTCATTGATGACGAAAAATAATTATTCTCTCTGGTGGGCAAAGGGGGTAAGAATCTGCCTGATACTTGGGCTGATTCTTTTCCTTCTTTTGATAACGGCATCAGAAGCAGACAGCGAGGAAGCCGGATGCCTTTCTATTGTATGTGATGCCGATAATATCCCCCTTTATATCAATGGATCCTATACAGGTAAATCACCTCTTCCCGTAGAATGTAATGTGGCTCCCGGAAATTATCTGATCACGTTTTTTCCACCTGTATCAGATAAGAAAATCAAATATCTGGACCGGGAAACCTATCTTGACATCCTGTATCGTTCATCCCGGGAATGCAGGGTTTTTCCTGGTGATACGGCGATGGTCATGATGGCATGGCAGCCTGTGATGCTTGAACTTGCTCATCTGGACAAAGAGTATCAACGTACCCGGTGGACACTTATGGGGGTATCGGGTTTGATTCTCCTGGCAGCAGCCGGGTTATGGGTCGTCTTATGATGTTGAAGTTGTCAAATAATAGAAACATTTTTTCTTTTTTATCCATGTTACTGGTTATGACTGTAATTTTCCTTTTGTTTGCCTGTGATGAACCCGAAACTGCGTATCATTCGATTGTGCTATCCGGTAATGAAAGCATTCTGATGGGGCCACATGACAGCTTGAAGATCCTGAATGACGGAACCTGGTGTGTTGAAATCTTTTTTTCCCTGGATACGCTTATTTTCCCTGAAAACCGGACTCTGTTGTCTGTCGTTCAGGGATCTCAAACGGTTCTTTCTGTATCCTTGCTCAGAGATTCTGTGTCATACTGGCATCTTTTATCCCCGTCAGACACACTCATCAGAGCTGTTGTTACAGATCCGGTATGGAATGACCAATTCTATTTGATGGCTTTGAATTTGAACTATGATGAATCCCGGATAGAACTCTGGTTCGATAGTACACGTATTGGAACTTCATCATCCTACTTTACAGCCATTCCCGATTCAGGGGATCAGATGTCCTTTGAGATCGGGCAGGATGCACTGGATCCAAACTCCCTTGGTTGGACCGGGCTCATCGATGAATGCCGGTTATGGGACAAAGCCCTCCATTCCGAGCTCATATCTTTTCATCGGTTCAATCCTTCCAAGTTGACAGTCCATTTTGATCAGGAGGAGGGTGATGCCGGATTGATGGGTATCTGGCGCTTTAATACCAATTCCGGTTTGTTGATTCCGGATGAGGGACGCTACGGCATAGACGCACTGATTCAATCTCCTTCGGGAACTATCCCACGAAGCACAAACCATACACGCCCACTTTGAGGACTTTTTATGCAACATCGCATCCGAAAACACCCCATTTTACCCATTCCTGATAAAGTTGAAATGGTTTCATTTACATGTAACGGCAAATCCTATCAGGGAGTGAAAGGGGAGCCTGTTGCATCGGCATTGATTGCCAATGGTTTTCATGTATTATCCCGGCATCCCAAAGATCATGCAGCCAAAGGAATCTACTGTGCCAACGGCCAGTGCTCTCATTGCACCGTGATCATCAACGGAAAGCCACAAAAATCCTGTGTGACGCCCCTGGAAGAAAATATGTCCGTACGATTACTGGACGACCTTCCTGAAATCCCGAATGACACCATGGCATATCATGGGACATTGCAGAAAGAGTATACGTGTGATGTGCTGGTGATCGGAGGGGGGCCGTCCGGACTCACAGGTGCCCTTGAATGCGCTGAAATGGGTTATTCTGTGCTTATCGCTGAAGACAAGACCCGCCTGGGAGGCAAATTATTGCTTCAAACCCACAAATTCTTTGGTTCTGTTGAAGATTGTTATGCAGGAACCCGGGGTATTGATATTGCACGGATTCTCTCGGAAAAAGTCCAAAACCATCCCAATATAAAGATTCTGTTGAATTCTCCCATTGTGGCAATATATGAGGATGGCTATGCCGGGGTTTTTGCAGAGAACAAACACTATGGCAGAATTGCTTTCAGGGGACTCATGATCAGTGCAGGTGCCAGGGAACGCTCTTTGGTTTTTCCCGGGAATGATCTCCCGGGTGTGTATGGCGCAGGGGCCTTTCAGACTCTGGTGAACCGGGATCTGGTTTTGGCGTCAAAGCGGATTTTCATTGTTGGCAGTGGCAATGTAGGACTCATTGCAGCCTATCATGCCCTGCAGGCTGGTATTGAAGTCGCCGGAATTTGTGATATCCTTCCGGAAGTGACAGGTTATAAAGTCCACGCCGACAAAATCAGGCGGATGGGGGTTCCCATCTGGCTGAATCATACCATTTTATCGGCTGAGGGGAAGGATGTTTTGGAAAATATCACCATTGCACAGGTGGACAAATCGTTTCGACCTTTGCTGGATACGGGAAAAACGTTTCAGGTGGATACACTTTTAATTGCCGCCGGGCTTACATCTATTGATGAATATTATGATGTGGCGGAACGTTATGGATTTCCCGCTGTCAAAGCCGGGGATGCCGGTGAAATTGCTGAAGCCTCATCAGCCATGTTTGGAGGCAGACTGGCTGCCCGTGAATTATCCCGCCAGATGGGAAAAGAGATGCCGGTCCAGGAAGAGTGGTATCGGAAAGCTGAACTTTTAAAAAGCAAACCGGGAAAAATATGGAATCATCAAAAAATCCAGCTGAAAGCAACATTTCAACCGGTGATTCGTTGTAGCCAGGAAATTCCCTGCAATCCCTGTGTGACATCCTGTCCTGTGAATGCAATTCGCCTGAACCCCCGTCGTCACGATTTAATGGATATTCCTGAATATATCGGCGGATGTACAGGATGTGGGAAATGTGTGTCCATTTGCCCCGGACTGGCTATTGTGTTGGTCCGGAAAATAAGTGAAAAACAAGCTGAAGTCGTTTTGCCCTTTGAATTTATCCCGGATTTTTCTGAAGGGTCACACATACCCTTGATGGATATGGATAGTCAAGATGTTGGTGATGGGGAAGTCCAGAGAATCCGCTATGACAAAAAGACAAAAACTTACCTGATTCATGTCGTTGTTCCCCTGGAAAGAGCCTTAACTGTTGCAGGAATACGTGTCCAGAACCCGGAAGTGACAAAATATTTGCCAAATCCGGCTCCTGAATACTTTCCAGAAAATGCCCTGGTTTGTCAATGTGAAAGGGTAACCGCCGGTGAATTGATCCAATTCATCCGAGAACATCAGGTCAGGGATATGAACCATTTGAAAGTTCTCAGGGCGGGAATGGGAGCCTGTGGAGGGAAAAACTGTACTGTACACTATCCGGCTCTGTTTAAACAAGCGGGTGTAGATCCCCTGGATGTTGTACCAGTTAAATACAGACCCTTAAGTGTCGAATTACCTCTGAAATCGATAGTGAATGAAGAAGATCCCCATGAAAAAATATGATGTAGTTATTATAGGTGCAGGAAGCATAGGCGTCCCTTTAAGTTTTTATCTCTCCCGGAAGGGGTTAAAAATTGCTGTCATCGAAAAGAATCATTCTGTGGGAAGAGGGCAGAACCGGGCAGCTATCGGCGGTATCAGGGCTACACACTCTGACCCGGCAAAAATTCACATTTGTAAACGCAGCCTGGAAATTGTAAGCTGTTTTAAAGAGAATTACGGGTATGATATCAGCTGGTTTCAAGGAGGATACCTTTTTCCTGTTTATACTCAAAAGGATGAAATTGCCCTGAAAGATCTTTTAACAATCCAACATGAGCACGATCTGAATATTTATTGGGCGGGAAAGGAAGAGGTGGAATCAAGGGTTCCCGGTATTTACTCTAAAGGTTTAAGAGGGGGGACCTTTTCTCCGGAGGATGGTTCTGCCAGCCCCCTGAAGCTTATCGATGCATATACCTGTCTTGCCAGGGATTCGGGTGTTGACTTTTTCTTTAATGAATCCGTCGGGAATTTTGAAAGAAATAATCGAAATATCCATGCCGTAAAAACAAATAAAGACACATACACGGCAGGTATTTTTGTTGATGCCAGCGGGGCGGATTCCAGGGAGCTGAATGCATCATTGGGACTGGATGTTCCGGTTTTTCCCGATTCTCATGAAGGAGGTATCACAGAACCGGTAAAACGTTTTTTTGAACCCATGATTGTGGATATTCGTCCCGGAAAAGGATCTTCAAATTTCTATTTTTATCAGAATGATGAGGGCCAGGTTGTTTTTTGTATAACACCTGAGCCACCTATTAAAGGTAAAGATTGTGAGAACACGTCCGAATTTCTCCCCATGGTTTCCCGGCGGATGGTTGAACTCTATCCCCGTCTGAGACACCTGAGAGTAAGAAGAATCTGGCGCGGACTCTATCCCATGACCCCCGATGGCTTTCCTCTGGTGGGATGGGCACCGGGGTTTGATAATTATTTCCTTCTGGCCGGCATGTGTGGGCAAGGGTTTATGCTGGGACCCGGCCTTGGAGCGATCACTGCGGAAATTTTTACTGGAGAGACAGCAGCGTATGACCACATTCTGGATCAATTAAGGCCTGACAGGAGTTTTAACCAGAGTGAACTGCTAAAATAAAATGGTTTTTAAGAATATTACTATATAGGAATAATTTTATCTCTATGCCCCCCCGGGGGTAAAATAACGCCGTAAGTGGTAAAATGCAAAATAATATTAATAATCATATATTAAATGATAGAGAGTTCCCATTTTGTCTGTCAAACTAAATAGTAAAAAAGCCGGAATACTCCGGCTCTTTTTGAAAGGTTTTCCAAAATATATTATTTAAAAGCTGATTCAATGATTTCTTTTAAACGGTATTCTTCAAAGGGTTTAATAAGATACCCCAGGGGATTGGTTTCCGTTGCTTTATCAATGGTGGCTTTGTTTGCATAAGCCGTGATATAAATCACCGGGATGGGTTTTTTCTTGTTGATGATGTGAACAGCCTCAATACCATTCATCTTTCCCCGGAGCATAATATCCATGAGAATTAAATCCGGTTTGATCTCATCCAGATGCTCAAGAAGATCTTCTGCTGCCGTAACAGTGATAACTTCATCATAGCCCCACGATTTGAGCGTGAGCTGTAAATCATCAGCTATTATTCTCTCGTCTTCTACAATTACGATCTTTTTCATGATAATTTTTCCGTGCTTATAAAGAAAATATTATCATATACCGGCTTTTTGCAAGCATTTTTTTATTCCCTGAAGGAGATAATCCGACTTAATGGACTTTCAACCCATGCTTTGTTGAGTGCAGACAGAGCGATATGGGTATCCTGGTTCCTGACTTTCAGTTCTGCGGTATTCGCCCCTGGTAATGTGACCATCCTGAGATGATGTGATGACAGTGAATCGATTTCAGGTCCTTCAGCCACAAAAATATTGTACCGCTGCCATTGGTCAGTTGTATTTTCCCATTGAATCCGGATTTTGTTGTGATCCGGCATATCGACGGTAATATTTTCAGGTAAAACAGGTTCCTGAACATTCAGCCAGGGCATGGGTGGAATATTTGCAGGTGTGGCAAATTCTTTAAAACCTAGGTCACTCCAGTGTCCTTCAATGCTTCCGGCATCAAAAAAGACAAAGCCTGGAAACTCTTTTGCACGCATGTCCCTGATTTGACCCAGGGTTTCATCCCAGGTGTGAGGTTTCTCATCTGTATTGTAACGATAACTCCCCATACCGGGAAAGCAGTATCTTTCGAAGGTGTTTTTACGCCATTCCTCACTTCGTTTCATAAAAGGCTGAATGGGATGAGTCCTTTCCCAATAAATCATGGGAGCCAGAAAATCGACTTTCCCCATTTCCGCCCAGCGACGTCCATCCTGAAAAACGGCATGATAGCCATTCCAACCTCCAACATCGTAACTGCCAATGGTAGCGGCGGACATTTTAATTGCCGGATCCATTTCATGGATTGCGTTGTACATCTTGTAGACAAATTGGTTCAGCTGCTCACGCTGCCAGTCTTCCCATTCAAGGTTATAAGGATTCCCTTTTTCTGAATCCTGAAACAGGCTGACACTGATTGAATCGTGGGAATAACCATTATCAATGCTTCCTTCGGGATAACGGATATAATCGAAATGAATTCCGTCAATATCATACCGGCTGACGATATCCTTTGCCAGGGTGATCAGGTAATCATGGACCTGAGGAATTCCAGGTGAAAAAGAAACATAATGATTCGTCAAAGGCTGGGGTGTTCCGGATGTATCACAGACAAGCCACTCAGGATGGGCAAGATAGGGGGAGAGAGGGTTTGTCTCTTTAGGAGGTTCGGTCCCCCGCCATACAGGAAATGTATTAATCCAGGCGTGGAGTTCCAGACCCCTGCTGTGTGCCTTCTTTACAGCATATTCCAGGGGATCCCAACCCGGATCTTTTCCGAATTCACCTGTCAGATGTTCACCCCAGGGTTCGATATCTGATGTGTAATAAGCATCTCCATTCCCACGGACCTGAAAAAGGATAATATTAAAATTGGCATCAGCCGCTTTGTCTATGACAGAACTGATGTGAAGTTTGATCGAATCCTGATCATGGGTCTTTGTAGAGTTGCAATATTCAAACCGGGAATACCAGACAGCCCTGGCTTCTTTGACCGGGGCTTCAATCCTGCCGCCACAGGATGCCATGAGTGCAAAAAGCACCGTCAGCAACATAAGTTGTTTTACTTTCATTTCTGTCTCCTATCGTTTTGTAAATTTCCAGATGATATCAAATCCTGTGGATTGTTCATCTCCCCGTGTAGCCTGGATGAAAATGTTCCGGTTGAGTTCATATTCAGCAGATACTTTATCGGGGACAATCTCACGTGTTTGTCCTAATATAAAAGCCTTTTCATAACTGACAAAGAGTTTATCCGTAATGTATTTTCCGATGTATACCGACGCCTCTTTCCAGTCCTCACCACCGGCAAATTCCACAACATCCAGATCAAGCCTGTTTCCTAGTTCATGGGTCAGTTGAGAACCCAACTGACGAGCAATCAATGATTTTGCCAATCCTGATTCTGTCTGTTTCCGGACCTCATTTTGCTGACTACCCGTGATTTCCCGGCTGTTTCGGCCGAATAAAAGATAAGACACGGCATCTGCTTCAGATATTTCTTCATCATTTAAAAGAAATGTGATTTCCGGTGTGGCCATTCTTCCATTTACTTTGATGCTTAGGGTTTGCTGTATTCTGTAAGCGTCTCTGAAACGGTGATCTATCGTGAAGTTTAACAAAGGATTTATTTCGGTTCCACCATCAAATGTTACTTTCCCTTCTTTAAATAAAAATTTTTGGCCATAAAATGTGTATGTTCCCCGGAGGGTGCTTATGGAACCTGTCAGTTCAAAATCGGATCCATTCTGAATCAAATTGACATCTCCGGATATTTCCAGATTCATGCTCTGACTTCGAATCCATGTATTCCTGGGAATGATGATGCGAAGTTTTCCACTGAGATGATTCATAAATGGGGTTGGTTTGGACCTCCGGTAAACACTGTAGGAGGTATCAGTTTCCTGTTGTTGCGCCTGGATAAGGAGGGGGGCATTCGGATGATGTGTACCAGATGTATAAGCCTGCAGAGCATCCAAATTGATACGCCCCCGGGGTATTGTTACCGTTCCGTTAAAGTTTGCATTTTTCGGTGTTCCCTCAATAACGGCATTTAAATCTGTCAAAATGTAGAGGTCCCGACTGCCTGCCGCTTTGAAATTTTTTCCTTCTGCCTTCAATATGTAATTTTGTACCCCACTATATAAAGATCTTCCAAGAATCGTTTTTCCTGTAAACACGAGTTGACCATCACCTCCTTGGATATAAAATTCATTGAGTGTTGCCACCGTATCCTGAAGGGACATGTTCAATCGGATCTGGGGATACGACAATCCCACAGCTGGTATGGTCAGGCGACCTTTATGCAGGGAAATATCTCCCGATATGTCCGGATTCTCTAAGGTATTTTGAATCCTGATGCCGGCGTTCAGGCGTCCTTCTGCCACACCAATCTGTTTGCTGAATGTTTTCAGAAATGACAGATCAACATTCTCAATACTCATATCAATGTCCACCGGTTGATGACCGGGAATTCTGGCTTTCCCTGAATCCGGTAAGATCATGAAAGGAATCTTAACCGATCCTGCCAGGGTTTCTTCCTCTTGTTTTTGAATGAAAAATGAAGATGACAGATACGTGTCCATGAGTTTGAGATGCATATCTCCCTTTTCAAAAGACAAGCTGTCCATACGGAAAGGTGAAACCATTGCATCCAAATGAATTACCGGATTGTAAAGGGTTCCTTCCATCCATAAAGATGCTGTAAGTAAACCATGAATCGGATATGGCAGGTTGATGAGTGTATCCAGGATAGAGAGATCAAAGGATTCAAGATTAAAAGAGAATGAACTGTTATTTTTGAAATTATCCTGGATTTTTCCCTCTGTTTTCAGAATCCCCTGTCCACTTTGAAGGGATATTTTGTCAATTTCCATAACCTGGTCCGACAGAATGATTTTTCCTTCTTTGTGCATGGTCTCGGCTTCCAACGGTCCAAGTCGGAAATAAAGATTGTTTAGACCAATGCTGAGAACTGAATCCTGAAGCACCCTGGCTTCCAGAAGCAGTTCAATGTTTTCAGATTGGGCGGTCAGACGATTTGTGAAATCCCGGGTATTTCCCTGGCTTTTCCATTGAACCTTATCCAGTGTGATAGTATTCAGGGTTAATGTATCCCCGGTGAGTATTACATTCCCGAAAAGACTGCCCCGATCATACCCGAGAGATACCGGACCGCTTAAATAATCCATGGAAAGGGTTTGATACTGGATATTTTTCAGATTGAGGGCTGATTCAAGGGATAATCGGGGATATGTACCGGAAAGATCTCCACGAATCGTACCCTCAGCATTCAAGGGAACGGCACCGGTCAGCTTTCCAAGTGGATCCAGGTCTTTTATTTCAAACAGATATTGAAGTGTAGTCTTTCCCTTCAAACCAGCTATCCCTGTAATATCTGCCGATACCATAGAATTCCGGACAGCTCCCCGGTGCAGGGTGAGCATGCTGTCCTGATATGTGATGTCAACGTTTACTGTATCCAGATCAATATTTGCTATGTGGGATTTATATCCCAGTAATGAGAGATTGACAGTCGAATTTCTCCACCTATAGCCCGTCCCCTGAAGGTTCAGGCTCAGGTTGAGATCTGAATCTGGTATGATATCTGGAAAAAGTGAAGATGGATTGACATGGTTCATGTCCAGGCTCAGATGGTAATGGGGGTCGGAAAAGATGTGGGAAAATGTACCCATAAAAGAAATATCCCCAAATATACCTGTATAATTTCCCTTAACCTGTGCATGGTCAGAATTTTTTTGGATTTCAAAAAGACTTTTTTCAATGGGATATCCCTCGATTGTGGATCCGTCCATATTGCTTGTCAGCGTTGCAGAGAGGGTTTGGGGATCAAGTCCTGAGCCCTTTACAGCGATTTGCATATTCAAATCGGTCTGAATAGGAGATGCTGAAATCCAGTCTGCCAGGTTGATATTCTGAATGGCTATATCGGCCTGATAGTTTACTTCCGGCCGGAATGATTCGGCAGTGATATGAGCTGCGATCTGCTGATGTCCGTGTTTCATCTTTACATCAAGGAAACCCTTATTTCGTTGGGTTTTGAGTGTTAAAAATATATCCGGTAGAATCCGTACCGGAATGTCCGGCATAAAACCCCTGAATTCCTCCAGTTGGACAGGATCCCCTTTTAATAAAACTTTGGGTGGGATGGCTGATAGCGTATCATACTGTATCAAACCTGTCAGAAAGCTGTGAGTTGACCTTAATTGGAATGATCCCAACACAGATTCGTCTGCCTGACGGCTCCAGTGGAAAGACGACCTATTTAGGGTAAAATCCGGGGAGGATGTTTGAAAACTCAGATCTTTCACTGTAGCCTGCATTGAATCGTCGCTGAAAAACAATTCGGACCGGATCTGAAGATGGTGGATCTTTTCAGGAAGGAATGTCAGGTCTTGCTTGTTCGAAATGATGATATTGCCGTTTTCCAGGGAGAGCATATTGATGCGGAGACTTTTTAGAAAAGGTTTTGAATTTTTTTCAGGAAGCGTGTCAGCAGGTACTGGCAGAATGTTGAGAATATTCCAATCACCCTCATTATCTTGTGACAGTTGGATCCTGGGATTTTTCAGTTGAATGTTCCCGATCAGCAGATTCTTTTTCCATAATCCGGATAAACGGTAGGTCGCTCTTGCCTTTTCAAGAGAAATTAATGTGTCATTTGTGTGATGAATGAGGGTAAGATTTTGCATGGTAATTTCACGAAACAGATTCCCCTCCAGGTGGTCAATCGACACTTCCACATCTATCAGGGAATTTTCTGCCTGACGGATCATAAAATTTTTTAAAATGTTACGGAATGCACCTGTTTGAGTGAAAAGTAAGAGGATAAGGAGAATTGTTATCAATCCCAAAAAGAGACGGCTTATGATTTTAATCCATCGTTTCATTTCAGAATGCCTGCCCGAAACTCAGGTGAAACCGCAGTTGTCCATCCGGTTCATGTAAAGGGTAGGCGATATCAAAGCGTACCGGACCGATGGGAGTGTTATAGCGGATGCCCATTCCCGGCGACCAGGCAAGGGTATACACATTCATGCCATGGTATGAACTCCATACATTTCCGGTATCCATAAAAAGCGTGCCGTAGAAGGCATGGATGATCCGGTATCTTAGCTCCAGGGATGCCTCCAGGTAGCTGTTGCCGCCGACCGGAATACCTTTTTCATTTTCCGGGCCCAGTTCATTCCTGAGGAATCCCCGGACACTGTTGCTTCCTCCTGCATAGAACCGCTCTTCAATCGGTGTGGTTTTATCATTCATGATGTTTTTCATAATGCCTGTTTTTATCTTGCCGGCCAGTACCAAATGGTCGGTGAATCGCTGATATTTTCTGAATTCCGACAGACCTGAAAGGTAGTGATACCGGCTTCCTGGAAGTCCTGAAAAAGTGGTGATACACGATACATACCATCCCTGATCCGGAAAAAACAGGGGTGAAGCATAATCCGTGGAAAACCCCAGTGAGATTTTAGATTTGTTATAATAACTATAGTCCGGGATAAAGCTTTCAGTGACATCTTCATCCAGTTTCAATTGATTTCTCTCAAATGTGTAATTGACAAAAATCCGGGATTCAGGGGAAAGTCCCTGCTGAAAAGTCATACCGGTTCCCCATCGTTGCAGCTCATA
This sequence comes from Candidatus Neomarinimicrobiota bacterium, assembly GCA_041154365.1. Lineage (NCBI taxonomy): Bacteria > Pseudomonadati > Fidelibacterota > Fidelibacteria > Fidelibacterales > Fidelibacteraceae > Fidelibacter > Fidelibacter multiformis. The sequence goes on along the minus strand of AP035449.1, from coordinate 1,526,940 downwards.
AGCTTTTTCGATTTCTTTTCGTGCAAAGGGATTCAGAAAGAGGGTACTGTTCGGTGTAAAAAGAGCCGGTTGAGTAATTTTCAGATCAACATGATAGGGCTCCAGTCTGGAATATTTCAGATATAGGGTTGCATACCGGGCATGTCCAAAGAACGGTTGCCTTCGAAGGGTGGCAGATAATCGAAACCGCTCATCCAGACCGTAGCCGATGCCGGTTTTGACTGACCATCTGGGAAGCTCACGTACCTGAATATCGAGGATCAGTTTGCCAGCATTTGGATCTGGTCTTTGGCGAATGGATACATATTCAAAAACACCCAGTTGCTGGACCCGTTTCTGATTTTTTTCCAATGCCTCCTCGCGGAAAGTATCCCCCATGTCAATACTCAGTTGTTTCTTGATTATTTCAGGGCTGATATATTGATTCCCAAGGATTTGAATGTCATGAAACACCCCTTTTGGGCCGCTGTACACGATATATTCAACATCTGCCTGGTGATGGTTCAATGTAATCCGGTATTGAACTTCAGGAGATGGATATCCGTCGTTCATGAGAAGGCGTATGATTTCCCGGCGTTGTTCAAGAATCTCCTGATCCCGGAAACGGGTTCCTGTACGGAGGGGTAATTCATGTATTTGATGTTGTAAGAGTGAATCTATTGCTTTCTTGTCATCTCTCGTTTCAGTCATAAGGATGTACCGGATATCCTGAACGACCACTGGTTCATTTTCTTTTATATAAAATACAACGTCTATATCTTTTGTTTTTTTGAGGATTTTCTTTTCAAAACGAACTTGTGCTTTCAGAAATCCTTCTGTCTGGTAGAATCTCTCAAGCCGATCTGCTTCCTGATAGAGGTGCTCATCTGTATATCTTTCAGGTTCTTTCCAGAATAAAAGACGTTTGGGAAAGGAGTGGAGTTCAAGGTTAAGCTGTTTTTTCAAGATCGATTCAGAAAGGCTCTTATTTCCTTCAAAATATATTTTTTGGATTGCAAATTCATCCTGTCCGAATAAAACGGAAACATAGATAAGAAGCAGAAGAGATATGAAAAATTGTCTGATGGAGATCCTCATGTCATGTTTCGATTTGTAAAGCTAATTAAACTTCCGGAGGCTTACAACGGCTGAATACGATGGATATCTTTCCGTTTTAGAAATGCTTAGCTTTCTGTAACTTTACCCGGTAAACAGGGAGACACCATGAACTTAAAGCGTACACACCGATGTCACGAATTAAATGAGTCCCTGGTGGGACAAACCGTCATTGTCAATGGCTGGATAAATACCCGGAGGGATTTGGGCGGCATCTATTTCCTGGATGTCCGGGACCGCTATGGATTGATACAGATCCGGGTGGGGATTGAATTGCCGGAAATCCTTCGTGATCGTGTAAGAAAAATGACACCTGAAGATGTGATTGCCGTGAAAGGAAAACTTGCGTTGCGGCCTGAGGATGCCATCAACCCCAAAATGGCTTCCGGTACCCTGGAAGTGCTGGCAGAAGAGGTGGAACTTTTAAACAAAGCCAAAACGCCCCCTTTTGAAATCACCCGCCGGGAAACAGGAAGTGAAGATTTGCGGCTTAAATACCGGTATCTGGATTTAAGAACCCAGTCACTGCAAAAAAATATTCTGTTGCGACATGAAACAGCCCAGACTGTCCGGCACTTTTTGAACCAGGAGGATTTTCTTGAAATTGAAACGCCCATTCTCATGAAATCCACACCGGAAGGTGCCCGGGATTTTCTGGTCCCCAGCCGGCTGCACACGGGACACTTTTATGCTTTGCCCCAATCCCCCCAGACCTATAAACAGATTTTAATGGTCTCTGGTTTTGATAAGTATTACCAGATTGTAAAATGTTTCCGGGATGAAGACCTCAGGGCAGACCGCCAGCCGGAATTTACACAGATTGATATTGAAATGAGCTTTGTGGACGAACCGGATGTAAGAGATGTGGGGGAACGCTTGTTGGCCGGTGTGATGAAAGCCGTAAAGAATATCGAACTGCCGCTGCCCCTGCCTGTTTATTCCTATCAGGATGCCATGGAAACTTACGGGAGTGACAAGCCCGATACCCGCTTCGATGTACCTCTTTTTAATTTAGATGAAATAGCAGAAAAATCCGATTTTCAAATTTTTCGGTCTGTACTGGCCTCCGGTGGAGTGATTCGCGGACTGCGGGTTCCCGGAGGGAGTCGTTTGTCCCGGAAACAAATAGACGGATATACTGATCTTGCCAAAAAGTATGGACTTAAAGGACTTGCATTTGTTAAGGTAGAGGAAGGTGGACTATCAAGTGGAATTTCCAGGTTTTTCAATGATTCTTTGAGCGAGGAATTGATTGAAGTTTCCGGTGCAAATCCCGGGGATCTGTTATTCTTCAGTGCCGATACATGGACAACCGCTTTGACAGCCCTGGGAGCGGTTCGTCTTCAACTGGGAAAGGATTTGAATCTGATAGAGAAGGATGCATATAAAGCGTTGTGGGTCAACGACTTCCCCCTTGTTGAACGAAGTGAGGAAGAGGACCGTTTTGTAGCCATGCACCATCCATTTACAGCACCCCGGCCGGAAGATGAAGAACGGATGGAAACAGATCCTGAATCGGTCCGGGCACAGGCTTACGACCTGGTGTTGAACGGCCACGAAATCGCCGGAGGAAGTATTCGTATTTACCGGGAAGATCTTCAGGAAAAAATGTTCAGAATTCTGGGAATCTCACATGATGAAGCCCGCCAAAAGTTCGGTTTCCTGTTGGATGCTTTTCAATACGGTGCCCCGCCTCATGGTGGAATCGCTTTTGGCTTTGACCGGCTGGTGATGATTCTCGCCGGGACAGACTCTATCCGTGAGGTCATTGCCTTTCCAAAAACTACCACTGCCCAATCTCCCATGGATAATGCCCCCGATATTGTGGATGAAAAACAACTGAAAGAGCTCCATTTGAGAGTGGAGAATGAAGAGTTGTGAGCCGTAGGGGCAATGCACGTTCAGCCGCTGAGATGAATTTGGGAGTTGTGAATTTGAATAAATGGGACAAGCACCTTACTGCAGTCGGTGTTCAATAGCCGCTGCGCAGCTTTATCAGAAGTTGGAAGCTGGAAGTTAGCGTCGCTTCGCTCCTTGCATGGGATTCAAGCACCTCACTTCGTTCGGTGTTCAAATGCTGCTACGCAGCGTTCAAGGATCTCTCTTCGTTCGATCTTCAATCCCAGATATGGGGATTCCAATTAGTGAGTTCTTTTTTGAACACTGCGAAGCAGTGCTTGAATGCTGAACGTAGTGAAGCAATTGAACGGCACGAAGTGCCGCTTGAATTTTTGATCGCCGAAGGAGTTTGAATGCTGAGCGCAGTGAAGCAGTTGAACGGTACGAAGTGCTGCTTGAATTCATAATCGCTGCTGCGCAGCTTTATTAGAAGTTAGAAGTTGGAAGCTGGAAGTTGGCGTCGCTGCGCTCCTGACGAATCAATCCCCCGTGAAATATCCCAATAAATTGGGTCCCTTTTCACGGGGAAGGCAATCCCATGTGAAATACGCTTTGCTCATTTCACAGGGCAGGCAATCGAGTCAATCGACTTTTGACTTTCGACTTTCGACTGACGACTAACATCATGCGCCATCTCATTCTTGGTGACATCCACGGACAGTACGATGCCCTGATCCGTGTCCTGAAGAAAGCGGATTATGATCCGAACGGGGATAGTCTGTACTGTGTCGGTGATTTGACGGATCGTGGACCCGATTCTGCCAGGGTTTTGGATTTTTGTATCAAACACGGGGTTTTATCCGTTCGCGGGAATCATGATATGTGGTTTTTGGATTATTTAATCCGGGGCTATGCGCCCATGATATGGCTCAGTCAGGGTGGTTATGAAACCCTCTCTTCCTGGCATCAGGAATCCATGTCCCGGAAAGAAGTGCTGGATTATTACCAAAACATGCCCTATTACCGTGAACTTCATCTCGGAGGATTGTCCATCGCTGTATTTCATGGAGGTATCACACCAGGAGTCCCGCTGAAAGATCAAGACACTGAAGTTCTTACATGGGATCGCTATTTCTGGGTGTTTGAACAGGATCCAAAATTACCGTATGACCGGTATTTTCTGGGACACACAGCCCTGAAAGATTCAGCAGAAAAAAACAAATACCATGTAATTAATCTGGATACCGGTGCCGGATATAAGCGGATCTTAACAGCGATGGATATGGTGACGCTGGAAAAGTATGAAGTGAATGTATAATTTTAAGTGGTATCATTGTTCAACGTAGTTTCTTTAATTAAAACTCATAAGAAATGCGATGAAATAAGAGTACGCTTCGCCCTTTTCCATGATTTATTCTATCAAATCCGCATAGGGTTTGGTAGAACGAAAATCAAACAATTCGTGTAAATAGATTTATATACCGGAAAAGCCCAGGATTAGATATCCCAGTAAAGCCAGTGTTGCATAGCTCACCACATAAGGAAGCTGTGTGCGGATGTGGTCCATTACGTCGCATCCGGTGGTGGTACAACTCATGATGGTGGTATCTGAAATCGGGGAGGCATGATCCCCAAAAATGCTGCCGCCGAAAACTGAAGCCGAGATCAGTGCCACAGACATATCCATGGTCAGTGCCATGGGCATGGCCACAGGCATCATGACAGCCATAGTGCCCATGGACGATCCGGTAGAAAAACTGATAATACAGCTGAAAAGAAAAATCAGAGCCGGTAAAAGGGCAGGTGTTAGATATCCTGAAAAGACTTCTGCCAGATAAGGTCCGGTCCCCAACATTTTCACGACACCTCCCATGGAAAAAGCAAAAATTAATATTGAACCCACGTTCAGCATACTTCCTGCACCTTTAAAAAGATGTTTCATAAAAGTTTTGTAATAAAAAATTCCCTGGCTTCTGTATAAAATATATGCAGTCAGCAGGCTGATAATACATCCCCAGAGTATGCTTCGCATACCATCTCCTTCTATCAGGCTACCTTTTCCTGTAATGAATAAGCCTGCCAGAATAACACACACCATGGTCAGGATGGGTATAATCAGATTTTTTACGGAAGATGTTGCAACATCCCTCTTTTTTGACTCCATCAGGTTTTGGCGGTCCGGATCGGCATCCAGCAGACCGGTAGTATCTGCCCGGTTTTCGGCGTTTTTCATACCTTTGAAATCAAAGCCTGTGTAAATCAGGATCGGTAAAATAAATACAGCCAGAATGGCGTAAAGATTCAGGGGTATGGTTCGGATCATTACCTGGGTGGCATCGGGAATTCCCTGAGCCTGTATGAGTCCGATCATAAAAGCTCCCCAGCCGCTGAGAGGGATCAACACGCACACAGGTGTAGATGTGGAATGGACAATAAAAGAACTTTTTTCATGGGGGACTTTCAAGGCATCGTTCACAGGCCGGGTAATGGCTCCTGTAAGGAGTGTGCTGAGTGTCCCTGATGTAAATACCAGCAGCCCTGTGAACCAGGTAAAAAAATTGGCGGTTCGCTTGGTAGTGATCATGCCACGGTGGCGGACCATGGATTCCACAAAGCCGTTAATGCCACCGCTCTGTTCAATCAGATGAATGAGGGCTCCAATCAGCAAAACACAAAGGATAACAATGGTGTTATCCGAATCGGCAAAGACCTGAATAAAGGACATGAATGTAGCGTCTAATCCGTTAATGATCTTCAAATCATTGAGGATAAAATACCCGCTGAAACAACCGGTAAAGAGGGCAATGAACACATCTTTGGTATAGAGAGCCAGGAGGATGGCGATGAGGGGGGGAAGGACGGAAAGAAACCCATATTCCATGAAAAACTCCCTGTCAGTGAATTGTCTTACAGACTTCGATCAATACATTCAAGAAAGGTATTAATATCTTCTTGCGAATGGGCGCTGGAAAGAGCAAAGCGGAAATAGCCCTCTCTTGGACCGCCCGGGTAGAATATGTACGTAGGATAAATTCTTGCTTCCTGAAGGTTTTTCTTCAATTTTTCTGTCTGCTCCGGATTATCAAAAAGCACAGGAATCGTAGGTGTGGGAGTGAGGGGGAGGGAAAACCCTTTTTCTGACAGATACTGTTTCACTTTCAGACTGTTGTCTTGTAAAGTGTGGACTTTTTCAGGTGAACGATCGATGATATCAATGGCTTTCATGCCGGCGGCACAGAGTGGCAGGGGAAAGGCAGAGCTTCCCTGGTAGGCATGGGCTGTGCATCTGATCGCTTCAATCCACCGCTTTCCACCGGCAATGTACCCCCCATAGGTTCCAAATGCCTTGCTTAAAGTACCTGAGATAAGGTAGTGATCTGAACACAGTTTAAAATGTTCACGGATTCCCCGTCCCGTATGGCCTAAAACACCGGCAGTATGGGCTTCGTCCACCAAAAGCATCCCCTTGTATTCTTTGGCAATCTGCGCGTAGCGGTCTGCCGGGACAATCGGACTGTACACGGATCCCGTTCCTTCTGTGACAATCAGAAAGCGGTTTTTGTCAGCGGGGAGTTTTTTGACTTCTTTTTCAATATAATCCGCATCCATGTGAGGGAAAATTATGGTATTCATACGGGCTACAGCCGTTCCGTTCCGAATACAGGGGTGACATTTCTCATCAATAAATACCACATCGAAATCGTGTCTTAGCCCCTGAAATAATGCAATATTTGCCAGATACCCGGTAGGGAGGAGCAGGGCATCTTCCAGATTGAAAAAATGTGCCAGATCCCGCTCAAGTTTCTGATGTAAGGGATGGTTGCCCGTTGTACACCGGGAACCGCCGCTGTTGATCCCGTATTTCCGGGACGCTTCGTCCATAGCATTCATGATTTCAGGATGCCAGGAAAGCCGGTGGTAGTCATATCCTCCAAAAAAAAGGAATATTTTCCCTTCATGATCCACATGGGTGGGGTCGACGGCCTGTAAAACCGGGACATTTTTATTCATGGGTTATATTTTCTCCCTGCTGATTTTTTTGATGAAATCCGGTTCGGGGGTGGCTCCGATGCCCGGATCATCCGGAACGATTACATGACCTTTGTCAAAAACAGCCCCACCTATAATGGGTTCGTTAACATGACCTTCATTGGCATCCAGATCAAAATATTTTACAGCTGAATTTGCCATGGCAAAATGAGTAAAAGCCGTATTTGCCAATCCCGATTCAGACATACAGCCTGTCATGCATGAAATATACCCTGCCTGGGCAATATGGGCGATTTTGAGTCCGGCTGAGATCCCCCCTGATTTACTCAGCTTGATATTGATCAGGGGTGCTGCCTGTGTCCGGACAATTTCCAGGGCATCCCAGGGTGAAAACACCGATTCATCAGCCATGATGGGGATGTTTGAATGGTCAGAAACATATTTCATTCCTTCAAAATCCCGGGCCCGAACCGGCTGTTCACAAAATTCAATATCCAATTCTTCATAACTTTCCAGGCAACGGACGGCTGTCACCCGATCCCAGCCCTGATTCGCATCAATCCGGATTTTTACATCCGGTCCGGCTGTTTCCCGGATAGCTCTCAATCGCTTTAAATCATCTTCTATGGAGATCCCCACTTTGGTCTTGATCATCCGAAATCCCTTATCCAGAATTTTCTTTGTCTTCATGGCCGCTTCTTCCGCAGTCCCAATCCCGATGGTCAAATCCGTTTCCACCGGTCGACGTGTCCCTCCCAGATAGGCATACAAAGGTAATCCTGCTGCCTGGGAGGCGATATCGTATAAGGCCATGTCAAATGCCGAGCGGATCGTCGTATTAAATGGCAGCCAGGCTTCCATCTCTTCAGTCCGGGCCATTACCTCCAGGGGATTTTTTCCAATGAGCACCTCTCGCAGTTCAACCGCTGCAGCAAGATTGATGCCTTGGGTTTCTCCAGTGATCGCCCGGAAGGGACTTGCTTCTCCCCAGCCTGTAAGTCCCTGATTGGTTTTGATTTCCACAAGCACGTTCTTCGCTCCACTCAGGCTCATGGTGGCAATCTTAAAAACTTCCTCAGTTTCTATATTAAATGGGTAAATGTTAATTTTATCAATCTTCATGGCAGGATACATACATTCAGTCATGGCAAAACCTCTCTGTTTATTGACGGGTTGGTCGTATTAAAAGTTAGAAAAGTGTCTACTCAGGTACAAGGGACATTCTTTGATGCCACCCTAACGATTCTCCGCCTGGAACAGGTTGAGTATTTTGCCGAAATAAATTCGGTGATAATCGTTTTCTTTGTACTTTGTATGAATGAAATTCTCCAGAAAAAGATTCGGATCCATATCCTGTTCATACATTTTCTGACACTCAATGATCAATTCAGCCTCTTCAAAAGAGGGGGCTTTTACAGAATCTGAAGCACAGGGGGTGAGAAGTGTTTTAGCGATTTTGTCTTCATCACGACCTGAATGAGATCCGAGATATGAAAGATCTTCCTGATATTTTTCAGGAAAGGCGCACAGTGTAAAGTCATTGTATTTGTTCATGAAATGATAGGTATGACGTGTCGGACGGACGACAACCTGGGCGAAGGGGACAGACCACATAATGCCAAGACTTCCCCAGGCAACCGTCATGGTGTTAAAATCTCCTTTGTCATAATCACCGGCACTCAATAAAAACCACTGATCATCCCACAAGGAAAAAATTTTTGAATCAAATGCTTTGATGTCAATTTTCTTTAAGTCTTTTTTCATAAGGTATCCTTCAATTTTTATCGGTAAAATTTAAGCGTTTAAAATGATAAATAAAGAACTGAATCCCCCGAATTCAGGTGAAAGCTGTTTTTAAATCTTTCATGAAACCCTTATATTGTGCCAAATTTTCTATGATAAGTATCCATAAACATGCCATGAGAACATTTGAAAAACAAAGGTGATGATAATGCGAGATAAAATTGGTGAAAATATTCGGGATAAGGATACGGAAGCTTTACGCCGTGAACTGGAAGAGTTTAAAGCTGAAAAGGAAAAAATCCGCCAATTGGTGGGCCAAATAGGCGGGACAGAATCAGTGGAAAAGGACCGGAAGATAAATTTTATCTTTTTAGTTATTGTGGGGTTACTCTTTGCCTTTGATATTCTTCGCCATATATTCAAATTTGCTGATTTCCTACCCTCCGTTTTATCCCTTGAAATCGGATTACTGCTTGTCTCTATTAAAATTGTCTGGATGATTCATAAACAGACTAAGGTGGAGCATTTCCAGTTCCATGTCATGAATTCCATTGAATTCAGGTTGAATGACCTGTCTAAGCAGTTACGTGAAATGCAGAAAGAGTATCGTGATTACATAAAGGCCAAAGACTTTGAAAACAAATAAATCATGATATCATTAAACCGGGGAGTGAAACAAAAAGATGGAAGCTGAAACCAAAAATCCGGCTCGTATTGAAGCACTACGGGATGTCATGGCAGAAGAGGGTATTGATCTGTGGTATGATGGTGGATCCGATTCCCATTTAGGTGAATATATTCCAGATTTCTGGCAAACGAGGAGATGGCTTTCAGGATTTACCGGTTCGGCAGGAACCCTGATTATAACCCAGACATTTGCAGGATTATGGACTGATTCGCGCTATTTCATACAGGCAGAGAAAGAGCTGGCGGAATCCTCAATAACTCTATTCCGGTCCGGAAATCCAGGCATTCCTTCTGTCGAAGAGTTTATGATTAAACATCTTCCCCCTAAATCCGTCATCGGGTTCAATGGAACTTGCATGCCTGCTGCAAAGGTTCAATCATGGCATAAGCTCTTTATCGAAAAAGATTATGCTTATAAAGGTGATACAGATCTTGTTGGACGAATCTGGGAGAAACGTCCGTCTTTACCCAAGCATCCTGCCTTTCGTTACATGATGGATTATGCCGGCGAAGGGAGTCCCCAAAAAATTGACCGCATTCGAAAATATTTACTGGATAATCATGCTGAAGCCATTTTATTCACACTGTTGGATGAAATCGCCTGGATATTGAATGTCCGGGGAAGAGATGTAGAATACAATCCACTGGTTGTTTCTTATCTCTGGTTGGACCGGCAACGGATTATCTGGTTTATCGATCCCCAAAAAGTACCGGAGGATTTGGCAACAGAGCTCCGGGAAGAAGGGGTCACATTCAAAAACTATGACGATGTACATAAAATGCTGCCGGAGTTATGTTCAGGACAGCATGTGCTCGTTGATACCGGAAGAACATCCTCGTATCATGAACATCTGATCAGGGAATCAGCTCATAAGGTGATTGAAGGGGTAAGTCCGGCAACCCTTTTTAAAAGTGTGAAAAACCCTGTCGAACAGAATGGCATCCGATCGGCTCATATCCGGGACGGGGCTGCAATGGTCCGGTGGATGGTCTGGCTTCATCAGGCTGTAAAACGCGAAAGGCATACGGAAATAACGGTGGCTGATCAATTGCAGAAATTTCGGGCTGAGCAGCCTCTTTTTAAAGGGCTTTCCTTTTCAACCATAGCAGGATATGGTGAACATGGAGCGATTGTTCATTATTCCGCAAAGGAGGAAACGGCATCCTTCATAAAAGCGAAAGGGATTTTACTGGTGGACAGCGGTGGCCAGTATTTAGACGGGACAACAGATATCACCCGTACGATAGCCCTCTCCAATCCCACACCTGAACACAAGAAACACTTTACCTGGGTCCTGAAAGGAATGATCAATTTAAGCCGGGCAATCTTTCCCGAGGGGACAACCGGTGCCAATCTGGATGTTCTTGCCCGGAAATTTTTGTGGCAGGAAGGACTCAATTATGGTCACGGCACAGGTCATGGTGTCGGATGTTTTCTCAATGTTCATGAAGGACCTCAGCGGATATCCCTGAAATCGGATGTTCCATTGAAAGCCGGGATGCTTATGTCCAATGAACCCGGTATCTATTTTGAGGACAAATACGGCATACGCATCGAAAATCTGATCTTATGCCGCGAATCCTCCAAAAAAGGATTTCTCGAATTTGAAACGGTGACTCTCTGTCCTATCGATATCTCGCTGATTGAGAGTACATCCCTGACACCTGAAGAAAAACAGTGGCTGAATACGTACCATGCCCGGGTCCGGGATAAACTATCCCCCCTTTTAACGGAACAAGAACAGCAATGGCTCAGTGAACAGACACGCGAAATTTCCTGATAATGGCTAAAAAGAAGATATTTGTTAAGAATTGAGTGACTTTTTATTTGTTTTATGTTTTCTGTCATTTTATATTTTTCAAAAGTTGTTTGAATAATTAACTGAGTGGAAGACAATGAAGCTTAAAATTCTTGTTTTATCATGGATACTGGCTGTTGCATCCGGATGGCTATACGCGAGTACTACGGGAAAAATTATCGGACAGGTGACGGATGCCCGGACCGGTGAGCCGTTGGTCGGATGTAATATTATCATTGAAGGTACATATCTTGGAGCGGCATCGGATATGGACGGGAATTTTGTCATTCTGAACGTACCTCCCGGCGAATATGTCATTCAGGCTTCCATGATCGGATATGCTCCACAATCCTTGCAAAATGTTTCTGTTTCTGTGGACCGCACCACGAACCTTGACATTGAAATGCGCGTTGAAGCAGTGGAAGGTGAAGTGGTGACGGTTGTGGCCGATCGTCCCATGATTGTCCGGGACCGGACGTCTTCGGCTTCTCACGTGAGCGCAGATGATATTGCCAATATGCCCATTGAAACGGTTAGCGAGGTGATTGGCACCAAGGCGGGTATTGTGGATGGCCATTTCCGCGGTGGCCGTAAAGGGGAGACTATGTACATGGTGGATGGTGTCCCCGTTACCGATCCTTTTACCGGAAACCAGGGCGTAGTGGTGGATGCCGGAGCCGTAGCAGAACTTCAGGTGATCACCGGATCTTTTAACGCGGAATACGGAAATGCCATGTCCGGTGTGGTTAATATTGTCACTAAAGACGGATCCAATACTTTCAGCGGCAATATCCACACCTATTTTGGTGATTATATTTCCGACGAAACAGACTATTTTCCCCATATTGATGATATTAATCCACTCAGTATTAAAAATTTGCAGTTATCCTTTGAAGGTCCACTGGTAAAAGATAAACTCTTTTTCTATACAAATATGAGATATTACACACACGAGGGACACTTATGGGGACAACGGCGCTTTGATCCTGACAACTTTTTTTATCATCTTGATTCGCCCGATTCAGTGGTTGTGACCGACGATTACCAATCGTATATGTCCCACATGATGTCTATTAATCCAAACTATGGCGGAGATCCAGCAAATGATACACTGACTATTTTATATGAAACGGGAGATAATGCATGGATTCCCATGAATACGTCGGAAGAACTGAATTTTCAGTCCAAACTCACCTGGCGCATCAATCCTACCCTTCGAATTTCTTACAATTTTATCAGCAATAACCTGCCCAATCTCTTTGGCGATTATATTTCATGGACGGATTACAGTCATGACTGGCGATACACTCCAGAGGGGCTTAATAACAAATATAGCCGTGCTCTCACGCACAATATCAATATTCACCGGGGTATTTCGTCCAGGTCTTACCTGACTTTCGGATTGTCCCGTTACTCCACCAATTATCACCACTATCCCTTCGGTCCGGATGAGATCGTCAATATGGAAATTATTAATACAGCAACCAGTAATTCCGGAAAACCCCTCAATACCTTTAATGTAGGCGGCATGGAAAATGAGTATTATGAACGCCGCTTAAATATGACAAGTCTGAAAGCAGATTATGTGAATCAAATAACCCTTCATCATGAAATCAAAACAGGTGTGGAATTTAAACAAACCCGTTTGTCTGAATTCAGATTCAGCCTGGACGGACAGTCTGGAAATGCCAATTTTGACATGCTGGTAAATGGAGAATTTGCCACTCTTCAGGACTATCTCTTTGCCTCATTCGAGACGATTGAACAGGCAAACAATGTTTTGAAGGATTTTTCTGACTATGTCCATGAGAACCCTGTAAAGCCCTGGCAGCTATCGGCATACATTCAGGATAAAATTGAATACAATACGATTGTTGTCAATGCAGGTATCCGGCTCGATTACTTCGAACCGAATTTTCATGTCCTCTCAGATCCAAGAGATCCCAATATATTTACCCCCATCGCCCCGAAAAACCGTTATAAAGATACCAATGGTGATGGCGTGATACAGGCTGGTGAAATGACGGCTGACAATGAGTATACAACAGAAGAAAGGGCTGATTTCTGGTACAGGGATGTGGAAGGGAAATATCAGATTTCTCCACGGATCGGATTCGGGTATCCCATATCGGACCGGGGATCCATCCATGTGTCCTTTGGACAATTCCTTCAAATGCCTTTGATGGATAAACTGTATAAAAATCCTCTCTATCAGATGGGAACGGGTACAGGACTCCAGGGAGAGATGGGGAATGCCGATCTGAAACCGGAACGGACCAATCAGTATGAAATCGGACTCCAACAGCAGATTTCCAATGATATCAAACTCCAACTGGATATTTTTTATCGGGACATCCGGAACCTCCAGAGCGGTGATAAAATCATTGAAACCTATCAGCAGGGGACCATGTATTCCATTTACAGCAATAACGATTATGCGGAAATCAAAGGAATTACCATCTCCCTGGAAAAAAGGTATTCAAATTATTTTAGTGCTTTTCTGGATTATACTTATCAGGTGGCCGAAGGGGTTTCAGTGGATCGGAACGCGGCATACAATGCCATCAATAATAATATGACACCGGAGAAACAACTGATTCCCCTGGGACATGATCAGCGACATACGCTGAATGTCACTACCAATATCGGGGTCCCGGGAAACTGGAATGTGGGAATCATTGCCAAATGGTCCACCGGTATGCCATATACCATCGGAAATCTTGAACTGGTTCAGCTGACACAAATTGCCAATACGGGTGTGAAGCCTGCCAAAACAAATGTGGATATGCGTTTTGACAAAACCCTGAATTTTGCAGGCATCAATTTTAATCTCTATTTCAGAGTCAGCAATTTGTTTGATACAATGAACGAATACAACGTTTTTGATGATACGGGACGTGCCACGTATACGACCCTGGAAAATAAATACAGTGAAACACAAGCCAGTCAAATGATTAACGGTCTACGGGAGTATCTGATACAGCCCACCAATTTCAGTCATCCGAGACGTGTCGTTGCTGGTGTTCAATTTGATTTGTGAGAATACTATGAAATATTCATGTAAAAAGCGTTTTTTCCTTCTTTTAGCCCTTTTGGGATTGACAACGGTCCTTGTAGCGGAAGAGAATTCCCTGGATCATCTGATGGGAGATCGTACAGCCCGGAAGTCGGGGATTATCGCCGGAAACAAGGTCCGGACTCTCTTCTACAATTACGGTGTTGTAGGAGGCGATATTACCGGAAGTTCACCGGAAGGGGAGTGGCCCATCGGTAGCGGGAACAGCTATATCGGTGATGTGTCTATTCTTATTGGTGTGGAACTGCCACGGAAATGGGAAAAAAAGGCTGAAATTGATGAAAATTCCATTGCGGTTCTGGATGGGGTGGAATATGAAATTATCGATTCCCAGACCTATCTGAATGCAAACAAAGATACTGTCACGGTCATTTCACCCAATACCATCAGAATTAATGGAATCGATTACAATGTAAGCCGGTATTTTTACAGCTGTAAATCCCTGAATATTTATCCAGACTCTTTGATGCATCTGATGTATCAGGATACTGTGTATTATGTGGGAACCAATGACGGACCCCGGGGAGCCACAGATGGACCCGGAGGTGCTTCAAATATGTCCTGGACCTTCGAGCCTCTTCCTGGATTTGCCGATCCCAACCAGGACTATGTTCCTTTGGCTACAGATCTTGATCTGGACGGAGACGGGAAACCGGATACCTGGCCCTGGTTTTGGCCGGATCACCCGGACTGGGTGGATGTGAACGGAATCCCCGAATGGAACGGATATTTCGGTCGGGGCATATCCAGTGCCGATGAAGAGACCTTTTTCTATATGGATGACGCCAACGATTATGAATTTAATTACGAGAAAAACGGTTCAGGTAAACTGGTTTATCTTCCCGATAGTACAAATACATCCCGATTCGGCCTGGGATTACGGGTGAAGGTCCGTGCCATGCAATGGGCCCATTTTATGGCACAGGACATGATTTTCTGGTTATATGAAATTGAAAATTTTTCGGACTGGGATTACAATAAAGCCAGCTTTGGTATGGTTGTAGGGACTCTGAGTGGTGGACGTTGTAACGATCATATCGATGCCCAGGATGACCTTTCCTATTTCGATATGGAAGAGAATATGTGCTACAGCTGGGATGCTCCACCGGCCTATTCCCCCTGTTTCGATGGTCCGGTAGGATATGTAGGCTATGCCTATCTGGAATCCCCGGGAAATCCTTACGATGGGATCGATAACGACGGGGATTATAACAAACATACAGCACCGGCTCCCCAGTTTACCGAAGAGGATTTCGATCCGGTTACTTTCGACATCGGAGACCAGATTGTTTTGATTGACGGGGACACGTATGAACGGGAAGTGAAAATAATAGAAGAACTTCCACTGACCGTTACAACCCAGGGACGCGCTGTAACCATTCAACCCGGTGTGAATTATAAGGAAATCATCGGAAATCTGGTGGATGATGACTTTGACGGGCTCATTGATGAAAATTACAATGCTCACTATTTATATCGTATCAAACCTCTGAGAGCAGAAGTGACTCCCAAACCACCCCTGAGATATATCAATTATTTCACCGGAGCGGGGATGGATAACCTGATGATTGATGAAACCCGGGATGACGGTATTGATAATGACGGGGACTGGGATCCGGCAACAGATGATGTGGGAGCAGACGGTAAACCCGGAACCCGGGATGAGGGAGAAGGCGATGGATTACCCACACCCGGTGAACCTAACCTGGATGCCACCGATATCGATGAATCCGATCAGATCGGTCTGACTTCCTTTAACTATTTTACACCTCCTGGTAAGGTCCGGATGAATGATGACTATAACTGGGATATCAGCAGTCCGGGCGGTTTGTGGAACAGGATGCAGCCGGGTAACTACGATGAAATCAGCCTTGAACCCGTGGATGGTGATTTTATTTACGGAGCCGGATATTTTCCCATCCGGAAAGGACAAACAGAACGATTCTCCCTGGGACTTGTGTATGGGAATGATGAAGCGGAAATGTACAAAAATAAACAGGTTGCCCAGCAAATATATGACGAGAATTATAACTTTACACGGCCTCCTGAAACACCTACGGTAAAAGTGGTACCCGGTGATGAACAGGTAACCCTTTACTGGGATGACCTGGCCGAGTATTCTCTGGATCCCTGGCTGGGATATGACTTTGAAGGATACCGGATTTACAGGGCAACGGTGGAAGGTTTCAACGATATCAATACCATTACCAATGCCTACGGAAATAAACAGTTTTATAAACCCATGGTTCAGTTCGATCTGGTGAATAATATCAAGGGAAATTACGTAGGGGACCTCAACATTTCCGGCGGTATCTCCTTTTATCTGGGGGATGATGATAATGGTTTGGAAGGAAACGAAGGAATCACACATAGCTGGACCGATACAACCGTCGAAAACGGGAAAATGTACGTGTATGCTGTTGTCTCTTATGACCGTGGCGGAAGCCATCTGGGAATTCCTCCGGCGGAATGTTCCAAACGGGCCGTTTACTCCGGAAGTTCCTGGAATCTGGGTACCAATGTGGTTGTCATCCGTCCCGGAGGCTATGTATCGGGATATGAACCGGGTCATGTCAGCGGGACAGTGACACATCAGGGGACTGCCACCGGCAATGTTCAGGTGGATGTGATTAATTCAGCCATGCTGCCGGAATCCTGGGGCGGAGAAACACGGGAATTGGAAATCCGTTTTGTGGATACGTCGAATGACCTGTATGACAATAATGGAAATTGGTTTGAAACACCGGCAGACTCGACCGATGATCTCAACGGAAATCAATATCCTGATGACGGAGAACCGGATTATAATGCCCTGGATCCTGCAGAAGCGCTTACCCGGGTGACCACCGGATGGTATTTGATTGATATCACAACATCCCTTCCTGATACACTGGTTCCATTCCAGGAACAGGTGATGCTGCCTCAATCCCTGTTACCGGAAATTGGAACAGCCATGAATACCACCGGCTTGTCAACTCTATGGCAACCTGCAACGGCATATCGCCTTCCGTCCAATGAGTTGGGACTCGAAATTCTCTTTGATAATGACTGGGTGATTGAACCAGATGTTGAAAAAAGCGGTTGGAATGGTGCCGCTACAGTTCCTGTTGAAATCCGTCAGGCTTCAAATGGATATCGGAATGGGGATGCCTTCGTCCTTATAACCGACATCAGCGGCCAGTCTGTGGCTTATGATGTTTATCCTGCATCTGTAACTGATTTCAATGTCAGCCTGTTGAATACAGGATCACCCTATCCCCTGAAATATGCTTATGATGATCAGGCACCTTCAGGACTCTCTGAAGATGATAAAATCATTATACTTCGACAGCTTGATAATGGTATTGAGTATCCCACATGGGAAATCAGTTTTTCCGGTGATATTTCTACTGTAGGTGATGAGTATACCTTCTATTTCAAACGTCCCTTTACAAATGAGGATATCTTCCATTTTTCAGTTCAGGGTCCCCTTGTGCATGAAGAACAGGCCGAAGAATCCATTGATCGTGTGAAGGTGGTTCCCAATCCCTATTACGCCGCAGCCAGTTGGGAATT
Source organism: Candidatus Neomarinimicrobiota bacterium (assembly GCA_041154365.1). Taxonomy (NCBI): domain Bacteria; kingdom Pseudomonadati; phylum Fidelibacterota; class Fidelibacteria; order Fidelibacterales; family Fidelibacteraceae; genus Fidelibacter; species Fidelibacter multiformis. The sequence goes on along the minus strand of AP035449.1, from coordinate 1,509,156 downwards.
CCGTGGCTCTGCAGCAGCAGCCAGTTCCCTGGTTGGCAGGGGGGACCGGAGAATTGCTTTTATCAATGTACCCCAAAATGCTACTATCCGGATATATACCGTCAGAGGCGATCTGGTTCAGGTGCTGAAACAGGATGGCGGCATTTCAGACCGCATTTTCTGGGATTTGCGATCCAAAGATGAAATTGAAATCGCCTACGGTGTCTATATTTTTCAGGTTTCGGTTCCTTTCTCCAATAAAACATATACCGGCAAATTTGCTGTGATAAAATAAGGAATGAAGATGAAGCGTTTTACAATAGCACCAATCATTTTTATCATAACTCTGCATGCCGCCCTGTGGGCTCAGGCAATTCACCCTGTACCACCAAATTCTCCAGCCCTGAATGCTGTTCCGGGAGACGGAAAGGTGACCCTTTATTGGGGAACAGAAGCGGAAAATCATATCGATACCGTCCGTCAGATGCTCTATCCCGTGTCTCCTGAAAAATGGAACGACTTCGAAGGATACCGGATTTATAAAAGTGAACATCACGATTTTAAGGATGCCTATACGATTACAGATGTCCATGGGAATCCTGTTTTTTATAGTCCGGTGGCTGTTTTTGATAAAATAAACTCCCATGAAGACCTTTTTACTGGAAATTTTGGGATTAAAATGCCACTGGTTCTGACAGATGAAAGTGACAATCCCATAACAGAGTCACTGCCACCCTTTTTCCCCGATGTTCGCCCCTATCAGCCATTCTCTACTCTCAACGGAGAGTCGTTAAACGGTGACTGGATTCTGACAATCCGGGACAATTATGCCGATACAAAAATGGGTGTCCTGAAAAAATGGGATTTAAACCTGAACGGAGTCAAACGGACCGGTTCCATTGACCATCTGACACTCCAGTCCAACGGTTCTTTCGAAACCTGGGATGTTTTTAATCCAACCCAATGGCAGGCCGTCGATACGAATGCCATTTATATTAAAACCGATTCCTCACTCTATGTCACCGAAGGTGAATATGCTGCGCAGGTGCTTCTCCGGAATAAGTGGGTGACTTCAAAACTCGATTCCATCGAAATTTATCAGCGCATTCCCAATATGGTTAAAAATTCCCAGTATACCCTTTCTGCTGATATCTATCTGGATAGCAATGCCACGGCGGAGGTGGGTTTCAGGCAATATTACGCCGTTGCCTCCGGCCTGTCCCAGTCCACATCCGATGAAATGAATCCGGAAAAATTCTCAACTTCAAATCCCAACGGGAATCGCTTTAAATACACTCAAACCATTACCCTTCATCCGGATTATCTTTTCGGGGAATTTTTTATCCGTGTGATATCCAATGATACCGTTTCGGTCTATGTGGATAATGTAACCGTCCGGGGAAATCGCTACTTTGGCGATGAGTTTGTCTCAACCGTACGGGATACCCTGAATATTGGTTCCGCCGGAACCGTTTCTTCTCTGGATCTCACCCTCGATATGACCCATGACTGGGTTTATATGCTGGATATTTTTCTTGAATCTCCGTCCGGTACGGTTATTGACCTGATCAAAGGAGAATATATTCCCAGTATTTACGGGGAAGGCGGCATTTCCTATTATCTGGGTGAAAACAGCGGTTTGAAATACTCCTGGGTGGATCATGATGTGGTGAATGGGAAACGTTATTTTTACGCAATTACTTCATTCGATTCCGGCGATACCCTATATAATATTTTTCCTGCTGAATCACATTTTACAACTGATTATGATCCCATCAGCGGGACTCTGGAAATGTCTGGGAATGTGGCCACTGTTGTTCCCAATTCCAAGGCTGCAGCCTATGAACCAGCTAAAATGGAAGGGGGAGGGAATACACTACCGCATACCGAAGGACCGGGAACGAGTGTCATATCTCTTGAAATTATGGACCCGGTGAAAATCACCGATAAGAATCTGTACCGCCTGGTGTTCAGGGATACCCGGGATACCAACATCGTGGATCCGTCCATTACCACCTCTCCGTATAAACGGGTCATTCCCTACACCTGGGATTTTACACTCCTCAATACGACAACAGGCGATACCCTGATTGAAAATTCCACTCAGTTCAACCGGATTACACCCGTCGTGGAAGGTTTTCGCCTGAATGTAAAAAATGAATCATCAATTTCAATCTGGGAAGACAGTACAAAATGGACATCCGGGGATGCTTTCAAACGACCTAAACTGGTTTTTTCAACGACACCCAACTTCTCAGGCCGCCCGTACCCCACAGATTATAAAATCACTTTTTATGCGGACACAGTGGATAGCAGTATCGAATTCACATCTACCTTCGATAAACTGGATATTCATCCTGTAACCTATCTGGTAGAAGATCTGGTAACAGGGCAGAAAGTCGAGACCGGTTTTTCCCAAATTGCCAATACATACAACAATTTTATCATTTACTTGTTTTATGAAGACACTGTGAACTACAGTGGGGCTGATATTTACAGGCCGACATGGTCGGTGAAAATGGAATCTGAAGGAAAAAATGTCATTTCACTTCAGAATGAACAGATTGGTGGGAGGGGGTATTGGACCGGTGATACAACGGCGGTACAAACAGAAGCCCGCATTGCAGGCCGGCCGCCAACCATTATGGGTAACCGTGCCATTAATATGACCCAAATCGTCAAGTATAACAATGATCCTCTTCATTACTGGCGCCGGTATCATCTCGAGCCCGGGTATTACAGAGCCTATTTTCTCATACAGGCCGATGAGGGGGATGTGAATATGGCCTTTGAATCAAAATCGGGAAATTTGGTGAAGCCCTTTACCGTGACTCAGGATGCAGGTTGGCAGGAAGTGCATGTCGATTCATTGATCCTGACAGAAGAAGATTCCCTTGCGTTGGTCTGGTACCCTGAAACCACCGATAGTGCTACGCTGAAAATATCCTATATCTCAATCCTTGAATACTATCCAATTGCTCCTGAGGATGAACTGGTGATCCGGACTAAAAAGCCCTTCCGCAAAGAAGATGTCTTTGAATTCAGTCTGGAACAGGCCTTTGTCAATGAGGACTCCGTTGAAAACAGTCTGGATCGTGTGAAAGTGGTTCCCAATCCCTATGGAATTGCATCCCTATATACCTTCCAGGATGAATACGGCGGATACGAAGATGGTATTCGGTTTACCCATGTTCCCCTGGGGAGCAAAATCAGGATCTATTCCATCAATGGTGCTTTTGTAAAAGAATTAATCCATGAAGGATCTCTCGAAGACGGGACCGTTTTCTGGGATTTGAAAAATAAAGATGGCCGGAAAATTGCTTACGGTGTGTATCTCTATTACCTGGATGCCGGTAAGCATGGGACTAAAACCGGCAAATTTGCAATTATACGATAACGTGAACAGAGGATATGATCATGAAAAAATCAATAACGGTCTTTCTCACAATCATTCTTTTGGCAGGCAGTCCCCTGATGGCGGCACAGTCGAAAGTGGCAACGACGGCTGCCCAGTTTTTGGGAATCGGGCAGGGAGCAAGAGCTCTGGCTACCGGCGGTGCTTTTAGTGCCGTAGCCGACGATCCGTCAGCCTTGTACTGGAATGTGGCAGGTGCGGCAAATCTTGAAAAAAATGGGCTCTTGTTCAGCCATACGAACTGGTTTGCCGATATATCGTACCAGTACTTTGCCTTTACCTATAAACTTGGCTATTCCGGAACCTTCGGCCTGAGTTCCACATACCTGAACTACGGATCCATGGAACGGACCACCATTGAAAATCAGGAGGGTGACGGAACCCGATTCGAATCGTATGATTTTGTGGTAAACCTCCATTATGCCATGCAGATGAGCGACAAATTCTCCATCGGAGGGACTGTCAAATATATTACCCAGAAAATCGATATCCAGCAGGCCTCAGGTGTGGCCTTTGATTTGGGAACCCTGTATAAGCTGGATTTCAGGGAAACACAAATCGGTATGAGTTTTTCCAATTTTGGCACCAAGATGCAAATGGATGGAAAAGGCCTTTACGTTAATCACGACATTGATGATAGCTACGATTCCAACCCGGAAGTCAACGCGGTCCTTTTAACAGATAAATTCAATTTGCCTGTCTTTTTCAGAGCTGGTGTATCCATGACAGCACTGGATAAAGACCCTTTTAAGGTCCGGATTGCGGTGGATGCTTTATATCCCAATGACAATACTCCCAGCCTGAATCTGGGTGCCGAGTTCTCTTTCCTTGAAAGATTCTATGTCCGGGGAGGTTATAAAGATCTGGCACAAAAGGATAATGAAAGCGGGTTGACATTTGGCGGTGGGGTCCGGCTTTTCTATGGGACACGGGGTGAAATCCTCATCGATTATGCCTATCAAAGCATGAAATATCTTTCCCCGCCTCAGTATTTTTCAGTTATATTGTATTTCTAACCTTGGAAACAACCAATGAAAACAGGGTGAACGAATGCTCACCCTGTTTCATGTTACCGTTATGATCAAAAAAATTCTCATCGTGTCTTTCAGCGTTATCCTTCTCCTCGGGTGTCAGTCTCAACAGGACCCGAAACAGGAAATCTTTGCCCGCATTGATGATGATGTACTTACGGTTGAAGAATTTATCTATACTTATACACCCCAGATCCGGTTCATGAAAAATCCTTTTGACAAAGAGATGCTCAATTATCATGGAGGCCGGATGATCCGAAATGTTCTGTTTGCCCAACATCAGGAAGAATTGGGGACCTATGATCCTCTTATTCTGACAGATGAAATTACAGAGGCTGAACGGAAAGCTGTGATTGATGAAATGATCCGGCTCATGATCGATGATTCTCTTGAAACTTTATCCGAAGAAGAAATGAGAGAGGCCTATCGCAAAAGCCTTGAATACCGTGAAGTCCGTCATCTTTTTTCCCCTGATTCAGCGAAAATCCAATCCTGGTACCGGCAAATTCAATCCGGCCAGGAATCTTTTCTCTCCCTATCAAAAGAAGCCTTTCAGGATACATTTCTGGCAAATCATGGGGGATACCTGGGATTCGTTACTTTTGGGGATATGGTTCCTGAATTCGAAGAGATGGTCTTCCATACAGAACCTGGAAAAGTGTCCAAACCTTTTAAAACACCCTTTGGCTGGCATATATTGTCTGTTGAATCGGTTCAAACGGATATGCTCCCTTCAGAAGATGATTTTCAGATGAACCGGGGTAGAATCAAAAATAAAATCCGGCGTGTAAAAAAAGAAAAATTTCTTTCAAATTTTTATACTTCTCTTGTTGAGAAAAGGAAGATAAGGCCTGATTTGGGTGGTGTCCAGGCGCTAAGCCATCTCATCATGTCCAGTCGAATTACTGGGAAAAGTCTTGCCAATAATATTCAGGCTTATCCCTCTGAAGCCCTGTTCGAGGAAGTTTTGAATAAATCACAAGATATCTGGGATAAACCGGTTGTCTATGTGGATGATGATTTCCTTTCCTTAATTGACATTCTCCCTCTTTTAAAACGGGTGCCCCTGGCGCTCCTGTACAGAAATCCCTCGCAGGCCGTACTATTTGCCGTACGGGATGAGCTGGTCTATCAAATGGGTCTTGAACGTGGACTAAATGAACATGAAACCGTCCAGATGAAAAAAGGTGTGCGGAAAAAAGACTGGCTGAGCAGACAATTTGTGGCAGCCCTTACCGATACGATGTCCATTCATTACCCTCCCAATCTGAATGAGGATGAAAAAAATCGCTATGCCCGGGAAGTCCAAAACGCTCTTATCCATCAGACCTATCTGGATTTAAGGCAGAAAGCCCGTATCTGGACGGATATGGATAAAATCTATGCATATTACGATAACATAAAATAAATAAGGGATGACAACCATGCTGGCACTTGATTATGTGATTGTTTTTGTTTACCTCGGCGCCATGATTTACGTTGGACTGATGATGCAGCGAAAAGCGGAGCAGGGGATTGATTCTTACTTTTTGGGCAACCGGAATCTTCCCTGGTGGGCACTGGGAGCATCAGGAATGTCCTCAAATCTGGATATCAGCGGCACGATGATTATCGTTGCTTTGGTGTATGCCATCGGAGCCCGGGGCTTTTATATTGAAATTCGGGGCGGAGTTACCCTGATCATGGCTTTTCTCATGATTTTTATGGGTAAATGGAACCGACGGGCCGGTGTGATGACCATGGCAGAGTGGATGAGTGTCCGCTTCGGAGATGACAAGGAGGGAAGACTGGCACGAACCATTACGGCCATTGTCAGTATTATTGGAACTATTGCCATGGTGACCTATTTTGCCATCGGTGGCGGTAAATTTCTGGATGAATTTTTGGGGATTCCTTCCTTTGCCGGATTACCCGGTGCATTTTGGGCCGCGACGATTCTTATAGTCCTGGCCATGATCTATACGGTTGCGTCAGGGCTTTACGGAGTTGTCTGGACCGATGTCTTTCAGGGCATTTTGATTTTCGGGGCGATTATGTACATTGTTGTGAAAGCCATGTCCCTGAACCTTCCGGAAACCTTTTCCGTCACCATGCCCATGAAAGACGGAACATTCGCCAGCTTTCCAACTACCTTTTCTGAATGGGCAAACCTTTTGCCCCGGTGGAAACTGAATATTCACCCGGACAGCGATTATTCCATGTATAATCTCTTTGGACTGCTTACCATGTTTTATGTGTTTAAAACAGTAATCGAAGGAAGCGGTGGGACCGGTAACTACATGATTCAACGATACTATTCTGCTAAAAATGATAAAGAAGCCGGCTATTTGTCCCTCTTCTGGACCTTTCTCCTCAGTTTCCGCTGGCCCTTTATCGGGGCATTGGCGGTTTGGGGTATTTCACTGGGAAGCCAGATTACCGATCCTGAAATGGTTTTACCGATTGTGGTCAATACGCTGCCTGTGGGTATTAAGGGATTTATGATTGCAGGATTGATGGCTGCTGCCATGTCCACCTTCGATTCCACAGTGAATGCCGGTGCGGCGTATTGGGTGAAAGATATCTACCAGGTCTATATCAACCCGGAAGCGAATCACGATAAATTAATGAAGCAAAGCCGTTGGTCGTCCATTCTGATTGTTGTCATCGGATTGGGACTCATGCTGATCATTAAAAATGTCAATGAGATCTGGGCCTGGATTACCATGAGTATGGGCGCCGGGCTCATCATTCCCCAGTTGATTCGCTGGTACTGGTGGCGATTGAACGGCTATGGATACGCCATTGGAATGGCTGCCGGTATGCTGGCGGCAATTCTCTGGAAAGCCTTGTCTCCTCAGGCAACTCCGGAATATTTTTCCTTCCTTTTTGCATCAGTTATTTCCCTGCTGGGGACTATTATCGGTACCCTGCTGACCAAACCCACCGATGAGGCGGTTCTGCAGGATTTTTATAACCGGACCCGTCCATTTGGTTTCTGGAAACGTTTCAAAAAGACACTTCCCGACAAAGAAATAGAAAAAATTGACAAGGAAAATAAACGGGATATCGTTTCCACTTTCATCGCTGTTCCCTGGCAGATTGTTCTCTTCATGTTTATGATGAATCTGATTTTCAAGGTCTGGAACCAGTTTGTCATTCTCCTGCTACTCCTTGTGGTGTTAAGTGCCGGACTCTATTTCAACTGGTTCAGACACCTGTCGGAAAAACCACGGATACCACGGCGTAACAGGATGAAAAAAGGGTAATTAATGCTTTAACCGGGAGGAATGGATGTAGCCCTAATCCATTCCTCCCCCTATGAAAAAGACTCCCATGCATGAAGAACTGATAAAAAAACTGAATACCCTGGGGTTCACCGTTTATGAATCCAAGGCGTATCTGGCCCTCCTGAAAATCAGTCCGGCCAGTGGCTATGAAGTCGCCCAGGAATCGGGCGTCCCAAGAAGTGTAATTTATGATGTCCTCCGTAAACTGGAAAAGGCAGGTGTGGCAGGGATCGTACACGATAAACCTAAAAAATATGTCCCCCTGCCGCCGGATCAGCTGATTTCTATGATGGATAATCAGTTCCATCACAATATCGAATCCTTGAAACACGACCTGGAAGAGTTTTCCGAAGGTGGACATACCGGGCACCTGTGGAATATCAGCGGTTATATCACCATTATGCAAAAAGCCCGTGAACTCATTCACAAAGCAAAAAAATCTGTCTATATCTCCGCCTGGGGATCAGAAATTGAAGTTCTGAAGAATGATATCAAAGACGCTTTGAAAAGAGATGTAAAAGTCATCATTTTTTCTTTTAATACTCTTCCCATGAAACACACCTGTTTTTATTCCTATAATATTGAAGAAAGGTTACTGGAACAAAACTGGAATCATAAAATTGTGCTTGTTGCTGATAAACACGAAGTGCTCATGGGAGAATCGGATAAGCGATATCCTCAGAGAGCCGCCTGGACCAATAACGAAGCCATCATATCCATTGCTATCAATTATATCATTCTGGATATTACCCTTTTCGGCCAACGCAGGGAGATCAATGTCTCCGACTCGGTTACCGATATGATGAATGGCCATCTGAACGGCCTTGAAGAACTGATCCACAAAAAATAGCGTCCGGAAGAGTTAATCAATATGAAAAAATATCCGGACATCCGTTTGATCCAATTAAAAAGTCTTACAAGATTTATTTTCTTTATGCTTTATATTCCCATTGTTTTACAAGGAAATCCCGTCATCTCAGAACCTGTTTTTCCAACACAGTTTGATTCCATCATTGTTTTTTATCATGCGGAATTGGGGAACGGTTCTCTGGAAGGGACTGACGATACACTCTATGCCCATACGGGAGTGATTACTGATAAAAGCAGTGGTCCGTCGGATTGGAAATATGTTGTGACTCCCTGGCCAGGTGAAGGCCCGGATGCCAATCAGGCCAAAAACCGTTTGGAACGCCTGGATACAAATCTCTATAAACTGGTTATAGGATATCCGTCCCCCTATTATGAAGTCCCTGAAGAAGAGCAGATTCTCAAATTGGCTTTTGTTTTCCGGAACCAGGACGGAACACTTGTAGGAAGAGATTCGGAGGATAAAGATATTTTTCTGCCACTATATGAAGCCGGACTTACATCAGTTCTTATTGAACCTGAAGACCGGGACAAATTTGGCCACCCGGACCGGAATCCTCTCTTCTTAAACAGTTCAGACACTCTTTCGGTTCGTTTTACGGCAGCTGCACTGGGCGTTGACGCCGATTCGCTGGTTGTTCTCCGCAATGGGAAAAGACTCTTCTTTACGGTGCAGGATACCTTGAATATGCAGTATCCAGTATCTACAACCTGGAAAGGCAGGAACCTGATACAGTGTGTTTCTCTGTCTGCCGAGGGTATTTCAGATACTCTGTCATTCACCCTTTTTGTGGATCCTGTTCCCCATATGATTACCAAACCATCTGAAATCCGAAATGGTGTCTATTCTCTCGATGCCGGCAGTGCTCTCTTTTCATTGATGGCACCCAACAAGCGCTTTGTCTATCTCCTGGGGGATTTTAACGACTGGAAGGTGAATGATGCCTACCTGATGAATAAATCAATCGAGGGGGATAAAACTTGGTTCTGGTTGCCTGTGAATTCACTGACTCCCGGCATGGAATATGCCTATCAGTATTTGGTGGATGGAAAAATTCGTGTCGCGGATCCCTATGCTGTGAAAATATTGGATGAGGGAGGAGACCCCTATATCCCCGAAGCAATTTATCCCAATTTGAAACCCTATCCCAAAGGAAAAACCGAACATATTGTTTCAGTTTTTGAACCGTTTCAGGATATGTATGAATGGCAACATGAAAACTATTCGGTATCACCTCAAACAGAATGGGTGATCTATGAATTGCTGGTTCGGGATTTTCTGGAAGATCGTTCATACACATCTCTGATTGACAGCCTGTCATACCTGAAAAAACTGGGCGTCAATGCAATACAACTCATGCCTGTCATTGAATTTGGCGGAAATGACAGCTGGGGTTACAATCCCACTTTTTTCTTTGCTCCGGACAAAGCTTACGGAACAGGCAATGATCTGAAAGCTTTCATCGACTCCTGTCATGGATCGGGAATCGCCGTCATTCTGGATATTGTACTCAATCATGCCTTTGGAGACTGCCCCTTTGTTCGCCTCTATAATGAGGGGGATTTTGGAGCACCCTTACCGGAAAGTCCCTGGTTTAATGTATCTGCCCCCCATCCCATGAGTGTCGGGTACGATTTCAATCATGAAAGCCCATTTACCAAGGAGTTGATGAAAGAGATTACCGCCTACTGGATTGAAGAATATCATGTGGACGGATACCGCTTTGACCTGTCCAAGGGATTTACACAAACCTATTCGGGAGATGATGTAGGAGCATGGAGTCGCTACGATCAAAGTCGTATTGATATCCTGAATGAATACGCATCCCATATCCGGTCCGTAAAACCTGATGCTGCCCTGATATTGGAACATTTTGCCGATAATGATGAAGAAAAAACCTTAGCCCATAACGGATTTATGCTTTGGGGAAACATGAACGGGCCATACAGCCAGGCGGCTATGAGCTGGTTAACCAACTCTGATTTCAGTTACGGGTATTTCAGAAACCGGGGCTGGTGGGCCATGAATCTGGTGACTTTTATGGAAAGTCATGATGAACCATGGATTATGTACAAGAACCTTCAATATGGCAACTGTATGGAAACCTACTGCATCAGGGATACAGTGACAGCTTTGAAGCGTATGGAACTATCCGCCACTTTTTTTCTTACACTACCCGGACCAAAAATGATTTGGCAGTTTGGTGAACTGGGATATGACCGAGAGCTGCCGGAAGAAGAAGGTCGTACCGAAGCAAAACCAGTACTTTGGCACTATTTGAAAAACACAAACCGGGTAAAACTCTTTAATGTTTATAAAAACCTTTTAAAACTCCGGAAAGATTATCCCTTATTCCGGAATTCTGAGACTACGGTGTCTATCTATACACCGGATCAGGTTCCGGACCGCCGCTTGAAATTGTCGTCTCCTGAAATGAATGCAGTGATCCTTGGTAATTTTGGGATGAATGAACATCAAAGCTGGCCGGAGTTTCATCATACCGGGTCCTGGTACGAGTTTTTTTCCGGGGATACCCTGTCAGTGGATGATACCGGTATGACCCTGACACTGCAACCCGGTGAATACCGGCTTTATACCGATCAGAAACTTTTCATTCCCGATACAACCCTACCGGTCTCTCTACGTTCCCAACCGGGTCATGAAAACATATTCCGTCTGGTGGATCTTTACCCCAATCCCTTCAATGCTGAAATCACTGTGCATCTGACACTTCCGGATTCTGCCCCCCTGTCGATTCAGTTTATTTCAATAACCGGAAAAACCGTGGGAGAATTTTATCTCCCGGCTGTCCGAAAGGGAATATATTCCCGGACATTCAATCTCGGTCACCTGCCATCCGGAGTTTATCTTGTGAATATTTCACAGAATCAACACAATACAACCCGTAAACTGGTGCTTTTGAAATGAAAAAAATAATGATTATGTGTTTACTTATGGGGATTATTACAACGGCAAAGGCTTTTCCGGTGACATCCGATCCTGTCTATCCGACGGTCAATGATTCCGTCATCATCTATTTCGATGCCACAAAAGGGAATCAGGGACTGAAAGATTTTGCCGGTCCGGTGTATGCCCATACCGGTGTATTGACCGATGAAAGTGCCTCATCGTCCGAATGGAAATATGTCGTCACAGACTGGGGTGAAGATACTCCGGAAACTCAATTAAGCCAGGTGGAAACAAATCTGTGGAAACTGGTAATTGGTTATCCCAGGGATTTTTATGCAATCCCCGAAGAGGTAAATGTAACACATCTCGCCTTTGTATTCAGAAGCTCACAACAACCGGACGGAAGCTATCTGGAAGGAAAGGATGTCGACAATCAGGATATTTTTGTCGAACTGTATAAGCCAGGGATTACTGCCCGGTTTATAACCCCTGCCGTTATGGAATCTTTTCAGAATCCCTACCGTGAACCTCTTTTTATGACGGATCACGATACGTTGGATATTCTTGGGACCAGCGTTCAGTTATTTACGGAAACGGTTCGTACTCAATTGTGGGTCAATGGAACACTTGTCAGCTCGGCAGAGGATGATACCCTCTCGTATACGCTCATAGGAGGCGATTATACAAACGATCTCCTTCAAATCGATCTGATCGCCGAGGATCTGTATGAATTGCGTGATACAGCCTCATGTGTCGTGATCAAAAACCCCGGACTTAAAGAAACACCAAGGCCCGAGGGGTTGGAACCCGGTATCACGGTGGGTCCTTTCGGCCAATCTGTGACTTTCTGTCTTTTTGCACCTTATAAGGATTTTGTCTATTTGATCGGTGATTTTAACGACTGGAGCGTATTGCCCGAATTCGAAATGTCCCGGGACTCCATTTCTGAACATGAAGTGTGGTATTGGATATCGGTACCGATGGATGAACAGAAGGAATATGCTTTTCAGTATCTCATTGATGGTGAGCTGCGGATCGCAGATCCTTATACACAAAAAATTCTGGATCCCTGGAATGATCCCTATATTCCCGAGAGTGTCTATCCCGGTCTCAAACCTTATCCACAAGGAAAAACCCAGGAAATTGTGTCAACCTTTACCACGGAAATGTCATCGTCCTTTAACTGGACAGACACAGCCTTTGTCCGACCGCCACGGGAAAAACTGGTCATTTATGAACTCCTGATCCGGGATTTCCTGGCCGATCACAGCTACGAAACTCTTATGGATACTCTTCAGTACCTGAAAAAACTGGGATTGAATGCTATTGAACTGATGCCGTTCAGTGAATTTGAAGGCAATTCAAGCTGGGGGTATAATCCGAGCTTCTATTTTGCACCGGATAAGTATTATGGAACGGATCTTGCCTTAAAACGATTCATCAATGGCTGTCATCAACAGGGAATAGCTGTGATCATGGATATGGTTTTAAATCATTCCTATGGCCAGTCCCCCCAGGTGCGCATGTACTGGAACAGCACTGAATCCCGTCCATCTGCAGAAAACCCGTGGTTTAATGAAGTCTCGCCCAATCCTGATTATTCCTGGGGATTTGATTTCAATCATGAAAGTCCGTGGACACAGGCATTTGTGGATTCTGTCCTGGCTTTTTGGATTCGTGAATACCATATAGACGGATACCGGCTTGATTTTACCAAAGGGTTTACCAATACAAGCGGTGATCCCGGATATGACGTGAGCCGGATAAACCTGATCAAGCGCTTGGGAAATGTCCTGTGGCAAAAAGATTCCACAGCATACCTGATTCTTGAACACTGGGCAGATAATTCTGAAGAACAAATCCTGGCAAATGAGGGATTTATGCTTTGGGGAAATGTGACCCATGATTACCAGGAGGCATCTATGGGTTACACTTCCGATTTCTCCTGGGGTTTTTATGAGTCCAGAGGATGGGCCGATCCCCATTTGATTACCTATATGGAAAGCCATGATGAAGAACGGATCATGTATAAAAACCTGAGCTGGGGGAATGTATCGGGTGACTATTCCATACAGGAAACAACCACGGCATTAAACCGGATAAAACTGATTTCCGCATTTTTCTATACCTTACCGGGACCTAAAATGATATGGCAATTTGGTGAGTTGGGATACGATGTATCCATTGATACACCCTGCAGAGTCTGTGAAAAACCCATCCGATGGGAATACTATCACGACGTCCGGCGAAAGAATCTGTTTAAAACAACGGCAGCTCTGATCCGTTTACGCCTTTCCAATCCCCTGTTTTACTCCGGAAATACCCAGGTTGACATGGATACGGGAGGGATGGTGAAAATCCTGACCCTCACAGGCTCGACTATGCGCAGTGTAATTGTGGGTAATTTTGATGTCGTGGAGAAATCGGCAGAAGTGACCTTTCCGCGGATTGGTGTATGGTATGATTATTTCAGCGGAGATAGTCTTATCATGGAAAACCTGGCTGAATTAAATAAGTCTTTAACCCTTGCGCCCGGAGAATTCCATATTTATACCGATAAAAAACAACCCCTTCCTGAACCGGGTATTCTGACACAATTGAATGAGGACGCTTTCCTCAGCCAAAACTTTGAACTATTTGATAATTATCCGAATCCTTTTAACGGAATAACCCGGATCGTTTTTGCCGTACCGGTTAAAGACTATTTTACCCTTCAGGTCTTTGATGTAAAAGGCAGGCAGATTAAAACCCTGTATCAGGGGAATTTGGATGCCGGTATTCACACCATTCATTGGGATGGAACAACGGAATCGGGGCAAAACGCTGCGTCCGGTCTCTATTTTTATCGGATTGATCATCGCGAAATGGGATCGCTCCAGGGAAAAATGGTGTATTTAAAGTAAAAAATAACAGGAATTATATATGAAGTTTAAAGACAAGACCCTGTGTCTGGACGGAAATCCCCTCACGCTGGATGATTTTAAATATTACCTGCAGGTCCGGCCTGAAATTTCATTGGATGAATCCGTCATCACCCGACTGCAGGAGGGCCGGAACTATATCGAAAAGCAAATCCGGCATGGAAAAATCATGTACGGTGTGAATACGGGATTCGGCCATCTGGCTCAGGTTCGTATTCCCGATGAAAAACTGGATGAACTCCAGGTGAATCTCATCCGGAGCCATGCTGCAGGAGTGGGTCCCTATATTGAAGAGGATATTGTCCGGCTTATGATGCTTATCAAAATCCAAAGCCTGATTCAGGGATTTTCCGGTGTACGTCCTCGTGTGGTGGAACAATTGGTGTTCTTTTTGAATCACGATATTCTGCCCTGCATTCCTTCCAAGGGAAGTGTGGGTGCCTCGGGAGATCTGGCTCCCCTGGCTCATATGACCCTTCCCCTTCTTGGTGAAGGGAAAGTAATGGAAAAGGGGGGAGAAAGGGATGCCGCTGAAGTGCTCCGGGCTTTAAACCGGGAGCCCCTCTCTTTAAAAGCGAAAGAGGGACTTGCTATCATCAACGGGACACAGTCCATGACAGCCCATGGTGTGATGGCCCTGATCCGCACAGAGAACATCCTGTATTCTGGTGAACTGATTTTTGGGTTGTCCCTGGATGCCATGAAGGCTTCTCTGTCGCCTTTTCATCGGGCTATTCACGAAGCAAAAGGCTCTCCATTCAATGCTGCCTGTGCAGACAGGGTGCGCTATTATCTTCAAAAAAGTGAAATCAACCGGTCCCATGAACACTGTGATAAAGTACAGGATCCCTACTGTTTTCGATGTTATCCCCAGGTGTGCGGAGCTGTATGGGAAGCCTATGATCATGTCAAACATATCCTGATCCGGGAAGCCAACGGGGTTTCTGATAATCCACTTATTTTCAGGGAAGATGATTTGATCGTGAGTGGCGGAAACTTCCATGGAGAATCACCAGCCCTTACGATGGACTATCTGGCCATGGCTGTCAGTGAAATTGCCAGCATCGCAGAACGACGTATTGCTGAACTGGTGGATTCCCACATGTCCAGACTCCCGGCTTTTCTTGTGGAAGACAGCGGTGTGAACAGTGGTTTTATGATTGCCCATGTTACGGCGGCGGCGCTTGTTTCTGAAAATAAGGGACTGGCTACACCAGCGTCTGTGGATAGTATTCCCACCTCTGCCAATCAGGAAGATCATGTCAGTATGGGACACCGGTCCGCCAGAAAATTGCTGGAAATCATTGAAAATACCGAAACAGTTCTGGCCATTGAATATCTGGCCGCTGCCGAAGGAATCGACTATCACAGGCCCCTGAAATCGAGTCCTGTTCTGGAAAAGGTCCATCAGCGCCTTAGACAGGATATCCCCCATCTGGAAAAAGACAGACTGATGTACGAAGATATTCAGAAAACCCTCAGTATTATCAAAAGCGGGTATCTTCAAAAGACAGCGAAACGCTGAATATTTGTTGAGTCATATTAAAAAAGCCTCCGATGGAGGCTTTTAAAAAATGATGGAATTCGAATAATTGTTAATTCAGTGTATTTAAATGACGTGAAAGGCGTGATTTAATACCTGCCGCCCGGTTTTTATGAAGAATTCCCTTTTGTGCAACTTTATCCACCAGGGAATAGACCTTTTTCAATTGCTCCTGACCGGTTTCCCTGGATTCAGCAGCCATAAATTTCTTGATCTCTGTTCTTACCAGTGATTTATAATGACGATTGCGCCGGTTGCGCTTTTCAGCCTGACGGATTCTCTTCTTTGTCGATAACGGATATGCCATTTCACTCCTCTTCCTTTTTTATAGCTTGAAAATTTATTTTCTTTTCTTCGTAATGTCAATGAAATTGCATAAATATTTTTTGAAATTATTCACGCTGAGGGGAATATTTTTATAAATTCCGGTCATGATCTTACTCATTCTAAAAATTATTCTGATATTTCTTGCTTTTCTGTTACTGATTTTGGCAGCTATTCTTTTTATTCCTTTTCAATTGACCTTAAAGGCAGTTAAAGAGGATAAAGATCTGGGTTTGAAGGGATCTGCTTATTGGATATCCTGGTTGTTTCAAACCAGGGTTGAATATTGGGATCAAAAAATGAAACTCATTGCCGTTATTCTTGGCATTCCTATTCATATCCCTCTGAAAAAAATGAAAAGGGGAAAGGAAAAAGAAGAAAAAGTGCCTGAAAAAGCGGCGGAGGAAAAGAAATATAAAGTAGGGAAAATGTCCGTCAGGGAAACGGAAGAAAAGGAAACACCCATTCAGGGTGATACATCAACGGGTAAAAAGGAACAGAAGAGTACAGAATCTCAGGAAGCTGAAGTTGAAAAGAGAGGGGTAAGGGACATGATTGCTTTCTATCAGCCTTTTATCCGGAAAACACTGATACCCCAGATTCGACATCTTTTTTCTTATTTTCATCTCAGAATACGTTGCCTTCACCTTGTGTTTGGACATGAAAATCCGGCAGTAACCGGCTGGGTAGAGGGAGCTGTTGTTTCCTCAACTCCTTTTCTGGCTGACAAGCGCATGGCTGATCCCGTGTCCACCTGCTTCCGGTATGATAAAAAGACTCTGGATTTTAATGTTGATTTATATTTTTCTATGAATTTGTATGGTATTGTTATTAGATTATTAATTATTTGGTGGCATTATCGCAGATTGTCATCATTACAAAGAAGGATTAAGCATGAACCAGACGCTGGAGAAACTTCTTGATAAAGCCCACGAGTTCTTAAATACCAAGACAGTTGTCGGGGATCCGATTCACATAGATGATCTTACCTTAATTCCTATCTCGAAGATTTCTGTGGGATTTGGAAGCGGTGATCATAACGCTCAAGGTCAGCATAACGACAAGTCCGTATCCGAAGGATTTGGCGGGGGGATGAATATCCACCCTGTAGCAGTGATAGCGGTCCATAAAGAGCATGCAAAGCTCATGATGCTTACCGGAAAAGAACAACAACTGGGTAAAATTCTTGATCTGGTGCCGGATCTGCTGGATCGATTTGCCCCGAAAAAGACCGATCATAAGGAGGATGAGTAAATGGATATTTCTTTATTGCGTCATATTCCCCTTTTTGAAGATCTGGAAGATCAGGAACTTGAGCAAATTTCCAAGGCCATTCAGGTCCGGACCTATGAGAAAAACAAACTGATCCTTCTGGAGGAAGATCTGGGGGATACGCTTTTTATCATCAGTCAGGGCGCAGTGAAGATCAGCCGGATCAATGAAGATGGAAAAGAAGTGATCCTCAGTATTTTATCTGACGGTGAGTTTTTTGGTGAAATGTCCATTCTGGACGGTGAGTCCCGCTCTGCCAATGTCGTAGCACTGGAAAAATCGGAAGTTTTTATGTTGAAACGGCAGGATTTTTTGGAAATGTTGGAAAAATATCCCAAAATATCCATTCACCTTCTGGAAGAACTTGCCCGCAGACTCCGCCGGAGTGATCAACAGATTGAAAGTCTTTCTCTCAGCGATGCCGAACACCGGGTTGCCAATACCATCATTCGTCTTGCCGAAGACCTGGGGGTCCATTTGAAAGGGTGTGTGACCATCAATGACATTCCCCTGCAACAGGATATTGCCAATATGGCCGGCACATCCCGTGAAACCGTCTCACGAATGCTGAAAATGTTGGAAAATAAAGGGCTCATTACCCGTGAGGGACGGAAGCTGATCATCAATAACTATATGGAATTCTATCGGAATTTCTCAAAATAAGAGTGGGACACAACACAATCTTCTGGCAGCCACCTGCTGCCCACTGCCGACTTACTCATCACGCCCCGTTCTCCATTCTCAATTCTCAATTCTCCATTCTCCATTCTCAATTCTCAATTATCCATTCTCAATTACATAAATAAACATATCCCATCATGCCATTACTTCAATACGCCCGCAACGGTTTCAGACATAATCACTACAAATTTTTTCTGGATGATATGTTTCATACCCGGGTTCAGCGTTTATCTGTTGAAACTGGATTCACATGTCCCAACAGGGACGGCACGAAAGGGTGGGGAGGGTGTATTTATTGCAATAACAACTCCTTTATGCCGCCTTATGCCGTTAATGGGGATCTGAAGGACCAGATAAGTGTGGGGAAACAGTATTTAAAAAACCGTTTCCATGCAGATAAATTTATTGTCTATTTTCAAAGTTATACGAATACTTACGGACCGGTATCTGTTTTAAAGGATAAAATCAGGATTGCCCTGGAGGATAAAGATGTTGTGGGTATCTCCGTATCCACACGACCGGATTGTCTTCAGCGGGATGTTCTGGATTTCTTGCAGGATATAAGTCGTGATACTTATGTGAATCTTGAAATTGGGGCAGAGTCTGTTTATGATAAAACCCTGATCTGGATGAACCGATGTCATACGGTGGAAGATACGTTGAAAGCCCTGTCGGTTCTGGATGAATATTCATTTGATGTCACAGCACATATCATTCTGGGATCACCCACTGAAACAAGGGAAGAAATGCTGGCGATGACCCAGGAGATCAACCGGTGGAATATCCGATTTCTGAAACTGCATCACTTACAGGTCATACGTGGGGCACGACTTGAAAAAGAATATCTAAAGAATCCATTCCATCTCTTTGAATACAGGGAATATCTCGATGTGGTCACGGAGTTCATTTCCCGCATCAAAACAGAAATCATTTTTCAGCGGCTTTTTGCCGAATCACCGGGTTCCTGGCTCCTGGCTCCTATATGGAAGAAAAGAACAACCGAAATCATGATGGATATTCAGAAAACCATGGGTGACAAAAACTTGTGGCAAGCCTGTCAGCTGTAGCATTCTTTTTATTTTCTAAATCATCCAATCCTCTGTGGAATACGCTGTGCTCATTTCACGGGACAGGCAATCATCTTCTAGAAGTTGGAAGTTGGAATTTAGAAGTTGGCGTCGCTTTGCTCCTGTGGTTGGTTCATGGGCTCAGGAGCTCATGGGTTCAAGGGCTCAGGGGTTCAAGGGCTCAAGGGCTCAGGGGCTCATGGGTTCAAGAGCCGCTACGCGGCTTTCAAACGCTGCTGCGCAGCGTTCAAGGATCTCACTTCGTTCGATCTTCAACCCCGGTTTTGCAGATTTCAATAGGTGACTGGACTTCTTTTTTGAACACTGCGAAGCAGTGCTGGAATGCTGAGCGAAGCTATTGAACGGCACTAAGTGCCGCTTGAATGCTTGATCGCCAAAGGCGGTTGAATGCTGAACCAGAGTCATGCCAATCTCCCAATCAAATCAATCCCCTGTGAAATACACTGCGCTCATTTCACGGGGCAGACAATCAAATCAATCTTTTCAAAACATTCTCTGCATCTCCGCGCCCTCAGCGGGAGGCAAAATCCTCGGCGGGAGGAAAAATCTCCCCATACCCACGTCACCTGCCCCTCCAATTCTCAATTCTCAATTCTCAATCCCCCATTAATTCCCTATATTTGCAGTCCGAACCGATAACGATTGATAACACGGAGAAATTCAAATGCCTGACCATGTGCTTGTGAAACACGTACCAGATTATATCGACCGGGAGATCACGCTCCGGGGATGGGTTTATAATATCCGTAAAAGCGGGAAAATCTGGTTTTTAATATTCAGAGACGGAACCAATTGGATCCAGTGCGTAGTACTGAAAAATGAAGTGAGTGAAGAAGTTTTCGAAATGAAAAATACACTTACTCAGGAATCTTCCATTGAAATCAGGGGCCTTGTGCAAAAGGCACCCCGGCAGGAATTCGGATATGAGATTCTGGTTAAAGATATCAAGATCTATCAGATTGCAGAAGAGTATCCGATTGCATTAAAGGAGCATGGCATTGAATTCCTTTTGGATAACCGGCATTTATGGTTGAGAAGCCGAAAACCCAACGCCGTGCTAAAGGTTCGGGCTGAAGTGGAAAATGCATGCAGGGATTTTTTTAATGAACGGGATTTTGTCCTGGTGGATTCACCCATGTTTACACCCAATGCCGCAGAAGGGACCACAACCCTTTTTGAGACTGATTATTTCGGCCGGAAGGCTTATCTAACACAATCCGGTCAATTATACAGTGAAGCCGCCATTATGGCGTTCAATAAAACATACTGTTTTGGCCCCTGTTTTAGAGCAGAAAAATCCAAAACACGCCGTCATCTGACGGAATTTTGGATGATTGAACCGGAAATGGCTTTTTATGATATCCACGACAACATGGATTTGGCAGAGGAATTTGTGTCTTATCTTGTCGAACGAGCGGTCACTCATTGTCCGGAAGAGCTGAAAATACTGGAAAGAGATCTGTCAAAACTCGAAAAAATCATTCCGCCTTTTCCCCGGATTACGTATGATGAGGCAGTGGATATTCTGAAGAAGAAAGGACTGGATTTTGAATGGGGTAATGATTTCGGGGCTCCTCATGAAACTGCCATATCTGAAGATTTTGATAAACCTGTCATGATTTGGAAATGGCCTGCCGAAACCAAGGCATTTTATATGAAGCGGGATCCGGAAGATGAACGTTATGTGTTGGGAGTGGATATGATTGCTCCCGAAGGATTTGGAGAAATTATCGGCGGAAGCCAGCGCGAAGATGATATCGACAAACTCCTGGCCCGGATACAAAAAGAAAATCTGCCGGAAGAAATTTTCAACTGGTTCATCGATGTCCGGCGATATGGCTCCGTGCCACATTCCGGCTTTGGTTTGGGACTCGAAAGAACTGTTCAGTGGATCTGTGGTTCCCACCATATCCGGGAGTGTATCCCCTGGCCGCGGACGATGGTGAGGCTTAATCCTTAGTGAGTTGAGAGTTTAGAGTTGAGAGTCGTAGGGACAGACTGGCGTCTGTCCCTGAGTACAAGTTGAGAGTTGGGAGTTCGGTTTAGAACATTAGATACATTTTTTTTAGTGGCTGTTTATTGTAATGAAATGATTAGTATGTTTTTTGTATATAATATTGCATCCAACACACTTCACGAATTTTTTCAAATCAAGTTTATTATGAATAAGTAATAAATAGCTTCAAACCTTTAATATCACAAATCCACAAAACCAAACTTAAAACTCACAACTTTTATTCAGTGGCAGACGCCAGTCTGTCCCTACGACTCTCAATTCCCAATTCCTGCTCTATATATCAATTTTAATATTATTTTGCTTCGTTGTGTCATTAATGATTAAATTAGAGACATGAGACATCAGAAACACATCATTGCAGTGTTTGGGGGCCGGGAAGCCGATCAAAAGTTGCTCGAAGAGGCGGAACATTTTGGACAGCTGGCAGCGGAAGCAGGTTGGATCATCATCTGTGGGGGGAAAGGCGGAATTATGGAAGCAGTGTGCCGGGGAGTGGATGCAAAGGGAGGGATCTCTGTTGGACTCCTTCCGGAAGCGAAGGATATTGAGGCGAATGAGTATGTAGGTATTCCACTGGCAACCGGACTCGGATACGCACGGAATGAAGTCCTTGCCCTGGCATGTCATGCCGCCTGTGCCTTTGGAGGCAAATATGGAACCCTTTCAGAGATAGCTCATGCATTAAATAATCAAAAACCGGTGGCTGCTGTAGAATCCTGGAAAATCCAGGGTGTTCATGAATGTAACCATGCCTGGGAGGCATTTGAATGGATACAGACGCAACTGAAATAACCCGGAAATATGTCCTGACCGGCCGGGTTCAGGGTGTCGGTTTCCGGTGGTTCACTAAACGTCTGGCCGATGAATTTGGTATAAAAGGTTTCGTCCGGAATCAGTTTAACGGATCCGTTCTTGTGGTAGCACAGGGTTCCCATGATCGGCTGGAACCCTTTGAACGCCTCCTGGCTGAAGGTCCCTCTTATGCCCGGGTGGATCACATGCGAACCGAACCGCCGGACAGAAAAGAATTATTTCACTATTTTGAAATCCGATAAACCGGGAAACTCAATGAAAATAGCCCTAGCTCAGTTGAATGTGACGGTCGGTGATATTGCAGGAAATACGGACAAAGTGATCCGGACTATCCATGAAGCGGCGAAAAACAATGCTGAGATTGTGGTTTTTCCGGAAATGGTAATTCCCGGTTATCCTCCACAGGACCTTATCTTTGAACCGGGTTTTGTGGAAAAAAATCTCAAAGCATGCCAAAAGATTGCCTATGAGACCCGTCATCTGAACATCGTCTCTTTAGTAGGACATATAGATAATCCCTTAAAAATGGTGTATTACAATGCGGTATCGGTATTAAGTGGGGGGAAGGTGACGGATACTGTCTATAAAACCCTGCTTCCCACCTATGATGTCTTCGATGAAAAACGATACTTTCAACCGGCACCGGAGATAAGACCTGTCAGTTGTGATGTAGGTGGAAAAAAGGTAAAACTGGGAATTGAAATCTGTGAAGATCTGTGGGATGACCTTTATGATGTGAAAGTGTCGGAAAAACTGGTTTATCAGGGTGCTGAAATACTCATCAATTGCAGTGCGTCCCCCTACAGTTATGATAAATTTTCCAAAAGAAAAGAACTTGTTCTGAATAAGGTAAGTCGTCTTAAAACACCCTTTTGCTATGTCAATCTGTGTGGCGGTCAGGATGAATTGATATTTGACGGGAACAGTTTTATGGTGGATTCCCAGGGCCAGTGGATTGCCTATAATGGTCCTTTCAGGGAAAATATCACCTACACATCTTGGGATATAAATACGGCCCCCCAAAATCATATGTCCGAACCAGACATCCATCCCGATGAAGAACTATTCCTGGCTTTGCAGACCGGCGTCCGGGATTACTTTTATAAAACCGGATTTTCAGATGCCCTTATCGGGTTGAGTGGTGGTATTGATTCAGCCCTGGTTGCCGTGATTGCAGCTGACGCTTTAGGCCCTGAACATGTGTGGGGAATAATGATGCCATCCCAATTCAGTTCAGAACATTCCATCTCCGATGCACAGCAACTGGCACAAAACCTGAATATCCATCATGAGATGATATCAATCCAGTCTATTTACCAGGAAGTCTTAAAAACACTGGAGCATCAGTTTAAAGGGACAGACTTCGGGTTGGCAGAAGAGAATATTCAGGCGCGGAGCCGTGGCATCATCCTGATGGCGTTGGCCAATAAATATCACCGGCTTGTCCTTACAACCGGGAATAAAACAGAACTGGCCCTGGGATATTCGACACTCTATGGTGATATGGCCGGTGCCCTGGCTGCAATCAGTGATCTGAATAAGGAGGATGTCTACCGCTTGTCCCGTTTTATCAACACGAAGGCCGGTTTTGACCGAATCCCTCAGCATATCCTGGAAAAAACCCCCTCGGCTGAACTTCGTGAAAATCAGACAGATCCATTCGATTATGAAATAGTAAGCCCCCTGGTTGAATCCCTGCTGGAACATCAAAAAAGTCCGGAACAACTGATCCGGGAAGGATATGATTCAGAACTGGTTCACCGCTTGAACCGACTGATTCATCTGGCAGAATATAAACGCCGTCAGGCTCCACCAGGACTTCGGGTCACAGAAAAAGCTTTTGGGATGGGCCGGCGGATTCCGATTGTAAACAAATATATGACCAAAGATCAGAAATTATAACCTTGTTACCGGTGTATTTAGCCCGGCCCCTGCATTACGGCTCAGCATTCTGTCCGTTTTGCTGATTCTCTGTTACCGCTGTTTTTCTCTATTACCATTGATCCTCATTTCTATTTTTTTAATGACCCTTTACCGGTTCTGCTTTTGCAAAACTTCCATTTTTATCCTGCTAATGCTATGCTCACTCGTCCTTGATACATTAAAGCAGCCTGTTTTACATGAAAAAGAGATGTTTCAGACAGAAACTTCCATATCCATCTTTCTGAAGAAAAAACATACGGATTGGAAACAAAATGTTTGGTGGGAGGGAATCTGTCAATTCGAAACATTTTCTCTGCCGGTGATGCTCTATTTGGATGGCCCGGATACATTACATTCAGGACAAGAATGCCAATTTCTTAATCCCAAAATCCAACTTCGAACGAGAGACATTATACCTGGTTTATCCGTCTATGAAACATCAAAAACGGTATCCAGATGCAGCAGGAAATACACCATTAATGGGGCTGACTTCTTAGAAAAAGTACGTGAGGAGATAAGGGGTATCCTATTGAAAGACAGTGACATAAGGTCAGGATTTATAGCTTGCGGACTCTTTCTCGGCGAAAAAAGCATGATACCTGAGCCTCTAAAAAATAAAATCAACAGAGCGGGTATCAGTCACCTCTTTGCCGTATCAGGACTCCATGTGGGATTCATTGTTATGCTAATTTCTTTTATCCTTAAAAAATGCGGCTGTACCACAAGGGTGATATTATGGCTAATCCCAGTCTTTGCTCTTTTTTACGCCCTGCTTACTCCTTTTTCATCGTCAATCTTCCGAACCGTTTTAATGGTAACACTATACAGTGCCGTGACCCTTCTAAAGCGGAAAGTTCATATTCTTCAGATCGTCTTTTCAAGTATGCTGATCATGGTTCTCTATGATACATCCCAGATGAATGAGGTCGGTTTCTGGTTTTCCTATCTGGCGGTACTTGGTATTCTTCTCTTTTATCCTCCCATTGAAAGAAAAACACGCCGCTTCCCTACATGTTTCAGATATATTCTGAACAGTCTGGGTGTCTCTGCTGCCGCGACCTGGGGAATTATGCCGGCAGGAATTACCGTCTTCGGTACTTTTTCAACACTGGCAATTGCCCTGAATTTGGTGATGATTCCTTTGGTTTTTCTCATGCTGGCATCGATTATCAGTGGTGTCTTATTGCATGCCTTACCCGGGTTGGGCAGACTTTTTTCTGTCGTGTATTCCTATTTATCAGACGTATTTTTTTTCATCCTGTATCACGTAACTCAGTATGACGATTTGCTGATTCATCAGGTTCGGGATGCTCTGCTTGTACTGGTTTTCTGGTTAATTATAACACTTCTGTTTTTTAACGTTCCCCGGAAAAAAGTGTATAAATACTGGATTTTTTCTGCTTTGATTGTTACTGTATTCATCTTGCCAAGGTTGTGCAGCCAGTCTGTCCTCATTTCCGGAGAGGATAATGCATTAATCCTTCGAAAAGGGAAAAAAGTGTTAATGATTAACGGCACCACTCAGGATCATTTTGATCAGAAAATACTCAAACGATTCCGCCTGTCAGGTCTGGATGTGGAACGCCTTCTGATCACACACCCGGACTTCATCAATCCTGAAAATGTGTTGCGATTAAAAAAAAGGTATCCCGGTATGGTAGTCATGGCTGCACATGATTTACATGGTCTGGCTGATGTCACGATTCGGCAGGATACATCTGTAACACATGGAAAGACAAGCATCTCACTTTTTCCGGATCATCATAAGATAAATGTCCTGCTGAAACCGGGTAATAAAAGCTGTGGACTCATGGAATATGCACAACAAATGGATAGTGCGGACCTGGTCATCTCCAGAAAAAAGTACAGTGAATTACGGACGGGAACTGATAAATTTCTAACCGTCCGTCAATTACTGGTTAGGGACACCATAAAAGCAGAGTTGAAAAAATCAGGATTGGAGGTTGAATTCAATATATGGTGACGGATAATCCTTTCATTCTATTTGACCGCAGTATGCGGGATAATCCGGCAGATTTATTGGCAGGGGTGGATGAAGCGGGAAGAGGTCCGATTTTCGGTCCGGTTGCGGTAGCCGCCGTCGTTTTTCCACTCCATATTGAATCCAATCCGCTGATTAAAGATTCAAAGAAACTCAGTGAAAAACAGAGAAATCAGGCCCGTGAATGGATTCTCCGGCATGCTTTGGCATGGTCAGTGATTTTTGTAGATCACCGGGATATTGACCGGATGAATATTCTTCAGGCGACTTTGTACGGGATGAAAAAAGCGGTTGAATCACTGTCTGTCCGGCCTGATAAAATTCTGATTGACGGAAACCGGATTCCCAAAGGAATGGAACGGTGCATACCTGTAAAAGGGGGAGACCGGCACTCATTTTCGATTGCGGCGGCATCGATATTAGCCAAAACAGCCCGGGACCAATATGTAGAGGAATGTGCCCGGCGGTATCCGGTTTATGAGCTGGAAAAACATAAGGGATATGGCACGGCAAATCATATCCGGCTTCTTCAGGAGAATCTGCCGTCTCCTGAGCACCGGCTCAGTTTTGAACCGGTGAAATCTTTTACCTTTCCAGCCCGCCCGGATCGAAAAATCCTGGGTTTCTGGGGAGAAAGCTGGGCCTTATACACATTGTTAAAGCACGGGTTTACCTTTATTGAACGGAATGTCAGACTTCAACACTACGGGGAAATTGACCTGGTTATGAAAAAGGGGGAACAGTTTGTCCTTGTTGAAGTAAAAACCTCCGGACCCAATGACCACTGGGAACCGGAAGAATGGATAACAGAACAAAAAATAAAAAAAATGCTCAGGTTATCAGAATTGTATTTCTATAAATTAGGCTATATGGAATATCATGTCAGACTGGATGTGATGACTGTTCAGGCAAAATCCTGGAGGAATCCTGTTATCAAACATTATGCCGATATTATTTACGGCGGTGAAAGTGAGTTGAATACCCATGCAGATTAAAGAGTTTTTTCAGAAACGACGGGAAAAGAAACAACAGAATAAAAAAGTCTTTTCGTCCACCAAAGAACGGGTGATATATGAAATCAAATCCTGGACACTCGTGATTATTGCTGTCTTCTTTATCCGTGCCGGTATTATCGAGGCGTACCAAATTCCTACAGGGTCAATGGAAAAAACCATTCATGTGGGCGATTTTTTACTGGGTAATAAATTTTTATATGGAGCCCGCACACCGGACTGGGTCGGGATTCCTTTTACACGGGTTGGTTTTGATATTCCATACTACCGTTTTCCAGCTCTCACGGATCCGGAAGTAGGGGATGTGGTGATATTTAAGTTCCCCCTCGATCCCTGGACCAATTATGTGAAACGGTGTCTGGGAGGGCCCGGAGATACGGTTAAAATCGTGGATAAAAAAGTTTACGTCAATGGTGAACGTTTTGATGATCCCGAACACTCGATTGTAAATTATGATCATATCTTTCCAAAATCCTATGAAGAACCCCGTATTTTTCCCAGTGGAAACGGGAACAGAGACCAATATGATCCCATTTACATTCCCAGGAAAGGAGATATTTTCAAATTATCCGGCCTGTCTCATAAACAGGTGGAGTTTATTCGCCATATCATGATTCTGGATGGACACAGTCCGGAAGACAACTATGGCATTTATTATGAAAAAGGGGAACCGAAATACAAGGTGGAACAGGACTATTACTTTATGATGGGGGATAACCGTGATAATAGTTTTGACAGTCGTTATTGGGGTCTTGTGCCTTATGAATATGTGATGGGTTCACCATTGATTCTTTATTTTTCATGGGATAAAACCGCTCCCTGGACACAATTCTATAAAAAGATTCGCTGGAACCGGATTTTTCATACCGTATCTTAAGCCTGTTCTATGGGAAATCCCGGCATCTATATACACATCCCATTTTGCCTGAAAAAGTGTCCATATTGTGATTTTTTCAGCCAGGTTGCCAATGAAGATGAAACACGCCGTTTTTTGCATCAGCTTCAACAGGAAATAATAAACAAAGCTCCATTTTATACCACGTCTACATTCGATACGGTTTATATTGGTGGAGGAACACCCAATCGTCTTAAATCATCTGCTTTAATGGAATGTCTGGATATCCTGAAAAAGTCTTTTCATATCACATCCAATGCAGAAATAACCCTGGAGTTAAATCCTGAGTGCATAGATCCTGAGGATCTTAAGGCCTATGAACAATCCGGAATCAACCGGCTGTCCCTGGGGACCCAGTCTTTCAGGGATGAAGAACTCAAGTTTCTGGGGCGGATTCACAATGCCCGGAAAAATCTGGATGCCTTACAGTTGATTTGTTCCACCCATGTTTTTTCCCTGGCCTGTGATGTGATAACAGGACTTCCGGGCCAGTCTGTGGATGATCTGCAGATGAGTCTTGATATCTTACAGAAATTTTCTCCTGAACACCTGTCTGTATATACACTGACTGTCGAGAAAGAAACTCCCCTCTATCAATGGGTTCAAAAAGGACGGATAAATCCCTTGGATGAAGAAAAAGTGAACATGTTGTGGAAATTTGCCCATGATGATCTGAAAGACAAAGGTTATTCTCATTATGAAGTGTCCAATTTTGCCAAACCCGGATATCACAGCCGCCATAATTCCAAATACTGGGATGATTCCAATTACCTGGGTTTTGGGCCTTCAGCCCATTCCCGGTGGGGCAGAACCCGTTTTTGGAATCCGCCTGATTTGAAGAGCTATCTGGATGGTACTTATCAGCCTGTGTATGAAAATATGAATGATGAGCAGTGGCTGACCGAGCGGCTGATGCTTGGGCTCCGAACAGAAAAAGGTTTTAATCTGAATACTTTATCCATCATAAAGCATTCTCAGCCGTTTTTCGATACGATATCTCGCCTGAATTCTGAAACGGAGACAAGACTTCTAAAAGTTGAGGGAAATTTTCTGAAAGCAACACCAGAGGGTTGGATGCTTCTGGATTCAATAATCGAAGAATTAACAGAAAAAATAGACTGCTGACTTGCATTTCATGAAATTAAACAATATTTTTTATAATCGGGGATTAAGAACTATCTCACTAATCAGTTACCAAAACGATAACGCCGCAAAAGGACTCTTAAAAAGAACGATTAAGGTTGGTGCTGTCATGAATAAATATTTCTGCTGTCTGATGTTGTGTTTGGCCGGGATGGGATTGCTTTCTGCCCAGGATCGTGATACTCTGACGACTGTTCAGGATTCCCTGCCTGCATTCAATCTGGAGGAATTGAGCGATACCCTGATGACAAAACCTGATACAGGGACAGCTTCTTCAGCAGATATTCTGCCTATACAGAGCTCTTTTTTCCTGTCTGAGTTGGAATCACAGGCTTTCACATTCTCTTCGATTCCCTGGAGTATTCCCCGGGAACAGGTGGAAGCTCTTTTAGCACTCCGGGGGTTTTCATCGGATACCCTCGATCGATGGATTTCTGCAATCGGTAAGGATACTCTATACTGCTACCCGGGATATCAGGATGAAGGTATCACCTCTTTTCAGCTTCTCTACCTTCCTGAAATGAGGGATGAAGACACCCTGTTGAAAAAATACCGGATGATCACCGGAATTCTCAGAAAGAAATACGGAAATCCATCCCATATTTCAGTTTATGATGTCAAAGATTATTCACCCGGGAAACCTTTTTATACCCAAAAATGGATATCCGGAAACGAGTTACTGGTAACCTCTATTAACCGGTCAGACCGTCACATTAATATTCAATATTTTTTTGAACCGGATTCAATCGTAAAGAAAAAAATTGATTATGAAAAACGTCTCTATGAACTCTTCTGATTATTTACACAGGGCGGACTGGTGGAGTCCACTCGATGATGTAACAAAACGTGTCAAATGTACCTTGTGTCCTCATCAATGTATCATTGCTCCGGACCACTATGGGCGATGTAAAGTCAGAAAAAACAGTGATGGCATTCTCTATTCTGTATCCTATGGAAGACCTGTAGCACTCCATGTGGATCCTGTGGAAAAGAAACCCCTGTATCATTTCTATCCCGGAGAATCGGTGTACAGTATAGGGACTATGGGATGTAATCTGTCCTGCGATTTTTGCCAAAACTGGACAATCTCTCAGGCTGGTTATGATAAAATCCCATCTTCTGAAACATACAGCCCGGAGGATATTGTCCGGTTAACCGGGGAGGCAGGACTCCGTCTGATTGCATTCACCTACAATGAGCCGACGGTTTATGCCGAATATATGCGGGATATCGCCAGAATAGCCGTGGAAAAAGGAATGAAAACCATCTCTGTGACCAATGGCTATGTCTCGGCAGATATAATTCCGGAATTGTACGAGAATGTCCATGCTTTCAATATTGATTTGAAAGCTTTTTCTGATTCCTTTTACAGAAAATATACCGGTGCTTCTTTTTCTGAAATCCTGGAAACCATCAAAACGATCCATACCTTGAAAAAACATCTGGAAATCACGACTCTTATCATACCAGGACTGAACGATTCCCGGGAAGAACTCCGGCATGCATTCGAATGGATACTGCAGAATACGGGAGAACTGACACCCCTACACCTGTCTGCCTTTTATCCCGGTTATAAACGGCAATATCATGCCCCAACTTCTCCGGAAACACTTGTTAAGGCCCGTGAGCTTGCCTTGGATATTGGATTGAAATATGTGTATATTGGCAACGTTTCGGGCGTGGATAATTCGACCTACTGTCCCGATTGTCATGCCCGTATCATCAACAGACATTCTTATCGGATACAGGTTGAACAGGAAAGAGTTTGTTCGTGTGGCAGGCTCATTGACATAGTGAACCCGGGAAAATAATAAAAGAAATTTGTATATATGATGCAATTTGATACACAAGGCTGGACAGGATTTAAACTAAAGGACTCCATTGAAATCGAAATAACCCGACAGAATCTGTTTTTCATGCAACGGCAGTTTTCAGTGGCTGACCACATTGATTTTTTTCCCTATGATGTTATCGGGGCCATGAATCCCGCAGATAATGTCAATTTAAGTTATAAAGTAAAAACAATAAATATTGAAACAGATGCCGGTTTTTCAATAGAAACCGATATTGTAGATAAACGGTTTGTCCTTAGAAATCGCAGTTATACTAAAGGGACAACCCGGTATATGACGGAAAAGAATGTCAAACCGGGAGATGTAATTGTCATTGAAAAGCTGGATGCGTATAATTACCGCATGCATTTGAAAAGGGAGTCCTGACATGCTGAACAAAATAACCATTGAACTGGACGATGATCAGTTACAGGAATTTAAGGAATTAATCCAGAAACTGGAAAAATCCCCTCCCGGTGAAGCAAAATCTGTCAAAGTCACGGGTGTCCTTCGGGGGGCCTTGAAGGAAATCAACCGTCAACTGATTCATTTTGAAGATTTTAAAAAGAGAGATCTCTGGTAAACTACCGACTGCCAACTGTCGACTGTTGACTGTTAACTGCCGACTGTTGACTGCCGACTATAAAGGAGAAACAATGGATATACCGAACCGGAAAAGTGAAGATAAAGCACAGCGGGATCTGGGAGCCGTGCTGAATGATATGCTGGATACGGTCAAATCATCCTATGGTGAAAAAATGTTCAACATACTTTACAAGAGGATTGAAAAAACATTGGATGATTTTGACAAAGATGTCCGGAAAATCCTGGAAGATATTGAAAAAAAAGATACCCAATATTTTGAAACCCTCCCTGATATCAAGCAAAAAAGCGTAAGAATATCCGAGTGGAAAAAATCTGAAATGCCGGAAGAAAAAACGGAGGAAACTGCCGGAATTTTATCTGAATCGGAGGAAGCCGATACCGATGCGGATCAGGTAATTATCGAACGGATTGAAAAACGCAAAGGATAATACGAAAGGCAAGCCATGTCATCAGTTCAGAAGTCTTTAATTCGTCAAATTTTTGATGGTGCCCCTGCCGGGAGTATCAATTTGGCCCTAGGTGAACCGGTTTTTGATATGCCGGAGTGGTTTCATTCCCTTATCAGCAGAGACGTGATTAATAATTTTGCATATTCCCCCACGGCCGGAACCGACGAAGCCAGAAAAGCGGTTGTGACCATTAATGAGTATCCTGGAAATTTTGATAATGTTTGCATTGTATGTGGCGCAGAAGAAGGTCTCAGCGCCGGTATCGGCGGAGCCAAACTCTATTGGGCAGGGAAAAAAAATGAACTGCTCATACCTTCCCCATATTTTCTCACCTATCCAACAATCAGTAAAATGATGGGGATGGATCTGAAAACCTATCCAATTCCACCCTTTTGCAAAGGGAGCATCGCTGAGAGTATCCGGGAACATATCAGTGAAGACACAGCCCTGGTAATTCTCAACACACCCGCCAATCCTTCGGGACTCATGATGACTGAAGCGGATATCCGTCAGGTGGAAGCGGTTTGTGATGAATACGATGCTTTTCTTCTGGTGGACGAAGTCTACCGTTTTTTCGGCAATGTGGAAAAACCGGTTTGCCATAATTGGAAAACAGTGGGAGAGAGGACCATCATCGTCAGTTCTCTGACAAAGTGCTT
The DNA here is from genome assembly GCA_041154365.1 of Candidatus Neomarinimicrobiota bacterium. Taxonomy (NCBI): domain Bacteria; kingdom Pseudomonadati; phylum Fidelibacterota; class Fidelibacteria; order Fidelibacterales; family Fidelibacteraceae; genus Fidelibacter; species Fidelibacter multiformis. The sequence goes on along the minus strand of AP035449.1, from coordinate 1,476,503 downwards.
TGGATTACCCGGTTTGCGCCTGGGCTGGGCATTTACCCGGCATTCCGTATTGAATCAGATATTTGCAGCCCATCAGGCTATGGTTGCCATTGCCCCCACTATCTCCCAGTTGATTATCAGCCGATTTCCCGACTTCGATTATCAGAAATGGCTGGAAGATAACCGGAATCGGGTCATTCATAACAGAAAAATTATTACGGAAGCCCTGATAGAGAATAAACTTGAGTATGTTCCAACCCTTGGATCTTTTTATGTTTTATTTAAAATTCCAGAAGCCGTACTGGAAGCTATGGACGAAGTGGATTTTGCCTTCTATCTGAAAGATCATTTTGGTATCTTAACTGTTCCGGGAAAAGCTTTTGGTGATTATTCCAAAGGGTTTATGCGCCTGAGCTACGGAGGGCACCCCGATACATTCGCTGAAGGTGTCCGGCGAATCCGGAAAGGAATCGATTCCATCATTCATAAAGGATCTTCTCATGAATAATACGTTGAAAAAAACACCTTTTTATGCAAAACACAGCTCCCTGGGAGCCAAAATTGTTGAATTTGCCGGATTTCACATGCCGGTCATGTATACGTCCATCAAAGAAGAACATCTTGCAGTCCGCCAAAAAGCCGGTCTTTTCGATGTGTCACACATGGGTGAATTCCTCGTGGAAGGGGAGGATGCCGAATCCTTTCTCAATTATCTCACACTGAATGACGTTTCATCCCTCATAGATTTTCAGGCACAGTATTCAGCCATGTGTTATCCTGACGGTGGCATTGTGGATGATCTCATTATCTATCGATTTGAAAAAAACAAGTATATGATGGTTGTGAATGCCGGCAACATTCAAAAGGATTTTGATTGGGTTAAGAAAAACCTTAAAGGAAAAGTCTCTGTGAAAAATGCTTCCGACGATTATGCCTTGCTGGCTCTTCAGGGACCCGAGAGCATGAAAATCCTTAAAAAGCTGGTTGATTTCGATCCCCAATCTGTTGGTTTTTACCATTTTTTGAAGGGAACTGTGGCCGGGATTCCCATGATTGTTTCACGGACGGGTTATACAGGTGAACCAGGTTTTGAATTTTATCATAAACCGGAAGAGGGTGAAAAACTTTGGGATGCACTGTTTGATGCCGGGAATCCCTATGGTTTGAAGCCTGCGGGGCTAGGAGCCCGGGATACCCTGCGGCTTGAAATGAAATATTGCCTTTACGGGAATGATATAGATGATACGACCAATCCCCTTGAAGCCGGCCTGGGCTGGATCACCAAGCTGGATAAAGAGGATTTTATCGGTAAACAGGCACTGGTAAGGATCAAGGAATCCAAACCGGCACGAAAACTGGTAGGCTTTACCCTCCTGGAAAGAGGAATTCCACGCCATGGCTATCCTGTCTATTCTAAGGATGAAGAAGTGGGTGTTGTAACCAGCGGGACACAATCTCCCGGTCTGGACCAGCCTATCGGTCTAGCCTATGTCCGACGGGATTGTGCAAAAACCGGTACTCCCCTTGAAATTGGCATCCGGAACAAAAAAATTCAGGCAAAAATTGTGAAAACTCCCTTTGTGGATTCAAAACCTTATTGATCTCTATGAAAGAAAAAATCAAACAGGAAGTTATCGGCGTTCTCTTTATGATTACGGCTGTTCTTACAGGCATTAGTCTGGCTACATATTCACCCTCTGATGTTTTATCCATGTCCCGCTTCTTTCTCATCGAAAATGCCATGGGTATCGCTGGGGTTTTTATTGCGCATGTTCTGATTAAATACGGCCTGGGATATTTTTCATGGGGACTTGTCCTTCTTCTTTTTGTATGGGGATGGACTTTTTTCGCTGCAAAAGATTACCGAAAAACATGGCGATTTACCCTCTACTGGTTTTGCTTCATCCTTTTAACGGCATTGCTGACCACCACAATCCTAAACCGGCATGTACCGATTGTTACGCCTGATTTCAATATCAGTGGTTTTGCCGGAGGATCCCTCAGTATTCTATTAATGGATTGGTTGGGACTGATTCCATCCATACTTATCCTGATTGTGGCCATCATTGTGGTGGTCAGTCTGTATTTCAGGTGGAGTATGTATCAGCCTCTCAACCGCCTTTGGAAACACTGGATGGAAAAGTACCACATCTGGAAAACAACACGCAAAGAGCAAAGATTAAAAGAGAAAAGTGCCGGATTAAAAGAGAAGGGGAAATCAGATAAAAAGAAAGATAAAAAAGGAAAGAAAAGCCAAGAAAAGGTAACGCCGGAAGAACCGGAACCGCTTGAGAATCAAAAAGCAGTGGTACAGGAAGACGATGTCCCGGATATGCCCCCTCAGAAGGAAAAGCCTGAAAAGGGAGAAAAAGAAGATACACAAATCGAAGGCGATCAAGGCTCATACGATTTTGAAGTCAGCGAAAAACGCACAGATGACAGCATCGATTATGATGATTTTGTCGAAGAGGGGAAAAGGAGAGAATATCATTTTCCCAGTGTGGATTTGCTGAATGATCCACCGCCGGGGTATGAGATAGATCCCAACGAACTTCAGGAAAACGCTGACATACTTACAAAAACACTGGCTGATTTCGGTGTAACGGGAAAAGTGGTGAAAGTTGTTCCCGGACCGGTTGTCACCCTATATGAAGTGGAACCGGCTACCGGGGTGCGGGTAAGTAAAATTTCATCACTGGCTGACGATATTGCCCGTGTTATGGCTGCCAAACGAATTCGGATTATTGCTCCTATTCCCGGAAAAAAAGTGGTTGGTGTTGAAATTCCAAACCGGAAGCCGGAAATTGTTTACTTTAAATCCATTGTTAATTCTGAACGGTTTACCATAGTAGATGATAAGCTGGTGATTGCCCTTGGAAAGACGGCCAATGGCGAACCCTTTGTTTTTAATCTGGCCAAAATGCCTCATCTTCTTATTGCCGGAACCACCGGTTCGGGAAAATCCGTCTGTATCAACACATTACTCATGTCCGTCCTGTACAGGGCTAAACCGTCTGAAGTCAAATTCATTCTGATAGATCCCAAGAAACTGGAATTGTCAGTGTATAAAGCTTTGAAAGAGTATCACCTTATTACCAACGATGATATTGGAGAACATGTCATCACACGACCTCAAAATGCGGTTTTGGCACTCCGGAGTGCTGAGGTGGAAATGGAAAGGCGCTATACGGTACTGGCAAATGCCACGGTCCGGAACATTGATGAATACAACAAAAAGGTGGCTGATGGCCTGGTAGAGGGTGAGCATCTGCCTTATCTTCTGATTGTCATTGACGAACTGGCAGATCTGATGCTGACCGCCGGAAAAGAGATAGAAGAACCGATTGCACGCCTTGCCCAAATGGCTCGTGCCGTGGGAATTCACCTTGTGATTGCAACTCAGCGCCCCAGCGTGGATGTGATTACCGGCGTGATCCGTTCCAATTTTCCTGCCCGTATCGGCTTCCAGGTTCCAACAAAAATCGACAGCCGGACCATCTTGGATACAGGAGGCGCTGAAAAACTCTTGGGGAAAGGAGATATGCTTTTTCTCTCTCCGGGACGTTCTGAACCCATCCGTATTCATAATGCCTTTATTACTCTGGAAGAAATTGAACGGGTCATGGATCATATCAATGAACAACCTGGTTCCGGCGATGATTTTATCCTGCCTTCCGCGAAAGAGGAAGAAGAAGAGGAAGAGAGTGATGATTTTGAACTTTCAACAGAACGTGATCCGCTGTTTGAAGAAGCACTGAAACTGGTAGTAATGCATCAACAGGGGTCAATATCCCTGATACAACGCCGTTTACGTGTCGGATACAGCCGGGCAGCACGACTTATTGATGAACTTGAACGGGAAGGTATTGTAGGTCCTTTTACCGGCTCAAAAGCTCGGGAAGTGTTGGTGGATACAAACTATCTGGAACATCTCAAATCCCTGGAAGACGGGACTTTTGATGAGGAAGACGATGATAATTCGTAAAATATTTCTCCTTTTTTTCTTTCTGCTTCTGATCACAGCCTGTTCTGAAGAGGATTTTCAATTCTCCGAGAATTTGGTAAAAGTAGCGGATGGTTTAAATTTTCCTGAGGGACCTGTTTTTGCCGGGGATGACCTGCTTTTTTCCAACTGTTATGGTATGTGGATCGGAAGGTTGAGCAAAGATGGACGTTTAGATACCTTTGCAGACCTCTCCGGCAATGATTTCAAACCCAATGGATTATGCTGGGTACCCTCCGGTGATGTATGGGTTTGTGAATTTAATCAGGGACGCATCCTGAAACTTGATACATCCGGTACAATTCTCAGGGTTTTGGATTATAATGGAGAACGTTTCTCACGTCCAAACGATATGACCCTCCATAACGGTCTGATATATTTTACGGATCCAAAATCCTATTCAAAGACCGTTTGGGACGGCCGGATATATTTGCTGAATCCTGAAACAGAAGAGATTCAATTATTGACAGGCGGACTCGCTTTTCCCAATGGAATCGCAATTGGCCCGCGGGGGAAGAAGCTCTATGTATGTGAATCAGCTCTGAACCGGATTACGATTTTGCCGATGGATAATCCTGAAAAACGTGAAGTTTTAATTGAGCTGCCTGGCGGTGACCCGGATGGTATGGAGTTTTATGATGAAAAAACACTCCTGGTAGCCCATTTTGGCGGGGGGAAAATGTACAGTATCGATATTGATACAAAAACGGTTACCGATAGTCTGGAATTACCCGGAAAACGGGTAACTAATTGTACAATCAGTCCGGATAAAAAATTCCTCTATATAACCGAAACAGTCACAAATGCCCTTTATAGACTGCCGTTAAATCCATGATATTATTTGCTTCATTTATATTTCCATCATTGAATCAAGTATAATATTAAAAGTATAAATAAAGATTTACTGATCCTGTGCTTGATGTATTTGTTGAATCATACTTTCTGCGGCACACCAGCCTGTTGAAAATGCCGCCTGAAGGTTATAACCGCCTGTATCAGCTGCCAGATCCAAAACTTCACCGGCAAAATAAAGGTTTGGGATATATTTGGACCTGAGTGTTGCCGGTTCTATTTCTTTCAGATAGACACCTCCCTGAGTGACAATGGCTTCATCAAGGGATCGGTATCCACTGATTTTTACGGTAAAATGTTTCATCCAATGAAGAATCTTTTTTCGCTCCTCTACCCGTACCACATTGCAGGGAATATCACCAGACACTCCAGTTTGACTGAGACATACCGGTCCTAAAGCCTCCGGCATCAGAAATCGAAAGACATTTTTGAGTTTTTTGTTACCATGTGTAGTGAATTCCCGAATCAGGCGTTTGTCCAGGGTTTGTTCATCCAGTGCCGGCTTGAAATCGATTTCCAGTGAGATACGTTTCTGGTGACGCAGAGACAAGACAATTTCACGGCTAAGAGTTAAAACTACCGGACCAGACAGGCCAAAATGGGTAAAAAGAAACTCCCCAAACATCGATGCGGTCTTTTTTCCCTCCGTATAAACCGATACCAGGGCATTTTTTATGCTAAGTCCCTGAAGTCCATAACGATCTCCCTGTTCTGCAACAAGGGGGACCAGAGCAGGGGCAGGGGGGATGATGGTATGACCGGCCTGAAGGGCCAGTTTATATCCATCTCCCGTGGATCCTGTAGCAGGGTAACTGGCGCCACCTGTGGCAATCAGGACGGCCGATGTCTCATATTGCTGGAGCCCACTGGGTGTCCGGCATGAAACAGCCTGAATCTTGTCACCATGTACTATGAGCGAATCACAGGAATGGTGATAAAGGATATTTACATGGTGTCCAACTGCCCAATCCGTCAGTTTATCTGCGATTTCGTGAGCATTTTGGGAGGAAGGGAAAATTCGCCCGCCCCGTTCTTCTGTCAATTCAATATGAAGTTCATGCTTAAAAAAATTCAAGAGCTCATCCCTGAAAAAACGGGAAAAAGCAGAGTATAAAAATTTCCCCTGTGTTCCAAAGGCGTTGATGAATTCTCTCTGAGGCCGGCTGTTGCTCACATTACAGCGCCCTTTTCCTGTAATGCGGAGTTTTTTTCCGGTTTTTTCCATCTTTTCAAGCAATAGAACCGGTATCCCCGCCTGCCCCAGTTTCCCTGCGGCCATGAGCCCTGCCGGACCACCGCCTACAATCACAATATCTGATTTTATCATGGTATAACTTAGAGAAAAAGAATGAAAAATCTGAATAAAGCTCTTGTGAAACAGGATCTTTTTGTGATAATCATCATGATGAAATGTGTCTTTAGGAGGATTTTATACAATTATCTACGATAATTGATACAGGATTCATATATTTCATAAAACTTAAAAAAAACGGAGGTCATTGATGGGAAAACGATGGTTATACGGTTTATTGCTCCTGTTCATGACGGTGTCCATATTGCCGGCTGGAGTGGCCAGTGTCATCAAAACCAAAGGTGATGTCAAACTATTACCTGCCGGAAGTTTTGATTTACTCTCAGTAGAGGTGGGGACACAGTTGGAGAATGGGGATGTAGTTCAAACGGCATCGGATGGATTTGCCGTGATTATGTTTAATGATGATAAAACCCTGTTAAAACTCCGTGAAAATGTGCAAATCACATTGAACGATGATGCATCCTCCAGAACCGTGGAAATGGATAAAGGGGAAAGTCTTTTTGAAGTGACCCCCGGTGCTCTGAAAGAATTCAAAGTCCAGACCCCGGTATCTGTTGCATCGGTGAAAGGAACCAGGTTCTGGGTTGCCTGCCAGGATAATGAGGACAGGATTTTCACAACGGAGGGAACGGTTGAAGTGTTTAACACCCTGTCAGGACAGACGGGTACCGTCACCCAGGGGCAGGTGTGTATCAATACCACAGCAGGTGATATGCAGGTTCGGAACTACTCAGCTTCTGAACTTCCAGATGAATCGGTTTTTAATGCCATGATGGAAGAACCTGTTGAAGAAGAAGTACCCCAGGAAGAACCTGAAGAAGAGACAGGTCCGGTAGATCGGTCCGAAACAACCATTACTCCTGCTGAACCCATTACAGCTCCCCAGACTGAAGAAACAGCTGAAGTGCCCGCTGAAACCGGAGAAGAAGCTGAAGCAGAAGAACCGGCTGAAGATGGTGAAGGCAAAAATTATGGAGTTGGTCTGGGTGTGGGGTCTGTGACCATTAACGGAAAGCTCTACAACCAGATTGCTGCGAGACCCACCCTGCAAATGGGAAAGCTGGGTGTGGGCCTTGATGTGGTTCTTTACATAGACAGCGATGGGAATATTCTTGAGGATAACTGGAATTCACTGGACGATGTATTGGATAAGATCTATTTCCTTAGCTGGGGTTTTATGGAGGATCCTTTCTATGTCCGCCTGGGTGGATTGGATCAGGTAACCATGGCAAACGGTCTTGTGGTTTCAGGATATACTAATATGCTGGAATACCCGGAAGTCAAACGCCTGGGAACCTATCTGAAATTCCGGACCGGTAAAATTGGATTTAACGGATTTATTGCTGACTGGAATGAACTGGGTGGTGAAACATTGACTCCCGGTTTACTGGGTGGACGGGTCTCTTATAATACGAAACTTATCCTGCCGGTTAGCGTGGGTTTAAGTATCATCTCGGATGTGAATCCATACAATGCTTTTGACAGAGACCGGGATGATGACGGATATTCCGATTTGATGGATATGTTTCCGGATGACAGTGAAACATACCGGGATACAGATGGTGACGGATTGGCAGATAACAGGGATGTGGATCCTGCCGGGACAGGTGGATGGTATTATGATCCCAGCCTGAACATGACACCGTCAGAGATTAACGCCCTGGATAAATACTTCACATCACTGGGATATACAAACGGTCCCGATTCGACAAGCACCCTGATGGATATACCCACCATTTCTGATCTGATGGATGATCATCCAACCATTTATTCTGTAGGCGCAGATGTCACAGTACCGGTCCTGAGTATGTCATTCCTGAACCTGAATGTCTATTCTGAAGCAGCCATCCTGGGTTATACCGGAGGGACAGTGGATAAAATGACCTTCGGTGCGGCACCTTTGGGAGTTGCAGCCAATATTATCAAAATCATTGATGCACGTGTCGAATACCGTTGGGCTCAGGAAAATTTCCGCTATAACTTTTTTGACAGGAATTACGACATCAACCGGGTCTATGTACAGAGAGATTCTGTTGGAAATGTGGTTCCGAAGACCAAATTCGACCGGATCCTGAATGACAGTATTCCCTCTGTCCAGGGTATCTATGGTGCTGCCGGTGTAAAGCTTTTTAATGTAGCTTATGCCCAGGCATCCTATATGCACATGGTATCAAAAGAAAAAGACGAGGTCCGGAGTTTTAATGCACAGGCAGGTGTCCAGAAAGGACTGGTTCCCAAATTGTCGGAATTATCCGCTTATTATATCCGCAATAACGACCCAAATCCCTTTAAATTTAAAGATCCTTCGGAAAATACGATCTGGGGATACCGGGTCGGAGCGGAAGTGAGCCCCGGTGTATCCATTATCTGGAATTTTATGACCACTTACCGGGATAAAAACGGAGACGGCAATATTCAACCCAAAGAAGAATCTCTGAAAATCACGACCATTGAAACAGGGATTACTCTCTGATACTTTTTCAATGAACAATGTGAAGCGATTCTTCCTTTTTACCCTGATCACTGCCTCTCTTGTGGCTGAAACACCACAGGGAGGCAGTGTTGTTGTATTGAGTCATAAAGTGGGACCGGAAATTAATTGTCTGGAAAATGCTTACTATCACATTTTTCCCGATCTTCCACAATTATGGTCAGCCCAGATTGTTTATGTGAATCCTTCGTATTATGGCGTGAAAATTTTATACCTGGACAGCAGTTCCAGGCAGCTTCAGAAAACTGTTAAAAGACTGAGAGTCAGTGAGTATGAGGCATTAAAACAACGTGTGGATCTGACTCCGCGCCCATCAGAAGAAGATATTCAAAAGATAACCGGGACTTTCCTTTTGTTAAAACAAATGGAGTTATTCCGGAAAATTCCTGCAGGATATCCTGTCAAAATTTTCAGATTCCAGGATACACCTGTCAAAGGAGTCCTGAATGCCCATGAAGACAAGGGAATGATTATATCCAGTAAAAATGGGTCTGTTAAGGTTCCATATCCCATCATAGAGAAGGGATACTGGCTTGAATACAGGACCCGGAACCACGGGCTGGATAAGTACATCTATGGCGGAGCTCTGGGACTTGGTGCTATGAGTGGTTATTTGCTTTTCCGGGAAAACTCCAGACCGGTCCGGTATTATAAAACAGCTGTTTCATCTGTCAGTTTTCTTTTAATTACCGAATTACTCAGGCAGACATATTTGACAAAAATTCCCCGTAAACATGCTTTTGAGATTATATGGCATTAGGACAATTAATTTGTCTTTATTGACCGCTTCCTTTAAATTAACCGATGTGCGAAAAACGATTAAGGCCTCAGGTCCCGTGCAATTGGGAAATGCTGAACCCCGTCAGATCCGGAAGGAAGCAGCGGTAGGCATCAGAACAATGTGCCGGTCAGCCTGGGGTCCTTTTTTATCCTTATGAGGACTGAATGAGCTACCAGGTAATATCACGGAAATGGCGTCCCCAAACCTTTGAAGAAGTCATTGGTCAAACCCACGTTACCGAAACGCTGGTCAATGCTATCAAAAGCAATCGAATCGGCCAGGCCTATATTTTCAGCGGTCCACGGGGAACCGGAAAGACGTCTACAGCCCGTTTGTTTGCCAAAGCTGTAAATTGTCAGCATCCTCAGGGACACAATCCCTGTAATGATTGCGTGAATTGCCGGGAAATTACTGACGGCCGTTCTATGGATGTCCTGGAAATTGACGGGGCCTCAAACCGGGGGATTGAAGATATTAAATCCATCCGGGAAATGGTGAAATATCCTCCCACCCGGGGAAAATTCAGAATTTATATCATTGATGAATTCCATCAGATTACCAGAGATGGCTTTAATGCCTTGTTGAAAACACTGGAAGAACCACCACCACATGTCATTTTTATATTTGCCACGACGGAGCTGAACAAGGTGCCGCCTACGATTTTAAGCCGCTGTCAGCGCTTTGAATTCAGACGTATTCCATCAGAAGATATTATCAAACGTCTAAAATCTATCTGCGAAAATGAAAAAATCAGCATCGATGAGGAATCCCTTCACCTGATTACGAAAAAAGGGGATGGGAGTATGCGGGATAGTCAGAGTATTCTGGAACAGGCTGTTGCATTTTCTACAGATAATCAGATTCGTTATGACAAAATTGTGGATCTTTTGGGAATTGTTCATGATGAAGTCTTTGTTGCACTGACTGAATCCGTTTTAAATAAGGATGTAAATGCCATACTGGATCAGATAAGGAATGTATCAAACGGTGGACATGATCTGCCGGAATTTATTCGCAACTTTTCTGCCTTTATCCGGGATTTATACATTGTTAAAGTGACAGGAACAGCAGAAAAAATTGAAACAACAGATACCATGAAACAGGTGATGAAAAAGCTGGCGGACACCAGTGATGAACATGCATTGATTCAGATGCTTTCCCTCATCCACAACATTCTGCCCCAATTGAGCAACTCATCAAATGTCCGGCTTTTAATAGAATCCCTCTTACTGAAGCTGACCCGTATGGATGATTTGGTGGATCTGAATAAAATTCTGGAAAAAATGCCCCGGCAATCAGGTTCACGTCCCCAATCCAATACCCCTTCATCGCCGGCAAAGACAGATCGTTCAATAAATCATGTTTCTGAAGCTTCTTCACCCAATCCTGAACCTGCTAAAAAAAATGAAGAAAAAGTCCTGAGGGATCTGAATCAGGGCAGCTGGGACAGGTTTTTAAAAGAGGTAAAAAAGGAGAGTCCCAGAATATCGTCCCTGCTGTCAGCTGTTACGGTGACATCTATTGATGAACACTCTGTCAAAGCTGAATGCGGTGAATCTTTCACATGTCAGCAGATTGAAAGAAACAAAGAGACAATCCAAAAATTGCTGGATGGTTTTTTTAAAGAGAAAATCACATTACGTGTTACATTAAACAAAGAGACAGAACATAAAACAAAGGATAAACCCCTGGAAAAAGGTGTTCATAACATCTTGAATGTTTTTGAAGGGGATATTGTCCAATAAAGTGTAAAAGGAGAGATAATGCTTCCAAAAGGCGGATTGCAGGAAATCATGAAGCAGGCCCAGAAACTGCAAAAGCAAATGGAGCAGGCCAAGGAAGAACTGGAACATGAAACCGTGGAAGCCTCGGCCGGTGGTGGCATGGTCACGGTTGTGGTAACGGGGAAAAAAACGGTGAAATCCATAAAAATTTCCCCGGAAGTCTTGTCTGAAGATACGGAGATGCTGGAAGATCTGATCATGGCAGCTGTCAATCAGGGACTTAAACAAGCAGAAGAACTGGCGCAGGAAAGAATGGGATCTCTTACCGGCGGGCTTGGGAAAATACCGGGATTCGGACTGTAATGACATCCATTCCAAATGTAATACAGGAACTTACGGAACTTTTATCTGCCTTGCCGGGAATTGGCAAAAAAAGTGCTCAACGCATCTGTTTCTATTTGATGGACCGACCCCGTGAAGAGATTGTACGGTATGCCAAAGGACTTATTGATCTGAAAGATAAAATAACCCATTGCCCTATTTGTCACTTTATTACAGAAGAGACTCCCTGTGCTATCTGCCGGGATCCTAAACGGGATGAAACGGTTTTGTGTGTTGTTGAAGATAGCCTGGATGTTATTTCCATAGAAAAAACAGCTGCTTACCATGGCAAATACCATGTCCTGGGAGGATTAATCAGTCCCCTGGACGGCATCGGCCCGGAAGATCTTTCCATCGATCAGCTTGTAAAACGACTGGATAACGTTAAGGAAATCATCCTGGCGATCAATCCTTCTGTGGAAGGTGATACAACAGCCCACTACCTTCATAAAATCATCAGCCGTCATCAGGATATCAGGATGACATCTCTGGCCCGGGGTATTCCCGTGGGCGGTGACCTGGAATTTACAGATGAAGCAACCCTGACCAAAGCCCTGGAAGGCCGGTCAGATATGAATGGAAGGCATCATGATCAGTAAACGGTTTGTTCCTAACATACTCACTGTATTTCGTGTGCTTATTACACCGGTGTGTCTTTATTTTATTCTCAGTACAGGTCCCTTCTACAGCCTGTATGCCATGATTCTGTTTCTGATTGCTTCAGTTACCGATGCGGTCGATGGCTGGTACGCCCGGAAATATGATGTCACAACCGAATTTGGAAAATTTCTGGACCCGCTGGCCGACAAAATTCTTGTGATGACTATGTTTGTGGCTTTCGGACTCAAAGGACTGGCCCCCTGGTGGATGATTTTTATTGTCCTGTTTCGTGACATCTTTGTGACACTTCTCCGGAGTGTGATGATCCGCCGTGGACAAAGTATGCATACCAGTAAATTTGCCAAAGCCAAAACCGGTATTCAGATGTTCATGATCTATTTTATCCTGACCTTTCTTGCTATTGAAAACATTCCGGTCTTTGATCCTTTCTATTCCTTTTTGGATAAACTCCTGATAGATAAACATCTTTTATGGGTTATGATGTTGCTGACATCTATGATCACTTTGTACAGCGGAATTCTGTATCTCTTTGAGAATAAACATGTCTTTACAAAAAAAACCTGAAAAATCTTTCTTCTGGAATATCCTGGGCTCTTTTTTTTATATAGGATATGTGCCCTGGTTTCCCGGAACCGTGGCATCCTTTATCATGGCTGTGCTAATAAAATTTCTATATCCCTTTGAAGCAGCACCTGTACTGGAAATACTTATGATCGGATCTTTCTTTTTCTTAGGGGTTAAAGCCGGTCACCATATAGAAACAAGAACCGGAAAAAAGGATCCGGGCTTTATTGTCATCGATGAAGCAGTGGGTATGATGCTCACGGTTTTTCTTCTTCCCAAAAGTTTGTCCGTTGTTTTCGGCGGGATGGTCCTGTTCCGGATTTTTGATATCTGGAAACCCTGGATTATATACCGGGTTCAAAAAGTACCGGGTGGCTGGGGAGTTATGCTGGATGACCTGCTGGCGGGATTGGCTGCCTGGATTCTGAACGCCGCTTACTTTTATTTTGTACCATGAAATCCATTGCTGAAATCATTACAATTGGTGATGAAATTCTTGCCGGTGCCACACTGGATACCAATGCCCATTGGCTTACCGGTGAATTGGTAACTTTGAATATTCCCGTCTTAAGAAGACATACGATTTCCGATCGAACTGAAGAGATTCTCCACGTGCTTCGATCCTTATCTGATGATACAGGTATCGTGATTTTAACAGGTGGATTGGGTCCTACCCGGGATGATATTACCAAAAAGACTGTTACGGAGTATTTCGGTGGAAAATTGATCTTTTCAGAATCCCTATTTCAGGAGATTCAGGAAAAGCTCAAGCACAGAAACCGAACCATCCCTGAAAGTAACCGTGAACAGGCCATGATTCCTGACAACGCCAGGATTCTCCCAAATCCCATGGGAACAGCTGCCGGTTTATGCTTTAAGGATAAAAAGGGTAGACATGTTTACCTGGTTCCTGGGGTTCCTGAAGAGATGAAAAGCATTTTCAATGAATCAATTCGTCCAGAATTGACAAAATTACCTGGAGAAAAAATCCGTGTCTTCATCTATAAAACCACAGGGATTATGGAATCAGAAATTGTGGACAGGATTGATGAAGGATTAAATGATTTCCCCATGGTCAAAGTGGGATATTATCCATCCGTTTATGGTGTGAACTTGAAAATGACGGTGAAAGAAAATGAGGTAGGGACTGTTGAACCCCGGCTGAGAGATTTTTTATACAATCGCTTAGGTGACACGATTTATACCGAAGGGGATCGGGACATCACAGAAATCATAGCTGAAAAGCTCACAACCCGTGGTTGGACCCTTTCTGTCGCCGAATCATGCACTGGAGGACTTATCAGTCACCGTTTAACAGACATTCCGGGAATTTCAAAGGTTTTTACTGAAGGATTGCTTACATACAGCAATGAAGCCAAAATTCGACGACTGGGTGTATCAGTCAATACTTTGAAAAAACACGGGGCAGTGAGTGAAGAGACGGTGATAGAAATGGCTCGTGGTATTCGTCAAAAATCAGGTACAGACACAGCATTAAGTGTCAGTGGCATTGCGGGCCCGGCAGGAGGGACCCGGGAAAAACCGGTCGGGACCGTATGGATCTGTGCTCTGACACCGGAAAAAGAAAAAACAATACGGATCCAATTTAATAAAGGGCGGCACATGAATAAACATTTCGCATCCCAGGCTGCCCTGAATTTATTGAGAAAGTTGTTGTTATGAATGAAATTCATCACATCCGGTCTTTTTTTGCCCTTTCCTGTGATGAGGAACTTTCCCGGAAACTGGCCGATCATTTCAAATTTCTGGAAGTATGTCCAGGCGTAAAACCTACCCCGTCTCATGAATACCATATCACGTTGAAATTTTTAGGAAAAACCCCTGTGGATTTGTTGAAAAAAACGGAGGAGAATCTTCATCAGAGTATTGGACAAATCCCGTCCTTTTCCCTTAAATTAAACACGACAGGGATTTTTCCACGGGGAAGCCATCCGAAAATCTTATGGATCGGCAACCGGCATGTTCCCCTACCGTTGCAGCAAATTGTCCTCCAACTGAATTTGCTTTTCAAGGACTACGGGTACCCCCGGGAAGAAAGGCGGTTTAAACCTCATGTGACTCTTGCCCGTGTTAAAGGTGAGGTAACAAAAACGTGTATAGAAAAATTTATCCAAAGCGAATGTCCGCCTATGGTTTTACAGGCAAAGGATATTATCTGGTATGAAAGTCAGTTATCATCAGCAGGTCCAGAGTATATAGAACGAATGCGAATTCCTTTAAACATGAAGAAAGGAAGGTAAAATGGGTTCTCAAGACAGAGAAAAAGCATTGGAAATGGCCATATCCCAGATTGATCGTCAGTTTGGGAAAGGGTCCATTATGAAAATGGGGGAAGACCGGGTTGTGATACCGGTATCGGTAATATCCACCGGTTCATTGAGCCTTGATGCGGCTATTGGTGTGGGGGGTATTCCACGGGGAAGAATCACAGAAATTTTCGGACCTGAATCATCCGGTAAAACGACATTGGCCCTCCAGTGTATTGCTGAAGCGCAGAAAAACGGCGGATATGCTGCCTTTATTGATGCGGAACATGCACTGGATATTACCTATGCCCAGAATCTGGGTGTGAATATCAATAATCTCCTGGTTTCCCAGCCCGACAATGGAGAACAGGCCCTGGAAATCACAGAAACCCTTGTCCGGAGCAACGCACTGGATATTATTGTCGTGGATTCAGTAGCGGCGTTGGTTCCCCGGGCTGAAATTGAAGGGGAAATGGGGGACAGCCACGTGGGATTGCAGGCTCGTCTTATGAGTCAGGCCCTGAGAAAGTTAACGGGTGCTGTTAGCAAATCACGTATTGCAGTTATATTTATTAACCAGATCCGGGAAAAAATCGGTGTGATGTTTGGAAATCCCGAAACCACAACCGGAGGACGGGCTTTGAAATTCTATACATCTGTCCGTATTGATGTCCGCCGGATTGGCTCCATTAAGAGTGGTGAGGATGTTCTGGGTAACCGGACAAAGGTTAAAATCGTGAAAAACAAAGTAGCTCCTCCCTTTAAAAGCTGTGAATTTGACATTATGTACGGGAAAGGCATATCCTATGAAGGGGATGTGCTGGATCTGGCGACAACCCTGGATATCGTGACAAAATCCGGATCCTGGTACAGCTATGGAGACGAACGTATCGGTCAGGGACGGGAAAATGCCAAAGCCTATCTTACAGAACATTCTGAGGTGCTTAAAACCATTGCAGATGAAGTGAAATCGGCTTTGGGAATGACACCACCA
Organism: Candidatus Neomarinimicrobiota bacterium; assembly: GCA_041154365.1. Lineage (NCBI taxonomy): Bacteria > Pseudomonadati > Fidelibacterota > Fidelibacteria > Fidelibacterales > Fidelibacteraceae > Fidelibacter > Fidelibacter multiformis. The sequence goes on along the minus strand of AP035449.1, from coordinate 1,460,531 downwards.
CCGCCGCCTGAAAAGGAATCATGATCCTTCAGTCTCTGAAATATCAAAAACGACGTAAAGTATGGCTCCTTACCTTTGATACAGGAGAGACCCTTTCCGTCAGTGATGAGTTGAAAACAAAATATGGCCTTCACCCGGCAATCAATATTGGAGAAGACCGATATTTAACCCTGAAAAATGAAGCTGAACGTCAATCCGCTTTTGAAAAGGCCATTGAATTACTGTCCTACCGGGAACACAGCTCCTATGAGTTGAAAACAAAACTCATTCAGAAAGGCTTTTCTGCTTCCCTCGCTCAGGATATTCTAAGACAAATGATTGCCAAAGGCTATCTGGATGATGAGCGCTTTGCAACTCTCTATTTTAGGGAACTGATGCGCCAACGGAAATACGGCCCCCTCATGATCAGAAAAAAAATGATGGAAAAAGGGGTGGAGGGAACGGTTATCGATGGCAAATTAAATACCGTTCCGGCTGATGAATGGGAACAAATTGCCCGTGAAATCCTTCATAAAAAAAGGCAGAAGCTCAGGAGGAATTCCGGCAATCTGAGGGAAACGGTTCTGGGGATTTTGACGCGAAAAGGCTTCAGCTATGGGAATGTTCAGAACGTGGTTAACGAATATGAAGAAATGGAGGAGTGACCGGATAAAAAGGTAGCAGAGAAAGGGATAAAAAAGTATATTATTAAGATGCACGAATATAGAAAAAAGGAGGAATACATGAGCGTAAAAGTAGGTATCAATGGTTTTGGTCGAATCGGAAGACTGGTATTTCGTGAAATGCTGAATCGTGATGATTTTGAAGTGCTGGGTATTAACGATTTGACGGATGCCAAAACACTGGCTCATCTGTTAAAATATGATTCGGTTCATAAGAAATTCCAGGGAACTGTTGAAGCCAAAGAGGATTCAATCGTAGTCAATGGTAAAGAGATTAAGATTTATGCCGAAAAAGATCCGGCAAATCTGCCCTGGAAAGAACTGGGTGTGGAATATGTCGTGGAAGCAACCGGTGTGTTCCGCAAAAAAGATCAGATTGCCAAACATCTTGAAGCGGGTGCAAAAAAGGTCGTGTTGACCGTTCCGGCCAAAGATAAAATTGACAACATGGTTGTTTTGGGTGTAAATGATGATTCTTTACGTCCCGAAGATAAAATTGTATCCAATGCTTCCTGTACAACCAACTGTCTGGCACCGGTTGCAAAGGTTCTGAATGATGAATTCGGAATTGTTAAAGGACTGATGACCACGGTTCACAGTTATACCAATGACCAGCAAATTCTGGATCTTCCCCATAAGGATCTTCGCAGAGCCCGTGCTGCCGCCATGTCCATTATTCCCACCACAACCGGTGCGGCAAAAGCGGTAGGTAAGGTTATTCCGGATCTGGATGGAAAACTGGATGGTATGGCTCTTCGGGTCCCCACACCGGACGGTTCACTGGTGGATTTAACTGTGGAACTGAAAAAAGAAGTCACGATTGAAGAAGTGAACGCAGCCATGAAAAAGGCTTCTGAAGGTTCCATGAAAGGTATCCTCGAATATACAGAAGATCCCATTGTTTCTGTGGATGTGATCGGGAATGCCTACTCATCCATTTTTGACGCAAAATCAACCATGGCGGACGGCAATATGGTAAAAGTCCTTTCCTGGTATGATAATGAATGGGGATACAGCGTTCGCGTTGTTGACCTGCTTGAAAAAATGGCTAACATGTAAATCGTTTACAATCCGGGGAGAGAGCCGGCTCTCTCCCCGTTTTATCCTATGACAAAAAATATTCAGTTCATTTTCGGTGTTCACAATCATCAGCCTGTCGGAAATTTCGATACGGTTTTTGAAGAAGCCTGTGAAAAGAGTTATTACCCCTTTATTAAAATTCTGGAAAAACATCCCCGTGTAGCTGTTTCGCTCCATTACAGCGGATCTCTGCTGGAATGGTTGATAAAACGAAAACCTGACTTTATCAATACCATACAAAAGCTGGTCCGCAGGGGGAATGTTGAGCTGATTTCCGGGGGATTTTATGAGCCGGTTTTAACGGCCATCCCCGAGAAAGACCGTATCGGACAGATTGTCAAACAAAACCAGTTTATCCGGAATCACTTTGGGTATGAACCACGGGGGCTCTGGTTGACAGAACGGGTTTGGGAGCCCCATCTGGCCGGATGTATCGAACAATCGGGATTGAATTACACGTTTATCGATGAATTTAATTTTATGTCTACAGGTATCTATGAAAAACCGTTGAAGGGATATTATAATACGGAAGAGGATGGACATACTCTGGGAATCTTCCCCATTTCCTATCAACTCCGTTCCATGATCCCCTGGGCCGAACCGGAAGATATCATTGACTATCTGAAATCACTTCTGACGGACAATTCCCAGGATGTGGTGACTGTCATGGATGACGGAGAAAAGCTGGGACTTTATGAAGGATCCTATGAGCGGGTTTATGAAAAGGGCTGGCTGGACCGTCTGATGACTTTGCTGGAGGAAACACCATTCATTACGACGAAGACCGTAAAAGAGTACTGGAAATCCTTTCCACCCAAGGGACTTATTTATTTACCATCCTGCAGTTATTTTGACCTTGGCCGCCAATCCCTGAATTGCCGGGTCCGGCAGGATTTTGAAAAAGTTCTGAAATCCCTTGAGGATATGAAATATGATGATTTAGCCCGGCCCTTTGTCAAAGGCGGCATCTGGCGGAATTCCCTGACAAAATATCCCGAATCCAATTGGCTCCAAAAGCGCATGCAACAGGTGAGCCGAAAATACTATCTGCTTTCCTCACAGTACAAAAGAAATGACTGCCTTCGAAAAATTCGCGAAGATCTTTGGAAAAGTATGTGCAATAACGGATATTGGTATAATATTTCGGGTGGACTTTATCTGCCACATTTAAGAACCGCTTTATGGACTCATCTGATCCGGGCAGAGAAAGAAATTGATAAACGGCTGTACAATCAGGAGAATCATTCTTTTTTGCGGGAAGAGTCGGATATTGACCGGAACGGATTTATTGAAGTTTCCCTATCGTCCCGTGACTTGAATGCTGTGTTTAGTGCCAAATATGCCGGAGCACTTGTAGAATTTGATTACAGGCCGGTGAATTACAACCTGTGCAATACAGTAGCCCGCTATAAAGAGTATGATTGCCATCCCGGTGACCATGATGTATACGACACCTACCCCAGGCATTCACTGCTGGAACGGTATTTTGATTTGGAAATTAATCCCCGGGGCCTTATGAACAATGCCTACGAGGAAGCCAGCGATTTTCTTAACGAACCGGTGGATCTCCGAAAGGATGCAGATTCCGATACGGTGGTTTTTGCCCGAAAAGGATGGATTAACTGGCAGCGTTGCAGTCTGAAAAAAAGTATTCAGATGAATGAAAACGGATTTCATACTGAATACAAAATTTCGAATATCGGTTTTGCCGATAACTCTTTTCTTTTTGGTCCGGAATTTAATCTGGCTTTGAATGTGGGATCTCCGGAAGATCGGTTTTTCGAAGCAAACCAGAAATTGCCGAATAACGGACTGGAAAATATGCTGGACGAAAACGGTATACAGTTTTTGAGAATTGTAAACAAAGCGATCGGTATTGAAGTCCGGTTCACGTTTGAAAACCCTGTTCGACTCCTGACTTATCCTGTATATACCATGCTTCAGAAAGCATCTGGCAAAGAAAAAATATTTCAGAGTACCGCTATTTTGCCCCTCTGGAATGTCCGTATTGAACCAGGTAAAACACAAAAACTTTCTTTTTCATTTTCAGTTAAAAATCTTTAAACCAATCAGGAGGTCTGACTCTTGAAAATTGTAATGGCCAGTGCAGAAGCCGTTCCATTTGTCAAAGTCGGAGGCTTGGCGGATGTGGTCGGCGCTTTGTTGCGTCATTTACCTCCCTATGACCATGAGATTTGTCTTTTCCTGCCTTTTTACAGCTGTATTGATAACACAAAATTCCCCTCTGAACAGGTTCTGCAGGATCAGGATCTTCGGGTTCACCTGGGAAATGACGATATTTCTTTTACGCTGTATAAATACAGTCTACCCGAAACCCCCTCTGCCGTGGTTTATTTCGTGAACTCTCCCCGTTATTTCAACCGGGACGGCATTTATTCCCATCCCAACAATGTCCCCTTTGAGGATGAGGGTGAAATGTGGATGTTTTTTCAGTTGGCAGTTATTCGTTCCGTCGAATGTCTTGAACTCTATCCCGATATTGTACATGTCCACGATTTTCATACTGCCCTGATCCCTGCCCTGATCCGTACCAACTTTAAAATGTCTCCCTACTTCAGTTATTCAAAATGCGTGTTGACCCTTCATAATCTTCTGTTTCAGGGTGTGTATGATGCATCAGTCCTTTTTAAAGGAGGTATCAGTGAAAATGCGTTCTATGCACTGAGTCCCTTTGAGTTCTACGGAAAAACAAATTTTGTCAAAACCGGAATGGAATTTTCAGATGTCATCAATACTGTCAGTCCTAAATATGCGAAGGAACTGCTGGCAAAACCTGAATATTCCTATGGACTCTTTGATGTCCTTCAGGCTGTGAGTTATAAATTTAAAGGTATTTTGAACGGAGCTGATTACAGTTACTGGAATCCGGAAACGGATCCCCTGATTTATAAAAATTATACAGAAGAAACCCTTGAAAACAAAGCCGCGAATCGTGAAGGCCTTCTGAAACGTGTGGGAATGGAAGCCGATGATAAAACCATGATTTGCGGTATGGTAGCCCGGATGACGGAGCAAAAGGGATTCAAACTTCTACTGGAGTGTTGGGAAGAACTGAAAAAGCGTCCCGTAAAATGTATTATTCTGGCCAGCGGTGATAAAGAATTGCAGGAACTGTGGGAATCGCTGGCAAGGCAAGATTACGATCGTCTGTATCTGAATACTTCATTCAATGAAGAACTGGCGCATAAAATCCAGGCCGGTGTTGATCTGTTCCTCATGCCCTCCTCATTTGAGCCCTGTGGATTAAGCCAGATATATTCCCTGAAATATGGCACACCACCTTTGGCACACCGGACCGGTGGATTGGCTGACACCATAATCGACAGTTCGGGTTTGCAAACAGGCTTTCTTTTTGAATCCTACCACTGTGCAGCCTTTTTAAGAACCCTGGACAGGGCATATCAGGCATTTTTAAATAAAGATGAGTGGATCCGTATCCAGAAATCAGGGATGTCCATGGATTTTTCATGGAAAAAAGCAGCACAAAATTATATTAAAATGTATCAGGGACTCATGAGGTTTTAAGGATGAAAACGGAATATAATGCCGTTGTCGGTCAGAAAATCAATATTTCTCCTACTCTGATGATTCTGCGGGTTGTTCCCCTTGGATGGGAATTATCTCCCTTTAAACCCGGGCAATTTACCATGCTGGCTCTTCCCGCCGATGCCCCACATGTCCCCGAAGCCGAACCACCGGAAAGGGAGGACACCAATACCTGGATCCGCAGGCCCTATTCTGCCTCCTCCAGTAAAGATCAACAGCAATATATTGAATTCTATATCCGTCTGGTCTATTCCGGCGAACTTACTCCCCGGCTTTTTGCCCTCAAAACAGGAGACAAACTCTATATGTTTCCCAAACTCCGGGGAATGTTAACACTGGATGCGGTGGAAAAAGAAAAAAACATTTTATTCGTCGCTACCGGAACCGGTCTGGCCCCCTATATGAGTATGATACGATCTGAAACACCATGCCGGAACAAACAGAAAATCGCTGTGATTCATGGAGCCCTGAATTCCGGAGATCTGGGATTCCGTGCCGAATTGGAACATCTGGAACGTTTGTGTGACAATTTTTCCTATGTGCCGGTTATCAGCCATCAGGATCGTGAAAAAATTCCCTGGACCGGTAAAACCGGCTTCGTTCAGGATATATGGCATGAAGGAATTGTAGATGATCTGTGGCATTCAGAAATCAGACCGGAAAATACAGCGGTTTTTCTCTGTGGACATCCGGAAATGATCTCCCAGATGGTGGAACTCCTTGGAGAAAGTGGTTTTAAACCTTATGACCGAAAAAAGGGGGGAAGTATATTTTATGAGGACTGGTAAACACCCTGTGACCATCGAACGTTTTCATCCGGATCGTCACCCTTTCTGGGATTCATTTGTAAAAGAATCGAATAACGGGACACTTTTTCATGAACGTACTTTTCTGAATTATCATCCGGAAGACCGTTTTACAGACCACTCGCTGGTTTTTCTTACAGATGAAAAACCGGTTTCACTGCTTCCGGCTGTAGAATACGAACAGGCCGGTATGAAAATTCTCCATTCACACCGGGGATCCAGTTATGGAGGGTTTGTCCAGCCCCATGATATGTCCCTGGATATGCACCTGAAAATCACAGAATCCTTTATCCATTATCTTCAACAGGAAAATATCAATCGTGTAATTATCACTATTCCCCCCATTATCTATAACAAACGCTTATCCAATTATGCTGAATTTGCTTTATTCAGACACCATTTCCGTTACTTGAAACGGGATATATCTTCCGTATTGTTCCTTGAGAAATCAATAGAAGAAAATATTGCAAAATTTCGTCCAACGACACGGACCGCTTTTCGAAAAGCACTCAAAAAAGGGGTGACTGTCCGTGAGTCGGATGATTATGCTTCCTTTTATCAAATCCTCAAAAGAAATTTGAAAATCCGGCACAATGTACAACCTACACACACACTTAAAGAACTGGAAGATATCAAGCGGCGTTATCCGGACCACGTCCGCCTGTATGCTGCCTTTATCGGGGAAACGATGATCGCCGGGATCGTCCTGTTTGATGCCAATGAACGGGTCACTCTGGCTTTTTATATTTCCCATGATGAATCTTATCAGGAATACCGCGGTGTGAATCTCCTGTTCAAGGAAGTGATTGAGGATAGTATCCGCCGGGGCTTTACATATCTTGATTATGGGATTTTTACCGTAAATATGGAACCGAACCTCGGACTTGCCCGCTTTAAGGAATCATTCGGAGCCGGTGGCATTTTCCGGGATACTTTTTACCTTGATTTAAAATAATGGCCGGTGATATACGAAAACTGGGAAGCCAGACCCTGATATACGGGACGGGTTATATTGTGACCCGTATGCTTAACTTTTTTCTCCTGCCCTTTTATAGCCATCTGTTTCACCCCTCACAATATGGTGTGGCATCCTTAGTGTTTTCCGGAATTGCTTTTTTGAATATTATCTACCATTATGGTCTGGACAGTGCTTTCCTGCGCTTTTATACCAAAAAAGGCGATTATCAACGGGAGGAAGCCTTTACGGCAGCCTTTTTTTCTCTTCTGTGTACCGGGATCGTCCTCTCTTTACTCCTTTTTATCAACAGCGCATGGATCAGCCGCGCTTTTCTTGGTTCCTCAGAGTATGAGCGCCTGATACGCCTGGCTTCCGGTATCCTCCTGATGGATACCCTGGTGAATATCCCCCTTCATACCCTGAGGATGAACGATAAAGCCATAACCTTCACATTCATCAATCTGGCCAATGTCATATTGAATATGAGCCTGAATATCTGGCTTATACGATACAAGGGTATGGGACTCGAAGGCATTTTCTGGGCAAATATTGCCGCTTCTTCCCTCAGTTTTATCCTCCTTTTACCTGTTTTGAAAAAAAACGTAAAGGCTGTTTTCAATACCCGGCTTTTCCGGAAAATGCTTCGATTTGGCTTGCCTTTTGTCCCGGGTGGGATGGCTTCCATGGTTTTGGAACTCATCGACCGGTATATGCTTAGGATTATGGTGGATTATGAAACTGTAGGACTCTATTCGGCAGGCTACAAATTGGGTATTTTCATGCTGATTGTGGTGATGGGTTATAAATTTGCCTGGCAGCCCTTTTTTCTAAACAAGGCCGATGATCCTCAGGCACCCACGACATTTGGACGGGTTTTTACCGTATTCAACGTGATGATGGCACTGGTTTTTCTGGGTGTAACCCTTTTTATTCATGACTTTATCACTCTGAGGATTTTCGGAATCACTGTGTTTGGACAAAATTACTGGCAATCGGAACATATTGTCCCTGTTATTTTGGGTGCCTATATTTTTCTGGGTATGTATATAAATTTTCTACCTTCAATCTATTTTTCAGAAAAAACAGGTGTCATTCCCTTGATCAGCGGTTCTGCAGCCTTGCTGAATGTGATTCTGAACTATTTTCTGATTCAATCCTTTGGCATGACCGGTGCCGCCTGGGCAACATTTCTGTCCTATTTATGGATGGCGGGACTGACCTATTTTGTTGTACGTCGTTGGTATGCCATACCCTATAACTGGAAAAAAGTATTTTTAACCTATGGATTATTAATGGTGGTCCTGCTGGTATACTATCTGGGAAATCTCACAGCGCTTCATGAAAAAGCCGGACTCTTTCTTGTTTACGCCGGTTCACTGTTTTTCTTTAAAATCGGTGATTTTCATCAAATCAGGAGGATATTAAAACGTGAATAACCCGGATGTGGTGCTCCATCTATCATGTACTCATTCACCGGATGATGACCGGATTTTTTACCGGGAAGGTCTGAGCCTGAAAAAAACATATTCATTAATTATTATTGGTGTTTCTGACAAAACCACGCAAGAAACACTTCAGGATATTTTAACCATCGGTGTGAAAGGAGCAGGATACAAGAACAATATTCAGGCGATTATGGATGAAGCACGGAAGTTCAAACCATCATTGGTGCATGTCCATGATCTGTTTATTCTTAAAGAGGCACTTCAATATGCTCAAAACCTTAAAATTCCCCTTATTTATGATGTGCATGAACATTTTCCTCGTCTGGTTAAATTTTATTTACCGGGATCATGGGTGAAAAAGCAAATTCATAGAACCATACTGGCATTCCGTGAAAAACACCAAAGCCGGAAAGCTACACATATTATTACCGTAGTTCCCCAGTTAACATCACGTTTTTCCCGTTGGAACCGGCATGTGACGGAAATCAGGAATTATCCCCGGAAGGACCTTTTTAAGAATGGACAAACAGAGGTAAGTGAAACAGCATTGAGAATACGGGATTTAGCACGTGACCACATTATTCTTATTTATGCAGGTGATATATCCCGCCATCGGAATCTTTTTTTGTTTGCCGATACGGTCGCTGTATTAAACAAGAGGGGATACACAAGCATGGGAGTGACCCTGGGCCAAGGGGAAAAAAGCGATGTGGAAGATTGGGAAGATCGTTGTCGCAAGAGCCAGGGACAAATGTTGCATCTCGGGCACATTCCTCATGGAGATATTCCTGCCTGCCTGCAGGAAGCCCATATCGGATGGTCCGTCTTACCGGATCGATCCCCCTTTAACATCAGCCTTCCGAATAAAATCTTTGAATACCTGGCATGCGGACTTCCATTTGTATCTTCAGATCTCCATAATATTCGCCATCTTTTTTGGAAAAATCCCGCCGCCCTCATTTTTCAGGATAAAAAAGCCGAAGGAATTGCCGCCCTGATCCAATCTGCTTTTCCGGACAGACAGATGCTGAACGATATAAAGAAAACAGCCCGGGAAACCTTTTTAAACCGGTTTACATGGGAGCTTGAAGAGAGTAAATTACTGGATGTCTACCGGAGTATTCTGAAGGATGAAAAAAGTTAGATGACAAAATGCCGGCCGGAAGTAGAACAGGTTGCCCGTGAATTTCAACGCTATCTGGCGAAATCGTTGAAAATACAGGCGGAATTGGATTTGGATAGTTTTCGGGATTATAGTGTTTCCCTGGACATTGAATCCATGAATATCCGTATAACCCTTTGGTACAGTCCCAAAAGAAAAACCTCAAAAATCACCTTTGTTCAGAGTCAGGATCCGGCCAAGGAAGAAAAAATCCGCATGGCCTGGTATGGATTTCATCACGGGGATCATCTGGAAAATGGGGAGGTCCATGCATTTGTTGATGGGAGTTCTATTGATGGAAAGGTCGGTTATGGGCTCGTTATTCTCCGGAAAGGGGTGGTCTTGGAGGAAATAAATGGTGTTGTAGATCGTCCTGACTATTGTCAGCATCATCAGGTGGGGGGTGAACTGGTTGCGGCAGTGAAATTCTTTCAATGGTGTTTGAAAAACAAAATATCCCGTTGCACCATTCATTATGATTATGAAGGAATTCAAAAGTGGGCTACCGGAGCCTGGAAAGCCAATAAAGAACTGACACAGAAATATGGGGAGTATGTACAAAAACTTCCCCTTGAAATAACCTGGAACAAGGTGAAGAGTCATTCGGGAAACCTATGGAACGAGCGGGCGGACCGTCTGGCGAAAGATGCAGTAAAAGGTGAGTCATGGAAGATATTGAACAAAAAGAGCTCTCTGAAATCAAAAAGAAACTGAGTGAAATGGAAGAAGATTTGAAACATAAAGATTCTTATGGGCAGGATGTAACAGGAACCGGTGAAATAGAGGATAAAATCCGGAACCTTGAGGGGAAAATTGATGAACTTGCCAAGCGCCAGGCATCCTCCCACAAAGTCCTTACCGTTCTTCAGCAGCAGATTTCCGGACTGAAAGTCGGTATCAACAATCTGGAAGACCTTCTGGAAGAAGGGGATGAGGCCGTAAAAGGAAAGAAAAACCGGAAAGGTCCCATGGAGCCTGCTCCATCAAAAGCCGGTAAAATCATTGGAATTGTTGTGCTGCTGGCCGTTGTCTTCTTCTTTGCAAATCGTTGGATCACCGGCTTTTTGGACAGCCGCTGGAACGAAGAAACTTCCGATATGCCAGGAATTTACGAATCCCTGAACACCCCGTCTGATGATCGTTCATCGGCACAACCCTATCAGGAGGAGATCCAGTCTCAGATTGGTGAAAAGCTGGATGAAATAGCACCCGTTGAAGAAACACCATCGCAGACCGTTATACGGGATGAAGTCCAAACCTCACAAGCGGAGAATATTCCTCAAACACCGGAACTTATCGAAATATTTGTCCCCAGGGTATTGATCCTGAACGGATGTGGTATATCCGGAATTGCTGCTAAACTGGAAGAATATCTTACACGTAATGGGATTCGTGTCGTGGACAGCCGTAACGCCGATAATTTCAATTATCCTTCGACGGTTATCTTTTCTACATCAGATAACCCGGATGATCATATCTGGCTCGATTTAATCGGTGTCAATGCCAAAACCGTTAAACCGTTGAAAGAAGAAAGGGATAAAGCGAATACGGTCATCATTCTGGGTAAGGATTATCAAAAATTGCCCATTTATTAATCGAAGACAGTTGAATGCAGTTCATATTATGATTGAGTGATTTGATTTAGATTTTTTACACACAATGATTCTGAAATTATTGAAACTTGTCATTTTAAATAACAGAGATGTAGTTCTTAATCCGGGCTGTACAATCCACCGGTTTCTTTAAGCCACCGGGCGATGGAATCAACGGCCCTGTTTTTATCATTATCGGAGATATCCAGAGTCAGTACGGGAAGGATGGATTTGTCGATACATGATTTCATCATGAGTTGTTCCTTGTAAAAAACCGATAGGTCATCGTATTGTGTTGGATTACCCGATACTTTCAGGCGTTCCTTGCGGGCTGATTCAAAAGATTCCGGAGATCGGGTAAGAAAAACCATGTGAAATCCCAGGGTCTTCAATCGTCTTTCAAGGTGACTGAAATCATAATCCATGCCATGATGAGTTTTCTGAAACACCTGAGTTGAAATATAAAACCGGTCAACAATCCACGAGTAATACTTTTGAAGTTCAAAGAGCCTGACCCAGGTCTTATAGGTTTCCATTGCCCGGGGAGCCTCTTCCGGCAAAAAATTTATAAGACCCCGTCCCCAGGGAAAATTGGTAAAGGAGCACCATTCGGCTGAAATGATGGGACTATGGTACCTGTATTTTCTGGGTCCGACAATCTCGGGATGTTCATTCAGAAGGAAAGCTATATCGGTTTTGAACGTCAGGCGCGTCCCTTCGAGAATGATTTTAGGAACAAGTTTTTTTTCCATAAAATCTCCTGTTTCAATGACCCGAATTTACGGAAGGACATATTTATGTGAAAAGGAAGAAAGGTCCCTGCAAAGGTGCAAAAATGGCTTTTAGAATAATCATAAAAGATTGATTTTCAGTGCAGGAAATGTTAAGCTTACAAGCTTTTGAAAAGTTGGTGACGTACCCAAGTGGCTAAGGGGGAGGTCTGCAAAACCTTTATTCGCCGGTTCGAATCCGGCCGTCACCTCAATGTTTGCCGAAGTGGCGGAATTGGCAGACGCAAGGGACTTAAAATCCCTCGGAGAATTTCTCCGTGCCGGTTCAAGTCCGGCCTTCGGTACACACACAAAGCCCTTGTATATCAGTAGATTGCAAGGGTTTTTTAATTCTTGGGAATATTTGATTTTTTCCGTTTTATTGAGCACAAATTTATCAATCCCTTTTATCATGTAAATAAGATGGGGGCATCGAATGTTTATGATAAAGAGTTATGATTTTATTTAATATGCACTATCTTTTGCTCTTGAAATGTCTTGCCTGACCATAATCGAATAAAATATACACCAGAACTTTGTTTTGCAAAATCCAAAGTATATTGATGTGATCCGGCTGAAAAGTGACAGGAAGGTGTTGTGTATACCATCCGGCCAGAGATATCATAGATAGCAAAGGATAATTCACTTGGTTTTGGCACTGTAAAAGGAACGGAAACTGTACCGTTGAAAGGATTGGGAAATGCGGTATCCATACTGAATTCTTCAGGCATTACCTCCTTTACAGAACTGGACCCATGGTAGGAAAATACCGACAGGGTAGAGGTGCTGTCGGCGGTGTACACGTTAATCAGGATCTCTTGAATGCCGTTCCCGTCCAAATCAGCTGCATAAGGACCCTTCAGATATCCATTGAAAGAAGAACTTTCATAATCTATCGATCCTGTTTCTCCGTTCAGGATATAGAAGCGGCAACTATACCGGGCAGTCGATTCATTCCATTGATTGCATCCCAACAGAATTTCTGATCCTTCCGAACCGTTCAAATCAGTGATGACAACATTGGAATAATATCCTTCAAAGGAGGAAGTTGACCATTTGGGTGTTTCACCATAGATATCGTAAACCTGAACTGATGTACTCACCTGATCAAAAAGAGTTGTAGCCAGACATAGTGCCTTTTGCCCGCTTTCTGTAGAGAAAAGATCCCATAAAATCAGCTCATCATACCCTGAGGCCGTGATACTCCATACGATAGCCCAATTCTGTGTCCCGTCAAAAATCGTTACAGTGTTTCCAAGATATTTGGTCAGCTCAGGTGTGCCGTCTCCGGTGATGTCAAAATAGGGAAGACCCATTTCATAATAGTGCTGACTCACCTGCCAATCCATGAGATATTGGGCTTTCAGCGGATTGTAAAGGGTTATGATGATAAAGACAAAAAGGAGTAATTTGTGTGTAAACCTGCAACAATTAAAAGAAAAAGGGAAAAGGTGCTTCATTGTTGCCTCCTCGTTTAGTTTACCTGTGTTTGTTTATAATACATGTTATTTATTTCTTTCGCAAAAGCTCTTTTAGTTATGTTATCTTAAGCACAAAATGCCCGAATTCTTGTTTGCATCCTATCGTGTGTTAATGCTGATCACCTATAGTTTTGCATCATTGTATGTGTTGGTTCTCGGGTTTTTCGGCCTGCGACAGGGACATGTATTCTTTACTTTGCCTGAGACGGAAACTCATACAATAAGCCCAAAGATTAAAAATAAGCCAAACAAAATACCGATTCCGGGAGACAAGGCTTTTCTCAATCGTCTTATTCAGTTTATGGAAGATGAAAAACCCTATCTGGATTCGGAATTAACCTTGAAAAAATTGAGTAAAATGCTGAAAGTAAAACAGGAACTATTATCTAACACAATCAACACACAATTAAACCAGAATTTTTTTGATTTTATCAATAAATACCGCATTGAGGCATTTAAAATTCAGAGCCTTATGGAATCCAACAAACATCTTTCCATTCTCGGGTTGGCTTTTCAATGCGGGTTCAATTCCAAGGCTTCCTTCTACAGGGCATTTAAAAAATTCGAAGGGATGTCCCCCGGCGAATATTTTCAACAGTCTCAGGTTTTGTGAGACCCCAATTACTGTAAAGTGAGACTCAATATACATTTAGTGAGACGATTTGTTTAGGTTATTTGTGTAAAGTCAGTCCGATTTGAAAGGAAATATGATGAAACGTTCAGGAAGGCTCTTTGTATGTGTTGGAGGATTGATGATGATGACAGCCTGTTCGATCACAGAGATCAGTACTTATACACGGCAGGTTTCGGTTCGGGCCGGCTTGTATCAAGGAGGTATTGTGGAGAATACAGATATGATTCGAGTGCCCAATCTGAACACCGCCGGCATGAATGATGTGGATGCATTTACAGGGGCCACTCATACCGGTATGAATCTGGGAATTCATGTACTACAGAATTTGAAATATGGAGGTATTGAAACCGGAGCTGATGTTATGACAAACAAGCAGGTTTTTTCGTATGACGATTTAAACAATGGATTTACCGGAACACGGGAATTCAGTCTGACACAATGCAGCATTCCCCTTACTTATTCAATGGAATTGTTCAAAAAACGATTTCCTCAGGCTCATTTCAGAATGAAAGCAGGCTATCTTGCCCAGTGGAATATAGGTGCGGTTAAGGAAAAAGGGATCTTGCCGGATTATATCATACATCAATTTTCGGGAGGTGCCCTTCTCGGTTTTTCTCTGGATATTTTAACCCTTCCTAATGGATCTAAAACCGGTTTGTTTCTCGATTTTTACAGAGGTTCCAGGATCTATACCGATTTTTATAACCAGGAAAATTTTGAAATGCCGGGTTCGGCTTTTATCCGATATGGAATATCGTATCAAATACAGTCAAAAGAAGATTAAAACACATGAAAGGAGCAGACATGATGTTAAAACGATTTCTTATGGTACTGACAAGTTTTCTGATCTTGACTGGAAGCATATATGGACAGAGTACGCCGGTCAAACAGGACATGCCTGAGTATAAACATGCCCTGGATTTCTGTCCTCTTTCACCAGTAATAGGCATCTATGGATTGCATTATACCTATCGTTTTGCACCGAAAAGTGAGTTTATCATTTCTCCCTCTTATATGAATATTGAATATGAGGGGGTTGGTCATACCGATGCACCGGGTTTTATCATTGGATACCGCCGTTATTTATGGAAAAATCTGCATGTTGATTATCAGCTGATGCCCATGTGGGATCGCTATTACTCTGAAGAAGAGGACAAAACATATCCTTTGGGATTCGATTTGTGGAATGAATTTCGGCTGGGTTACTCTTTTGATTTTAAGATAAAAAACGTGCCCTTTTTCCTGAATGTCCAGTGGCCCTTTGGGTTTGCCCTCTACTCGGATCCCGCAGGAAAACCGGAATCTTTTAAAGATCGTGCAGCTGAAAATCCCTTCTTTTATTTTCCGCCCCTTTTCTTTCTGGGGATCCGGTTTTAGAAAACATGTTCAATGATTTTGATTGAAAAAGGTTCAAGCGAATGGATACTGCACATATTTCTGAAGAGGTTGTGCTTAAAATATTGATGGCCGGGATCAGGGCACCTTCTGGACACAACACTCAACCATGGTTGATCGGAAGAGAAAACAACAGAATTATCCTCTCACCGGATCTGACCCGAAACCTCCCGGAAGCGGATCCGGATAACCATGCCTTGTATATTAGCCTGGGATGTGCCCTTGAGAATATGGTGATTACTGCTGAACATCATGGATTCCAGCCAGATGTTATGTATCAAAAGGACAGACATCAAATTCATATCCATATCCGACTTCTCCCTGGAATCGTAAATAAATCCTCCGACCTTTATCCCCAAATCCAACGCCGGCAGGTTTCCAGAGGTCCTTATGCACCTGAAAAGATATCCAATAATGTATGGAAAAGAATACAGGATATCCCAGTTGAAGCAGGGATCAGAATGCATCTCTTTTCAAAGGATGAAGGTATTCAGAGTTTAAAACCCTATATTTTCCAGGCTATCAGTAAACAATACAGTGACAGGAAGTTCATTCATGAATTGCTCCATTGGATGAGATTCCGAAAAAGAGAAGCGATACTTCTGGGTGATGGTTTATGGAGCCGTACCATGGGACTTCCGGATTTTGGCAAAGGTCTGGGAAAATTCATCATGAAAACCTTACTTAAGCCCGGTCGTGAAAGAAAACGCTGGGATTCTTTGTTAAAGCACAGTGGAGGATTTATTTTGTTTCTGACTGATACAGAATCTGCCGAGACCATGATCAGACTTGGAAGGACCTTTCAACGGTTTGGCTTAACCGCAACATCTCTGAATCTGTCACATTCCCATGTTAATATGCCCTGTGAAGTCCGGGAGATACGACATGAACTGAGGAAAATTTATCACGGCAGTCCAATGCTGCTTATACGATTAGGTTATGGCAAATCCATGCCTTATTCCTACCGGAGAAATTTAAAACATTTTATCTTGAAACAGGAAAGAAAATAAAATGAAATACTTTGTACAGATGCTACTTGTGTTTTGTACATCCTGCAGTATGAATCACATGATACAGCAAGAAAGGGAACAGATCCTTTCGACGCTTCCGGACACAAAACCACAGCCTGTTACGGAAGAAAGCATACAATCCCTCCCGGAACCGGTAAAAAAATGGTTGAGGAGATCCGGAGTTGTAGGTCGTCCGGAAATTCGCTATGGTTGGATATTACAGTCTGCAGCCATGAAAATGAAGCCGAACCAGGAAACCTGGTATCATGCCCAAGCTGAGCAGTTGTTTACTACCACACCTCCGGCCTTTCATTGGACCGTGAAAATGAAGATGAATCCACTGATTGCCATAAAAGGCAGGGATTTATTTGTAGAAGGAAAGGGTGAAATGCGCATCCGGATGAATTCACTCATCAATGTGGTGAATGAGTCAGGCGAGAAAATTGATGAGGGGACACTTCAACGTTATCTGGGAGAAATTGTCTGGTATCCTACAGCTGTTCTGAGTCCGTATATTACCTGGGAGCCAATCGATAATTTCTCGGCAAAGGCAACCATGCGATATAAAGGAACTGAAGGAAGTGGAATATTTTACTTTAATGAAAAAGGTGATTTTATCAGGTTCAGTGCTATGCGCTATAAAGAAAATACGCCGGATGCAAAGCGCTTTGAATGGATTATATCCGTCCGGAAACATGCAATACTGGATGGTTTGAAAATTCCTGTCGAAATGGAGGCCACCTGGAAATTGGATAAGGGGGATTGGACATGGCTAAAACTTACTATCGACGAGATCATTTACGATCATGATAAAAGAGAGTGAATACGGACTGTTTGAAAGTCAGTTTTTCATAATATACGATTTTGATACTTGTCAAATGTGTTATTATTTCCTAACATTATGAAAATCTAAATAATAGGGGATAAAGCCATGAAAAAGAATTTGATTTCCACTATGTTGTTGGGAACATTGGTTCTGATGTTTTCCGGGTGTTCAACACTGATGGACATTTATATGACGGGAACGTCACCCATGACACCTGTCACGGAAAGAGCAGAACGCCGGGTAGGACTTGCCCTTATGGATGCCACAGGACTTGGAGCCATGCAGGCCGGGATGATGGCAACAACACTCTATATGCAGGTTTTCCTGGCCGGTGGATACGCCGGAGGTTATGAAGATTTCACAGAAGGGCAAGGAGTCGTTTGGGAAGTGATCAGCAAGGATCAAGGTGAGAGGGAAAGCCTTGAAATTGAACGGGCTTTTTTAAAGGAATTACCGGATGGCAGCCAGTGGTGGCTCTTGCGTTATAGTGCAAATGGAGAAACCATCCTATCGGAAGCCCTTATGGATACAGCCTATCAGTTGAAGAAATTCCGTTACCGGGATCCTGAATACAATCAAATCAGAGAATGGACACCTCAATATGAAACAGAAACTTCCGAAACAGTTGAAACGGAAGAAGGTGTTGTTACAGAGGAAACACAAACGTATGCTGCCAAAGAAAGCTATTCCGAAGCCATGAATGTAAACGATTATTCACCCTATGTATTAAGAACAGAATCCATTACAGTACCTGCCGGCACTTTTGATGCAAAATATGCCCGTTTTGAAGCAGAATATGAAAAAACAGATCCGGATACCGGAGAACCCACCGGAGACATGGATAAAATAATATATGAATGGTGGATATCGGAAGAAGTCCCGGGAAATATGGTTCGATATGCCTGGAGCAGTCCATCTGAGGGTGTAAGCCTGACCGGACACCTGAAAGCTATTACCACATATCAAAACTCCCAACTTGGCAGCTTTTAATCAAAACGAGGATATGAAGGGATGAGGGTACGACGAACCCCTGAACCCCTGAGCCCATGAACCCCTGAACCCATGAACCCCTGAACCCATGAACCCCTGAACCCATGAACCCATGAACCCATGAACCCCTGAGCCCATGAAATACAACTTCGATGAAATCATAGACCGCCACGGTACTAACTCCCTGAAATGGGACAGTCGGGAATTGCTGATCAATCTGGGTTTTACTGAACGTTATGATGATGAAACTATTCCTCTCTTTGTAGCGGATATGGATTTTACATGTCCCAAACCTGTTTTGGATGCTTTGCATGCAAGGGTGGAACAAAAAATGTTCGGTTACACCTATCATTTGTCTGATGACAGGTATTTAAAGGCATTGCAGGGATGGTTCAACCGCCGTCATGGGTGGAAAATAAATCCTGAATCGGTCGTGTACTCACCTGGAACTGTTTTTGCCTTGCATATAGCCGTTCGTGCTTTTACCCGTCCAGGAGATAAGGTGATTATTCAACGGCCTGTGTATGCACCCTTTACATCAGCCGTTGAACAAAACGGGCGGAGGATAGCAAATAATGAACTGATCAATGATAACGGTTATTATCGCATTCATTTCGATGAACTGGAGCGTCTGGCCGCCGATCCTACCGCAACGATGATGATCCTATGCAGTCCCCACAATCCCGTTGGACGCATTTGGACACCGGATGAACTCCGCCGGATAAATGATATCTGCAGGAAAAATGAAGTGATTTTGATCAGCGATGAAATTCACGGAGATCTGATCCGGAAAAGTGCGGTCTTTTATCCTTTGGCACAAGTGACAGATACAGACAATGCCATCATCTGTACAGCGATCAATAAAACGTTTAATACAGCCGGACTCCATTGTTCAAACATTATCATCGATAATCCCGAATTACGAAAATCCTTTCAAAAAGTAATGGGAATTCAAAGTCCCTCTCCATTTGCCATCTCGGCATTGATTGCCGCTTACAATGAAGGAGAGGAGTGGCTTGAACAATTGAAAGAATACCTGGATGGCAATTTCGATTATTTAGAAACTTTTATTGAAAAACAGATGCCGGATGTACAGTTTCGCCGTCCTGAGGGGACTTACATCGCCTGGCTGGATTTTTCCGGGACCGGTTTATCGCCGGAGGAAATTCACGACAGAATTTACAATCGGGCAAATGTATTTCTTGAAGATGGAAAGATTTTCGGAGCCGGTTCTGAATCTTTTCAGCGTTTGTGTGTGCCCACACCACGAAAAATATTGGAAACGGCATTGGAAAGAATTGCAGGGGAGTTCTGAGTGATGAGTGCTGAATAGTGAGTTAGAGTTTTGAGTTATGAGTTTGATTGGGTGCGTCAATTGACATCCAAACCTAATTCATCATTCATCATTCATCATTCATAATCCATCATACATCCACGTGCTTAAGTACCGTTCTCCGCAACTGGGAATAATCGTAACTATCACTTTATCTTTGTTTTCCGGCCGTTTTGATATGAGCAAGGATGCCCATAGGGCGGCACCGGAAGATATGCCCACCAATAAACCCTCTTTTCTGGCAGCCTCCCGGGCCGTGTATCCCGCATCTTCTTCTTTAACACAGACAACTTCATCGATAATGGATGTATTTAAAATGGGAGGGATGAATCCGGCACCGATTCCCTGAAGTTTATGCGGACCCGGTTCACCCCCGGATAAAACAGGAGAACCCGCTGGTTCGACGGCAATTATCTGAATATTACTGTTTCTTGCTTTCAAAATTTCTCCCACCCCTGTGATGGTCCCGCCGGTCCCTACCCCGGCCACAAAAATATCCACCTGCCCTTCTGTGTCTCTCCAGATTTCTTCAGCTGTTGTACGGCGATGCACTTCAGGATTGGCCGAATTGGAAAACTGCCCGGGTATAAATGACCGGGGTGTCTGTTTTGCCAGTTCCTCTGCTTTTGCCAAAGCACCTTTCATCCCTTCACTCCCATCTGTAAGAACCAGTTCAGCTCCCAAAGCCTTCAATAGTTTCTTGCGTTCTATACTCATGGTTTCCGGCATGACCAGAATCACACGATAACCTTTAGCTGCTCCGATAAATGCCAGACCGATCCCGGTATTTCCACTGGTTGCTTCTATAATAACACTACCAGATCCAATCAATCCTCTTTTTTCAGCATCTTCTATCATGGCTTTGGCTACACGGTCTTTTACACTGGATAAGGGATTAAAATATTCCAGCTTTGCCAATATTGTAGCATGGATACCTGTATTCAGACGGTTTATTCGGACAAGGGGTGTGTTACCTGTCAATTTTGTAATATCATCGTGTATGTTCATCACATTTCCTCTCTCTTTAATCTGAATATACAAAGTTTAAGATTCACCGGGGTAAATCGAGTAAGGCAGTGAAAACAATATTAATCATTAGCAGGGTTCGTTAAATTCTAAACAAATTGAAAATTGGATGAATGTATGGGAAATAGAAATACACGCATTAATTATCAGAAATATTCAGTTCTGTTTTCTATAATTAAAAAAGGATCGTGATGAAATATCTTTTCAAAACATTAACGTTCATTCTGCTTTTACACATTATGCTTATTGCTCAACCATGGCAACAAAATGATGCCATTTTCAATCCCAGTGGTGTCCCCAGCCTGATGTTCTCCCACCCCCGTTTTGCCGACGTGGATGAGGATGGGGATTTTGATATGATATTGGGGAATATGAGTGATAAGCCTCTTTATCTTGAAAATATTGGAACGGCATCGTCTCCGAAATTTCAGGTAGGTTCAGGCGATATTTTTTCCCTGGTATCTTCATTAGACGCAGAAGCTGGTGTAATGGCCGATATAAACGGGGATCGAAAAGCTGATTTCATTACGGGTGGATATACCGGACTTCATCTCTATAAGAATGCAGGTATTCCTGAATTCCCCATCTTTGTGAAAGAAGAAGGATATTTCTCCGGAATTAATACCGGTTCTTATCCTGTACCTGATTTGGGAGATGTAGACGATGACGGTGATTTGGATTTGGTATTAGGATTCAGTGAAGACGGTTCGGTAAAAATATATTTTAACACGGGGACGGATTCCGTAGCCCAATTTTCAGACAATAATACCCTTTTAATCGGGGATGTGGGGCTCTATGCATATCCGGTATTTTGCGATATGGATTCCGATGGAGATCTGGATATCCTGATAGGACGCGACGGACACGGGTTTGCCTATTATAGAAATAACGGAGATGCTGCAAATGGTGTCTGGCATCCCGATGCAATCCCTTTTGACGGAATCGGGAGCGATACGTATTTTAACTCGCCGGGAATTGCAGATTTAAACGGAGACGGAAAATTGGACCTTGTTTACGGTTCAGGATCAGGACCTCTGAATTACTTTCGGAACACAGGTACAGCACAAACACCTGCCTGGACACGAAATACAACCCTTTTTGGCGGTACTTTAGATGTAGGCGGGGCCTCTAATCCCTTTTTTTACGACTATGATTTTGACGGGGACCGGGATTTGTTCAGCGGAAGCAATCTGGGCGATATCAAATATTATGAAAATACCGGGAGCGCTAATTCTCCCGCATGGAAAGAAAAAAGCAGTTCTTTTTCGGGTTTAAAGCACTCTATTTATGCTTCAGTGGCAATTGGAGACGTTAATCAGGATAGTCTGCCCGATGCCATCGTAGGTGATTTAAGCGGCAATCTTTATTTCCATAAAAATACCGGAAGCGGCTTTATATTCCAAAGCGATGTCCTGTCACATATCTCCCTTGGCGGCTGGTCTGTACCGCGACTGGTGGATATGGATGATGACGGAGATCTGGATCTGGTTGCCGGGAATGAAGAAGGAAATCTGTTTTATTTTGAGAATCAGGGGACACCTGATAATCCCGACTGGGTGGAAATTGCAGACTATTTCAATGGTATTGATGTAGGATCCAACTGTGTCCCGTCTGTTTCAGATTTTACCGGAAATGGCAGGTTGGACGTCCTGACGGGAAATATGTGGCGGGAATTGAATTTCTTTACCTTTCAGGATAGCGTGTGGAAACAAGATACAACCTTTTTTGCCGGAATTGTTGGTGGACAAAATACGGCACCTGCTTTGATCGATATGGATGGTGACGGTGATCAGGACCTGGTTCTGGGATGTTATGAAGGAACATTCAGTTATTATGAAAACCAGGCCGGCACCACAAGCCTGACGGATCAACACATAATTCTCCCGGAAGACTTTGGGTTGAAAAACTATCCAAACCCCTTTAACGCCTCTACAACAATTGAATTTACCCTTTCCATGGCAACCCCCGCTTCTCTTGTGATCTTTGATCTGAGGGGACGTGAGGTCCGTTCCTGGCGGTTTTCTATACTTGGTCAGGGTATTCATACCCAGAATTGGGACGGCTGTATGCAGGATGGCTCTCCGGCAGGTTCAGGTCTCTATATCTATCAGGTACGTACCCCGGAACATGTGTCATCCGGAAAAATGATTCTTTTAAAGTAAAACAGGTAAAAAACGATGGTTGAAATGATCAATGTAAAAAAGTATAAAAATGGACTTAAAGCAGGAATCCGCTACATTCACGGAGTATGGGGAAATGCCGGAAATTATGCTTTTTATGAGGATGCCATTCGCAATGCGTCTGAAAATGATAAGGGACTCCCTCAATTTTATCTTCTTCTGCACGATGATGATATCATAGGATGTGCCGCATTGATCATCAATGATTTTATCAGCCGCCATGACCTGTATCCCTGGGTTGCCTGCCTTTATGTAGATGAAGCTTATCGTGGGAATCAATTTGGGAGTCTGTTACTTGACCATGCGGTACAGTGTGCAGGGAACGCTGGTTTTCACAAAGTATATTTAACTACAGACCTGGACGGATATTACGAGAAATACGGGTGGACCCGCATGGAAGATGGTATTGATCTTTTTAGCGGCAAGCCATCACGAATTTATTATAAGGAACTCTAAAGAGGGATTGATACGATGAGTAAACAGGAAAAATACGTGAGTCCTGAGGATATCTATGATCTTCAGTTTCCATCGGATCCGCAAATTTCACCGGATGGTAAGAAAGTCATTTTTGTGAAAAAGTGGATCCACAAGAAAGAACAGAAATATTATTCCAACCTGTATTCTGTAGATACCGTAAGGGGTACGGTGGTACAATTTACCCGGGGTGAACAAAAGGATATCAAACCCCGCTGGAACCGAAACGGGAAACAACTGCTTTTTATCCGTTCCACCCAAAATAAATCTGAATTGTTGTCCTTTTATGGGGGATTGGGAGAGCCCATGCCATTGATCAGCCTGGAGGATGGCGATATCCAGGATCTCGCATTTTCTCCGGATGATAAATGGGTCGCGGTTCTCATTCAAAAATATGATGTATCCGGTGAAGACCGTAAAAAAGAACCTCTGAAAAGAGATATTGACAGACTTTTTTATCGTCTTGACGGAGAAGGTTTCCGCCAAAAAAGAGCTGTTCAGTTATTTATCGTAAAAAGCAGGGGTGGCAGACTTATCCCTATCACGGATGTGCCACGGGATGTGACGGATTTTGCCTGGAATCATGATGGGACAGGCATCTATTATGTGACGAATGATCATGAAGATCCGGACAGGCACATGGATGAAGAATCCATTTTCTTTTATTCACTGAAGGAAAAACGCCATGTCAGAATCGAAAAGCCGGCAGGTCCTATAGGATGGGTTCAGGCTGATCCTGAAGGTAAATACCTCTATTTTGCAGGTCATTTTAAACCAGGCCACAGCTGGGGGGCTGTCAATTCGGAAATTCAGCAGCTTCATCTGGAAACGGGAGAAATCCATTCACTGACAGCTTCTCTGGACAGGACAACAGATATGGTAACTCTGGGGGATATCACGCCATCCTTTGTGAAACAAAAAGCCCTGTTTCAAACTTCGGAAGACCTTTTATTCACTGTTTCTTCCGAAGGTGCCAATCCTTTGTTTAAATTCAATATTTTATCCGGAGAAATCACACCTCTTTTAGACGGACCTGAATGTGTCGTGTCTTTCAGTATGTCCCGTGATGGAAAAAACATCGCTGTACATCTCGCTCAAATGGAAAGACCCGACGAAATCTGGCTTTTGGAACTGAACAGTGAAAAACATTTTCGCCGGATTACTTTTTTGAATGACGAGTATATGAGTTCGATTTCCTGCAACGTTCCGGAAGAATATCATATTCCTTCGGACAATGCTGTTATTCAAAGCTGGGTTCTAAAACCACCAGGATTCAATTCAAAGAAAAAATATCCGCTGTTGCTGCAGATACATGGCGGTCCGCGAGCCCAATACGGCTATACCTGGTTTCATGAAATGCAAGTCTTTGCAGCAGCCGGGTTTGTAGTACTGTACACCAATCCCCAGGGGAGCCAGGGATATGGTCACGCCTTTGCCGATGCCATTACTGGCAAATGGGCTGAACCGGCCATGAATGATTTGATGGCGGCCGTGGACTATATTCTTGAACTGGGTTTTGTGGATCCGGAACAGTGTTTTGTAACAGGAGGGAGTTATGGCGGATACATGACAAACTGGGTCATATCACATACAAACCGGTTCAAAGGGGCTGTTACCCAAAGATCTATTTGTGATCTGTCATCCTTTTTTGGCACATCCGATACAGGATGGGACCTGGAAGCCGATTTTCATGATGTCCCCTGGAAAAATCCGGAACTCTATAAAAAATGGTCTCCCATAACTTATGCAGATCAAATTGATACTCCCCTTTGTATTATCCATTCGGAGAATGATCTCCGTTGCCCCGTGGAACAGGCAGAGCAGCTTTTTGTCCGGCTGAAATACGATAAAAAGCCGGTCAGACTGGTTCTTTTTCCCGAAGAATCCCACGGTTTAAGCCGCGGAGGCCGCCCGGACAGACGTGTTGAACGATTGAAACTAATGCTTGAGGAGTTTAGAGTTAAGAGTTGAGAGTAGAGAGTTTGAGTTTTGAGTTTTGAGTAGGGAGTAGGGAGCGACCCAAGTGTCGCTCCCAGATTCCTCCCGCAGAGAAGGAATAGGGGTAAGAAGGTACGAGGGTATGATGGTGAGACAGGGCACAGGGGGCAGATATCACGTGTCCGCCCGAATGATTGATTAGATGGTTGATTGATCTGAACGCCACTCTTCTCAGGACGTATGAATTTTCAAGATTCCTCTTGCCCGGTCAATTTCTTCCTGTGTAAAACCAAAATATTGAGATAAATACCTGTTCGCCTTGTCTATATCATAGCTTTTTTGAACACTGTGAGC
This sequence comes from Candidatus Neomarinimicrobiota bacterium, assembly GCA_041154365.1. Classification (NCBI taxonomy): domain Bacteria; kingdom Pseudomonadati; phylum Fidelibacterota; class Fidelibacteria; order Fidelibacterales; family Fidelibacteraceae; genus Fidelibacter; species Fidelibacter multiformis. Next base: position 1,434,848 of record AP035449.1, on the reverse strand, counting down.
ATCAGTAAAACGGACATAATCGTCATTGATATATAAAATGCTGTTATCTACAATCCGGGAGGCAACAAGGGCTGAAATATAGTCGTAAGAACGGATCCAATGATGAATAAACAGACGGTCACCAACCGGTTGGGGAGTAAAGGTATAGCGAATTTTACGGTTTTGAGAATCTAAAGAATACAACGTATATACTCCGTTCTGCTTTGATAATTCGTAATCCAAAACACCGTTTGTTCCATAATCGCTGCCCTTTTCCTTCAAACATAAGGGTGAGTATAACAAATATCCCGGGTCAACCAGATAGGATTGATCTCTGATAGAAAAAATGACAGCATAGTGGGGAAAAGAATTCCTTCCGGTATGAACAGAAACCGGCCAGGCCGGATAACCGTTCATCCGCAATGCCTTCATAACGGTATAATTCAATGAAAAACAGGTTCCACCCCGGCCTGATTGGATAAACTCGGATATCAATGTCTCCGGAGATCGAGGCCTTTGATGCCTCTCTATAGGAAGCCGGAGTATTTTTGAAATATTTTCATAAGGAATATCAGAAAAATCTTCTAAAAGGATATTGATTGTATTCAAGGAATAACCTTTCTTAAAACACATACCAGCGGTCCATATTTTAGACGAATTTGCATCTGTACCGGAAGAGGTGGAATACTTTCCGATATCCAAATCACAAGATCCGATTCATTTTCAAAGACTTCCCGAAAATCTTTATCCGGTTTATAAACCAGCGTTGGATAGGTCCCCGCAGGACTGTTGATAATATCCTTATCTTTCTTGTACAGCCTGAAGGGAACAGATACACTGTCTTTTCGGTCCCAAAGACTTACAGTCACAGAATCAGTGGAAAAATAAAGAGAATCCAACAACATGATCATGGTTGTATATTCATCACGAACAGGATACGTCAGTTTTTCTGTATCAATTGTTTCAATATCAAATGTGCGTTGACTGTGATATTTTCCTTCATGGATCCGCTTGTCATATTCAAGAGTATGGTAGGAAGGATATGACGCTACAATTTGGGTAGTATCCCTGACTTCATAAAAAGTGTCAACAAAACCTGATGAGTGTATGATGAATGAAGCAAACACCCTATCATCTTGATAATCAACGACTAAACTGGCATTTCCTCCAGGGATTCCACGGAAATAAATATCAAAAAGATACTCATTTGCATACAGAAATTGAGAGAGCAGAAAGAAAAATAAAGCAAAAAATATGAGGTATTTCCTAATCCTTTTCAAGATCATTCCGGATTTGTTGTTTGTACAATTTTTTATAGTCCGGACAGGATTGCAGGAGTTCAGTATGAGTTCCCTGGCAAACGATTTGTCCTTTCTTGAGCACAACGATTTGATCAGCATCCAATATGGTGGATAAACGGTGAGCAATAATCAGGGAAGTCCGTCCTTTCATTAGACGGTTCAGGGAATTTTGTACAAGCCTTTCCGATTCCGTATCCAAAGAAGATGTGGCTTCATCCAGAATTAGAATGGGTGGATTCCGTAATACTGCCCGGGCAATGGCGATGCGTTGTTTTTGTCCTCCTGATAAACGGACGCCCTGATCGCCGGCAATGGTATCCCATCCTTGTTCCAGATCATGAATAAACCCGGCGTTGGCAATTTCAACTGCTCGGTCAATGGATGCATCATTAATCCCTTCAGACCCATACGTTAAATTATCCCGGATCGTTTCATTCAGCATCTGGACATCCTGAGACACTGTACCAATCAGTTTATACAGTGATTCTGCCTTGATATCACGTATATCTGTGCCGTCTATCAGTATCTGTCCTTCACGGGGGAGATAAAATCGACATAACAAGTCTGCCAGTGTAGATTTTCCTGAACCGCTGGCACCTACCAGGGCATAGGATTTTCCCTTGGGGATCACCAGATTGATGTTTTTTAGGACATCGTGGGATTCATAACGAAATGAGACATTCCGGAATTCAATTTCTTTTTCGAAGTTTATTTTCTCAACAGCATGGGGAGATTCCAAATTTTCGATGGGGGTTTCCAAAACATTGAAAATACGTTCTGCGGCTGCCAGACCATTCTGAATACTGTCATTGACGGATGTCAGATTTTTTACAGGGCTGAGTACAGAAAAAAGGAGGATAATATACCGGAGGAAATCCTCTGAATCCATGGCTGAGCCGGTAATGACCATTTTTCCACCGATCATAAACAACAGCGCTCCTGTCACAACACCCACCATTTCTGATAAGGGTGAGTTGATGGCTGTCAGCCGGAGTTGGCGCATCTGAATTTTAAAGAACTTCCGGTTCCGGTCTTTAAAATTTTGTATTTCATCCGATTCTTTATGATATGATTTTATCAGGCGGAATGCTCCGAGCATCTGTTGGAGAAAAGAAGTAATCACACTCATTTGTCGTAGCGTACGGCGGCCTTTCCGGCGGATGGATGATCCCACGATCCAGAAAATGAAAATTGAAACGGGAAACATGATCAGGACATAAAGTGTAAATTTCCAGCTGATGATAAAAAGGAGGAGGATGGTAATCACGATATTTGCCGGTTCGGTTACCATTTTATCAAAAATGACCTTGATTGCCTGGCGGAAGATCAGTACATCATTCATAATGATGGACATAAAATCGCCTTGTTTGTGATTATCATAGTAGGACATGGTTTGTCGTGTAATATGACTGTATAGTTTATTGCGGGTATCCACAATAATGCTCAGTTCCATCCGGCCGAAAAGCAATCGCTTGATGATCAGAAAGAGATTTTTCAATAGAAAAATGGAGATAATTAAAAGACTCAGGCGCGTCAGGGCTGTCACGGGATCGATATCTACAATCAGCCGGCTAACCAGTCCCTTTAGGTATTCGTTGAGTCCCGGATCCGCCGGGAGAGCATCAGGTGAAACCGATTCTTCCGGTTTGAAAATCGTCTGAATCAGTGAAGCCACAACCCAGAGTGAGGCTGTATTGCTGATGGCATAGAGCAAAGAGAAAAAGAGCCCTGAAAGGGAGAGCGGCCAATAATGGGCCGCTGTTTTTATGAGTCTTTTAAACATGTGCTTTTATTTTTTTTCCCTGTCTTTCTTGGGTTCCAGGGCCAGATCCAGAACATCCAGCATATCATCCAGAAAATGAAAAGTCATCTCTTTTTTAACTTCTGCCGGAATATCTTCATCGATATCCTTTTTATTCTTATCCGGGAGGATCACATTTCGGATTCCTGCCCGGTTTGCGGCAATCACTTTTTCCTTGATTCCACCTACCGGCAAAATGTGTCCACGCAGGGTAATTTCTCCGGTCATGGCATAACGGTCTTTAACCATCCGGTCACTTAAAACACTCACCATGGCGGTCATTAAGGTGACACCGGCTGAAGGGCCGTCTTTGGGGATGGCTCCGGCCGGTATATGTATGTGGACATCATATTCCTTGTTGAAATTGGGATCAATGCCAAAGTGTTCAGCATTCGCCCGGATGAAACTCATGGCAGCCTGGGCTGATTCCTGCATCACATCCCCAAGTTTCCCGGTGAGGATTAGTTTTCCGGTTCCTGGCATCTTTGTGGCTTCTATGAACAGGATGTCACCACCTACGGCTGTCCAGGCAAGTCCTACAGCAATGCCCGGTTTAACCATACGCTCGGCAACTTCGCTGTAATATTTTTTCTTCCCAAGGTAACGGGTCACCATGGATGAGGTAATCCGCCGTTTGCGTGTTCCTTTTTCTACTTTTTCACGGGCGACTTTCCGGCAGATATTGGCGATTTCACGTTCCAGATTTCTCACACCCGATTCCCGTGTGAAATTTTCAATGATTGTACTGATTCCATCATTGGTAAAGACGATATCATCCTGCTCCAGTCCGTGCTCTTTAATCTGTTTGGGTATCAAAAAGGATTTGGCGATATGAATTTTTTCCGGTTCTGTATATCCCGGAAATTCCAGGATTTCCATCCGGTCTTTCAACGGATCCGGGATGGGATCATACCAGTTGGCGGTGGCAATAAACATGACATGGCGTAAATCAAAGGGGACTTCCAGATAGTGGTCAGAAAAGGAATAATTCTGTTCCGGATCCAGGACCTCCAACAGGGCACTGGACGGATCCCCTCTGAAATCAGCTCCCAGCTTGTCGATTTCATCCAACATGAAAACCGGATTGTTGGAGCCTGCCTTTTTAATCCCCTGAATAATCCGTCCGGGCAAAGCTCCGATGTAGGTCCTGCGATGTCCGCGAATCTCTGCTTCATCCCGGACACCTCCTAAAGACATTCGGTAAAATTTCCGTCCCATAGCCCGTGCTATTGACATACCGACAGATGTTTTACCAACACCCGGAGGTCCAATGAAGCAAAGGATAGGACCTTTTACACCGGCTTTGGGATCTTTTAACTGTTTCAGTTTTCGGACAGCCAGATATTCGAGAATCCGTTCCTTGATCTTTTCAAGTCCGTAATGATCTTCGTTCAGAATCTGTTCTGCCTTGGTAATATCCACCTGATCATCTGTTGAAACAGACCACGGAAGTTCAACAAGCCATTCCAGATAGGTCCGGCTTACGGTATATTCCGGGGATTGAGGCGAAATCCGTTCAAGACGGGTCAATTCTTTTCGGGCAACCTTCAGAGCTTCTTCAGGCAGATTGGATTTTTCGATCTTTTCTTCCAGTTCTTTCGTATCCATACCTGAATCGTCTTCACCCAGCTCTTTCCGGATGGCTTTCAATTGTTCCCGAAGGAAATACTCCCTTTGATTCTTATTGATGGAATCCTGAACCTGGGACTGAATTTTTTCACCCACTTCCATCCGTTGGATTTCCTTGTTCACCAGAATCGTCGCGGATGTGAGTCGTTTCTGAACATCCGGAATTTCCAGAATAGACTGTTTTTCACTAACCTGGACATTCAGGATGGAGACAATTTTATCAGCAAGCCTACCAGGATCCCGAATCACCTTTACCACATCCAGATGTTCGTTTGTCAGGTATTGGGCTTTATCCACCAGGGTCTGGAATTGATTGTACAGATTGCTGACCAACGCCTGGGTTTTTACATCGTTTGTGTAACTGATTTCATGTACCCGGCGAACCACCGCTTTATAAAAGGGTGATTCCTGGGTTACCTTTAAAATCTGAATCCGTTCAATTCCCTGGACTATGGCACTTTTACTCTTGTCCGGCATATCAAATATTTTTAAAACCTGTGCCAGTGTCCCCCAACTGTACAGATCATCTTCTTTGGGATTTTCCGTACTGATATCTTTTTGAGCGACGACGGCAATGAGTTTTGTTTCAGGAAGCAGTTCATCCAGCAGGCGCAGGGAACGTTCCCGACCGATATAGAGTGGAATAACCTGTTGAGGATAGAGAACGGTATTTCTCAAGGGCATAAGAGGGATTTCCTGGGGGGATTCAAAATCATCTGCCAGGCTTATGTCCGCTTTAATATTTTCAAATTCTTTATGACTCATTCAGTGTCTCCTTGTCATCTGTATTTTCTTCTGATGATTCTGATAATTCATCATCATTCAGGTTACGTTCTGTCAAAAAACGGGGTTTTTTTGAAGAAGTCCGCCCACCTGGTTTAATTTTAAACTTTCGGATAGGTTTCCGGTCTCCGGCTAAAAGATAGTAAAGTTGTAAAACCCGGATGACCCGGTAGGATACCCAGTCGTCAGTGGTATCCTTTGCCTGCCGGGGCAGTGCGGACCAAAGGCCATACATATTTTGTTGGCTTTCCAGCCAGTTTAACATCTTTCGGATGCTTTTGTTTTCGGCAGTATATCCCAAACGAACCAACACTTCCAATACTTTCAGAGTTCCGCCCCGGAAGGCCTTGATTCCTTCGTAACCATAGGAAAGCTGGTCCCATGCCTGCAGACCTTCCAGAATACCCCCTTTGTTCAGCGATAAATAATGAGCCTCCTCCGAAAACCCCATTAAAAAATACGGTTATAATTGTATAAATACGGGGGTTTTCGGATAAATCGAGGGATTGGATTGGAAAAAGCCATAAAAATTAGCCAGATGGCGACCGATTGAGGAAAAAATGAAAAAGCAAGGGGTGGATGGGACTGTGTTTTGAACCTTTTGTGCACATAATGCTGCTTTTTGCTCTTCAAACGGCTTTTTTGGACGTACGTATCCCGCGATTCGTTTGATGTTTACCGCCATCGCCCGGCAATAAGCCCACATCTGCTGTTTCTGCTTTCGACGGTAGGGTGTTTTATTATTCAGAAGTCCATAAGCAAAATGACCAATCGTGGCTTCCACGTTATTACGGATCTGCAGTTCTCTTTCAGGACGGGATATCAGTTTTTGACGTTGCAAAGCAGTGTATATGGCCAGACTGCTAAAGTATTTCCGGCCGGAGTCTGTTCGGATATAATATCGTGCTTCTTCCGAGTCTTGATACGTCTCTGCTTTATGAAGTTCATACACGCTCCCGCTCTCGCGGTCCACGGCAACATACCCTTCGTGTGTTTCATGGATCAGATATCGGGGCTCACTTCCTTTGATTCCGGTCACCACAAAATCAAGGTCTCTTTCTTCCGAGTACCGGCTGTTACTTTCGCTGTAATAAGCCCCGTCAGCATGCACATGTTCTACCCTTTGACCCGTGACTCTTTCACTGCCTTCCACCGCCTCTTTATAAAAACGGGCCTCCCCGCAACTGGCGGCCTCTATCCGGATATCCGTGATTAAATGCAAGTCCTCTCCACAGGTCTCTGTCACATTCGCATGATACCCCTTCACCTTCTTTCCTGACTTGCCCCGATAGGTGCAGTCCGGATCATGGGGCGATTGAACACTATCCGGGGGGATTTTCTCCTTCGGGCGTAAGATAATCTTCTCCTCTTCATTCACCTCATATTGGTTCTCAAAGACCCGCTTCAATACCCGGAATGATTCCTCCTTTTTTCCCTTATAATGACGGATGACCATATAAAGTAATTCACCTAAACGCACTAGGCGTTCATTGACTTCATCACGGTTATGACGATAGACAACCTTCTCTGCCTCTTCTCCCAACAAACGACTGATCTCTGTCCGATACCGCGTCTGTAGAAAACGCTTATCACTCTTGGTTAGCCCCCGATAAAACATCTCAAAACTCTTGTGGACCAACTCATAACGACTGTACCAGCCTATATTGCTCCCCAGTAATTTGCTGTCCATCCGGATACGCCGTCCATCCACCTTGAATTCACGAACTTGTGCTTCCGTTATCTGGGAAAAAGTCTCTTCCAGCAATTCCTCGCCCGTCTCTTTACCATGCTCATAGATCCGCTTTCGGAATAAGTAATAGGTGGAGGGAACCGGGATATCTTCCGTGAGCGTGTCGATTCCGATGGCGCGACGGACCAAAACATTAAACTCAAACTGCTCAAATAACTGACTGTCGCTCCAGCGAAACAGCTCTTTGATAATCATCATGGATACCAACTGTTTTACTGGGGCATTCGGTGCGCCCATCCGCGCATCAAACAATATCCGGTAAGGCGTCTCGTCAATGACATCATAGACCATGCACCGGAATTGATTGTGCCATCGCGTCTCATCACGGTATTTCTTCAGCTTCTTCTTGTTCCATTCTAACAGGTTCTCTACATCACCAAACAACTCTACCGGCCGACTGGACTCTGTCTCTTTGAACATCTTTGCCTCTTAAAATATTGCTCATATTTTACAATATTTTATCAACAATATCAAGTTATATTACTGATTATCAAAGACTTATAGACTATTTGACGCCTGTCATAACGCCTGTACCCGAGCATGGCTGTCGACTTTTCGGAGTGGGATCAATAATGATTTAAAATAAAATCAGCACCCCGTTTTATTTTTTTCCGCTCCCGCATGATGGAGTGATAGCTGCAGGCACTCAAAACTTTCAATGTAAGCCAGACATCTGAACCCTCATCAGAAGTCCCCCATCCGCCATCTTCATTCTGTTGACGAACCAGCCATCGTATTGCCTGTTCAACAAAACGATTCCCCTCAAAATCATATTTTAACAGGGTTTCAATGACATGAGCATTCAGATGGAGGGGAAGGGGGAATGAACCGTCTTTATTCTGATGTTTTAAAATGTGAATGAAGACATTCTGAATGTCTGTCATACGTTTGTGACAATTATAATCCCGTGCCTCACTTAAAAGAGAGGTAAGATAATTGATCTGCAGAGCTCCCTGTTTGTCAGCAGGATACTCAGCATATTGTGTGGCTGGATCAAAGAGCTCCAGGGATTTTAATATTTTTGTACGGTTCCGGTTCTCATTCAATTCCCGTTTGGTGACTTTTAAATGGATTGCCATCTGATCCATTTGAAAGACATTTTTATAAAGGTAAAATTTAACCTGAGAATTCCTGGAGCGTAGAATTCTCTGTATGGGATCGATGGTGAAACGATTTGAAAACCAGGAAAGGTTTTCCGGTATTTCTGGAAAGGGAAGAAGATTTTTCTTTGTATTTTTCATAAAGTTTTTTTCATAAAGAGTATCGTTTCAGCAATGTTTTCAGAATGATAGATCGCGCTGCCTGCTACAAAAATTTCCACACCTGCCTTTGAGATTTCTGCAATATTCGCACGATTGATTCCACCATCCATTTCAAGTTTCACCTGTGGACAAGCCTGTTGTTCCCGCAAACGTAAAAATGCATCCACTTTTTTTAAAACATCCGGGATAAAATGTTGTCCACCAAAACCCGGGTTAACAGACATCAGCAACACATAGTCCAGTACAGGCAGGATATCCTGCAGGCAGGAAACAGGCGTTGCGGGATTTAATACAACACCGGCTTTCACGTTTTGATCTTTTATATGGGATATCAGACGATGCAGGTGGCGGACGGTTTCAGGGTGGACGGAAATCCAGTCTGCTCCTGCATCAATATACATATCAATCGTTTCTTCCGGATTTGTGATCATCAGATGGACATCCAAAGGTAGATCAGTCAATTGCCGGATTTTTTCAATCAATGGCGGACCAAAGGTCAGGTTGGGGACATAATGACCATCCATAATATCCAGATGGAGGATATCTGCACCGGCTTCTTCCGTAAGCCGGATCTGATCTTCAAGATGAAGGAAGTCCGCAGAGAGGAGGGAGGGTGCCAGTAATTTCTTCATGATTGTCCCTTTTTTTGAAAGATAGCCTGTTCATCGGCATGGTACGAAGATCGAACCAGAGGCCCTGATTCTACGTGATCGAATCCCAGGGTTTCCCCAATTTTTTTATATTCCATGAATTGTGCCGGACTTACATATTCTTTAACAGGCAAATGACGGGACGTGGGTTGTAGATATTGTCCGATAGTAAATAATGTAACTCCATGTTTATAGGCATCTTTCATCAAATCAATGACTTCTTCAGGTTTTTCACCCAGTCCCACCATGATACCGGTTTTTGTTAAGAATCCCTTCTTTGAAATATATTGTAACACATTCAAAGACAGCTGATAATTCCCTTTAGACCGGGCAATGGGATAAAGAGACGGGATGGTTTCAAGATTGTGTCCCACAACATCCGGAACCGCACTCAGCACCATGTCCAAAGCCTTCTGATCTCCCTGGAAATCCGGTATCAGAACCTCTATTTTACAGTTCGGATTCAATGACCTGATTTGATGGACGGATTCAGACCAGATGGAAGCTCCTCCATCAGCAAGGTCATCCCGGTCTACCGACGTAATGACCACATATTTTAAACCCAATTCGTTTACGGCTTCAGCAAGTTGCCGGGGTTCATCCGGATTCGGTGGCAGAGGAACTCCCTTTTTAACTGCACAAAAGCGGCAATTCCGAGTGCAGGTGTCACCCAAAATCATGAATGTAGCCGTTCGCCGTCCCCAGCATTCTTCCATATTGGGACATAAGGCTTCCTCACAGACGGTATGCAGTTTGTGGTCTTTGAGCCGTTGCTTGACGGTCCGGTATCCTTCACCCCCCGGAACCTTTATTTTTAGCCATTCCGGCTTTTTCAAATGATTTAATTGCGGCATATTTCCTCCATGTGAAAATTACGACATTCCCGGTTTAGTAGGGAGATAAAAAAGAGGAAATATAGAAATTTGCCTTTCAAACCGGATAAATTTAAGTGCTAATCTTACAAATTGGCTTTCAGAAAGGAAGAAATGGGAGGGAAATTGGGAATTGAGAATGGAGAATTGAGAATGGATTTTTCTCCCGCAGGGTACGCTGAGTTGCAGAGATAATTGCATTTGGATACGATCTTGTTTCGTGGAATTCAAGCACTTTATTTCGATCGAATTTTAATAGCTGTTTCTCCGTATTTAAATTGTGGTGCTTTTATACATACAGTGTCACGAAGTCATTGGCTGGCATTTTGAGATGATCACCTGTGGGCAATTTATTCCATGATCCCATCTCTATAAGACTGCTTCACAGTCCAATCAGTAACCGGGATGATGGATACAAGTCGATAAACTGGAGAATGATTCGAAGATTCATATATACGAATAACAATATTAACTTGCGTCATGTCGCATTTCGGTGTATCTTACCCCCGGGGTGGGGGGCGTTACCTAATCGAATTCATATATCTTGTTTCACTTATAGCCTTTGGAGTAATTGATTACAATATCATCCAATGAATAAAAGTCAGAATATCTAAGTCTCAAAATCTGCAATTTTCTAAAAACATACACTCAAAACTCAAGACTCCAACTCAGAGGCAGGACACATCCTGCCCCTACGACTCTCCACTCTCCACTCATTCAATGTATCTTACCCCCGGGGTGGGGGGCGTTACCTAAGCGAAATCATATATCCCATCTCTCCAATAATCCTTGTGCTAAATCAAATGAATCGCCAATTCTATTAAAGAAGTTAGAAGGTGGAAGTTGGAAGTTAGCGTCGCTTCGCTCCTGGTGTGTGTCGAGATGTAGGGACAGGCTACGGCCTGTCTGAAGTTGGCGTTGCTGCGCTCCTGACGTTTCAATCAAATAAATCAAACCAATCAAATCAAATCAATCAAATCAATCAAATCAATCCCTCATGTCCACAGTCCACTGTCGACTGAAAAAGTGACGAGTAACGCGTGACGCGTGAGAAGTGGTCCAATCGAATCAATCAACTGTTTACTGCCGACTGCCGACTAACGACTGATGACTGCCGACTGTCAAATCCTAACCGTTAAAATTTCATCCCAGTTTGTGGTATAGGCGGGTGTGATATTTTCCCGTTTCATTTTCCAGGATTTCTGAATGCCCTGGGAAGCAAAACGGAGGGTGTCACTGCCCATTTTCTGATTGATGAGGTCTACCACCTGCATGCGTTTGCGGCTTTTTTCCCGGGGACGGGCATCGAAAAGGTTTTGCTGTACACCGGTGTCCGGAACGATACTGCTGAGAATCACACCGGCTTTTTTATAGCGGTATCCCGGTTTGTAAATGTGCCTTAATCCGTATAAGGCATATTCGGTAATTTCTTCGGTACAGGCCGTGGGGACAGGGAGAGAGAGGACTCTGAAATTCTGATAGGCCCCTTCTTTAAAGGGATCGGTACGGATAAACACAAGAACCGTATTGGCCAGAGAGTGCTGTTGCCGGAGTTTTTCAGCCGACCGTGCCGCATATGTCGCAATGGATTCTTTTAGTTCCTGAAGTCTTTCCACCGGCCTTCCAAAAGAGCGGGAAGTGCAGATTTCCTGTTTATCCGGTGTTTTGTCTTCCAGGGGAAGGACCGGTATTCCACGCAATTCATAAACCGTTCTCAGTCCCGTAACCGTGAGATTCTTTTTAATCCAGAAGTCATTCATGTGGGTTAGCTGCCAGGCAGTAAAAATTCCCCGGGCTTTTAAAAAACGGGAGAGACGGGGACCAATGCCCCAAATATCTTCCACGGCGGTGTGTTTCAGAAACTCCTCCCGAAGAATCTCTGAATTAAGAATACATACACCCTCGTATTCCCCTTTCTTTTTCGCAGCCCGGTTGGCGATTTTTGCCAGGGTCTTACTGGATGCCACGCCGATGGAAACAGGAATGCCGGTCCACTGGACCACTTTTCTTCGTGTGTCCCGGATATGGGTCTCCAGGCGGTCTGGCGGAAAACCCCGCAAATCCAAAAAAGCCTCGTCAATGGAGTAGATTTCCATGGAAGGAACCATCTGGGCCAGAACTGTCATCACCCGTTGGGACATATCGGCATACAAGGTATAATTGGAGGAATAGACGGCGATTTTGTATTCCTGAATCATTTCACGGACCTTAAACAAAGGAGTCCCCATGGGAATGCCAAGTGCCTTCACCTCGTTGGACCGTGCCACAATACATCCGTCGTTGTTGGATAAAACGACAACCGGTTTCTTTTCCAGGGATGGATTGAAAACCCGTTCACAGGAAACATAGAAGTTGTTGCAGTCCGCAATACCAAACATGGGTTTCTCAGGGTTTATGGATTACGTAAGAAACGATGCCCCAGATCCGGAAATCATCGTCTTTGGTGACGGACATTTCAGGAAAATCGGGATTTTCCGGGGAAAGAACGATTTGTTGCCCGCTCTTTTTAATGCGTTTAACGGTAAATTCTCCATTGATTACACACACGGCTACATCCCCGTCCTTCGGTTCCAGAGAGCGGTCTACAATCAACATATCACCGTCACAAATACCGGCATTCACCATGGAATGCCCCCGGACCCGGACGTAAAAGGTCGCAGAGGGATTCCGGATCAGGTGTTTATTCAGATCGAGCTTGAGCTCTGCGTAATCATCAGCCGGGGATGGGAATCCTGCTTCCACTGTGGATTCGTAAAAGGGAAGTTTCAGGGGTGTGCTGCCTTCGGCGGAATAGAATTCCAATGGGCCGGATTTTTTTAAACGGATGAGTTTCATAATTCCTTCAGGAGTTGTTTCAAAAAGCGCCACACCTTCTCCAGCGAAGAGATACTCATTTTTTCTTCGGGAGAGTGGGCATTGACAATCAGGGGGCCGAAAGAGATCATCTCCATGCCGGGATATTTGGCACCGATCACACCACATTCAAGGCCGGCATGGATGACTTCAATCACCGGTTTTTTCTTGTGGACCCTTTCGTAGACGGCGGTACATTTTTTTAGCAGGGTGGAGTCCATATCCGGTTGCCAGGCGGGATAGCCGTTTCCCGATTCAACCTCTGCGCCTGCCAGAGACCCTACGCTTTCAATGCTTCGGGTAGTCGCATCCAGGCGGCTCATAACAGAACTTCTTTGACTGGTGAGGATGGTCAGTTCACCTGAATTCTCTTTCAGAGTTGCCAGGTTGGAGGAGGTTTCAACCAGTCCGGGAATTGTGGGTGACATGGCTGCCACACCGTGGGGTAAAGCCATGAGTGTTTGAATGATCCGGGAGCCTGTCGACTTTGAATAAGCCATTTCCGGCGATGCTGTTGCTTTTTCAAGGCTGATGCTCAAACGGGGATCACGTTCTTTGTATTCCTGGCGTAAATCGAAGAAAAAGGGTTCAAAACGGGAAGCGGGATCAGTTTGAAGCGTCGGCAATCCAATCAGGGCATGGGCATCCCGTGGAATGGCATTGTGGGCTGATCCGCCGGAAAGTGATAAAAGTCGCAATTCCGGTACCTGACGCTGAATATGATCCAAAACCCGTCCCAACAGTTTATTGGCATTGGCCCGTCCCAGGTGAATGTCACTTCCCGAATGTCCGCCGGAAAGGCCCGATACAGACAATTTGTAAATTTCGAAATTTTCAGGAATGGCTTCATCTTCTTTGATGAATCGTATTTTTGTGTCCCGGCCACCGGCACATCCGATGGTAAATTTTTTATCATCCTCCGAATCTATATTCAAAAGAATCTTACCCTTTAAAAAATCAGAGGAGAGTCCATTCGCACCGGTGAGTCCCGTTTCTTCATCTACCGTAAACAGCAGTTCCAGCTCCGGGTGCTCAATGGACGGATCTGTGGCGATTTTCATGGCCATGGCCATGGCAATTCCGTTATCTGCTCCCAATGTGGTTTGATCCCCATGGACCCAGTCTCCGTCAATTAATACTTTAATCGCGTCTTTCCGAAAATCATGGGTGGATTCCGGTGTTTTTTCACACACCATGTCCATGTGTCCCTGAAGCACTACCACAGGACTTTTTTCATAGCCGGGGGTGGGAGGGACGTGAATGAGGACATTCATCAGCTTGTCCCGTTTAGCCGTAAAACCCTGTTTTTCCGCCCATGTCATGAGCCAGTCCGATATCTGTTGCTCGTGCTTCGATTCCCGGGGGATTTGATTGATTTCTGTAAATATGTCTAAAATTTCCCTTATTTCTTTGTCCATATACGCTCCTTTGAGTTATATGTAAAAGTACAAAATTGCCGGGACAAATACATGTTATTTGGGAGTTGAGAGTGGAGAGTGGTGAGTGGAGAGTTTGAGTTGGGAGTTGAGAGTTGGTTGGGGAGGAAGGGCGGAATGCATTTTAAAAAAAGCTATTTACCCTGTTGATAACAATGATAAAAAAGAAAAAAATAAACATGTATTATTAAATACATTTTCTGGCAGATATTTTAAAAAATCTTCCCTGGGTTTTAACCTTTTACTAAAGAACATTCCAAAACGGCACAACCCACTAATCTCACACCAGGAAGCTCCAACAGAAGCACAATGCTAACTCACAACTCATAACTCCAACTCATTACCCATAACTCATAACTCATAACTCTTAAATAGGATTAAATATATCTCGAAAAACACATTCCACAGAAAATGTTTTTTCAATCAGTCGCTTCAGAGCCAGCACTCCGGTGGTTTCGGACCGGTAATGGCCGAGATTGATATAGTTTAAACCATGGTCATACAGGTAGGCCGGCAGGTGTTCCTTGATATCTCCGGTAATATAAGTGTCGGCCCCAAGTGATTGTGCATCAGTTATATACCCGCTTCCACCACCGCTTAATATTCCGATTTTTTCGGGTGTATCAGGACCAAAATCATAATACTGGATGCCACCTCGGCTTTTGTAGTGCAAGGGGGAAGGGTGATTGGTGGCATCATTTTCTCCATCTGGATCCAGTTCCTTGTGATAGAGGTTGACGATTTGTTGCAGACTCAGATTCCGTGTGTTTTCCACTAAAAAACCTACTTCAAAGGGTTCCAGTATACTGGCTCCGATCATCCGGGCTAATTCGGCATTGTTCCCAATCTCAGGATGGGCATCCATGGGCAGGTGAATGCCGAAAAGTGAAATATTTTTGTTTAATAAAGTATGAAGTGTCTTTTTAAAGGGTTCATGAATTTTAAAAAAGTCTTTTCCGAATATCCCATGATGGACAATGATGGCATCGGCATGTTCACGAATCGCTGCTTCCAGTAAAAGGGAGTGAAAAGATACTCCCAGAAGAATCTTGTGAATATTTTCTGCTCCTTCCACCTGCAAACCATTATAACAATAATCATCAAAGGTTTCAATCTGGTATAGATGACGTAGAAATTGATCAAGTTCGTGGCGTTTCATGGATCCTCCTTATCTTACCCTAATTTATCAATGTCTTTTTAATTATGGTAAAATTCCGTTATTTTCCGGACATGAAAGACAATAATATTCGAAATTTCTGCATTATTGCCCATATTGATCACGGAAAATCCACCCTGGCGGACAGGCTATTGGAATATACCGGCACTCTGCAGGCTTTTCAAATGAAAGAACAGATACTGGATGATATGGATCTGGAGCGGGAGCGGGGTATCACCATCAAATCCCACCCAATTCAGATTTTGTATAAAGCCGATCACAAAACAACGTATACACTGAATTTGATTGATACCCCCGGACACGTGGATTTCAGCTATGAAGTTTCACGGAGTCTTGCCGCCTGTGAAGGCGCTTTATTGCTGGTGGATGCTTCCCAGGGAGTGGAAGCCCAGACGGTTTCCAATACGTATTTGGCACTGGAAAACGACCTGGCAATCATCCCGGTGATCAATAAGGTGGATCTGCCGGGTGCACAGGTGGAATCAGTTAAACACCAGCTGGTGGATCTTACAGGATGTGAAGAAGATGACATCATCCTGACCAGTGCAAAGACCGGAAAAGGGATTCCCGAGCTGCTTCAGGCAATTATTACCCGGATTCCACCGCCGGAGCGTGATTTCAATAAAGCGGCACGGGCCCTGATTTTCGACAGTGTGTTTGACAATTACCGTGGAGCAATCCCCTACGTACGTGTTTTTGAAGGCCGGATTGAACCTGGTCAGAAGATGAAATCCTTTGCAACACGGCATGTCTATGAAATTACGGAAGTGGGAAAATTCCTCTTTAAAAAGATCCCTACACAAGAACTGAAAGCCGGAGATGTAGGGTATATTGTTGCCCAGATTAAAAATATCCGGGATTTAAAGGTTGGAGACACAATAACCACGTTGGAGAATGAGGCTAAATCCCCCTTAAAAGGCTACAAAGAGATGAAGCCCATGGTATTTTCCGGTTTGTACCCCGTCAACAGCGATGATTATGAAGAACTCCGTCAGAGCATTGAAAAACTTCAGCTCAATGATGCGTCACTCCGTTATGAGCCGGAAACATCCGAAGCCCTGGGGTTTGGTTTTCGTTGTGGTTTTTTGGGACTTCTTCATCTTGAAATTGTCCAGGAGCGTCTGGAAAGGGAATTTGATCAAAATCTGATAACAACCATTCCCAATGTGGAATACCATGTAACTGATCGCCAGGGGAATCTTTTTATTGTGGATACACCCTCAAAAATGCCGGATATGGGGGATATCGAGATGATCGAAGAGCCTTATGTTAAAGCCGAAATTATTACACCGCCGGAGTTTATCGGAAACCTGATGACCCTTACCCAGGAAAAACGGGCAACGTATGTCAATACCCATTATCTGGATCCAAGCAAAGTACAGTTGATCTATGAAATACCCCTTTCGGAAATTATCTATGATTTTTACGATAAACTGAAAACTGTAAGTCGTGGATATGCTTCTCTGGATTATGAATTTATCGGATATAAGCCCAGTAAACTGGTGAAAATGGACATCCTGATCAACAATGAACCGGTAGATGCCCTGTCGCTGATCATCCATCAGGATCAGGCATATTATCAGGGTCGACGTCTGGTTCAGAAACTTCGCAGCCTGATTCCCCGCCATCTTTTTGAGGTTCCCATACAGGCTGCGATCGGCAATAAAGTGATTGCCCGTGAAAATGTGAAAGCCCTGCGGAAAAATGTGACGGCGAAATGTTATGGTGGTGATATTACCCGGAAACGTAAATTGCTGGAAAAACAGAAAGAAGGTAAAAAACGGATGAAACAGGTGGGACGCGTGCAGGTTCCGCAGGAAGCCTTTCTGGCTGTTCTCCAGCTTGGTGATGAAAAATAAGGAGATACGTGATGGCTGTTAAAGAATTTTTGAAAGATCTGACTTTTTTCGAAGCCCTGCCAAATGATGTTGTTGATGATCTGATTCCCTATGCAGAAGTCTTAAAGCTTCCGGTTGGTTCTTTGCTTCTTCAGGAAGGAGAAAAGAGCCGTGATCTTTATTTTTTGGTCAGCGGACGGATAGAGATCACCATGAAGGTAAATTTTGATGAAAACGAGGAAATCAATATTTATCGTTTAAAACCGGGAGAAGCAGTAGGTGAATTTTCCTTTATTGACGGCTCACCCCGTAGTGCCAGTGCCCTGGTGGATAAGGATGCGGTGATTATTAAATTTGATTACGAAAAACTGAACGAACTTTTCAATAAAAATCCCCGGATTGGCTATCTGTTCATGAAACGTCTTGCCCAGTCTTTAACTGACAGGATGAGACGCTCAAATATCAGTCAACGAAATCTCTTCATCTGGTAAATCATGGCAGGTCAGATATTTCTCTATAACGGACGCATCTATACGGGGGATTCCAAAAAGCCCTGGGTATCCGCCCTTTTAATTGAGGATCAATACATTTCGGCCATTGGGGAATCCCACGAGTTTTCACCGTCCATCAGCCGGGACAGCATTACGGTTGATCTGGAGGGACGGATTGTTCTGCCGGGATTGTGTGACTGCCACATCCATGTCTCTGACTGGGCAAAAAAAATCACCCAGTTAAACCTGGGGGATAGCAGCAGCAGGGATGAAGCGGTTCAGATGATCCGGAATGAGTACAAAGGACAGGAATGGCTTTTGGGATGGGGCTGGAATGCCAATGCCTGGGATGAATATCTGATGCCCCGGGCCAGTGATCTGAACTTTTTATCTTCCCACACCAAGGCCATTTTCATCAACAAGGATTATCACA
Source organism: Candidatus Neomarinimicrobiota bacterium (assembly GCA_041154365.1). Taxonomy (NCBI): domain Bacteria; kingdom Pseudomonadati; phylum Fidelibacterota; class Fidelibacteria; order Fidelibacterales; family Fidelibacteraceae; genus Fidelibacter; species Fidelibacter multiformis. The sequence continues at coordinate 1,416,593 of AP035449.1, read as the reverse complement.
CTGCCTGGGTAAATTATCCTGTTTTCGACCTGATGGATACCCGAATACTGATGAAAAATATCCAAAATGGCCGGGTTCCCCTGGATACATCGGGTAAACCTTTGGGAATTGTGAAGGAAGATGCACTCAACGAACTGATATCCCCCATCATCCGGAAAATGGAATCCCCGGTATTTCATGAACCGGAAAAAATATTCAATGAACTATTCAAACAGGGAATTACTACCGTCCACGCTGTGGAGGAATACGACAATTTTATCAAATACCAGAATTTATATCAGGATCCATCCAAACGGGGTCCCCGTTTCAGATCCTATATTTATTGGGATGATTACAAATCGGTAGAGTCCATGATGATGAGTTCCGGAGGGGGAGGAAGCTGGTTCGAATTTCTGGGAATGAAAATTTTTCTCGATGGATCCCTGGGGAGCCGTTCTGCGGCCATGCGTTTTGATTATACCGATGCAACAGCCCAAAGCTTTTTAAAATATTCCCAGGAGGAACTGGATGGCATCCTCTCGAAAGCAAACCGGAATCACTGGGATATGATGGTCCATGTGATAGGTGATGCGGCACTGGAACAAATTTTTAACAGTCTTGATAAATATGATGGAAAATGTCGTCTGGAACATGTTCAGTATATTCCCGAGGATCTTTTAAACAGAACCTTGTGGCGAAATCTGGCAATATGTATCAATCCCTCTCATCTGCCCGGGGATATCCACCTGGCAGAGAAAATCTGGGGGAAGGACAACTGCAGCCATGCCTATAATTACCGGGATCTGTGGAGTACAGGAGCCAATGTGATCATAGGCTCAGATGCGCCTGTTGAAACAGTAAATCCCTGGAAAGCCGTCCATGCAGCAGTATTCAGATATCCGGAAAAAGAAGAAAAATCCTGGTACCCCGAACAAAGTCTGACCATTGATGAGTGTATCGATGCATTGACAATACATCCATCCCTAGCAGCAGGTAAAGAACACCTGGTGGGAAAACTTCTGCCAGGTATGTTGGCAGATATGATCGTCATCAGTGAAGACCCCTTTGAAACGGAGGATTTTCTCTCTATAGAAACCCTGATGACCATTATCGACGGAAGGATTGTTTACTCCGTTTTATAAGCTGTTATGCCCCTGAAACATACAAAATCACCGCTCCTCTCATTTATCGCCGTGATCCCACTGGTGATTATCTATGAATCTGTCATGTTTATTCGTTATCAATCTGAATCCGTGTCAATCCGGAACGGGGCGGATATCCTTCTGAAAAGGCTCCTGTCTGAAATTGGATTTTACGGACTGGAGGCAGGCATTGTTCTTTTTCTTATAGTGTTCATCATGGTAAAATGGCTTCATAATATCCATTTCAATGAAAGTGAACTTAAATTTATTTCTATTCCGGTCATGGCTGGTGAGGGCTTGATTTACGCCCTGTTAATATTTTACATTCTAATACACCTGAATATGAGTTATGCACCTGTCAACAGTCCGGATCACGCACTGAACATAGCCTACAGTTGTGGAGCGGGTGTCTATGAAGAACTGGTTTTCAGAGCCGTTATCATGTATGGACTCTATCTCATGATTCAATCACTGGGAAAGAATGAATGGTTGTCGTGGGTATCGGCGATTCTTATTTCAACGGCGGTTTTTGTCACACTCCATTATGTGGGAGAATTCAAATACCTCTTCGAATGGCACAGCTTTTTGGTCCGTTCCGCCGTTTCGGTGATTTTGAGTCTTGTCTTTTTGTTTCGCGGATTTGCAGTTGCAGCTTATACCCACACATTTTATAATCTTTCACTGATTTATCTGGGAGGATTGATACCATGATCAGACAATCCAGTGTTGCCGGCCAGTTTTATCCGGGATCTCCCCGGGAACTGACCTATATGATCCGGGCTTTTCTGGGAAATGCAGAAAATCTGGATGTGAAAGGAAAAATTTCCGGCCTTGTCGCACCCCATGCCGGGTATATTTACTCCGGTCAGCGGGCAGCAGAAGCCTATAAATCCCTGAGCGGAAAGATGTTTAAAAATGTCCTTGTCATCAGCCCGAGCCACCGGGATTTCTTTGATTTTATTTCCATCTATCCCGGAGAGGGATATGAAACACCCCTGGGGATACTTGAAAGAACAGAAGATTTTGACACGTTGATTGAATCATCAACGGGATGCCGCTTTTCAGAATCCGGTCATGGCTTTGAGCATGCCCTGGAAGTTCAACTTCCATTCCTTCAGGTTGTTTTGGGGGATGGCTTTCGCCTTTTGCCTGTTGTTATGGGTAATCAGGACGAAAAAAACATTGAATACCTGGCACATTTTCTGAAAGCTGCCAAAGGACAGGATCCCGATTTATTAATCATCGCCAGTTCCGATCTGTCTCATTTTCACGATTCTGAAACAGCCCGGCGCATGGACGGCATGTGGATTAATGCCATGAAGAAATACGACATTGAAACCCTGGAAAACTATTTTTTTTCTGAAACTTGTGAAGCATGTGGAGGAGGGGGAATTATTGCCCTGATGAAAGCACTGTACTCGGATAATACACAGATTCGGGTCACAGGTTATACCCATTCCGGTGAGATCAACCGGGATGATTCATCGGTTGTGGGATATACATCGGCTGTAATATCGGAGGTGTGATATGATACTGGATCATCATGTGAAACAAGAGCTTCTCAAAGCTGTTCGCAGTTACCTGTCGTATAAATTAGGTATCAGCGATACGAAACCTGTGTTGAGTGAAAATCCCCTGTATAATCAAAAAACCGGAATATTTGTCACACTCCATAGAAATCAAGAGCTCAGGGGATGTATCGGACACATTATGGGTCACATTCCCCTGAAAGAAGCTCTTTTTGAGATGGCAGAAGCCGCCGCCTTTTCAGATCCCCGTTTTCCCCCCTTAAGCAGAAATGAACTCCAGGATATCAGCATTGAAATTTCAATCCTTTCCGAATTGATTCCGGTGGATTCCATAGATAAAATTATACCGGGACAACACGGCGTGGTATTGAAGCAAGGATTTCGACAAGCTGTTTTTCTGCCTCAGGTGGCTCCGGAACAAGGGTGGGACAGAGATGAGATGTTAACCCATCTATCCATGAAAGCGGGCCTGAAACCACAGGCATATCTGGATAAAAACACAGAATTTTTTGTCTTTACGGCAGATGTCTTCTCGGAAGAAGATGACCATGCATAAAAGATTTTCACTCATCGGGACAGGTCGCATCGGCTGGGCTTTGAGCGGACTACTAACAGATTTGGGATGGACCATAGATCGGGTGGATGATGTATCAGATCATCAGTTGAAAGCTTATCAAAAGCATTTTTCCTCCTGTTTTACTCCAAAACCCACACCATCCCAACCGACATGCCTGTTGATTTGTATCCGGGATGATTCTTTTCATGAACTGATCCGGGATCTTCAGCAAAAACCGGAATGGAAAACACCTCATATTATCCATACAAGTGGTTTTCATCAGGCGGAAATATTGTCCCCCCTTCGAGATGTTTTTCAGTCGGAAATCCATTCGTTTCATCCCATGATATCAGTCATTGAAACAAACACTGACCAGGGTAAAAAACTGCTGAAAAAGGCATGGTGGGCCTTATCAGGCGATAACCCCTCGTGGATGCAAAATATGGCATCCGCATGGGGATTGCAGACTTTTCTTTTGCCCGATGATAAAAAAGATTTCTATCACGCTTCGGCTGTGATGACGGCAAATCTGATTATCGGTATCCTGCGGGGAGCCGAAGCGACAGCTTCCTTGGCCGGAATATCCCCTGAAGATTATGAAAAAATTTTTTTACCGCTGGTGGACAGTGTGATCGACCATATTCATCAGAGTGGATTGCATAAGGCGCTGGGGGGTCCCATTGTCCGGAAAGATTACCATTTACTGGAACGGGAAAAAGCCGCCCTTAAAAAGGCAGGACTTACTGATGAATACGCCATGTATGATCTCCTCAGCAGGTATTTGATACAAAAGATGTCAATAAACTGAATTCGCTGATTAATTAACCATTAATTCATTTTTTATTCACGAAGCTTTAATTCCTGATGTGGAATTTCCCTGTGTGATAACGATAAAACAAGGGAGATACGATGATCCGGACAAAAAAATTCATGAAAGCAGGTATTTTACTCTTTATGATGATGGGCATTGGTATTCAACTCCATGCGGGGAACGGAGGAGGATCCTTAAAAGGGCGTGTCATAGACTATAAAACAGGCCAGGCTCTTGTGGGAGCAAATGTCATGATTTCAGGAACATCCATGGGAGCAGCCACCGATTTGGACGGTCATTATATGATTTATGATGTGCCCCCTGGCACCTATGATGTTTCTGTCAGCTATGTGGGATATGAAAACCAGGCCGTAAAAGGACTTCAAATCCAGAAAGATGAAAACCATTATCTGGATGTTGCTCTCATCCCATCGGTGATGAATTTATCAGAAATTGTCGTGGAAGCCCGGGCATCCTCAAATTCGGATGCATATCTGATTTCAGAAAAAAGACAGTCATCCAATGTTCAGGATGGAGTCAGCGGGTCTCAAATGTCCCGGTCCGGTGATTCCAATGCTGCCGATGCTGTCAAACGCATTACAGGTGTCTCGGTTCTGAATGGGAATACAGTGTATGTTCGCGGACTTGGAGACCGTTACGTTTCTACACAAATGAATGGGGTACCGATTCCAAGTCCGGAACCGGAAAAGAAGAGTGTCCCCCTGAATCTCTTTTCCACCGGAATTCTTGAAAGTATCACGGCATATAAAACATTCACACCGGATTTGCCAGGTTCTTTTGGTGGAGGAACAGTGGATATCCGGACAAAGGCCTATCCAGATCAACGTATTTTTAATGCTTCGCTGGGATTTTCTGGATCAACGGACCTCGTAGGGGCTCAGTTTCGTCTTGGCAGCCAGGGATCTTTGGACTTCTTTGGTTTTGATGACGGGATTCGAAGCATGCCAGCCGAGATTCCGGAGAATAAAATATTATCAAAATATAACGGGAATGATATACTCAGTCATTATCAGTCTCTGGCTGATTATGGCAGGGCTTTTTCGACGGATATGACCAGTTCGGAAGAAAATTCCTTTATGCCGGTTTCGATAGGTTTTAACGCCGGCAACCGGTATACACCCACAAAAAATCTGGAATACGGGTATTATACCAACGTCCATTTTTCCAATGATTATGGGTACCGGGAAGAAATATTCCGTAAATATTCTGCTTCTGATGAGAAGATGATTGCCCGGACGGATTTGCTGAATCAGAAAAGCAGTTATAAAACAAACCTGAGTATCAGCGGGAGTATGGGCGCCAAAATCAATAATCAGCACAAATTGAAATTATCATCCCTATATACTCATGCTTCAGAAAACGCATTTACGTATGGGAGTGGAAAAACACCGAATCTGGATGAAAAGGGTATTTACCTGAGAGAATATTTTGTAGAAAAAAGTATTCTCAATACATCGCTGACAGGATTGCATCATTTTGATAAACAGGCTGATAGCCGGGTGGAATGGACTATCAACACAGGCTTATCACAACTTTCCGAACCAGATGGGAAAAGCCAGAATTATAAGTACTATCCAGGCGAAGAGATCTATCGTCTGGCCAGTTCATCCGCAAAAGCAGGTATCCGGGATTTTACCAAAGGATTCGATTTTAACGGAAATGCAGATGTGAATTACAGCCTGAATCTGAAAGACCGCTTGGGTGAGTTGTATAAAATCAAGACCGGCGGAAGGTTGCAATACAAGCTCCGGAGTTTTCAAAAAAGATCGTTTTATCATGAATATAGTAACGGTACATGGCCTGATGAACTGATATCCCTTGATGTAAAAAGCCATCCGGACTCTTTTGGAGAAATATTCCGTGAAGAAAACTACTTTTCATACAACAGCAACGACCAACACATCAGTGAAGGACTCATTCTGCTGGAATCTACAGATGGCGCTACGCGAAATGCCTATGATGCCCAGGAAATCAATAATGCATTGTATGTCATGACTGATATTCCCCTGGGAATGGGTCGCTACACAACTCTCAACAAATGGCGTATCATCGGTGGGGTACGAATTGAAGATTATCGTGTAACCATTGCCTCCTATAATCCCGTCACCGGAGTTCCCTATACGAGTGATATCCTGGGAGGAGAACAGGTTGAGACAAATCTTCATGAAACAACACTCCTGCCTTCATTGAATCTGGTATATAATCCGTCAGATTATCAGAAATTCAGAATTTCATACAGCAATACAGTGGCCCGTGCAGAATTCAGGGAAATGGCTCCCTATGAATTCCAGGCCTTTTATGGTGGGAATCCTGTTGTTGGTTATCCCTATCTTCAATCAAGTCGTATCGGAAACTATGATTTTCGGTATGAATGGTATCGCATGGCCGGTGAGATTTTTTCTGTTGGAGCCTTTTTCAAGGATTTTTCACATCCCATTGAAAAAGTCATTATAGAAACAGCTGATGAATCCTATATCACTTTCCAAAATGCCGAACATGCCACTACCTACGGTATTGAAGTGGATTACAGAACCCATCTACCCATCATTCCTCTGGAATCAGGAAAAATCATGGTGACATTTAATACAACCCTCTCAAGATCCCGTGTAAAATCTCCTGAAACCATTCGTCTTTTTACAGGTGCTGAAACACCCAATAATGCCCAATCCCTGGTTCGTCCACTTCAGGGACAATCGGATATCATGCTGAATCTTTCCCTGAATTACCACGGTTTAAAGGGTTTCAGCGGATCTCTGAGTTATCATACGTTTAGTCCACGGCTTAATGCCCTGGGAAGCGGTGATGTTCCCAATGAGTACGAGTTTCCTTTTCACTCCTTGAATCTCACATTCAATAAATCCATGGGATCTTTGAATCTGAGCTTTAAGATTAAAAATATTTTGAATTCAATGGTTCGATTTGGCTTTGAAAAAGATGACAGGCTTTACATCACGGATCAGTATCGTCCCGGGATGGGTGCAGGAATAAGCCTGTCTTACGCAATGTAACACACAAAAAGGAGAGATGATGAAAAAGCAGGTATTCAGGGTTTTACTGGTGATTGGACTGGGTTTATGGATTTTGTCAGCCACGGGGTGTAATCTGTTGAACAGCAATGAAGATGATGAAACAGACAACGAAATTCAGGCGGATGTGGTATTAAAGGGAAATATCACAAGCAATCTGACACTGCATGCCGAGGATAGCATTGTCCTGGCCGGACAGACCTTTGTTAAACCAGGTGTCACCTTGACGATAGAAGAAGGTACAACTATTTATGCCATGGCTGATGATGGTAAAGGCTTGGCCCCGGCGTTGGTCATTGAACGGGGTGCCAGGATTATTGCGGAAGGAACTGCAGCAAAGCCTATTACCTTTACTTCCATACTTCCCCGGGATATGCTGGACAGAAATCCCATGGGAAACTGGGGTGGACTAATCCTTTTAGGAAATGCTCCGGTAAATATCGGTGAAACCTATGTGGAAGGTTTAGCCGGAATTCCTTTTGGAGGCAATGATCCCGAGGATGACAGTGGCATTTTGAAATATGTCCGGGTCTGGCACGGCGGACGTTCCATCGGCCAGGATAATGAGATCAACGGAATCACACTTGCCGGTGTAGGACGGGGAACAACCGTTGAGTATTGCGAGGTGGCCTATAATCTGGATGACGGATTTGAAATGTTTGGGGGAACAGTGAATCTTAAACATTGTGCAGCCATCTTCTGTGGAGATGACCATTTTGATACGGATTTGGGATATGAAGGGAAGGGACAGTTTCTTCTGGCTCTCATTGGTTCTGATGACGGTAACCGTGGCTTTGAAATGGATAACGACGGGTCAAATATGGATTTGCAGCCCCGATCTTTTCCACAATTCCATAATGTAACCATTATCGGTTCCGGTCAAAGTGCTTCTGCAGACAATGACCAATGTATCCGTCTTCGCGAAGGGACCGGTGCAGATTTTCGGAATATGATTATCTATCAGGGGAAGGAATATGGTGTTCGCATTTCGGATGCACCTACACAAGCCCTGATTACAGCAGATCTTGCCGGAGAGACTGCTCCTGATTATCTCTATTTCTCACCCAATAATATCATTTATGGTACGCCGGACCTGTTCAAAGGTGATGAAGACAGCGTACTGACTGCCGTTCAGGAAGATCCGGGTTATGCCCTGGACGGACGTGAAAGTGGCGGACTCCTTGATCTGTTACCTGCTCCCGGAGGGGCAGCATTTCAGCTGGTTGACGAACTTCCCAATGACGGATTTTTTGAAAACGTGAATTTTAAAGGGGCTTTTGGTACAGAAAACTGGCTTGATGGCTGGTCAATTCTGTCTGAAACTCAGCGGTTTTAATCGTTATCACACAACTGACCCCGCAAAACAATCCGGCATTAATGCCGGATTGTTTTTTTATAGCTTATTTTTTAAAACGATAGAAAAGTATTTAAAAAAGACATATTCTTTAGCATGACAATTATGGCAGCTCAGGAGTTTTGTTCCCGGTAGCATTTTCATCCACCGGTTTCGATGGATACGACGCATGGAATGTCTCTTGCAAATGGCACAACGGCCATGCTGCTGAACAAGCCGGAATTTCATCACAGATTATCCGATTCCCTGATTTCTTTCATGAACAAAACTGGATGAAAGTCATCATATCAAAAATATTTTCAGCTTTATACCGGATAGTGGATTCATCTGTCATCTCAACACCCGGGAAGAAGCTGTATTTATAGGCAATCGTTGGATGTGAATAGACAATCTCCATGGACAAGGAGGATGGAATCACCGGAATACACTCTCTGAAACGTTTCACATTCAAGGCTTCTTTTACGGCTGATTTATATTCCTCAAATACTTTTGACGGAGTTTTTGTGACGACTGCATTTCCAAAACCAAGTTTTACCGGCAATGTAATGATTTGAGGAATCAGTTCTTTTGCCTGTTTGCACATCTCGTCGTCTCCTGAAAGGAGTGTTACCGGAACCTTATAGTGACCGGCGACCAGAGCATGGAGGGTGAATTCTGAGATCCGGTGCCCATTCAAGCGCATTTCACGGATAATGGATGAAGCCATGGTGTGGGAGAGGGGATTTCCCAGGGAGCCGGAAGGGGAGTGGTATCCCATCATAAACAGAGCATCAAAACTGCCGTCAAGTCCCTGAACCATTGAAAAAGGGTGACCACTCCAGCCACGGATAACGGTCACATACTCCGGAAGCTCATCGATCAGAATATTCCGGCCTGATGCATGAGCATCCTTCACCAGAATTTCCCGTACCCCGTTGCTTTTTGCTTCTTTACTGGCAGCTAAAACTTCCCGGGTCATAATCTTCCGGTAATATTGGTGTTCCTGATGACCTATTTCCGCATCATCCCAGTTGGCGACACCAGTGATGCCTTCAATATCTACACTCATGTACAATTTCATCATGATCCCTCTTTCGTCATATCCTGATGTTTTTTGAGTTCATCCAAAACTTTGGGCAATAACTTAATGATTCCCGTCAGTCCAACTATGGGTGTAGTCAGTATGACACTGTCAATAATCTCATCTGAACTGGCACCTGCTTTCAGTGCTTTGGGAATGACAATTTTAACGGCCTCAGGCTGTTGTGTCGTAACCTGAAGGGCCAGGGTAATCAGAATCCGGGTCTTGTCATCCAAATGTTCCCCCAGCGTGGATATGAGCTTCTGATAAGATTTAACGACTTCTTTCCGGTTGGACATCAGAAATGTAAGTCCATCCACATCATAATCCTTGAAACTGTATTTTTCCATGGTTGAACCCCGATTTTTATTGAATTTAATCAAACTTAAGGATAAAAATCACTTTACCACAAATGGAATCATGACTATTTTAACCTCATGTTCCGACAAGGCTTTAACCAGACAGTTAAATGACAGGGATTATGATGAAAGTAAATCACACTTTACCTGAAATCACACTGAAATCTGTGATACTTGGTGTCTTTTTATCCATTGTTCTTGCCTCTGCAAATGCTTATTTGGGCTTATTTGCCGGAATGACGGTCAGCGCTTCCATACCTGCTGCAGTCATATCCATGGGCGTTTTGAAACTCTTCAAACGATCCAACATTCTTGAAAATAACATTGTACAAACCTCTGCTTCTGCAGGAGAATCTCTGGCGGCAGGTGTAATTTTTACCATACCCGCACTGGTGCTGATGGGATATTGGACCGATTTTGATTATTTTGAAATTGCAAAAATCTCCGGTATCGGTGGATTGATTGGAGTCTTTTTTACCATTCCGCTGCGGAGAGCTTTGATTGTAGAAGCGGAATTGCAGTATCCCGAAGGTGTGGCAACGGCTGAAGTTTTAAAAGCCGGTGATCATCAGGGTGAGACGGATGATTCCTCAAAAAATCTGATGATGATTTTTAAAGCAGCCCTGTTTGGTGGATTGATGAAGCTTGCCCAACAGGGACTACAGATGTGGAATTCAGCCATTGATTTTGCCCTTCCCTTTGCTTCCAGACAGGCAGAAAAACGCTCTGTCATTGGATTCGGCTCTGAACTGTCTCCGGCACTTCTGGCCGTCGGATATATTGTGGGGAGAAATATTGCCGTCCTGGTTTTTGCCGGTGGACTGATTTCCTGGATTGTTGCCATTCCCCTATATTCGTTTTTTAATCCTGTTGAAGCAGGTTCAGGATATCTGGATGCAGCCTATGATATCTGGAATGCTAAAATCCGCTATATGGGTGTCGGTGCCATGGTTATCGGAGGAATCTGGTCTGTGATCAACCTCTATCGCCCCCTGGTGAACGGTGTCAAATCCAGTCTGAATGCCTACAAGAATCGCAATTCCGGAATTGCTGTGGAACGCCATGAAAAAGATATCCCGATAAACTGGGTGATCATTGCTCTGATTATTTCTGTTATCCCCGTATTTTTTATTTATCAAGATATCATTCATAATGTATTTACTGCACTTTTAATGGCTGTGATTATGTTGATCTTCGGATTCCTCTTTTCTGCAGTAGCCGGTTATATGGCGGGCCTGGTGGGGTCTTCCAACAATCCCATCAGTGGAGTGACTATCGCAACCATTCTCTTTTCTTCCCTGCTCCTGCTTCTTATCAAAGGGACCGGCAGTATAGAAGGTGCAGCAGGTGCTGTGATTATCGGTGCAGTTGTCTGCTGTGCCGCAGCCATTGCCGGTGATAATATGCAGGATTTAAAGGCCGGTTATATCCTTGGAGCCACACCCTGGAAACAGCAGATCATGCAAATTGTGGGAACACTTTCAGCAGCCATCGCTCTGGGACTTACACTGGACATCCTCCATAGTGCCTACACAATCGGAAGTGAAACCCTTCCGGCACCTCAGGCAACCCTGATGAAATCCGTGGCGGAAGGCGTTTTTCAGGGGAATCTTCCCTGGAATTTTGTGATTACCGGCGCCGTTTTAGGTGTTTTGATCATTATCGCAGATCTGATACAAAAATCCAGGGGATCCGATTTCAGAATACCCATTCTGGCAGTGGCCGTCGGTATTTATCTGCCCATCACTCTCTCAACTCCCATCTTCATTGGTGGAATGGTTTCCCATTTTACACGGAAACACAGGGAGACACATCCGGAAAATAAGCAGGGGCTCCTTTTCGCATCGGGACTCATTACCGGTGAAGCGTTGATGGGCATCTTGGTCGCGATTCCAATTTTTATCTCCGGTGAAAAAAATTGGTGGCCTGAAATACCCGGTTTTTCATGGCTTGGGATCTTGCTGTTTGTCATAATAACTGCGATATTAACGAAAATTGCAAAAAGGAATTAAATGTCACATCATCAGAACTATGATCCCAAATTAAGGGAAGTCATTCAAAAATTTCCAAAAGCTGAGCTGCACTGTCATCTGGATGGTTCACTCAGGCCGGATACCCTTTTTGATCTTGCCAAACAAAATAATGTCAACATCCCTTATGAAAATAAAAATGATTTAATGGAGTTCCTTCGCTTTGAAAAGGGTGAATCGCTGGAAGTCTTTCTGAAAAAATTCGATTTAACATTGAGTGTTCTCCAGACTCCCGATGCTCTTGAAAGAGTAGCCTACGAACTGGCTGAAGATGCTTCCGCGGAAAACATCAAATGGCTGGAAGTACGGTATTCACCCATTCTGCATGTGAATAATGATATGGGAACGGTTGATAATCTGGAAGCTGTAATCCGGGGGCTGAAAAAAGCGGAGATGGATTTTGGAATCCGTGGCGGCGTAATCATCTGTGGCATGAGAAGTATCAGTCCCGATATCTCTTATAATCTGGCAGAACTGGCCGTTGCCTATAAAAACAGGGGTGTTGTGGGATTTGATCTGGCTGGGCCGGAAGAAAACTATCCGGCTAAAGACCACGAGAATGCGTTCAGGCTGGTTTTAAAGAACAATATTAATATTACGATTCATGCCGGCGAAGCATACGGACCTGAAAGTATTCATCAGGCGGTCCATTATTGCGGGGCACACCGCATTGGCCATGGAACACGTCTGACGGAAGATGGAGATCTGCTCAATTATATCAATGATCATCGCATTTGCCTTGAAATATGCCTCACCAGCAATGTCCAGACAGGGGCTGTCCAAAGCCTGAAAAAACACCCTTTTAAATATTTTAAAGATTACGGACTCCGTTTGTGTCTGAATACGGATAATAGGCTGATTTCCAACACCACACTTACCGACGAACTGTGTCTGGCATATCATACTTTCAATTTGAAATTGAAAGACATTAAAGACGTCCTGATTGATGGTTTTAAAAGTTCTTTTATGCATCATCGGGATCGGGTCCGGCTCATTCGGGAAGTGTCTCCCATCATGGATGAAATGATCCGTGATTTTGATAAACAGGAATCCTGATTATAATGGAAATTTGACATGATGACAACTGTGTACCTGATTGCAGCACTGAGTTTTCTTGTTTTTTATCTTTTCTGGATTTTGCATATATCTGCGCTGAAAGACTATTCCGTGTTATTTAAACCCGTTGATTCAGATATGGGTGAAAATTTTGCTGTATTTCTTTTGAAAATGCTCTTGTACATCATCCTGATTTTTATATTTATGAGCAGAAACGCATTGAATGATCAGGGATTTGTGGTTTTGATGATGCTCACTCTTTATGCGTTGATTTTGTACGTTTCAGGATACAGATATCAATGAACGTTTTTTGGACATATCGCGTTCCAACACTCAAGAAAGACCGTATCATTCATATTCATGCCGGTCTGAATCATGGATATGTCCGAAAAATCATCCTGCCTGACTATACGCCTGAACAGGAATTGATACAGCAATCTGAAATCATGGAACTCTCGTTTGAATATCCTTACATGACTTTCAACTTTTTAAATTACCTGATTAAAAGTCAACAGGATCTGTTGGATGAAAAACTTTCTTTTTCAACACCTGGATTCCAGTTAAAAATTCTTCAGGACTATTTTTCTATTCTCGAAATCATGAAGCAGATTAAATTGCTGGCTGTACATTATCATGATAAAGCCCTTTATCAGACCACAGCCCTCTTTTTCAGGGAAAGTATTTTTAATGAGAAAATACTCAATCGTTTGTCAGCGCATATATTGAATCCAGAGAAGGATTCTTTGAATACTATTCTTACCATAAAAGATATTTTTTTTCTCTACGATTTGATTATGGGGTATGAAAAAGAAAAGGAAAAAGAAGGAAAAAGTTATTTGGTCATGAACCATGCAGTTTTCCGGCACTTTCATAAACATAAAAAAATCTTACCCGGTCATTTCTATGATAATGCCTTTATTAAAGATTCAAACCCCGAATTGATATCTGTTCCGGAATACAGAAAAAAATTATTGAATGATCTGAAAAAATATCTGCAGGTTATGAAACATGATCTTGAAATTCTCTCTGGAAAAGAGGAGGGAGGCGGTAGACAAAATATAACTTCCATGCAAACAAATCTTGAATCGGCTTTTCATTACGGTAATATTCATCATAAAACGAATCATCAATATTTAGTTGAATATTTGTATGACCGGTACTTCCAAAATCCCCATGTTTTTTATGGATTGCACCATGAAGCATTGGAATTTGTTTTTTTTCTGATGAATTTTACATTATTAGAGAAAGAGTATTCATGAATCTGCCCGGTTTTCTTGAAACATTATCCGTCAAACCATTTGTAAAAGGAATCCTGACTGTTCTGATTTCCGGGATATGCCTGAGCCTTATGTTTTTTCTGATTGCTTATTACCGACAGATAAGCCAAAAGTTGGTGAACCGGAAGAGAAAAGATCTTACCTTTCAATTGAAACCACTCTTTACCAGTTCTTTGTATAAAAATACATATAACCAGATTGATATTATTTATAAATTACAACTTCCTGTTTCCTTGCTTTTTTTAGTCTACCTGTTTCTTTTTCCCGTCCCTCAGGAACATCATTTTGTCTTAATAACCCTATACGGTACTTTGATGTTGTTTATCAATTTTTTGATGTTTCTTTCCGCCAACGATTCTGTGTTAAGACATTTCTTTCTGAAACGTATACGTATTCTTTTTGAATATTTTTTCCTCCTTTTCTTTCTGGTCCTGATTCTTGGTTCATCTAATCCGGCCTCTGCTAAAACACCATTTCTATCATCATTGATCGTTGTTTTAAGGGTTTTGTTGATGATTGTCCTGTTTATTACTTTGTGGGTCATACGCCACACATTTTCATTGGATATGTACCTGTTAAACAAACCCTGGTCCGATCGTTTGTCAAAAAACGGAAAATTGTTCACTGAATTGAATGAACAGGTGTCGGGTTTCTTGTTTCTTGGTATCTTTTTAACCTTAAGTACCTGGAATGAGGTTTTTACAAAGGAATTACTGAATCAATCCGGCATGTCACACCCAATTATTTTGTACTTCATGACTCTATTGGTTGTGATTTTACTGGATCTTTTTCAACGTCGCCTTATGTTTCGTTATTCCTGGCCAGATGAGAAGTATTTGATCATTTTGAATCATAAGGTTCTTTTACCGGTTTTGATGATTGCTGCAATTGTTTTGGTGTTGATATGAATATAAGCCCACAGCTGTTTTCGCTGATTCTTATTCTCCTCACTGCAGTAAGTGGTGTGATGTTTGTGTATTTCCGCTCACCCATGCTACGGATTGGAGTCTTGTTTCTGCTGCTTATTTTTATTTTACTGCCAGTCAAATATTCAGAAGGTCCTGTGTATTTCCTGTTTCTGATCCCAATTCTTCTATGTACGGTTTCCCTTGTCTTTATAAAAAATATCCGACCGGTTTCTTTACCACAAAACCTGTCCCGTTTTTTTCTTTTTCTATTATATCTGGTATCGTTTATGATGGCAGGTTTTTTTATTGTTTTTTACCCTGTCATGGTATCCTCAGAAACAGTACTCACTCCTGTATTCTCTTTGTTATTGGTGGTAATTCTTGTCCTTTTTATACGGTTTTACCTTGAAAAAGATAAGGAAGGTCATCCATGACGTGGGAACTTATACTACCCTATATCTCATATTGCCTGCTAATCATTTTTTCAGGGGTATTACTCTTTTTCTCCAAAGATAAACTTGCTCAGGGAATGGGATATATCATGGGTATGACGGTGATGGTCACCATTTTGTTGCATCATATCACTATTATTACCGCATTTACCGGGATGATAATTTTGATCTTGTTTTTCATCTATTTTATGATGGAAAGGAGCCATGATGATTCTTCAGGATAAGCTCTTTCTGGCTCTGCTCCTATTTGTCACAACATTCTGCCTGTTCTACGGGCTCATTCCTGCCTTTCGGCGGCGTTTCGTTTTTTTACCCTTGCTCTCATTTCTTATTCTCTTACTGACCACTCTTTTCCTGACACTCCCCGGTTCATTGAAAAACCCCGTTTTGTCTTACACACTTTATAATTACGATATTCTTCTTTTTAAACTCACGATCAGCAGACTTATCTTTTTTTCCCTCGTCTTTTTGACTTTACTAATTACTGGAATGTATAATCGTCATAGCCCAAAGGATGAAATCCTGGTGTGTGCTTTATTTATCAGCCTTTTTCTATTTTCCGGGAATATATTTACCGCTTTTACCGGTGTTCTTTTTATACTATTATCGTGGTTCGGAATTGCTTTGTTCAGTTCTTCCTCCCTTAGAATGAAAATTCAGAAATTAGGCTGTTTTTATACTCACCCTCCCAATGCCCAATACCATACCGGTCATAAATATAAACAGGATACGCCCGTCATTGGTATCCTGACTCTCTATTTTTTGCTAAGCTTTATCATTCTAATGATAGGATTTGTGACAGGATGAATCTTCTTCTGAAAAGCATTTTTCTTATACTTTTTGTCCCTGCATTCTTTGTGGATGTATTACCGGACCGATTCTATCGAATACGGCACCGCTACCCCTTATTTTTATTGTTTCAGACCGGTTTTATGTCTGTTATCCTTTATCTTATCTTCGGGAATATGTTTCCTCTCGTCTCTACGATTTCATTTTTTAACTCCTTTTCATTGACGCTTCAATTGGATGAAATGAACACCCTCTTTCTTCTCTCGATTTCAATATCGCTCTTTATCCTCTTACTCACCAAGCCGGATAAGGATAAAGGAAGATATCTCTGGATTATTATCTCCCTTGATCTTCTGGTTTTGGCAGGAAATACAGGAACGATGCTTTTTGCCTCATTCATCTATTTTCTTACTTCTCAACTGGGACGGGGGAAAAAATTACACGTGATAACCTATATCCCGGTTTTTTTATTAATAACAGCATATTTTCTTTTCAATATGCTCCGGGAGCCCACATCACTTGCCACATCCATCCATGAAATATCTGCTGTTATCCCCGTTTCCGGATCTGTTTTGTATCTGATTCTTTCTGCCTATTTTCTGATAGCTGTAATCCGCTTAACGGATATTATTCAGGATTATGTATCTGTAGAATATGCCATCCTTGAATTGATTATTTCATTTTTTGCACTGCTTTTTATCATCCAGCGGTTAACCGGGATGATGTTGAATCCCCATGTGATTCTGATGTACTGGTTCATATCAGCTTCCGTTATCCTGTTTATCCTGATGGGGACAATATTCTTTAAATGCTTGCGGAACCAGTCGTTTGCTCCTTTTATGATCACCTTTTTACTTACCATGAGTTTTGTTTTTATGAGCCTCAGACTCTTCCCGGTCGAGATTTCGATCCTGCATCTGCAACAACGTTTTATTACAGCTTTCCCCTTATACACTTTAATAATTGTACTTTTTCGGGACGTATTCATGATTCTTAAAGATCAATTATCCCGTTATTATGCAAGCATTATTTTCACGATGACTCTGATCCTCAATCCTCTCATTCTCTCAGGAAAGGTTTATGCATATTCCTTCTTTACCTTTATGCATGAAAATTCCTTTGGAATGGTTCTATTTATACTGTTTACATTGTGGTCCATTCTATCCAGTGCATTTTTGCTTTTGTATACAAATAAGGGGGAGGGGAAGGGGACCCAATTTCCCGGCGTGATGCTCATCATGGCGATCCTTTTCTTGATGATACATGAACTGGGAGTTTTGTCATGATACATCTTACGCTGACTCACATATATACTCTGGTGTTGGTATTATCCGCTGCTGCCGTAGTTTACATCATGTCCGACAGGGAACAGATGTATCGAAAAATATCAGGTTTAGTTTTATGGTCTGGACTGGTTTATTCATCATTCATCAGCCTGATTTCATTTAGTGGATTACCGGGTGGGTTTACCTTTCATAAGGAATCCGGGGTTTTATTTGCTTTATCTGCTTTTATGATGCTGCCGGCCCTGATTTATACGAAACGGTATCATACTTTTGATTCCAATCCCACTTTGGGCTTAATCCCCTATTTTATTTTTTTTCTGAATGGATTCGAACACCCCTTGATCTGGTATTTATCGTATGAAGTTCTCTCCCTGTTTCTTCAACTTTCCCGGGGAACCCTCCGATCCCAATCATTCCGGATCAGATATCTCATTTCCTCATTGATTCTTTTTCTTTCTTTATGGCTATTAACAGTCCAAAACGGACAAATGTTGGTACGGGATTATGCCTCTTTTCTTTTATTTTCAGGATTCATCCTACGCCTTTATACTCCCGGGGGATATTCCACAAGACCTGCTCAATCCTTTTACGCTTCGTTTCTTCAAACATTTATCACCATTCTACTGATCATTCGTTTTCAGCCGGAAATGACTTTCATGCGAGTCCGTATCTTAGGAGCCGGACTCCTCATCGTATCAGTGATCATACATTTTATTGAATCAGGGCGTAAACCATCAGATACATCATCTCTGGATATGAGTCTGAACACCCTGATACTACCCTGTTTATTGCTTGCTCTGTCCGGTATTATAAATCTCAGCACCGTTTATGGATATCTGTTGCTTCCATGGGTCCTCTTGTTTTTGCTAAAAAATAATTGGTGGCAGAGCCGTTATCGCAGAGCTTATCTCATGATGCTGATGACACTTCATGGGCTACCCTTTACAGCCGGAAGTGTAATTTGGATACATGTTCTGACCCGTTTGGACTTTCAATCTTTGTTTAGCTTTTTATTGCTTGCTGCCGGGACGCTTCTCCTGGCATTCTGGATCTATCTGTATTATAAAACTGGACGACAGATCCATCCTTCAGAAAAACCATATAATGGCCATTTTGATCCCGTATTGCTCTTTATCCTTCTTTTTAACCTTTTCTTATGGGTCTTTTTTGAAAATTTCCCCCGATTTTTTGGATTTTAGGTCAGTTTTCCATTAATAATCGTAAGCTAATCCGTTAAATTTCGAGTCGAATCATCACAAAGAAAGGTTCATGCATGGCAAAATCTTATCCATTTCAAGACATCGAAAAAAAATGGCAACGTGTTTGGGAAAAAAATAAAACATTCAAAACGCAGGAAGACCCGGGCAAAGAAAAATTTTACATTTTGGATATGTTTCCTTATCCATCCGGACAGGGTTTGCATGTAGGTCATCCTGAAGGATATACAGCCAGTGATATTATTGCCCGGTTCAAAAGGATGAATAATTTTAATGTGCTTCATCCCATCGGTTTTGATGCATTCGGTTTGCCTGCAGAAACGTATGCCCTTCAGACAGGCACTCATCCCAGAATCACCACAGAAAATAATATTGCCACATTTACAAGGCAGTTGAAACAATTCGGTTTTTCATACGATTGGGACCGGGTTGTGAACACAACAGACCCTCATTATTACAAATGGACTCAGTGGATATTCATTCAGCTATTCAAAAAGGGACTGGTCTATGAAGCCGAATCTCCTGTTTGGTGGTGTGAAGAACTGAAATCGGTTCTGGCCAATGAAGAAGTGGTGGATGGAAAAAGCGAGCGGGGTGGATATCCTGTCCGCCGGATAATGCTGAAACAGTGGATGTTGAAAATTACCGCCTATGCCGACCGGTTGCTTGAAGGATTGGATAAACTGGACTGGCCCGAATCCATCAAAGAGATGCAGAGAAACTGGATAGGGCGGAGTGAAGGTGCTGAAGTTCTTTTTCCCGTGCATGGCCACCCTGAAACCATCAAAGTTTTTACCACACGTCCGGACACACTTTTTGGTGCCACATATATGGTCCTATCCCCTGAACATCCACTTGTTGATAAAATATGTACACCCGAGCACAAAACCGATATTAAGAAATACCAGGAAGAAGCCGCGTTAAAAAGTGATTTAGACCGTACCGAGTTGGCTAAAGAGAAAACCGGGGTATTCACGGGTGCTTATGCGATTAATCCGGTGAATGAGGAAAAAATTCCGATCTGGATTGCCGATTATGTCCTCATCAGTTATGGAACAGGTGCTATCATGGCCGTTCCTGCTCATGATCAACGCGACTGGGAATTTGCCCGTAAGTTTCATTTGAAAATTGTACCGGTTTTGGAAGGTGGGGATATCTCTCAGGAAGCCTTCGTTGAAGACGGTACTCATATCAATTCAGGTTTTATCAACGGCATGAACAAAAAAGATGCCATTGACACCATGATCCGTTGGCTGGAAGAACACAATGCGGGGGAGAGGGCTATCAATTATAAACTCAGGGACTGGCTATTCTCGCGTCAACGTTACTGGGGCGAACCCATTCCGTTGTATAAAGATGAAGAAGGCAATGTATATGCCCTTGAGGAGGATGAACTTCCCCTGGAATTACCCGAAGTAGAAAAATATGAACCTTCCGGGAGTGGACAGTCACCTTTGGCTGCTATCCGGGATTGGGTTGAATTTACCAGGAATGGCAAAACATATTACCGGGAAACTCACACGATGCCTCAGTGGGCTGGCTCTAACTGGTATTATCTGCGTTACATCGATCCTCACAATTCCGAAAAGCTGGTAGATTCCGAAAAAGAGAAATACTGGATGCCGGTGGATTTCTACATCGGTGGTGCAGAACATGCAGTCTTACATTTACTTTACGCCCGTTTCTGGCATAAAGTCCTGTATGATCTTGGTGTTGTTTCTACGGATGAACCCTTCCAAAAGCTTATGAATCAAGGACTTATACTTGGTGAAGACGGTGAAAAAATGAGTAAATCCCGGGGAAATGTGGTGAATCCTGACGAGATTATTCATGAATACGGTGCAGACACATTACGGGTATATGAAATGTTCATGGGACCTATAGAACGGCCAAAACCGTGGTCTACCCAGGGATTAGCAGGTATTAACCGTTTTCTCAACCGGATATGGCGGCTTTTTATTGAAGAAGATGGGACACTGACAGATAAAATCACAGACGATCATGCATCCGGGCAGAACGTTAAAGTGTACCATGAAACGGTAAAAATCCTGACTGAACACATCGAATCGTGTCGGTTTAATACAGCCATTTCACAATTAATGGTATTCATTAATGAATGTTATAAAGAAAAAACACTGAACAGGTCATTCATGAACGGATTTGTGAAATTGTTGTCGCCTTTTGCACCTCATCTGGCAGAAGAATTATGGGAGAAAATGGGGAATACCGATGAATTAACGTATTCAAGCTGGCCGGAATATGAAGAAAAATATCTCATTGAGGCGACTATTGATTATCCGGTTCAAATAAACGGCAAAGTACGCACCGTGATAACCGTTCCCAAAAACATCAGCAGGGGAGACCTTGAAGCCGTTGTTTTTGAAAATGATCGTGTACAAAAATATACTGCTGGAAAACCTATTCGGAAATTTATCGTAGTTCCGGAAAAAATCATCACTATCGTGATCTGATTCTATCACATAAAAAATACATTTTTCCTGATATTGCAGTTGCCATGTAAGAGCATAACATGATCTACAAATAATTCTGTCTAATTTAGATAGAAAATGCAATGCATCATCAGAGCAACTTCAGTTATCAACATAAAATCCAGTGAAATAACCACGGAAAACAACGTCTAAGCTTCTAAAAAACCCCTCAATGTTTAAGCTTTTAAACTTTTCAACCCTTGAACGTTAATACGTAACAGTTTACATAATACATATTATGCGCAGCTATCACAGGGGTATTTTTTTTCCCTTTTCAGCTAATAAGATCTCAGATCTCCCCTTCTTCCCTCTTTTTTTAAGATATTTTTTGATCTTTTTTTGTTCTCCAGGCATAAAATGGGACAAATATACCCTGGATATGTTGGAATTCTCTACCAATCTGACAGATTCCTGTACTGTTAAATGTCCCGGAATTTTTTGTGGATCACTTGTACTGCTGTCCAAAAACAGGATTTGAGTTTTTAACTCTTCAACTTGGTGAATATCAAATACATCTGTATCTCCGGTGAATGACAGAGATATATCTTTAGTTCTCATATGATATCCTAAACTGCTATCATGATGATTTACCTTAAAAGGTGTGATGGTCACATCATTGACAAAAAGCTCTTTTCCTGAAACACACGGAGTTATCTGATACGTTACATGTTTAGATTTTTTAAACCACGGATGCCATACTTTAAGTAATCCGTCTTCTATAAATTTTGTATAAGCAGCTGATACACATATATTTATGCTGTGATGAATATTTTGTTCACCGTGAATAATGCCAAAAAGGATTTCCGGAAGACCCAGGCAATGATCTGAGTGAATATGGGTCAGGAAAATGGTATGTATATCTGTCAAATTATAACCATTATTGACAATTTCCTGTGCGATACCCGGACCTGCATCGATCAGTAAGGCTTTATCCCTAACCTTTACCCAATACGATGATGGTGCATTACCTGCTTCAGGAACCGATGTGCCGGTCCCAA